>JADJWJ010000001.1:0-240000 GCA_016716425.1 Betaproteobacteria bacterium
GGCCACCGACGTCAGGTCGGCGTCGCTGTCGAATGGTTTTTGCGCCGGGTAGAACGGCCCGAGCGCGTTGGCGGGTGTGGCGACCCGCGCGGCGCCGGACGCCACCCCATGCGGGGCGATCGCGAGTCCGGTCAGCGGCAGCGCGACGGCGGCGCGCAGCAGGGCGCGCCGCCGGAAATGATGGGGCGAAGGGTCGGGTGGGGTGGCACGCATGAGGATGCCTCGCGCAATCGAGCGAAACGGGTACGCGGCAGCGGTCGCGCATGCCGCCGACGTTGGACTGCGGAGCGCCTCCGCGGTTCAGCGCTTCTTGCCGCCCAGCAGTGAACCCAGCACGCCGCGCACGAGTTCGCGCGTGATCGCCGAGCTGGCGGTGCGGCCGGCGGTCTTCGCCATCGCGTCGATCATCCCCTCGCGCCGGCCTCCGCGCGGTCCGGTCGAGCCGAACAGGATGTCCTTCAGCCCGTCCATCACGCCGCCACCCGTGGCGCCGCCGGCCGGCGCGCCCGTGCCCGTGCCCGCGGCCGGCGCCGCGGACTCCGCGCGCGCCTTCAGCTTCTCGAACGCCGACTCGCGGTCGACGGCCTTTTCGTAGACGCCCGCGACGGGCGACGCGGCGATCACTGCACGGCGCTCGTCCGGCGTGATCGGGCCGATGCGGGTCGCGGGGGGCAGCACGTACACGCGCTCGACGACGCCCGGCCGTCCCTTCGCATCGAGGAACGAGACGAGCGCTTCCCCGACGCCCAACTCGGTGATCGCGTCCTCGGTCCTGAACTTCGGATTCGCGCGCATCGTCTCCGCTGCCGACTTGACCGCCTTCTGGTCGCGCGGCGTGAACGCGCGCAGCGCGTGCTGCACCCGGTTGCCGAGCTGGCCCAGCACCGTCTCCGGGACGTCGAGGGGGTTTTGCGTGACGAAGAACACGCCCACGCCCTTCGAGCGGATCAGCCGCACCACCTGCTCGATCTTTTCGAGCAGTGCCTTCGGCGCGTCGGTGAACAGCAGGTGCGCCTCGTCGAAGAAGAACACGAGCTTCGGCTTCTCCGGATCGCCGATCTCCGGCAGGCGCTCGTACAGCTCCGACAGCAGCCAGAGCAGCAGCGTCGAGTACAGCCGCGGCGACTGCATCAGGCGGTCGGCGGCGAGCACGTTGATCACGCCCTTGCCATCGACGGTCTGCAGGAGGTCGTCGACGTCGAGCATCGGCTCGCCCAGGAAGCGGTCGCCGCCCTGCTGCTCGAGCGTGAGGAGTCCGCGCTGGATCGCGCCGATCGATGCGGCCGACACGTTGCCGTAGTTCGTCTGGAACTGCTGCGAGTTGTCCCCCACGTACTGGAGCAGCGCGCGCAGGTCCTTCAGGTCGAGCAGCAGCAGGCCCGCGTCGTCGGCGATCCTGAACGCGAGGTTGAGCACGCCTTCCTGCGTGTCGTTGAGGTTGAGGATGCGCCCGAGCAGCAGCGGACCCAGGTCGGAAACCGTCGCGCGGACGGGATGTCCCTGCTCGCCGAACACGTCCCAGAGCGCGACGGGAGCAGCGGCGAACGCGGGGGCGGGGACGCCGACGAGTTGCAGGCGCTCCTCGAACTTCGGCGACGTCCTGCCCGGCTGGGACAGTCCGGCCAGGTCGCCCTTGACGTCGGCCATGAACGTCGGGACGCCGAGTGCTGCGAGCCGCTCGGCGATCACCTGCAGCGTCACGGTCTTGCCGGTGCCGGTGGCGCCGGTGATGAGGCCGTGGCGATTGCACAATCCGGGAAGCAGCAGGCACTCGGTTTCGCCGTGCTTGGCGATCGGCATGGGGGCGGGCATGGGGCGTCCTGGCAGGGCGGCGGATAACTTCGCCAGTTTAGCCTGACGCCGGGGAAGGCCGCAGCGTCCGGGGGCCCGCGGGCGGCGGCTGGGCGGCCTTCGGGCTGGCGGACTTCCGCTCCGGGTCGTTATCTGCTATCATTTAGGGCTGCAAATACCGGAATTTGCATGAGAAATGGGCTGGGCACAGCCCATTTTTTTTTCCGGTGCGATAGGAGTGGAGTGTGCGGGCGGCGCGGCGTCGCCGGCGACGGCGAACGGCACGACGGGAACGAGGGTGAGGCTGGACGAACTGCTGGAGAAGACGCTGCCCCCGATGGGGTACGAGCTGGTCGACTGGGAGATGTCGCCCAAGGGTCGGCACGTGCGCGTCTTCATCGACCGGCCGGCCGGCGCGGGCACGCAGGTGAGCGTCGAGGATTGCGCGAAGGTGAGCAACCACCTGACGCGGCTCTTCGCGGTCGAGAACGTCGACTACGAGCGCCTCGAGGTGTCGTCGCCGGGGCTCGACCGGCCGCTGAAGCGGCTGGCCGACTACGCGCGCTTCGCGGGCGAGGAAGTGCAGTTGAGCCTGCACGAGATGACCGACGGCGCCCGGCGCTGGAAGGGCATCCTGCGCGGCGTGACGGACGGCGACGTCCGGCTCGAGACCGCGACCGGCGTGCGCACGATCCCGTTCGCGGCGATCGACCGCTGCCGGCTGGTACCGAAGATCGAGTGGAGAAAGACCAAATGAACCGCGAATTGCTGCTCCTGGTGGACGCCCTCGCGCGCGAGAAGAACGTGCCGAAGGAGATCGTGTTCGTCGCGCTCGAGTCGGCGCTCGCGTCGGCGACCAAGAAGCGCTTCCCGAGCCAGGAGATCGACGCCCGCGTGTCGATCGACCGCGAGACCGGCGACTACGAGTCGTTCCGGCGCTGGACCGTCGTGCCCGACGAGGAGCACGAGGAGCCGGCGCACCAGATCGCGATCACCGACGCTGCGGAGCGCGACCCGGAACTGAAGCTGGGCGACGTGGTCGAGGAGCCGCTGGAGCCGATCGAGTTCGGCCGCATCGGCGCGCAGGCGGCGAAGCAGGTGATCCTGCAGAAGATCCGCGATGCCGAGCGCGAGCAGATCCTGAACGACTTCCTCGAGCGCGAGGACAACCTGCTGACCGGCACGGTCAAGCGGATCGAGCGCGGCAACATCATCGTGGAGTCCGGCCGCATCGAGGGCGTGATCCCGCGCGACCAGCTCATCCAGAAGGAAATGCTGCGCGTCGGCGATCGCATCCGCGCGTACGTGATGAAGATCGACCGCACCGCCAAGGGCCCCCAGCTCATCCTGTCGCGCATCGCGCCCGAGTTCCTCGTCCGGCTGTTCGAGCTCGAGGTGCCGGAAATCGAGGAGGGGCTCATCGAGATCAGGGCGGCGGCGCGGGATCCCGGCATCCGCGCGAAGATCGCGGTCAAGTCGAACGACCCGCGGCTCGACCCGCAGGGGACGTGCATCGGCATGCGCGGCTCGCGCGTCACCGCGGTGACCAACGAGCTGGCCGGCGAGCGCGTCGACATCATCCTGTTCTCGGAAGACCCGGCGAAGTTCGTCATCAACGCGCTGGCGCCCGCCGAAGTCCAGAGCATCCTGGTCGACGAGGAGAAGCACGCGATGGACGTCGTCGTCGACGAGGAGAACCTCGCGATCGCGATCGGACGCAGCGGACAGAACGTCCGCCTCGCGTCGGAACTGACCGGCTGGCAGCTCAACCTGATCAGCGTCGAGGAGTCGCGGCAGAAGCAGGAGAGCGAGACCGGGCGCCTGCGCGCGCTGTTCATGGACAAGCTCGACGTCGACGAGGAAGTCGCCGACATCCTGATCGCCGAGGGCTTCACGTCGCTCGAGGAGGTCGCCTACGTCCCGCTGACCGAGATGCTGGAGATCGAGTCGTTCGACGAGGACACCGTCAACGAGCTGCGCAGCCGCGCGCGCAACGCACTGCTGACGGAGGCGATCGTCCGCGAGGAGTCGGTCGAGAACGTCGAGGAGGCGCTGCTGTCGCTCGAAGGCATGGACACCGAGGTCGCGAGCAAGCTCGCCGCCCACGGCGTCACGACCCGCGACGCGCTTGCCGACCTCGCGACCGACGAGCTGACGGAGATGACCGGCATCGCCGACAGCCGCGCGGTCGACCTCATCATGAAGGCGCGCGCCCACTGGTTCGAGCCCGAAGCCGAGACGGCCGCCGGCACGGCGAGCGCGGCGGCGAAGTAAGGGCGCGCAGGATCGCGCAGGAGAACACGCATGGCGCAGACGACCATCGAACAATTCGCGACCGAGCTCAAGATGCCCGCCGGGGCGCTGCTGGAGCAGCTCACCGCGGCGGGCGTGGACGGCAAGAAGGAAGGCGACAAGCTCACCGAGCAGGACAAGACGCGCCTGCTCGACTACCTGCGCCGCCAGCACGGCGCCGCCGCGGAGCCGAAGAAGCGCATCACGCTCACGCGCAAGCAGACGACCGAGATCAAGGCGGCGGACTCGAGCGGCAAGGCGCGCACGATCCAGGTGGAGGTGCGCAAGAAGCGCGTGCTCGTGCGGCGCGAGGACGAGCCCGCGGCGCCGGCGGCGCCGGCGGTCGAGGCACCGGCCGAGCCGGAGGCGCCGATCGCCGAGGCGGCACCCGCCGCGGCACCGGTGGCACCCGCGGCGCCCGCCGCGCCGTCCCTGCTGTCGCCGCAGGAGATCGCCGCGCGCGAAGAGGAATCGCGCAAGGCGCAGGCGCTGCTCCAGCGGCAGCAGGAGGAGCTGAAGGAGAAGCATCAGCGCGAGGCCGCGCGCAAGACCAAGAAGGAGCGCGAGGCCGAGGAGGCGGCGGCGAAGGCCGCCGCCGACGCCGCGGCCGCCGCGAAGGCCGCCGAGACCAGGTCGGCCGAGCCGAAGACGGGCGTCGAAGCGAAGGCCAAGGAAGGCACGCTGCACCGCCCCGCAGCCAAGCCGGGCGAGAAGCGCGACCGCGTGACGAAGAAGGCGCCGGGCCAGGTGTTCCAGGAGGAGGCCGCGCGCCGCCGCGCGCTCAAGCTGCGCGGCGACACGGGCGGCGCCGCGGCCGCGCCCGGATGGCGCGGGCCGAAGATCGGCGGGCGCCACCGCGACGACGACGGCGGCGACATGGCCGGCGTGACCGGGCCGCTGATCCGCGAGGTGACGGTGCCGGAGACGATCACGGTCGCCGAGCTCGCGCACAAGATGTCGGTGAAGGCGACCGAGGTCATCAAGGCGATGATGAAGATGGGCACGATGGTGACCATCAACCAGATGCTCGACCAGGAAACGGCGATGATCGTCGTCGAGGAGATGGGCCACAAGGCCCAGGCCGCGAAGCTCGACGATCCGGACGCGCTGCTTGCCGAGGCGCACGGCGAATCCGCTGCCGAGGCGCTGCCCCGGCCGCCGGTGGTCACGGTCATGGGCCACGTCGACCACGGCAAGACGTCGCTGCTCGACATGATCCGCCGCACGCGCGTGGCGAGCGGCGAGGCGGGCGGCATCACGCAGCACATCGGCGCCTACCACGTCGAGACCCCCAAGGGCGTGATCACGTTCCTCGACACGCCGGGCCACGAGGCGTTCACGGCGATGCGCGCCCGCGGCGCGAAGGTGACCGACATGGTCGTGCTGGTCGTCGCGGCCGACGACGGCGTGATGCCGCAGACGCGCGAGGCGATCGCGCACGCGAAGGCGGCCAACGTGCCGCTCGTCGTCGCGATCAACAAGATCGACAAGCCCGAGGCCAATCCGGAACGCGTCAAGCAGGAGCTGGTGGCCGAGAGCGTGCTGCCCGAGGAGTACGGTGGCGACGTGCAGTTCCTGCCGGTGTCGGCGAAGACCGGCGAGGGCATCGACCGGCTGCTCGACGGCCTGCTGCTGCAGGCCGAGGTGCTGGAACTGAAGGCGCCGAGGGACGCCCCGGCCAAGGGCATCGTGATCGAGGCGCGCCTCGACAAGGGCCGCGGTCCGGTCGCCACCGTGCTCGTGCAGTCGGGGACGCTGAAGCGCGGCGACATCGTGCTCGCGGGCGCCGTGTTCGGGCGCGTGCGGGCGATGACGGACGAGACCGGCAAGGCGGTGAACGAAGCCGGGCCCGCGATCCCGGTGGAGATCCAGGGCCTGTCCGATGTGCCGCTCGCCGGCGAGGACGTGATGGTGCTGGGCGACGAGCGCAAGGCGCGCGAAATCGCGCTGTTCCGGCAGGGCAAGTTCCGCGACGTGAAGCTGGCCAAGCAGCAGGCGGCGAAGCTCGAGAACATGTTCGGCGAGGTCGGCGCGGACGAGGTCAAGACGCTCACGCTGATCGTGAAGGCGGACGTGCAGGGCAGCTACGAGGGTCTGTCGCAGGCGCTGTCGAAGCTGTCGACCGAAGAGGTCAAGGTCAACATCGTCCACGCGGCGGTCGGCGGCATCACCGAGTCGGACATCAACCTCGCGCTGGCGTCGAAGGCCGTCGTGATCGGCTTCAACGTGCGCGCGGACGCGCAGGCGCGCAAGCTCGCCGAGTCGAGCGGCGTGCAGATCCGCTACTACAACATCATCTACGACGCGGTCGACGAGGTGAAGGCGGCGCTGTCGGGCATGCTCGCGCCCGAGAGGAAGGAGAGCCAGCTCGGCATGGTCGAGATCCGCGAGGTCTACCGGATCTCGAAGGTCGGCACCGTCGCCGGCTGCTACGTGCTGGAGGGCCTCGTTCGCCGCGGTGCGAAGGTGCGCCTGCTGCGCGACAACGTCGTCGTTCACGACGGCGAGCTCGATTCGCTCAAGCGGTTCAAGGACGACGTGCGCGAGGTCAAGGCCGGCTTCGAGTGCGGCCTGTCGCTGAAGAACTTCAACGACGTGCAGAAGGGCGACCAGCTCGAGGTGTACGAAATCGTCGAAGTGTCCCGGACGCTGTAGCCGCGACTTTCACAAGGAGGCGCAGAGACGCAGAGCAGGGCAGGGCAGGCTCTCCTCTGCGCCTCTGCGTCTCTTTGTAGAATCAGACCATGAAGAGGCACTCCCAGCGCGCGATGCGGGTCGGCGACCAGCTCCAGAAGGAGCTGTCCGACCTCCTGCGCCACGAGGTCAAGGACCCGCGCGTCGGCCCGGTGACCATCACGCACGTCGACGTGTCGGCGGACCTGTCGCACGCGACCGTGCACGTGACGCACCTCGCTGGGCGCGAGCACGGCGACGAGGCGGTGGCGGCGCTCGGCCGGACCGCGGGGTTCCTGCGCACGGCGCTGTCGCATCGGCTCGACCTCTATTCGGTGCCGCAGCTCCACTTCGCGTACGACGACTCGATCGAGGCGGGCATGAAGCTGTCGCAGCTGATCGACGACGCGGTCGCCGCCGACAAGAAGCTCTCCGGGTGAGGTAGCTTGCACCAAGAGACGCAGATACGCCGGGAGGATCTCTCTCTGTGCCTATCGCGTCTGCTGTGGAAGCGGCTCCCGGGCCGCCGGCGAATTCACGATGAGACGCAGAGACGCCAGGCAAGTCCTACTCTGCGCCTCCTGTGAAACCTGACACCCGTCCACGCATCGAGCGCCGCGCCGTCGACGGCGTGCTGCTGCTCGACAAGCCCGTCGGGCTGACGTCGAATGCCGCGCTGCAGCGCGCGAAGCGGCTCTACCGCGCCGAGAAGGCCGGACACACCGGAACGCTCGATCCGCTGGCCTCGGGTCTGCTGCCGCTGTGCTTCGGCGAGGCGACCAAGTTCGCGCAGCGGCTGCTCGACGCGCCGAAGCGCTACACGGCCACGCTGCGTTTCGGCGCCACGACGACGACGGGCGACGCCGAGGGCGAGGTGCGCGCGACGGCGCCGGTCACGTTCGCGCGGGCCGACCTCGAGGCGGTGCTCGTCCGGTTCATTGGCCGCATCGCGCAGGTGCCGCCCGCCCACGCTGCGCTCAAGTTCCGCGGCCGCGCGTACTACGAGTACGCGCGCGCCGGCGAGGACATTCCGCGCGTCGCCCGCGACGTCGACGTCCATGCGCTGCGCCTCGTCGCATGGAGCGCGCCGGAGGCGGTCGTCGACGTCGAGTGCAGCAAGGGAACGTACGTGCGCGTGCTGGCCGAGGACATCGGCCGCACGCTCGGGTGCGGCGCGCACCTGGCCGCGTTGCGGCGCACCGCGACCGGCGGCTTCGACCTGGCCGACGCGCTGGCGCTCGACCGGCTGGAGATCATGTCCGACGCCGAACGGCTGGCGGCGCTGCGGCCGGCGGCGACGCTGGTGGCCGGGCTGCCCGCGCTGGCGATCGACGAGGTCGACGGCCGCCGCTTCCGCCAGGGTCAGCCGCTCCTCGTCCCCGGCCGGCCCGACGGCGAGTGCGCGGTGTTCGAGGGCGACCGGTTGCTGGGCGTCGCCGCGGTGGCGGCGGGCGTGGCGCGCCCCCGGCGAGTGGTGGCCGAGCGCGCGCGCGGCGAGGCTGGCCCGGCTTGAACGAATGGCTGTTTTCGGGCTATAATTCAAGACTTTGCGAAACGCGCAATCCGAGAGTAGACGAAGAGGATCCAACGATGGCCGTCACGGTTCACGACAAGGCGAAGGTGATCGCCGAAAACCAGCGCGCGAAGGGCGACACCGGGTCGCCGGAAGTCCAGATCGCGCTGCTCACCGCCCGCATCAACGGTCTCACCGACCACTTCAAGACCAACGTCAAGGACCACCATTCGCGCCGCGGTCTGCTGCGGATGGTGTCGCGCCGGCGCAAGCTGCTCGACTATCTCAAGTCGCGCAATGCCGACAGCTACCGCACGCTGATCGACAAGCTGGGTCTGCGCAAGTAAGCGAGGCCCCGCGTGGTTCAAATGCCACAGCAGGTCGCCGCAGCCTAACCTCACGATGGCCGCGCCCGGTACGGGCGCGGCCATCGCCGTTCATGGAATCCGGAAAATGTCCAACCACATCAGGAAATCGATTCAATTCGGCCAGCACACGCTGACGCTGGAAACCGGCGAGATCGCGCGCCAGGCCGGAGGCGCCGTCCTGGCGAGCCTCGGCGACTCCGTCGTCCTCGTCACCTGCGTTGCCGCGAAAACGGCCAAGCCGGGGCAGGACTTCTTTCCGATGACGGTCGACTACCAGGAAAAGACCTACGCGGCGGGCAAGATCCCCGGCGGCTTTTTCAAGCGGGAAGGTCGTCCGTCGGAGAAGGAGATCCTCACCTGCCGCCTGATCGACCGGCCGCTGCGGCCGCTGTTCCCGGACGGTTTCTACAACGAAGTGCAGATCGTCGCCACCGTGATGTCGGTGGACCCCGAGATCGATCCGGACATTCCGGCGATGATCGGCGCCTCTGCCGCGGTCGCGCTTTCCGGCATCCCGCTGGCCACGCCGATCGCCGCCGCGCGCGTCGGCTACGTCAACGGCCAGTACGTCCTCAACCCGACCAAGACGGAGCTGGCAACGTCGCAGCTCGACCTCGTGGTCGCCGGCACCGAAGCCGCCGTGCTGATGGTCGAGTCGGAGGCGCACGAACTGCCGGAAGAGGTGATGCTGGGGGCCGTCGTGTTCGGGCACCAGCAGCAGCAGGCGGTCATCGAGATGATTCACGCGCTGGTCGAGGAAGGCGGCAAGCCGCTGTGGGACTGGCAGCCGCCGGCGAAGGACGAGGCGCTGCTCGCCAGCGTCGCCGCCGCCGCCGAAGCCGACCTGCGCGCCGCCTACCAGATGCGCCAGAAGCAGGCGCGCCAGCAGCGGCTGAAGGAAATCTACAAGAACGCCACCGCGGCGTGCGTCCCGGCCGACGCGTCGCCCGACGTCGCGCGCGCGGTCGGCAACATGCTGTTCGACCTCGAGGCGAAGTTGGTCCGCCAGCAGATCCTCGCCGGCGAGCCGCGCATCGACGGCCGCGACACGCGCACCGTGCGCCCGATCACGATCCGCACCGGCGTGCTGCCGCGCACGCACGGCTCGGCGCTGTTCACGCGCGGCGAGACGCAGGCGCTCGTCGTCAGCACGCTCGGCACCGCGCGCGACGAGCAGATCATCGACGCTCTGATGGGCGAGTACCGCGATCGCTTCATGTTCCACTACAACTTCCCGCCGTACGCGACGGGCGAGACCGGCCGTGTGGGTTCGCCGAAGCGCCGCGAGATCGGCCACGGCCGCCTCGCCAAGCGCGCGCTGATCGCCGTGCTGCCCACCGGCGAGGAGTTCGCGTACTCGATGCGCGTCGTGTCGGAGATCACCGAGTCGAACGGCAGCTCGTCGATGGCGTCGGTCTGCGGCGCCAGCCTCGCGCTGATGGACGCTGGCGTGCCGATCAAGGCGCCGGTGGCCGGCATCGCGATGGGCCTCATCAAGGAAGGCAACCGCTTCGCCGTGCTGACCGACATTCTCGGCGACGAGGATCACCTGGGCGACATGGACTTCAAGGTGGCGGGCACCGACCGCGGCATCACCGCGCTGCAGATGGACATCAAGATCCAGGGCATCACGAAGGAGATCATGGCGGTCGCCCTGTCGCAGGCGCGCGAGGGCCGCATGCACATCCTGCACCTGATGCAGCAGGCGATCCCGCACGCGCGCGAGCAGATTTCGCAGCACGCGCCGCGCATGTTCACGTTCAAGATCAACCCGGAGAAGATCCGCGACGTCATCGGCAAGGGCGGCGCGGTCATCCGCGCGCTCACCGAGGAAACCGGCTGCACGATCGACATCAAGGACGACGGCACCGTCACGATCGCGTCGGTCAACGCCGACGCGTGCGACGCCGCGCGCAAGCGCATCGAGGACATCACGGCGGAGGTCGAGGTCGGCCGCATCTACGAGGGCCCGGTGCTGCGCCTGCTCGACTTCGGCGCGATCGTCCAGCTGCTTCCGGGCAAGGACGGCCTGCTGCACATCTCGCAGATCGCCAAGGAGCGCGTGAACCAGGTGTCCGACTACGTCAAGGAAGGCCAGATCGTCCGCGTGAAGGTGATCGAGGCGGACGAGAAGGGCCGTGTTCGCCTGTCGATGAAGGCGGCCGCGGAAGAGGATGCGGCCACGCGCAACGCCCCCGCCCCGGCGGCGGCGCCTGCGGTCGCCGAGGCGCCGCCGCTCGGCATGGCCGAATAGCCGGACCGCCACCGCACCACCGAAAGGGGCGCCCTCGGCGCCCCTTTTGCATTGGGCCGACAGGCGGACTTCCGGCACGGCCCGGAACTTGCTTTTTTGCCGTGGCAACGGACCTGCCATCGGGGGCCGCCGGTCGTCCGTCCGTGCCACGCAAACGAGGCAAATCAACGTGTTACTCAAGACAATGGCCTGGCGACCCGATTCGGGGTGGTCGTCGCCGTGGCCGGCCGATATGGACTCGCCGTCGACCTTCGCGGTGCTGTTCGGCGGCGGAACGGCCGCGCATTGCCGCGCCGCGGTTGCCGAGGTATCGGCGCGACTGCCCCGGGCGATCCTGACCGGGTGCTCGACGGCCGGCGAGATCCTCGCGGACCGGGTGCAGGACGCGAGCCTCACCGTGGCGATCGCGCGCTTCGACGCCGTGACGCTGCGTGCGGCCTCGCTGCCGGTCGGCGCGGGCGCGAACGCATTCGCGGTCGGGCAGGCGCTCGGCCAGGCCCTGCACGGACCCGGGCTGCGCGCGGTGTTCGTGCTCTCCGACGGCCTGCACGTCAACGGCAGCCGGCTCGCGGCCGGGCTGAACGACGCGGTGCCCGACGGCGTCGTGGTCACCGGCGGCCTGGCCGGCGACGGCGAACGCTTCGGCGCGACATGGGTGCTCGCCGACCGCGCGCCCGTCGAACGGCACGTGACGGCGGTGGGGTTCTACGGCGACCGGCTGCGTGTGGGGCACGGCTGCGACACCGGGTGGTCGAGCTTCGGCCCCGAGCGCCGGATCACGTCCGCCCGTGCCAACGTCCTGCACGAGCTCGACGGCAAGCCCGCGCTCGCGCTGTACAGGAACTACCTCGGCGACCGGGCGGATGGCCTGCCGGCCACCGCGATGCTGTTTCCGCTGTCGATCCGGCGTGACGCCGACGACGAGCATCCGCTGATCCGCACGATCCTCGGCGTCGACGACGCGTCGGATTCGATGACGTTTGCCGGCGACATGCCGGAGGGCTACCTCGCCCGCCTGATGCGCACGAACACCGACCGGCTGATCCAGAGCGCCGGGCAGGCCGCCGGCGCGGCGGCCGGCCAGTTCGCCATCTCGGACGCGCCGCTGGTGCTCGCCGTGTCGTGCGTCGGGCGGCGGCTGGTGCTGGGCGAGCGCACCGACGACGAGATCGAGAGCGTCCAGGCCGCGGTGCCGCCGCGGGCCGGGCAGGTCGGGTTCTACTCGTACGGCGAGATCTCGCCGCGCCTGCCCGGCGGCGGCTGCGACCTGCACAACCAGACGATGACCGTGACCGTGCTGGACGAGGCGTAACGCGCATGGACGGCCTGCATCCGCTGCTCGCGCGCCAGTTGCGGCGTGCCGGCATCGGCGACCGTGAATCGGCGCCGACGGCCGCACAGTGGCGGCAGCTGCTCGACCGGGTGAGCCGGGCGTACGACGACGCCGATCAGGACCGGTACCTGCTCGAACGGTCGCAGGACCTGGCCTCGGCGGAAATGCAGGAACTCTACCGGGCCCTCGAGGCGGAGAAGGCGCAGCTCGAGTCGCGCGTGCACGAGCGCACGAAGCGGCTGGAGGCAAGCGAGGCCCACCTCGCCGAGGCGCAGCGGATCGCGCGGCTGGGCAGCTGGAGCTACGTGCCGCAGACCGGCCGCAGCGAGTGGTCGGACGAGTGCTTCCGGCTGCTCGGGTTCGACGCGAGCCGCGGGGCGCCGCCTGCCACGGACGTGCTCGCGCTCGTGTATCCCGACGATCGCGAGCGCGTGCGCGCGATGCTGCGCGACGCGTACCGGCGCGGCGCGAACGGCGACACCGAGTTCAGGGTGCTGCGCGGCGACGGCGAAACCCTCTGGCTGCACGCGCTGCTCGAGACGTTCACCGACGCGGACGGGCGCGCCGTGCTGCTGCGCGGCACGCTGCGCGACATCACGCGGCAGAGGCACGCCGAAGCCGAGCGCGACCGCGCCTTGCAGCGGCTCAACACCGCGCTGCACGGGTCCGACCTCGTGCTGGTCGACGTCGACCCCGAGGGCGTGGTCTACCTGTCCGAGCGATGGAACGTGCTGCTGGGCGGCGAACCGAAGGAGACGCACACGACGTTCGAGGCGCTGATGGCGCTGACCCACGAGGACGAGCGCGAGGCGATCCTGCGCCAGTACGTGGACACGCTGACCGGCCGCAGCCGCGAGTACAACATCGAGCACCGCGTGCGCGCCCACGACGGCCGCTGGCGCTGGGTCCGCTGCCGCGGCCGGGTCGTCGAGCGCGACGCGCACGGACGGGCGAAGCGCCTGGCCGGCATCAACGAGGAAATCACGGCGCGCAAGGAATCCGAGGAGCGCCTGCGGCAGAGCGAGTCCCGCTTCCGCAGCCTGCTGGCGCTGTCGTCCGACTGGTACTGGGAGCAGGACGCCGACCTGCGCTTCACCGAGGTCTCGGGCACGGACGCCGACCGCGACCGCACCGGCATCGGGCAGTTCGTCGGGCGCGCGGGCTTCGACCGCGAGGGGCTGGCGATCGGCGAGGCCGACCTCGCGCGTCACCGAACGCTGACGGCGGCGCGGCAGCCGTTCCGCGACCTCTGCTGCAAGGTGCGCGGCGCCGACGGCGAGTGGCGCTACGTGAGCTTCGCCGGCGAGCCCGTGTTCGACCGCGATGGGCGGTTCACCGGGTACCGTGGCATCGCGCGCGACATCACGCAGTCGCGCCGCGCCGAGGAGCGGATCCGCCGGCTCGCGCACTTCGACGAACTCACCGGGCTGCCCAACCGCACGATGTTCATGCACACGCTGGCCCGCGCGCTGTCGCTCGCCCAGCGGCGCGGCAAGCAGTTCGCGCTGTTCTTCATCGACCTCGACCGGTTCAAGAACATCAACGACAGCCTGGGCCACGAGGCCGGCGACCGGCTGCTGCAGGACGTGGCGCGGCGGCTGCGCCAGCACCTGCGCGAGAGCGACACCGTGGCCCGCCTGGGCGGCGACGAGTTCGTCGTGCTGGTCGAGGACAGCGCCGACCCGCGCGAGCTGAACGCGATCGCGCAGAACATCCTCAACGCCGTCGGCCGGCCGTACCTGCTGGCCGGACGCGAGTACCACGTCACCGGCAGCATCGGGATCAGCGCGTTCCCGGACGACGGGCTGGATCCGGCGACGCTGCTCAAGAACGCCGACATCGCGATGTATCTCGCGAAGGACAGCGGCAAGAACAACTTCCAGTTCTACTCGGCGCAGCAGAACGCGCACTCGTTCGAGCGGCTCGCGCTCGAGTCGTCGTTGCGGCACGCGCTCGGCCGCGAGGAGTTCGTGCTGCACTACCAGCCGAAGGTCGACATCGCGTCCGGCGCCATCGTCGGCGTCGAGGCGCTGCTGCGCTGGCGGCACCCCGACCTCGCCATGGTCGGCCCCAACCAGTTCATCCCGCTGGCCGAGGAGACGGGCCTCATCGTGCCGATCGGCCGGTGGGTGCTGCGCACGGCGTGCCAGCAGGCGGCGACGTGGCAGCGCGACGGCATGCCGCGGCTCTCCGTGGCCGTCAACCTGTCGGCGCGGCAGTTCTCCGACGACGCGCTGATCGACGACATCCGCGCGGCGCTGGAGGAGGCGACGCTGCCGGCAGATCGCCTCGAGCTCGAGGTCACCGAGAGCATGGTGATGCAGAATCCGGACCGCGCGGTCGCGACGCTCGCGCGTCTGCGGGCGATGGGCATCGCCGTGTCCATCGACGACTTCGGGACCGGGTACTCATCGCTCGGATACCTGAAGCGCTTCCCGATCGACAACGTCAAGATCGACCGCTCGTTCATCAAGGACCTGCCGCACGACACCGACGACGCCGCGATCACCCGCGCCGTGATCGCGATGGCGCGCAGCCTGCGCATGCGCGTGATCGCCGAGGGCGTGGAGACGCGCGAGCAGCTCGCCTTCCTGCGCGAGCACGCGTGCGACGAGTGCCAGGGCTACTACCTCTCCCGTCCGCTGCCGGCGGCGGAGTTCGCGCTGCTGCTGCGGACGTGGCAGTGCGACGAGGTGGCGCCGGACCGGGGAAGCGTGCGGCGCGGGTTCGTGCCGATGGTCATCGGCGGCAAGGGGTAGGAACGGCGCGGCCGGCGGCCCGCCGGCAGCCGCGGGAAACCGGGGAAACCGAGCCAGGCTCGGTTCGGCGAGCCTGGTCCGGTTTCGGCGCAGGCGCTACCTGTCGTCGCCGGTGAAGCGAGTGCCGACGATGATCGACGCACCGCTCACCAGCGCCGTCGAGCCCCGGACGCCGGCACGGATCGTGATCGGGCTGCCGAAGAAGCTCTTCGCCTGCGCCTCGGTAAGCCCGTAGGTTGCGATCAGCGTCGACTTGCTGATCATGCCTTCGATGCAGGTGCGCGTTGCCTGGGTCGAGTGAACGTGCGTCGCGCCCGCCGCCAGCGTTTGCACGTCGCGCACGGACGGCAGCCCGACGATGTCGATGCCGCCGCCGAACGGCAAGCCGGTGACCGGGTTGATCAGCGCGGGATTGGCGAGCACGCTGCTCTCGACGCGAAAGGTCGCCCACAGCCGGAACTGCGCCTGGGCGCTGGCGGCACTCGCGTTGTGGAAACCGTACGTTACGAGCGGCGTCGCCCAGTGGCAGATCAGCGTGCCCGTGCTGTTGCCGGGCAGCGTGATGCGACCGAGGTCCGGAAATTCGAAACTGGTGACGCCGGTGTCCGCGGGCAGCGTCAGGCAGCGGTCGTCCGGCCCCAGCGTGCCGACGTTGGCCGGCGTGCAATCGTCGGCAAGGATCACCTGGCCCGTCTGCACGAGTCCGATCCACACGACCTTCTTGCCGAAGGAGTCGGCGTCGCCGACTTCGGCATCGGTAGGCTTGGCGGCCGTGGCCGCCGTGGACACTGCAACGCACGTCGCGAACGTGGCGAACGCAAGGAACCGGCGCTGGAACATGGGGGCAACCTCCAGGTGGCGGGCCGGGCGCGCGGTCGGCGTTCGGCATCCGGCGCGAGGATGACACCGGCGGAGCGTCTCGGGAAGGCCCCGACGCCGGTCCGTTCACCGGCGGCCGGCGGACGTGCCGGACGTCCCGCGACTTCCACCCGGCGTCATCGCGAGCCGGGCCGCTGCGACTCCAGCACCGCCTCGCCGACGACCGTCACCGTGACGTCCGTGTCGCCGCCTTCGACGCTCACGGGCGGCGCACCGGCTGCCATCGGCGCCGCGGCGGCGCGGTACATCGGCCGCGGCGGCGGCGCGTAGTCGCCGGTCTGGATCGTGACCTTGCCCGCGCGCCAGTTGTCGTAGCCGAACCCGCGCGCGGCGTTCTGCGCGCGGGCCTGCCACGACTTGATCGCCTGCTGGGTTAGCGCGTCCTCCGCCTTGCGGCGCGAATCCGGGCTGACGGAGAAATTCATCCCGGTCAGCAGCAGCGCATCGTCGGCCTGCAGCCGCGTCACGAGCGCCGCGATGGCCGCGAAGTCCGCGCCCTGCAGCGTCAGCGTCTGCGCGACCCGCCAGCGCGCGGGCTGGTTCTTGTCGGTGATCTGGTACGACGAGTAGCCGGATGTCGCGACGTCGACGCCGGCCACGGCCTTCGCGCGCGCCAGCGCCCTCGCCATCTTCGCATTGACGTCCGCCGCGGCGCGGACGGGATCGGGATTGTCCGCCTCGGCGCGCAGCCACGCGTGCATGCGGTCGTTGACCACGCTGGCGGTGGCCGCGGCGCTCAGCGTGACGACGGGGGCCGCCGGCAGGGCGGGATCGGCGGCCAGCGCGTGCGAGCCGACCGTGGCGGCGGCGAAGGCGACGGCAATGGCGAGCAGCGCGCGCAACGTCATGCGGAACTCCTTGTGGCAGCGCGCGCACGCTCGGGAAGCGCCTCGATCGCCGCGCGATTGGTCCAGGAAAAGCACTTGGCCGCGGCATCGCGCCACGGCAGCCAGAGGTGGGTGAGGTGCTCGCGCGGCGCGAGCGCCACCGGCACCGGCGCCGGCACGCGCAGGCCGAACACGTGCTCGGCGTTGTGCGTCGTGCCGGGCGGATAGCGCCACGCCCACTGCGGATAGATCTCGAAGTCGCTGTGCATCTGCCAATCCTCGACGCCGCCGTACGCGGCCGCATCGATGCCGGTCTCCTCGCGCAGCTCGCGCGTCGCCGTCGCCACCAGCGCCTCGCCCGGCTCCTGGCTGCCGGTCACCGACTGCCAGTGGTCCGGGAAGTCGGCACGCTCGATCAGCAGCACGTCGAGCTGCGGCGTGTAGACGACGACGAGCGCGGATACCGGGATCTTGTAACGCATCGTGGTCTCGAACGGGGTCGACTTCGTTCACAAAAAGGCGCAGAGACGCCGGGACGGCAGAAACGAGCTCTCTCTGCGCCTCATTGTGAGAACAGTCGTCAGGCGGTGAACACCCAGAACGCCACGTGCCGCTCCTTCCAGAACTCGCACGCCTCGGCGAAGATGTCCTCGAGCATCGCCCAGTCGCTCGGGTGGTCGCGGCGAAACGCGCCGCCGCCCGCGAAGAGGATCACGCGGCCGCCCTTGCCCAGCCAGTCGCGGTCCTCCAGCACGTCGGCCAGCGCGTCCCAGTTGTGGCCGAAGTGGTCGGGCAGCTTGAGCGCACGGTCGAGTTCCGCGAAGAGGCCCGCGCGGTCCTTCGCCTGCGCGAGATCGGCGCTCGCGTACTTGAGGTGCGCGTGCGCCGCCGCGGCCTTCAGCGGCTCCGCCGGACCGGTCCACGGGTGGACGCCCGCCTCGTCGACTGCGGCAAGATCGGGAGCCTTCATTCGCGGATCCTCGCAAAGGACTGGTAGTGGTCGGCCGTGTACCAGCACGCGGACGGCGCCGTCGGCTTGCCGGCGCAGACGATCCGGCGCGCGCCGCGGTTCCTGACCCCGGGCGTTGCCACCGTGTACTCGCGGTAGTGACCGCGCGGCTCCCTGGGCAGTAGACCCTCGCGGTTGCCGAACACGACGCCGTCGCGCTCGTAGCGGAACGGGCCCCCGGCGCGGATCAGCACGAGGACCTCGCGCGCTTCCTGCGGCAGGTCGGCGGCCGCGATGGCCGGCAGCGCGTCCGGGGTGCCGCGCGCCGCCGCCTCCGGCGCGCCGGCGAGCGCCGCCGCCAGCGCGAGGCCGGCCGCGGCGTGGAGGAGGGCGCGCATGCGGTGCATGCGCGCCAGTTTACTGCAACGGCACGGCGCCGATCAGGCGACCTTCATCGCATCGGACGGGCGCACCTTGATGTGCAGGTCGCGCAGCTGCTGCTCGGTGACCGGCGTCGGCGCCTCGACGAGCAGGTCCTGCCCGCGCTGCGTCTTCGGGAACGCGATCACGTCGCGGATCGACTCGGCGCCGCACATCATCGTGACGATGCGGTCGAGGCCGAACGCGATGCCGCCGTGCGGCGGCGCGCCGTACTTCAGCGCGTTCAACAGGAACCCGAACTTGCGCTGCTGGTCCTCGGGCGTGATGCCGAGCGCGGCGAACACCTTTTCCTGCACCTCCGGGCGATGGATCCGCACGGAGCCGCCGCCCATCTCCCAGCCGTTCAGCACGACGTCGTACGCCTTGGCGAGCGCGTGCGCGGGATCGGTCGAGAAGCGCTCCTCGTGGCCATCCTTCGGCGCCGTGAACGGGTGGTGGCGCGCCGCCCACGTCTTCTTCTCCTCGTCGTACTCGAACATCGGGAAGTCGACGACCCACAGCGGCCGCCAGCCCTTCTCGGCCAGGCCGCGGTCGTGCCCCACCTTCGCCCGCAGCGCGCCGAGCGCGTCGTTGACGATCTTCTCGCGCTCGGCGCCGAAGAAGACCAGGTCGCCGCTTTGCGCGCCGGTGCGCGCGAGAATCTCGCGGAGCACGGCCTCCGGCAGGAACTTGACGACCGGCGACTGCAGTCCGTCCTCGTTCGGCTTCGTGGCGTCGTTCACCTTGATGTACGCGAGGCCGCCGGCGCCGTAGATCTTCACGAACGCCGTGTAGTCGTCGATCTCCTTGCGCGACAGCGTGGCGCCGCCAGGCACGCGCAGCGCGGCCACACGTCCGTTCGGGAGGTCCGCCGCCGAGCGGAACACCTTGAAGTCGACCGTCTTCATGAGGTCGGTCAGCTCGGTCAGCACGAGCGGCACCCGCAGGTCCGGCTTGTCCGAGCCGTACTTGCCCATCGCCTCGGCGAACGTCATGACCGGGAACGGATCGGGCAGGTCCACGCCGAGCGCGTCCTTGAACATCGCGCGCACCAGCCCCTCCATGAGCTCGCGGATCTCGAGCTCCGACAGGAACGACGTCTCGATGTCGATCTGCGTGAACTCGGGCTGCCGGTCGGCGCGCAGGTCCTCGTCGCGGAAGCACTTGACGATCTGGTAGTAGCGGTCGAAGCCCGCCATCATCAGCATCTGCTTGAAGAGCTGCGGCGACTGGGGCAAAGCGTAGAACTGCCCGTGGTGGACCCGCGACGGCACCAGGAACTCGCGCGCGCCCTCGGGCGTGGACTTGTAGAGCATCGGCGTCTCGATGTCGATGAAGCCGTGCGCGTCGAGGTAGCGGCGCGCGGCCATCGCCGTCCGGTAGCGCAGCATCAGGTTGCGCTGCATCGGCAGCCGGCGCAGGTCGAGCACGCGGTGCTCGAGGCGCACGGTCTCCGACAGGTTCTCGTCGTCGAGCTGGAACGGCGGCGTCAGCGACGCGTTCAGCACCTCGATCTCGTGCGCGAGGACCTCGATCTCGCCCGACTGCAGGTTCGCGTTGACGGTGCCGGCCGGGCGCGGCCGGACGCGGCCGGTCACCGCGATGCAGAACTCGTTGCGCAGCGTCTCGGCGGTGGCGAACGTCGCCGCGCGGTCGGGATCGCAGACGACCTGCACCAGGCCCTCGCGGTCGCGCAGGTCGACGAAGATGACGCCGCCGTGGTCGCGGCGGCGGTGGACCCAGCCCGTCAGCGTGACGGTCTGGTCGAGGAAGCGGCGGTCGATGCGGCCGCAGTAGTCGGTGCGTTTCACGTTACTCTCCAGGAAGCAGTTCTCGCAAAGAGGCACAGGGGCGCAGAGCACGGCAACGGGTCTTCTCGGCGTCTTCGCGTCTGCTGTTCATGGGTGCTTTTCGGGCGGGACGCGCCGCGCGCGGCAGTCGACCCGGCCGGCCACCCGCGCGCGCCGCGACCCGGTCAATTTCGGGCGTCGGACGCCGTGTCCGCGAGCGCGGGCACGGCGGTGGGCGCCGGGCGGGCGCCGGGCGGAAGCCCGTCGCCGCGCGGGGCCACCACACCCATCGAGATGACGTATTTGAGCGCTTCGTCGACGGTCATGTCGAGATCGCGCACGCGCGACTTCGGCACGATGATGAAATACCCGGATGTCGGGTTGGGCGTGGTCGGCACGTAGACGCTGATGTGCTCCTCGGGCAGGTGCTCCGCGACGGCCGGCGCGGGTGCGCCGGTGAGGAATGCGATGGTCCACGCGTCGCTGTGCGGGAACTGCACGAGCAGCGCCTTGCGGAACGCGTGGCCCGAGTCCGACAGCAGCGTGTCGCTGACCTGCTTGACCGACGAATAGATCGACTTGACGACCGGAATGCGGCCGAGCACGCCTTCCCAGAACTGGATGAGGCGCGCGCCGAGGAGATTGGCGGCGACGACGCCGGTCAGCAACAGAATCGCGAACGAGAGGAGCACGCCCAGCCCGGGAACGTGGAAGCCGAGCAGGCGATCCGGATGCACGGCCTCCGGGAACACCAGCAGCGTCTGGTCGAGCGTCGTCACCAGGAAGTGCAGCACCCAGATCGTGATGCCGAGCGGCACCCAGACCAGGAGTCCGGCGACGAGATAGCGTTTCATGGTCGGTGGCGGGCGCGTCAGGCGGCAGGCGCGCCTCCGGCCGGCGCCTTCGTCTCCGCCTTCGCGGGCGCGGCGTCGGCGCCGGCGCCGGCACCTGCGCCTGCGGACGGCGCGGCGGCGGCCGCCGGCGTTGCGTCCGCGGTCTTGGCTTCGCCGGCATCCGGTTTGGCCGCAGGCTTGGTTCCCGACGACTTGAAATCGGTCTGGTACCAGCCGCTGCCCTTCAACTGGAATCCGGCCGCGGAGACGAGCTTGACCAGCGCGTCGTTCGCGCATACGGGACAGGTGACGAGCGGGGCGTCACTGAACTTCTGCAGCGCCTCGAACTTGTGGTCGCACGCGTGGCAGCGGTACTCGTAGATCGGCATCGTGGCGATTCCCGGGCGAAATTCGGCGAAAAGCGTTTGATTCGAAAAGAATAATTGAACCGCGCATTATACCGGCTTTGCCGCGGCGGCGCGAACGCACGGCGCGCCCGCCGCCCCTCGACGGGTGTCGCACGGCGCGAACCAAAGTGCCGTATGCTGGCGGCACCGGAATTCGCGCGGGAGGGGAGTTCGCGATGGCTGCGTACTGGGCGTGGTGGGCGCTGGCGGCGGTCCTGGTCGGCGCCGAGCTCCTGACCGGGACGTTCTACCTGCTGGCGGTCGGCGTGGGGTTCGTCGCGGGCGGCGTGGCCGCCTGGTTCGGCGCGTCGATGCCGGTCCAGCTTGCCGTCGGCGGCGTCGTCGCGGTCGCCGGCACCGCCGCCGCGCACCGCTGGCGGCTGAAGCGCGCGCTCCCGCCGACCGCGGCGCTCGACGTCGGGCAGTCGGTGCGGGTGCTCGACTGGAAGCCCGACGGCGGCGCCCGCGTGAGCTACCGCGGCACGCAGTGGAACGCCGAGCTCGCCCGCCCGGACGGCGCCCGGAACGAAACCATGTACATCGTCGGCACCCGCGGCTCGACGCTCGTCATCGCCGAGCGGCGCGCCTAGCGCGGGCGCTGCGCCTGCCGTCACCCGCATGTTCGGAGACTCATCCATGTTCTACGGTTCGGCCATCTTCACGCTCGTCGTGTTCGTCGTGGCGGTGATCGTCGTCATCAAGACGATCCGCGTCGTCCCGCAGCAGCACGCGTGGGTCGTCGAGCGGCTCGGCCGCTTCTACGCCGTGCTCGAGCCCGGCTTGAATTTCGTGATCCCGTTCGTCGACCGCGTCGCGTTCCGGCACGACCTGCGCGAGATTCCGCTCGACGTGCCGAGCCAGATCTGCATCACGCGCGACAACACGCAGCTGCAGGTCGACGGCATCCTGTACTTCCAGGTGACCGACCCGAAGCTCGCGTCGTACGGGTCGTCCAACTACGTGCTGGCGATCACGCAGCTCGCACAGACGACGCTGCGCAGCGTGATCGGCCGGATGGAGCTCGACAAGACGTTCGAGGAGCGCGAGCAGATCAACGCGAACGTGGTGGCGGCGCTGGACGAGGCGGCCACCAGCTGGGGCGTCAAGGTGCTGCGCTACGAGATCAAGGACCTGACGCCGCCGGCCGAGATCCTGCGCGCGATGCAGGCGCAGATCACGGCCGAGCGCGAGAAACGCGCGGTGATCGCGACGTCCGAGGGGAGCCGGCAACAGGCGATCAACGTCGCGATCGGCGCGCGCGAGGCGGCGATCGCGAAGTCCGAGGGCGAAAAGCAGGCCGAGATCAACGTCGCGCAGGGCGAGGCGCAGGCGACGCTGGTGAACGCCGAGGCGAACGCCAAGGCGATCCGCATGATCGCGGACGCGATCCAGGCGCCCGGCGGCCTGCAGGCGGTGAACCTGCGCGTGGCCGAGCACTACATCAACGCGTTCGGCCTGCTGGCGCGCACGAACAACACGCTGATCGTGCCGTCGAACGTGTCGGACATGGCGGGGCTCATCGCGACGGCGATGAGCGTCGTCAAGGCGGAACAGCGGTAACCACGGAGAGCGGAAGCGCACATGGAACTGAAGGGAAGCACGTTCATCGTCACCGGCGGGGCGTCCGGGCTGGGCGCCGCCACGGCGCGGATGGTGGTCGCGGGCGGGGGCAACGTCGTCGTCGCCGACTTGAAGGAAGCGGAGGGGCAGGCGCTCGCCGGCGAGCTCGGGCGGTCGGCGAGATTCGTGCGGACCGACGTCACCGACGAGGCGAGCGGGACGGCGGTGGTCGCGGCCGCGGTGGCCGCGTTCGGCGGACTGCAGGGGCTCGTCGGCTGCGCGGGCATCGTCCACGCGGAGAAGGTCGTGGGGAAGGACGCGCCGCACTCGCTGGCCGGCTTCGCGCGCACGATCGCCGTCAACCTCGTCGGCATGTTCAACATGATCCGCCTCGCGGCCGACGCGATGAGCAAGGGCGCGCCGAATGCCGAGGGCGAGCGCGGCGTCATCGTGAGCACCGCGTCCATTGCCGCGTTCGACGGGCAGATGGGGCAGGCGGCCTACGCGGCGTCGAAGGGCGGCGTGGTCGGCATGACGCTGCCGATCGCGCGCGACCTCGCGCGCTTCGGCATCCGCGTGGTCACGATCGCGCCGGGCATCTTCGAGACGCCGATGATGGCAGGGCTGCCGCCGGACGTGCAGCAGGCGCTGGGCAAGATGGTGCCGTTCCCGCCGCGCCTGGGCCGTCCGCCCGAGTTCGCCTCACTCGTCGCCGAGATCGTCCGCAACCCGATGCTGAACGGGGAAGTGATCCGGCTGGACGGCGCGATCCGGATGGCGCCGCGTTAAGGGTCAGACCCTCTACGTTTCGATTGGCGGCGGGCAAGGGTCTGACCCTGGCGTGGCAACCCGGGGGGCGATCCCTACTCCCGCCGGATCAGCGCGAATCCCGCCGCGATCATGGCGACGAAAAAGACGAACGTCCACGACGGGATCGCGAGGCCGAGGAACAGCCATCCCTGCTCGGCGCACTCGCCGCTGCCCTGCAAAACGCGGCCGATCACCTCGGTCAGCGGCAGCGTCTCCAGCATGTAGTCGAGCCCCATTCCGCATGCCGGGACCGAGCCCGCGGGCTGGCCCTGGATCCAGACGTGCCACGCGGCGAGCCCGGCGCCGATGCCGGATGCGATGAAGATCAGCGCCGCCCAGAACGCGGCACCGGCGCGTCCCGGGTTCTGGATCGCGGCGAGCAGGCAGATCACGCCGGTCGCGATGACGGCGATCCGCTGGAACACGCACAGCGGGCACGGCTCGAGCTCGAGTCCGTATTGCAGCCACAGTGCCCACGCCATCAGTCCCGCGCAGACGAGGAAGCCCAGCAGGTACGCGGGGCGGCGGCGCGGGAGCACCAGCAACGTGAACGACGCGATGCCGATCGTCCAGACGAGCATCCGGTAGGCGGTCTGGGCGAGCGGCGGGTTCGCGCCGAGCGCGGAGAGCATCGCGTCCTGCAGGACCAGCGCGATGGCGATGAAGATGCCGGCGAGCGGCCAGGGAATGGTGGCGTAGCGGTTCATTTCGGGAATCGGAGGCCGGTGCGGGTCAATGCTGCGAGCGGTCGAGCGCCTGATCGACGTCCCACAGGATATCGTCAGGCGTCTCGAGCCCGACCGACAGCCTTATCATCTCCGGCGAGACGCCGGCCGCGCGCTGTTCGTCCTCCGACAGCTGGCGGTGGGTCGTCGAGGCGGGATGGATGACGAGGCTCTTCGCGTCGCCGACGTTGGCGAGGTGCGACAGGAACTGCACCGACTCGATGAACTTCACGCCGGCCGCGGCGCCGCCGCGCACGCCGAACGACAGGATGCCGCCGGCGCCGCGCGGCAGGTACCGCTGCGCCAGCGCCGCGTAGCGGCTTCCCGGCAGCCCCGGGTAGTCGACCCACTCGACGGCAGGGTGCCGCGCCAGGTGGCGCGCGACCGCGAGCGCGGACTCGCAGTGGCGCGGCATGCGCAGGTGCAGCGTCTCGATGCCCTGCAGCAGGAGGAACGCCGAGAACGGCGACAGCGTCGGCCCGAGCGTGCGCATCGTCTCCATGCGCGCCTTCATCGTGAATCCGAAGTCGCCGAACGTCTCGAAGAAGATCACGCCGTGGTAGCCGCGCGAGGGCTCGGTCATCTGCGGAAACCTGCCGTTGTCCCAGGGAAACTTCCCGGACTCGACGATCACGCCCCCCATCGTCGTGCCGTGGCCGCCCAGGTACTTGGTCGCCGAGTGGACGACGATGTCGGCGCCGTGCTCGATCGGCCGGCACAGGAACGGCGACGCGAGGGTGTTGTCGACGACGAGCGGTACGCCGGCCGCGTGCGCGATGTCGGCGATCGCGGCCAGATCGGCGACATTGAGCTGCGGATTGCCGATCGTCTCCACGTACAACGCCTTCGTGTTCGGACGGATCGCCGGGCCGAAGTTCCCGGGATCGTCGCTGTCGACGAACGTCGCGTCGATGCCGAACTGCGCGAACGTCACCGCGAGCTGCGTGTACGTGCCGCCGTAGAGCGTCCGCGACGCGACGACGTGATCGCCGGCACGGGCGAGCGTCAGCAGCGCGACCATCTGCGCCGCCATGCCGGTGGCGGTCGCGAGCGCGGCCCGGCCGCCTTCGAGGGCGGCCACGCGCTCCTCCAGCGCGGCCACCGTCGGGTTCGAGATCCGCGAGTAGACGTTGCCGAACGTCTGCAGGTTGAACAGGCTCGCCGCGTGGTCGGCGCTGTCGAAGACGAACGACGTCGTCTGGTAGATCGGCAGCGCGCGCGCGCCCGTCGCCGCATCCGGGATCTGGCCGGCGTGCAGGCAGAGCGTGTCGAATCCGAAGGTGTGGTCGGCCATGTGCGGTTGTTTCTTTCACAAAGAGGCGCAAAGACGCAGAGAAGTGCGCCGTGTCCCTGCTTTCTCTGTGTCTCGGCGTCTCTTGGTGAATCCTTGGTTGCCTAGACCGGACGCCGCGCCGAGATCACGCCGGTGTTGACGCCCGCCCAGTTGAGCCCGCCGAGGATGCGCGCGTGCTCGATCTTGACGCAGCGATCCATCACGACGTCGAGCCCGGCATCGGCGGCGATGCGCGCGGCCTCGTCGTTGCGGATGGAAAGCTGCATCCAGAGCACCCGCGCGCCCTTGGCGACCGCGGCGCGCGCGATCGGCGGAATGTCCGGTGCGCGGCGAAAGCAGTCGACGATGTCGACCGGGCCGGGAATCGACGCGAGATCGGGATAGCAGCGCTGCCCGAGGATTTCGGCGCAGCCCGGGTTCACCGGCACGATCCGGTAGCCGTGGTCCTGCATGTACTTCGCGGCGAAGTAGCTCGGCCGGTACCAGTGCTGCGACAGCCCCACGACCGCGATCGTCCGCGCCGTCCCGAGGATGCGGCGCAGGCCGGCGATGTCGTCGACGATCGGCATCGCGTGTTCGTCAGTTGCGCCACTGCGGGGGCGCGTTGTACGGGTAGTCGTTGGAGATCCGCCGCCCCGAGGAGATGCGGTTCGAGAACCACGACAGCGACGGATAGTCGCCGGGCCCGAACGTCCGGCAGTCACCCTGCAGGTTCGCGTCCGTGCAGAACATCCAGTAGCCGCGTTCGACGCGCAGGGACGAGGCGCGGTCGTTGAACCCGGTGCCGTCGAGGTTGCCGAGCGCGTCGGTGTTGACCGTGTACGAGCGGCCGGAGAAGTTGGGACCTTCATAGATGACGACCCGCGTCTGCCCGCCCCAGCCCCCTCCACCCTGGTTGCCGCCGCCCCAGCCGCCACTGCCCTGGTTGCCGCCGCCCCAGCCCCCTCCGCCCTGGTTGCCACCGCCGCCGTAGAACGGCCGTGCGGAACTCACGCGCCCGGTGACGGCGGCGAGACTGTCGTGCCGGCCGGGCCCGAACACCTCGCACGTGCTCGTGTAGTCCGCGTCGACGCACAGCTGCCAGGTGGCGCCGTTGACGATGGCCGACGTCGCCCGATCATTGAAGCCGGTGCCGCCGAGATTCGGCGTCGGGCCGTTCAGCGTGTACGAGCGCCCGGTCGTGCCCGAGTTCTCGAACAGCACGATGGAGGTGCGGCCGGGGCCGGCGCCGCCGCCACCACCGCCGCCTCCACTCCATCCACCGCCGCTGCCGCCGCTGTTCCAGCCGACCTCGCGCACGGAGGACACCTGGTTGTTGAGGCCGATGGTGGACAGCGACGGATAATCGCCGGGATTGAGCGTGACGCACTGCCCGCGGAAATAGCTGTCCGTGCACAGCTGCCACGAGCCGCCGCGGATCGTCGCCGACGACGCACGGTCGTTGAAGCCGACGCGGGCGAGATCGGACACCGAGCTGCCGGCCGTGTGGCGCGGCCCGTTGAAATTCTCGCCCTGGAAGAGCGTGATCTCCTGGGCGGAAGCCGCCCCGGCCGCGAAGACGGCGATCGCGGCCAGCCACGTCAGTCGCGAAGGGCCGTCCCGAGCGACTGACCTGCCCCCTTGGGGGGCAGCGAGCGCAGCGAGCGTGGGGGCTGTTGAATCCAGTCGCGAAGGGCCGTCCCGAGCGACTGACCTGCCCGCGCTGGAAGGCAGGCAGCGCCGCGTGCATGGGGGCTGTTTCAACAGAGTTCGAGAGTACGCCATGCTCGTTCCGATCTGCTTTGCGATGTGTTCATGGATCGACCGGCGGTGCGCGGGGGCCGGGTTCGCAACCCGAGCGTCGCCGTCGCGCGGAGGTCTTGCCCGAGGGGTACGATGCGCCGAATCACGCCGCGGCCGGGCGGTCGGCGATGCCGTCGCCTGGCCGAAAGGTCATGGATATCGATTGTAACCGGCGGCTACCGTCGGAATGGGTGCGGGCGACGCCGGGTCGCCGGCGGTCGCGGGGCATCGGCTGCGGTCGACTTTGGCGGGCGCGATCCTTGCTTGTACTGAACGACTTCAGGTTGAAGTGGCGATGGACGGTGAGCCGGGCATGCGTCACCGGGCACGCGTTGCGCGCGTGCGTCGATAAACAATTGTTTTAGGAAAAACAAAAGGTTATGGCAATACCTCGCTCGCTCAACCGACTCGACCTGCCGGTGAACACCGTCGGCGGTCCGATGGAGCGGGAGTCGCTGCTGGCGCTGTCGCAGCGGAAGCTCAACGCGCTGGGAATCCCCGTCGCCTACGTCGACCGCAACCAGCGGTACCGGTTCGTCAACAAGGCCTTCGTCGACTGGTTGGGCAAGCGGGAGGGCGAAGTGCTCGGCCGCGAGGTCATCGAGGTCCTCGGGCGCGACGTGTTCCAGCTCTACCGCGCCTATATCGACGCGGCGCTGTCCGGCGAGCGCACCACCTACGAGCGGCAGCTCATCACGCCGGGGCGTCCGGCGCTCTGGATCCGCGTCGACTACTACCCGGACCGCAGCTCGCAGGGCCACGTACGCGGGTTCCTCGTCACCTACAGCGACGTCGACCACCTCAAGCGCCTGGAACTCGAGGCGGGACAGCGCGAGCACCGGCTGCGGCTCGTCACCGACAGCGTCGGGCTGCCGATCCTGTACTTCGACCGGCAGCTCAAGATCCGTTTCGCGAACAAGCCGTTCGGCAACTGGCTGGGCGTGCCGTCCGACGACGTGCCCGGTCACGCGTTGAAGGACGTACTGCCGGCCGACGCGTTCGCGGAGATGCAGGCGTACATCGAGCGCGCGTTCGCCGGGGCCACGGTTTCCTACGAGCGCCGGGAACGGCAGCTCGAAGGCGAGGCGCGCTGGACGCGCATCACGCTGTTCCCGGACCGCGAACTGGGCGGCCGCATCGGCGGCGCGTTCGCCGTCATGAACGACATCGAGGAGGACATCCGCGTCCGCGACGCGCTGAAGGCGCAGGAGGCGCAGATGCGCCTCTTCGCCGACAACATCCCCGGCCCGATCGCCTACCTCGACCGCAACCTCAAGTACACGTTCGTCAACCAGGCGTTCGCGAACTCCGTGTGCAAGCCGCAGGACGAGATCTACGGCAAGACGCCGTTCCAGGTGATGGTCGCCGACGTCGCCGCGTTCCTGCGGCCCATTCTCAAGCGCGCGCAGGCGGGCGAGCACGTCGAATACGAGCGGATCGGCAACACGATGCAGGGCAGCCGGCGCTGGCTGCACGGCCGCATCGCGCCGGACCTCGACGTGTCCGGCACCGTGCGCGGCCTGTACTGCACCGAGTACGACATCCATGACCTCAAGCTGACCGAGCAGGCGCTGGCCGCGCGCGAGGAGCAGCTGCGCCTGTTCAACGACAACATCCCCGAGCCGATCGTCTACCTGTCCGAGGACCGCCGGTACCAGTTCGTGAACGAGGCGTTCCTGCGCCTCGTTGGCCTGGCGCGCGAGCAGGTCGTCGGCAAGACCACGGCGGAGGTCCTCGGGCCGGACCTGGCGGGGATGATGGAGCCGGGCCGCGACCGCGTGTTCGCCGGCGAGGCGATCACCTACGAGCGCGCGGTGATCGACGCTTCCGGCCGCGAGCGCTGGATCCGCGCGCGCTGCGTGCCCGATCTCAACTTCGACGGGACGGTGAAGGGCGAGTACGTCGTCGGCCACGACATCACCGATCTCAAGCAGGCGCAGGACACGCTGGCCACGCGCGAGGGCCAGCTGACCGCGATCATCAACGGCGTGCCGGCGCCGGTTGCGTACATCGACCGCGACGAGCGCTGCCACTACGTCAACCGCGCGTTCCTGCAATTCTTCGGCCTCACGCAGGAGCGGGTGGGGCAGATGCGGCTGCGCGAGGTGGTCGGCCACGGCATCTACCAGAGCGCGCAGGCGATGCTGACCCGTGCGATGGAGGGCGAGTCGACGGCCTTCGACCGCCTGGTGCCGGGCGCCAACGGCGTGCGCCGCTGGATGACGATCCGCGTCGTGCCGGACGCCGCGCCGTCGGGCGAGGTGCACGGCGCGTTCGTGCTGATGAACGACATCCACGGACTCAAGCAGGCGCAGGAGGCGTTGCGCGACTCCGAGGCCGCGCTGCGCCTGCTGATGGACAACGTGCCGGCACGCGTGTCGTACATCGACCGCGACTACCGCTACCGGATCCTGAACCGCCACTACGAGGAGTGGCTGGGCGTCAGCCGCAAGGAGCTCACCGGCCGGCGGTACGCCGACGTCGTCGGCAACGAGCGCGCCTACCAGCTGGGGCCCCTGCTCGACCGCGTGCTCGCCGGCGAGACCGTGTCGACGGAGCTGGAGCTCGCGCAGCCGGACGGCCAGGCGCGGTGGGAATCGGTCCACTACGCGCCGCACCGCGATGCCGACGGCAACGTCGTCGGCATCTACGCCGTGCACGCCGACATCCACGACCAGAAGCGCAACGTCGGCGAGCTTAAGCGCGTCAACTGGATGTTGTCGTCGCACATCAGCAACACGCCGCTCGCGGTGCTGGAATGGGATCGCGACTTCCGGCTGGTGCGTTGGTCGCCGCAGGCGGAGAACATCTTCGGCTGGCGGTCCGACGAGATCCTCGGCATTCCGCTCGCCGACAGCCCGCTCGTGCACGAGGACGACCGCGAGGCGTTCGCCGGCCTCGTCGCGCGCCTGATGCACGGCGAGGAGCCGCGCGCGACGGGCCTCACGCGCAACCACCGCCGCGACGGCGACACGATCTGGTGCGAGTGGTACCACTCGGCGCTGCTCGACGACGGCGGGCAGATCGTGTCGATCCTGTCGTTCGTGCAGGACGTGTCGTCGCGGATCCAGGCCGAGGAGCGGCTGCAGTACCTCGCGACGCGCGATGCGCTGACCGGGCTGCCGAACCGGCTGCTGCTGCACGAGCGGCTGACGCAGGCGATCGCGCAGGCGAAGCGCAGCGGCCGCCGCGTCGGCGTCCTGTTCATCGATCTCGACCGCTTCAAGAACGTCAACGACACGCTCGGCCACCGGATCGGCGATGAGCTGCTCAAGCGCGTGACCGCGGCGCTGTCGGGCGCGCTACGCGAGACGGACCTGCTCGCGCGGCTGGGTGGCGACGAATTCATGGTGATCGTCGAGGACTTCGACGACCGCGCGGTGCTCGGGCGCATCGCGCAAAAGCTGCTCGACGCGATCGCGCAGCCGTTCGCGATCGAAGGGCATTCGATCTTCGTCACGTCGTCGATCGGTATTGCCGTCTACCCGGACGACTCGGACGACCCGGAGGAGCTGCTCAAGCACGCCGACGTCGCGATGTACAAGTCGAAGGACCTCGGACGCAACACCTACCAGTACATCGACGAGAATCTCGCCGAGCACCGGCTGCGGCAGCACACGCTGGAGACGGCGCTGCGCGCGGCGCTGACCGACGACGTGCTGTGCCTGCACTACCAGCCCGTGGTCAAGGTCGACGACCGGTCGATCGTCGGCGCCGAGGCGCTGCTGCGCTGGCACGACCCCGAGCACGGCAACGTGCCGCCGCAGGTGTTCATCCCGCTCGCCGAGGAGTCAGGGCTGATCCACGCGCTCGGCGACTGGGTGCTGCGCTCGGCGGCGCGGCAGTGCGTGGCCTGGCGCCGCGCCGGCCTCAAGCTGACGGTTTCGGTGAACCTGTCCGCGCGGCAGTTCTACCGCGACGACCTCGCGCAGCGCATCTCGGAGATCGTCAAGGCCGAGGAGTGCGACCCGTCGTGGATCGAGCTCGAGGTGACCGAGACGAGCCTGCTGCACGACCTCGACGCGATCCGCAAGGTGCTGCACCAGCTGCGCGACCAGGGTTTCACCGTCGCCATCGACGACTTCGGCACCGGGTACTCGTCGCTGACGCACCTCAAGCACTTCCCGATCGACACGCTGAAGATCGACATCTCGTTCATCGCCGACCTCGAGTCGGACCCGCAGGACGCGGCGATCACCGAGGCGATCATCGGCCTCGCGCGCGGCCTCGGACTCAAGGTCGTCGCCGAGGGCGTGGGCACCCGCGAACAGCTCGAATTCCTCGACGTGCGCGGCTGCGACTGCTTCCAGGGCTTCTGGATCAGCAAGCCGCTGCCGGCGGACTCGTTCTTCGAGTTCGTGCGGAAGAAGGTGCATTAGCACAAGGCCGGTTCACAGGGAGGCGCAGAGACGCAGAGGAAGTGCCGGGCTCCGGTTGCTCGGCGTCCTGGTGTCCCGGCGCCATGTCGTGAAGCCGGCGCGCCGCCAGCGTTCGAGGCGACGTGCAAGGAGGCCCGCAGGCGCCTGGAAAGTCCGCGCCTCGAGGTTTCTCCGCGCCTCTGCGCCTCTTTGCGAGAAATGGCCCTGCGGCTACTCCACGCCGCCCAGCCACTGCGCGATCGCCTCCGCGGCGTCCTTCCACTCCGGCTCGAGCATCAGCATGTGCGCCATCCCGGGCAGGATGGTCGCCTCGACGCCGTGGTGCTGGGCGGTCGCACGGACGTCGTCGGGAATCGCGATGCGGTCGCCCTCGGCGCCGAGCACGAACGCCGGCGACGATCCGCGCCGCGGCAGCGCCCAGTGGAGGCGCAGCGACAGGTCGAACAGCGCGCGCGGCGACTCGCCGTTCAGGTGCGCGACGGCCTCCTGCAGGATCGCCGGCTCGACGCGGTCGCTGAAGTAGAACGGGCGCAGCGCGGTCAGCGTCGCCTCGGTGAGGCGCGTGGGGTCGAATCCCATCAGTTGCGCGAGGTGCTCGGGGTGCTTTGCCGCCAGGCGCGCCGCGACCGGCAGCAGCCCCGACGGCGGCACCGGCGCGATGAGCGCGGCGCCGCGGACGGGGCGCGTGGCCATCATGCGCTCGCAGATCGCGGCGCCCATCGAGTGCCCGACGAGCACCGGCGGCGCGTCGAGTCGGCCGGCGACGTGCTCGACGTCGGCGACGTAGTCGTCGAGCCCGGTGATGAACAGCGAATCGCCGCCGCCGCTGCCGCCGTGGCCGCGCAGCGACAGCGCGTAGGCGGGCCAGCCGCGCGCCGCGAACCAGCCGAGAAAGTGCGGCTCCCAGCACCAGCTGTCGGTGTAACCGCCGTGGACGAACAGCAGCGGCGGCCGGCGCGACGCGCGCGCGGGCAGGCGCGAGCGCACTTCGAGGTCGAATGGGGATGCAAGCATGCGGGAAGTCGGGGCGGCGGACGCGGCACGGCGCCGCGGGTGCGAGGGATTCCTGCTAGGATTCGAGCCCGATTGCCACTCTCGACGAAGCGACGATTGTGCCAGAACTCCGCGCGGCGCCGGCGACCGCCACCTACGACGAGGATTGCCGCCGCTGCGACCGGCTGGCGGGTTTCCTCGCGCACGTGCGCGCTGCGCACCCGGCGTACTGGTGCCGGCCGGTCCCGCCGTTCGGCGAGACGTCGGCGCGCCTCGTGATCGTCGGCCTCGCGCCGGGCATGCACGGTGCGAACGCGAGCGGCCGGCCCTTCACCGGCGACCACGCCGGCATCCTGCTCTACGAGACGCTGTACGACTATGGCTTCGCGACGCTGCCGGTCGCCACGGCGCGCGGCGACGGGCTGCGCCTCTCCGGTTGCCGGATCACCAACGCCGTCAAGTGCCTGCCGCCGGGCAACAAGCCGCTGCCGGCCGAAGTGCGCTCGTGCAACACCTTCCTTGCCGCGGACCTGCGCACGGTGCCCGAAGGCGGCGCCATCCTCGCGCTGGGCCGGATCGCGCACGCCGCGGCGTTGCGCGCGCTCGGCCACGCCGCGACCCGCGTGGCGTTCGCCCACGGCGCCTGCCACGCGCTGCCCGGGCGGCGCGCGCTGTTCGACAGCTACCACTGCAGCCGCTACAACACGAACACGCGCCGGCTCACGCCGGCCATGTTTCGCGCGGTGTTCGACGCAGTCGCGGCGCACCTCGCGGCGGAGGCGCCCGCCGTCGCGGCCGCGTAGCCAGCATGCAACGGCTCCCGCGCTCGCGGTATTCGCTGCCCGCAAGGGGGAAGGTCGGTCCCTCGGCGCGGCCCGGTGAGGACTGACGATGTCTGCACCGGCCGCCGAGGGCGCGCGCCCCGCGTTCGATGCGCGCGAGCTGATCGCGTCGCTGCCGCACCGGCCCGGCGTCTACCGGATGCTCGACGCCGCCGGCGAGACGCTCTACGTCGGCAAGGCCCGCGACCTGAAGAAGCGCGTCGCGAGCTACTTCCAGAAGACCGGCCACGAGCCGCGGATCGCCACGATGATCGCGCACGTCGCGCGCGTGGAGACGACGGTCACCCGCTCCGAGGGCGAGGCGCTGCTGCTCGAGAACAACTTCATCAAGTCGCACGAGCCGCGCTACAACATCCTGTTCCGCGACGACAAGAGCTACCCGTACGTCTGCATCACCGGCGATCCGTTCCCGCAGCTGCGCTTCCATCGCGGGGCGCTGGACCGGAGGCACCGCTACTTCGGGCCGTTCCCGAGCGCGGGTGCCGTCCGCGACGGGATCGCGACGCTGCAGAAGGTGTTCCTGCTGCGCACGTGCGAGAACACCGTGTTCGCGAACCGCTCGCGGCCGTGCATGCTGCACCAGATCGAGCGCTGCACCGCGCCGTGCGTGGGGCTGATCGGGGCCGACGAGTACCGCGAGGACGTCGAGGGCGCGGCGCTGTTCCTGCGCGGCAAGGCGGCAGAGGTGCTGTCGGAACTGCAGGCGCAGATGGAGGAGGCCGCGGCGAAGCTCGCGTTCGAGCGCGCGGCGCGCCTGCGCGACAAGGTCGCGCGGCTGTCGCAGCTGCAGTCGCGCCAGTTCGTCGAGAGCGCGACGGCCGGCGACGTCGACGTCGTCGCGGCGGCGTCGGAGCGCGGCCTCGCCGCCGTGAACGTGGTGATGATCCGCGGCGGCCGCCATGTCGGCGACCGCACGTTCTTTCCGCGCCACGCGGACAACGTCGATCCGACGGCGCTCGCCGAGATCGTCCCGGCGTTCCTCGAGCAGCACTACGTCGAGCGGCCGGTGCCGCCGACGATCGTCGTCCCGGACGCGGCCGACCACGAGGCGCTGGCGGAGGTGCTGTCGGCGCAGGCGGGGCAAAGGGTCGAGATCGTCGGCAATCCCGGCGGCGAGCGGCGCGTGTGGCTGACGATGGCGCACGAGAACGCGACGCTCGCGATTCGGCAGAAGCTCGCGCAGAAGGCGACGCAGGAGGACCGGCTCGCCGCGCTGCAGGACGCGCTGGGGCTGCCGCCTGCCGCGCAGCGCATCGAGTGCTTCGACGTCTCGCACACGATGGGCGAGGCCGCGGTCGCGTCGTGCGTGATCTTCGACCGGCTGGCGATGCAGTCGGGCGAATACCGCCGCTTCAATGTCGTGCCGGAGCAGGGTGGCGACGACTACGCGGCGATGCGGGAGGCGCTGACGCGGCGTTGCGCGCGCATCGTGGCGGGCGAGTACCCGGCACCGGACCTGCTGGTGGTCGACGGCGGCAAGGGGCAGGTCGCGGTCGCGGCCGGCGTACTGGAGGAGCAGGGGCTGCACGGCGTGCCGCTGATCGGCATCGCCAAGGGGCCGGAGCGCAAGGCGGGGCAGGAGGACATCGTCTTTCCCGGCCGCGCCGCAGTGCTGAATCTCCCGCCCGACCATCCGGGGCTGCACCTGCTCCAGCAGATCCGCGACGAGGCGCACCGCTTCGCGATCCAGGGCCACCGCGCCCGGCGCGCGAAGGCGCGCACGACGTCCGCCTTGCAGGAGATCGCGGGCGTTGGCGCCGCGAAGCGGAAGGCGCTCCTCGCGCACTTCGGCGGGGTGAAGGCCGTGCAGGCGGCCAGCGTGGAGGACATCGCGCGTGTCCCGGGCATCTCGCGGGCGCTTGCCGAGCGGATCTTCGCCGAACTGCACTGACCCGGCAGCGGGTCCGCCCTCACCCCAACCCCGTGCCCGCCCGAACGGGAGAGGGAGCGCACGGTCGCAATCGGCAGCAAATGGACGATGCCGTCTCCCCGCGGGGCGGGGGCGAGTGCGGGCTTCGCCGAGCATGCTCGGCGCCGCGCGAGCGGCCAGCGCGGGCAAACGATGGCGCACCGCGCGGCGGAGATGGGGGTGAGGCGTGTTCGGCGGCGTAGAATCGGAATTGCCCCCGTGCGGCCGCCGCCCATGCCCTTCAACATCCCCATCGCGCTGACGTGGCTGCGGATCGTCATGATCCCGCTGTTCGTCGCCGTCTACTACCTGCCGGACACGTGGCTGTCGCCGGTTGGCAAGAACTGGACGGCGATGACGATCTTCGCGGCGGCGGCGATCACCGATTGGCTCGACGGCTACCTCGCGCGGCGCTGGGGCGAGACGAGCGCGTTCGGCGCCTTCCTCGATCCGGTCGCGGACAAGCTGATGGTTGCCGCCGCGCTGATCCTGCTGGTGCAGCTCGGGCGCGCCGAGGCCTACCTTGCCATCATCATCATCGGACGCGAGATCGCGATCTCCGCGCTGCGCGAATGGATGGCGCAGCTCGGCAAGACGAAGAACGTCGCCGTCGCCTTCGTCGGCAAGGTCAAGACCGCCGCGCAGATGACGGCGATCATCGCGCTGCTGCTGTGGGAGCCGGTGATCCCCGGCGTGTCCACGCCGCTGCTCGGGACGGTCGCGCTGTGGGTCGCGGCGATCCTCACGTTGTGGTCGATGTTCCACTATCTGCGCCTTGCGGCGCCGCACTTCGGGCCGGAACCGGGCGCGACCGAGACGCGCCGGACGATCGGCGGCAAGCAGGCGGACTGACCGGGCAGCCGGGCACGCCGGCCCCTGGCGGCGCTTTCCGCGCCGCAGCATGACCACTGTCACAATTTGGGTACACACTCTCGCCGCACTGCGCCATCGCGGCGCGCGAACCCGTGATTCCCGCTCGCTGATGCCCTATCTCGCCATCGAGAACGTGTCGGTCTCGTACGACGGGCGCACACGCGTGCTCGACGGCGTAAGCCTCTGCGTCGAGCGCGGCGAGATGGTCGCGCTGCTCGGCAGCTCGGGCTGCGGCAAGACGACGCTGCTGCGCTCGATCGCCGGCTTCGTGATCCCGGAGGACGGCACGATTCGCGTGGCCGGCGAGGACCTCACGCGGCTGCCGCCGGAGAAGCGCGCGACGGCGATGATGTTCCAGTCGTATGCGCTGTGGCCGCACATGACGGTCGCCGGCAACATCGGCTACGGGCTCAAGATGCGCGGCTGGAAGAGCGACGCGATCGCCACGCGCGTCGGCGAGATGCTGAAGCTGCTGCAGCTCGAGGGTTTCACCGAGCGCCTTGTCACGCAATTGTCGGGGGGGCAGCGGCAGCGCGTGGCCATGGGCCGCGCGCTCGCCGTCGACCCGCACCTGCTGCTCCTCGACGAGCCGATGTCGAACCTCGACTACAAGGTGCGGGTCGAGCTGCGCCACGAGCTGCGCGCGCTGCAGCGGCGCATCGGCATCACCGCCGTCTACGTCACGCATGACCGCGAGGAGGCGCTGACGCTCGCCGACCGCATCGCGGTGATGGACGCGGGGCGCATCGTGCAGATCGGTGCGCCGGAGGAGATCTACCATCGTCCCGAGAGCGCGTTCGTCGCCGGCTTCATGGGTGCGGACAACGCGCTCGACCTCGTCGAGACCGCCGGCGGGGCGCTCGCGGCGGCGGTCGCGGGAACGCCGGAAGCGGCGCGGCTGCGCGCGCACTTCCGGAGCGACGCGGCGAAGCTCGCGCTGCAGGCATCCGGTCACGCGGCCGGTGCACTGCTGCTGCCCGGCATCGTCGCCCAATCGGTGTACGTTGGCCACGGCTATCGCTATCGCGTGCGCACCGACGATGCAGAAGTGTGGGTCCAGGCGCCGGAGCGCGTCGCGGAAGGCACGGCGGCGACCGTCGTGGTTCCGCGCGAGGCGCTCCTGCTGTTTCCAGCTCGCAATCCCTAGGAGGCAACGATGCGCGCGCGCGCCGCGCCGGGCGCCGGCCGCGGGGGGCCGCGCCCGGGCCGGCGCGCCGGCGCGCGCCCCGCCGGGCCGCGGGCGGGGGCCCCGGCCGGGGGCCCCCGGGCCGGGGCCGGTGCAATTCCGCAACCTGTTCGCAATCGGCACGCTCGCCGCGGCGCTCGCCGTGCCCGCGGGTGTTGCGGCGCAGACGACGCTCAACGTCGTCACCGCCGGCGACCAGAACATGGTCGACTACGTCAACAACTATCTCGCACCGCGGTTCGAGAAGATGAATCCGGGCGTCAAGGTGCGCGCGGTCGGCACCGGCCCGGGCGACGCCGGGTCGCAGAAGATCTACGAGAAGCTGTCGGCGCAGCAGAAGGCAAACGTCGCGGCGTGGGACACCGACGTCGCGGTGGTCCACCAGCGCGGCGCAGGCACGATGGTCAAGGAGAGCCTGCTGCTGCCGTACCGCAACGACGTCGCCGCCGGCAAGCTGGTCTCGCGCGACACGGCGAAGAACGCGCTCGGCGCCAACGTCGACGGCTACGTGCTGCCGATGTTCCACAGCCAGATCGCCTTCGCGTACAACCCGGACCTCGTGAAGGCGCCGCCGAAGTCGTTCGCGGAACTCGCCGAGTGGGTGAAGAAGAATCCGAAGCAGTTCGGCTACAACGGCGTCAAGGGCGGCATGTCGGGCGTGGGGTTCGTGACCGCGTGGGTCAGCGCCAACAGCGGCATGGCCGACAAGCTGGAGAAGGGCCCGTATTCGGTGGCCGATCGGGCCGCGATCGACAAATCGCTCGCGGGCCTCAAGGACTTCAACCAGCATGTCGTGATGACGCCGGGCAACGCCGGCACGCTCGACATGCTCAATCGCGGCGAGATCGCGATGGGCCCGGTGTGGGTCGACATGTTCTACACGTGGCAGGCCGACGGCAAGATGAGCCCGAAGATCAAGCTCGCGCTTCCGGCGCCGGGCCTTCCGGGCCAGCCGATGTACTACGTGATCCCGGCCAAGGCCGCCAACGCCGCCCTCGCGAAGAAGTTCGTCGACTTCGCGGCGAGCCCCGAGGTGCAGGCCGAGGGCATCGTCAAGCAGTTCAACTGGTACCCGGGCATCGACCCGCAGTTCGTGCAGGCGAAGCTGACGTCGGCCGAGTGGAACAAGCTCTTCGTCGACATCACGCCCGCGGACCTCGCGAAGAACGGCCGGCCGTTCCCGCTGTCGGACTACTTCACCGACATCGTCGAGGGGTACGAGCGCTGAGCGCGCCGAGCGTTGCGGTGGCGCGGACACCCGCCCTGTCGGCACCCTCCCGAGACCGGGCAGAGGATCGACGAGAGGCTGCGCGGATGGCTCGGCGCCTCCCGTCTCCCGGGGGGGAGATCACCGTGGCGCCCACCGTGAACGGCTCGACCGGCAGTTGGCGCGCGTACGCGCTCGTCGCGCCGGCGCTCGCCGTCATCGCGGCGTTCTTCGTCCTGCCGCTGATCCTCTCGGCCGTTCTCGCGTTTCGCAGCAAGGGCGGCGACTTCACCTTCGAGCACTTCGCGAAGGCGTGGGACCTGTACCAGACCGACCTCATGTTCACGGTCGGCATCGTCGCGCTGTCGACGTTCCTGATCGGGGTCGTCGCCGTCGCGATCGCCGGCTACCTGACGCTGGGCGAGAACCCGCGCGCCGTGGCGATCCTGCGCTGGCTCTACCGCTGGCCGCTGTTCATCCCCTTCATCGTCACCGGCCAGATCATGCGCACCTTCCTCGCGAAGAACGGCATGCTCAACCACGCGCTGATCGGGTCGGGGCTGATCGAGCCGCTCGCCGCCCAGAGCCTGCTCGACTGGCGCGGCATCGTCGTCGCGTTCGTGTGGAAGCAGGCACCCTTCGTCACGCTGCTGCTCGCTGGCGCGATGGCTTCGCTCGAGCCGCAGCAGATCGAGGCGGCCCGCAACCTCGGAGCGCGGCGGTGGCGGGTGCTGCTCGACGTGATCCTGCCGCAGGTGCGCGGCACGCTGCTGGTCGGGCTCGTGCTGTCGTTCGTTACGATGCTGTCGGTGCTGTCGGTGCCGATGATGATCAACCCCAACTCGCCGACGATGATCACCGTGGACGTCGCGTACCGGATTTCGACGCTGTCCGACTACGCGGTCGCCAATGCGCTGTGCCTGATGTCGCTCGCTGTCGCGGCGGCCGGCGCGTGGTTCTACCTGCAGCACGCGAAGCGGCAGACGCTTCAGTCGTGACGGCATCGCGATGAGCGCGCTCCGCTCCCGCTGGCCGCAGACGCTCGGCATGGCCATCGTGCTGGGGCTCGTGGCGTTCGTCATCTTCGGCCCGCTGGCCAACCTGTTCCTGTGGGCGTTCGCGGAGAAGTGGTACTTTCCGAACCGGATCCCGCAGGAGTTCGGGTTTTCGTTCTGGGGCCGCGTGTTCAGCCCGCGCGGCAACGCGCTGGCGTCGCTCGGCACCAGCATCTGGATCGCGCTCCTGACCGTCGCGCTCTCGCTGGCGGTGGCCATTCCGGCCGGCTACGCGCTCGCGCGCCTGAAACTGCGCTGGCGCGGCCTGATCCTGCTCGCGTTCCTCCTGCCGCAGGCAGTGCCGAACCTGCCCGTGTACGTGAACATCGCGCGCGTGTTCTACGAGATCGGGTTGAACGGCACGATCCTCGGCGTCGTGCTCGTCCACGCGTCGCACGGACTGGTGCTGGCCGTCTGGATCGCGTCGGCCGCGTTCGCGTCGGTCGACCCGTCGCTGGAAGAGGCGGCGCGCAACATGGGCGCCTCGCCCTGGACCTGCTTCCGCACGGTGACGCTGCCGCTCGCCGCGCCCGGCCTCATCGCGAGCGCCATCTTCGTGTTCCTCGAGTCGCTCGACGAGTTCACCGGCACCTACTTCGTCGGGGTGCCGGACGTCACGACGCTGCCGCTGCTGATGTTCAACGCGAGCATGGGCGGCAACTACCAGATCGCGTCGATCACGGCGCTGCTGCTGCTCGTGCCGTCGATCGCGTTCATGCTCGTCGTCGAGCGCTTCCTCAAGGCCGACGTGCTGGCCGGCGTGGGACGGTAGCGAGGGATCAGTCGGCCGCGCGGGCCACCGGCAGGTCGCGCCGGAACTGCGCGAGCAGCGCGGCGACCTTCTGCTCGTACGCGGCGCGGTGGCGCGCCTTGACGTGGCCGAAGCCGCGGACCATGTCGGGCAGACGCGCAATCTCGACAGCCAGCGCGTAGTTGGTCGCGTCGAGGTCGGCGGCGAGGCGGTCGAGCGTGCGCTCGAAGTCCGCGATCGCCTGCCGCTCGGCGCGTCGCTCCGGCGTGCGTCCGAACGGGTCGAACGGCGTGCCGCGCAGCGACTTCATCCGGGCGAGCACGCGCATTGCATGCTGCATCCATGCGCCGTACCTGCGTTTGCGCATCGCCGCCGTCGCGGGGTCGCGCCGCGCGAGAAGCGGAGGGGCCAGGTGGAACGCGAGTTGCGGCGTACCGTCGAACGTCCGCGCGAGCTTCGCGGCGAACGCGCCGTCCGTGTAAAGCCGCGCGACCTCGTACTCGTCCTTGTACGCCATCAGCTTGTGCAGCGAACGCGCGGCGGCTTCGGCCAGCCCCGATTGCGCCGGCAGCCGCGCGTCGGCGGCGGCGACGCGTGCGAGCCGCTCCCGAAAGCGGTCGGCATACGCCGCGTCCTGATACACGGCAAGCGAAGCGGCGAAGTGCTCGATGGATTCCGCAGGCGTGCGCGGCTCCGGCGCTGTCGACAGCGACGATCCGGCCGCGCGCTCGACGTGCGCGCGGTCGTGCGCGGCCAGGCGCCCCCATGCGAACGCGGCCTTGCCGCTGTCCACCGCGGTGCCGTTCAGCTCGATCGCGCGCTCGAGCGCAGCGCGCGACAACGGGACGAGTCCCCTCTGGAACGCGTAGCCCAGCAGGAAGAGGTTGGTGGCGATCGCGTCGCCCATGAGCGCGGTCGCGAGCGCCGTCGCCGGCACGAACTCGACGGCCTCCGGGCCGGCCGCGGCCTGCAGCGCGCGCCGCATCGGCGCCTCGGCGAGGTCCATGTCACGGTCGAGCACGAACTGCGCGGTCGGCGTCGGGGTTCCATTGATGACCGCGCGCGTCCGGCCGCGGTCGATCGTCGCGAGCGGGGCGGGGCTCGCCGCGACCACCAGGTCGCAGCCGAGCACCAGGTCGGCCCCACCGGCACCGACGCGCACCGCGGCCAGGTCGGCCGGGTCCGGCGCGAGCCGCACGTGGCTGGTGACGGCGCCGTTCTTCTGCGCGAGGCCCGTGAAGTCGAGCACGCTGCAACCGCGGCCTTCGAGGTGCGCGGCCATCCCGAGCAGCGCGCCGATGGTGACGACGCCGGTACCGCCGATGCCGGTGACGAGGATCGCGTACGGCGCTGCGAGCGACGGCACTGCCGGCTCCGGCAACGCGACCGCGGGCGCGCCGCCGGCGGCCTTGCGCAGCGTCACGCCGCGCACGGTGACGAAGCTCGGGCAAAACCCCTTGACGCACGAGTAATCCTTGTTGCACGACGACTGGTCGATCGTGCGCTTGCGGCCGAGGTCCGTTTCGAGCGGGCGGACGGCCACGCAGTTCGACTGCTCCGAGCAGTCGCCGCAGCCTTCGCAGACGGCGTCGTTGACGAACACGCGCTCAGGCGGGTCGGGAAACGTGCCGCGCTTGCGCCGCCGGCGCTTCTCGGCCGCGCACGTCTGGTCGTAGACGAGCACGGTCAGACCGGCCACGTCGCGCAACTCGCGCTGAACCGCATCGAGCTCGTCGCGGTGACGGATGGTCACGCCCGGCGCGAAGGCGGCGTCGCGCGGATACTTCCACGGCTCGTCGGTGACGACGACGATCCGCCGTGCGCCCTCCGCGGCGACCTGCTGCGTGATCTGCGGCACCGTCAGATGCCCGTCGAGCGGCTGGCCGCCGGTCATCGCGACGGCATCGTTGAACAGGATCTTGTACGTGATGTCGGTGCCGGCAGCGGCCGCCGCGCGGATGGCGAGCAGCCCGCTGTGGAAGTACGTGCCGTCGCCGATGTTCTGGAACGCGTGCTTCTGCCGTACGAATGGCGCGACACCCGTCCACGCGGCGCCTTCGCCGCCCATGTGCGTGAACGTCCGCGTCTGCCGCGGCATGTGCAGCGCCAGGTAGTGGCAGCCGATGCCGGCGAGCGCGCGGCTGCCCTCCGGCACGCGTGTGGACGTGTTGTGCGGGCAGCCGGCGCAGAAGAACGGGGTGCGCAGCGGCCAGGCGACCGGCGTGCGCGCGACGGCGGACAGCCGCGCGAGGCGCGCGAGCGGCGCGCGCAGCTCCGGCAGCTCGCCGTGCACGCGCGCGAGCCGGGCGGCGACTGCGTTGGCGACGGCCGCCGGCGAGAGCTCGCCGTCCGTGGGCATCAGGAACGCGCCGGACTCGTCGCACTTGCCCGTCACGCGCGGACGGGCCGGTTGCGCGTAGAGGAGCTTGGCCAGCTGGTCTTCGACGATCGGCCGCTTCTCCTCGACGACGAGGATTTCGTCGAGACCCTCGGCGAATGCGAGCGCGCCGGCGGGCTCGAGCGGCCAGCTCAGGCCGACCTTGTAGAGACGGATTCCCAGCGCCTGCGCGCGCGCGTCGTCGATGCCGAGGTCGGCGAGCGCCTGCCGCACGTCGAGGTACGCCTTGCCCGTGGCGACGATCCCGAGCCGCGCGCGCGGCGCATCGAGGACGATGCGGTCGATGCGGTTGGCGCGCGCGAACGCGCGCACGGCGTCCATCTTCGGGCCGTGCAGCCGCCGCTCCTGGTCGAGCGGCGTGTCGGGCCAGCGCAGGTGCAGGCCGTCCGGCGGCGGCGCGAAATCCGCCGGCTCCACGATGCGGACGCGCTGCGGATCGACGTCCACCGACGCCGAGCTTTCCACCGTCTCCGAGATCGCCTTCATCGCGATCCAGCACCCGCTGTAGCGCGACAGCGCGAGCGCGACGAGGCCGAAGTCGAGGTAGTCCTGCACCGTCGCGGGGTTGAGGACGGGAATCATCGCCGCGATCAGCACCTGCTCGCTCTGGTGCGCGGTCGTCGACGACTGGCACGCGTGGTCGTCGCCGGCCAACAGCAGCACGCCGCCGTGCGGCGCGGTGCCCGCGAGGTTCGCGTGCTTCAGCGCGTCGGTCGAGCGGTCCACGCCCGGCCCCTTGCCGTAGAAGATGCCGAACACGCCGTCGCACGTCCGGTCGTCGTAGAGGCCGACCTGCTGCGTGCCCCAGAGCGCCGTGGCCGCGAGGTCCTCGTTGACGCCCGGCCGGAACGCGATCCGGTGCGCGTCGAGGTGCCTGCGGGCGGCGTTCAGCGCGCTGTCGTACGTGCCTAGCGGCGAGCCGCGATAGCCGGTGATGAATCCTGCGGTGTCGAGGCCGGCGGCGGCGTCGCGCTGGTGCTGCAGCAGCGGGAGCCGCACCAGCGCCTGCACGCCCGACAGGTAGATGCGCCCGGATTCGAGCGTGTACTTGTCGTCGAGCGTGACTTCGCGCAGTGGCGCCATGGCCGCCAGTACGACAGGCAACCGGGCCGCCGTCAAGCCCGCCGGGCGAGCCAGTCGCGCAGCGCGCGGTGCTGGATCTTGCCAGTCGCCGTGCGCGGCATCTGCGCTTCGTCGATGAAGACGACCGCGCGCGGCCGCTTGTAGCCGGCGATGCGCTCGCGGCACCACGCGAGGATCTCGTCTGCGGTCGCCGTCGCACCCGGTCGGCGCACGACCGCCGCGCACACGGTCTCGCCCCACGTGGGGTCCGGCAGTCCGACGACGGCGACGTCCTGCACGGCCGGGTGCCCGGCGAGCAGATGTTCGACCTCGGACGGGTAGACGTTCTCGCCGCCGCTGATGATCATGTTGCTCTTGCGGTCGACGAGGTGGTAGTAGCCGTCCGCGTCGCGCCGCGCCATGTCGCCGACCGAGCACCACGCGCCGCGGAACGCCTCGGCGGTCTTCTCCGGGCTCTTCCAGTAGCCGGCGAACACGTACGGCGTGCGCGAGAAGAGCTCGCCGACCTCGCCGTCGGGCACCTCGCTTCCATTCGGGTCGAGCAGCCTGACCGGCCCCGAGCCGGTCCACTCGCGGCCGACCGAACCGAGCTTCGTGATCTGCTCGTCCGGCCGCAGCAGCGTCACCCAGCCCGCCTCGGTCGATCCGTACAGCTCGAAGAGCTGCGAGTTGCGGAAGTGCGCCATGATGGCAAGCTTCGTCTCGCGGCGCGCAGGGGCCGACGAGATCATCAGCTTGGAGACCCGGCCGACGTCGTACTTCACCTTCACCGCGTCGGGCAGGTCGAGCATCATGATGTAGTGCGTCGGCACCAGCGACGTGAAGGTCACCTGCTCGGACAGCGCCTGCAGCAGCGCTTCCGGATCGAAGTGCGCGCGGTCGTCGATCACGCAGGTGGCGCCGAGGTACGTGAACGTGAACGAGAAGTACAGCGAGTTCGCGTGGCACATCGGCATCACGAGCAGCGCCACGTCGTCGCGCGTGAGCCCCATGTCGAGCGCTGTCACCAGCGAAATCAGCGCGCTGCCGGCGTGGTTGCGGATGGCGCCCTTCGGCCGGCCGGTCGTGCCGGACGTGTACATGAGCGCCCACGTGTCCTCGGGCGCGACGGCGACGGCCGGCGCGTCGGGCGACGCCGCGCCGATCATCGCCTCGTACGACTGCCAGCCGACCGGCGCCGGTTCCGCGCCGAAGTGGACGAAGCCGCCGGGTACGACCGGCAGGCGGTCGCGGATCGGCGCGACGCGATCGACCAGGGCGTCCTGCACGACGAACGCGCGCGCCTCGCAGTGCATGGCGATGTACTCGATCTCGGAGGCGACCAGCCGGAAGTTGACCGGCACGGCGACGAGCCCAGCGCGCGCGAGCGCGACGTAGAGTTCCATCCACTCGACGCAGTTGTGCGCGAGCAGCGCGACCCGGTCGCCCTTCGCGAGCCCGAGCCCCAGCAGCGCATTGGCCAGGCGACTCGCACGTTCGTTCCACTGCACGAACGACAGCGACCGCCGCGAATCGCGGGCGCCGATCTTCGCCGGCTGCAACCGCGCCTGCGCGGCGACGACCTCGGCGACCGTCAGCAGCCGCGACATCGCGTCAGACCGCGCGCCGCGCCTTCTCGGCGTCGTCCCATGCCGTCAGCGCCTGGTACTCGGGCACCCAGCCCAGTCCCTTGCCCGCGTCCGACGACAGCGCGTACTGGGTCACCACCACGTCGAGCAGCGCGGGCGCGTGCGCGAACGCGTCGGCCAGCGCGCCGGGCAGGCGCGCCGGATCGGTCACGCGCTCGCCGTGCAGGCCGAACGCACGCGCCATCGCCGCGTAGTCGGACCACGCGAGCGTCGTGCCGACGACGCGGCCGCCGTAGTTCATCTCCTGGTCGAGGCGCTCGATGTTCCACGCGGCGTTGTTCGACACGATGAACACGACTTTGGCGCCGTGGCGCTTCGCCGAGTCGATCTCCATCGCGTTGATGCCGAACGCACCGTCGCCGCTGACGACCACGACCTGCCGGTCCGGGTGGAGCAGGGCGGCGGCCACACCGTACGGCACGCCCACGCCCAGGCACCCGAAAGTGCCCGCGTCGAGGTAGGTGCGCGGCGGCAGCCCCATCCGCGCGAACGACAGGATGTCGCCGCCGTCGGCGATCGTGATCGCGTCGGGCGCGAGCGCCTTCTGCAGCGCGGCGAAGATGCGGTTCGGGTGCATGTGGCCGTCCTTGCCGGGCGGCGCGCTCGCGAGCGATGCCGCGTACTTCTCCGCGCGCCGGACATGCTCGGCGCGCAACGCTTCGGTCCAAGCGGTGTCAAGTATCGCGGACGGCTTGCCCACCGCCTGCGCGAGCGCCGCGAGCGCGAGGGCCGGGTGCGCGAACAGCTCGACCTCGCCGCGCCGGTTGTCGCGCAGCTCCTCCCAGTTGTCGGCGATGCGCAGGAAGCGCGCATTCGGGAACACGGCCGGCGAGCCGTAGCCGGTCTGGTAGTCGAGCTTGCGGCCGACGACGACCACGAGGTCCGCCTCCTGCATCGCGCGCGCGCGCACCGCGCCGACCACCGACGGATGGTCGGGGGGAACGAGGTTGCGGCTCTCCTGCGTGTCGAGGTAGACGGCGCCCGTGCGGTCGAGGAATGCGACGAGGTCGGTGCGCGCGCCGAGCGCACCGCGGCCGGTGAGCACCAGCGGCCGGCGCGACCGGCCGATGACCTCCGCTGCGATGCCGACGCTGTCGGGATCCGGCGGAATGTGGCGCGGTGGCTTCATTGCCAGCCACTCCGGCAGCACCAGCTTCGGTGGCACCGGCGTGCGCAGCACGTCGGTGGGGACCTCGATGTAGACGGGTCCGGGCGGATTGCCGTCGCCCGCGGCGGTGGCGTACGCCTTGTCGAGGTCGCGCAGCACGTTGTCGGCGACGCGCAGCGTGCGCGCCTGCCGCGTCACCGGGCGCATGATGTCGACGTGCGCGATGCCCTGCAGCGGCCCCAGGTCGTCCTGCGCGACCGGCGCGCAGCCGCCGATCAGCAGCACCGGCACGCGTTCGAGCTGCGCGTTGGCCATCGCCGTCACGCAATTGGTGACGCCCGGCCCCGCGGTGACGAGCGCGACGCCCACGCCGCCGGTCAGCACCGCGTGCGCGTGCGCCATGTGCACGGCCGCGCCTTCGTCGCGGACGTCGACGATCCGCACGCCGCGGCGCGCGAGCCAGTCCCAGATCGGCTGGATGTGCCCGCCCTGCAGGCCGAACACGCGATCGACGCACTGCGCCTGCAGGAAATCGACGACGAGCTCGGCGACGGTCTTCGTTGGCGATGCCGGCATCGGGACCTCTCACGCGCGCGGCGGGCGCGGCGCGCCCCATCCGGCGAGGCAACCTATCACGGCGGTCGACGCGGTCGCAACGGGACGATGGCGCCGGATGGCGCGCGCGTCCGCGTCAGGCGTGGTTTGACCCGCTGCGCCGCAACAAGCTATAATGTCGGGCTGTTGTCCCTCCCTATTCCCCGATAGCTCAGTCGGTAGAGCGACGGACTGTTAATCCGCAGGTCCCTGGTTCGAGCCCAGGTCGGGGAGCCAACGACATCCGGATGCCCGGTGCGCTCCGCGAACGGCGCCCGGGCCGAGTTTCGATGCGGTCGGCCTGCCGGGCGACCGCTTCCTTCGCAGCCGCAACCGAGGATACGTGCCGTGAGCGACGTCCTGCAGTGTCTGAAGAAGCATGGCCAACGGCTCGACCTCGAGCTCGCCGAGGAGATGGGCCTGCCGCTCGCCTCCGTGCGCCAGCGGCTGGCCGGCCTGGTCGCGTCGGGCGCGGTCATCACGTGCAGCCTGACCCGCTTCGAGAACGGCGAGCGGATCGACGCGTGGCAGTGCCGCGTGTCCGGTTACGTTCCGCCCGCGGCCCCCGGCCGCAAAGCCAAGGCGGCTAGCTAGCCCCCGCCGTACGGGACCTGCCGGCGGTTGCGCATCGCGGCCACCGGCGGCGATCGCGACCCGCGGGCGTCCACGCGCTGCAGCGCGCGGGTATCGCAGCGCCGGCGGACCCGGAGCGGTCGCGTCCGCCCGGTCCCCCTTTGCCACGTGGCGCGATCGATTGCGGTCGCACGGCCGGTCAACCCGGCGTCGGGATGCCGCCGCGGCGCAGTATCGGCGTGAAGCGCGGGTCGCCGCGCACCGGGTCCAGCGCCGCGTGTACGCCGGCGAAGAGCGTCATCGGCGCGCGCTCGTCGATCGCGGCCTGCAACCACTGCATGGCACGGTCCGCGTCGGCCATGACGGCATAGGCGCACGCGAGCTCCCAGGCCGAGATGTAGCGCTGGTTGCGCTCCGCCTGAAGGGACGCGAGTTCCCGCTCCGCCTCGTCACGCCGGCCGGTCGCTGCCAGCACGAACGCTCGCGTCTCGCGCACCCGCGGCTGCGAAGGCGCGGCTGCGGAGGCTTCCGCGACGCGTGCGAGGGCGTCGTCCTTGCGCCCCGCCATTGCGAGGGCCGCGGCCAGGCGCAGCCGGCCGGGGAGGAAGCGCGCGTCCATCGCCAGCGTGTGCTCGAGCTGGCGCACGGCCTCGTCGAAACGCCGGCCGAAGACGAGGAAGTCGCCCAGGTTCATGTTGAGCCCGAGATCGAACGGGCTCAGCTTGACCGCCTGGCGGAGCAGCGCGAGTCCCCGGTCGAACTCCCCGCGCATCGTCAGCAGGTCGCCGTAGGCTAGGCATGCGGTCGTGTAGCTCGGGCTTGCCGCCAGCGCGCGGACGAACGCAATTTCGGCGTCGTCGAGGTTCCAGTCGAAGAAGAGGCGAATCGCCCCCAGCGCCGTCTGGACTTCCGCGCACTCGGGATCGAGCGCGAGCGCCCGCGCGAGATGTCCGCGCGCCGCAGCGGCCGCCGCGATGGGCGCGTCGATGCCGTAGAGGGCGAGCAGGATCCGCGAGTCGGCGAGCCCCACGTGCGCGGGGGCGAAGTCGGGCGCGCCGGCGGCGCACGCCACGAACTCGTCCATCGCCCGGTGCAGCGCGGCGGCGTCCCGCTGCGCCCAGAAGTACCGCCCCATGAGGTAGTGGTGCAGCGCGGGCTCGGTGAGCGCGATCGTCCGGTCGAGCCGCACGGCCTCGGGCGGCCGAAGCCGCACGGTCAGCGCCTTCGCGACGGCCCTGGCGGCCTCGTTGAGCAGCGTCAGCACGTCGCGCATCTCGCGTGCGTACGTCTGCGCCCACGCGTGCATCTCGCTCCGGGCCTCGATGAGCTGGACCACCACCTGGACCCGGCCGCCCTCGCGCAGGACGGAGCCTTCGACGACGTAGTCGACGTCGAGCTCGCCCGCGATCTCGCGCACGCGCTTGCGCGTGTCCTTGTAGGCCATCGACGACGTCCGCGCGATCACGCGCAGCGATGCGACACCGGCGAGGTTCGCGATCAGCAGTTCGGTCAGCGCGTCCGCGACATGATCGTCGGGCACGCCGCCCGCGAAGTTCACGAATGGCAGGACCGCCAGCGACACCGGCGCCGCAGATGGATCCTGCGCGGCGGGAAGTCCGTGCAGCGGACTGTCGTCTCCGGCGAACCGGACCGGCGCCAGCAGCCGGTAGCCATGCTTCGACAGCGTTTCGATGAACCGCGGCGCGACCCGATCGTCGCCGAACCGTTCGCGCAGAATCGAGATGCAGCGCGTCAGCACGCCGTCGGTCACGACGGCGCCGGCCCAGACCTCGTCGATCAACTCATCGCGCGACACCGGGTGCGGTGCGCGCAGCGCGAGCGCCACGAGGACGTCCATGACGCGCGGCTCGACGTGCACGGTCCCGCCGGGGCCGGCGATGCTGCGGCGCGCCGGGTCCACCCGGAACTCCGCCAGACTGAACCGTGATGTCAGCTGCGCGCACACGACCGCGCTCCCTGCAAGGCGGGCGGCGCAACCGGACGGGGGACGCGGCGGCGCCCCTCGCCACGCGCCCTCGGGAAATCATCCGATTTCCATCGCGACATAACACCCGGGCATCCCTACAGTCGTGCTCGCGGGAACGGCTGCCCGATCGGTCACCGATCGACCCGGCGAGTCTAGCAGCAGGCAATGACCGTGCCGAGGGGCGCGGCGGGTCGGCTCGACGTGTCGCTGGCCGACCGGTGCGAGGGGGCGGTCGTTCGGACCGGCAGTGCAAGACCCGCGACGACGGCGCGCAGGCGGGCAGATTTCGAAGGTCGCGAGGGACGAAGCCGCATGCGCGTGCAGCGCCTCGCAGTGCGCCATAGCGTGTTCCGAAAGGGGGTTGGGATGATGTCGCCTTGCAAACGATCCGGCATGTTCGTTGCACTGCTTTGCCTCTGCCTGCAGGCCGCACCTGCGCCGGCCGCGAAAGGTGGGCCGCCGGTTCAGCTCAAGATCCAGAGCGTGAACGTCGCGTACCAGTCCTCGGGCGCGCCGGAGTACCTGATGATCACCGGCGTGAACTTCGGTGCTGCGGGGGGCATCGTGGCGCTCAATGCCATCGCCCAGGAGGTCAAGACGTGGACGCCGACGGGCATCATGGTGAGGGTCGCGGGCGTGACGGAGCCAGGCACGTACCTGTTGGAAGTGGCGGCCGCCGGCAACCAGGGTGCGGTCTCGTACGACGCGGCCGACGTGACGCTCGGCGCGGCGGGTTCGGAGGGGCCTCCGGGCGCGCAGGGGCCGGCAGGATCTTCAGGCCCTCAGGGTCCGGCAGGGCCGGCCGGCCCGATGGGTGCCACGGGACCCCAAGGTCCCCAAGGTGCAACGGGTCCCGCCGGACCCCAGGGCGCGACGGGTCCGGAAGGTCCCCAGGGCGCAACCGGTCCGGCAGGTCCGCCGGGGGAGGCGGGCAACGCAGGAATCTCCGGATACGAGGTGATCTCGTCCCAAGTTAATGTGATCTTCTTTCCCGGTACGAGCGCCACGATAGGACATCGTTGTCCGACGGGCAAGAAGGTCCTGGGCGGCGGCTGCATGGACGTGAACTCCCGGGGGGGAGCAATCTTGTTGACCAGCGCTCCTTCTCCGGACGGCCAACGCTGGAACTGTACATGGCGCTATCCGGGCACCGACTCCGTATTCGCGCTCGACGTGAGTACGCATGCGATCTGCGCAACGGTGCCGTAAGCGATGTGCACGCGGTGACTCGCTGCGTCACCCGGTTGCCGGCACTGGCTGATCGCTGGCGGGGCGGCGGTCCCGCATCCGGCGTCGGAGGCCGCGGCGTCGAGGCGCGCGACGCGGTACGACGAACGCGGAGGCTGCCGGCGGCGGCTGCGCCACGCGCGTGCGGCCTCGTGCCGGGGCCCTGGATCGCGAAGGCCAGCGCCTCGCCGCGCCGGGCGAGAACGTCCGGACGGGTGACAGAAGTCGGGCGTTGATGCCGGGAGCCGGAAGTCCTCGGCGCAACGGCTCGTCACGTGCCTTCCCCGTCCCGGCACGAGGCTCCGCACCGTCGGTCCGACCTCACGCGGCGCAGGCTGCGCATCGGTGCGTGCGTTGCGGAGACACGGGTTGCGATCCGCGATGCCGCGCGGGTGCGGATCGAGCTCGGGCGGATCGGCCCGGACGTCGCCGTCGAGGACTGTCGCGCCGAAGCGTGTCGCTTCCGGGCACGCGGCCGCGCGCGGCCGCCGTCCGGCCGCGAGTCTGCAACCCCGACCCTACAGGACGGTGTGGAGCCGCCACGCGCCCGGCACGCCTTTCAGCGCGTGCAGCGCGCCTTCCGAGAAGCGTGTGCCGGAACCCGCGACGAGATCCTTCACGGTGCTGGAGACCCAGACCTGGCCGGGCGCGGCGGCGGCCGCCACGCGCGCGCCGATGTGCACGGCGATGCCGGCGAGCTGGTCGCCGGCCACCTCGCACTCCCCGGTGTGCAGGCCGGCCCGGACCGGCGTTCCCAGCGCGGTCGCCTTGTCCCGGATCGCGCAGGCGCAGCGGATCGCCCGCGCGGGACCGTCGAAGGCGGCGAACACGCCGTCGCCGGCCGTGTTGACCAGCTTGCCCCGATGGCGCTCGAGTTCCCGCGCAACCAGCGCGTGGAACTGGTCGAGCAGGCCGCGCCAACGCGCGTCGCCGAGCGCGACCGCCTTTTCCGTCGAACTGACGATGTCCACGAACAGCACGGTCGCGAGCGTCGTGTCGCGCCCGGGTCCCGAACGCGCGCCGGTGACGAACTCCTCGACCTCGTCCAGCACCGCGTCGCAGTCGCCGAACCACGGCAAGTGGTCGGCGCCGTCGAACTCCCGCAGCTTCGCGCCGGGAATCCTCGCGGCGAGGTAGCGGGAATTGGCGACGTCGATCAGGCGATCGCCGTTGCGGTGCATGACGAGCGTCGGTACGTGGATGGTCGGCAGCAGCGCGCGGATGTCGATCTCGATGTTCATCCGGTAGAGCGCGAGTCCTGCGCCCGGACTTGCGCCCTGGCGCAGGTTGCGTGCCCACCAGTTCCGGCAGCTCTCGACGTTCGCCACGCTCGGCGCGACGGTCTTGAATCCGATCGGCGTCCCCCAGCCTTGTTCGTACGCCGCGAACGCTGCGTCGTGGTCCGCTCGCGTCGGCGCCCACGGATAGTCGTCGGCGCGGATCCACTTGGCGTAGCAGCCCGACATCACCAGCGCCGACGTGCGCTCGGGATACGTGGCCGCGTACAGCGCGCACATCGGGCCGCCTTCGGATATCCCGAACAGCGTCGCGGTGCGCGACCCGACGGCATCGAGCACGGCGCGCACGTCGTCCATGCGTTCCTCGAGCGTCGGCAGGCGGTCGAGCGGGACCGGGTCCGAAAGGCCCGTGCCGCGCTTGTCGAACAGGATCAGCCGGCTGAACCGCGAGAGGCGCTCGAGGAAGTGCGCGAGCAGCGGATCGTCCCAATGTGCTTCGAGGTGACTCACCCACCCAGGCACGAGCACCAGATCGACCGGTCCGTCGCCGATCGTTCGATAGGCGACGTGAACGTCTCCGCTCTTGGCATAGCTGATGGCGGGTACCACGGTTCGCGTCCTCCATCGGGGTTGCCCCCGACCGGCCGAGCCGCGAGTGTACTCCGCGTGCGTCCGGCGTCGCGTCCGGGGGTGTCTCGCGGGCCGCCGTGTCGGGCGAACCGACCGGCTCGACCAGGTGACGACGCGGGCCGTGCCCGCATGGCGGCCCGGGTGACACCGGCCCGAGTCCCGGAACGCGGTATGGTGCACGATTCGCGGGCCGTGTCACCTTGGTCGAATAGACGCGGGCGCGAACGTCGCCTATTCTTCCGCGCGTACCGTCACCTGACCGAACCGGCGAACGGGGCGCGCCGGCGCCGGGACCAGGCACTCCAGGGAGTCCACCATGTACCGCATTGCACGATTCGTGCGTCCTGCGCGGATGCCGGCGTGGCGGGATTCGCGGGCCGGCATCGCGATCCTGCTGGCAGCGGTCGCGCTGCTCGGCGGCTGCGCGACGCGGCCGGTCAATCCGCCGGTCAGCCAGTACGATCCGGGCAAGTCGCATCGGGTGGAGCGGCCCTCCGACAACCCCGAGGACCACGCGACGCTGGTGATCCTCGCGTTCTCCGGCGGCGGCACGCGGGCGGCCGCCTTTTCCTTCGGCGTCCTCGAGACGCTGCGCGACATGGAGGTCACGACGAAGAGCGGCCGCCACGTCCGTGTGCTCGACACGGTCGACGTGATCACCGGGATCTCGGGCGGCAGCTTCACCGCGCTGGCGTTCGGCCTGCACGGGGAGAAGCTGTTCGACATCTACGAGACGAGCTTCCTCAAGCGCGACGTACAGGGCGAGCTCCTCGGGCGCGCGCTGAGCCCCGCGAACTGGCCGTCGCTGTCGTCGACCGGCTGGGGCCGCTCCGAACTTGCCGCGAACTTCTACGACGAGATCCTGTTTGGCGGCGCGACCTTCAAGGACCTGCGTCGTGACGGGCCGCGGATCAACGTCAGCGCGACCGACCTCGCCGACGGAACCCGCCTCATCTTCAACCAGGAGAACTTCGACGTCCTGTGCACCGACCTGTCGAGCATCCGTCTCGCACGTGCGGCGGCGGCGTCGTCGGCGGTGCCGGTCGTACTGTCGTCGATCACCATCGACAACTTCGGCGGCACTTGCGGGTACCGCCCACCACCCTGGACGAAGCTGTTCCTCGACAACCCGAACCCGCCGCGGCCGGCGTCGCGCACGGTGAAGCGGCTGCAGGAACTCGAGGCCTTCGCCGATCGCCAGCACCGCCCGTACCTGCACCTGGTCGACGGCGGCGTCTCGGACAACGTCGGCATGCGCGGCGTGCTCGACGTCATGGCGACGTTCGAGGCGCTGCACACGGCGGGCATGCCCACGCAGTACGACCACGTGCGCAACATCTTCGTCTTCGTCGTCAATTCGCTGGCCACGCCGCCGAACGACTGGAACCGGCGCGAGGATCCTCCGGGCATCTTCGACGTGCTCCTGAAGGCAACCGGGACCCCGATCGACCGCTACTCGTACGACACGGTCGAGACGCTGCGCGACATCCAGGCGCGGTGGGCGTCGCTGCGCCAGGTACGCGACGCGATCAGGCCCTACCCGGCGCTCGGCCAGAAGCTGCCGGAGGTCATGCGCGCGCCCGACATCAACATCCGCGTCATCGAGGTCTCGTTCGCTGCGCTGCCGGACCGGGCCGAGCGCGACTACCTCAATACGCTGCCCACGTCGTTCGTGCTGTCCGACGAGGCGGTCGATCGCTTGCGCGTGGCCGCGAAGCAGGCGATCCTGGCCTCGCCGGAGGTCACGCGTCTCATCAACAACGGCGCGCTGCGGATGGTCGGTCCCGGGCCGCGCGTCGGCGCCGCGGCCGGAGCCGGGACCGGTCGGCCGCAGTAGCGCGGCCCGGCGGGCAGGTTCGGCCGTCGTGTGCGCTACGCGGCGGAAGGCCGCAACGCCCGCTTGACCTGCGCGACAGCGCTGCGGCCCAGGCCACCCGCGATCCCCACCGCCGCGCCCGCGGCGAGCATCCGTCCGAACGCGTCGCGCACGTCGGCCGCATCCACGGCGCGGATGGCGGCGACGCGTTCGTCGCGCGCACGCACGCGCCCGAGCGCAAACATGTCCAGCGCCGCCGACTCGAGCCGCTTGTCCGCCGCCTCGCCGTCGCGCAGCAGGCCCACCTCGACCTGATTGCGCGCTCGCTCGAGCCCGACCGGATCGGTCTCCGTCGCGTGCTGGCGCAGCAGGCACGCCACTTCGTCGGCGAACTCGCGCAGGTGCTCGGGTGCGGTCGACGCCTCGATCACGAACTGCCCGTACGCGTCGCGGACGTCGGTCCAGCAGTCCGCGTGGTAGACGAGGCCGCGCCGCTCGCGCAGCCGGTCGAGCAGCGGCGAGCTCATGCCCTCGCCGAGCAGCGCCGCGGCGACGACGAACGCGGCGTGCGCGTCGGCCAGCGCCGGGACCGGGAAGCCGACGACGACGTGCGCCTGGCTCGCGCCGCGCATGTGCCGCGAGTGCAGGCCGCCGACCCAGGCAGGCGGCGCGACCGCGTTGCCGCGCGCACGCGGCATGTCGCCGAAACCCGCGCGCGCCGCCGCCACGACCGCTTCGGGCTCGACGTTGCCGGCGACGCCGACGATGGTGTTGGCGCCCGTGTACTGCCGCTCGACCCACGCCACGATGTCGTCGCGCGCGAACCCCCGGATGTTCGCGCGGGAGCCGATCACCGGGCGCGCCGCGGGATGCGTACCGAAGCACGCCCGATCGAACAGCTCGAACGCGGTCGCCATCGGGTCGTCTTCGACGTCGGTGAGTTCGTGCAGGACCACGCCGCGCTCGCGCTCGAGCTCGGCGTTCGGAAACGTGCTCGCGCGCACGATGTCGGCGAGCATCCCGACGAACGCGCAGGCGTCGCCGGCGCGGCCGTGCATGTGGAACGCCGTGTGGTCCTTGTCCGTGTGGGCGTTGACCTCGGCGCCCAGGCGCTCGGCGTCGAGGTTGATCCGCTGGCAGTCGCGCGTGCGCGTGCCCTTGAACGCCATGTGCTCGATCAGGTGGCCGATGCCGTTGCAGTCCGGGCGCTCGTGCTGGCTGCCGCTGCGCACGAACACGCTGACCGCGGCCGTGGCGACGTGGGGCAGGGGGATCACGACGACGCGCACGCCGTTGGCGAGCACGGCGACGCGCGTGTCGGTGTCGTTCGCGTGGGGAGCGGACCGCGGCATCGGGAGGTTCCGGCGGGAGCGCGCCGGCAGGAACACGCCGGCAGAAACACGCCGATGTTACTGCATCGGCCGTCGCCAGCGTCGGTTTCCCGGCCGGCAGGACCGGGGCCGCGGAGCCGTTGGCATCGGACGCGCGCATCGCGCGCGCGCGTGTAGCGACGGCGGCGGTGCGTCGCGGCCGGCCCCGATCGAGCCGGGCGGGCCGCTCAAACGCCGGCCACGACCTGCCGCGCGAACCGGCCGATGCGCTCCGCGTTGCCGGGCGGAAAATCGAAGCGCAGCAGCACCAGCGTGTCGCCCTTCAGCGCGCCGACGAGCGTGAAGTTGCCGCGCGCGACCGAGAACGCGCCCGGCCCGAGCTCTGGCTCGTCGCGCACGACCGCCCGGGGTCCGCCGGACTCCGCGCCGCCGAAGCGCACCTTCTCGCGGTCAAGCATGTCGCGATTCCCGGCGCCGGTCAGCAGGACGGTCACGGCGAGTCCGAGCGGCCGCTCGATGCGGCAGCCGGTCGCGGGGTTCGCACCGGGCGTTGCCGCGACCTCCGCGGTACCGAGGAATTCGACGACGCCCGCGCCGCGCAGCAGCGCGCACGCGTCGCGCGGGCCGAGCGATCTCGACGCCGCCGTGGCGACGCCGCCGGTCCCGGGCAAGAGCGTCAGCACGACGAGCTTGCGCGCCGGTTCGAAACTCACCGGACGGCCGTCCCCGCTCTCGCGCCATGCGATGCGCAGGCGCGGGCCAGCGCGCTCGTAGATCATCGCCCGGGCGGCCTCGCCGGAAGACGACGCGGGCGCGATCTCGAATGCCTTCGGCTGCGCGAGTACGTCGACGCGCAGCCGGTAGCGTTGCGTGTCGCCGGACTTGAGCCGGATCGAAAGGTCGCTGCCGGTGAACGTCCACGTCGCGCCGACGAGCTTCTCGTCGTGACGCAGTTCTCCGCCCAGCGTCACGTTGGCCACGGTCCACGCACCCGCGAGTTCGCCGGCAGGTGGCGTGGCCGCGGGCGCCGCCACGCTCGCCGGGGGAGGCTTGTCCGAGTAGACGACGCGGCCGTTGGCGTCGGTCGACTTGTAGACCTGCGCGTGCGCCAGCGCGGCCACGAGGCATGCCGCGACGAACACCGTCGTTGATCCGGGTTTCGCTATCGTCATCGAAGCCGCTCCGGGTTGCTCGTCCGCGCATGATAAACGGACCGGCCACGGGAAAGGGGTTCGCGGCGGGCGATGTCGCATTCAAGCCCGACCGCTCGCAGCACGCCGCGCTCGTTCGCGGGGCGCGACGAGCGCGCGGAAGCGAGGGACGAATGGCGACGGGGCGTGTTGCCCCGCGCCGGCAGTCGGGCTATCGTCGGGTCACAGCGTCGGCGACGACGCCATCTGGCGTGCGATCTCGGGGAGGGGACTCGAATGGGCTGGACACGTACGTTCGTGCGTCGCGAGCGCGGCGGCATCGTCCTCTGGACGCTCGTCGCCCTCATTCTCGTCGCCGGCGCGTACTACGGGTACAAGGCGTTCGTCTTCTACCGGGCGAATGTCGCGCCGGCCGTGGCCGAAGTCGCGAAGGTCGCCGGCGCCGTGAAGAGCGTCCTGCCGACTTTCGAGGTCACGCGCGACCCCGAGGAGGTCGCGACCGTCCTGCTCACGATGCTCCGCATCGCGCCGCCTGCCGGCTACGCCGGCGCATTCGGCATCACGTTCGAGGTTCTCGGCAAGTCGTCGCAAGTGGTCGCGCTGATCCCGGAAGGGGTTCCCGCCGAACAGATCTTCGAAGGCGGCAAAGGCGAGATCCGCTTCAATCCCGGCCCGCACACGATCTTTCTCGCGGCACGGTCCGACACCGCGGACCGCGAGGAGATGCGCGCGGCGATCGCGAAGATGGTGGCCGGCGACGCGCAGACGGGGACCCTGCAGCCGGTCCACATCGCGGCCGGCGGGAAACGCGTCGCGGCGTACGTCGGGACAGCGGAGAACTTCGGCACGCGCAACCGGCTCGTGTTCGTGTTCCTCGACGACGGGAGGCTCCTGCACGCAGTCGGTCCCGCGGACGCGTTCGACGACGAGGCGCTCGTGCGCGCGCTCGCGGCCGTCGTCGCCACCCACCCGGCCAACGATCTGCTGTACGTGCATCCGAAAGCCGACACCACGGTCGCGGCACGCAGCGACCCGTGCGGCATCGCGGGGCTTCCCGACGACTTCGACGTCGTGGTCGTGAGCGTGTACAAGGGCTCGACGCCGCTCGACGTCGCGATCGACCGGGGCGGGCACGACGTGACGCGGGAGGAGGTCGTGGTCGGCGCAACGCCGAAGCCGGTCGTCCTCGTGCTGATGGGCTACGACCCGATCGTCTGGAACGTGGGGCAGACCGCGGACGCGAACATCGCGGGCATTCTGGCGCAGGGCGCGCACCGGCAGGCGGTGATCGGCGTGCCGAAGTCGACGCCGATGGTGTCCTATTCGAGCGGCGACGGGCCGAACGCGTGCCGGTCCTTCCGCACGGGGCGCGCGGACGACCCGGTGCTGGGCAAGCGCGTGCGCGAGCTCTTCGGCCGGGGCGTGGCCACGTTCCTCGACCGCAAGGCGGGTCCGCGTTTCGTCGTCGGCGAAGTCGCCGGAGAGGCGGAGTACTCGCCGGAGATCACGCTCGCGAGCGTCGCGCTGCCCGGCAACGTGATGCCGGGCGGCCAGCGCGGGATCGACCGCCTGGTGCGCGAGAAGTCGCTGCGGCTCGCGACCGAGGGCGAGGTGGCGGCCTGGGTGAACGGCGCCGCGCGCCAGCGCGGGCGCAGCGCCGACGAGGTCCGCCGCGGGATGGGCCTCTCGCTGCGCGGGGAGGCGGTCTATTTCGTGCTCGGGGACTTCGAACTGCCGCCGGGGCTCTACGGCGCGCACTCGCGGACCTTCCTCGTTCCCGCCGGCGCGACACCCCCGAGCGGCGAGCGCGCGCACAACACGTTTCTGACGATGGACGGCTTCAGCTGCTACGGGGCAGGATGCCGCTGACCGCGGAGCCGGCGGCGCGAAGCCGCGGCCTCACGCTGCTCGCGTGGTTCCTGATCGCGAGCCCGCTCGTGCGGTGGGGGTACGTCTCCACGCTGGCGCACTTCACGATCCTCGAGCCGCCGTACACGGCGTTGCGCGGGCTGCCGCTCGCGCTGCACGTGTTCTTCAACGCCGGCGCGATACTGCCTGCGCTCGGCGTCGCGCTTCTGTATCGCAGCGAATGGGCGCGGCGCATCGCCTGCGTCGTGTTCGGTCTGACGCTGGCGTGGACGGCGTGGCTCGTGCTGGTGCAGGTCGTGACCGGGCGCCTCGATTCGAACCTCCCGCTCGCTCTCGGCATGCTCGCGCTCTCGGCCACATGCCTGTGGTACCTGCTCCGGGCGCGGATTCGCCGCGAGTTTCGCCCGATCGCGGCGCCGGGAATCGTGCTGCAGGTATTGCCGCCCGAGTCGGCCGCGCCGCGGTCGCGGCCGCTGGTGGTCATGGCCTGCGGGGAGATCCTGCTTGGCCTCCTCGCCGCGCTGCTGCTCGCCTGGCTGCACTTCCACTTCGGCGCGCGGCCGCTGCTCGACGTCGGGCCGGGCATCGGCGTTACCGAGGCGGACGAGCTGCTGCGCACGATCCTCTTCGTCGCGCTGGCGCTGCTGTTGGCGCCCCATGCGCTGACCGTGGCCGCGAGCGTGGGCATCCTGCTCCACCGGGACACGCTCCGCGCCGCGCGCCGTTATCTGGCGATCGCGGTGCGCACGGCCATCGGGGCGGCGCTCGTCGCCGCTTGGCTGGGCTGGCGCGAGGGCTTCGCGTTCGAGACGCGGGTCGTCTGGACCATTTGGGCGTTCTGCGCGGTGTCGGTCGCGTGGCACGGGCGCTTCCTCTACATCCTGGGCCACTACCCGTCGGCGCGATGAGGCTCCCGCTCGCGGTGGCCGCGCTCGCGGCGGTGTTGGTGGCATGCGATCGCCCGCCGGCCGATCCGCCACCACGCCACTTCATGCACGGCGGCGTCTGGTTTCCCGCTGCGGCCGGGTACTGGGTCCACCAGTACGCGACGAACGACGACATCGAGCGGCTCATGGCGGACCTGGGCTTCGCGTGCGTCGAGTCGCCTTCACCGCCCGCGGGCGGCTTGCGCTGCGAGCGCGGATTCCGGCTGCCCTGGCTGCTGCGGCGCACCGACCACGCCGAGTTCGAGTTCCGCCCCGACGGGGCGGTCGCACTCGCCCGGCTGGGATGCCGCTTCGAATTCTTCGAGGCGAACGCCCTCTCGGGCACCTGCGCGCCCTACACGCCCAGGGGCGCCGTCTACCCGAACGCCGAGGCGTTTGCCGCCATGGCGCTCGCGATGCTGCGACCGGCGAGGATCGGGGAGGCCATCAGCACCTACCGGATGCCGGCAACGGCGAACGGGCCGCTCGCGGACGCCGAGGAAGCGGTCGACCGGCTCCGGCGCTGGCGTTTCGCGTGCGACCCGCCCCTGCACCGGTACACGGCGACGTTTCGCGGCAACGTCGGCGAGATCCGCGAGCTCACCTGCCAGCAGTGGAGCCTGCCCGCCACCGGCGTCACGCCGCAGAGCCAGCAGGTGATCGTGCGCTACGACACCGCGAATCTCGCTGTGCTCGGCGTGACCGCGCGTCTGGACGACGCCACGGCGGTGCTGCCACCGATGCTCCACACGCCGCGCGCGGCCGCGTCGGCGGCGTCGGCCGCGTCGGCGGCGACGCTGGCGCTCGAGACAGTCACCGGCGAGCGCTTCGAGATTCCGCTGAGTTCGGTTGGCACGGGATCGCGCAAGCAAACGCGCGAGGCGTTCGCGACGCTCACGCCGGACTCGCAGCGGGCGCTCGTGCGGGCGTACCTCGAGCGGCGAGAACGCGAGTGGGGCGGCCGGCTCGAGAAGCTCTCGCAGGCGTATCTCGGGTCGCTCGAGTGGTACGGTCCCGACGCGCTGGAGCACGTCGATGCGCTCGTTGCGGACGAACGTCCCGACCTGGGCGCTGCGGTCCTCAAGTACCGCTGTTTCGAAGCCGACCTGCACGGGGCCTCCTGGCTCGACGTCGACGGCGCACCGCGGATCATGGCTGCGTGCATCGACGAACGGCGCGCGGCGATGCCGCGCAGCATCGCGACCCTCGATCGCCTGCTCGCGCGGGAACTGCGCACGCTGGCGGGCATGGACGCGAAGGCGCTGAACGCGTTCCTCGACTTCAGGCGCGACGCGGCGTACGTGTACGCGCTCGGCCCCGACAACGGGGCGTCGGCGGCGGCGCTCGCGGACGTCGTGGCGGGCAAGGAAGGCATCGCCCCCGACCTCGCGGCGATCGTCGCGGCGGCGATCGCGCAGCGCGACCGTCCCGCGCGGTAGCGCGGGCACGACGTCGCGCGACGCCGGCCGCGGCGTGGAGCGCAGGAGGCGATACGGTATCCCCGCGCCCGGAAGATGCTGCCGCGCCGCCGCCCCGCCGCCCCCCGGTGCCCCGCGCCGCTCAGACCCGCGCGAACGCGCGGTCGATCTCCGAGCGCAGCGCGGCGAAGTCGCGCACGACCGGAAACTGCGGGAACTCGCGCACGACGTTTTCGGGCGGATGGATCAGGATGCCGGCGTGCGCCTCGCCGAGCATCGCCGTGTCGTTGTAGCTGTCGCCGGCGGCCACCACCGTGAAGTTCAACTCCTTCAGCCGCTTCACCGCCGCACGCTTCTGATCGGGCATCCGCAGCCGGTAGTCGACGATCATGCCGGCGTCGTCGACGACGAGCGAGTGGCAGAACAGCGTCGGCAGGCCGAGTGCGCGCATCAGCGGCCGCGCGAACTCGTAGAACGTGTCGGACAGGATGATCACCTGGTAGTCGGCGCGCAGCGCGTCGAGGAAGGCCCGCGCGCCCTCCATCGGCCCCATCGCCGCGATGACGTCCTGGATCGCCGGCAGGCCGAGGCCGCGCTCGCGCAGGATGGCGAGCCGCCCGCGCATCAGCTTGTCGTAGTCGGGCTCGTCGCGCGTCGTGCGCGACAGTTCCGGGACGCCGGTGCGGCGCGAGAATTCGATCCAGATCTCCGGGACGAGGACGCCCTCGAGGTCGAGGCAGACGATGCGCATGAGGTGGGCCGTGAAGTGCGAAAAGGGGGACGGGAGGCGGGACCCCGGCGTCGCGTCGAGCGCGCCCCGTGCGGGCGGAGGACCCCATATTCTAGTCGAAGGCCGAGCGCCGGGCAGGCGCGTGCCGCCTACGACACGATGTACGCAGCCGTTCCCGTGGACAGCAGCGTGCCGTCGGCCGCGTGGAACTCCATGCGCGTGGACGCGACGCGCGAGCCAATCCGCATGACCTCGCCCCACAGCTCGAAGCGCTCGCCGATCCCGGGCCGCAGGTAATCCACGCGCAGGTCGATGGTGCCGATGCGCGCGAAGCGTGCGAGCCGCTGCGCCACCGGCTCGTCCATGTGGCGCGCGCCCAGCGCGGCCATCACGGCCAGCCCCGCCATCGCGTCGAGGCCGGCGCTGATCACGCCGCCGTGCAGCCGGTGGTACGCGAAGTGCCCGACCAGATCGGCCCGCATGTCGATGCGGCCGGTCACGCGCTCCGGCCGCACCGACGTGATCTTGAGGCCCAAGACCCGGTTGAACACGACCTTCTCCTCGAAGATCGCGACGAGCCCGTCGACGAACTCCGGCTCGAACGCATTTGGCAGGACGACGTGCTTGGTCATGGGTGATGGGCGGCGGGAAGACCGCCGGCCGCCTGACCCGCCATTCTGTCACGATTCCACCGGGCGCCGGATTCGTGCGGCGTGCGCGGGCACGCGCGGGCCCGGCGCGGCGGCGCGTCCGGTACCATGTTGCGCGAATGGCCCTTCGCACGTACGGCCGGGCACCCGAGAGCGACCCGACAATGAACGAAGCAATGCTGACGGTGATGCCTCCCGACTGGCTCGTGCGCATCGCCGTGGCCGGCGTGTGGATCTACGAGGGACTGTGGTGCAAGGTCCTCGGCCGCTCGCCGAGCGAACTCGCCGTCGTCGAGGCGGTGCCGGGCTACGGCCCCAAGTACGGCCGCCTGTTCCTGACCACGCTCGGCTGGGTCGAGCTTACGCTGGGCGCGTGGGTGCTCTCCGGCATCGCTCCCGGCGTGGCCGCGCTCGCGCAGACGGTGCTGCTGGTGACGCTCAATTTCAACGGCCTCGCGTGGTCGCGGCACCTGATCCACGATCCGGCGGGAATGGTGTTCAAGAACTTCGCGTTCCTGGTACTGGCTTGGGTCAACGCGGGACTCGCGCGAGCGGCCGCATGACGCTCGGCACCGCGTGGGAGGCCGGGCGGCTCGACACGAAGCGCGGCCAGCCGCGCGTGCTGTTCGGCCGCATGTACGAGGACCCGGAGATCGAGCGCGCGGCTTTCGCGCCCGGCGGCCGCGTGCTCTGCATCGCGTCGGCCGGCTGCACGGCGATGCAGCTCGCACTGCGCCACGACAGCGTCGTCGCCGTCGACATCAACCCCGCGCAGCTCGCGTACGCCGGCCAGCGCATCGCCGGCGTGGCGATGGCGCGCGGGACCGCCGAGCAGATCATGCGCTTCGGGCGCGCGCTGCTGCCGCTCGCCGGCTGGAAGCTCGCCACGCTGCGCGCGTTCCTGGCCCTCGACGACCCGGCCGCGCAGCACGCGTTCTGGCGGGAGCACCTCGACACGCGGCGGTTTCGCGCGGGGCTCGACACGCTGCTGTCGCTGGCCACACTGCGTGCCGCGTACTCGCCGGGACTGCTCGCATCGCTGCCGCGTCGGTTCGGGGCGGTGATGCGCGGGCGGATGGAGCGCTGCTTCCGCACGCATCCGAACCGGACCAATCCGTACGCGCGCGCGCTGCTGCTGGGCGAGTTGTCCCGGGATCCGCCGCCGCGCGAGGCGCGGCGCGTGCGGCTGGTGCACGCGGATGCGGCGTCGTTCCTCGAACGGTCGGCCGCGGCGAGCTTCCACGCGTTCACGCTGTCGAACATCCTCGACGGCGCGACCGCCGCATACCGCGAGCGCCTGTTCCGCGCCGTCGCGCACGCCGCGGCGCCCGGGGCGGTGGTCGTGCTGCGCAGCTTCGGCGAGCCCGCGGGCGACATCCCGGGCAACCGCGCGGCCGACGACCGCTCGCTGCTGTGGGGCGTGGTGGACGTGCGACCCGCCGCGGACTTTGCCGCCTGAGAGCGGGTTGGCTGACGCCTATCCCGGCTTCGCGTCGCGCGCGGCGCCCATGCCGCCCAGGATGTGGCGGTGCAGCTGGTGCGCGAGCAGGCGCTCGAGCGGCCGCCACAGCGCGCGCGGCCGCAGGTGCCCGCGATAGCGGGTCGTCAGCGCGACCTCGGTGCCGTTGCCGCACGGGCGGAACTCGTACGACCCTTCGACCGTGGTCAGGCAGCGCTCGATGCCGAGCCGCTGGTCGAGCACCTCGAAGCGGACGAGGCGTGGACGCTCCAGCACCGTGATCCGCTTGGTCAAGCCGCCGCGGCTGTACGTGCACTCGACCAACGCGCCCTCGTGCTTGCCGGTGCCCTGCGTACGCACCGGACACGGCAGGAACCACCGCAGCAGCAGCGGCGGTGCGTGCGGAACTTCCTCGTAGAACATCATCGCCTGCCACAGCGCGGCGGGCCCGACGTCGAACCGCGCGGTGGTCGTCACCGCTTCGATCTCCGCGCTCGCGGGAAACAGGTGCCCGACGAGCCAGAGGAGCTCGCGTGGATGGCGGCGCGCCCGCGGCGTGGCAGCGGCGGCAACGGGATCGCGGGACTGCGTGGACGTCATGGCGAGAAAACCATCGTACACCGAAGCGGCACGGGCGGTCGCGCGGCGCAGGCGGACGCCCTGGAGAGTCGGCAATCGCAGCCGCCCGCCGCGCCGAACGCGCGGTGTACCATGTCCGGCCGAGCGTGCGCACGATGAGCCCGATCACCGCCACCTATCGCGTCGACGCCGAGGCGTCGGACGTCGCGCACGTCGCGCAGGCGATCGCGCTGGAGCAGAGCGTCGAGCTGCCGCTGGCCGCCGTCCACGACACGTACGTTGCCGAGCGGATCGTCGCGCGCGTCGCCGGCATCCGCTCGCGGGAGGACGGACGGCACGACGTCGCGATCGAGCTCGCCGCGGAGACCACCGGCGGCGACGTCGCGCAGCTCGTCAACATGCTGTTCGGCAACTCGTCGCTGCACGCGCACGTCGCGCTGGTCGACGTCGCGTGGCCCGCGGATTTCCTCGCGGGCTTCGCAGGGCCGCGGCACGGTGCCGCCGGGCTGCGCCAGGCGCTGGGTGCCGGCGCGCGGCCGCTGACGTGCGCGGCGCTGAAGCCGCAGGGACTGACGGTGGAGCGCCTGGCCGCGCTCGCGTACACGCTCGCCGCGGCGGGCATCGACGTGGTCAAGGACGATCACGGTCTCGCCGACCAGGCGTACTCGCCGTTCGCCGCGCGGGTGGAGGCTTGCCAGCGCGCGATCGACCGCGCCGCCGCCGACACCGGGCACCGCGCGCTGTATGCGCCGAGCGTGGTCGGCTCGCCCCGCCGCGCGGCCGCACAGGCGCAGGTTGCGCGCGCCGCCGGCGCGGGTGCGCTGCTGCTGGCGCCCGCGCTGCTCGGGCTGCCGGCGTTCGCCGAGCTCGTGCGCGACGACGTCGACGTGCCTGTGATCGCGCACCCGGCGTTCGGCGGCGCGACGCGCATCGCGCACCCGCTGCTGTTGGGGACGCTGTTCAGGATGCTGGGCGCCGACGCGGTGATCTTCCCGCACAGCGCCGGGCGCTTCGCGTTCGCGGAGGCCACGTGCCGGGAGATCGCCGCACGCGCCCGCGCGCCGCTGGGCGCATTCACGCCGATGCTGCCGGTGCCCGCGGGCGGGTTGCAGGTCGAAGGCGTGGCGGCCGCGCTCGAATTCTACGGCGACGACGTCATGCTGCTGATCGGCGGCTCGCTGCTGATCGAGCCCGAGCGCGTGCGGGAGCGTGCCGCCCGCTTCGTCGCGGCGGTGCGCGACGCGTCCGTGGCGCCCGAAGCATCGCCGCCGCGGCCGTCGATCGCGGGGAGCGCGGCGTGACGCGGCATCACCGGCGGCAGACGGCCCCGCTCCGTTGGGAGGGCGTCGACGTGCGCGAGTACAAGCAGGAGGGCAGCGCGCCGTTTCGCGACGTGACGCGGCAGGTGCTGTTCGCCGATCCGGCGCTGGCGAGCGAGCTGCGTTGCTTCGAGGTCGCGCCGGCCGGCCACACGACACTCGAGCGGCACGCGCACGTGCATGCGGTGATCGTTGCGCACGGACGCGGCCGGTGCCTCGTCGGCGAGCGCATCTTCACGGTGGCGCCGTTCGACCTGGTCGAGGTCCCCGCGCTGACCTGGCACCAGTTCCGCGCGGACGACGACGCGCCGCTCGGGTTCCTGTGCATGGTCAACGCCGCGCGCGACCGGCCGCAGCTGCCCGATGCGGAGGCCATCGCGCGATTATGCGCCGATCCGGCGGTCGCGGCATTCATCCGCGCGTAGCGCGGGCCAAGCGCGAATCGCCGTGGCGATTGAGGAAGATCAAGGTCGCGCGGCCGCCCCGTCGTAGTCTAGAGGCGTAGGGCAATGCGCGGCCGGTCGACGCCCGAGGGCGGGCGGCACGATGCGCCGCGCGGGAGCGACACGATGCAAGTTCCACTGCAGATCACGATGCGGCAGATGCCGCACTCCGACGCGCTCGAGACCCGCATCCGGCAGAAGGCCGGCAAGCTCGAGCAGTTCCACCCGAACCTCACGGGCTGCCAGGTCACGATCGAGGAGGACCGGCGCCACCAGCAGCAGGGTCGCTGGTTCAACGTGCACATCGTCATCGGCGTGCCCGGGCGGCCGGACATCGCCGTCAATCACGCGCACCACGAGGACCCGCATGCCGCAGTGCGCGACGCGTTCGACGCCGTGTACCGGCAGCTCGAGCAGGCGAGCCGGGAGCGCGGACGCGACGTCGCGCGCAGCGAGCGGGGGGTCGGGCCATGAAGCACTCGATCGACGTCGCCGTCCGGGTGAGCCCGGAACTGTCCGCCGCCATCGAGGCGATCGTCAACGACCCGGACCGCGACGAGCCGCCGACGCTGGCCGACGCGCTGGCGCTGATCCGGCGCCGCGATCACGGCGTGCTCGCGCGCGACGAAGGCATGCACCCGCAGATGCACGAGTCGCTGGTCGCGGAGATCGATTCGCTGGTCGAGGAGTTCGGCGGCGAGGCGCCCGCGATCGACTTCGTCGCCGCGAAGGCGAGCGAATGCCTGTCGCGGATCATCGAGGTCGCCATGGAGAATCCGCTGGTGCGCCACGAGCCGACGCTGGGCGGCGTGCGCGACGCGATGGCCAGCGGCCTGACCGCGCGCCTCGCCGGGGACGGCACCATCGAGCCGGACGAGGAACAGTCGCTGCTGGCCGAGATCGACGCGCTGATCGACCACTACGGCCGCGACGCGGTGGCCGAGGAGTTCGTGCGGTTCGAGTAAGTGCACGCACCCCTCACCCCGACCCTCTCCCCGCAAGCGGGGAGAGGGAGTGGTGAGGCACGACGCGTCGGTGGGTGCTCCCTCTCCCCGGAACGGGGAGAGGGTTGGGGTGAGGGGCGTGACTAAAGGCTCGACGCGCCGCGTTCGGTCGCGGCGAGTGCAGCGCCTGCTCCCTCCACCGCGAGCCCGCACCGCTGCCGAAGTCGTCCCCAGCCTTCGTCGACTTCCGCCTGCAGCGCGGCGACATCGGCGTCGGTCAGGTGCCGGTACCGCCGCTGCAGCGCGAGGTAGTCGGCGAGCGGCCGCGGCTTCTCGGTCACGTTGAGCGTGTACCTGCGCCCATCCTCGACCTCGTAGAGCGGGAACGCGCCGCATTCCACCGCGTAGCGCGCGGCGGTCAGCCCCGCATGGTCGGGCAGCCCCCAGCCGTCGAGGCAGGGTATCAGCAGCGTGAGGATGCGCGTGCCGTGCATGCCCTTCGCCTTCTCGACCTTGCGGATGAGATCGGGCAGGTGGCCCACGCTGGCCGTCGCGACGTACGGCACCTCGTGCGCCGCCATGATCTCGGTGAGGTTCTTCTTGCGCGACGTCTTGCCGGCGGGAGTGGAGCCCGTGCGCGCGAGGTGCGGTGTGGACGACGACTTCTGCGCGCCGGTGTTCATGTAGCCTTCGTTGTCGAGGCACACGTAGAGGAAGTCCTCGTTGCGCTCGGCCGCCGACGACAGGCACTGAAAGCCGATGTCGTAGGTGCCGCCGTCGCCGGCCAGCACGACGACCTGCGTGTCGCGCTCGCCGCGCGCGTCGAGCGCGCGGCGCAGGCCCGAGGCCGCCGCCGCGCTCGCCTCGAGCGTGGGCTGGTAGACGGGAATCTTCAGCGAGCTGTACGGCTGCGGGCCGGCGATGATCGCCATGCACGACGGCGGCACGACCGCCATCGTCTTCGGGCCGAGTGTCGCGAGCACGTGGCGCACCGACAGCGCATCGACGCAGCCCGGGCACGCGGCGTGGCCGGAGCACAGCATCGGGTCCTGCGACAGTTCCAGCTTCTGCATGCGGCTCACCTGACCCAGACGGACTCGGGGCGCGCGTCGCCGGCCTGCGCGCGATGGACGAACTCGACGATCTTCTCCGGCGACACGTTGACGCCTCCGACGCCGGCCAGATAGCCGTGGATGCGCGGCGCCGCGGACAGTCCATAGAGCGCCGCGCGCAGCTCCTGGTGCAGGATGCCGCCGTGGCCCGGCGAGTAGTCGCGGTCGAGCACCAGCACGTCGGGCACGCCGGCCAGCGCATCGCGCAGCAGCGTCACCGGCAGCGGCCGGAACAGGCGCACCTTGAGCAGGCCGACCGCCTCGCCTGCATCGCGCAGCGCGTCGACGGCCTCGCGTGCGGTGCCGCACATGCTGCCCATCGTGACGATCACCATCCGGGCGCCGTCGCAGCGATAGTCCTCGACGAGGCCGTAGCCGCGGCCGGTGAGCTCGCGCCACGCGCGGTCGGCGTCGAGTGCGGCGTCCGGCACGCGGTCCATCGCCTCGCCCAGGGCCTGCCGGTGGCGACAGAACATGTCCTGCGTCACCACGTTGCCCCACGACTCGACCTTCGCCGTATCGAGCCGATGCTCGGGTGCGTACGGCGGCAGGAACGCGTCGACCAGCGACGGGTCGGGGACGCGCACCGGTTCCAGCGCGTGCGACACGTAGAACGCGTCGTGATTGACCATCGCCGGCAGCAGCACGCGCTCGGCGATCCGGAACGCGTGCAGCACCGTGTCGAGCGACTCCTGCGCGGTCTCCGAGTAGAACTGGATCCAGCCGGTGTCGCGCTGCGCGAGGCTGTCCGTCTGGTCGGGCCAGAACGCCCACGGCGAGGCCAGCGTGCGGTTGACGTTGGCCATGACGATCGGCGCGCGGGCGCCGCTCGCGTAGTGCAGCAGCTCGTGCATCAGCAGCAGCCCCTGCGACGCGGTGGCCGTGAACACGCGCACGCCGGCGAGCGACGCCGGAATGCACGCGGCCATCACCGAATGCTCGGACTCGGGCGTGATGACCTCGGCGTCGAACTGCCCGGCCGCCTGGAACTCGGTCAGCTGCTCCAGCACCGGCGTCTGCGGCGTGATCGGGTAGACCGGGACGACCTGCGGGCGGGCGAGCCTTGCCGCCCACGCGACCGCGTGATTGCCGGTGAGCAGCATCGTCTGCTCGCGCGCGCAGGCGTCGTCGCGTGCGTTCACCGCGGACCTCCGCGTGGTCGGCGCTGCGCACGGCTCCTGCCACGTGGGCAAGTACCTCGGGGCGGCCCGGCGGCGTTCATCGTACCTCCTCGACCATCTTCATCGAGCCGGTCGGGCACTCGTGGACGCAGATGCCGCAGCCCTTGCAGTAGTCGGCCAGCACCGCGTAGCCGCCGTTCGCGCGCTTCACGGCGAGGTCCGGGCAGTAGATGACGCAGTTGTCGCAGTTGATGCACGTGCCGCACGAGTAGCAGCGGGCGGTCTCGGCGAGCGCCTCGCGCACGTCGAGGCCGATCTGCACCTCGGCGTCGCCGGCGAGCCGATCGGCAACCGCGCGCCGCCGCTCGGGCGCGCGGGCCTGCGGCGGATGGTAGTAGGTGTTGATCGCGGCGAGCGGGACCACCGCCTCTCGCCAGTCCCCGGCGCCGCTGTCGGCCGGCGTGCGCAGCGCCCGATCGATCGCCTGCGCCGCGTGCTTGCCCATGCCGATCGCCTCGGTCACGAAGCGGGCCATGCTGGCGACGTCGCCGCCCGCCCAGACGCCTTCGGTGCCGGTCGCCTGCGCGCGGTCGGCGTGCAGCAGCGCGCCGTCGGCGGCAAGGGCGTCGGCGAAGGGTGCGAGGTCCGGATCCTGTCCGATCGACGGAACGATCGCGTCGGCGGCCAGCGTGAACTCGCTGCCGGGCACCGGCGTCACGGTGAACTGCCCGCGCACGTCGCCCGGCGCGAAGCGTACGCCGACGCACGCGAGTTCGATGCCGGCACCGCCGCGATCGCGCGTGCCCGTCAGCATCGCGCCGTCGACCAGCGCGATGCCTTCCTCGCGCGCCTCGGTGACCTCGTCCGGCTGCGCCGGCATCTGCGCCGCGGACTCGAGGCAGAGGATCGTGACGTCGTGGCCCGCGCGGCGCGCGCTGCGCGCAACATCCAGCGCGGCGCTGCCGCCGCCGATCACGACCACGCGGCGGCCCAGCGCCGGCGGCGTGCCGGCGTTCGCGCGCGCGAGATAGTCGGCCCCGTCCGCAACCCACGGCCGCGCGTAGTCGAGGCCGGGCAGTCGCTTCTGCCGTTGCGCGCCGGTGGCGATGTAGACCGCGGCGAACCGCGCACGCAGGCGCGTGAAGTCCTCCGGCGAGGCGAGGACTTCGCCGCAGCGGACGTCCACGCCGAGCGCGACGATGCGCGCGATCTCGCCGTCGAGCACGTCGCGCGCGAGGCGGTACGCCGGGATGCCGTGGCGCATCAGGCCGCCCAGCTCCGCCCGCGACTCGAACAGCGTCACCGCGTAGCCCAGGCGGCGCAGCTGGTAGGCCGCGGACAAGCCTGACGGCCCGCCGCCGACGACGGCGATGCGCTCGGCGCGCTCGGCATCCGGCGGCGCGAACGACCATCCCTCGGCCAGCGCCCGGTCGCCGACGAAGCGCTCCAGCCGGCAGATCGCGAGCGCCCCGTCGACGCTCGTCCGGTTGCACGCGGCCTCGCACGGGTGGTGGCAAATGCGGCCGGCGACCGCGGGAAACGGGTTGTGGCGGGTCAGGATCTCCCACGCGCCGCGGAAGTCTTGCTCGCGCGCCCGGCCGATCCACTCGGCGATGTTGCCGTTGACCGGGCACGCGGCGTGGCACGGCGACGGCGCGTGGATGTGCTGCGGCAGCGCCGCGCGCCACGTGCCGGTCTTGAAGACCTCGGTCGAGCCGGTCGTCCAGATGGGAGGAACGGGATCCTTGGCGTTCATGCGGCCATCACGCCCAGTTGCTGCTCGACCGACCGGTAGCCTTCCTCGCACGCGGCGATGTTCTCGTCGTGCAGCTTCGGCGCCTCGTCGCCCAGCACGCGCGTCAGTACCGGCAGCTGCGGCGCCGCGATCGCGCGCGCGAAGCCTCCCAGCAACGCCGAGTTGACGATGCGCCCGAGGCCGTGGCGGCGCGAGATGGAAAGCCCGTCGACCGGGATCACGCGGCGTCCGGGAAGGTCGGCCGCGAATTGCGCCGGCGTGCGCGCCGAGTTGACGACGATCAGCGTCTCCGGACCCGCCGTGGCGAGCAGCGGACCCGCAAGCAGGCTCGCGTCGAAGCAGAGAATCGCGTCGGCGCGCTCGATGTCGCAGCGGACGCGGATCGGCCGGTCGGCCACGCGGATGTACGAGCTGACCGGCGTGCCGCGGCGCGCGCCGCCGTAGCTCGCGAACGACTGCACCTGCCGGCCTTCGGCGAAGAACGCCATTGCGAGCAGGTTGCCCGCCGTCTGCGCGCCCTGGCCGCCGCGGCCCTGGATGATGATCTGCAGCACGTGCCGGCCTCCTCGGTTGCCGGTGCGAGGCGCCCATTCTCGGGGAGGTGGCGGCCCGTGACTTTACGAAAGATCAAGCCGGCGGCGATTTCGCGGTGCAGCAAGCCGCCGCTCAGGGGTGGCCGCCCCCACGCCCCGGCCCTGCCTTGCAGCGCGCGCCATCGCAGGCATGCGATGGCCGTTCGAGCGGCGCCAGGCACGCTCGGCGGTACCCCGCTCCCGTCCCCGGCGGGGAAAAGGGAGGGACGCCGGTGAAAACCGAGCCTGGCTCGGTTTTTCGTTGTCAGCCGTTCAGTGAACGGCGAGGATCCACGCCGTCCCGACGGTCAGGAACACGGCGAGGAAGAACAGCGTGACGAGGAAGCCCAGTCGGTAGAGCTCGGGCTGCGTCAGGTAGCCGCTGCCGACGAAGATCACGTTCTGGCTGCCGCCCTGCGGCGTGATCACCGAGAAGTAGCTGCTCGCGAACAGCAGCGCGAACAGCATGAGCGGCGCCGGCACGCCGCCGCGGATGCCGACGTCCGCGAACACGGCGAGCAGCGCCAGCACCTGCGACGTCTGGCTGACGAACAGGTAGTGGATCGCCACGTAGAGGACGACCAGCGTAACGTACAGGACGGGCCACGACATCCCGGAGAGGCGGGCGGCCAGGCGCTGGCCGACGTAGCCCATGAAGCCCAGCTCGTTCAGCTGGCCGGACAGCGCGAACAGCACGGCGAGCCACAGGAACGTCGTCAGCGTGTCGCCCTGCTTGGCGATGTCGTCGAGCGTCAGCACGTTGGTCATCAGCAGGACGCCGAGGCCCGCGAACGCGACGCTGGTGACGTTGAGCTTGAGCGGATCGGCGAAGATCCAGCCGGTCACCATCAACGCGAACGCCACGGCGGTGACCTTCTCGTCGCGCGACAGGGACCCCATCGCAGCGAGCGCGGCGCGGGCGGCGGCCGGCGCGTCGGGCGTGGCGTTCACGCCGGGCGGGAAGAGCTTCAGCAGCACGAGCGGCAGCAGCGCGATCGCCGTGAGCGCCGGCACTGACGCGGTGAGCAGCCAGACGCCGAAGTCGATCCTGATCCCGAGGTCGCGCGCGATCTGCACGCCGATCGGATTGGCCGACGTCGCGGTCATCCACAGCGCGGACGACACGGCGAGGCTCGCCATCGAGCAGTACATGAGGTAGCCGCCGAGCCGGCGGCCCTGCTCGTCGTCCGGCCGCGAGTTGGCGCCCTGCGCGACCGACAGCACGACCGGAAAGAGCACGCCGCCGCGGGCGGTGTTGCTCGGGAACGCCGGCGCGATCACCGCGTCCGTCAGCACGAGGCTGTACGCGAGCCCGAGCGACGAGCCGCCGAAGCGGCTGACCATGAACAGGCTGATCCGCCGGCCGAGGCCCGATTTCACGACGGCCTGGGCGACGATGAACGCGATGACGACCAGCAGCACGCTCGCGTTGGCGAAGCCGGAGAATGCCTGCGCCGGCGTGATCGTGCCGGTCAGCACCACGGCCGCGACGGCGAGCATCGTCGACGTGAGCAGCGGGAACGCGCCGACCAGCACCGACACGATGGCGGCCAGGAAGATCGCGAACAGCTGCCACGCGGGCGCCGTGAGCCCGGCCGGGACCGGCGCGAACCAGATGCCGAGCGCCAGCGCGAGCGGCAGCGCCATCCTGGCGAGCGCGAGCGGGCGGGTCACGGTCTGGCCTCTCCTGCTTCGGTGCGGGGCGTCCGCGGCGGCAGGTGGACGCGCCCGGCGAGATCGAGCGTGCGTCCCTGCATGGTGCCGTCGTCGGTCTCCAGCACGTATTGCCACGTGAAGCCGTACGCCCCCGTCGCGCCGGCAAAGCGGCCCGTCCCGCCGACGATCGTGCCGGTGATGCGGTTGCCCCTCCGCGTGCCATCGCCGCGCAACTCGCTGTAGACGTGGTTGCCGTCCTCGTCCGTCCACACGGCGCGGCCGATCATTCCCGTCTGGCTGTCGGCGAGTACGAGCGCCTCCGCGCCGAATCCCGCGCCGGGCCGCCCCGAGCCCGACAGCAAGAGCGAGCCGCGCAGGTCGACCAGCGTGGCGCTGCGCTCGCCGCCCATTGCGATCGTGTGGCTGCGTCCGGTCGCGTTCCAGGAACCGCCGAAGTCGTACCAGCCGTCCTTGGCCTGCGCGGCAGCCGAGGGCGTCGGCGTCGGTCCGGGCCCGCATGCGGCGAGCAGCAGCGTACCCGCCACGGCCGCGATCGTCGGGAAGCGGGTCATGCGTTTCTTATGCCAGGATCAATCGACGAACAGCAATGCCGGGCACTCGAGGTAGCCGCGCAGCGCCTGCACGAACTCGGCCGCATCGTGACCGTCGACCACGCGGTGGTCGAACGACGACGACAGGTTCATGGACAGCCGCGGCACCACCATGCCGCCGCGGATCGCCGGCCGCTCGACGATGCGGTTGACGCCGACGATCGCGACCTCGGGCGCGTTGATGATGGGTGTGGTGACGATGCCGCCGCGTGGGCCGAGACTGGTGATGGTGATGGTGGAGCCGGAGAGGTCTTCGCGTGTCGCGCGCCCGCCGCGCGCGGCCTCGGCGAGCCGCGCGACCTCGGCCGCACTCCCCCAGAGGTCGCGCGCCTCCGCGTGCCGGACGACCGGCACCATGAGGCCCGAACCGGACTGCGTCGCGATGCCGATGTGGACGGCGGCAAAGCGCGTCACCACGCCGGCCGCGTCGTCGTAACGCGCGTTGATTTGCGGAAACGACGGCGCCGCGAGCACGATCGCGCGCATCAGGAACGGCAGCAGCGTCAACCGGCCGCGGGACCGGGCCCGCTCGGCGTTGAGTCGCGCGCGCAGCGCCTCCAACTCGGTGACGTCGACCTCCTCGACGTACGTGAAGTGCGGGATGCGCAGCGTCTCGGCCATCCGCTGCGCGATCTGCCGGCGCAGGCCGATGACGGGCACCTCCGTCTCGCCGGTTCGTGGCGCGTAGCGCGACGCCGGCGCGGGCGATACGAGGGCGCCGGCGGCGAAGCGAACGACGTCCTCGTGCAGCACGCGCCCGCCGGGGCCGGTGGCGGGCACCCGCGCGAGATCGACGGCAAGTTCGCGCGCCTGCCGGCGCACCGACGGCGACGCGAGCGGCTTGCCGGTGGCGGGGGCAACGGGCGCTGCCGCGGACTCGACCGGCGCTGGCGCGGGGGGCGCAGCCGCGCCGGCCGGTGCCGGCGGGGCGGCCTTCGCCGGCGCCCGCACCGTCGCCGCGTCGGCGTCCGCGCCCGAGGCCGTGGACGCGACGGCGGCAGCGGCGCCTTCACCGGCGATCCGCACCAGTTCGCTGCCGACGGCGAGCTTGTCGCCGGGATTGCCGTTGCGCGCCGTCACCACGCCGGCGACCGGCGCGGGCACCTCGACCGTGGCCTTGTCGGTCATCAGGTCGGCCAGCACCTGGTCGGCGACGATCGTGTCGCCGACGGCGACGTGCCACTCGACCAGTTCGACCTCGGCGATGCCTTCGCCGATGTCCGGGACCTTCACGACGCGGTCGGTCATCTCACGTCTCCACCGCGCGCTGCAGTGCCGCGCCGACCCGGGCGGGCCCGGGAAAGTACGCCCACTCCTGCGCGTGCGGGTACGGCGTGTCCCAGCCCGTCACGCGCTCGATCGGCGCCTCCAGATGATAGAAGCAGTGCTCCTGCACGAGTGCGGCCAGTTCCGCGCCGAAGCCGCTGGTGCGCGTGGCTTCGTGCACGATCACGCAGCGGCCGGTCTTCTGCACCGACTCGACGATCACGGGCAGGTCGAGCGGCCAGATGCTGCGCAGGTCGATGATCTCGGCGTCGACGCCGGTCTCCTGCGCGGCGGCCTCGGCCACCCAGACCATCGTGCCGTAGGCGAGCACCGTGACCGCGCTGCCGGGACGCACGACGGCCGCCGACTCGAGCGGCACGCGGTAGTGGCCTTCGGGCACCTCGGCGAGCGGGTGCCCGGTCCACGGCACGACCGGCCGCTCGTGGTGGCCGTCGAACGGGCCGTTGTAGATGCGCTTGGGCTCGAGGAAGATCACCGGGTCGTCGCACTCGATCGACGCGATCAGCAGCCCCTTCGCGTCGTACGGATTGGACGGCATCACCGTGCGCAGCCCGCAGACGTGCGTGAACAGCGCTTCGGGGCTCTGGCTGTGCGTCTGGCCACCGTAGATGCCGCCGCCGCACGGCATCCGGATCGTGAGCGGCGCCGCGAAGTCGCCGGCCGACCGGTAACGCAGCCGCGCCGCCTCCGACACGATCTGGTCGTAGGCCGGGTAGAAGTAGTCGGCGAACTGGATCTCCGGCACCGGGCGCAGCCCGTACGCGGCCATGCCGATCGCGATGCCGACGATGCCGCCTTCGGCGATCGGCGTATCGAACACGCGCGCCGCGCCGTACTTCGCCTGCAGGCCGTCCGTGCAGCGGAACACGCCGCCGAAGTAGCCGACGTCCTCGCCGAACACGACGACGTTGTCGTCGCGGCGCAGCATCACGTCGAGCGCCGACCGGATCGCCTGGATCATCGTCATCGTGGCCATGGCGTCGGTCCGAAAGCGGGAGAGGGGGTCGTCATCCTAGGTTCCTGCCTGCGCGCGCTGCCGCTTCAGGTGCGGCGGCATCTCCTTGTACACGTCGTCGAACATCGTCGACGTGTCGTGCACGTGGCCGGTCGCGAGCGTGCCGTAGCCCTCGGCCTCCTTCTGCGCGGCGATCACCGTCGCCTCGACCTCCGCGACGAGGCGCGCGTGCGCATCGTCGGACCACGCGCCGAGCGCGATCAGGTGCTGCTTGAGGCGCGCCACCGGGTCGCCCAGCGGGAAGCGCTTCCAGTCGTCGGCCGGCCGGTACTTCGACGGGTCGTCGGACGTCGAGTGCGCGCCGGCGCGGTACGTGACCCACTCGACGAGGGTCGGGCCGAATCCACGGCGCGCGCGCTCGGCAGCCCAGCCGGACGCCGCCAGCACGGCGAGGAAGTCGTTGCCGTCGACGCGCAGCGATGCGATGCCGTTGCCCACGCCGCGCGCGGCGAACGTCGCCGCCTCGCCGCCGGCGATGCCCTGGAACGACGAGATCGCCCACTGGTTGTTGACGACGTTGAGGATCACCGGCGCGCGGTAGACGGCCGCGAACGTCAGCGCGTTGTGGAAGTCGGCCTCGGCGGTGGACCCGTCGCCGATCCACGCCGAGGCGATCCGCGTGTCGCCCTTGATCGCCGAGGCCATCGCGTAGCCGACCGCCTGCACGTACTGCGTGCCGAGGTTGCCGGAGATCGAGAAGAAGCCGTGGCTGCGCGACGTGTACATGACCGGCATCTGGCGGCCGCGCACGGGGTCGCGCTCGTTGGAGAACAGCTGGCACATCATGTCGACGAGCGGGTAGCCGCGCGCGATCAGGATGCCCTGCTGCCGGTACGTGGGAAAGCACATGTCGGTCGGCTCGAGCGCGAGCGCTTCGCCGACGCCGATCGCCTCCTCGCCCAGGCACTGCATGTAGAACGACAGCTTCTTCTGCCGCTGCGCGGTCTGCATGCGCGCGTCGAACGTGCGCGTCGTCAGCATCGCGCGCAGCCCGGTCAGCAGGAACCGAGGTTCGGCGTGCGGGTCCCACGGGCCGACGGCGCGCCCGGCGTCGTCGAGCACGCGGACCAGCGCGTCGGCCACGTCGCCCGTTTCCGAAGGCCGGGCGTCGACCGGCGGCCGCCGCACCGCGCCCGCGGGCGACAGCCTGAGGTACGAGAAGTCGGTGTCGCGGCCGGGGCGCCCGGGGGGCTCGGGCACGTGCAGCGAAAGCGGCGGGTACTGGCTCATCGCGGCTCCTCCGGCGGATGCGCTCGTGGTTCGGGGCCGCCGCGGACGATCGTCGGACGGCGACGGGCGTGAGCTTACGTCAGTACCGCATCGGCCGGCACCCCGCGTTGCCGACGATCGGAACCCGGCGCCGGGATCGGTCGCGCCCGCGACACCCGCGCCGCCGCGGTATCATCGCGCATCCCCTCTGAAGGAGCCACCGCATGTTCCGCTTCCACACGTCCCGCCGCTACGCGCTGCGGGCAGTCGCCGGCGTCGCCGCGGTACTCGCTGCCGGGACCGCCATCGCGCAAGGCTACCCGACCAAGCCGATCCGGCTGCTCGTTCCCCTCGCCGCCGGGAGCACGGCCGACATCGTGTCGCGCTTTGCCGGCCAGGAACTGTCGAAGGCGCTGGGCCAGCCGGTCGTGATCGAGAACAAGCCGGGTGCCGGCGGCACGATCGCGATGGCGGAGCTCGCGCGCGCGGCGCCCGACGGCTACACGATCGCGTTCGCGTCGCAGGGCACGCTGGTGTTCAACCAGGCGATCTACGCGAAGCCCGGCTACGACTCGGTCAAGGACTTCGCGCCCGTCGCGTTCGTCGGCGGCGTGTCGAACGTGATGATCGTCCCGCCTGCCAGTACGGCGACGAAACCGACCGACATGGTCGCGGCCGCGAAGGCGAAGCCGGGCGAGGTCACGTTCTCGTCCGGGGGGGCGGGCACCAGCCACCACCTGTCGGGCGTGCTGTTCGGCCAGATCACGGGCACGCAGCTCGTGCACGTCCCGTACAAGGGCGCGCCGCAAGGCGTGCAGGCAGTGATGGCCGGCGAGGTCGCGATGGGCTTCTTCAACACGCCGACGGTGATCGCGCAGATCAAGGGCGGGTCGGTGAAGCCGCTCGGCGTGACGAGCCTCGCACGCTCGCCGCTGCTGCCGAACGTGCCCACGCTCGACGAGCAGGGCATCAAGGGCTACGAGGTCAACACCTGGTTCGGGTTCGTCGCGCCCGCGGGCACGCCGCCCGACGTCGTCGCGAGGCTCAACACCGAGTTCAACCGGATCTTCGCGTCGGCGGAGGCGAAGGAGAAGCTCGGGCCGCAGGGCTTCGACCTGGCACCGCCGATGGCGCCCGCCGCGTTCGGCAAGATCATCACCGACGACCTGGGGAAGTGGGTGCCGATCGTCAAGGCTGCCGGCGCGACGGCGAACTGACCGCGAGCGGCCCTCGCCCCGACTCTCTCCCCACTGCGTGGGGAGAGGGTGTGCGCGGTGGCAGCGCCTGCGCAGGACTGTGCAACCGGCAAGATAAGACTCCTCCCTCTCTCCGCGCAGCGGGGAGAGGGCCGGGGTGAGGGGCGTGCGCCGGGGCGATGCCCCGATCATCGGCGCAGCGTCGCGCTGCTGCCCTACAGCCCCATCGCGTCGGCAATCAACGTGCGCAGCTCGCGCCGCAGCTTTTCCCGCACCGGCGCCGCGGCGCGGCTGCGGTTGAGGTTGTCGAGCTCGTACGGGTCGCGGTCGAGGTCGTAGAGCTCGTCGAGCTCGCCGGCGCGGCCGCGGTTGACCCAGTGGATATATTTCCAGCGGTCGGTGCGCACCGCCTTGTACGTCATGCCGACGAGCCACGGCATCGCCTGCTCGGCCCAGTATTCGATCAGGAAGGAGCGGCGCCAGCCGGCGCGGCTGCCGGTGCGCGACGGGTTCGATCCACGCTGGAAGAGCGGCAGCAGCGACCGGCCCTGGATCTGCGGGCCCGGCTTGCCGCCGGCCAGCGCGATCATCGTCGGCGCGATGTCCTGGCAGATCACGAGGTCGCGCACGCGCGTGCCCGCCTTCACGCGCCGCGGATAGCGGACGAGGAACGGCGAGCGGATGCCTTCCTCGTAGGCGAAGCGGCGCTCGGGGCCCAGCGCGTGCTCGCCGAAGAAGAAGCCGTTGTCGCCGAGGAACACGACGAACGTGTTGTCCAGCTCGCCCTGCCGCTCGAGCGTGGCGAAGATGGCGCCCATCCCTTCGTCGACCGCGGCCATCATCCGCGCGCGCTGCCGGATCTCGTCCTGCGAGCCCGACTGCAGCGCCGCGAGGATCGCCTGCGCGGTGTCGCCGGACTTCATGCCGAAGCACTCGGCCCACGCCGGCTTGCTGCGCACGACCGCGGCCGGCGACAGCATGTTGGGAGTGCGCGGGAAGACGGCGCCGGCGTAGAGGTCGCGGTGGCGGTCGGCGACGACGTAGCCACCCTGCGCCGAGATGCGCAGCGTGCCGTCGGCCGCCTGCTCGGCATCGGGGTGCACGGCCTTGTGCGCGAAGAACAGCGAGAACGGCTTGTTCCGCTTGCGCTCGAGGTATTCGACGGCCAGACCGTTCATGATGTCGGTGATGTAACCGTCGTGCTGGACGTACTTCCCGCCATGGTTGAGCCGCGGATGCATGAGCTTGCCGTGCCCGTCGTAGCTCACCCAGTAGTCGTAGCCCGGGCGCGGCATCCCGTCGTTGCCCATGTGCCACTTGCCGATGTGCGCGGTCTCGTAGCCCAGGCGCTGCAGCTCGAGGTGGTAGTTCGGCAGGCGGTGGCTCATCGCGTCGCGCGCGACGTTGTCGATGATGCCGTGCCGGCTCGCGTACTGGCCGGTGACGATCGACGCGCGGTTGGGCGAGCAGATGGGCGTGGTGTGGAACGCGCGCTCGAACAAGGCCCCCTCGTGCGCGAGCCGGTCGACGTTCGGCGTCTTCATGTACGGGTGGCCGCCCGCGCCGAACTCGTCGTGGCGCAGGTCGTCGATCAGGATGACCAGGAGGTTGGGCTTGCGGGCGGGCATGGCGAACTCGTCGGATCGGGGCGGGGAGACGGAAGCATACCCGTTCGTCGCGCGTTGTTGCTGCCTGCGGCGGGAGTGGCGGAGCGGACGCGGTAGCATTACGCCATTGCCTCGCGCGCGGTTGCGGCGCGCGCGCTTCGAAAGCGACGACGTTGGCGAAATCCACGTACGAAGAGTCCTCGATCCGGGTCCTGAAGGGCCTGCAGCCGGTGCGCGAGCGCCCCGGCATGTACACGCGCACGTCCGACCCGACGCACATCGTGCAGGAGGTGGTCGACAACGCCGCCGACGAGGCGCTCGGCGGCTTCGCGTCGCGCATCGACGTCACCGTGCACGCCGACCACTCGGTGACGGTCGACGACGACGGGCGCGGCATCCCGGTCGGCCTGCATCCGGAGGAGAAGGTCCCGACGGTGGAGCTGGTCTTCACGCGGCTGCACGCCGGCGGCAAGTTCGACAAGAAGGGCGAGCACGCGGCCTACGCGTTCTCGGGCGGCCTGCACGGCGTCGGCGTCTCGGTGACCAACGCGCTGTCGCAGCGACTCGAGGTCGAGGTCAGGCGCGACGGCAAGGTGCACCGGATCGTGTTCGCCGGCGGCGACGTGGCCGAGAAGCTGAAGGTCGTCGGCACCGTCGGCGCGCGCAACACGGGCACCACCGTGCGTGTGGTCCCGGATCCGAAGTACTTCGACGCGCCGAACGTGTCGCTGCCCGATCTCGCGCGCCTGCTGCGCGCGAAGGCGGTGTTGCTGCCCGGCGTGAAGGTCACCCTCCGGAGCGAACTCGGAAAGACGCCGAAGACGCAGACGTGGTCGTACCCGGGCGGCCTCACCGACTACCTGGCCGAGCTGGGTGACGGCGCGCAAGCCGTCGCGCCGACCTTCGCCGGCGAGACCTACCTGCCGGCGCCGAAGGACGGCGAGTCGTGGAGCGAGGGCGAGGGCGCCGCGTGGGCGTTCGCGTGGTACGAGGACGGGCGCGGCGACGGCGAGAGCTACGTCAACCTGATCCCGACGCCGGCCGGCGGCACGCACGAGGCCGGCCTGCGCGCCGCGGTGTTCGAGGCGGTGAAGTCGTTCGTCGACCACCACAACCTGCTGCCGCGCGGCGTGCGGCTGCAGACGGAGGACGTGTCGGCGCGGCTGTCGTACGTGCTGTCGGTGCGAGTGCTCGATCCGCAGTTCCAGGGCCAGGTCAAGGAGAAGCTGACCAGCCGCGATGCGCTGAAGCTCGTCGCGCAGGTGATCCGCGATCCGCTGGAGGCGTGGCTCAACGCCAACGTCGAGGACGCGCGGCGCATCGCGGAGCTCGCGATATCGCAGGCGCAGACGCGCTTGAAATCCGCGCAGAAGGTGGAAAAGAAACGCGGGTCGAGCGTGGCCGTGCTGCCGGGCAAGCTCACCGACTGCGAGTCGGACGACACGGCGCGCCGCGAGGTGTTCCTGGTCGAGGGCGACTCGGCCGGCGGGTCGGCCAAGCTCGCGCGCGACAAGCAGTACCAGGCGATCCTGCCGCTGCGCGGCAAGGTGCTGAACACGTTCGAGGTCGAGCGCGATCGCCTGTTCGCCAACAACGAGATCCACGACATCGCGGTGGCGATCGGCGTCGACCCGCACGCGACGGCGGCCGCGGCCGACCTCGCGGGACTGCGCTACGCGCGGATCATCGTCATGGCCGACGCCGACGTCGACGGCAGCCACATCAAGGTGCTGCTGCTGACGCTGTTCTACAAGCACTTTCCCGCGCTGATCGAGCGCGGCCACGTCTGCGTCGCGCACCCGCCGCTCTACCGGATCGACGTGGCGGCCACCGGCCGGCGGCCGGCGCGCAAGCTCTACGCGCTCGACGACGCCGAGCTCGCGGCTATCGAGGATCGGCTCGCCAAGGAAGGCGTGCGGCCGGGGTCGTGGTCGGTCGGCCGGTTCAAGGGGCTGGGCGAGATGAATCCCGAGCAGCTGTGGGAGACGACGATGAATCCGGAGACGCGGCGCGTGGTGCCGGTGCGGGTCGCGCTCGCGGACGTGGACGACACGCAGCGCGTGTTCGCGCGCCTTATGGGCAAGGCCGAGGCCGCGAGCCGCCGCGAGTGGATGGAGCGCTCGGGCGACACGGTCGACGTCGACGTCTGACGGGGCCGGCACGATGGCGACCAGAGGCAAGGGCAAGGCCGGCGGCAAGGGCGCGCACCGCGTGCCGGATGCCGCCGACGCGCTCTCCGGCGACCTCTTCGCCGACGACGGCGCGGGTGGCCCGCCGGACGCGCCGCGCGCGCGTACGGCCACACCCGACGACGACGCGCTGCCGCTCGCGGCCTTCGCGGAGAGGAGTTATCTCGAGTACGCGATGAGCGTGGTTATGGGACGCGCGTTGCCCGACGTCGCCGACGGCCAGAAGCCGGTGCAGCGGCGCATCCTGTACGCGATGCACCAGCTCGGCCTGTATGCGCCCACCCGGCACGTGAAGTCCGCGCGCGTCGTCGGCGACGTGCTCGGCAAGTACCACCCGCACGGCGACACGGCGGCGTACGACGCGCTGGTGCGGCAGGCGCAGGACTTCACGCTGCGCTACCCGCTCATCGACGGGCAGGGCAACTTCGGCTCGCGCGACGGCGACAACGCGGCGGCGATGCGCTACACCGAGTGCCGGCTGACCGCGATGGCGGAACTCCTGCTGGCCGAGATCGACCGCGACACCGTCGACTTCGTCCCCAACTACGACGGCGCGTTCACCGAGCCGAAGCTCCTGCCGGCGCGGCTGCCGATGGTGCTGCTCAACGGCGCCTCTGGCATCGGCGTGGGGCTGGCCACCGACATCCCGTCGCACAACCTGGCCGAAGTGGCCCGTGCGACGGTCGCGGCGATCCACAATCCGCGGATCGCGCTCGACGACCTGCTCGCGATCGTGCCCGGGCCCGACCTGCCGGGCGGCGGGCACATCACGTCGAGCGCCGCGGACATCCGCGCGATCTACGAGGGCGGCCGCGGCAGCCTGCGCGTGCGCGCGCGCTGGAAGCTCGAGGAACTGGCGCGCGGCCAGTGGCGGATCGCCGTCACCGAGCTGCCGTTCGGCGTGTCGGCGCGCGTGGTGATGGAGGACGTCGAGCGGGCGACCAACCCGAAGCCGAAGGAAGGCAAGAAGACGCTGACGCAGGACCAGGTCAATCTGAAGGCGCTGCTGCTGGGCGCGCTCGACACCGTGCGCGACGAGTCGGACAAGGACGCGCCGGTGCGGCTCGTGTTCGAGCCGCGGTCCTCGCGGCAGGACGTGCAGGAGTTCGTCGACCTGCTGCTCGCGAATACGCGCCTGGAGACGAGCCTGCCGATCAACCTCGTCGTGTTGGGCCGCGACGGGCGCCCGCGGCAGAAGGGCCTGCAGGCGATCCTCGCCGAGTGGATCGAGTTCCGCTTCGTCACCGTCCGCCGCCGGACGCAGCACCGGCTCTCCGAGGTCGACCGGCGCATCCACATCCTCGAAGGGCGGCAGCTCGCGCTGCTGTCGATCGACAAGGTCATCCGCATCATCCGCAGCGCGGAGGACCCGAAGGCGGACCTGATGCAGGCGTTCGGCCTGACCGAGGTCCAGGCCGACGACATCCTCGAAATCCGGCTGCGTCAGCTCGCGAAGCTCGAGGGGATCCGGATCGAGAACGAGCTGAAGTCGCTCAAGTCCGAGCGCAAGGCATTGCAGACCCTGCTCGCCGACCGCAACGCGCTGTCGGCCCGCATCGTCGCCGAGATCGAGGCGGACGCGGCGAAGTTCGGCGACGCCCGGCGCACGCTGATCGAGGAGGTGGCGCCGGTCGCGCGCGAGCGCACGGTGCCGGACGAGCCGGTCACGATCACGCTGTCGCGGCAGGGCTGGATTCGCTCGCGGCAGGGGCACGCGCTCGACGGGTCGCTGTTCGCGTGGAAGTCGGGCGACGGCCCGCTCGCGATCCTCGAGACGCGTACCGTGCAGCCGGTGGTCGTGCTCGACACGCAGGGCCGCGCGTACACGATCCGCGCGGCCGACATCCCGGGCGGCCGCGGCGACGGCGTGCCGGTCACCACACTCATCGACGTGCCGGCCGGCGCGAGGGTGGCGCACGCGATCTCCGGGCTGCCGGAGCAGCAGTACCTCGTCGCGGGCACCGGCGGCTACGGCTTCGTCGCCACGCTCGGCGACATGGTGTCGCGGGTTAAGGCGGGCAAGGCGTTCATGACGCTGACGCCGGACGAGTCGCCGGTGGCGCCGGTGGCGCTGACGCCGGACGCCACACAGGTCGCCGCGCTCGCGTCGAACGGGAAGCTGCTCGTGTTCGACCTGGCCGAGGTGCGCGTATCGGGCGGCGGCCGCGGCGTGATCGTCATGGGGCTCGACGAAGGCGCGTCGCTGCAGGCGGTGGCGCTCGCGCGGCCCGGCCGCGTCGTCGTGCGCGGCACGAACCGCGCCGGCCGCGAGGTCGACGTGGCGCTCGAAGGCGATGCGCTCGCCCGGCACGTCATGCGCCGCGCGCGCAAGGGCGCCAAGCTCGTCCAGAAGCTGAAGCTGACCGGTTTCGCGCCCGTCGCGGCGTGATGGATCGACTTCGCTGGTGTGCCGCCCGGCATGGGGCTATGATGCCGTTGTAGTGTTCAACCGACCGGACCCTGGGACGAAAGGGAGGGTATGGCGCTGACCATCGGCGGTGTGCAGAAGCGCATCGGCCTCGCACTTTCCGGGGGCGGCTTTCGTGCGGCCGCATTCCACTTGGGCGTCATGCGCAAGCTCGCCGCGCTGGGGATCCTCGATCGCGTCGACCTCCTGACGTGCGTCAGCGGCGGCAGCATCGCCGGTGGCGCCGTCGCGCGGCACTGGAGCGACGCCGGCAAGCTCGACGTTCTCGACCAGTACCTGCGCACCCGGTCGATCGCCGCGTCGTCGGTGATCGGCGGCGTGCTCGATCCGTTCGCGAGCCGCATCGACAAGCTGGCAGGCTCCTACGACCGCGACCTCTTCCAGGGCGCGACACTCGACAACCTCGCCGGCGGCCCGCGGATCTACTTCAACGCGACGAACCTCGCTACCGGCAACCTGTTCTTCTTCGTCGCCGGCGGCGGCAAGCCGGCCGAGATGGGCGAGCACGAGCTGGGTGTCGTGCCCGCGCCCGCGTTTCCGGTCTGCCGCGCGGTCGCCGCGTCGTCGGCGTTCCCGCCGGTGTTCCCGCCGCTGCGCCTCGATGCCACGACGTACGCGCACGCGGCCGCGGTCGAGTACGTGACGCTGACCGACGGTGGTGTCTACGACAACATGGGCATCAACCCGCTGGTCCGCACGCGCAACGCGCTCGACTACGTGATCGTCAGCGACGGCGGCAAGCCGTTCGCGCTCGACGAGCGGCCGACCGAGTCCGGCGCGATCGTGCTCAAGGCCGCGCTCGACATCATGATGGAGCAGATCCGCGGGCTGGAGTTCGACCGGCTGCAGCATCGGCATGCGGCGCAGAGCGGCCCGCGGCCGCTGTGGTTCTCCATCGACAGCAAGGAAGGCGAGGCGCAGCCCGGCGACGCCGCATTCGCGTCGGCGATCGCCACCAACCTCGCGCGGCTTCCCGCGGACGAGATGGACGTGCTCACGCGCCACGGCGGCGCACTGGTGGAGGCGCGCATCCGCCGCTACGCGCCCGAGCTGCTTGTCCCCTGACGTCGCGCGCGGGCGGCGACCGACCATCACACCATCCGCGCGAGGATCCCCGATGCGATTCGACTTCTGGACGCGCTGGGGCGGCGCGCTGAGCGACGCGGACTTCGCGCGCGCATGGGTCGCGCTGGGGATCGCGGCCGGCGCCGAGGACAAACGACCCGCGGCGGAAGGCTACATCGGATTGGCGGAGCGCGATCCGGCCGCGGCGACCCCCGAGAACGCGCTCGCGATCGCCCGGGAAGCGGTGGCCGATGCATTGTCCGCGTCGCGCACGCGCGCCCTCGCGGTGCGCTGGAGCTTCCCGGATCCCGCCGCCACCGTCGACGCCGACGGCCGGTTTGCGCTGACCCGCATCGATCCGGCGACGTGGGCGCGCGCCTGGGCCGACGCGGCGGGCGTCGTGGACGTGAACGTGCGGCTGCGCGTGGCGAACGCGCCCGGCGGCGAGCCGGTGGCCCCGTGGTTTCGCCTGTTCGCGGAGGCGCTGCCGCCGGTGGGCGCAGCCTCGCTGGTGCTCGCTGCCCCCAGGCCGGATCTCGCGCTCGAGTGGCCGCTGCGGCTGGGCACGCTGGGCGGCACCGGCGACGCGATCGTCGCCGCCGCAGTGGCCGAGTGGCCGAGCAACCGCCTCGCGCGCGGCGTGGTCATCGGGCGCGACAACGCCAACTGCGACGTGCTCGTGCACGCCGGAAGCGCCGCGTCGCTGCTCGCGACGCTGCTCTCGCAACCGTCTCGCTGCAAGGCCAACGTCGTCCTGATCGCGGGCGCCATCGATGCCGATGCGGCGCGGCTGGAGGCGCAGCTTCACGCGATCGCCGCCGAGACCTGCGCCAGCGGCATCGTGCTGTGGGCGTTCGGCGCGAACGTGCGGGCGCTCGGCCACGCATTGAACGCCGCGGTCGAGGAGTTCTCGCACGACTCGCCGCTCGATCGCGCGCTGCACGTCGCCGCGCAGCGGCTGGCGGCCGGCGACGCCATCGCCTGGCTCACGGATGCGCTCGCGGGCCAGCACCTGCGGGCGCTCGCGGACCGGCTGACGGCGCGCGTCCGCGCGTTGCCGGCGGGCACCGCGATCGACGTGTCGCGGCTCGATTCGGGATGGGTGACGAGCTCACCTGGCGCGACCACGCGGGGGAGCGCGGGTGTGCCGCCGGGCGGCGAGCTCGCCCACGTCGACGCCGCCATGGTCGCGTTCGACGCGACCCGGCTGCACTTCGACTCCGAAAGCCACGGCGCGTCCGAGCTCGCGATGTTGACGGCCGCGGTGGCCCACGCGCAGCCGCCGCCGGAGGCGGAGGCGCGACGTGCGGCGCGGTACGTGCAGCAACAGTCGTTCGTCCGGCAGCGCGGAGGGTTCGCGCCCGCGGCGGGGGGCTTCGTGCAGGGACGCCCCGCGCTCGTTCGCGTGCGCATCGGCCCCCGGGAAGGGCAGTGGCAGTCGCTGCCGACCGAGTTTCCGTCCGAGGCGCTGCCGCCGGACGAGAAGCAGTGGCGGCTGACCGTCTGGCTCACCGAGCCCGCGCAGCTTGCGGAGCCGCTGCGCAAGACGGTGATCCTCCCTGCGGAGGGTCCCAGCACCGAGTGCGATCTCCGGTTCACACCGCAAGTGGCGGGGGCGTTCGAGGGCCGGCTGACCGTGCTGCATCGCGGCCGCGTGCTGCAGACGGCGGTGCTGCGCGCCGGGGTCGCGGCGGAAGGTGAAGCGCCCGCAGGAAAGGCGCCCGAGCTGCTCGACCTCGTGCCGGTGCGGCGCCGGCTCGGCGACCTCGAGCAGCGGCGCCAGTTCGACCTCGCGTTCGTCACCAATCACACGACCGCCGGCGAGCCGCGCGGCGTCGCGCTCGCGGCCGACCGCGCGTGGATTGCCGACGTCGCGAAAGCGCTCGACGTCACGCAGACCCTCAATACCGCGCTCAGCCGGCTGGCCAAGTCGGTCGACGACTACAAGGACGGGCTGGCCGGCGAGGCGGGCCGCAAGCTGTTCGTCGACCTCGCGAAGCAGGGCGCGTGGCTCGACCTGCACCTCGTGCGCGGGCAGCTCGCGCAGCGCGGAAACCGCCCGGACGTCGCCGCGCAGGAGTACATCCAGGTCGTCAGCACGAAGTCCGACGCGATCGTGCCGTTCGAGTTCATCTACGACCACGAGGTCCCGGACGACGACGCCAGGCCGTGCGCAGGGTGGCGCGATGCGCTCGAGCACGGGCAGTGCCCGCCGGGCTGTGCGGGCGGGACGGCGAAGGCGATCTGCCCGTTGGGGTTCTGGGGGCTGCGCAAGGTCATCGAGCGGCACCAGGTCAGTCCGGAACACGCCGCCGCCGGCCGCGAGTATTTCCTGCAGTCCGAGCCGGGCCGTGAAACAACCGACCTTGCGCTCGGCGGCACCGCGCTGTTCGCGAGCAGCACCCGCGTGCCGGCTGCCGCGCAGGCGACGGTGACGCAGGCGCTGGCGACGAAGCTGGGTAGCGCGCCGCTCACCGCGGCGTCATGGGCCGACTGGGCGACGATGGTCGGGCAGGCGAGTCCGCATCTGCTGATCGCGCTGACGCACACCGACGGGACCGGCGCCAACGTCACGCTCGAGATCGGCGGCAACACGATCAGCACGATCCAGATCAAGCCCGCGCACCTGTGTGCGCCGGCGGGCACCAGCCGGCCGCTGGTCGCGCTGCTCGGGTGCGACACCGTGGGGACGGCGAACGACTACGGCGAGCACGTCGTCGTGTTCCGCGATCGCGGCGCGGCCGTCGTCATCGGCACCATTGCGACCGTGTTCGGCGAGCACGCGGCGCGCGTGGCCGTGCTGCTGGCCGAAGAGCTGGTGCCGAACGGCGCGCCGCCGCGACGGCTGGGCGAGGCGATCCGCGCGATGAAGCGCCGTGCGCTGCTCGACGGATTGCTGATGCCGCTGTGCGTGGTCGCGTACGGCGACGCCGACTGGAACCTCGTCAAATAGGCGGATGCCGATGCCCGCGCCCTTCTTCACGATCGAGATGCTGCCGGCGAAGCACGGCGATGCGTTGTGGGTCGAGTACGGCGACGGCGGCGGCCGCACGCGCCGCATCGTCGTCGACGGCGGCCCCCTGCACGCCTATCCGGAGTTCGAGGCGCGCTTGGCCGGCCTGCCCGCCGGCGACCAGCGCGTCGAGCTGCTGGTGATCACGCACGTCGACACCGATCACATCGAGGGCATCATCCGGCTGCTCGCGCTCCCGCGCGCGAAGTGGCCGCTCGAGCCGAACGACATCTGGTTCAACGGCTACCGCCAGGTGAAGGAGGGGGCCGACCTCGGTGGGCGCGAGGGCGAGTTCTTAAGCGCGCTCATCCATCGCCGCGCGTTCGACGAGTGGAACCGCGCGTTCGGACGCGGCGCGGTCGTCGTGCCGGGCGGCGCGTCGCCACCGCGCGTTGCGCTGGCGGGCGACATGACGCTCACGCTGCTGTCGCCCGACCCGGCGAAGCTCGCCACGATGGCGCGCAAGTGGGACAAGGACGTCGCCGAATGGGAGCTCGATCCCGGCGACCTCGACGCCGCGTGGACGCAACTCGTCGACGAGTCGAAGTTCCACCCGGGCGCCGAGCTGACGCTGGGGCCGGACGACCTCACGGCGACGCTGCGCGCGCAGCTCAAGGGCACGGATCCGTCGGCGGCCAACGGCAGCAGCATCGCGTTCCTCGCCGAGTTCGCGGGAAAGTCGTGCCTGTTCCTCGCCGACGCGCACATGAAGGTCGTCTGCGCGTCGATCCGCAGGCTGCTGCCGCCCGGCCAGGACGTGCTGCGCGTGGACGCCGTCAAGCTGGCGCACCACGGCAGCCGCAACAACCTGACGCCGGAATTCCTGCAGCTTGTCGACGCCGAGCACTTCCTGTTCAGCAGCAACGGCGACAAGTTCAAGCATCCGGACGCGCAGGCCGTCGAGGCGGTCATCGCCGGCGCACGCCGCAAGCCGACGCTGTGGTTCAACTACCGGACACCGTTCACCGAGCGCTGGGAGGCAGGGTCCGTCGGCGCCGGCGCGAAGTACGCGACCCGCTACCCGGCGCCCGGGGCGGAGGGCATCGTGCTCGCGCTGCTGCCTTGACGTCCGTCCCCGCCGGCGCGACGTGAATCGGCCGCCGGCGGGCGATCGCGCTCGCCGCGCTCGCGTTTGCCGCGGACAAGGCGGCATGTCCGGCTGTTGCCGGCGAAGCCGTTTCTGCGCGTCATCGGCTTCGCGGCGGGCGGCGTCGCCGCCATCAGGGCGCGTGGATGCACACGGGAGGAGACACGCCGGCGGGTCGTGGCCGCCATCTCCCAGTGGCGGCGCGTGATCGAGCAGGCGATGATCGGGCGGCCGTCGCCGCTACGGCACCGCGCGCGGCACGACGTCCGCGGACGCTGCCACGGCGAACGCGGCGAGCTCCTGCAGCGCGCGCGTGACGGCGGCGTTGGCCGCGACGACGCCGCCCTCCGGGTCATCGGTCGGTGCGTCCCGCGTGACCTCGATCGTCCGGGTCGCGACGACGCGGCGGCTGCCGACGTCGACCAGCTGCGTGCGCAGCACGAGCTCGACGCGGCTCGGACGGGTGAGGAAACTCTGTTGCAGCCGGACGACCTCGGTGTCGAGGCGCACGTCGGCGCGCACACCACCGACACCGCGCACCACCGTCCGGAAGGCGCCGGTGCCCTCCAGCGCGCGCACCAGCAGCGGCGCCAGCATTTGCGCAGGCGGCTCCACCCAGCGGTGCACGGCGAAGTAGTCGAGGGTGTATGCCTTCTGCACGTACGCGATCGCGGCCGTGTCGAAGCCGGGGGCTGCGCGCGGCGTGCCGACCTCGAGCACGAGAACGGGCTTCGCGACGGGCGCCGCGATCGGCCCGGCCTTCGCGTCGAGCACGTGCAGCACCGGCGTGTCGGCCGGAACCGGGGTCATCACGCTGCAGGCGGCGGCAAGCGCCGCGAGGGCGCCGGCCGCGATGGCGTGCCGCACGTGGGCGGATGGCGTGGAGCGGGTGGCGATCATCGGCGTCTCGGCGTCAGTGTGCGGGCATTCGGGGCATCGCCCTACTCGCCGGGGCCGCGCTTGCCCGGCGCGCGTCCGCGCAACAGCAGCGAAGGGTTGCGCTCGACCTCGTCGCCGGCGCGGCGCAGTGTGGCCGTCAGCGCGCGCAGCTCGGCGACCAGCTCGCGCACCTCGGGCAGCGTCGCGCCCGTGAACGTCCGGAGGTCGTCGCGCGTGCCGTCGAGCGTCCCGCGCGCGCCGTCGAACGCGGCCTTCGCGCTGTCGAGGGCGGCGCGGCCGCTCGCGCCCGCGGCGCCCACTTCGCCGGCCATGCGGTCGAGCGCGTCCGCGGTGCGCTCGACGCGCGCGACGAGCTGCGGCAGCTCCGCGGTCACGCGCGCCGCGTTGTCCAGCGTCCGCGCGCCGCTCGCGAGCGCCGCGTCGATCGCCTGCGACCGCGCCGCCAGCGTGCGCGACAGCATGGCGAGGTCCGCGAGCGTGGCCTTCAAGGCGCGCCGGTTCTCGTCGTCGAGCAGCGCGTTTAGATTGCCGCTGACGCGGGTCAGGTCGGCGAGCAGCACCGGCAGCGCGGTCTCGAGGCGGTTCATCAGCGAGGGCGCCGACGCGATCACCGGATACGGCTCGCCGGGCCGCGCGACGAGCGGCGGCGATGCGCGGTGTCCCGCCGTCAGCTCGACGTACGCGATGCCGGTCAGCCCCTGCGTCTGCAGCGTGGCGAGCGTGTCCTCCTTCACCGGCGTGCCGCGTTCGATGTCGAGCGTCAGCTCGACCTGCTCGACGTTGCCGGGCGCGAGCGTGATCCGCCGCACGCGGCCGACGTCCACGCCGCGGTAGCGGACCGGCGCGTTGAGGTTCAGGCCCGCCACCGACTCGGCCATGAACACCTGGTACGTGTCGTAGCTCTTGCGGTAGTACTTGCCGCTCGACAGCCACAGCACGCCCGCGATCAAGGCGACCGTGAAGACGATTACGAACGCGCCGACCGCGGCGAAGTTCACCTTCGATTCCATGCCTGCTCCAGCGCGGCGCGGCCGCGCGGTCCGTGGAAGTACTGGCGGACGAGGGGATCATCCGAACGGGACAGTTCCGCCATCGTGCCCACGCCGACGATGTTGCCGTGCCCCAGCACGGCCACGCGGTCCGCCGCGCGCCACATGAGGTCGAGGTCGTGCGTGACCATCATGATCGTGAGGCCCAGGCCGTCGCGCAGGCTGCGCACGAGTTCGTCGATGCCGGTCGCCGACAGCGGGTCGAGGCCCGCGGTCGGCTCGTCGAGGAACAGGAGCTCGGGGTCGAGCGCCAGCGCGCGGGCGAGCGACGCGCGCTTGCGCATGCCGCCGGAGAGCTCGCTCGGGTACTTGGGCCCGGCGTCGGCCGGCAGCCCGGTCAGCGCGATCTTGACCGCTGCGACTTCGCGGATCAGCCTTGGCGGAAGGTCGGTGTGCTCGGTCAGGACCATACCGACGTTCTCGGCAACGGTCAGCGCGGAGAACAGCGCGCCGCGCTCGAACATGACGCCCCAGCGGCGGCGCAGCGGCAGCGCCGCGTCGTCGCCCATGCCGACGACCTCCTGCCCGAACACGCGGATCGACCCGGCGGCCGGCCGCTGCAGCAGGATGATCTCGCGCAGCAGCGTCGACTTGCCGGAGCCGCTGCCGCCGACGAGCGCGAAGACCTCGCCGGGATGGACGGCGAGGTCGACGCTCTCGTGGACGATGGCGTCGCCGAAGCGGGTCGCCACGCCGCGCACGTCGACCACCGGCGTCTTTGTCGCGGGCTGCGCCATTGCGGTCATCACAGGTCGAGCCAGAGGAACACGATCGAGAACAGCGCGTCGGTGACGATCACGAGGAAGATCGCCTGGACGACGCTCATCGTCGTCTGCGCGCCGACGCTCTCCGCGCTGCCGGTCACCTGGAAGCCGCGGTAGCAGCCGACGAGCGCGACGATCATCGCGAACACCGGCGCCTTGGCCAGGCCCGTCCAGTACGACGACAGCTGGATCGCCTCGTCGAGGCGGTCCACGAAGGCGTCGAAGCCGACGTCGAGCTTCGTGCGCGCCATCACCATGCCGCCGAGGATCCCCGTGATGTCGGTGTACACGGTGAGCAGCGGCATGACGATGACCAGCGCGACGACCTTCGGCAGCACGAGGAGCTCCTGCGCGCCGACGCCGATCGTGCGCAGTGCGTCGATCTCCTCGGTCACCTTCATCGTGCCGATCTGCGCCGTGTACGCGGAACCCGACCGGCCGGCGATGATGATGGCGGTCAGCAGCGGCGACAGTTCGCGCAGCATCGCGAGCGCGACGAGGTCGACCACGAAGATGTTGGCGCCGAACCGCTGCAGCTGGTCGGCGCCCTGGTAGGCGATCACCACGCCCATCAGGAACGACAGGAGTCCGGTGATCGGCAGCGCCTCGACGCCGGCGGTCTGGATGTTGTGCAGGATCGGCCGCCACCTTAGCGTGCGCGGATGCCGCAGCGCCCGCAGCAGCGCCAGCGCGCTCTCGCCGACGAACGCGAGGTAGCCGCCGGTACCGGCGATGGTCCCCCACGCACGCCGGCCGACGCGGGCGAGCAGGCCGGGCGCGGGTGGGACGGGCGCCGCCAGCGGGATCTCGCGCGCTGCGAGCAGGTTCAGGAGGGAGGCGAATTCCGGACGCAGCCCATCGATTCGCGCCGCGCACCCGCGCGCGCAGAGCGTCCGCAGCGTCCGGTGCAGCAGCCAGGCTCCTGCCGTGTCGAGCGCGACGATGCCGGCGCCGTCGACGACGAATTCGCCGGCGGTGGGCCAGCGAACGGCGGCGAGCGTGCGGTCGAGGTCGGAAGCGGCGGGCAGCGTCCACGCCCCGGCGCAACGGGCACCGGTCGCCGTCTCGTTCGGCCCGGATGTCGCAACGGTCAATTCTGCACGGGCGTCGGAGGCCATGGCACGTGTCCGTTCGCCAGCGGGGCCCGCGCCGCCGCGGGGCGGCGCCAACCCGGCCGCCGTGCGTCCATCCTAAGTCTTCGCCGTCCGACCGGCTTGACCGAGGTCAACGCCGCGGTCGCGTTCGCGCGCGCGACCCCGAGCGATCCTGTTGGCGCACGTCAAAGCGGAGTCGGGCCGTCCGTACGAGAATCAAAGATGGGCGCCGGCGCCGCGCGGCGGACGGCCGTGGGCGCGCGGCCCCATCGGAGACCACGATGGCCGCCAAGCTCCTGAAGTTCCACCATGAGGCGCGCGAGGCGGTGTGCGCGGGCCTCAACATCCTGGCGAGCGCGGTGAAGGTGACGCTGGGTCCGAAGGGCCGGCTGGTGGTGCTGGAACGCGCCTACGGGCCGCCGACCATCATCAACTCGGGCGTGATCGTCGCGAAGGAGATCGAGCTGCCCGACCGGTTCGAGAACCTCGGCGCGCAGATGGCGCGCGAGGTCGCCGCGAAGACGTCCGAGACCGCCGGCGACGGGACGACGACCGCAACGGTGCTCGCGCAGGCCATCGTGAACGAGGGGATGAAGTACGTGGCCTCCGGCTTCGACCCGATGGAGTTGAAACGCGGAATCGAGAAGGCGGTCGATGCCGTCGTCGCAGAGCTTTCGCGCAACTCGCGCCCGTGCGCCACGGGCGCCGAGATCGCGCAGGTGGGGACGATCTCCGCGAACGGCGACGCGGCGATCGGCGCGATGATCGCGCAGGCGATGGAGCAGGTCGGCGACAACGGCGTGATCAAGGCGGAGGATGCGCGCGGCATGGCCAACGAGCTGGAGGTGGTCGAGGGAATGCAGTTCGACCGCGGCTTCCTGTCGCCGTACTTCGTGAACGAGGCGGAAAAGCAGCGTGTGGTGCTCGACGACTGCAGCGTGCTCGTGCACGACCGCGCGATCTCGTCGATCCATGACCTCCTGCCGATCCTCGAGCACGTGTCGCGCGAGAACCGGCCGCTGCTGCTGATCGCGGAGGACGTGACGGGCGAGGCGCTGGCCACGCTGGTCGTCAACTCGCTGCGCGGTGTGCTGAAGGCATGCGCGGTGAAGGCGCCCGGCTTCGGCGACCGCCGGAAGGCGCTTCTCGACGACATCGGCGTGCTGACCGGCGCGACCGTCATCGCCGAGGACCGCGGCTTGAAGCTCGACAAGGCGACGGTGGCCGATCTCGGACGGGCGCGGCGGGTCGAGGTCGACCGCGACAGCACGACGCTGATCGGCAGCGCCGGCGACCCCGCGCGGATCGAGGCGCGGATTGCCGAAGTCCGCCGCGCGATGGACGAGGCGAAGAGCGACTACGACCGCGAGCAGCTGCGCGAACGGGCGGCGCGGCTCGCCGGCGGCGTCGCGCTGCTCAAGGTCGGCGCGTCCACCGAGATGGAGATGAAGGAGAAGAAGTCGCGCGTCGAGGACGCGCTGCACGCGACCCGCGCGGCGGTGGCCGAGGGCATCGGCGCCGGCGGCGGCATCGCGTTGCTGCGCGCGCGGTCGGCGCTCGAAACGCTTCGCTGCGACACGCTGGCGCAGGAGGCCGGCGTGAAGATCGTCCGCCGTGCGCTCGAGGAGCCGCTGCGGCAGATCGTCGCGAACGCGGGCGGCGAGCCGGCGATCGTGCTCGAGCGCGTCGTGTCCGGCGCCGGCTCGTTCGGCTACAACGCTGCGACCGGCGAGTTCGGCGACGTGGTCGCGATGGGGATCATCGACCCGACCAAGGTCACGCGGCTCGGCCTCACGAACGCGGCGTCCATCGCGAGCCTGATCCTCACCACCGACGTCGTCATCGTCGACAAGCCGGCGCACGAGTCGGCGCCGGCGGGAGCGGGGCCGGGCTAGGTCTCGACTGTCCACGCGCTGTTTCTCGTCGGCATGCGCAGAGCATACGAACGCCGTCGTCCCCCCTTCGCGGGGACGACGGTAGTGCGAAAGCGATCGGTCGCCGAAACGACGTCTCGCAGAATCACTGCGAGGGGCGGGGTGCCGGAACGACCGCAGGCAGCCACCGTGCGAACCACGCGGCGGCGAGCGCCGCGGCCTGGTCGAGCGTGCCGGGCTCCTCGAACAGCTGCGTGGCGCCGGGCACGATCTCGAGCGCCTTGGGGCAGTGCAGGTGCGCGTACGCGACGCGATTGAGCGCGATCACCTCATGGTCTTCGCCGCCGACGATCAGCAGCGTTGGTGCTGTCACCGCGGCGAGCGCGCGGGCGCCCGCGAGGTCCGGCCGTCCGCCGCGCGAGACGATCGCACGTACGGGGCAGGCCGGCGCAGCCGCCGCGAGCAGCGCGGCGCCGGCCCCGGTCGAGGCGCCGAACCAGCCGACGGGAAGTCCGGCGACCTGCGGCTCCGCCATCAGCCACGCGGTCGCGGCAACGAGCCGCGTCGCGAGCAGCGGAATGTCGAACCGGGTCGGGTAGTCGACGTCCTCGCCCGGCGTCAGCAGGTCGAACAGCAGCGTGCCGATGCCCGCGAAGTGCAGCGCGCGCGACGGCCGCATTGCACGGCTGGATTGGTTACCTGCGCGCTCCGCGCCCCGGTGTTCGCCCTCGGGCGCGGCCCTTCGGGCGAACCCGCGAACTGCCGCTGCCGTGCGCGAACAGCACGACGCCGCGCGGCGCATGCGGCAGCGCGAGCGTGCCCGGAAATCGTGCGCCTCCGGCAGGTATCGCGAGGTCGATTGCGTGCGCGGACGTCATGGTCGGCCCGCGACGCTGCGGTTCATTGGCCGACGCCGGGATGGCGCCACGCCCACTCCTTCGCCCGGGCGATCGCGATCCGGATGGCCATGCCTTCGTCCATCCCTTCGGCGAGCAGCGCGTTCGCGATCTCGATCGCCTTCTCGCGCACGGAATCGGGCAGGCGCTTCATCGACGCGGGAAAGTCGTCGGCGTTCCAGGGCATGGCGAGGGGGCGCGGCGCGATGGGCCGGTGCGCGTCAGCGCAGCGACTCCTCCAGCTTCCCGACGAACTCGTGGAAGCGCTCCTTCGGCAGGTGCTCGATCCCTGCGGCGGCTGCGCGGCCGCCGCCGCCGAACGGCCGGCAGAGCGCATCGGCGCCGGTGGGCCGCGCCCGCGGCGCGCGCACGCTCACGGTGTAGCCGCCGGCCGCGTTGCCGGTCAGCACCGCGTGCGCGACCTCGGGCGCGGCGTTGGCGATCTCGTTGCCGAAGACGCCGCGCACGCGGCGCGTCCACGGCTCGTCCGGGAGGATGTACACCCTCGCGTTCGGCAGCGTGAGCGCCGCGCGCATCGCACGCGCCTGCGCCATGTCCCGCCGGCGCGCCTCGTCGATCGCGGCGAACGCCGGGTCGCCGTCGACGAAGCGGAACGGGTCGGCGGCGCTGCGCACGGCGACGTAGAGGTCGGCGGGCGGGACGATCGCGTCGGCCGGGTCGTCGCTGTACGCGTTGTAGGTCAAGCAGTCGCCCAGGTCGCGCAGCGCGGCCAGGCGGTCCGCGGGCAGCGCGAGCGACGCGGCGAGCTCGCGCGCCGTGGCGAGCAGGTTGTCGCCGAACGCGGCGACCACCGCCCACACGCGCTGGCGCCCGCCGAGGAAGCGGTCGACCAGCACGCCGGTGCAGACCGCCGGCGCCGTGTCGATGTGCACGTCGAGCTTCGGATGGACCGGCACGTCGCCGGGGAAGTGGTGGTCGAAGTAGCGGACCGCGACGCCGCGCGCGAGCAGCGCGTCCAGCGCGGGCCGGTTTACCGCGAGCGAAATGTCGAGTACCGTCGCCGTGTCGCCGGCCTGCGCCGGCACGCGGGCGAGCAGCCCGATGTCGCGCTTGGTGCCGGTGACGAGCGTCGCGGGCAGCGGCTCGACGAGGCGCAGCTGGACGAGCGACGTGATGCCGTCGGCGTCGCCGTTGCAGACGTCGAAGTGCGTCACGCGCCGTACTCCGCGCCACGCGCGCCGGCCGGCATGCCCACGGGAGCTTCTGACGCATGGATCACGGCAACCTCAAGGTCTTCGCACTGAACGCGGGGCGCGCGTACGGCGAGGCCGTGGCGGCGGCGCTCGGCGTTGCGCTCGCCGCGCACGAGGAGCGCGAGTTCGAGGACGGCGAACACAAGGCGCGCACGCTGGACAGCGTCCGCGGTTGCGACGTGTACGTGGTGCAGTCGCTGTCCGGGGACGCGACGATGAGCGCCGATGACAAGCTGGTGCGCCTGCTGTTCTTCGTCGGCGCGCTGAAGGATGCCTCGGCGGCGCGGGTCACGGTGGTCGCCCCCTATCTCGCGTATTCGCGGAAGGACCAGAAGAGCAAGCCGCGCGACCCGGTCACCACGCGCTACGTGGCGGCGCTGTTCGAGGCGGTCGGCGCGGACTGCATGGTGACGCTGGACGTGCACAACCTCGCAGCCTACCAGAACGCGTTCCGCTGCCGGGCCGAGCACCTGGAGGCGGCGCCGCTGTTCGTTTCGGCGCTGGCGCCGCAGCTGCGCGACGCGGACGTGGTCGTCGTCTCGCCGGACGCCGGTGGCATCAAGCGCGCCGACGCGTACCGCGGGCGCCTCGCCGGCGCGCTGGGCCGCGAGGTGCCGATGGCGTTCGCCGAGAAATATCGCAGCGGCGGGCAGCTGCGCGGCGAAGCGCTGGTCGGCGACGTCGCGGGCAAGGCGGCGATCATCGTCGACGACCTGATCAGCGCCGGCAACACGATCGCGCGGACGGCGCGCGCGTGCCGCGAGCGCGGCGCCACGCGCGTCGTCGCCTGCGCGGCGCACGGCGTGTTCGCACCGGAAGCCAACACCGTGCTCGCCGACGCCGCGCTCGACGAGATCGTCGTCACCGACAGCATCTCGCCGCTGCGCGTGACCGCGCCGGGAGTCGTGGCCAAGGTCCGCGTGGTCGGCACGGCGCCGCTCTTCGCCGAGGCCATCCGCCGGATGCACGCCGGCGGCTCGCTCGCGGCGCTGGCCGAGGGCTAGCGGCCGGGCGCGCACGCGTCGATCCGGGCGCGCGCGAGGCGCAGGTATTCGCCGGCGCGGGCCAGCCACTTCGCCCGTTCGCGGACGCCGTCGTCGTCCAGGTGCCACGCGGCGATCTTCGCGCGCACGCAGGCGCGGTGGCTCTGGTAGAACGCGACGAGCGCCTCGTCCGGCGTGTCGCCGGTCAGCGCGGTGTACGTGGCGAGGATGGTCCCGCGCGCCCACGCTGCTCCGAGGCGCTCGCATTCGAGCCCGAGGAACGAGAGCTCGTCGACCGGATCGAGCAGGCGCAGGTCGCGCGCGAACTCGAGCGCGTCGATGATCTGCGGCTCCGCGTCGACGCAGACGTGCTCGGGCCGCAGGTCGCCGTGCGCCTCGACGACGCGGCTCGCCCGGGCCGCCAGCAGCGGGGCGAGCCGGGCAAGTGCCGCGCGCTGGCGCGACGCGACCGCGGCGACGTCCGCCGCGGACAATCCGTACGCAGGCGCGGCGAGCGTCTCCTGGTTGGCGTCGATCGCGCTCGCGAATTGCGCGACATACGCGTCCGCGGCGGTTGCCACCCGCGGCGACGCGCGGTAGAACCACGCGAGCCGCGTGACGACGCGGGCGAGGTCGCCGGACGCGAGCGTTCCGTCGGCGATGAGACGGTCGAGCATGCGCTCGGCGGGCAGGCGGCGCATGCGCACGAGCCAGTCGACGACCGGCAGGCCCGCAGCGAGCCGCAGCGCGCCCGCGTCGCCCTGCGCGAGCGGCACCACGCCGAGGTAGATGCCGTCGGACAGCCGCCGGTTGAGCCGCACTTCCTCGCCGCAGCAGTGCTTGCGCAGCGCCACCGTCGAGAAGTCGAGGTACGGCAGGCGCACGGGCTTCTTGAGCTTGTACGCGTGGCGGTCGAGCAGGAACACCCACGACATGTGGGTCTCGACCGGCTGCACGCGCGACGTCGGCTCGGGGTACGCGGCCGGCCGCGAGAGGAACGCGACCTTGGCGGCCAGGTCGGCGACCGGGTGGCCGCCAACGGGGACGACGACCGGGGTGCTGGCGGTGGAGGTGGCTTGCGGCTGCGGCATCGGTACGCACCGGCGGGCGCGTCGCGAGCCCGTCGCGCATCCCTATGCTAGTCGCACCCGGCGGGCGGCGCTTGACGCGCGTCAATCCCGCGCGCGCAAGCCGGTGGACAATCGGCGGCATGGCCGAGGCCCATCGTCCCGCGCGCGCTGCCGGCGCGGCGCCGTCGGCGGCGCGAACGCCGCCCCCCGACAACGAACAGGTCGCCGCGTGGCTGCGGCAGGCGGCCGAGCTGCTGCACGCGCAGCGCGCGAACCCGTTCCGCGTCGGCGCGTACCGCAAGGCGGCGGACACCGTCGCGCTGTACGGGCGCAGTCTGCGCGAGCTGTTCGCGGCGGAGGGACTGGCCGGGCTCGACGCGCTGCCCGGCGTGGGTCCGGGCATCGCTGCGGCGATCGCCGAGATGCTGCAGACGGGCCGCTGGTCGCAGTTGGAACGCCTGCGCGGCAACGTCGATCCGTCGCTGCTGTTCCGCACGGTGCCCGGCATCGGGCCGGAACTCGCCGTGCGCATCCACGACGCGCTCGGCGTCGACACGCTGGAGGCGCTGGAGGCCGCCGCGCACGACGGCCGGCTCGGGGCGGTCCCGGGCGTGGGCGCACGGCGAACGGCGACCATCCGCGGGGCGCTCGCGGAGATCCTCGACCGCTCGCGCCTGCGCCGGCCCCCGCCGCAGGCGGCCGGCGGCGAGGAGCCGCCGGTAGCCATGCTGCTCGACGTCGACCGCGAGTATCGCGAGGGCGCGCGTGCGGACACGCTGCCGACGATCGCGCCGAAGCGGTTCAATCCCGACGGCCGCGCGTGGCTGCCGGTGCTGCACACGGTGCGCGGCGCCTGGCACTTCACCGCGCTCTTCTCGAATACCGCGAAGGCGCACGAACTCTCCCGCACGCGGGACTGGGTCGTGCTGTACTTCCACGACGACCACCGCGCGGAGAACCAGCGCACCGTGGTCACCGAGCAGCACGGCTCGCTCGTCGGCCGGCGCGTCGTGCGCGGGCGCGAGGAGGAGTGCCGCGCGCACTACGACCGGGTGCCGGGCGCGCCGCCGACATGAGCGCCCTGGGTTGGCACGCTGGAACAGGCTGGTCAAGTTCGCGCCGACCTCCACCTGCCCGTGTCATCCCGGGCATCGCAAGGGATCTGCCGCTGCGTCCGATAGCGGATTGCGTCAAGGCAGATCCTGCTTCACTCCGCGCCTCGGGATGACAGGGTTGGACGTCCCGGAGCCCGCTATCCCTTGACGCAGACCATCGGGACGAGCCGCGCGACCTTGCGCAAGGCCGGCGCAGGCGCCCGCTCCGCGCGTCCGGCGACCTTTGACCGCCGTCAACGAGGTCCCCGAATGGGCAGCGCATGATGAAACGGTGCCATTGTGTGTCACGCGATGCCGAAAGGAGCGTACCGTGAACAACAGAATGCAGGGTCAGGCGCCGCACGTGCCGACCGGAGGGGTCCGGCACTACGGCGAGCGCGTCTTCAACGCCGAGCGCCGCGATCCGTACGAGCAGGGCGGCAAGTACCGCGAGCCGACACAGTGCTCCGGTTGCGGCGCGATCTGGCATCGCGGCCGCTGGCAATGGGGTGCCGCGCCCGTCGGCGCGCAGGCCGCGGTGTGTCCGGCGTGCCGGCGCATCCACGACAAGCTGCCGGCAGGGACCGTCGTGCTCGAAGGCGACTTCGCCGTCGTGCACCGCGATGAGTTGGTGCGCCTCGTCCGCAACGTGGCGGAGCGCGAGGGTCGCGAGCATCCGCTGCACCGGCTGATGCAGGTGGCCGAGACGCCGGAGCGCGTGGTGATCGAGACCACCGACATCCACCTGCCGCAACGCATCGGCGAGGCGGTGCAGAGCGCCTACGATGGTGACCTCGACGTGCGCTACGGCGACAACGAGTACTCGGCCCGGGTGATCTGGCGCCGCTGAGATCGCGCGTTCGGGTTTCGCCTTGTCGGGCCGGTCGCGGTCGCCCCGCACGCGGTCGAGCGCGTACAGCTAGTGGAAGTAGCCGTGGCGGCCGATCGGCGGGCAGGGGCCCCCGTACCCGGGGCGCCTCCAGTCGATCGTCCCTCGACGCGCAACTGGCGGCAGGTCGCCGCGCGCCGCGCCCGCGGGCGGGCCGGGGGCCGTCGGCGGACGGTCGTAGGGCACCCGATGCACCCGGACCATGCGCGGGGCGCGCGGCGCGCGCGCGTCGGCATAGCGGCGGCCCCGCGCGCCTTCCTCCGCGCGATCCTCCGCGACCACCGGCCGGAATGATTGTCGGCGGCCGCGCCGGCCCGGCCTTGACGGGCGTCAGGCAACGCGCGCATGGCAGCGGCCCGTTGACGTGTGTCAATCGCGGCGAACGAAGGTTCGCTACCATCGGGGCTGCCCGGGCGCAGGGGATCGCGCAGGCAAGCGGCGCAGCGAAGCGCCTCGAGACGACTACGTGAACGATTCCGGCGAAACCGCTCCTCCCCGCCGTCGCTGGCTGTGGTGGGGCGCGGCCGCGCTCGTGACCGCGGCGGCCGCGTTGTATGCGGCGCGCGACGTCGTGCTCGGCACACCGGTCGAGACGGTCGCGGCCACGCGCGGCGACCTCGTGCAGACCGTCGTCGCGAGCGGGCGCGTGATGACGCCGCGCCGCGTGTCGGTCGGCGCCGTGATCACCGAGCGCGTCGTGAGTATTCCGGTCGAGGAGGGCCAGGCCGTGCGCCGCGGCGACCTCCTGGTGCAGCTCGACGACCGCGAGGAGCGCGCCGCCGTCGCGCTGGCGCAGGCGGCGGTCGCGCAGGCGGAGGCGAAGCTGCGCCAGATGGACGAACTCGGACTGCCGGCCGCCCTGCAGGCGTTGGCACAGGCGCGCGCCAACGCGACGCAGGCGCAGGCGGCGTTCGACCGCGCGCGCGACCTGAAGGCGAAGGGCTTCGTGAGCCAGGCGGCGCTCGACGACGCGCAGCGCAACCGCGACGTCGCGGCGAGCCAGCTCGCCTCCGCACAACTGCAGGTGAAGAGCAATGCGGCGGCCGGCAGCGAACGTGCGCTCGCCGCGGCGGCGCTCACGCAGGCGCGCGCGAACCTGCAGGCGGCGCAGGCGCGGCTCGCGCAGACGGCGATCGTCGCGGAGGTCGACGGCACGCTGATCGCGCGCACGGTCGAGCCCGGCAACGTCGTGCAGCCGGGCCGCGAGCTGATGGTGCTGGCGCCGGCGGGCGCCACGCAGGTCGAGCTGTCGATCGACGAGAAGCACCTCTCGCAGCTTAAACTCGGGCAGAAGGCCGTCGGCTCGGCCGACGCGTACCCGGCGCAGCGCTTTGCCGCGGAGGTCGTGTACATCAATCCGGGCGTGGACGCGCTGCGCGGGGCGGTCACCGTCAAGCTCGCCGTTCCTGCGCCGCCCGACTACCTGCGGCAGGACATGACGGTGTCGATGGACATCGAGGTCGCGCGCAAGAGCGGTGTCGTGATCGCGCCGGCGGACGCGGTGCGCGACGCCGCCAACGCAGCGCCGTGGGTGCTGGCGGCCCGCGACGGCGTGGCGGTTCGCCAGCCGGTCGCCGTCGGGCTGCGCGGCGACGACCGCATCGAGCTCGTCTCCGGCGTCGCGCCGGGGGACGCGCTGGTGCCCGCGAACAATCCGGCCATCAGGCCGGGACAGCGCGTGCGCGCGACACCGGCGCAGCGCGCGCCGTGAGCCCGACGGGCCGTCCCGAGGGCGAACACCGGAGCGCGCAGCGCGAAGGTACCCCAATGAGCCCGACGGGCCGTCCCGAGGGCCGGGCCGTCCCGAGGGCCGAGGTGGCCAATGCGCCGGAGCGCGCAGCGCGAAGGTACCCCAATGAGCCCGACGGGCCGTCCCGAGGGCGAACACCGCAGCGCAGCGCGAAGGTAGCCCATTGAACCGGTTCACGCCGTTCGAGCTGATCGCCGCGCTGCGCTTCATGCGCGAGGGCGCGATGCAGACGCTGCTCATCGTCTTCGGCGTTGGGCTGGGCGGCGGCGTCATCATCTTCATGTCCGCCGCGCTCGCGGGACTGCAAGCGAACATCGTCCGGCGGACGCTCAACTTCCAGGCACCGATCGTCGTTTCGGCGCCGGACCGCGTCGCGCGGCCGCTGCGCGGCGACGGCGCGGCGGAAGCCGCGCTCGTGCAGCCACGCTCGCAGCAGCTGCGGTCGATCGACCAGTGGCAGAAGGTCCTGGCCGCGATCGGACGCCTGCCGGAGGTCACGGCGGCCACGCCAGTCGTGTCCGGCCCGGGCTTCGCACTGCGTGGCGACGCGAACCGGGCGGTGTCGATCACCGGCATCGAGCCGGAAACGTACTTCGCCGTGGTGGCGCTGGCCGACAAGGTCGTCGCCGGCCGGGTCGAGCTCGGCACGACCGGCATCCTCATCGGGACGGAGCTCGCGAAAGACCTGGGCGCCGCGATCGGCGACAAGCTGCGGCTGACCACGGCCACCGGCGCCGCGCTGACCCTCGACGTGACCGGCATCTTCGACTTCGGCAACAAGAGCGTGAACGAGCGCAGCGTGTTCGTGTCGCTGCGCACGGCGCAGAACCTGCTCAACCTGATCGGCGGCGTGTCGAGCATCGAGGTCCGGGTGCGCGACCCGTTCGGCGCCGAGGACGTCGCGCAGGCGATCCACGGCGCCACGGGCCAGCAGGCCGACAGCTGGATCCGCACCAACGCGCAGTTCTTCACGGCGATGTCGGCGCAGATCGTCACCAACACGCTGATCCGCGTGTTCGTCGGGCTCACCGTCGCGCTCGGCATCGCCAGCGTGCTGATCGTCTCGGTCGTGCAGAAGGGGGCCGAGATCGGCATCCTGCGCGCGATGGGAACGACGCGCGGCCAGGTGCTGCGGCTGTTCCTGATCCAGGGTGGGTTCATGGGGCTGGCCGGCTCTCTGTTGGGGTCGGTGCTGGCGTACGGCTTCCTGCTCGTGTTCCGCGCCGTCGCGCAGAATCCCGACGGCACGCCGATCTTCATCCTCGAGATGGAGCCGCCGCTCTTTGCGGTGGCCGCGGTCGGTGCGACCGTCGTCGGCCTGGTGGCGGCGGTGGTGCCGGCGCTGCGCGCCGCGCGCCTCGACCCCGTGGTGGCGATCCGTGGCTGACGCTGCCACCCCCGTCACGCTGCGCCTCGAAGGCGTGCGCAAGTCGTACGGAATCGGGACCCCGGTCGCCACCGAGGTGCTGCACGGCATCGACCTCGTGCTGCGGCAGGGCGAGTTTGCGGCGCTGATCGGGCCTTCCGGCTCGGGCAAGAGCACGCTGCTCAACGTGATCGGCCTGCTCGATCACCCGGACACCGGGCGCATCCTGATCGAGGAGCAGGCCACGCAGGGCCTCGAGGACGACGTGCGCACGCGGCTGCGCGGGCGCGCGATCGGCTTCGTGTTCCAGCATCACCACCTGCTGCCGGAGTTCACGGCGCTGGAGAACGTGATGATGCCGCTGCTCGCCGCCCGCGGGCGGCCCGACGACGAGATGCGCGCGCGCGCGGCCGGACTCCTCGACCGCGTCGGCCTGACGCCGTGGCGCGACCACATGGCCAACGACATCTCCGGCGGGCAGCAGCAGCGCGTCGCCATCGCGCGCGCGCTCGCGACGCATCCGCCGCTGGTGCTCGCCGACGAGCCGACCGGCAACCTCGACACGCGCTCGGCCGACGGCGTGTTCGACCTGATGCGCGAAATCAACGTGGCGAACCGGACGACGTTCCTGATCGTGACCCACGACCCGCGACTCGCGCAGCGCTGCGACCGGATAGTCGAACTCGTCGACGGGAGGATCGTCGCCGACGCCGCCAACGCGAACGTCGTGCGCCGGGGCTGACGTCGAGGCGTCAGGCGCCGCCGTCGCGCTCGAGACGGATGCCGACCAGCTCGAGCACGATGCCGAGCCCGAGCGGAACCGCGCCGATCCAGACCGGCGGCGCGAGCAGCATCAGCAGCGCGCCGGCGAGCATCAGGGCGATCGCGAGCGTGCGCCGGACTCCGCGGTTCCTGATCATGGGGTTGCCTCCGTTCGCGCGCGCCAAGGCGGGCCACCGCGCCTGCCACACCCGGCCCCGGGCGCCCGACGGGCGCAGCGATCTGTTCGTCGGTCTATGGTCGTCCCGTACGGGCGCGGCCGGCTTGAGCCTGCTCAATGACCGTGCGCTTGCGGTCGCGTCGGCGCCGGCGCGGGTGCGAGTCGCCCGTTGATCTTGGTCAATCCGGCGCGCGCCCGCTGCGCTACGCTCGACCTGCGCCGGTGGCCGTCGAGGACGCGGCGCGACGGCTCCGGAGACCCGCAAGGAGACGATCATGAAGGGACTCAAGCGCACCCAGGTCGAGAGGCTGGAGAAGCTGCTGCAGGCGCAGCGCAGGGCCTCGCTGGAAGAGGCGGAGGCCGAGTTGAAGCTCGTGCACGAGCAGAGCGTGGCCGACGTGGCCGGGGAGGTCGCCGATACCGGCGACGAGTCGGTGGCGATGCTGCTGACGGACCTCAACAACACGATGGCCCAGCGCCACGTCGACGAGATCCGCGCGATCGACAGCGCGCTCGCGCACATTCGCAGCGACGAGTTCGGCTACTGCGCCGACTGCGGCGGCGACATCCCGTTCGAGCGGCTCAAGGCGTTTCCGACGGCGACGCGCTGCACCGCGTGCCAGACCAAGCGCGAGCACACGTTCGCGCACGCGAGCACGCCGAGGCTCTAGTGGCCCGCCACGGGGAAATCCGAAGTGTCTGAGTTGCTCTTCGCGCCGATGGCTTCGTTGTCGTTGCGCGCAAGGGGAATTGCCCTTGCTTCGCAACGGCACCTCGCCCCCGGTGCGAATGGCGGCGTCAGACGACTGGCGTTCGCTCCCGATTCCCCCGTTACGGGGCACTAGCGGCCGGGGCATGGACGTCCGCGAGATCTGCCGGCACGGGGTGGTCGTCGCCTACCGCGCGATGGTGCTGTCGGAGGCCGCGCGGCTGATGCGCGACCGCCACGTCGGCAGCCTCGTCGTCGTCGAGGACCGCGACGCCGGCAAGTGGCCTGTCGGGATGCTCACCGACCGCGACATCACCGTGTCCGCGGTGGCGGCCGAACGCGATCCGCGCACGATGTCGGTCGGCGACGTGATGTCGGCGGACCTGGTGTGCGTCCGCGACGACGACAACGTGATCGACGCGCTCGCGCTCATGCGCCGGCGCGGCGTCCGCCGCGTGCCGGTGGTCACCCGTGCCGGCATGCTGGCCGGCATCGTCACCCTCGACGACCTGTTGCGGGGCGCCGTCGCCCAGCTCGACGACCTCGTCGCGGCGATCAGCGGCGAACTCGCGGCCGAGGCACGCGAAGGCGGCTAGCACGGCGGCGGGAAGCTGTTTTCACAGGAGACGCGGAGGCGCAGAGAGCGCGTTGCATTCGGACTTCTCCGCGCCTCGGCGTCTCTTGGTGAAACGGGCGTTCACTCAAAGCCACGCCAGCGGCCCTGCCGGCGACTTCGTGATCGCCACCGATACGATGTACGCGTAGACGGCCAGCGCCGCGGCGAACGCGGCGATCCGCCCATCGCGCGTGCGGCCGCGCTTCAGCGCGACGGTGCCGAGCGCGATGTACGCGAACAGCCCGGCGATCTTCGCCGCGAGCCAGCCGTGCGCGAGCGGATCGAGCCGCAGCAGGACGGCGAGCGCGATCGCCGAGGCGAGCAGCAGCGTATCGACGACGTGCGGCACGACGCGCACCCAGCGCACGCGCAGCCGGTCCGGCGCGCGCAGCATCCATGCGCCCCGCAGGACGAACAGCGCGAGGCTCGCGGCGACGCACGCGACGTGGAGGTTCTTGAGCGCGGCGTACCAGTTCGGCATCGGCGGCGATTATCGCATCGCCGCGACTCACCGCGACCGCACCGCCTCCGCCGTGCGCTCCTCGGGCGGCCGCAGTCGGCGAAACGTCGCGAGCAGCAGGAGGTCGTAGGCGATCTTGGTCGCCCCGGCGACCACGAGCGGCCACCCGAACGCCGACAGTCCAAGCATCCAGCCGGCGAGCGCGGGGCTCGCGGCGGCAGCGAGGCTGCGCGGGACGCTGGTGACGCTCGCCGCGGCCGGGCGCTCGTCCGGCGTCACGATCGCCATCACGTACGAACTGCGCGTCGGCACGTCCATCTGCGACAGCGCGCTGCGCACGAACAGGAGCGCGATCGCCCACGCGAGGTCCGGCACGAACGGGATCGCCACGAGGCACAGGTTGGCCGGCAGGTGCGTGAACACCATCGTGTTGACGAGGCCGATGCGGCGCGCGATGCGGACGGCGACGAGATACGAGGCAGCCGACAGCACGCCCATGGCGAAGAAGATCGTCCCGGCCGTGGCGGGCGACAGGTCGAAGCGCAGAAACAGCCACAGCGCGAGAATCGACTGCACGACGAACCCGCCGCCGAAAGCGTCGAGGGCGAACAGCGCGGAGAGCCTGTAGACGACGTGCCGCGACGGCCCGAGCGCGGCCTTCGCCGCGGGCGCGCCGCCTGCCGGCGCGCGCGGGAGGCCGCGGTAGGCGAGCGCTGCCAGTCCGCCGAGCGCCGCGTAGACGACAAACGTCCACTGCAGTGCCGTGCGCAGCGGCCACCCGGTGGCCACGGCGACCACGGCGGGAACACCGGCCGCGAGCGCGCCCGCCGCCGCGGACAGCGTCCCGACGAGCGCGTAGGACGCAAACACCGCCGTTCGCCGCTGGTCGGCCACGACGCGCGACAGCACTGCGTGCTCGAGCGGGAGGAACACCGAGACGTCGCCACCCGACGGATTGAGCGTGCCGACGAAGGCGATCGCGAGCAGCGGCCAGAACGCGTGCACGGACGCGAAGCCGAGCCCGGTGGCCGCCATCAGCGCGGACGCGACGAGCAGCAGCGTGCGCGCGTGGTGGCGGTGGGCGCGCAGTCCTGCCGCGAGCGTCAGGAGGCCGGAGCCCAGCAGCGTGGCCGACGCGATGACGCCGACGGCCGCAGCGCCGAATCCCAGTTCCAGCAGGTAGAGCGGCAGCAACAGGCTGACGAAGCCGTCGCCGAACGCGCGCAGGCCGCGCGCGAGCAGCAGGCGGTTGACGTGGGCGGAAGCGGTGTCCATGCGCAGTCTCGGCGAACGCGAGTCGGCAGATTTGGACGGGACACCGTCTTGGCATGACCACCGGGAATCTGCACATCCCGGACCCGGAATCCTAGCGGGGTTCGCCGGGCGCCGCAATCGCGGAGCGCGCGTCCTTCGTGCCGACGTGCGGCCGGCACGTGCAACCTGCGGAGGGAAAAACGAGCGACCACGACTACAAGCTGCTCGAGCTCACCGGGTCGTCGCCGACGTCGATCGAGGACGCGGTGGCCAACGCCAATGGCAGGGCGGCGAAGACGACGCGCAACATGCACTGGCTCCAGGTTGTCGGGACGCGCGGCCAGATCGCCGACGGCCGCGCGTCGCGGTGGCAGGTGACGCCGAAGGTCGGGTTCACGCTCGACTAGGTTTGGTCCCCCCGTGCGGCGCTGCGCGCCGCTTCCCCCCGAAGGGGGGCGCGCGCCTTGGGACGGCCCGGCGGCGCGCCTAGGTTTGGGCCCCCCGTGCGGCGCTGCGCGCCGCTTCCCCCCGAAGGGGGGCGCGCGCCTTGGGACGGCCCGGCGGCGCGCCTAGGTTTGGTCCCCAGGGCGCTGCGCGCCGCTTCCCCCGAAGGGGGGCGCGTGCCTTGGGACGGCCCGGCGGCGCGCCTAGGTTTGGTCCCCCCGAGGACGCTGCGCGTCCTTCCCCCCGAAGGGGGGCGCGCGCCTTGGGACGGCCCGGCGGCGCGCCTAGGTTTGGTCCCCCCGTGCGGCGCTGCGCGCCGCTTCCCCCCGAAGGGGGCGCGCGCCTTGGGACGGCCCGGCGGCGCGCATGACGTCCCCCCGAGGACGCTGCGCGTCCTTCCCCCAAGGGGGCGCGCGCCTTGGGACGGCCCGGCGGCGCGCCTAGGTTTGGTCCCCCCGTGCGGCGCTGCGCGCCGCTTCCCCCCTAGGGAGGCCGCGCGCCCGCGCCGCGGCGCACGCTCAGCGCGGCGGTGGCGGCGCGTGGCGCGCGATCTGCTGCTGCAGCGACGCGTAGCGCCGCTCGGGGTGCCTGCCGAACAGCGGGTCCTCGACGCGGCCGATCGCGGCGTGGATCGCGCTCCAGTCGCCGGCGGTCAGCAGCTTTTCCGCGAGCGGCAGGATCTCGGTCTCCTCGAAGCGCATGTGGCGGCGCAGCGTGTCGACGTAGTCGCGCGCGTTGGCTTCGATTTCGGCGCGCGAGGAGATCGTGCCGTTGATGATCTCGTCCAGGTGGTTGACGAGGTGCGCGCCGCTCGACTTGAGGTGCGCGTGCTGCGCGGCCAGCTCGTCGACGACCCTGGCCACCGAGTCCTCGCGCTCGCGGATCTTCGCGAACACCAGGTCCTCCTTCGGGTGGTGCAGCACGTCCGAGTAGTGCGTCATGTAGAACATGATCTCCTGCATCAGCTCGTAGTCCGGCGCGCCGGCATCGTGGAACAGCGCGAGCTGGTCGTCGAGCAGGTTGAGCAGGCGGGCGAAGTTGGCGTGCTCGGTGTGCCAGAGGGCGAGGGTGTCGGGCATGGGGACCTCGGAATTGCGGAAGCGGTGCGGACGCGCGGCGTGCCGAGTGATCCTACGGCATGCCGGACGGCGGCGCAAAGCAGCGGTGCCGTACCTTTGATCTTGATCAGCGATTGCCCCCCGCGGCCGCATCCGGTATCGTCGCCCGCGCGTGCGGACATTCCGGACGACCATGAACAGCGAGGACGGATACCTGCGCACCATCGCGGACGGCCTGCCGGCGGTGCCCGGCCGGCGCCTCCGCGTGGTCGTCGTCGGTGCCGGCATGGCGGGACTCGTCGCGGCCGACGCGCTGCTGCGCGCCGGCCACGACCCCCTCGTGCTGGAGGCGCAGCAGCGGGTCGGCGGCCGCGTGTACACGCTGCGCGAGCCGTTTTCGCCGGGGTTGTACGCCGAGGCGGGCGCGATGCGCATCCCGCGCTCGCACCGGCTCACGATGGCCTACGTCGCGAAGTTCGGGCTGCCGACCGCCGATTTCACGATGAACAATCCGAACGGGTGGTGCCACCTGTTCGGCCGCAGGCACCGGTTCCGCGACATCGACGCGAAGCCGCAGCTTATCGGCACGCATCTCGCCGAAGGCGAGCGCGGCGTGACGTGCGGGCAGTTGTGGGAGCGCGCGATCCGGCCGTTTGCCGACGCGATTCACGCGCAGGGCGAGCCGGGATGGGACGCCATCGTCCGCCGCTACGACGACCACTCGACGCGCGAGTTCCTGGAGGAGATCGGGTGGTCGGAAGCGGCGATTGAGCTCTTCGGCCTGCTGATGAACCAGGAGTCGCTGCTCAACACGTCGTTCCTCGAGCTGCTGCGGGAGGAAGTCGGGCACTTCTACGTCGACATGGTGCGCATCGAGGGCGGCATGGACCTGCTGCCGCGTGCGTTCCTGCCGGCGCTGGCCGGCCGCATCCGGTTCGGCGCGCGCATGGTGGCGGTCGACCAGTCGGATACCGGCGTCACGATCCACTACCAGACGGCGGCCGGAAGAATGCAGGCGGAAGGCGACCACGCGATCATCACCGCGCCGTTCCCGGTGCTGCGCCATGTCGAGTTCGTCAAGCCGCTGTCGCACAGCAAGCGGCGCGCGATCCGCCAGCTCCACTACGACGCGTCGGCGAAGATCCTGTTCCAGTGCCGCCGCCGGTTCTGGGAGGAGGACGACGGCATCTACGGCGGCGGCTCGGTCACCGACCTCGCGATCCGCAACGTGTTCTATCCGGAGCAGTGCCGCGAGACGGGCCGTGGCATCCTGCTCGCGAGCTACACGTGGGCGGAGGACGCCCAGCGCTGGGGGTCGCTGACGCCGGACGAGCGCATCGTGCAGGCGCTCGAGAACCTCGCGGTCCTCCACCCGCAGGTGCGCGAGGAGTTCGAGGTCGGCACGTCGAAGATGTGGCACGACGACCCGTTCGCGGGAGGCGCGTTCGCGCTGTTCGAGCCGTCGCAGCAGACGCTGCTCTACCGGCATATCGTCGCGCCGGAGGGCCGCATCCACTTCGCGGGCGAGCACGCGTCGCTGCACCACGCGTGGATCCAGGGCGCGATCGAGTCGGGCCTGCGCGCTGCCGGCGAAATCAACGCGGCCGCGTGACGCGCCGGGCAACCTGGAGTCAGACCGGAATTTCGGACCGCGCCCGGGCCACGCGGTGTGCTTGCGCGCGCAATTCGCGCCCGCGCCTCGTTTCCATCAGATCTTCCGCTCGCGGTCTTGCCAGTACGCGGCGCGCATCTCGCGCTTCAGCGTCTTGCCGGCGGCGTTGCGCGGAAAGTCCGCCATGACCAGCACGCGGTCGACGCGCTGGTACTTCGCGGCCACGTGCGCGTTGATCCACTCCCGCAACACGTCGGCTTCGACGTGCTCCCCGGCACGCAGCACGACGGCGGCCACCGGCGTTTCCCCCCATTTGTCGTGCGGGACGCCGAACACCGCGACCTCGCGTACGGCCGGGTGCCGCGCCGCGATCTCCTCGATGTCCTTCGGGTAGACCTTGACGCCGCCGCTGTCGATCATGTCCTTCTTGCGGTCGACGAGATACAGGAAGCCGTCGTCGTCGACGTACCCGAGATCGCCCGTGTGCAGCCAGCCGCCGGCGAGCGCCTGCTCCGTCAGGTCGGGTCGGTTGAAATAGCCGGGCATCGTGATCGGGCCGCGCCCGAGGATCTCGCCGACCTGGCCCGCGGGCAGGTCGCGGCCGTCGTCGCCGACGATGCGCATGTCGTAGAACGGCGGCGGTACGCCGACGCTGCCGGACTTGCGCCGGGCGTCGTCGCGGTCGAGCACGGTGATGAAGCCCTCGGTGAGGCCGTAGAGCTCGTAGAAGCGGTCGGGCAGCAGGCGGTTCAGCCGCTCCTTGTGCTCGTTGTGCAGCGGCGCGCCGAGCGACAGCACCATCTCGAGCGACGTCAGGCGCGCGGGGTCGAACCCCGGCGCGTTCAGGATCGCGATGATCTGCGACGGCACCAGCATCGTGTGCGTGACGCGCTCGCGCTCGACGGTCGCGATGAACGACTCGGGGTCGAACGCGCGGTGCACGATGTAGGTCGCGCCGCACATGAACGCCGGGAACATCGTGACCATCGCGCCATTGAACACCAGCGCTCCCGAGTGCAGGACGACGGACTCGGGCGCCATCCGCCATGCGTTGGCCATCGTCGTCGCGTACATCGCGCGGATGAAGTGGGTGTGGCAGATCCCCTTGGGCAGGCCCGTCGTGCCGGACGTGTACATGAGCGTCAGCAGGTCGCCGGACGCGACGGCTGCCACCGGGGCGGTTGCCGCGGCGCCGGCGACGAGCGGGCCGTAGGCGCCGTAGCCGGCGGCCTCGTCGTCCGCTGCGGCGTCGGTCAGCACCCACGCGGTCGCGGGTTCCAGCGCGCCGCGGACCGCGTCCAGCATCCCGCGGTGCGCCGACGAGGACACGACCGCGCGCGGCGGCGCATCCGCGAGCAGCGAGGCGAGGCCCGTGGCCGCGAGCAGCGGCGACAGCGGGACGATCGCGGCGCCCAGTTTCGCGCACGCCCAGTACGTCGCGAGCAGCTCGAGGCCGTTGCCGAGCACGGTTGCCACGAGGTCGCCGCGCGCGACGCCGAGCCCGGCGAGCGCGTTCGCCCAGCGGTTGACGCAGGCGTCGAATTCGCGCCAGTCGAGGCGCACCTCGCGGCCGGCAGGCGTGGCCGGCGGCACGATCACCGCCGTGTGGCGCGGACGGTAGCGTGCATGGCGCGCGGGCAGCGCGCCGAGGCACAGACTGTCGTGGGCGATCGGGGTGTGCATGGCGTTCCTTGCGTGGCCGGGACGCGCCGTGGTGCGCGCGGCGGACGCCTCGATGTTCAACCCGCGTTGTCGCGCGTCCGTCGACTTCCGTCAAGCGGCGGGAGCCGGCCCGCCGTCCGCGGCGCCCGGCGCGCGGCGCAGCGCCAGGGACAGGCGATCGACCACCGCGTAGGCCTCCCCCACGAGGTCGCCGCCGACGTCCGCTTCGAGCGCCCGGTACTCGCGCTCGACCAGCGGGGCGACCTTGCGGACCAGCGCGCGGCTTTTCGCCGTCAGCGACACCTTGACCCGGCGCTGGTCGCGCTCGTCGCGGCGGCGCGCGACCAGGCCCTGCTCGTCCATGCGGGCGAGCACGCCGGTGAGGCTCGGGCTTAAGAGCGTGCACAGGTCGGCGAGCTCGCGCGGCTCGAGCGGTCGCGGCGCGTGCTCGGCCAGCACGCGCAGCAGCCGCCACTGCTGCTCGGTGACGCCGTGCGCGTGCAGGATCGGCCGGAAGCGGGCGATCACGTCTTCGCGGGCACGCAGCAGCAGCAGCGGGAGGTTGCGGTGGGGGATGACGTCGGGCATCGGCGAGACTCCGCTTGACACGCTAACGGACCAGTGATGTAATCATTAACATGTTAAATATTACGCCGGCCGCCCGGCCCCGCGCAACCCTCCGCCGCCCGCGATGAACCTCGCCATCGACGAGGCGCTCGTGCGCGTCGCCGGCGAGCCGCTCGCCCGCGACGTGCGCGTCGACCCGCGCGCGGGCACGCTCGCGTGGTGCGGGCGCACGCGTGCCGCGGCGGACCTCGGATGGCAGCCGCCGGTGGCCGGCGCGGTCTACGGCGTCCTGCTCAACGACAAGGGCACGCTCGCCGCGCTGGGCGACACCGTCCACGCGCCGCCGTACCGGGCGCCGCCGAATGCCCCGGTGCTGTACGTGCGCCCGCGCAACACGCGCTCCGCGCACCGGCGGCCGGTCGTCGTGCCGGACGGTGTCGACGCGCTCGCCATCGGCGCGAGCCTGGCGATCGTCATCGGCCGCACCGCCTGCCGCGTGGCGGCCGCCGACGCGCCGGACTTCGTCGCGGGCTACACCGTCGCGAGCGACTTCTGCATACCGCACGACAGCCTCTACCGGCCCGCGGTCCGCTTCCGCTGCCGCGACGGCTTCTGCGCGCTCGGGCCCTGGGCGATCGCGCGCCGGCACGTGCCCGACCCTGACGCGCTGGAGATCCGGGTCGAGGTCGACGGCGCGCTGCGCCAGCGCGCGACGACGCGCGATCTCGTCCGCCCGGTCGCGCGGCTCGTCGCCGACGTCAGCGCGTTCATGACGCTCGCCCCCGGCGACGTGCTGCTGACCGGCGTGCCCGCGGATGCGCCGCACGCGCGGCGTGGCCAGCGCGTCGCGGTGACGGTCGCGGGCGTCGGCACGCTCGAGAACACGCTGGTCGACGCCGCGGAGGCCGCGTGAGGACCGCGCGCGTCGCGTACGCGGGCGCGCTGCACGAGGCGACGCCGCACGCGGAGGGCCTGCTGCTGCCCGACGGCCGCGTGGTCGCCGAGGACGCCGTCGTCTGGCTGCCGCCGGTCGACGCCGGTACGATCGTCGCGCTGGGTCTCAACTATGCCGACCACGCGCGGGAACTCGCGTTCGCCGCGCAGGAGGAGCCTCTCGTGTTCCTCAAGGAGCGGAACACGCTGGTCGGCCACCACGGGCAGACGCCGCGCCCGGACGGCGTGGCGTTCATGCACTACGAGTGCGAGCTCGCCGTCGTCATCGGCCGGCCGGCCGCCAACGTCGCGCGCGCGGACGCGTGGCGCGTGATCGCCGGCTACACGGTGGCCAACGACTACGCGATCCGCGACTACCTCGAAAACTGGTACCGGCCCAACCTCGTCGTGAAGAACCGCGACGGCTGCACCGCGTTGGGACCGTGGCTGGTCGACGCGGCCGACGTCCCCGATCCGGCGAACCTCGACCTGCGCACGCGCGTCAACGGCACGGTGACGCAGCAGGGCAACACGCGCGACCTCGTGTTCGATATCCCGTACCTGATCGAATACCTGTCGGGCTTCATGACGCTCGCACCCGGCGACGTGATCCTCACCGGGACGCCGGAGGGCGTGACCGACGTCCGGCCCGGCGACGAGGTCGTCACCGAGATCGACGGCATCGGGCGTCTCGTCAACACCATCGTATAGGGGTCAGACCCTTGGCGGCCACGATTCGGCACCCTCAGGGTCTGACCCCGGTGGGAATCCGACGCATTGGGTCTGACCCCGTGAACGGCCCGCGAGGAACTGCATGTACATCCACCACCTGATCGACGGCAAGCCGGTCGCCAGCGCCGAGACGTTTCCCACCGTGAACCCGGCCACGCAGCAGACGCTGGCCGACGTGGCGGCGGGCGGGCAGGCCGAGGTCGCCGCCGCCGTGGCCGCCGCGAAGGCCGCGTTCCCGCGCTGGGCCGCCACCCCGCAGAAGGTACGCGCGCGGATCATGCGCGCGCTGGGCGACCTCGTCGCTGCGCACGTGCCCGAGCTGTCCGAATGGGAGACCCGCGACACCGGGCAGACGATCGGCCAGACGCGCCGCGCGCTCGTCCCGCGCGCGGCCGACAACTTCCACTACTTCGCCGAGATGTGCACGCGGGTGGACGGCCACACCTACCCGGTCGACGACGCGATGCTCAACTACACGCTGTTCCACCCGGTGGGTGTGTGCGCGCTGATCTCGCCGTGGAACGTGCCGTTCATGACGGCGACGTGGAAGGTCGCACCGTGCCTCGCGTTCGGCAACACCGCGGTGCTCAAGATGAGCGAGCTCTCGCCGATCACCGCGAGCCGGCTGGGCGAGCTCGCGCTGGAGGCGGGCGTGCCGCCGGGCGTGCTCAACGTCGTGCACGGCTACGGCCGCACGGCCGGCGAGGCGCTGGTGCGCCATCCGGACGTGCGCGCGATCTCGTTCACCGGCAGCACGGCGACCGGCAACCGGATCGTGCAGGCGGCGGGTGTCAGGAAGTTCTCGATGGAGCTGGGCGGCAAGAGCCCGTTCGTCGTGTTCGCGGACGCCGACTTCGACCGCGCGCTGGACGCTGCCGTGTTCATGATCTTCTCCAACAACGGCGAGCGGTGCACGGCCGGGTCGCGCATCCTCGTCCAGCAGTCCATCCACGACCGCTTCGCGCAGGAATTCGCGCTGCGCGCCGAGCGCATCGCCGTCGGCGACCCGCTGGACGAGGCGACGATCGTCGGGCCGATGATCTCGAAGGAGCACCTCGCCAAGGTCCGCCAGTACATCGAGCTGGGGCCGGCCGAGGGCGCGACGCTGCTGGCGGGCGGGCTCGACGCGCCGGAAGTGCCGGCGCACGTCGCCGCCGGCAACTTCGTGCGCCCGACCGTGTTCGCCGGCGTGCGCAACGACATGCGGATCGCGCAGGACGAGATCTTCGGGCCGGTGGCGTGCCTGATCCCGTTCGCCGACGAGGCCGACGCCGTCCGCATCGCCAACGACACGCGGTACGGGCTGTCGTCGTACGTGTGGACGGAGAACCTCGCGCGTGCGCACCGCGTGGCGGCGGCCATCGAGGCCGGCATGTGCTTCGTCAACAGCCAGAACGTGCGCGACCTGCGGCAGCCGTTCGGCGGTACCAAGGCGTCGGGCACCGGCCGCGAGGGCGGCACCTGGAGCTTCGAGGCGTTCCTCGAGCCCAAGAACGTCTGCGTGTCGCTCGGGTCCCACCACATCCCGCAGTGGGGCGCGCGGTAGCGCGCGCCGGAGGAGTCACGAACATGGGCAAGCTCGCGCTGGCGGCCAAGATCACGCACGTGCCGTCGATGTACCTGTCGGAGCAGGAGGGGCCGCACCAGGGCTGCCGGCAGGCGGCGATCGACGGGCACCGGGAGATCGGCCGCCGCTGCCGCGCGCTGGACGTGGACACGATCGTCGTGTTCGACACGCACTGGCTGGTGAACTCCGGCTACCACGTGAACTGCGCGCCGCGCTTCGAAGGTGTCTACACGAGCAACGAGCTGCCGCACTTCATCCGGAACATGGCGTACGCGTACCCGGGCAACCCGGCGCTCGGCCACCTGATCGCGGACGCGGCGACCGCCGCCGGCGTGCGCACGCGCGCGCACGACGCGACGACGCTGACGCTCGAGTACGGCACGCTGGTCCCGATGCGCTACATGAACGACGACCAGCACTTCAACGTGCTGTCGGTGTCGGCGCTGTGCACGGTGCACGACCTCGCCGACAGCGCGGTGCTCGGACGCGCCGTGCGGCGCGCGATCGAGGACGACTACGACGGCACCGTCGCGATCTTCGCGTCCGGATCGCTGTCGCACCGGTTCGCGCAGAACGGCGTGTCCGAGCAGTACCTGCACAAGCTGTGGGACCCGTTTCTGGAGCAGGTCGACCTGCGGGTCGTCGAGCTGTGGCAGCGCGGCGACTGGCGGACGTTCACGGCGATGCTGCCGATGTACGCGGACAAGTGCATGGGGGAGGGTCACATGCACGACACCGCGATGCTGCTGGGCGCGCTGGGCGGCGCCGACTACGACCGGCCGGTCGAGATCGTCACGCCGTACTTCGGCAGCTCGGGGACCGGGCAGATCAACGCCATCTTCCCGGTCGCGCCGATCGCGGGGTGATCGTGCGGATGCGATTGCCCCTCACCCCAGCCCTCTCCCCGCTTCGCGGGGCGAGGGAGCGTACTTGGCGCGGTCGTCGCCATCGCACTCCCTCTCCCCGCCTGCGGGGAGAGGGTCGGGGTGAGGGGCGCATGCGAGGTCGCCGTGCGGCGAACCACCTGAAGGAAGCGAAGTGCCCCACCTGACCATCGAGTACTCGGGCAACCTGCGTGCAACCGGCGACTTCGCTGGTCTGTGCGCGGCGCTCGCGCGCACACTGGCCGCGTTCGCGGAGGACGGCCGGCACGTGTACCCGGTCGGCGGCGTGCGCGTGCGCGCGATCGCCGCCGATCACTGGTGCATCGGCGACGGCCGTGCGGACGCGGCGTTCGTGCACGCGCGGCTGTCCGTCGGCGCCGGCCGCGGCGAGGCGGTGCTCCGGGCGACCGGCGACGCGCTGTTCGCCGCGATGAAGGCGCACTTCGCGCCGCTGTTCGAGCGGCAGGGGCTCGCACTGTCGCTCGAGGTCGGCGAGTTCGCGGAAGCCGGGACGTGGAAGCACAACAACCTGCACGCGCGGATGCGCGAGCCCTGATGGCGGCCTCGCCGATGCTGAGTCCCGACGTCACGCGCGATCTCGCCCGCCGGCTCTACGACGCGCGCAGGTCGCGCACCCAGCTGCGCCACTTTTCCAGCGTCCACCCGCAGATGACGATCGCCGACGGCTACGCGATCCAGCGCGAGTGGGTGAAGCTCGAACGGGCCGACGGCCGCGTGGTCAAGGGGCGCAAGATCGGCCTGACGTCGCGCGCGATGCAGCAGGCGTCGCAGATCGACGAGCCGGACTTCGCACCGCTGATGGACGACATGTTCTTCGCCGAAGGCGACCTCCCGGCGGTCCGGTTCATCGCCCCGCGCGTCGAGGTCGAGCTCGCGTTCGTCCTCGGCCGGGCGCTCGCCGGGCCGGGCGTCACGCGCGACGACGCGCTGGCCGCGACCGAGTGGGTGGTGCCGGCGATCGAGATCATCGATGCGCGGATCGAGCAGTACGACCGCGACACGAAGGCGCCGCGCAAGGTGTTCGACACCATCGCCGACTTCGCCGCCAACGCCGGCGTCGTGCTCGGCGGCGCACCGCGTCCGGCCGGCGGACGTCGACCTGCGCTGGGTCGGCGCGCTGCTGGAGAAGAACGGCACCGTCGAGGAGACGGGGCTCGCCGCCGGCGTGCTCGGTCATCCGGCCACGGGCGTGGCGTGGCTCGCGAACCGGATCGCGCCCTACGGCGAGCGCCTCGAGGCCGGCGACGTCGTGCTGGCCGGCTCGTTCACCCGCCCCGTGACCGCCGTCGCCGGCGACCGCTTCCGCGTCGACTACGGACCCCTCGGCGTCGTCGCCTTTCGCTTCGTCTGACCCCGGAGCCACGATGACCGCCACCCCGCAGACCGCCCCGGCGTCCCGCTTCGGCGCCGACGAGTGGAACGCGCGCGTGCAACTCGCCGCCGCGTACCGGATCTTCGACCTGCTGGGCTGGACGGAGCTCATCTACAACCACATTTCGCTGCGCCTGCCGGGGCCGGACCGCCATTTCCTGATCAATCCGTTCGGCCTGCACTACAGCGAGGTGACGGCGTCGAATCTCGTCAGGATCGACCTCGCGGGCAATATCGTCGGCGAGTCGCGCTGGCCGATCAACCCGGCGGGGTTCACTCCGCACGCGACGATCCACGCGAACATCGCCAATGCCCACTGCGTCATGCACACGCACACGACCGCAGGGCTTGCGGTCGCCTGCCTCGACGACGGGCTGTCGCCGACCAACTTCTACTCGGCGCAGCTCGTCGGCAAGGTCGCCTACCACGAGTTCGAGGGCATCACGGTGCGCGCGGACGAGGGGCCGCGGCTGCTCGCGAGCATCGGCGAGCGGCAGGCGGTCATCCTGCGCAACCACGGGCTGCTCGCTTGGGGCGAGAGCCTGCCGCGCGCGTTCGCGATCCTGTGGCTGCTGCAGCGCGCGTGCGAGATCCAGCTCGCCACGCTGGCGATGGGCCGCCCGCGGCCGATCCCGGAGGACGTGCAGCGCCGCTGCACGGCCGACTCGCTGCAGTTCGACCCGCGGTTCGGCGCCGGGCAGGACGTGTTCGAGGCGCTGACGCGAATGATCGACCGCCGCGACCCGTCGTACCGGACCTGACGCGCCGTCCACGCGGCGATGCGCGCCCGCTGCGCGCCGGCCATGCGCCACCTGCCGAACCTGATCACGCTGCTGCGGCTGGGCCTCGTCCCGGTCGTGGCGGTCACCATCGCGAACGGGGCGTTCGCGGCAGCGCTGGCCGCGTTCCTGCTGGCGGCCGTCAGCGACTTCGCGGACGGCTGGATCGCGCGCCGGTTCGGGCTCACGTCGCGGCTGGGTGCGCTGCTCGACCCCGTTGCGGACAAGCTCGGCATGTTCGTGGCAACCGTCGCGCTGGCATGGCACGGGCTGGTGCCGGTGTGGCTCGCGGTCGCCATCGTCGGACGCGACGTCGTGATCGTCGCGGGCGCGGCGGCGTACCGGCTCGTTCGCGGCGACCTCGACATCGCGCCCACGCGGCTGTCGAAGCTCAACACGGTCGTCGAGTTCACCGTGTTGCTGCTGGCGCTGGCGGCCGGTGCGGGCTGGATCGCGGGTGGTGGCGGGCTGCACGCGCTGTTCGCGCTGGCGCTGGCGACGGTCGCCGCGTCCGGCGTCCAGTACGTCTGGCTGTGGGGCCGGAAGGCGCTGGCCGGCCGCGGCGCGCGATGAGCGCCGGGCGCGGGCGGCAGGCTACACTGCGCCCGTGCTGCCCGCACTGAACTCGTCGCTCGCTGCCGCCTTCGCGTCGTCGCCGTTGCGGCACGCGCGCTTTCGCGGGTTCTACTTCGGGTCGATCGGCGTCGCGCTCGGCTACACGATGACGTCGACGATGGCGGCGTGGCTGATGGCCACGATGACGCCGTCGGCGCTGATGGTCGCGCTCGTGCAGACGGCCAGCACGGCGCCCGCGTTCGCCGTGGGGCTGCTCGCCGGCGCGCTCGCGGACATCGTCGAGCGGCGGCGCGTGATCCTCGCCACGCAGATCGTGTTCCTCGCCGGCGCGCTGCTGCTCGGCGCGGCCACGCTCGCCGACCTGATGGCGCCGTGGCCGCTGCTCGCGCTCACGTTCGTCATCGGCACCGGGTTCACGTTCTACATGCCGGCGCAGCAGGCGTCGATCAACGACCTGGTCGCCCGGCACGAGGTGCCGCAGGCGGTCGCGCTGGGCGCGGTGGCGATGAACGTCGCGCGCGCGGTCGGTCCGGCCACCGCCGGCGCCGTCGCCGCGTGGCTCGGGACCGGCAACGCGTTCCTCGCGAGCGCGGCGTGCTTCGTCGGCATGGTGCTCGTCGTGCGCGGCTGGCCGCCGCAGCCGCCGGCGCTGCCGGGCGTGCCGGAGACGCTGGTGTCGGGCATCGGGAGCGGCGTGCGGTTCGCGCGCCACTCGGCGCCGATGCGCGCGATCGTCCTGCGCAACCTGATGTTCGCGGTCTGCGGCAGCGCGCTGTGGGCGCTGCTCGCGGTCATCGCCCGCGACCAGCTGCACCTCGGCGCCGGCGGCTTCGGGCTGCTGTTCGGTGGCTTCGGCGCCGGGGCGGTCGCCGGCGCGTTGACCATTCCGCGCCTGCTGCGCAGGAATGCGCTCAACCGGGTCGTGACCGGATTCGCGCTGCTGTGGGTGATCGCGACCACGCTGGTGGCGATGGCCGAGCACGTCACGCTGGCGCTGGTCGGCACGGTCGGCGCGGGCGCGGCATGGGTCGGCGTGCTCGCGAGCCTTGGCGCCGCGACGCAGAGCGCGGCGCCCGCGTGGGTGCGCGCGCGCGCCGTCGCGATCAACTTCTTCACGGTGCAGGCGAGCCTGGCGCTCGGCAGCATCGCGTGGGGCGCGCTGGCGACGTGGGGCGGCACCCGCGTCGCGCTGCTGTCGTCCGCGGCCGTGCTGCTGCTGCTGCAGGCCTTCAACCGCCGCACACGCGTGCGGCTCGGCGCCGATCGCGACGTGCTGCCCGGCGCGCAGCTGCCGGAGCTGTCGTTCGCCGACGAGCCGCAGCCCGACGACGGCCCGGTGCTGATCCAGATCGAGTACCGCGTCGAGCCGGAGGCGCGCGAGGCGTTCCTGCGCGCGGTCCGTGCGATGGGCCCGGTCCGGCGCCGCAACGGCGCATCGAGCTGGCGCGTGTTCCGCGACCTCGCCGAGGAAGGCAAGTACGTCGAGCGGTACATCCTGAGCTCGTGGGCCGAGTACGTGCGGCTGCGCTCGCGGATGACCATCGCGGATCGGCAGCTGCAGGAGGAGCTGCAGCGACACCTGCGCTCCGACACGCCGCTCAAGGTCTCGCGGCTGCTGGGGATCGACCTGCCGGACGAGGGGCCGATCGACATGCACGCGCACCGCCGTCCGTGACGGCGTGCGCGCGTCACCGGGGTGGCAGCAGCGCGCGCAGCTTGTTGCCGGCCTGCGCCCCCTGGTCGACGCACATCGCGACGCCGGCGCGCTCGATCCGCGCGTGGAGCGCGCGCTGCGTCGCGGGCGCCGCGGACACGGGCACCTTGGCCGAGATCTCGACGAAGTGCCGACCGTCCGGCAGCTGCTGCGCGTCGACGTCGTAGCGGCCGCCGGGCGTGCGGAGCACGCGATTGGCAATCGGGCCCAACGCGCGCAGGCCCGGCGGCAGCGGCCAGGCGCTGGTCGCCTCGCGCAGGAAGCGGACCTGCGCCTCGCTCATCGCCTCCGCGAGGGCCATGCGTCCCGCGACGAGCGCCGCGGACGCCCGTGCGTCGAGCGCGACCGAGATGGAGACGGCGCCGGTCATCCGGTCGCCGTGCACGTCGTACTCGCACTTGCCCTGCCGCCGGGGCACGAGCGCCGGCCCGAGCGCCGTGCACGGCTGGTCCACGGCCTTGAGCGTCAGCTCCCCGCCGTCGGCACGAATCCGCAGGCGCAGCCGCAAGCCGCGCTCGTGCAGCGCCATCGACTCATCGTCGAACAGCCAGGTTTCGTAAGGCGCGGCGCGAGGCTTCAGGTCGAGCGCGCGCTCGATCGCGGCGGGATCGCCGCACAGCGCGACCTGCACTTCGGCCCGACGTCCGGCGGCGGCGTACGCCGGCGCCGCGGCGCCGGCGAGCGCCGCGCCGAGCGCGATGGCGGCGGCGAAGGGGCGTTTCATCGGGCCGATTTTAGCGTTGCCGGAGCCGGGCGCACGCGTGCGCCCATAATGCCGGTGTCCCGCCGACCGGTGCGATGCCGGCGGTGCCCCGATTCGAGCCTGCAGGAACGATCCCATGCGCATCTTCAACTTCAGCGCCGGCCCCGCCGTGCTTCCCGAGGAGGTGCTGCGCACCGCCGCCGCCGAGATGCTCGACTGGCACGGCAGCGGGATGTCGGTGATGGAGATGAGCCACCGCGGCAAGGAATTCATCGCGATCGCCGAGCAGGCCGAAGCCGACCTGCGCGCGCTGCTGGCGATCCCGGCGAACTACAAGGTGCTGTTCCTGCAGGGGGGTGCGATCGGCGAGAACGCGATCGTGCCGATGAACCTCGTGCACGGGTTCACCGTCGCCGACTACGTGAACACCGGCGAGTGGTCGAAGAAGTCGCTGAAGGAGGCGAAGAAGTACGTGAACGTCAACGTCGCCGCGTCGGCGGAGGACCGGGCGTTCTCGTACGTACCGGAGCGCGCGACCTGGCAGCTGACCCCCGGCGCCGCGTACGTGCACATCTGCAGCAACGAGACGATCGGCGGCGTCGAGTACCACTGGACGCCCGACACCGGCGACGTGCCGCTGGTGGCCGACATGTCGTCGCAGATCCTGTCGCGGCCGGTCGACGTCGCGAAGTACGGCGTCATCTACGGCGGCGCGCAGAAGAACATCGGGCCCGCCGGACTCACGATCGTCGTCGTCCGCGACGACCTGCTCGACCGCGCGCTGCCGATCACGCCGTCGGCGTTCCACTGGAAGGAGCAGGCGGCGGCCGACTCGATGCTCAACACGCCGCCGACCTACGCGATCTACATCGCGGGCCTCGTGTTCCGCTGGCTGCTCGCGCAGGGCGGCGTGGCGGCCATCGAGCAGCGCAACATCGCCAAGGCGAAGCTCCTGTACGACTGCCTCGACGCGTCGGGCTTCTACCGAGCCCGGTGCGGCGCGAGGACCGCTCGCGGATGAACGTGCCGTTCAGGCTGCCCGACCCGGCGCTGGACGAGGCGTTCCTCAAGGGCGCGAAAGAGCGGCGGATGGTGCAGTTGAAGGGCCACCGCGCGGTCGGCGGGATGCGCGCGTCGATCTACAACGCCATGCCAGTCGATGGCGTGGCCGCGCTGGTCGAGTACATGCAGGACTTCGAGCGGATGCACGGCTGACGATGACCTCCGCGACGCAGAAGTACCAGATCCTCACGCTCAACCAGATCTCGAGCCACGGACTGCACCGCTTCCCCGCCGCGCGGTACGCGGTGGGCAAGACGGTCGGCGAGCCGGACGCGATCCTCGTGCGCTCGCACGACATGCACGCGATGGCGATCCCGCCCTCGGTCAAGGCGATCGGCCGCGCCGGTGCGGGCACCAACAACATCCCGGTCGCGCAGATGTCGCAGCGCGGCGTGCCGGTGTTCAACGCGCCCGGCGCCAACGCGAACGCGGTGAAGGAACTGGTGCTGGCCGCGCTGCTGCTGGCCGCGCGCAACGTGATCCCCGCGCTGTCCTACATCGGCAGCCTCGACCCGGACGCGCCCGACCTCGAGGCAAAGGTCGAGGACGGCAAGCGCCAGTTCGCCGGCGTGGAGCTGCCGCACCGGACGCTCGGCATCGTGGGGCTGGGCGCCATCGGCAGCCTGGTCGCCGACACCGCGATCAAGCTCGGCATGAAGGTGACGGGCTTCGACCCCGAGATCACCGTCGACGCAGCGTGGCGGCTGCCGGCGTCCGTGCGCCGCGCCGGGACGATCGAGGAACTGCTGAAGCAGTCCGACTTCGTAACGCTGCACGTGCCGCTGCTGCCGGTCACCCGCAACCTGATCGACGCCAAGCGCCTCGCGGCCATGAAGGCCGGCGCCGTGCTGCTCAACTTCGCGCGCGACGGCATCGTCGACGACGAGGCGGTGGCCGCCGCGCTGCACGCGCAGAAGCTCAAGGCCTACGTGTGCGACTTTCCGAGCCCGGGTCTCATGCGCGAGCCGCGGGCGATCGCGCTGCCGCACCTCGGCGCGTCGACGGCCGAGGCCGAGGAGAACTGCGCGGTCATGGTGGTCGACCAGGTGCGCGAGTACCTGGAGCACGGCGCAATCGCCAACGCCGTCAACTTCCCGAGCGTGGAGATGCCGCGCGAGTCGCCGTTCCGGGTCGCGATCGCGAACGCGAACGTGCCGAACATGCTGGGGCAGATCTCGACGACGATGGCCCGCGCCGGCCTCAACATCCACAACATGGTGAACAAGTCGCGCGGCGAAATGGCCTACACGCTGGTCGACGTCGACAGCCCCGTCGACGCGGACGCCGTCGCGGCGCTGGCCGCGATCGACGGCGTGCTGTCGGTGCGGACGATCCCGGCCGAGGGCGCCGGTTAGGCGTCCGGCGGGCGCTACGCGCGGGAATGCGCCGCCGCCGGCTGCGCGTACATGTTCGACACGCGCGCGCCGATGGGGATGCAGCCGGCCAGAAGCAGTGCCAGCAGCAGGCAGGCCAGGAGTTTCACGTTGTCGGTTCCCGTGCGGGGCACATCCGCCAAGACTACTCCAATCGGGGCCCGCCGTCGCGGACGGCCGCCGCGCATCCGGTGTAAGCTGATGCCATGAACCACGGGCCGCCGGAGGGCCGGCGGCGTTCGATGCAACGGAAGGGAGCACCATGTCACTGTTGAGTTTTGTGAAGGAAGCGGGCGAGAAGCTCTTCGGGCGCGGCCAGGCGCAGGCAGCGATGGCCGAAGTCAAGGCGGACCCCGCCAACGACGCGAAGATCGCCGCGGCCAACGCGGCGGCCGGCGACGCCATCCTCGATTACATCAAGGCGCAGAACCTGTCGGCGACCGGCCTCACCGTCACGTTCGACGGCGCCACGTCGACGGTCTCGGTGTTCGGCGTCGCGCCGGACCAGGCGACCAAGGAGAAGATCGCGCTGTGCTGCGGCAACGTGGCCGGCGTCGTGGCGGTGAAGAACATGATGTCGGTCGACCAGAGCGCGCCGGAGGCGCGGTTCTACACGGTCGTGTCCGGCGACAACCTGTCGAAGATCTCCAAGGCGCACTACGGCGATCCGAACAAGTACATGGTGATCTTCGAGGCCAACAAGCCGATGCTCACGCACCCGGACAAGATCTATCCGGGCCAGGTGCTGCGCATTCCGCCGTTGTAGACCGTGCCGTGGACGGGCGGACGCCGCTCGCGGACGCCGCCGGTCCCGCGTTGCGCGGGCCCGGCGACGACGTGGTCCCGATCGGCGACCCCGACCCGGACGGCGGCGACGGGGACGACGATCTCGACGAGGACGACGAGGACGACGACGAGGACCCGCTGCAGGTCGCGCCGCGACGGCGGTTGCGGAATCTGATACAATCCGCAACTTGCGGCGCACCACCCCGAGCACGCTGACGGTTGCCCTGCCGCAAGTGACGCACTTCCCGGGCAGCCGCGACATCGGCTTCTAATCTTCCGGGCGCACCGCAAGCGCGCCCGAGCTCCCGCCGCGCGCTTCCGCGCCCGGCGGCTCCCGGTTAGCGACGATGGTAGTTGGCAAGCCCGTCGCGGCCGCCGCGCACTCGTGCGCGCCCGGATCCTGCGTTCGTTCCCCGGCTGCCGGCGACGCCAACGCGTCGCGGGCCGCGGCGACGCATGGCGCGACGATTTCCACCGGGCACCTGCCCGGCGTCGTCACGATCGGACATGACCATGCGTTTTGCAGAACTGAATCTTGCCCCGCAACTGCTCGAGGCCCTCGCGGCCTGCGGGTACGAGCAACCCACGCCGATCCAGGCGCAGACCATTCCCGCGCTGCTCGCCGGGCGCGACGTCATCGGCTCCGCGCAGACGGGAACCGGCAAGACCGCCGCGTTCGTGCTGCCGGCGCTGCACCGGCTGGCGCAGGCCCCGCAGGCGTTGCCCGCGAAGCACCGGCTGGCGAGCGCGCCGCGCGTGCTGGTGCTGGCCCCCACGCGCGAGCTCGCGCAGCAGGTCGCCGAGCAGGCCGTGCGCTACGGGCAGCGGCTGCGGGTGACCACGGTGTGCCTCTACGGCGGGGCGCCGTATCCGGTGCAGAACCGGCAGCTCGCACGCGGCGCGGACCTGCTGGTCGCCACGCCGGGCCGCCTGCTCGACCATGTCGACCGCGGCCGTGTGGACCTGTCGCGGCTCGAGATGCTGGTGCTGGACGAGGCCGACCGGATGCTCGACCTGGGCTTCGCCGACGACGTCGAGCGCGTGTGCGCGCTGACGCCGCCGACGCGCCAGACCGTGCTGTTCTCGGCGACGTTCGACGGGGCGGCCGGCCGCCTCGCCGCGAAGCTCACGCGCGAGCCGGTACGCGTCCACGTCGCCACCGGCACCGCCGCGCCGCTCGCCATCGAGCAGCGCGTCCACTTCGCCGACGACCGCGCGCACAAGCACCGGCTGCTCGACCACCTGCTGGCCGACGTCGCGATGCGGCAGAGCATCGTGTTCATCGCGACCAAGCGCGACGCCGAGGCGCTCGCCGTGAAGCTGCAGGGCGAGGGCCACGCGGCGGCGGCGCTGCACGGCGACATGAACCAGCGCGAGCGCAACCGCACGCTTTCCGACCTGCGCCGCGGCGGCGTGCGCACGCTGGTCGCGACCGACGTCGCCGCCCGCGGCATCGACGTGCCCGGCTTGACGCACGTCATCAACTTCGACCTGCCGCGGCAGGCCGAGGACTACGTGCACCGGATCGGCCGCACCGGCCGCGCCGGGGCCAGCGGCATCGCGGTGTCGTTCGCCAATCACGCCGAGCGCGGCACGCTGCGCACGATCGAGCGGCTCACCGGTGCGGCGATTCCGACGCACGTGATCCCGGGTCTAGAGCCGCGGGCGCGCGCGTCGGCCCCCGGCGCGGCACCGGCTCGCCGCGCGGGATTCGGCAAGCCGGGGGCGGGCCGCGGCGGCAAGCCGGGACCCGCGCGAGGCGGGCGCTGGAGCGACGACCCGCGCGGGCAGGGCCGGCACCGGTAGCGGTCGACCGTCGGGCGTCGCTGCCGGATGCCTTGTACGCTGCCGGGTCATACCGTCCACCGTCGTCCCCGCGAAGGCGGGGACCCAGCGGCGTTGCTCGCTCGCTTCGCGTGACGAGAGCCAAGACACTGGGTCCCCGCTTTCGCGGGGACGACGGCTGTACGAGTGTCAAGCGTCGCGGCAACGACGTCCCGTAGCGCCGCGTCGAGCGACGCCGGCCGGGTCCGCGCGCCTGTGCCCGCACCCGGGCCGATACAATCCGCACTGCCGCGCAGAGTCCGCGCGCCATCGTTTTCGACCCTGTCGTGACCCTGCTCGAACTCATCGCGGGCTTCGCCCGGCGGCACTGGCGTGCTTACGCGGCGGCGGCGGCGATGCTCGTCGGCATCGCCGTGCTCACCGTGTACGTGCCGCGCCGCGTCGGGCACGTCATCGACGGACTGGTCGCCGGCGAAGTGACGGGCGGCGCGCTGTGGCGCGAGATCGCGATCCTCGTCGCGATGGGGCTCGTCATCTACGTGCTGCGCGTGGGCTGGCGCCTGGCGCTGTTCAGCGCCGCGTTCCGGCTGGGCGTCGAGCTGCGGGGTCAGCTGTACGCGCGGCTCGCGCGGCAGGGACCGCCGTTCTTCCACCGGCAGCGTACCGGCGACCTGATGGCGCGCGCGACCAACGACGTGGACGCCGTCGAGATGGCCGCCGGCGAGGCGTTCCTCGCGGCGTTCGACGGGACGCTCACGCTGGTGCTCGTCGTCGCGATGATGACGCTCGCCGTCGACTGGCGGCTGGGTCTCGTCGCGCTGCTGCCGTTCCCGTTCATGGCGTGGGCGTTCTTCACGATCTCGCGCCACGTGCACGAGGCATGGCGGGCGTCGCTCGAGCGCTTCTCGGACCTGAACGAGCACGTGCAGGAGACGGTCGCTGCCGTGCGCACGCTGCGCGCGCTGGGTCTCGAAGCCAATGCGGACCGCGAGTTCGGACAGCGGGCGCAACGTGCCGCCGACGCCGGGTTCGGCGCGCAGAAGTGGGAGTCCGCCTACGAGCCGGCGGTCGGCCTCACGCTGACCGCCGCCGGTGCGCTAACGCTCGGCGTCGGCGGCGCGCTCGTCTGGCACGGCGAGATCTCCATCGGGCAACTGACCGCGTTCACCATGTACCTGACGCAGCTCATCTGGCCGATGTTCGCCGCCGGCTGGGTGCTGTCGCTCATCGAACGCGGCAAGGCGGCGTGGGCGCGGCTCGAGCCGCTGTTGCGTGCGCCGCTGTCCGTCGCCGACAGCGGCGGCGTGGCCGCCGCGCCGGCGGGCACGCTGCGCTGCGAGCGGGTGACGTTCGCGTATCCGGCGGCCGACGGCACGGCGGCGCCGGCGGAGCGTGCGCCTGCGCTCGCCGGCATCGACTTCGAGCTCGCCGCCGGGCGGACGCTCGGCATCGTCGGCCCCACCGGCGCCGGCAAGTCGACGCTGCTCGCGTTGCTGTTGCGCCACTACGAGCCGCAGGCCGGGACGCTCGCGTGGGGCGACCACGCACTGCCCGCCTACCGGCTCTCCGCGCTGCGCGGCGCGATCGCGTGGGTGCCGCAGGAGCCGTTCCTGTTCTCCGCGTCGATCGCCGACAACATCGCGCTCGCGCGCGCCGACGCGACGCGCGCCGACGTCGAGCGCGTCGCCCGGATGGCCGACCTCGCCGCCGACATCGCGCGGCTGCCCGACGGCTACGACACCCGCGTGGGCGAGCGCGGCGTCACGCTGTCGGGCGGGCAGCGGCAGCGCGTGGCGATCGCGCGGGCGCTGCTGGCCGACGCGCCGCTGCTGCTGATCGACGACGCGCTGTCGGCGGTCGACACCGGCACCGAGGCGCGCATCCTGGCCGAGCTCAGGCGCGCGCGCGCCGGGCGCACGGCGATCATCGTCAGCCACCGGCTGTCGGCGGTCGCGGACGCCGACCGGATCATGGTGCTGAAGAACGGGCGCGTCGTCGAGGAGGGGACGCACGCGGCACTGGTCGCACGCGACGGCTGGTACGCGGCGCAGTGGCGCTACCAGCAGCTCGAGGCGAGCCTCGAGGACGTCTGACGATGACCGGCCGCACCGACGACTTCGCCGACCACCCCGACCTGCAGCGGGTCGGCGCGCGCGAGCGCCGGCAGGCGCTGGCGCTGCTGTGGCGCGCCGCGCGGCCGGACCGCCGGCAGGTCGTGCGCGCCACCGTGTGGCTCGCGGTCGCCGGGCTGCTGGAGGCGGCGGGGCCGATCTTCGGCAAGCGCCTCATCGACGACTACCTGCTGCCGCGCACGTTCGACGCGACGGCCGTGGCGCTGCTGATCGGCGGCTACCTCGTCACCGGCTGGCTCGCGACTGCGATCCGCTACTTCGAGCTCGTGCGGCTGGCCGGGCTCGCGGCGCGCTCGGTGCGGCGGCTGCGCGACGCCGTGTACCGGCACGTGCTGCGGCTGCCGATGAGCTATTTCGACCGCGCGATCACCGGCCAACTGGTCAGCCGCATCACCAACGACACCGAGGCGGTGCGCGAGCTGTACACCAAGGTGCTGTTCGAGCTGCTGGTCGGCCTGACCGTGCTCTTCGGCGTCGTCGTCGCGATGCTGTGGCTCGACTGGCGGCTGATGCTGATCGTGCTGCTGCTGGTGCCCGCCACGATCGCGATCGTCGTCGGCTACCAGCGGCTGTCGGCGGCCGCCGTGACCCGCTCGCGCGAGCTGCGCAGCGACATCAACGCGCAGATGGCCGAGGGCATCGCCGGCATGAGCGTGCTGCAGGCGGCCGGCGCGGTCGCGCGCTTCTCGCGCCGCTTCGCGCGGACCAACGACGCGCAGTACGCGGCGCGGATGGGCGAGGTGCGCGCCAACGCGTGGCTGCTGCGCCCGGCGCTGGACTTCGTCAACATCCTGCTGATCGTCGTGATCGTCGCGGCGGTGGGCACGCAGCGGATCGAGGGCGTCGAGGTCGGCCTGCTGTACGCGTTCATCACGTACGTGGCGCGCGTGGTCGAGCCGCTGATCCAGATCACGATGCAGTTCTCGCTGCTGCAGCAGTCGGTGATCGCCGCCGCGCGTGTGGACGCGCTGCTGCAGGAGGGGCAGGCCCCGGCGGCCACGCACGCGCGCCGGATCGGCGCGGGCCGCGTCGAGCTGGCCGCCGTGACGTTCGGCTACGACCCGGCCGCGCCGGTGCTGCACGACGTCGCGCTGACGATTCCCGCCGGCAGCTTCGTCGGCATCGTCGGCCACACCGGCAGCGGCAAGTCGACGCTGCTCGCGCTGCTGCTGCGCTTCTACGCGCCGCAGGCCGGCCGCATCGAGATCGACGGCATCCCGCTCGCGCAGATCGGCGACGCGCACTTCCGCGCCGACGTCGGCCTCGTGCCGCAGGAGCCGTTCCTGCTCGCCGCCGACGCGCGCGCGAACATCGACATGGGCCGCGGCCTGCCCGACGACGCGATCGTCGCCGCGGCCCGCGCCGCGCGCGCGCACGGGTTCATCGAGCGCCTGGAGCGAGGCTACGCGACGCCGCTGTCCGAAGGCGGGGCGCGGCTGTCGTCGGGCGAGAAGCAGCTCGTCGCGGTGGCACGGGCGCTGGCGGGGCGGCCGCGCATCCTGTTCCTCGACGAGGCGACGTCGCGGATCGACAGCGAGACCGAGCAGCGCGTGGCCGAGGCGCTGGCTGAATTGCGCGGGCACACGACGGTCATCGCGATCGCGCACCGGCTGTCCACGATCCGCGCCGCCGACCAGATCGTCGTGCTCAACCACGGCCGCATCGCCGAGTGCGGCACGCACGACGTGCTGCTGGCGATTCCCGGCGGGATCTACCAGCGGCTGTGGCAGCTGCAGCAGATCGGCGACTGACGCCGGCCGGCGCGGGTCACCGGCCCGGCACCCGGCAGCACATCACGTCGCAGCGCGCGCTCTCGGTCACGCCCGTGTAGTTGGAGAACCTGCAGTAGGTATGGGTCGCCGCGCCGACGTCCACGCCGTAGGAAAATGCCACCGCAAAGGCGACGATCGGCGTGAAGCCGGCCGGGCACTCCGGCGCGTGGATCGAGGTGGTCGCGCCGGCCGGGAGCCCGAGGGTGCGCCCGGCGACGTGATCGCAGCTCAACGGCGTGGCCCGGTTCTGCACGAAGTAGCCGACGACGTCGACGACCACGTCGACGGCGCTGCCCGAGTTGTTGTAGACGGCGAAGTCGCGTTTGACCGGCCCGCTGTCCGGGTACGCGTCGATGTAGCGGTTGAGCGGGATCACCGTCGTGTTCGACAGCACGTCGCCGGCGTTCCAGCCGAGGATGCCGCCGACCGTAAGCGTCGTGCCGCCGTTCCACGCGCGCAGGTAGCCGGTCGCCGTCGTGTTGACGACGGCGACGGTCGCGACGACGCTCGCGGGGAGCGTGGATGTGAACACGGTGCCGAGGCAGTTGCCCGATCCGGAGACGCCGGTGCCGCCCTGCTCGCTGGCGTAGTCGAAGCCGTCGTACAGCGAGAACGCCCAGATCTGGCGCGCGGCGAAGCCGCCGATCATGCCGGGCCAGTCGGCGTCGATGCCGAGTCGCGTATCCGCGACGCGGCACGGGCCGGCGGTGGCGACGAAGACGAGGTCGCCGTCGGTGCCGAGCTTCTGCAGCATGGTGCTCGCCGCCTGCTTGCTGCCCTTGACCGCGGCCAGCTGCGCGTTGCGCGCGGCGTCGGCCTGCTGCTGCGCGGCCTCCGCCACCGTCCGCTGCATCGTCCGCACGACGGCGCGCAGGTCCTCGTCGCCGGCGGCGCGTTGCGCGACGGCGAGCACCTTTGCGCGCGCCTCCGGCGGCATCGCCAGGAACTGCAGCTGCAGCTGTTCGCGGGCGACCGGCGCCGTGGCCGCCGTGAGTTTCCTGCGCGGCCGTCTGTACACGGACGAATGCGTCGATCGTGCCGTCGAGGTCGGTGACCAGCGCCGCCCGTCCGGCCGTCGCGGGCGCGGTCATCCCCGCCGCAGCGGCCCCCGGCATCCCGCACGGCAACATCGCCGCGAACGCCCCCGCGGCCAGCCACATCCGTGTGCTCGTGACCATGATCGTCTCCTCGACTTCGGCGCCTCGATGCGGCGGCGCAAGCGGCCACCGTACGCCTGCCGGCGCCGGATGGAAAGGTGCCGGCGCGCCGTTCGTCCGCGCGGCGGACGGCTGCGCGGCGGGGCGCCATCAAGGTGTGGGGGGGCCGCGAAGGAACGAGCCAGGCTCGGTTTCCGCTGGCTGAATTGCGCGGGCACACGACGGTCATCGCGATCGCGCACCGGCTGTCCACGATCCGCGCCGCCGACCAGATCGTCGTGCTCAACCACGGCCGCATCGCCGAGTGCGGCACGCACGACGTGCTGCTGGCGATTCCCGGCGGGATCTACCAGCGGCTGTGGCAGCTGCAGCAGATCGGCGACTGAGGGATCGACGAAGAAACGCCCGGCCGCGCGCGCGGCCGGGCGTGGTCGCAGCGTCGGCTCAGCGACCCGGCACGCGGCAGCAGGACACCCCGCAATAGCCGAATAGCACGCCGCCGGTCAGGTTACCGATGCGGCACCCGTTGCGGTGCAACGTGCTCGTGTACAGACCGGGTCCGAGGCTCGTCAGGGCAACGACGTTGGTATAGCCGGCCGGGCACGCCGGCACCGCCACGAACAGCGAGTTGTTGGCCGGAATGTTGTGCCCTGAGTCGAACACGTCCGTGCAGTCGAGCGCGGTCGCCCGGTTCATGATGAAGTAGCCGACGACGTCGACCACGAAGTCGACGGGACCGCCGGAATTGTTGTAGAGCCCGAAGTCCCGCTTTCCGCCGCTGCCCGGATATGCCGGGATCGATCGGTCCATCGGAATGACCGTGGTGTTGGAGATGAGGTCGCCCGCGTTCCAGCCGAGCACGCCGCCGACCGTCAGTGTCGTGCCGCCGTTCCACGCGCGCATCGAACCCTGCGTCAGCGTGTTGACGACGGCGATCGTCGCCACGACCGACACCGGATACGGGCCCGGGTAGACGGTTTCGGTGCAGTTGCCGGATCCGGCGATACCGGTGCCGCCTTGGCTCGTGTTGAAGTCGTAGCCGCCGAGATTTGAGAATCCCCACAACTGGCGCGCGGCCGTGGCGCCCAACTGCCCGGCGGGCGCGAACCGCGAGTCTGCCACCCGGCAGGGGCCGGTGGTGGGCACGAACACGTAGTCGCCGTCGGCCCCGAGCTTGGGTTGCGGACCGACGTACGCACCCGGAACGTTGGGCTGCGAGGCCTTCGCCGCCTCGACTTCGGCAAGCGCATTCCGCGCCTCGTCGACGACGGCGTCCTGCAGCGACTTCTGTGCCGCCAGCACCGCCTCTTCATTGGCGAGATTGCGGCTGGCCGCCAGCAGGCGGCGCTGCTCCACCGCCGACAGCGACCGGAACTGGATCTGCATCTGCTCCCGGGCGACCAGCGCCTGCGCCGTCGTGAGTTGGTTCTGCGCGACACGCTGTGCCACCACCGCATCGATGACGCGGTCGTAATCGGTGGCGAAGCTGATCGCCGTCGCGCCGGGCTTGTCGAGGGTGGCCGCCATGGCCGGCACCGGCGCGAGCGGCAGCAGGACGGCCAGCGTCCCTGCGGACAGCAGGCTGCGCGTTATCCTGTTCATTTGGGCTCCTTCCTGATGAGTTCCGAGCGTGGACCGGCGTGACGTGCGCCGGTCACCCAACACTACGCCCAATGACGAAGGAATGAAAGGTGCGGAAATGCCGATCGCTGGCGAATATTCTCGCTCGCGCCGGCACTCCGGCACCTCCGGTCAGGCCGGCCCGCCGTCGCCCAGTTCGATGTCGACCATCATCTCGTTGGCGAGCGCCTCCAGCGCGCGGCGCACGTCGTCGTTGCCGACGTTCTTCGGCACGAGCAGCGTGGCCTTCACCTTGAACAGGTGCTCGGCGCTCATGGCACCACTGACGATCTCGGTGTGCAGCTCCTCGATGGAAACGCCGCGCTGCGCGAGCGCGCCGGAGAGGTCGCGCACGATGCCCGGCCGGTCGTGGCCGACCAGTTCGAGGCGTACGAGGCGGCGGCCCGCCGGCGCGGGCGCGCCTTCGCTCCTGACGATGACGACCGAAAGGTCGGGGGATGCGAGCCCGCGCAGCGCCTCGGCGAGCGCGTCGGCCTGGTCCGGGGCCACTTCGAAGTGGACGATGCCGGCGAACTGGCCGGCCAGCCCCGCCATTCGGCTGCCCGACCAGTTGGCGCCGAAGCCCTGCGCCTTCGCGGAGAGCAGGCTCACGATGCCCGGCCGGTCGGGGCCCACGACGGTGACGACGAGCGACGTGATCATCGGCTGCTTCTCCTCGGTGAGTGAGACGGTGCGCCTGATCATCGGCGCGCGCGTCGCGTAGCGCTCGTCCTGCCTGTAGGCGGGCACGTTGCCGTGCTCGCGCGCGTGACGGACGACCTGCGCGAGCAGCTTGAGTCCCATCGGCGCCAACGCGCGCTCCCACAGCTCGCGCGCCGTCTCGCCCTTGCCGACGAAGCACCAGTCCTGCGCCGCCACGGCGCCCGCGTCCCAGCCGTCGGCCAGGTGATAGACCGAGCCGCCGGCGATCGGGTCGCCCTCGAGGATCGTCCACTCGACGGCGGCGATGCCGCGGTGCCGCGGCAGGAGCGACGGGTGGTAGCCGATGCCGCCCAGCCGCGACCGTGCGAGCGCCTCGTTCGACACCCGCGCGTGCGTGTGCGCGGCGACGATGAGGCCGGTGCCCTCGGGAATCGCCTCGCCCGGCACGATCTTCGGGTTCGCGAGCACGTGCACCGGCACGCCGGCCTTTGCCGCCGCGACGGCCAGCCGGTCGTCGGCGGCCGGTGCGACCACCTGCGCGATGTCGGTGCCGTCGTTGCGCAGGGCGTCGAACACCGTGGCCCCGAAGTAGCGGGACCCCACGAGCGTGCACTTCATTGCGTCTCCCTGGTCTTGTCCGCGGCAAGCGGCGGCCGCGCGTCGTTGTCGCGAAGCGGGAGTCGGACGCGAATTTCCGGAGGGTGGCGCCGTGCGCCTTCGCGTCGTACCGGCGAGCCGGGAAACCCGCGTCCGACTCCCATTTCCCGTGCCCATTATAGGGCGATCGCCCGCGACCCGGCCGAACGCGCCGCGCGCCGGCGCCATTGAAATCGGCGGGCGCGGACCGACAATGCGTGTAGCGCGCGCCGGAACCCGGACGCCCGCGGCGCCCCCGGCCATGCAGATCCACGTTCCCGACCCCGAGTTCACCGCGTCGGCCGCCAACCGCGCGCACTTCCGTTCGGCGCTCGTGGTCGCCGCGGCGTTCGTAGCGGTACTGGTCGTGATCCACGCGGCGGGCGCCGCGCTCGGCCTTCACCTGCAGCGCTTCGGCGTGCAGCCGCAGGCGTGGGCGGGCCTGCCCGGCATCCTGCTGGCGCCGTTGCTGCACGCGGATGTCGCGCACCTGGCGTCGAACGCGCTGCCGCTGCTGGTCGCGGGCACCGCGATGCTGCACCTGTACCCGGACGCCGCGCGCATCGTGCTGCCGGCGGTCTACATCGGCCCCGGCATCGCGGTGTGGCTGCTCGGCCGTCCCGCGCTCCACCTGGGCGCGAGCGGGCTCGTCTACGGCCTCGTCGGCTACATCTTCGTCGCCGGCGTGATCCGCCGCGACCGGCGCGCGATCGCGGCGGCGCTGCTCGTCAGCTTCCTCTACGGCGCGCTGGTGTGGGGCGTGTTCCCGCTCAAGGTCGGCGTGTCGTGGGAGACGCATCTGGCCGGCGCCGCGATCGGCGTGGTGCTCGCGTTCGCGTTCGCCGGACGCGACATCCCGCCGCGCAAGCGCTACTCGTGGGAGGACGCGGCGGACGGCGCCGAGGGGCCGGAGGAAACAGTGCCGGACGCCGACGAGCGGCCGACGGTCCACTGACGGCCGAATCCTGCAAAAAAGACCCCCGCATCGACGCGGGGGCAGTCCCGCGATCCTCGCGGGAGGGGAGACAAGACTACTGCAGCGCCGAGGCTACGCGGGCGGGCTCGCCGCGGCAATTCGGGAAGCGCGTACGCGAAGGGCAGCGCGGTGGCGCCGCCCGGTCGTTCCGGCCTCGTGCCGCCCGCCTCGGTTGTCCCGTCGGTGGCCAGTCATTACAATCGGGCGCCAAACACGTCGGCCGTCCCGGACCGGCGCCCCGCCGCGCGACGGCATCCCCCGGAGGCCCGCTTGCTCAGAACCGCCAGTTCCGTCCTCACGCTGTACCTCTTCTGGCTGGCGCTGTCGGGGATCTACACGCCGTTCCTGCTGGCGGCGGGACTCGGATGCTCGATCGCCGTCGTCTGGCTCGCCCGCCGGATGGCCGTGGTCGACCACGAGGGCCACCCGATCCACCTGGGTCCCGCGGCCGCGCGCTACTGGCCGTGGCTGGCCAGGGAGATCGCGAAGTCGGCCTGGGACGTCACGAAGGTCGTGCTGTCCCCCCGGCTGCCGATCCAGCCCACGCTCGTGCGCTTCGCTCCGACCCAGAAGACGGAAGTCGGCCTCGCCACGCACGCCAACTCGATCACGCTGACGCCGGGCACCATCTCGATCGAGGTGTCGCGCCGCGAGTTCCTCGTCCACGCGCTCACCGCGGCGGGCGCGGAGGGCGTGACCAGCGGCGACATGGACGGCCGCGTCACCCGGTTCGAGGCTCGCGGATGATGTTCGCCGCGGCCGCGCTGGCGCTGCTCGCCACCCTGGCGCTGGCGCTGGTCCGCGCCGTCAAGGGGCCGACGGTGTTCGACCGCGCGCAGGCGGCCAACACGATCGGCACGGTGGCGGCACTGCTGCTCGCGGTCATCGGCTTCCTCACCGGCCGGCCGGACTTCCTCGACCTCGCGATCACGTACGGCCTGCTCAACCTGATCGGCACCGTGGCGGTGCTCAAGTACTTCCGCTACGGCGACCTCGGCGATCCGGGCGACGCCGAGGGGGAGACCGGCCGGTGATCGCCGCGGCCGAGGCGCTCACCGCGGTCCTGCTGGTCGCCGGCGGATTCTTCTGCATCGTCGGCGGCATCGGGCTCGTGCGCATGCCCGACTTCTACACGCGGATGCACGCGGCCAGCGTCACCGAGACCCTCGGCGCCGGGTTGCTGCTGCTGGCGATGATGGTGCACGCCGGGCTTTCGCTCGTGACGGCGAAACTCGTCATCCTTGGCCTCCTCATCTTCTTCACCAGCCCCGCTGCGACGCACGCGCTCGCCAAGGCGGGCATGACGCGCGGCATCGAGCCGCTCATCGGTCCGCGGGAGCGCGCGCCATCGAAGCGCTGATCGTCAACGTGCTGCTGGCGATGATGGCGGTCGTCACCGTCGCCATCGCGGTGCAGGGCAACCTGTTCGCGGTCGTCGTGCTGGGGAGCATCTACAGCTTCCTGATGGCCACCGCGCTGGTCGCGCTCGACGCGGTGGACGTCGCGATGACCGAGGCCTCGGTGGGCGCCGGCATCTCGACCGTGCTGCTGCTGGGCGCGCTCCATCTCGTGCGGGGCGAGGAGCAGAAGCCGCGCGGGCGCCCGTGGCTGCCGCTCGCGGCGAGCGTCGTGATGGCCGGTGTGCTCGTGTACGGCACGTTCGGGCTCCCGGGCTTCTCCGACGCCGGCGCGCCGATCCACCAGCACGTGGTGCCACGCTACCTCAACGACGCGGTCCGCGAGACCGGCGTGCCCAACGTCGTCACCGCAGTCCTCGCGAGCTACCGCGGCTACGACACGCTGGGCGAGACGACCGTCGTCTTCACGGCGGGCGCCGGCGTCATCGCGCTCCTGCGCCGCCGCCGGCGCGACCGCCGCGACGGGGACGTCCGATGAGGAACTACCTCGTCCTGCGGGTCGTGGCGAAGATCATGATCCCGTTCATGCTGCTGTACGCGTTGTACGTGCAGTTCCACGGCGATTACGGCCCCGGCGGCGGCTTCCAGGCCGGCGTCATCATCGCGGCGGCGATCATCTTCTACGCGATCGTGTTCGGGCTAGCCACCGCGCGCCGCGTCGTGCCGGACTGGCTGGTCGAGACCTGCCTCGCGGCCGGCGTGCTGATCTACGCCGGCGTCGGCCTCGTCGGCATCCTGCTCGGCGGCAACTTCCTCGACTACTTCGTGCTGGACCGCGACCCGGTGGCGGGCCAGCATCGCGGCATCTTCTGGGTCGAGGCCGGCGTCTGCGTCACCGTTGCCGGCGTGATGCTCAAGATCTTCTACATGTTCGCCGGCCGCCGCCGCGAGGACGACGACGCGTGAGCGCCTTCGGCCACTTCAGCTACTGGATCACGATGTTCCTGCTGGCGGCGGGACTCTACATCGTGATCGCCCGCGGCCACCTCGTGAAGAAGCTGGTCGGACTGTCGATCTTCCAGACGTCCGTCTACCTGCTGTACATCGCGCCGGGGAAGCTGGTCGGCGGGACGGCGCCGATCATCAGCGACAAGTTCACCGTGTACTCGAACCCGCTGCCGCACGTCCTCATCCTGACCGCCATCGTCGTCGGCATCGCGACGCTGGCGCTGGGGCTCGCCCTCGTCGTGCGCATCCGCGAGGCCTACGGCAGCGCCGAAGAGGACGAGATCCTCGCGCAGGACGAACGCGCCGCACGCGACGCCAGAGCGACGTGATCAGCGCGCATCTGCCGGTCCTGCAGGTGGTCGTGCCGCTGGTCGCGGCTCCGCTCATCGTGCTGCTGCGCCGCGGCCTCGTGGGCTACGTGCTCGCCATGGCGGCGAGCGCCTTCGTCGCCGGCTCGGCGCTGTCGCTCCTGGCCGACGTCTGGCACGGCGGGGTCATCTCGTACGCGATCGGCAACTGGCCGCCGCCGTGGGGCATCGAGTACCGGATCGACGCGGCGAACGCGTTCGTGCTGGCGCTGCTCGGCGTCATCGCCGTCGTCGTCGCGGCCTACGCGCGCAGGAGCGTGGCGGCCGAGGTCCCGGCCGAGCAGCACTACCTCTTCTACGCGATGTACTGCCTGTGCCTCGCGGGGCTCGTCGGCATCACGGTCACCGGCGACGCGTTCAACGTGTTCGTGTTCCTCGAGATCTCGTCGCTGTCGAGCTACGTGCTGATCGCGTTCGGCCGCGACCGGCGCGCGCTGCTGGCGTCGTACCAGTACCTGATCCTCGGCACGATCGGCGCCACGTTCATCGTCATCGGCGTCGGCCTGCTGTACATGATGACCGGCACGCTCAACATCGCCGACATGGCGGCGCGCATCGGCGCCGTCGAGGCGCGGCGGCCCGTCCTCGCGGCGCTCGCGTTCCTGACCGTCGGCATCTCGCTCAAGGCGGCGCTGTTCCCGCTGCACCTGTGGCTCCCGGGCGCGTACGCGTTCGCGCCGTCGGCGGTGTCGGCGTTCCTCGCGGCGACCGCGACCAAGGTGTCGCTCTACGTGCTGCTGCGCTTCTACTTCACGGTGTTCGGCGCGACGTTCGTGTTCGACGCGCTGCCGATGGGCGGCGTGCTGATCGCGCTGTCGGTGGCGGCGATGTTCGTCGCGTCGGCCACCGCGGTCTTCCAGGCGGACTTCAAGAAGCTGCTCGCCTACTCGAGCCTGGGGCAGATCGGCTACATCACGCTCGGCATCGGTTTCGCGTCGAAGGCGGGCCTGACCGGCGGCGTCGTGCACCTGTTCAACCACGCGGTCACCAAGGGCGCGCTGTTCATGCTCGCCGGCGCCGTGGCGCTGCGGCTGGGCAGCGTCCGGCTCGACCGGATGGACGGGCTCGCGAAGGCGATGCCGCTCACGTGCGCGGGCATCGTGCTCGGCGGCCTGTCGCTGATCGGCGTGCCCGGCACGGCCGGCTTCGTCACCAAGTGGTACCTCGTGCTGGCGGCGCTGGAGGCAGGCTCGTGGACGCTCGCGTTCGTGCCGGTGGCCAGCTCGCTGCTCGCCGTCGCGTACGTGTGGCGCTTCGTCGAGGTCGCGTACTTCCGCCCACCGTCGGCCGAGGTCGCGCGGCTGTCGGAGGCGCCGCCCGGCCTGCTCCTCCCGGCCGGCGCGTTGCTCGTCGCCGTCGTGTACTTCGGCATCGACCCGTCGCTCACCGTTGGTGCGGCCGCGCGCGCCGCCGACGCGCTGCTCGCGGGCATCCGATGAGCGCCGCCGGCGCGCCCTCTGGGAGCCGCCGGGGGCCGAAAGCGCTCAAGGCGCCGCCCCTCTGGGGGAGCGGCGCGCGCGGGGCGGCCGCCGGGCCGCCCCAAGGCGCTCGCCCCCCTCTGGGGGGAGCGGCGCGCAGCGACGCTCGGGGGGGCCGATGAGTCCCGAGACCGCGATTCTGCTCGCCCCCGCGCTGCCGCTGGCCGGCGCCGTGGCGATCGCGCTGTCCGGCCGCTTCCCGAACCTGCGCGAGGCGACGACCCTCGCGACGGCGTTCGCGCTGTTCGCCGTCGTCGCCACGCTGTACCCGGCAGTCGCGGCGGGTGGCCGGCCGGCGGTGGCGCTGTTCGACCTGCTGCCCGGGCTGCCGCTCGCGCTCGCGGCAGAGCCGCTGGGACTGCTGTTCGCGCTGGTCGCCTCCGGGCTGTGGATCGTCAACTCGCTGTACTCGATCGGCTACATGCGCGGCAACCGCGAGCACCGGCAGACGCGCTTCTACGTCTGCTTCGCGCTCGCGCTCGCGGCGACGATGGGCGTGGCCTTCGCCGCCAACGGGCTCACGCTGTTCTTCTTCTACGAGATGCTGACGCTGTCGACGTTTCCGCTGGTGACCCACCACGGCACCGCCGAGGCGCGGCGCGGCGGCTTGGTCTACCTGTCGGTCCTGCTGTCGACGTCGATCGTGTTCTTCCTGACCGCGCTGATCGCGACGTGGCACGTCGCCGGGACGCTCGACTTCACGGAGGGCGGCATCCTGCACGGCCGGCTGTCCAACGCCGCGCTGGGAGGCCTGCTCGCGCTGTACATGTTCGGCATCGGCAAGGCGGCGCTGATGCCGTTTCACCGATGGCTGCCGGCGGCCATGGTGGCGCCCACACCGGTCAGCGCGCTGCTGCACGCGGTGGCCGTGGTGAAGGCGGGCGTATTCAGCGTCGTCAAGGTGATCGTCTACGTGTTCGGCGTGCGCGAGCTCTCCGGCCTGACGAGCGTCGACTGGCTGCCGGTGGTCGCCGGCTTCACGATCGTCGCGGCGTCGATCGTCGCGCTGCGCTCGGACAACCTGAAGCGGCGGCTCGCCTACTCGACCGTGAGCCAGCTCGCCTACGTCGTGCTGGCGGCGGCGCTGCTGACGCCGCTGTCGGTGGTCGGCGCCGCGCTGCACATCGCCGCCCACGCGTTCGGCAAGATCACGCTGTTCTTCGCGGCCGGCGCGATCTACACCGCAGCGCACAAGACCGAGGTGAGTGAGCTCGACGGCATCGGGCGGCGCATGCCGTGGACGATGACGGCGTTCTCCGTGGGCGCACTGTCGATGATCGGGCTGCCCCCCACGGCGGGCTTCGTGTCCAAGTGGTTCATCCTGGGCGGCGCGTTCGCGTCGGGACAGTGGGTGGCGTTCGGCGTGATCGTCGCGTCCACGCTGCTCACCGCCGGCTACTTCCTGCCGATCGTCTACCGCGCGTTCTTCCGCCCGGCACCTGCGCCGGACGGGCACGCGCACGGCGAGGCGCCGGCGACGATGGTGGTTGCGCTCACGGCGACCGCGGCGCTGACGATCCTCATGTTCTTCTTTGCCGAGTTGCCGCTCGCGCTCGCGCGACAGCTCGCGGGAGGCTGACCGTGGAACCGCACTGGCTCGTCCGGCCGCGCACGATCCGCCTGCTGTGGGCCGCGTTCGCCGCCGTCCTCGCGGCGACCGTCGCCGCGGAGTTCTTCGTGCCGATGCCGGCGCACGAGGGTCTCGCGGGGACGTTCGCCTTCGGCGCGTGGTTCGGCTTTGCCGCGTGCGCGGCGCTGATCCTGGTGGCGAAGGCCCTGGGCGTCTTCCTCAAGCGGCCGGACGACTACTACGACGAGGCGCGCGATGACTGAGGTCCTGCACCCGGGCCTGCTGCTCGTCGCCGCCGGCCTGGCGCTCGCGCCGCTCAAGGGAACGGCGCGTGCGGCCGTCGCGCTCGTCGTGCCCGCCGCGGCGGTCGCGCTCGTGTTGGCATTGCCCGACGGAGTGGTCTGGCGCGGCACGTTCCTGGGTTATCCGGTCACGCCGTTCGCCGTCGACCGCCTGTCGCGTATGTTCGCATTGGTGTTCGCCGTGATGGCGTTCGGCGGCGCACTGTTCGCGCTGCGGCAGGAAAGCCGCGTCGAGCTGCCGGCCGCGTTCGTGTACGCCGGCTCGGCGATCGGGGTCACGCTGGCCGGCGACCTCGTCACCGTCTTCGCGTTCTGGGAGCTGATGGCGGTGGGCTCCACGCTCGTGATCTGGAGCGCCGGCACGGCGGCCGCGTACCGTGCGAGCATGCGCTACGCGATGGTCCACCTGGCCGGCGGCGTGGTGCTGATGGCGGGCGTCGTCGGCCACGTCGCGATGACCGGCTCGACCGCGTTCGAGCGGCTGGCGCTCGACTCGCCGGCCCACTGGTGCATCCTCGCCGGCTTTCTCGTCAACGCCGGCGCACCGCCGCTGTCCGCGTGGCTGCCCGACGCGTATCCGGAGGCGTCGTGGAGCGGCACGGTGTTCCTGTCGGCGTTCACGACCAAGACCGCCGTGTACGTGCTTCTGCGCGGCTTCCCGGGCACCGAGCTCCTCATCTTCGTCGGGCTGTTCATGGTGTTCTACGGCATCGTCTACGCGCTGCTGGAGAACGACATGCGGCGCATCCTCGCCTACAGCATCGTGAACCAGGTCGGGTTCATGGTCGTCGGCATCGGCATCGGCAGTCAGATGTCGCTCAACGGCGCGGCCGCGCATGCGTTCACGCACATCCTGTACAAGGCGCTGTTGCTGATGTCCGCGGGCGCGGTGCTCTACGAGACCGGCCGCCGCAAGTGCACGGACCTGGGCGGCCTCTTCCGCACGATGCCGCTGACGATGGTCTGCGGCACGATCGGCGCGCTCTCCATCTCGTCGTTCCCGCTGACGTCCGGCTTCGTCAGCAAGTCGATGATCTCGCAGGCGGCGGCCGACGGGCACCTGACCGCCGTGTGGCTGCTGCTCGCGGCCGCGTCGGCCGGCGTGTTCCTGCACGCCGGCATCAAGTTCCCGTGGTTCGTGTTCTTCCAGAAGGACTCCGGGCTGCGCCCGCCCGACCCGCCGTGGAGCCAGCGGCTCGCGATGCTGCTGTTCGCGGCGCTGTGCATCGGGCTCGGCGTGTTCTACCAGCCCCTCTACCGGCTGCTGCCGTACCCGGTCGACTACGTCCCGTACACGGGCTACCACGTCGTCGAGATGCTGCAGCTCCTGCTGTTCTCCGGGCTCGCGTTCTTCGCGCTGCTGCCGCTGCTGAAGCGGACGCTGACGATCACGCTCGACACCGACTGGTTCTGGCGCCGGCTGGGGCCTGCGGCAGCCGTCGTGCTGGCGCGCGCAATCTCCCGTGCCGATCGCGGTGCCCGTGGGGCAACACTCGGCGCGTTGCGTGCCGGCGTGCGCGCGACCGGCCGACTGATGAGCGAGCGCGGCGGTCTCGGCCGCACGACGAGCACCGCGACGATGGTGCTGTGGGTCGCCGTGCTGCTCACGGCCTACCTCGTGTTCTACTACGTGCGGCAGCCGTAGCCGTTAACCGTCACGACGTTGTTGCGGTCTGGAATGGACCGCATGCATGCCAATGGTCGTCGTCCCCGCGAAAGCGGGGACCCGGTGTCTGGGGATCGTCCGGCAGACACGTGACACAACGACGCTGGGCCCCCGCTTTCGCGGGGACGACGGTTGTCCAGAGATCATGCATCTCGGCAACAAGCACCAAAAGGTCCACACCCAGCGCGGGCCGCGACGGACGGCGCGCTACTTCGGCGCCGTCTCAAGCGCGAGGCGGATCAGGTCGGGCAGCCGCTCGACGTCGAGCTTGTCCATCAGCCGGGCCTTGTAGACCTCGACGGTGCGCGGGCTGATGCCGAGCGCCTGCGCCACCTCGCGGTTGTGGCGGCCGTCGACGACCATCGCCAGCACCTCCCGCTCGCGCGGCGTCAAGCGGGCCAGGCGCCGCTCGGTCTCGGCCCGGCGCGCGGCGACGGCGTCGGCGGCCTCCGCCTCGGCCGCCGCGTGCTCGAGCGCGGCGAGCAACGCGGTGTCGTCGACCGGCTTCTCGATGAAGTCGACGGCGCCCGCCTTGAGCGCGTTGCGTGCCGACGCGGCGTCGCCGTGCGCCGTGAGCATGATCACCGGCCACTTGAGTTCGCGCGCGGCGAGCGCTGCCTGCACGTCGGCGCCGCTCATCCCCGGCATCCGCAGGTCGAGCAGGACGATCGCGGCCGGTGCTGCCTCGCCGACCTCGGCGAGGAACGCGTCGCCGGAGGCGTGGGGTTGCGGCGCGAAGCCGTGCAGGCGCAGCAGCAGACACAGCGAATCGCGGACGGCGCCGTCGTCGTCGACGACGTGCACGGTGGTGCGGCGGGACATGGCGGGGCCGGGTCGGGTGGCGGGGATCATGGCGCAACCGGTAGCGTAAGGCAAAAGCAGGCGCCGCGCGCGGCCGGCTCGAGCCACAGCCGCCCGCCGTGCGCTTCCACGATCGTGCGGCTGATCGCGAGACCCAGGCCGAGCCCGCTCGTCTTGCTGGTCACGAGCGGGCGGAACAACGTGTCCGTGAGCTCCGGGGCGACGCCAGGCCCCTCGTCGACGACGCACAGCCGGATCCACGCGTCGTCGTGCCGCGCGGCGGTGAGCCGCACGACTCGCGCATCGCCCTGTGCCTTCAGCGCGTCGATGGCGTTGGCGATGAGATTGTGCAGCACGGTCTCCAGCTGGACGCGGTCGCCCAGCACGGGCGGCAGGTCAACCGGCGCCGTGACCGCGAGCAGGATGCGGTGGCGCTCGGCGCGAGGGCGTGCCGCCGCGGCGGCGTCGCCCAGCAGGTCGGCGGGCTGCATCCGCTCCCGCCGGAGCGCGCCGGTGCGCACGAACTCGCGCAGCCGGCGCATGACGGTGCCGGCGCGCGCCGCCTCCGCGACCACCTTGCCCATGGTCGCCGGCAACTCGCCGTCCGGGTCGCCGCGCGCGACCATGAGCTGCGCGGCGCGCGTGTAGGTACCGATCGCGGACAGCGGCTGGTTCAGCTCGTGGGCCAGCGCCGACGCGAGCTCGCTCGCCGCGGCGGCGCGCAGCGTGCGGTCGAGCTCGGCCTGCTTGTCGCGCAGCGTGCGCTCGGCCGCGCGCCGCTCGTCGACGGACGCGCCGAGGTAGAGCGCGGTGAGCGCCAGCGCCAGCATCAGCAACTGGAAGTCGAGGACCGTACCGGGCGGGTGGCCGCCGAACATCAGCGCGCCGATCAGGCCGACCTGCACGAGCAGCGTCGCAGCCGTCGTCCCGGCGAGCCCGCGCCGCATCGCGATCCACACGAGCGGCAGGAACAGCAGGTAGAACAGTTTGAGCTCGTCGCCCAGTCCCGAACCGAAGACGACGACCAGCGCGGCGACCACGGCCGCCGCCTGCAGCAGCGCCTCGGCGGGCCTCGCCTCGCCGTGCGCCGGCGCGCGCGCGGCGACCAGCAGGGCCGGCGTCAGGACGACGAGGCCGATCAGGTCGCCGATCCAGAATTGCGCGACGCTGCGCGCGTAGTCGGCGGGCGCGACGACGCCGGCGGCCAGGAACAGGCCGACGTAGACCAGCCCGATGACGAGCGTGGCGGCCGTGGCCGTGAGCGTGAACACCGTCACGTGCCGCAGCGACACGAACTCGCCGTGCAGCCCGAGCCGCCCGCGCAGCAGCGCCGCCACGCCCGCGTAGCCGCCCGCCAGCAGCACGCTCGCTGCGACGACCGCCGGCCACGGTGCGGGCACGCCGCGGATCAGGGTCTCGGTCGCCAGCGCGGCGACGAAGAGCCACGGCGTCAGCGCGAGGCCCAGCCGCAGCAGCAGGAACAGCGCGAGCCCCGGCGCCGGATTCCACGGGGTGATGCGCAGCGGGCCGAGCGGGTCGATGAGGCTCACCCAGTCCAGCGCGATGTACAGTGCCACGAACGCCACACCGAGCGGCGCGCCGCGGCGCAGTGGCAGCGTGAAGCGGCCGAGGTGGAGCGACGTCACCAGGGGTCGGACCCTTTGCGATACGAACCGGCATCATTGCACAGAGTCCGGCGGGTCTGACCCTCGACCCGGACGGAACGCGCGGCGCCCCCGGGGACGCGTCGGCGGCCAACCAGACTCCCGGCGATCGCCGGCGGGCACGTGGCATGGGCATGCGGCAAGGGGCAGACCCTCGAATCCCGGAGCGGCCGTGCGGACGCGCGACGCAGAGGGGCCGACCCTAGAGCCCCCCGAACCGCGCGCGGAACTCCGCGTTCGCCGGTGGCAACGACTCGCCGTCGCCGGCGAGTGTCGCGGCGAGGTGCGTCTCCGCCAAGCGGTGCGTCAGGCGGTAGAAGTCGCGGCACAGCGTGTGGGCCGCCGCGCCGGGCCAGTCGAGCGGGAGCAGCGCGGCCGGCAGCAGCGGGTCGCGCAGCAGCACGCGCCGGTAGGCGTGGACGAGCAGCGTGCGCACGACAAAGCACTGCTCCGGGTCGTGCGCTTCGCCGGCGCGGAAGCGCTCGATGACGGCGCCGAACCGGTGCAGGAACTGCCGGTACTCGGCGGCGAGCACCGTCAGGTCCCAGGCGCGCCCGGCCGCGGCGGCGAGAGGAGGCTGGCCCGGCAGGTCGCCGGCCTGCGCGACGACCACGCGCCCGGCGATGCCGGGCGCCGCGACGATCGCCGGCAGCGGCCGGGCCGGCTCGTGCGGACGGACGAAGACGCCGGACGCGAGTTCGCCGAAGCCGGTCCACGCGAGCTCGTCGCGCAGCATCGCCCGGCGCGTGGCCGGCACGCCGGCAGCGGCGACGAGCTCCCACAGGCCGTGCCACTCCTCCGGCGGGCGGTGGTAGATGCGGCGGTAGGCGTCGTCGAAGCGGCGCTCGCCGTCGCGCGTCAGCCGGTACCGGCTGTGCCGGCCGTGGCTGGACGCCGCGAGCCAGCCGTCGCGCACGAGGCGGAACACGCTGGTGCGCACGAGGCGGTCGTTGATCCCGAACGGCGCCAGCAGCCGGATCAGCGCGGCCAGCCAGACGGCGCCGCCGTGCGGCGCGAGCGCATCCCCCCAGACGGTGACGAGCAGCGACTTCGCGCGCGGCGGATCCGCCGCCAGCGTTCGGGCGACCCAGCGCGCGACCGCCGGATCGCGGGAGCGACGTGATACAGAATGTTCTTGACTCATGCCAAAACTGTATCAGATAATCGCGCGCTCGCGCCAGACCGGGCCGGATCCGCGCGGCGCCCACGGAGGACGTCGATGTACGCGCAGATGGTGGAGACCGGGCAGAAGAGCGTCCGCGCGCTCGCGGACATGTCGTCGGAGGAGCGCGCGTTCCAGCAGCGCATCGACGCCGACGTCAAGGTCGAGGCGGCCGACTGGATGCCTGACGCCTACCGCAGGACGCTCGTCCGCCAGATCCAGCAGCACGCGCACTCCGAGATCGTCGGCATGCTGCCCGAGGGCAACTGGATCACCCGCGCGCCCACGCTCGCGCGCAAGGCGATCCTGATGGCCAAGGTGCAGGACGAGGGCGGCCACGGCCTCTACCTCTACGCGGCCGCCGAGACGCTCGGCGTGTCGCGCGACCAGCTGATCGCCGACCTGCACGCCGGCAAGGTCAGGTACTCGTCGATCTTCAACTACCCGACGCTGACGTGGGCCGACATCGGCGCGATCGGCTGGCTGGTCGACGGCGCGGCGATCATGAACCAGATTCCGTTGTGCCGCTGCTCGTACGGCCCGTACGCGCGCGCGATGGTGCGCATCTGCAAGGAGGAGTCGTTCCACCAGCGGCAGGGGTACGACATCATGATGAAGCTCTGCCAGGGGACCGCCGAACAGAAGGCGATGGCGCAGGACGCCCTGAACCGCTGGTGGTGGCCGTCGCTGATGATGTTCGGGCCGCCGGACGCCGACAGCGTCCACAGCGCGCAGTCTGCCGCGTGGAAGATCAAGCTGCTGTCCAACGACGAGCTGCGCCAGCGCTTCGTCGACCAGACGGTCCCGCAGGCGGATTACCTCGGAATCACGATGCCCGACCCGGACCTCAAGTGGAACGCCGGGCGTGGCCACTACGACTTCGGCGCGATCGACTGGCAGGAGTTCCACGACGTGCTGCGCGGCAACGGGCCGTGCAACCGCGAGCGCCTCGCGACGCGCGTGCAGGCGTGGGAGGAGGGCGCGTGGGTGCGCGAGGCCGCGCTGGCGCACGCGGAAAAGCGTGCGGACCGCGGGGACGAGCTGGGATGAGCTGTGACGAGCTGTGACTAGCGGGAACGACGGAGTAATTGTCCCGCGTTTACCTAACGCTGAACAAGGGCTGCAGCTGCAGTCGTTGCGGAGGTCGAAGTGTCGAACGAATGGCCGCTGTGGGAAGTCTTCATCCGGTCGCAGCACGGGCTCGCGCACAAGCACGTCGGCAGCCTGCATGCCGCGGACGCCGAAATGGCGGTGAAGAACGCGCGCGACGTCTACACGCGCCGCAACGAGGGCGTGTCGATCTGGGTCGTGCGTTCGGCCGACATCACCGCATCGTCTCCGGGCGACCGCGACGCGCTGTTCGACGCCGCGAAGAGCAAGGTCTACCGGCACCCGACGTTCTTTCCGATGCCGGACGAGGTCAAGCACCTATGAGCGGCGGCACGCGTGCCTCCGCAGGCGCGGCGCCAGGCGCCGACGCGGCGCTGTTCGAGTACGTGCTGCGGCTGGGCGACAACGACGTCATCCTCGCGCAGCGGCTCGCCGAGTGGGTCGGCCACGGCCCGGTGATCGAGGAGGACATCGCGCTCACCAACGTGGGCCTCGACCTGCTGGGGCAGGGACGCATGTGGCTGCAGTACGCGGGCGAGGTCGAGGCGCGCCTGGCGGGGACCGGCCGCAGCGAGGACGAACTCGCGTTCCTGCGCGACGGCGGCGCGTACCGCAACGTGCAACTCGTCGAGCTGCCCAACGGCGACTTCGCGGCGACGATGGCGCGCCAGTTCTACTTCGACCACGCGCACCTGCTGCTGCTGCGTGCGCTCGCGCGATCGGCCGACCCGCGCGTGGCCGAGATCGCGGCGAAGGCGGCCAAGGAAGTCGACTACCACGCGCAGCGCAGCGCCGACTGGGTCATCCGGCTGGGCGACGGCACCGCCGAGTCGCGCGCGCGGATGCAGCGCGCGCTCGACCGGCTCTGGCCGTACACGGGCGAGCTCTTCGCGACCGACGCGGTCGACCGCGTGCTGGTCGCGGCCGGTGTCGCGGCGGATGCGGAAGCCCTGCGTGCGCCGTGGCTCGCGACGGTCGAGCGCGTGCTCGCGGAGGCGACGCTGAGCCTGCCTGCCGGCACCTGGATGCACGGCGCCAACGGCCGCGGCGGGCGGCAGGGCGTGCACACCGAGCACCTCGGGCACCTGCTGGCCGAGATGCAGTTCCTGCAGCGCGCGTATCCGGGCGCGCGGTGGTGATGGTCACCGACGAGCAGCGCGCGCTGGCAGCCGCGGCCGGCGCGGGCGCGGCGGTGCCTCCGGTCGACGTCGTGTGGGACGCCCTGGCCGGGGTGCCGGACCCCGAGATCCCGGCGGTCTCCATCGTCGAGCTGGGCATGGTGCGCGCGGTGGGCTGGGACGGCGGGCGTCTTCGCGTCGAGGTCACGCCGACGTACTCCGGCTGCCCGGCGACCGACGTGATCGCGGGGATGATCCGCGAGCGCCTGGCCGCGATCGGCTTCGCCGACGTCGACGTCGTCATGCGGCTGTCGCCGCCGTGGAGCACCGACTGGATCGCGCCGGAGGCGAAGGCGAAGCTCGCGGCGTACGGGATCGCGCCGCCGCAGTCCCGCGCGGTGGTCGTCGACGTCGCGGGCGTGAGCCCGAAGGGCCGCCCCAGAGGGCGAACACCGGAGCGCGCAGCGCGAAGGTAGCCCAGTGAGCCCGAAGGGCCGCCCCGAGGGCGAACACCGGAGCGCGCAGCGCGAAGGTAGCCCAGTGAGCCCGAAGGGCCGCCCCGAGGGCGAACACCGGAGCGCGCAGCGCGAAGGTACTCCAGTGAGCCCGCCGCGGAAGGCGCCGCCGGTGCCGTGTCCGCGCTGCGGCTCGCCGCGGACGACGCTGCTGTCGCAGTTCGGCTCGACCGCGTGCAAGGCGCTGTACCGCTGCGACGCGTGCCGCGAGCCGTTCGACTACTTCAAGCCGCACTGACCCCGATGCCACATTCTCACCCCGACCCTCTCCCGCAAGCGGGAGAGGGGGCAGCGCGATGAGCAGATTCCACCCGCTGCGCGTCGACCGCGTCGAGCGCGAGACCCGCGACGCGGTCGCCATCACGTTCGCCGTGCCCGAGCCGCTGGCGGCGCAGTTCCGCTTCGCGCCGGGCCAGCACCTGACGCTGCGCGCGGACATCGGCGGCGCCGACGTGCGCCGGTCGTATTCGATCTGCTCCGCGGTGCAGGACGGCACGCTGCGGATCGCCGTCAAGAAGTGCGCCGGCGGCGTGTTCTCGACGTGGGCGAACGAGACGCTGAAGGCCGGCGACACGCTCGACGTGATGCCGCCGCTCGGGCACTTCAACGTGCCGCTCGATGCCGCCGCGGCGCGCCACTACCTGGGCTTCGCCGCCGGCAGCGGCATCACGCCGCTGCTGTCGCTGGTGGCGACCACGCTCGCCGCCGAGCCGCGGTCGCGCTTCACGCTGGTCTACGGCAACCGCGCGTCCGGCACCGTGATGTTCCGCGAGGAGCTGGCCGCGCTGAAGGACCGCTACCTCGCCCGCTTCAACCTCGTGCACGTGCTGTCGCGCGAGGCGCACGACCTCCCGCTGCTGCACGGGCACATCGACCGCGCGAAGGCGGACGCGCTGCTCGCGCACTGGGTGCCGCTGCCCGCCATCGACACCGCGTTCGTCTGCGGCCCCGAGGGCATGATGGACGCGGTGGTGGCGGCGCTGCAGGCCCGCGGCTTCCCCGAGGCGCGGATCAAGGTCGAGCGCTTCGCCGCCAGCATCCCGAAGCACGCGCACGTCGCGCACCGGCCGCCCGAGCCCGGCCACGCCGAGTGCGAGGTGACCGTCGTCATCGACGGCGCCACGCGGTCGTTCGCGGTGGACAAGGCGAACGAAAGCATCCTCGAGGCCGGGCTGCGCCACGGGATCGAGCTGCCGTACTCGTGCAAGGGCGGCGTGTGCTCGACGTGCCGCTGCCGCCTGACCGAGGGCGAGGTCGACATGGACGTCAACTTCGCGCTCGAGGACTACGAAGTGGCGCGCGGCTACATCCTCGCGTGCCAGAGCTATCCGGTGACGGACCGGGTCGTCGTCACGTACGACGATTGACCAGGATCGCGGGACGGCGTCCCGGCCGAGCGCGATCGAGTACGCAGCCGGAGTGGGGCTCGATTTCCCGCTCGCGTCGCGAAGAATCTGGGCAATAATGCCGGAAGATCAGCCCTGACCCCTTTGGAGCCGCACGTGTCGCATCCATTCTTCGAACGCCATCGCGCCACGCTCGAGCGCGCCGTGCAGGCCATCCGCGAGCGCACGTACTGGAGCGCGTTTCCGGAGTCCGCGAGTCCGAAGGTCTACGGCGAAGGCGCCGCGGAAGCGGGCCGCGCCGCGTTCGACGCGCTGCTCGGCAAGCGCTTCCCGTTGACGCAACCGGCGACCGTCGGCGACGTCGGCGGCGAGCGATCGCCGTACGGAGTGGCGCTGCGCATCACCTATCCCAAGCCCGACATCGACGGGCTGTTCGCCGCCGCCGGCCGCGCCGAGGACCAGTGGAAGAAGGCCGGGCCCGAGGCGTGGGCCGGCGTGTGCCTCGAGACGCTGGCCCGGATCAACAAGGCGAGCTTCGAGATCGCCAACGCGATCATGCACACGACGGGCCAGGCATTCCTGATGGCGTTCCAGGCGGGCGGGCCGCACGCGCAGGACCGCGGGCTGGAGGCGGTCGCGTACGCGTGGGACGAACTCGCGCGGGTGCCGGCCCGCGCGCTGTGGGAGAAGCCGCAGGGCAAGGGCGATCCGATCCGGATGGAGAAGCGCTTTCGCGTCGTGCCGCGCGGCATCGGCCTCGTCATCGGCTGCTGCACGTTTCCGACCTGGAACGGCTACCCCGGCCTGTTCGCGAGCCTCGCGACCGGCAACGCCGTGGTCGTGAAGCCGCATCCGGCGGCCATCCTGCCGCTCGCGATCACCGTGAAGATCGCGCGCGAGGTGCTGGCCGAGGCCGGTTTCGATCCCAACGTCGTGACGCTGTTCGCGCACGCGCCGGGCGGCGACATCGCGCAGGAGCTCGCGCTGCGGCCCGAGGTGCGGATCATCGACTTCACCGGCAGCACGGCGAACGGGCGCTGGCTGGAGGAGCACGCGCGGCAGGCGCTGGTCTACACCGAGAAGGCCGGCGTCAACCAGATCGTCGTCGACAGCGCCGCCGACTTCGCGGCGGTCGCGCGCAACATCGCGTTCTCGCTGTCGCTGTACACCGGCCAGATGTGTACGGCGCCGCAGAACATCTACGTGCCGCGCGGCGGCATCGCGACCGCGGCGGGGCACCTGTCGCTCGACCAGGTGGCGGAAGGCATCGCGGAGGCCGTGCGCCGCCTCCTCGCCGATCCCGCCCGCGCCGTCGAAATCCTGGGCGCGGTCCAGAACGACGGCGTGTTGCGGCGGCTGGAGGCTGCGCGCTCGCTCGGCAAGCTCGTGCTCGACACGCAGGCCGTCGCACACCCGGCGTATCCGGACGCCACGATCCGCACGCCGCTCATCGTCGGTCTGACGACGCAGGACCGCGCGACGTACCTCAACGAGTGGTTCGGCCCGATCGCGTTCGTGATCGCCACGGAGTCGACGGCCGAGAGCCTGGGCATCGCCCGCGACGCCGTGCGCGGGCACGGCGCGCTGACGCTGTCCGTGTACTCGACGAGCGACGACGTGATCGCGCGCGCGATCGACGTGGCCGAGGACGCGGGCGTCGCGCTGTCGATCAACCTGACGGGCGGCGTGTTCGTCAACCAGTCGGCGGCGTTCTCGGACTACCACGGCACCGGCGCCAACCCGGCCGCGAACGCGGCGCTGACGGACTCCGCGTACGTGGCAAGCCGGTTTCGCGTCGTCCAGCACCGGATGCACGTCTGACACTCCCGGCAGGACGGACATGAAGTACGAATCGATCCTGTACGACAACGCCGGCGGCATCGCGCGGATCACGCTCAACCGCCCCGACCGGCTCAACAGCTTCACGGCCGCGATGCACGCGGAGCTGGCCGACGCGCTCGCGCGCGTCAAGGCGGACGCGGCGGTGCGCGTGCTGCTGCTGACCGGCGCGGGCCGCGGCTTCTGCGCGGGCCAGGATCTGTCCGACCGCGCGGTCGCGCCGGGCGGCACGCCGGTCGACCTGGGCGAGTCGATCGGCAAGTACTACGCGCCGCTGGTGCTGACGCTGCGCGAGCTGCCGCTGCCGGTCGTCTGCGCGGTGAACGGCGTTGCCGCCGGCGCCGGCGCCAACATCGCGCTCGCGTGCGACATCGTGATTGCCGCGCGCTCCGCGAGCTTCGTGCAGGCATTCTGCAAGATCGGCCTCGTCCCCGACTCCGGCGGCACGTACTTCCTGCCGCGGCTCGTCGGGACGGCGCGCGCGATGGGCCTGGCGCTGCTCGGCGACAAGCTGACGGCGCAGCAGGCCGAAGAGTGGGGCCTCGTCTGGCGGTGCGTCGAGGACGCGGAGCTCGCGCCGACGGTGGACGCGCTGCTGCAGCACTTCGCGCAGGCGCCCACGCGCGGGCTCGCGGCGACCAAGCGTGCGCTGCACGCGTCGGCCGGCGCCACGCTTGCCGCGCAGCTCGTGCTGGAGCGCGACCTGCAGCGCGAGCTGGGCTGGTCCGACGATTACCGCGAGGGCGTGGCGGCGTTCGTCGGCAAGCGCCCGCCGCACTTCACCGGGAAGTAGCCGATGGCCGACGCACTCCCCCGCACGGCCGACGTCGGCGTCATCGGCGCCGGCGCGATGGGCGCCGGCATCGCGCAGATCGCCGCACAGGCCGGCCACCGCGTGCGCCTGTTCGACAACCGGATGGGCGCGGCCGACCAGGCCCAGGCGAAGATCGCGACCACGCTCGCGGCGCTGGCGGCGAAGGGCAAGCTCGCGCCGGCCGACGCCGAGGCCGCGGCCGCGCGCATCGTGCCGGTGCACGCGCTCGGCGACTTCGTCAGCGCCGGCCTCGTGATCGAGGCGATCGTCGAGGACCTCGACGTCAAGCGCCGCCTGTTGCGCGAGCTGGAGGTCGTCGTCGCGCCGGGCGCGATCCTCGCGACCAACACGTCGTCGCTGTCGATCACCGCGCTTGCGGCGGGGCTGAAGCGCCCCGGCCGCGTCGTCGGCATGCACTTCTTCAACCCGGCGCCGGTGCTGCCGCTGGTCGAGGTGGTCAGCGGCATCGCGACCGATGCGCAAGTCGCGGCAGCCGTGCACGCGACCGCGGCCGCGTGGGGCAAGGTGCCGGTGCACGCGACGTCGACGCCGGGCTTCATCGTCAACCGCTGCGCGCGCGCATTCTATTCCGAGGCGCTCGGCCTGCTCTGGGAGCGGGCCGCCGACGCGGCGACGATCGACGCGGTGATGCGCGAGGCGGGCGCGTTCCGCATGGGCCCGTTCGAGCTGATGGACATGATCGGCAACGACATCAACTTCGCGGTGACGAAGAGCGTGTGGGAGGCGTACTTCCACGACCCGCGTTTCCGCCCGTCGGTGCTGCAGCAGGAGCGGGTCGCCGCCGGCCACCTCGGGCGCAAGACGGGGCGCGGCTACTACGACTATGGGGAAGGCGCGGTGCTGCCCTCGCCGCGCACCGAGCCGCCCGCTGCGCGTCCGTCGCGCGTCACGCTGGCCGGCGCCTCGGTGCTGGCGGAAGGACTCGCGGCGCGCCTGCGGGCGGCGGGATTGCACGTCGCGACGTCGCCGGCCGACGCCGCTCTGGCGCCGGGCCACCTCGTCGCCGACGGCACGCTGCTCGTGCCGTGCGACGGCCGGACGGCGACCGCGATCGCCGCGGCGTGCGGCCACCCCGACGTCGTCGTGTTCGATCTCGCGTTCGACTACGCGAAGTGCGCGCGGCTCGCGGTCGCCGCGGCCGACGGCTGCAGTCCGGCGGCCGTCGCCGCCGTGGTCGGCGCGCTGCAGGCAGCCGGCATGGCGGTGTCGCGCCTCGACGACGTGGCGGGGCTGCCGGTCATGCGCACGGTCGCGATGCTCGCCAACGAGGCGGCCGACGCCGTCACGCAAGGCATCGCGAGCGCGCGCGACGTCGACCTCGCGATGATGCGCGGCGTCAACTACCCGCGCGGGCCGCTCGCGTGGGCCGACGCGATCGGCGTGCCGCACCTGCGCGCGACGCTGCACCACCTCGCCGCGCACTACGGCGAGGACCGCTACCGGCTCGCGCCGCTGATCGCCCGCCGTGGCGCGACCGGCGGGAAGCTCGGGGAGTGACCGGATGCAGGACGACGCACTGCCGCTGTCGCCGGCCGAGGCGCAGGCGCTCGCCGAACGGGTCGCCGCCGGCATGTACGCGCGCGACAACGCGTCGCAGGGCCTCGGCATCCGCCTCGCGCGGGTCGCGCCCGGCTTCGCGCAGCTCACGATGACCGTGCGTGCCGACATGGTCAACGGCCACGCGATCACCCACGGCGGGCTGGTATTCACGCTTGCCGACAGCGCGTTCGCGTACGCGTGCAACAGCTACAACGTCAACACGGTGGCCGCCGGCTGCGCGATCGAGTTCCTGGCGCCGTCGCGCGAAGGCGACGTGCTGACGGCGACCGCCCGCGAGCACACGCTGGTCGGCCGCAACGGGATCTACGACGTCGACGTGAAGAACCAGAAAGGCGAGACGATCGTGCTGTTCCGCGGCAAGAGCACCCGGATCCGGGGTCACGTCGTGTGAGCGTGCCCGCCGGGGCGGGGCTCGCATGTCGGCGCCGCGGCGGCCTTGATTTCACTCAAGGCCGGGCGGGGGCGGGGCGGGCAGACTCGCCGGCGGAACAATCCGAGGAAACCGAGGAAACCGAACCAGGCTCGCTTGAGCCGGGCTCGCTTTCCCGCCGGGCGCGCCCCCGCGAAACCGAGCCTGGCTCGGTTTTCACGAGACGCGGACCCGGCGCCGTGACATTGGGAGGGAGGAGGCCATGACCGCGAAGAGCCCGCGTCCGGACGAGCTGGAGCCCATCGAGCGCGCGAGCCGCGACGAGCTCGCCGCGCTGCAGCTGTCGCGCCTGCGCTGGACGCTGCAGCACGCGTACGACCACGTGCCGCACTACCGGCGTGCGTTCGACGCGAAAGGCGTGCACCCGCGCGACCTGACCGCGCTCGCCGACCTCGCGCGGTTCCCGTTCACGGTCAAGACCGACCTGCGCGACAGCTACCCGTTCGGCATGTTCGCGGTGCCGCGCGAGCAGGTGGTGCGCGTGCACGCGTCGTCGGGGACGACCGGCAAGCCGACGGTCGTCGGCTACACGCGCAACGACATCGACGTATGGGCGACCGTGATGGCGCGGTCGATCCGCGCCGCAGGCGGGCGCCCCGGCGACATCGTGCAGGTCGCGTACGGCTACGGCCTCTTCACCGGCGGCCTCGGCGCGCACTACGGCGCCGAGAGGCTGGGCTGCACGGTGATCCCGATGTCGGGGGGCCAGACCGAGAAGCAGGTGCAGCTCATCGCCGACTTCAAGCCGGCGGTGATCATGGTGACCCCGTCGTACATGCTGGCGATCGCCGAGGAGATGGAGCGGCAGGGCATGGACCCGAAGGCGTGCTCGCTCGAGATCGGCATCTTCGGCGCCGAGCCCTGGACGCCGACGATGCGGGCTGCGATCGAGGCGAAGCTCGCGATGGACGCCATCGACATCTACGGGCTGTCCGAGGTGATCGGCCCGGGGGTCGCGCAGGAGTGCATCGAGACCAAGGACGGCCTCACCGTCTGGGAGGACCACTTCTATCCCGAGGTCGTGCACCCCGAGACCGGCGAGGTGCTGCCCGAAGGCGAGAAGGGCGAACTGGTGTTCACGTCGCTGACCAAGGAGGCGCTGCCGATCATCCGCTACCGGACGCGCGATCTGACGCGCCTGCTGCCGCCGACGGCGCGGTCGATGCGCCGGATCGAGAAGATCACCGGGCGCTCGGACGACATGATGATCATCCGCGGCGTCAACGTGTTCCCGACCCAGATCGAGGAGCTGATGCTGAAGGACGCCGCGCTCGCGCCGCACTACCAGATCGAGATCTCGCGGCCGCACATCATGGACGAGATGACGGTGCTGGTCGAGCGCGTGCCGGGCGCCGGCGGCGCCGACGGCGACGCGGCGGGCCGCCGCCTCGCGCACCACATCAAGAGCCTGGTCGGCGTCTCCGCCGAAGTGAAGGTGCTGCCGCCCAACGGCATCGAGCGCTCGCTCGGCAAGGCGAAGCGGATCGTCGACAAGCGGCCGAAGTAGCCGGCGGGAGGGTCAGCGTCGAATTTCGCGCGACGAGACGGTGTCGCTGCGACCGCCGCGCGCGTGGAATTCCGCTCCGACCCTGGCTAGCTGTGAACCGTCAAGGCGTTGTTGCCGTCTTGAATGTGCCGCATGCATGCCAACAGTCGTCGTCCCCGCGAAAGCGGGGACCCAGTGTCTTGGGATCGCCTGGCACGCGCGAGACAACGACTCTGGGTCCCCGCTTTCGCGGGGACGACGCTTGCCCATAGATCATGCATCCTTCTAACAACGTCCCGAAACTTCACGGCTAGCGGTACCCCAGCCGCCGCGAGATCTCGCCGGCGCACCGGCGCACTTCGCGTGCGAGCGCGCCGTCCCACGCGGGGTCGAAGCTTCCTTCCGGACCGATCGCCGTCGCGGCGAGCACGATGGCGCCCGCGTGGTCGAACACCGGCGCCGACAGCGCGTTGATGCCCGGGATCGGCTCGCCGACCGCGCGCGCGAGCCCGCGCCGCTTCACGTCGGCGAGCAGCGCGGCGATCTCGGCGCGCGGCCGCCGCGCCGCCGCCTGCGCGATGACCACCGGGTCGGTGAGCTCGCGCACGATATGGTGCTGCGCGATGGCCGGCGGCAGCCACGCCGCGAACACCCTTCCGGTCGCGGTGTTCAGCATCGACATCACCGTGCCGGGCCGCATGTTGACGTGGATCGGCCGCGCGGACTCGTGGATGTGGACGATGGTCGGTCCGTGCGAGCCCAGCACCGCGAGCGCGACGGTGTGGCCGATCGCATCGGCCAGCGCGGTGATCGCGGGGATCGCCACGCGCAGCGGCGACAGGAGCTGCAGGCTGACGAGCCCGAGCTGCAACGCGAACGGCCCCAGCCCGTAGTGGCCGGTCAGCGGGTCCTGTTCGATCAGCCCGAGCTTGCCGTAACTCACGAGATAGGGGTGGGCTTTCGCCGAACCCATGCCGGCACGCTGCGCGAGTTCGCGCAGCGGCAGTGGCGTGCCGGCTTCGACCAGCGCCGCGAGCAGCGCGCCGCCTACCTCGATCGACTGGATGCCGCGCTGTGCCTTGGTCATCGCTGGAGGCCGAAGCCGGAAGTGGAGTGCATGTTAAGGGTCAGACCCCGATCCTGAGGGTCAGACCCCGATCCTAACCCTCGCCGAACAGCGCGACGATCCGCTCGCGCAGCCAGCGGTTGCCCGGCTCGTTCGCGAAGCGCCAGAACCAGTGGACGGAGACGTCGAACCGCGGGAGCCCGACCCGCGGCCGCCAGACCGCATACTCGCCCAGTTCGCTGAACGCGGCGGCGAGCCGCGACGGCATGATCGCCGCGAGGTCGGTCCCGGCGAGAATGCGTGGCAGCACCATGAAATGCGGCAGCTCGAGCCGGACGCGGTCGGTCAGGCCCAGCGCCTGCAGCGCGCGACCGGTGGCTGGGTGCGAGCGCACCAGCGCGTACGACAGCGACGCGAGGGCCGCGCGGGTGGGCGCGCGCCGCGCGACCGGGTGCGCCGCGCGCATCACGACGACGTAGTGCTCGGACAGCAGGTACTGCCGCTGCGCGCCCGTCTGCCCCGGGATGTAGCCGAGGGCGAGGTCGATGCGGCCGCTCTCCAGCGCCGGCAGGATGGCGCGGTCGTCGAGCTGGAACGCCTCGATCCGCACGCGCGGCGCCTCCTGCGACAACGCGGTGAGCAGCGGCGGCAGGAAGATCGTCTCGCCGATATCGGTCAGGTGCAGCCGGAACGTGCGCTCCGAGCGCGCGGGGTCGTACGTCTCGGTCTCGCGGAGCGCGACCTCGAGCGTGGTCAGCGCGTGCTCGACCGCCGTGGCGAGCCGCTGCGCCTTGGCGGTCGGTGCCATGCCGCCGTGCGTCCGGATGAACAGCGGGTCGCCGTGCAACTGCCGCAGCCGGCGCAGCGCGTGGCTGACCGTCGGCTGCGAGACGCCGAGGCGCTCGGCCGCGCGGCTCACGTTGCCGGTCGCGTGGACGGCGTGAAACGTCTGCAGCAGGTTGAGGTCAACGGCGCGCTTATTCATATTGTCTATATTACTTCTAAAGCGTATGCCATTTACAGATAGCGTCCTGCCGGTACCATGGGGGCCACGGCCCGCGTCGAGGCCGCGAGGAGGGGCCGCGCGTGGAAGTCTCGTTTGCCAGCGAAGTGCGCATGCTGCGTTGCGGCGACGGCGAGACCTTCCACGGCGAGGGCATCCTGGCGATCACCAAGGCGCTGCTGCAGTCGGGCGTCGCCTACGTCGGCGGCTACCAGGGCGCGCCGGTGTCGCACCTGCTCGACGTGCTGGTGCAGGCGAAGGACTACCTGTCCGAGCTGGGCGTTCACGTCGAGGCGTGCGCCAACGAGGCGTCGGCCGCGGCAATGCTGGGCGCATCGATCCACTACCCGCTGCGCGGCGCCGTCACCTGGAAGTCGATCGTCGGCACCAATGTCGCCGCCGACGCGCTGTCGAACCTGGCCTCGCCCGGTGTGACCGGCGGCGCGCTCGTCATCGTCGGCGAGGACTACGGCGAAGGCGCGTCGGTGATCCAGGAGCGCACGTACGCGTACGCGCTCAAGTCCTCGCTCGTGCTGCTCGACCCGCGGCCCGACCTCGCGCACATGGTGCGCACCGTCGAACACGCGTTCGCGCTGTCGGAGGCGTCGAGCATGCCGGCGATGCTGCAGCTGCGCATTCGCGCCTGCCACGTGCGCGGCACGTTCGCGGCGCGCGACAACGTGCCGCCGGCGGTGTCCACGCGGCACGTGCTCGCCGAGCCGGCGGCGTTCGACTACGCGAAGCTCTCGCATCCGCCCGTCACGTTCCGGCAGGAGAAGCAGAAGTCCGAGGCGCGCATTCCGGCGGCGCGTGCGTACATCCGCGCGCAAGGCCTGAACGAGCGCGTGGGCGGCGACCGGCACGGCATCGGCGTCGTCGTGCAGGGCGGCCTGTACAACTCGCTCGTCCGCGCGCTGCAGCAGTTCGGCCTCGCCGACGCGATGGGCGAGCCCGCCGTCGCGGTCCTGGTCCTCAACGTCGTCTACCCGCTGGTCGGCGACGAGATCGCCGAGTTCTGCCGCGGGCAGCGGGCGGTGCTCGTGCTGGAGGAGGGTCAGCCCGAGTTCATCGAGCAGGAGATACTCGCCACGTTGCGCCGCGCGAACATTGCCACACCCGTCGCGGGCAAGGGCGCGCTGCCGATGGCCGGCGAGTACACGGTGGAGGTGATCGCGCGCGGCATCGCCGCGTTCCTCGCCGCGCACGCGCCGGACGTGCCGCGCGCGGACGGCGACGCGTGGCTCGCCGCGACCGATGCGCGACGCGACGCGGTGGCGAAGGCGCTCGGCGCGCCGCTGCCGGCCCGGCCGCCGGGCTTCTGCGTCGGCTGCCCGGAGCGCCCGTTCTTCGCGGCGCTCAAACTCGTGCAGCGGGACGTCGGCCCGGTGCACGTGGCCGCCGACATCGGCTGCCACTCGTTCGCGTCGTTCGAGCCGTTCGCGTCGGGCCACTCGATCCTGGGCTTCGGCATGAGCCTCGCGAGCCGCGCCGGCGTGTCGCCGATGATGCAGCGGCGCGCGGTGGCGGTGATGGGCGACGGCGGCTTCTGGCACAACGGCCTCATCACCGGCGTGCAGTCGGCGCTGTTCAACGGCGACGACGCGGTGCTGGTGATCCTCAAGAACGGCTACACGTCGGCCACGGGAACGCAGGAAATCATCTCCACGCCCGCCCACGACGCGAAGGACGCGGCGGACGACAAGACGGCCTCCCGCGTGCACGAAAACCAGACGATCGAGCGCACGCTGCAGGGCATCGGCGTGCGCTGGCTGCGCACGGTCGACAGCTACGACGTGACCACGATGCGCGCCACGCTCGACGAAGCGCTGACGACCGACTTCCCCGGGCTCAAGGTGATCGTCGCCGAAGGCGAGTGCCAGCTCGAGCGCCAGCGGCGCGGCAAGCCGTGGCGCGCGCGCGAGCTCGCGGCGCGACGGCGCGTCGTCCGGGTCAAGTACGGCGTGGACGAGGACACGTGCTCGGGCGACCACGCGTGCATCCGGCTGTCCGGCTGCCCGACGCTCTCCGTCAAGGCGCCTTCCGATCCGCTGCGCGTCGATCCGGTGGCCACCGTGCTCGACGGCTGCGTGGGCTGCGGGCTGTGCGGGTCGAACGCGCATGCGGCCACACTCTGCCCGTCGTTCTACCGCGCCGAGGTGATCCAAACGACTGGGGGGGGCCGGGGCGGTGGGCGGGGTTCGCGGGGGAGCTTCACCGCGGAGAACGCCGAGCACGGGGGCATCGCGATTCGCGGTGCCCCCGCCGGGCTTCTCGGCAGCAGCGGCCATCCACCGGGGCCCGCCGCTGGTGGACGGGGCGTGCCGTCCGACCGGCCCGATCACGATCCTCGTCGGCGCGCTGGGGGGCGAGGGCGGCGGCACGCTCGCGCAGTGGCTGGTGGAGGCGGCGACCGCTGCCGGCTATCCGGCGCAGGCGACGTCGATCCCGGGTGTGGCGCAGCGGACCGGGGCCACGACCTACTACGTCGAGGTGTTCCCGCGCCCGCTCGCCGATCTCTCCGGCCGCCGGCCGGTGCTGTCGCTGCTGCCCGTGCCGGGCTGCATCGACGTCGCGATCGCCTCCGAGCTGCTCGAAGCGGCGCGCATCGTGGGCAGCGGCATGGTGAGCCCCGAGCGCACGCTGCTCGTCGCGTCGACGAGCCGCACGCTGACCACAACCGAGAAGATGGCGCCGGGCGATGGCCGCGTCGACTCCGCGCGCCTCCTCGACGTCGCGCGCGTGCAGAGCGCGCGCCTCTGCGCGTTCGACATGGACGCGGCCGCGAAGGAGACGGGGACCGTCGTCAGCGCCGTGATGCTGGGCGCGATCGCGGGCTCCGGCACGCTGCCGTTCGCGCGCGACGCGTTCGAGGCGGTCGTCCGCGCGTCGGGACGCGGCGCCGAGGCCAGTCTCGCCGGCTTCGCGCGCGGCTGGGACGCCGTGCGCACCGACGCGCCAATGGCCGCGGCGCCCGCTTCGGCGGCCGCGACGCCCGCCGCGGACCCGCGTGTCGCGGCCGTCCCCGCGGCGGCGCGCGACTTCGTCGCGCTCGGGCACGCGCGCGTGGTCGCGTTCCAGGACGAAGCCTATGGCGAGCGTTATCTCGCGCGCGTCGCGCGCATCGCGGCGGCCGAGCGCGCGTGCGACCCGGACGGACGCCACGCGCACGCGCTGACGCGCGAGACCGCGCGCTACCTTGCGCTGTGGATGGCGTTCGACGACGTCGTGCGCGTGGCCGGCCAGAAGAGCGCGGCTGCCCGGTTCGCACGCGTGCGCCGCGAGGCCGGCGCCGGCCCGGACGACGTCGTGCACATCGTCGACCACTTCCGGCCGGGCATCCCCGAGTGCGTCGACCTGCTGCCGCCGTGGCTGGCGGCGCGGGTGGCCGCATGGGACCGCGCGCGGCAGGCGCGAGGGCTGCCGCCGTGGTCGTTCCCGCTGCGATTGCGCAGCGACAGCGCGACGGGCTTCCTCGCGCTGCGCCTGCTCGCCGGGCGGCGCGGGATGCGCCGGCGCGGCGCCCGCTTCGCGCGGGAACAGGCGGACATCGACCGCTGGCTCGCCGCGATCGAGCGGGCCGCGGCCGTGGATTGGTCGTGCGCGTTCGAGCTGGCGCAGGCCGGCCGGCTGATCAAGGGCTACGGCGCGACCAACGAGCGCGGGAAGCGCAACCTCGCGCACATCCTCGATCACCTCGCCGACGGCGGCGCGTTCGCGACCCCCGAAGCGCGGGCGGACGCGCTCCGACAGGCGCGCGTCGCGGCGCTCGCCGACGAGGGCGGGCAGGCGCTCGACGCCGCGCTGGTCGCGCACGGCGTGCCCGCGCGTTCGCCGGTCGCACAGCCGATCCGATGGCAAAGGCGCACACCGGCGGGCACCGGCGCCCAGGCTCATCCCGAACGAACTGAATGAGAGCATGCGCGACACGCCTGGCGTTTCCGCACGAGCGGGGACCCAGCGCCCTTCGTGGGAAACCGCCGGGTTCCCGCTTTCGCGGGAACGGCGGCGGCGGCGTCATGCACTTCCGTAATGGTCAACAGGCAGGATAGGATGGCGCGATGACCGGGCCGACCGACATCGTGCACATCGACGCCGTGGCGCTCACCGAAGCCGCCGCGGCGACGTTCGCGGCCGCCGGCTGCGCGCCCGAGGAGGCGTGGACGGTGGCCGACGGACTCGTCGAGGCCAACCTCTTCGGCCACGACTCGCACGGCATCGGCCTCCTGCCGCGCTACGTCGACAACCTGCGCCAGGGCATCGCCCGGGCCGGGCAGTCGGCGCGCATCGTCGCCGACCATGGCGCGCTGGTCGGCATGGACGGTGGCCGAGGATTCGGCCAGGTCGTCGGCGAGCAGGCGATGGCGGTCGCGATCGAGCGGGCGCGCGCGACCGGCGTATGCGTGGCCGGGCTCGCCAACGCGCATCACCTCGCGCGCATCGGCCGCTGGGCCGAGCAGTGCGCCGGGGAGGGTTTCGTGTCCGTGCACTTCGTCAACGTGCTGTCGCGGCCGCTGGTCGCGCCGTGGGGCGGCACCGACGCGCGGCTCGCGACCGACCCGTTCTGCGTCGGCGTCCCGCATGCGCCGCATCCGCTGGTGCTCGACTACGCGACCAGTATGGTCGCGCTGGGCAAGGTCGACGTGGCGCTGGCCGCCGGCAAGCGCATGGCCGAAGGTCTGCTACTGGACGCCGCGGGACGGCCGACGACCGACCCGGCCGTGATGTTCGCGGAGCCCGCAGGCGCGCTGCTTCCGTTCGGCCAGCACAAGGGCTTCGCACTGTCCGTCATGTGCGAGATCCTGGGCGGCGCGCTGTCGGGCGGGCACGTGCAGCACGAGCACCCGCATCCCAACCCCATGCTCAACAACATGCTGTCGATCGTGTTCGCACCGGACCGGCTCGTCACGCGCGACGCGCTGGCGCGGCAGGTTGGCGAACTCGCCGCGTGGCTGCGCGGCTCGCCGCTCGCGCCGGGCGCGACGGCCATCCACCTTCCGGGCGAGCCGGAACGGATCGCCGCGCGCGAGCGCACGCGCGACGGCATCCCGCTGCCGCGCCGGACCTTCGCCGCCCTGGCCGGGTGCGCGCGCGCGCTCGGCGTCGCCGCGTTCGACGAGGCCGGCGGTGGCGTGCCCGGCGGCGCGCGGGGCGCGCCATGACCCAGCACCACATCAGCCACTTCACCGTCGAGTTCGGCGACTGCGACCCGGCGCAGATCGTCTTCTTTCCGAACTACTTCAGGTGGATGGATGCGGCGTCGCTGCGCTTCTTCCGGACGGCCGGCGTGCCGCCGTGGCGCGAGTTCGAGGCCGAGTGCGGGATCATCGGCACGCCGGTCGTCGACGCGACGGCGCGCTTCCTGCGGCCGGCGTCCTACGGCGACGTGCTCGACGTCGACACCTACGTCGCCCAGTGGCGTGGCAAGAGCTTCGTGATGTCGCATATCATTCGCCGGGGGGATGCCGTGCTGGTGGAAGGGCAGGTGGTGCGCGTGTTCGCGCGCCGTCACCCCGACGACCCGCACCGGATCCAGGCGGTCGAGGTGCCCGAGCGCATCCGCCAGTGGTGCGGCCAGGGTTGACCGGCACGTTGCGGCAAGGGGGGACACGATGCAGGAACCGATCGGCGACAAGTCCGCGGAAGCGGGCGCGCGCTTCGGCCCGGGCGGCCGCATGCTGCTCGCGGCGTGCAAGTACCTGGCGATCGCCGGCGGGCTCGTGTTCGTCGGCCTCGTCGTCATGTCGATCGTGTCGATCACCGGGCGCAAGCTCTTCTCGTGGCCGGTGCCCGGCGACGTCGAGGTCCTGCAGATGTGCGCGGCCGCGGCATCGGCGTGCTTCTTCGCCTACTGCCACATGATCAACGGCGACGTGAAGGTCGACTTCTTCACGCACAACCTGTCGGTGTCGAAGGTCGCCGCGATGGACGGGTTCGGCTCGCTGCTGGTCGGACTGTTCGGCACGGTCCTGGCGTGGCGGACCGCCGCCGGCGCGCTCGGCGTCAAGGTCGCGGGCGAGACGTCGGCGATCCTCGGCTGGCCCGTGTGGATCCCGCAGGCGCTGATGGTGCCGGGCTTCGCGCTGCTGGCCGCCGCCGGGTTCTACATGCTGGGCACCCACGTGCGCGCGATCCTGGCGGCGCAGGCTAGGGCCGTGCGATGAGCGCCGCCGGGCTGTCCCAAGGCGCGAATTGCTCCCCCTCCGGGGGCAGCGCAGCGGCGATAGCCGCAAGCGTGGGGGTCGTGATGAGCGCCGCCGGGCCGTCCCGAGGACGTCCGCGCGCGCGGGGCGAAGCCAAGGCGCGCAGCGCGCGTCCGCGCGCGTGGACGGCGGCCGACACGCCGCCGCGTCGACCTGTTCAAGGCGTCGATGAGGCCGCGAATTGCTCCCCCTCCGGGGGCAGCGCAGCGGCGGCAGCCGCAAGCGTGGGGGTCGTCCAGTGAGCGGCACCACGGTCGGCATCCTCATCTTCGTGGTGATGCTCGCGTTGATGGTCGTGCGCGTGCCGATCGGCATCGCGATGTTCACGGTCGGCGCCGGCGGCTACGTCTACCTGACCGGGAACGTCAACGCGCTGCTCAACTCGCTCAAGAATCTCGGATACGCGCGGCTGTCCAATTACGACCTGGTGGTCATCCCGCTGTTCCTGCTGATGGGACAGTTCGCGACGCACGGCGGGCTGTCGAAGTCGCTGTTCCGGTTCGTGTCGGCGTTCCTCGGGCACCGCAAGGGCGGTATCGCGATGGCGTCGATCGGCGCGTGCGCCGGCTTCGGCGCGATCTGCGGCTCGTCGCTGGCCACCGCGGCCACGATGGGGCACGTGGCGCTGCCGGAGTTGCGCCGGTTCGGCTACTCGGGGTCGCTCGCGACCGGAGCGCTGGCCGCAGGCGGCACGCTCGGCATCATGATCCCGCCGTCGGTGCCGCTCGTCATCTACGCGATCCTGACGCAGGAGTCGATCGGCAAGCTGTTCATGGCGGCCGTCATACCCGGCATCATCGCGATGGTGGGCTACATGCTGGTGGTCCGGATCATCGTGGCGATCAATCCGGCGGCAGGCCCCGCCGGGCCGGCGGTGGCGTGGGGCGACAAGGTGCGCAGCATGCTCGAGGTGCTGCCGGTGCTGCTGGTATTCGTCGTCGTGATCGTCGGCATCTACGGCGGCTGGGCGAACCCGACCGAGGCGGCGGCGATCGGCGCGGCCGCATGCGGCGTCCTGGCGGTGGTCACCGGCGGCATGCGGGTGAAGGGCCTGATGGACAGCGCGCTCGGCACCGCGCAGGCCACCGCGATGATCTTCCTCGTGCTGCTGGGCGCCGACATGCTGAACACGACGCTCGCGCTGTCGCAGATGCCCGGCGAGCTGGCCGCGTGGGTCAAGCAAAGCGGCATGCCGCCGCTGCTCGTGATGTTCGTGATCCTGCTCATCTACATATTCCTGGGCTGCGTCATGGACTCGCTCGCCATGATCCTGCTGACGATCCCGATCTTCTACCCGATGGTGATGGGGCTCGACTTCTGGGGCATGTCCGACCAGGACAAGTCGATCTGGTTCGGCATCCTCGCGCTGATGGTCGTCGAGATCGGGCTCGTCCATCCGCCGGTCGGCATGAACGTCTACATCATCAACCGCCTCGCCAAGGACGTGCCGCTGACCGAGACCTTCAAGGGCGTGGTGCCGTTCCTGCTGTCGGACCTCGTGCGGATCGTCCTCTTGCTCTACTTCCCGATCATCTCGCTGTATCTGGTGCACACGTTCAAGCAGTAGCGTCGCCACCCAAGGAGGAGCACCCATGAGAACCGCGAAACCCGTCGTGCTGGCCGCCGCCGTGGCGCTGGCGCTCGGCGCCGTCCCGGCCCGTGCGCAGGACGTCGTGCTGAAGATCCATCACTTCCTGCCGCCGCAGGCGACGATTCAGGCGCAGGTGTTCAACCCCTGGTGCGAAAAGGTCGGACGGGAGTCAGGCGGCAGGATCAAGTGCCAGATCTACCCGTCGATGCAGCTGGGCGGCACGCCGCCGCAGCTCTTCGACCAGGCGAAGGACGGGGTCGCCGACATCGTCTGGACGCTGCCGACCTACCAGGCCGGTCGATTCGCGAAGTCGGAAGTGTTCGAGCTGCCGTTCATGGCACGCAACGCCGAGACCGGGAGTCCGGCGCTGTACGAATTCGTGCAGAAGAACTCGCTGGACGAGTTCCGCGGCGTGAAAGTCCTCGCGCTGCATCTGCACGACGGGTCGCTGCTGCACTTCACGAAGCAGCGGGTGACCAACGCCGACGAGCTGAAGGGCCTGAAGGTCCGCGCGCCGACGCGCATCGGCACCAAGTTCCTGACGGCCATCGGCGCCGTGCCGGTGCAGATGCCGGTGCCGCAGGTCACCGAGTCGCTGTCGAAGGGCGTGATCGACGGCGCGATGGTGCCGTGGGAGGTCGCGCCCGCCCTGAAGCTCCAGGAGGTCACCAAGTATCACGTCGACACGGCGCCCGGCCTGCCCCGGATGTCGAACTCCATCTTCGTGGTGGCGATGAACGAGGCGAAGTACGCGAGCCTGCCGCCCGACGTGAAGAAGGTGATCGACGCCAACACCGGCCTCGCATGGTCGAAGCAGATCGGCAAGGTGTTCGACGGCACGACCGCGCCGGGGCGCAAGCTGGCCGTGGACGCGGGCGGCGTCTTCGACACGCTGACGCAGGCCGAGTACGACCGCTGGGTCCGCCTGACCGAGGGCGTGAACAAGGATTGGTTCACCGAGGTCGGCGCCAAAGGCGCCAACGGGCCGGCGCTGCTCGACGACGCGCGCGCGCTCATCAAGAAGAACGGCGGCTGACGCGGCTCGCTTCCGCGCGCGCCCCTCGCCCCGCGCGCAGCGGGGAGAGGGCTGGGGTGAGGGGCCGCCGCTAACGCTGCGACACCAGCGCCTGCCCCAGCACCTTGCCCTCGCTGCCGCTCGGCGTCCGGACGTTGAGCACATAGGCGAGCGTCGGCGCGACGTCGACCGTCTCCGCGTACTCGAAGTAGCGGCCTGGCCGCACCCAGCGGCTGCCCTGCAGCAGCAGCGGCACGTTGGTGTCGTACGTGTACGGCGTGCCGTGCGAGCAGGCGTTTGGCGACGACGTCGACTTCGACTGGAAGTAGTGGAACGGCTTCGGCACGACGACGACGTCGACGGCCATCTGCCGGTGCCACGCGCGCTGCACGAGCAGGCCGATCCGGTGCGCCGGCACGTCGCCGCGCTCCAGCTGGCTCCTCGTGTACGTGTACGCGATGCCCGGTTGCTCCAGCGTCGCGCGCGCGACGAACTTCTCGACGGTCTCCCGGTCGAGACCCTTGGCGTCGATCGCCGCGTAGTCGAGCGTGAAGCCGCCGGTCATGTGCTGCGGTGCGACCTTCGCGATGCCGAATTTCTTCTCGGCGGCGGCGTTCACCGCGCTGCGCAAGTCCGACGGGTCGACGCGGCCGGCAGCGAAGCCGCGCGCGGCGCTGAACTCGGGCACGTTCATGAAGCCGTGGTCGGCGGTCAGCACGACGAGCACGTTCTCGGCGCCGACCTGCGCGTCCACCGCGGCGAAGAGCCGCGCGAGCGTGCGGTCGAGGCGGACGAGGTGGTCCTGCGACTGGAGGCTCTCCGGCCCCCAGTTGTGGTTGACGTAGTCGTGGCTGGAGAAGCTCACCGCGAGAAGGTCGGGCACGCCGGCCGGATTGCGGCCCACGCCCTCGCTCTTCAGGAGCTCGACGGTGAAGTCCGCGGTCGCCTCGTCGCCGTACGGGCCGGCGAGCAGCGTGCCGTAGTAGAAGGGGCCGGGCGCGGCCTCCCCCAGGCCGTACACGAGACCCATCCGCGTGCCGAGCTTGCGGTAGCTCGTCGCCCACGCCTGGCCGTCGGGCAGTGACCGGCTGTATGCCTGCGCGTCGAGCAGCGGGTCCCAGCGCTGGTGGAACCAACGGTCCTGCGGCTTGCCGGCGTAGTAGCGCTCCCACCACGCCGGGTGCGCCGGCATGTAGTAGCTGGTGCTCGTGAAGCGTCCGGACTGCGCCGAGTACATGTACGCGGTGCCCGTCTTGCCGCCCGGCAGGATCGCGCCGCGGTCCTTGCCGGACACGGCGAACACGCGGCTTGCGTCGTTGGTCGCGTAGCGCAATTCGTCGCCGAGCGTGCTGACGGCGAGGTTCTTCGGGCTCGTGCCGTCGCCGGAACCGACCTTCGAGCCGTCGAGGTACCGGTGCGCGGGATCGGCGGTGTTGTAGACGAGCTTGCCGTCGCGCGTGCGCCATTCGTTGCCGATGATGCCGGTCTGGTACGGATGCGCGCCGGTGAACACGGACGCGTGGCCGACCGCCGTCACCGTGAACGCGTGCGCCTGGTGGGCGTCGTAGAACCAGGCGCCATGGTCCATCAGCCGGCGGAAGCCATTGGGCACGAACAGGTCGTGGTTGCGCGTGAGCTGTTCCTGCGGCAAGCCGTCGACCAGTACGACCAGCACCAGCTTCGGCGTCGTGCCGGCGGTCGGAGTCGGCTTGTCGGTCGTGGCACACCCCGTCACGAACGCGAGCGCGGCCAGCGCTCCTGCCCACCGTAGAAGCGAGTGCGGCTTGTCCATGTCCCCTCCTGCGATCGCCTCGACGACGGACGGCGACACTCCGGCCGCGCGCGACGGCCATCGCGGCGACAGGAAGATTCTAGCCGCGCTCGCGCGCCCGCGGCGGCGTCATGCCGCGGTCGCCGGCGTGCGCGCCGTCCGCCGCGCCCACAGCTTTTCGTGGAAGTGGTAGGCGACGGTGTTGCACAGCGGCTCGACCAGCGCGAGCAGGCTGCCGACGAGCACGCTGCCGGTCAGCAGAAAGCCGACGGTGAACGCGACGGTGAAGTGGACGGCCGCGAAGGAGAGCGTCTTGGCCAGCGAGGGGTCGATTCGGTAGCGCATGTCCGCATGGTAGCGGCGCTACGCGATTAATCAAATTGATTGTAATTATTCTTGTCATAGTTTGCGCTGCGGCGCAACGGCGGCTGCGTCACTCCGGCCCACCGCCGACTCGGCGAGGAACGCTGCAGGCAATCGGCTGCACGAGTCGCTCCCGCACCCCACGGGCCGGGGAGGGGCTGCGCGGAGCAACCGCGCACTGGCTCGGTCTCGCGGAGTTGCCGGTGACGCGCAGCACCTGCGGCATGCGCGTGCGCCGCGCACCGGTGCGGTGCGCCGACCGCGCGTCAGCCCACCGGGCCCGGAGGATGCGTCGCGACGAAGTGCCGCAACACGAGCTTCAGCCGCGCGACTCCTGCCGTGTCGCCGCGCTCGCGCGCGTGCGCGATGTCGTCGAGGATGATGCGCCGGATCCGCGGCACGCCCCGGGGGTCGTGCACCAGGTAGTTGCCGAGTTCGACCGCGATGATTTCCGGCACGTGCTCGTGCGCGGCGATCGCCGCGACTTCCTCCTCCGTCAACTCGGCCAGCGCGATGCAGTCTTCGTAGGTGAGCATGTTTCGCACTCCTGGTCCTGGCGCCGCTGGCGTCGCCGACGATTGCCGATACGTTACGCGAATTCGACGGGTCCGCGTGCGGCTATCGGGTCAGACCCTATCCCGTGGGGCCACGGACGTTACGCCTTGCGCCGCTTCGGCGTCCCCGCGCGGCGGCCAAGGGTCTGACCCTGCGGCTATCGGGTCAGACCCTATCCCGTGGGGCCACGGACGTTACGCCTTGCGCCGCTTCGGCGTCCCCGCGCGGCGGCCAAGGGTCTGACCCTGCGGCGCGGCTTCGGCGTCCCCGCGCGGCGGCCAAGGGTCTGACCCTGCGGCTGACCATGCGTCGCCAGCGCCGCGTGCGCCGCCGCGAGCCGCGCGACCGGCACGCGGAACGGCGAGCAGGAGACGTAGTCGAGGCCGATGCGGTGGCAGAAGTCGATCGACCGCGGGTCGCCGCCGTGCTCGCCGCAGATGCCGACCTCGAGCGACGGTCGGGTCGCGCGGCCGAGCGCCACGCCGACCCGCATGAGTTGCCCCACCCCGGCCTGGTCGATGGTCGCGAACGGGTTCTCGGGCAGGATGCGCTTCTGCAGGTACTCCTGCAGGAAGCCGGTTTCGGCGTCGTCACGGGAGATGCCGAACGTCGTCTGCGTGAGGTCGTTGGTGCCGAACGAGAAGAATTCGGCCTCGCGCGCGATCTCGCCGGCGGTCACTGCCGCGCGCGGCACCTCGATCATCGTGCCGAACTGGTAGCGCACGGCCTGCTTGCGCTCGCGCATCACGGCCTTCGCTTCCGCCTCCAGGATCGCGCGCTCGAACTTGAGCTCGTTGTTGTGCGCGGTCAGCGGAATCATGATCTTCGGCTTCGCGCGCACGCCCGCCTTCGCGCACGCGCACGCCGCCTCGATGATCGCGCGCACCTGCATGCGCACCAGCGCCGGCAGGTGGATGCCGAGGCGAACGCCGCGCAGGCCGAGCATCGGATTCGCCTCGCGCATGCCCTCGACGGCGGCGAGCAGCCGCCGCTTCTGGGCGAGCGTGCCGGCGAGGCCCAGCGGGTCCGCGCCCGCGGCGAGATCGGCGCCGGCGATGCGCGACCGCGTGTCCATCTCGGTCACGTCGTGCAGCAGGACGTCGTGGCTCGGCAGGAACTCGTGCAGCGGCGGGTCGATCAGCCGGATCGTCACCGGCAGCGCCGTCCATCGCGCGGAACAGCCCCTCGAAGTCCGCCCGCTGCATCGGCAGGAGCCGCGCGAGGCAGGCGTCGCGCTCGGCGTCGTCGGCCGCGAGGATCATCTTCTGCACGACCGGCAGGCGGTCGGTCTCGAAGAACATGTGCTCGGTGCGCGTCAGGCCGATGCCCTCGGCGCCGAAGCGGCGCGCGCGCTGCGCGTCGGCGGGATAGTCGGCGTTGGCCCACACACCCAGCCGGCGGAAGCCGTCGGCCCACGCGAGCAGCGTCAGCAGCGCCGGATCGTCGAACTCGGGCACGACGGTCGGAAGCAGGCCGGCGAACACCTCGCCGGTGGTGCCGTCGATCGAAACGGGGTCGCCTTCGCGCAGCACGCGGTCGCCGACGGCGAGCCGCTTCGCCTCCGGATCGATGTCGAGCGCGGTCGCGCCGACGACGGCGGGCTTGCCGAACTGCCGCGCCACCAGCGCCGCGTGGCTCGTGCGGCCGCCGCGCGACGTCAGGATGCCGCGCGCGGCGAGCATGCCGTGCACGTCGTCCGGCTTGGTCTCCGGCCGCGCCATGATGACGGCCTTCTTCTCGTCGCGGCTTACGCGCTCGGCCGTGTCGGGGTCGAACACGAGCACTCCCGCGGCCGCGCCGGGCGACACGTTGAGGCCGCTCGCGATGAGGTCGCCACGCGCCGCCGCCGCCTTGCGCGCCGCCGCCGCGAACTGCGGGTGCAGGAACCAGTCGACGTGCTCCGCCGTCACGCGCTGCACGGCCTCCGCGCGCGTGATCCGCCGTTCGCCGGCCAGCGCGACGGCGATGCGCACGGCCGCCTGCGCGGTGCGCTTGGCGTCGCGCGTCTGCAGCATCCACAGCTTGCCGCGCTCGACGGTGAACTCGACGTCCTGCACGTCGCGGCAGTGGCGCTCCAGCGTGACGCATGCGCGCCGGAGCTCACGCCACACGCGCGGCATCGCCTGGGCGAGAGTCGCGATGCGCCGCGTCTCCCGCGTCCCGGCGACGACGTCCTCGCCCTGCGCGTTGGGCAGCCAGTCGCCTTCGATCTCGCGCTCGCCGGTCGTGACGTTGCGCGTGGTCAGCACGCCGGTCGCGGACCCCGGACCGAGGTTGCCGAATACCATCGTCTGGATGTTGACCGCGGTGCCGAGGTCGTGCGCGATGCCGGCCGCATTGCGGTAGTCGATCGCGCGCTTGCCGTTCCACGACCGGAACACGGCCTCGATGGCGAGCGCGAGCTGCGCGCGCGGGTCCGCCGGAAACGGACGCCCGGTGCGCGCCTGCACGAGGTCGAGGAACGTGCGGGTGACGGCGACGAAGTCGTCGGCGGCAAGCTCGGCGTCGCTCGCGACGCCGCACGCGCGCCGCGCCCGGGCGAGTTCCGCCTCGAACGGCTCGTGCGGCAATCCGAGGACGACCGTCGCGAACATCTGCACGAGCCGGCGGTACGCGTCGTAGACGAAGCGGCGGTCGCCGGTCAGCCTGACGAGCCCTTCGGCCACGTCGTGGTTCATCCCGATGTTGAGCACGGTGTCCATCATGCCGGGCATGGAGAACCGGGCGCCGGAGCGGCACGATACGAGGAGCGGGCCCGCGGGATCGCCGAAGCGCTTGCCGGTCGCGCGCTCGAGCTGACGCAGCGCCGCGTGCACTTCGTTCCAGAGGCCGGCGGGTGGCTGCCCGCCTGCGAGGTACGCGTTGCACGCCTCGGTCGTGACGATGAATCCCGGGGGCACCGGCAGCCCGAGCCGCGTCATCTCGGCCAGGTTGGCACCCTTGCCGCCCAGCAGCGCCTTCATCGATCCGTCGCCCGCGGACAGCAGGTAGACCCACTTGGGTACGCTGCGGCGCGCCGGAGCGCGCGCGCCCGGATCCTGCGCGGACGCCTGGCGCGCCCGGCTTCTCGTGGTGTGGTACATGACGGCCCTCGACTGGTGATGGTGCGGCGCGGCAGGACGGACCCGCGCAGTCCGGTGCAGGGAAGCCCCGCGGCCGGGTGCCTCCATTGTGGGCGCGCGTGGCGCGGCGCAGGCTGACTCACGTCAAGCTCGCCGCGGATTGACCTTGGTCAATTTCCGTGGCTGCCGTCGCAGGTAGGGTTCCCGCTTCGAAGGAGTTGGCGCACGCCCGCGGATCCGGGCGGCGCGCCGCAACGCAACAATGGCCGGCCGCCGCTACACGCGGCGCGCGCGCCGCGAGAAGAGCGAAGGGGAGGCATGTTCGATCAACCGGTCAGGGGGCTGATGCGCAAGCAGAAGCTCCTCAAGGCGCCGCCGGAGACCTCCGTCGTCAAGGCGGCACGGCTGATGGCGGCAAAGAACGTCGGGGCGGTGATCGTCGTCGCGGGTCCGCGGATCGTCGGCATCTTCACCGAGCGCGACCTCGCGTTCCGCGTCGTCGCCAAGGGCCTCGACGTCGCCTCGACACCGCTCTCGGCGGTGATGACGCCGTCGCCGCAGACGATCGCGCCCGACAAGCCCTTCGGCTCCGCGCTCCTCGTCATGCACGAGTCGGGCTTCCGGCACCTGCCGGTCGTCGAGAAGGGAAAGCTCGTCGGCATCGTGTCGGCGCGCTTCGCGATGGACCCGGATCTGGAGGAATTCACCGCCGAGGCGGAGCGGCGCGAGTACTTCCGCCAGCGGGCGTGACGCCGCCGGCGCGGGCCGGCAGCGGGGAGGCAGCGATGCAGCAGACGATACCGGGCACGACGATGTTCGACGGCGCGCAGGCGCAGAAGGGCTATGCGCTGAACAAGATGTGCTACTCGTTCAACGCCGCGGAGAACCGCGAGGCGTTCGTGCGCGACGAGGACGCCTACTGCGCGAAGTACGGGCTCAACGACGAGCAGCGCGCGGCGATCCGCCACCGCAACGTGCTCGAGCTGATCGCGGCGGGCGGCAACATCTACTACCTCGCGAAGTTCGCCGGCATCTTCGGCCTCGACGTGCAGGACGTCGGCGCGCAGCAGACGGGCATGACCAAGGATGCGTTCAAGGCGATGCTGGTCGAGGCGGGGCGATAGCCATGGCGCGGATCGTCGGCGCCGTCACCACGTCGCACATCCCGGCGATCGGCCGCGCGATCGCGAAGAACCTGCAGGACGACCCGTACTGGCAGCCGTTCTTCGGCGGCTTCGCGCGCGTGCACGAGTGGCTCGCGCAGGTGAAGCCGGACGTCGCGGTGGTCGCCTACAACGACCACGGGCTCAATTTCTTCCTCGACAAGATGCCGACGTTCGCGATCGGCGCGGCGGCGGAATACCGCAACGCGGACGAAGGGTGGGGCATCCCGACGCTGACGCCGTTCCGCGGCATCCCCGACCTGTCGTGGCACCTGATCGAGTCGCTGGTCGCCGCCGAGTTCGACGTCACGACGTGCCAGGAGATGCTGGTCGACCACGGTTTCTCGCTGCCGATGGCGCTGCTGTGGCCGGGTGGCGGCGACTGGCCGGTACGCGTCGTGCCGGTCTCGGTGAACACGGTCCAGCATCCGCTGCCCACGCCCGCGCGCTGCTGGAAGCTCGGCCGGGCGCTGGGCCGCGCGCTCGCCGCGTACGACGAGGACCTCTCGGTCGTCGTGATCGGCACGGGCGGGCTGTCGCACCAGCTCGACGGCAAGCGCGCGGGCTTCATCAACAAGGCCTTCGACGAGATGTGCATGGAGCGCATCGTCGGCGACCCCGAGTCGCTGACCCGCTATACGATTCCGCAGCTCGTCGAGCAGGCAGGCGCGCAGGGGGTCGAGCTCGTCAACTGGATCGTCGCCCGCGGGATGCTGGAGGGCGAGGTCGCCCGCGTGCACGCGAACTACCACATTCCGATCTCGAACACCGCGGCCGGACTGATGGTGCTCGAGCCGCGCCGGTAGCTGCGGTGCGCCAGGTCGTTGTTGCCGGGATGCACGATCCCTGGACCGCCGTCGTCCCCGCGGAAGCGGGGACCTAGCGTCGTTTCGCGTACTTGCCAGGCAGGGCAAAGCCGCTGGGTCCCCGCTTTCGCGGGGACGACGGCTGTGGGCCTGCGCGCGATGCGTGCCAGGCCGCAACAACGCCTTGATGGGCTGGCTGGCCGACGTCCGGCGCCGCGCGCCGCCGCGCCCCGCTTGGTCTATCATGCGCACGGTCTGATTCCACGCGGGAGTGCCACGTGAACCTCGAGAAGGTCGTCTTCGGCTTCTTCATCATCTTCGCGTGCACGCTGAACTTCGGCTTCTTCATCGGCGACATCGAGCGGCCGGAGCTGCACCACCCGCTGGAGCTCGGGGCCGCCGTGGTCGTGAACCTGATCGCGACGGTGCTCAAGTTCGGCGACCGCACGCAGCTCGGCGCGACGCACCTCGCGACCAGCCTCGTCGCGACGTTCCAGCTGGCCGCGGCGACGCTGGTGTGGGTGTGGCGTCTCTATGTCGCCGAGATGCCGATGGACGCCGAGTGGACCGCCGTGGTCGTCTCGCTGTCCGGCGGCGCGCTGCTGGCGAACCTCTTCTCGGTCGTCCTGCTGATCGGCGAGACGCTGCGGCAGGGGCGCTGACCCCGCCGCGCGCGGGGCGCACGCCGCGGGCGTGCCCGGGCCATGGGCGACATTCTCTTCCTGATCCTGCGGCGGCTGCGCGCGCCGCTGATCACGCTGATCGTCGTGTATGCGATCGCGGTGGGCGGGCTCGCCGTCATCCCCGGCATCGAGATCGGCGGGCAGCGGCAGCCGATGACCATCTTCCACGCGTTCTACGTGATGAGCTACACGGCGACGACCATCGGCTTCGGCGAGGTGCCGCACCCGTTCAGCGACGCGCAGCGCCTGTGGGTCACGTTCGCGATCTACCTGTCGGTGATCGGCTGGGCGTACGCGCTGGGTTCGGTGATCGCGCTGATCAACGACGCCCCGTTCCGCGCGATGCTCGCGCGCAGCGCGTTCCGCTGGCGCGCCCGCGGCAACGTCGACCCGTTCTACGTCGTCTGTGGCTACGGGCAGAGCGGGCGCCGCGTCGCGCGCTCGCTCGATCGCCTCGGCAACTGGCTGGTCGTCGTCGACCCCGATGCCGAGCGCATCGCCCGCATCGCCATCGAGGACTACGCCACGCCGCCGCTCACGCTGGTCGCCGACGCGCGCCTGGCCGACGTGCTGGAGGACTGCGGCGTGCGCAGCCCGCATTGCATCGGGCTGATCGCGCTTGCCGCCGAAGACAGCGTCAACCAGGCGATCGCGATCGGCGCGCGCGTGCTCAATCCCGCGATCCCGATCGTCGCATGCGCCCGGTCCGGCGTCGCGCAGGCCAACCTCGAGTCGTTCGGCGGCGTCACGGTCATCAACCCGTTCGACACGTTCGCGTTCAACGTCGGCGTCGCGTTGCGTGCGCCGGAGGTGCTGCAGGTCGAGGATTGGCTGACCGGATCCCCGGGGTCGCCGTGCCCGGCGTGCGTGCGCCCGCCGCGGGGACGCTGGGTGCTGGTCGGCTTCGGCCGCTTCGGCCGCGCCATCGCGAAGGTGCTCGACGCCGAGGGCATCGAGTGGCGGGCGTACGATCCCACGGTGACCGAGGACCGCGAGACGCGCCTGCTCCACGGCGACTACACGGAGGACGTGCTGCACGACGCGGGCATCGAGACCGCGGACGTGCTGGTCGCCGGCGCCGACATCGACGCGGTGAACCTCGGCGCGACGACGCGCGCGCGCCGGGTCAAGCCCGACATCTTCGTGATCATCCGCCAGAACCAGATGCAGGACCGGGCGCTGGTGGACGCCGCGCGCGCCGACATGCGGTTCGTGCAGTCGGAGATCATCGTCCACGAGTGCCTGCAGGCGCTGAAGGTCCCGATGCTGCAGCGGTTCATCGGCGTGCTGCGCACGCAAGGCTCGCAGGTCGCGGTGACCACGCTCGAGCGCGTGCGGGCCGAGGTCGGACAGGGCTCGCCGCGCGCGTGGATGCTGGAGTGCGACGTGCTGCAACCGGGGATGTTCCACGCGTTCTTCCAGCGCGCCGGCATGTCCTTCCGGATCGAGCACCTCGCCACCGATCCGACCAATCCGCCGGAACGCATGCGCGTGGCCGCGCTGATGCTCGAGCGCGACGGCACGCCGACGCTGCTGCCGCCGGACGCGACCGCGCTCAAGCCCGGCGACCGTGTGCTCTTCGTCGGCGACGACGTGGCGCGCCGCCTGCAGCAGCGGTACCTGACGGAGCCGGGCACCGTGTCCTGGGTGTGCACGGGCAGCGAGCCGCCGCGCGCCCTCGTGTTCCGCTGGCTGGAGAGGCGCTTCCGGAAGCCGGAGAGATCGGGTTCGGAACCGTAACGCGGAAGTCGGCGGCAGGGAAACCGGGGTCGGACTCGCACTTCGGCACGCCGACCGTGGGTGCGGCGTGCGCACGCATGCGCGCGCCGGGAATGCGCGTCCGACCCCGATCTCCGCGACGACGGTCGAACGACCATGCAGTAGAATCTGCCGCTCGCGCGGCGTGGATGCGTCCGCCGCCGCATTCCACTCCCGGTTCGCGAAAGCTCCCCTTGAAGAGACTGCCCGTCCTGCCGTCCGCCGCGCTGATCGCGCTCGCCGTCGTCGCCTCGTGGTCGCAGGCCGCGGCCGCACCACCGGCTGCGATGCCCCAGCGTGCGCCCGTCGTCGTGCAGGCGCCCGCCGACGCGTGGCCGCGCCACGTCGCGCTGCCCGGCGCGGTGGCGCTGGTCTACGCGCCGCAGGTCGAGCGATGGGCGGGCAACCGGATCGAGTTTCGCGCCGCGGTCGCGCTCCGGCCGGCCGGCGCTGCCGCCGAGTCGTTCGGCACGATCACGGTGTCCGCGGCCACGCGCGTCGACAAGGTGACGCGCACGGTGACGCTCGACGGCGTCGTGGTCGGGAAGAGCGACTTTCCGACGTTGCCCGATCGCGGCGCCGCGTTCGCGGCGAGCTTCGCGCAGCAGCTGCCCGCGGCCGTGCGGACGGTCGCGCTCGACCGGCTCGCCGCATCGCTGGCGGCGGCGGGCGCCGCCCCGGCGACCGTGACCGTGCGCAACGATCCGCCGCGCATCGTCGTCAGTCAGTCGCCGGCGATCCTGGTGCCGATCGACGGTGCGCCCGTGCTGCGGCCGGTCCCCGACGGCGCCGGGTTCCAGCGGGTGATCAACACGCGCGCGCTCATCCTGAAGGCACCGTCCGAGCCGCAGTTCTTCCTGCGCGTCTACGACGGCTGGCTGATGGCCAATGCACTCGACGGCCCGTGGACGCAGCCGTTCATCGCGCCCGCTGGTATCGACGCCGTGGCGCGCAAGGTCGCCGCGGTCGGCGCCGTCGACCTGCTCGACGGCGGGCGCCGCGCGAACCCGAAGCCCTCGCTCGCGCAGGGCGTGCCGGCGATCGTGACGTCGCAGGTGCCCACCGAACTCGTGGTGTTCCGCGGGCCGCCCGATTTCGCGCCGATCGTCGGCACGCAGCTGCAGTGGGCGACCAACACGACGAGCGACGTGCTCGTCGACGCCGCGAGCGGCCAGTATTACGTGCTGCTCGCGGGGCGCTGGTTCCGCGCACCGGCGCTCGCCGGCCCGTGGGCGTTCGTCGCGAGCGATGCGCTGCCGGCGGATTTCGCGCGCATTCCGCCGGCGTCGCTGGCCGGCGCCGTGCTGCCCGCGGTCGCCGGCACCCCGCAGGCGCGCGCCGCCGCGGTGGCCAACGCGATACCGCAGACGGCAAGCGTTCCGCGCAAGAACGGACCGACGTTCGTCGCGAAGTTCGACGGGCCGCCGCAGTTCGCCGACATTCCCGGCACCGCGCTCGCCTACGCGGTGAACGCCGGCGTGCCCGTGATCCGCACGGCACCGGGTGCGTACTACGCGGTGAAGGCGGGCGTCTGGTTCGCCGCGGCGCAGCCCGCGGGCCCGTGGACGCTCGCGACGTCGGTGCCCGACGCGATCTACGCGATTCCGCCGTCGTCGCCCGTGTACTTCGCCACGTTCGTGCGCATCTACGGCGCCACGAACGACGTCGTGTTCGAGGGCTACACGCCCGGCTATCTCGGCGCGTACGTCGCGCCGGGCGGAACAGTGGTCTACGGCACCGGCTACACGCATGCGCCGTGGCTCGGCAGCGTCTGGCACGCGGCGCCCGCGACGTACGGCGTGGCAGCCACGCCCGTGTGGAATCCGCGCGTCGGTTACACGTACGCGTTCGCGATGGGTCTCGCCACGCCCGCGTGGGCGCCGACCGGTACGCAGGGTGCGCGCTTTCATCCCGGCTACTGGGGCGCGTACCCGTGCTGCGGGTCGGCCAGCGCGAACGTCTATCGCTGGTGGGCCCGCGCCGCGCAGGCGAAGCGGAGCGGCGCGGGCCCGTCGTCCGCCGCGGCCGGCATGCCGGCGCCGGCCCGCGTGGCCGCAGCACCCGTTGCGGTCGGCGCCGCGCCGCCGCCGTTGCCGTCCGCGCAGGCGGACCCGTATCACGCGCCGCCCGCGCCGCGCGGCTACGACATGGCGATGGTGACGACGCAGGACAGTCCCGCCGCGCTCGCCGGCGCCGCGAAGGGCCCGGCCGGGCCGCCGCAGTACATCTCGGCGAACGCGTACTACGCGAGCCTCAAGGCCAACGGCGGCGTTTCACCCGACGCCGTTGACAACGCCGCGTACGCGAGTCCCGACGGCAGCGTCTACCGCAGCGCCGCGAGCGGATGGCAGCGGCACGCGGCGAGCGGCTGGGTGAGCACACCGGTGGTGCCGCCGGCGGTCGATGCGCAGGCGCAGGCCCACGCGCGGGCGAGCGGCGACGCCGCGGCGATGCAGGCGGGGTCGTACGGCATGAGCAACGCGACGCGCTTCACCGGCGATCCGCGCGACGGCTGGAGCGCGCGCGACGCCGGCGACGGCGGCTACAGCCGGACGCTCGGCGGCGACGGCGGCATCAGCGCCGAGCGCTACAACTACGACCAGACGGTGCTCAACAACGAGTTTGACATCGCGGCGAACGGCGGTTGGTGGAGCGAGGGCGTCTATGTCGGCGGCGTGGGCTGGGGCGGCCGCTTCGGCGATTGAGAGACTTGCGGCGCCGCCGGAACGTTTCCGTACGCCGCGATCGGGTTGCTGCAGCGTCAGACCAGCGTCGACCCCGCGAAGGCGGGGACCCAGCGCTGTGGGAGTCTGCGGCATGTGAGCGAAACGCCACTGGATCCCCGCCCGCGCGGGGACGACGGATTGCAGGCCTGCCGCGCGAACACGGTCACGGCAACGTCCTGCCCGGTCACGGCAACGTCCTGCCCGGTCACGGCAACGTCGCGCCCGGTCACGGCAACGTCCTGCCCGGTCCCGGCAACGACTTGCCGGTCCGTCACTGACCCGTGAGCGTCGCGTCCTCGACCAGCACCTTGTACTTGTAGCCCGAGCCCAGGTCGACGTTCGTCCGCACGACACCCTTGGCGAGCACGACGGCGCCGACCTTCGTCTCGGCCTTCGTGGTCACGACGAGGTCGTCGGTGCCGTCGGCGGCTGCGCCCGTGCCGTCGCGCAGGTGGAGCCAGTTCTTGCCGAGAATGCCCGGCGTGAACTTGACGACCTTGCCACGGACGACGACGGTCTTGTCCTTGAGGTCGCCCTTGGTGCCGGCGATCTCGGCGACGGTCCGCGCGTCGGCGCCGGTTGCCTTGGCGACCTTGACGTCGCCCACGTCGGCCGGCTTGGGCAGGCCGGCATGGAACGCGCCCACGCCGCCGGCGGCCGCGGCAGCCGGTGCCGCGGCGGTGGCCGGTGCCGCGGCTCCGGCGAGGTTGCCGAACACGATCGTCGCGAACTTGCGCTGCAGCGTCTTGCTCTCGAAGTCGCGCATCACCGTCGCGTTCTCGATGGCGACCTCCGCGCCCTTCCTGACCGGCGCGCGGTTGACGGCGGCCCACTGCTCGCCGTCCCTGGTCTTGAGGCGCAGGTAGGTGTAGCTGTCGACGTCCTGCACTTCGAGCACCTGGCCGCGGACGGTGAGCGGCGACGACGGCGCGGCGTGGCCGGCGTTGCAGCCGGTGCCGGCGATGGCGAGCAAGGCGACGATGAGCAGCGATTTCATGGGTGCATCCATCCGGTGCGGACACGCGGCCGCGCGCCCCCCGGCATTCGGGCCGGAGTCCGCCGCGACTATCGCACGCCGGCCGCGCACGGGGTTTGATCCAGATCGCATCCGGGCCGGTTCAGCCGGCTGCGCGAGGCGCGCGCGACCATACCAGGCAGCGATTGTTCGCCGGCATCGCGCGGTCGTCGACGAGCGCCAGGCCCGCGCCGCGCGCGAGCGCGTCCACGCGCTCGAAGTCGCGCACGCCCTGGTGCGGCGCCTCGGCACGCAGCCGCGCGTCGAACGCGGCGTTGCTGTCGCTCGTGTGGCGGCCGCCGTAGCGAAACGGCCCGTAGACGATCACGGTCGCGTCGTCCGCGAGCACGCGCGGCAGTGCCGCGAACATGGACGCGACGTCCTCCCACGCCATGATGTGCAGCGTGTTCGCGCTGAACACGGCGTCGAAGCGGTCGTCCGGCCACGCGCCGGCGACGTCCAGCGCGAGCGGCGCCGGCGTGTTCGGCAGGCCGCCCTCCGCGAGCCAGAGCCGGATGCCCGGCAGGTTCTCCGCGCGGTCGGTGCACTGCCACACGAGGTGCGGCAGCGCTGCCGCGAAGTGCACGGCGTGCTGGCCGGTGCCGCTGCCGATCTCCAGCACGCGCGCCCGGTGCGCGAAGTGCCCGCGCAGCACGGCGAGGATCGGCTCGCGGTTGCGCTCGCACGCGGGCGCGAACGGCTTGTCCAACGCGGGGCGGGCTCAGAAGAATGCCGATATGCCGTCGATGCGGTCGAGGCGCACGACGATGCGGCTCGACTGCTGGCTGCGCGCGATCACGTAGCGGTCGTCGACGGCGACCACGACGGCGTTGATCGTCGTGCCGTTCGCGTGGATCGCCACCCCGCGGTTCTTCTCCTTGCTCTCCAGCAGCACGGCGCGCAGCGCGTCGGCCTCCGCGCCCTGCGCGGCGGCCGGCGCGGGCAGGACGACGAACGCGGGAACGGCGAGGGCGGCGGCCACCAGCAGCGCGGCGGCGAGGCGGGAATTCTTCATCGGGACTCCTTCGGTCGGGTGCACAACGGGATGCGGCTTGTCTCGCGCGCACGGCGAAACGTATGATCGGGGCGGCGGTGCCAACCCCGGCGAGAGCATGAGCGCGCGCGCGACCGACATTCTAGGCACGTTCGCGGCGGCGTTGTTCGCCGCGACGGCCGCGCACGCGCAGTGCCCGCCGCAGGTGCCCGTGCAGGGCGCCCCGCTGCGCGGCGCCGCGCCGCTGTTTCCCGCCGACAACTGGTGGAACGCCGACGTCTCCGCGGCGCCGGTCGACCCGCAGTCGTCCGCGTACATCGCGTTCATCGGCGCGAACCGGCGCCTGCACCCGGACTTCGGCGGGACCGCCGCGCCCGGCAGCACCGAGATCTACGGCATCCCGTACGCGGTGGTCGACGGCGCGCAGCCGAAGGTGGCCGTGACCTTCGACTACGCGGACGAGAGCGACGGGGGCGGCGTACCGTTCTATCCGCTGCCGGCGCAGGCGATCACGCAACCGCACTGGGTCGAGGGCGGCGCCCCGGCGGCGGTCGACCAGCGCAGCCAGTCGGACCGGCATCTGCTGGTCGTCGACTGCACCCACCGCCACCTGTACGAGCTGTACAACGTCTGGTACGACACGGCGCTGGCGCGGTGGTACGCGGGGTCGGGCGCCGTGTTCGACCTCGACGCCAACGACCGGCGCCCCGACGGCTGGACGTCGGCCGACGCGGCGGGGCTCGCGATCCTGCCCGGGCTCGTCCGCTACGACGAGGCGTGGAACCCCGCGGTCGCCGACATCGGGCACGCGTTGCGCGTCACCGTGCGCGCGACCAACGGCTACGTGTACCCGGCGTCGCACCGCGCCGGCGCGACGCCGGGCGCGCTGCCGATGGGCGCGCGGCTGCGGTTGAAGGCAAGCGTCGGCGGACAGGACCCGGCGCTGCGCACGGCCGACCCCAACGTGCGCAAGATCTTCCGGGCGATGCAGCGGCACGGGCTCATCGTCGCCGACAACGGCTCCGACATGTACGTGACCGGGACGTTCGACGTGCGCTGGGACAACGACGTGCTCAATCCCGCGTTCGCGCTGCTCGCCGCCGGCGACTTCGACGTGATCGCGCTCGGCTGGAAACCGCCTGCGCCGCCGCCGCCGGGGCTGGCGGGGCTCGTGCTCGACCCCGCGCGCGTGCGCGGCGGCGGCTCCGTGTTCGCCGTCGTCACGCTGACGGCACCCGCGCCGACGGGCGGCGTGGCCGTCGCGCTCGCGTCCTCCGACGCCGCGCGCGCGACGGTGCCCGCGAGCGTGACGGTCGCCGCCGGAGCCACGAGCGCGCCGCTTCTCGTCGCGACGCGGCCCACACGGCGCGACGCGCCGGTGACGATCACCGCGTCCGCCGGCGGCGCGATGCTGTCCGCGGCGGTGACGGTGACGCCGCGCTGAATTCCGACGACAGGAGACGCCCCGATGCTCGGCACCGACTTCATCCTCGACGCACTCGCCGCCGAGGGCCTCGACCACCTGTTCATGGTGCCCGGCGGCCTCGTCGACCCGTTCCTGCCGGCGCTCGGGCGGCAATCGGCGATCCGGCCGATCGTCGCCGCGCAGGAGGGTGGGGCGGCCTACATGGCCGACGGCTACGCGCGCGCCTCCGGCAACTTCGGCGCCGTGCTCACCATCGGCGGCCCGGGCCTCGGCAACACGGTGACGGCGCTGCAGGCCGCGCGGTCGGACGCATCGCCGGTGCTGCTGCTCTCGGGCGAAGTGGCCACGGCAGTCGAAGGCCTCGGGATGTTCCAGGACGCGAGCGCGCAGACGCTCGACGACGTCGAGGTCGTGCGGCCGCTCGTCCGCTACTCGAGCACGATCGACAGTCCCAGGAACCTGCACCACCTGTTCCTGCGCGCGCTGCTCGAGATGCGCGCACCGCCGGGCGCGCCCGTCCACCTGTCGGTGCCGCAGGACGCGCAGCTCGCATCGGTCGCCGTCCGCCACGCGCGCATCCCTGCCTCGGCGCTCGGGCACGGCACCATCGCGCTGCCGGCCGCCCAGGCATCGCTCGCGCTCGTCGCGGGCGCGGACGGTGCGCCGCCGGCGAAGGTCGCCGTGCTCGCGGGCACCGGCGTGGCCGCCGGCGGCGGCGCGGACGCGCTGCGGCGGTTCGCGGAAGCATGGGACATCCCGGTCGCGACCACGCTGCGCGCGAAGGGCGTGTTCCCGGAGGATCACCCGCTGTCGCTCGGCGTGTTCGGGTACGCGGGCACGCACCACGCGCGCATCGCGCTCGCGGATGCGCCGCCCGATCTCCTGCTGGTGCTGGGCTCGGGCTTCGGCGTGCGCGACACCATGCACGCGGCGCTGAAGGTCACGCCGCGCCGCACCGTCGTCGTCGACCTGTCGCCGGTGACGATCGGCCGCAATACCGAGGGGCTGGGGGTGGTCGCCGACTGCCGCGCCTACCTCGAGTGGCTGGCCGACGCCAGCGCGCACTATTCGGCGGCGCTGGAGTCGACCCGCGCCGCGCGGGCGCAGTGGCTCGCCGCCATCCGCGCGCAGCCGCGGCTGCAGGACCCCGCGCACATGGGCAGCGATGCGCAGCCGATCCATCCGGCGCGGATCGTCGCCGACCTGCGCGCCGCGTTTCCGCGCGACGGGATCCTGCTCGTCGATTCCGGCGCGCACCGGGCGTTCGCCGGCCACTACTGGACCGCGTTCGAACCGGGCACGTACATCTCGGCGACCAATCTCGGGCCGATGGGCTGGGCGATTCCGGCGGCGATCGGCGCGGCGTGCGCGCGGCCGCAGCGCAAGGTCGCGGTGATCACCGGCGACGGCTGCATGCACATGCACGGCCTCGAGGTCGCGACCGCGGCGCGCTACGGCGTGCCGGTCGTGTTCGTCGTCGTGAACAACGCGGCGCTCGGCAACGTCTGGCTGCGCGCCCACACGGAAGGCCCGGTGCCCGACGCGCTGACCTGCCTGCCCGACCTCGACTGGGCCGGCTTCGCCCGCAGCGTCGGCGCAGCGGGCGAAACGGTGCGCGAGCCCGCGGCGCTGGCCGGCGCGTTCGCGCGCGCGCTCGCCGCGCCGCGGCCGACGGTGATCGACGTCAAGGCGGACAAGCGCTGCGCCACGCCCGTCGGCGACTGGGTGGCGGCCTCCGCCGCGTGGTCGTACCACGAGTGATCGGGGAGGGCGCGCATGGCCACGCTTCCGTTCGATTCCGCCGCGCTCGCGCCGGCGGACCGCGCGCTGTACGACGCGATGGTCGCGCGGCGCCGCGCGCAGGGTGCGCCGTTCGACGGCCCGTACCTGCCGCTGATGAACCATCCGCAACTGTGCCAGCGGATCGAGGCGCTCGGCGGCTACCTCAAGTTCGACGGGCACCTGCCGCGCGACGTCTACCAGTTCGTCGTGCTGGGCGTCGCGCGGGCGACGGGCGCCGCGTTCGAGTGGGACGACCACGTCGCGCACGCGCGGGCGGCAGGCGTGCCCGATGCGGTGGTCGCGGCGCTGGCGCAGCACGGCCCCGCGGCCGCGGGCCTGCCGGCTTCCTACGCGACGGCGGCGGCGGTGCTGGCGCACACGCTCGCGTGGCAGGACATTCCGGCGGACGCGCAGGCGGCCGCGATCGCACGGTTCGGCGTCGAGGGCTTCGTGGAGATCGTCGTGCTGTCGGGCTTCTACCAGATGTTCGCGGCGATCAACCAGGGCTTCGCGGTGGCCGCCACCGCCGGCGGTGGCGCGCCGGCCGCGTAAGCGGCCCCGGCGGGCGCGGTGTATGCTATTATCTAATGCGTTCGACATAGACATATTGTGAGCGTGACCGGCGCGCCGGCGCCGCACGTTGTCAACGCGAGGAGGGCGCGCGACACTGGACGGGCGCCGGCGGCAGCCGCCGCGACACCGAAGGAGCGGACCATGCAGCAGAAGAGATTCGCGTCGCACGCCGACGTGGAGGAGAAGACGGTCAGCTTCGACCGGCTCTCCGCCCACGCGTACGCGTACACGGCGGAGGGCGACCCCAACACGGGCGTGATCGTCGGCGACGACGCCGTGATGGTCGTCGACACGCAGGCCACGCCGGTGATGGCGCAGGACGTGATCCGCCGCATCCGCGAGGTGACCGACAAGCCCATCCGCTACGTCGTGCTGTCGCACTACCACGCGGTGCGCGTGCTGGGCGCATCCGGCTACCAGCCGGATCACGTGATCGCCAGCCGCGACACGTACGACCTGATCGTCGAGCGCGGCGCGCAGGACATGCAAAGCGAGATCGAGCGTTTCCCGCGCCTGTTCCGCGCCGTCGAGTCGGTGCCCGGCCTCACGTGGCCGACGATCGTGTTCGAGCGCCGGATGACGATCTGGCTCGGCAAGCTGCAGGTCGAGCTGCTGCAGTTGGGTCGCGGCCACACGAAGGGCGACACCGTCGCGTGGCTGCCGCAGGAGAAAATCCTGTTCTCGGGCGACCTGGTCGAATACGACGCCACACCCTACACCGGCGACGCGTATCTGACCGACTGGCCGGCGACCCTCGACGCGATCGCGGCGCTCGGGCCCGAGCAGCTGGTGCCCGGCCGCGGCGCCGCGCTCAAGACCCCCGCCGAGGTCAAGGCAGGGCTCGACGGGACGCGTGCGTTCGTCACCGCGATGTTCGAGTCCGTCCGGCGCGGCGCCGCGGCGGGCAAGGACCTGCGCACCGTCTATCGCGAGACGTACGACGCGCTGCAGCCGCGCTTCGGCCACTGGGTGATCTTCGACCACTGCCTGCCGTTCGACGTGTCGCGCGCCTACGACGAGGCCACGCGCTTCCGCGACCCGCGGATCTGGACGGCCGAGCGCGACCGCGAGATGTGGCAGACGCTCGAAGGATGATGGGTCGGCACGCGCCGGCGGCGACGGGGCTCGCGCGATGACGGCGACGTACACGTACCCGAAGTACGCGTACCGCCGGCCGCCGGAACTCGACGGGCCGTCCGCGCGGCGCGGCGTCGTGGTCGTCGGTGCGGGGCCGGTCGGACTCGCCGCGGCGATCGACCTCGCGCAGCGCGGCGTGCCGGTGCTGGTGCTCGACGACGACGACACGGTGAGCGTGGGCTCCCGCGCGATCTGCTACTCGAAGCGCACGCTGGAGATTCTCGACCGGTTGGGCTGCGGCGAGCCGGTGGCGGGCAAGGGCGTGGGCTGGAAGGTCGGCAAGGTCTACCAGGGCAGCGAGCTTGCCTACCAGTTCGACCTGCTGCCGGAGTCCGGCCACCGCCGTCCCGCCTTCGTCAACCTCCAGCAGTACTACTTCGAGGAGGCGCTGGTGAACCGCGCGCGCGCGCTGCCGGCGCTCGAGATCCGCTGGCGCCACAAGGTCACGCACGTCGCGCCGGCGGCCGACGGCGCGACGTTGCGTGTGGCGACCGACGACGGCGAATACGCGCTGGCGTGCGACTGGCTCGTCGTCTGCGACGGCGCGCGCAGCCCCATCCGCCGCCTGCTCGGCCTCGACTTCGAGGGGCAGGTGTTCCGTGACCGCTTTCTGATCGTCGATATCCGGATGGCGGCCGATCATCCGGCGGAGCGGCGGTTCTGGTTCGACCCGCCGTTCCACCCCAACCAGTCCGTGCTGCTGCACCGGCAGCCGGACGACGTCTGGCGCGTCGATTTCCAGCTGGGCTGGGACGCCGATCCCGAGGCGGAGAAGCAGCCCGAGCGCATCCTGCCGCGCCTGACCGCGATGCTCGGCCCCGACGCACATTTCGAGATCGAGTGGGCGAGCGTCTACACGTTCCAGTGCCGGCGCATGCAGCGGTTCCGTCACGGCCGCCTCGTCTTCGCCGGCGACGCCGCGCACCTCGTCTCCCCGTTCGGCGCACGGGGCGCCAACAGCGGCATCCAGGACGCCGACAACCTCGGCTGGAAGCTCTCGCTCGTCGTCGCCGGGCGCGCACCGGAGGCGCTGCTCGACACCTACGACGCGGAACGCGTCGCCGCCGCCGACGAGAACCTGCGCAACTCGACGCGCTCCACCGATTTCATCACGCCGAAGAGCGCGGTGTCGCGCACGTTCCGCGACGCGGTGTTGGCGCTCGCGCGGCGGCACCCGTTCGCGCGGCGGCTCGTCAACAGCGGGCGGCTGTCGGTGCCCGCCGTGCTGGCGGATTCGCCGCTCAACACGCCCGACGCCGCGTCGTTCGCCGGCGCGATGGTACCGGGCACCGTGGCCGCCGACGCACCGGTGACGGGCGCCTGCGGCCCGTGGCTGCTCGACTACCTGGGCGGCGGGTTCGTGCTGCTCGTGTTCGGCGAAGGCGTCGACGCCGCGGCCGCGCGTGCGTTGTGCGCCGCGCCGGTGCCCTGCCGCGTCGTGCAGGTCGGCGGCGCCGGCGGCGCGGACCGTGAGGTGATCGGCGACGCCGAGGGGCTGGTCGCGGCGCGCTATGATGGCCGCCCCGGCACCTGCTATCTCGTGCGTCCCGACCAGCACGTGTGCGCGCGCTGGCGCGCGTTCGACGCGGCAGCCGTGCGCGCGGCGCTGGCCCGCGCGACCTGCCGGCCGCCGGAGACATGATGGCCACCCTCGTCACCGATCCCAACATCGCGGCGCCCGACGACTTCTACGAGGCGCTGATCGAGGCGCACCGCGGCCTCACCGACGCGCAAAGCGCGCTCGTCAACGCCAAGCTCGTGCTGCTGCTCGCCAACCACATCGGCGACGCCGGCGTGCTGCAGGCCGCGCTGGCCGCGGCGCGCGAGGATGTCGCATCGGCGTGATGCCGCCTGCGCGGCCCGCATTACCACCCAAGGGGAAAACATGAACAGGGTCACCACCAGTCGCCCGGGCGCGGCCGCCGCCGCCGGCCGCGCGCCTGAGGCGCCGCTCGCCTACCAGTCCGGCTTCGGCAACGAGTTCGCGACCGAGTCGCTGGCCGGCGCCCTGCCGGTCGGCCAGAACTCGCCGCAGCGCGCGCCGTATGGCCTGTACGCCGAGCAGATCTCGGGCACGGCGTTCACCGCGCCGCGCGCCGCCAACCGGCGCGTGTGGACGTACCGGATCCGCCCGGGGGTCATGCACGAGCCGTTCCGCATCGTCGGCCACGGCCGCATCGTCAGCGCGTTCGGCGACGTCGCCACGCCGCCCAACCAGATGCGCTGGGACCCGCTGCCGCTGCCGGACGCGCCGACCGACTTCGTCGACGGCCTGGTGACGATGGCCGGCAACGGCGACCCCGCGTCGATGGCGGGCTGCGCGATCCATCTGTACGCGGCGAACCGGTCGATGACCGACCGCTACTTCTACGACGCCGACGGCGAGCTGCTGATCCTGCCGCAGCACGGCCGCCTGCGCCTGCTGACGGAGCTGGGCCGGATCGACGTCGAGCCGCAGGAAATCGCCGTGATCCCGCGCGGCCTGCGCTTCCGCGTCGAGCTGCTCGACGCCGCTGCGCGCGGCTACGTGTGCGAGAACTACGGCGCGCAGTTGAAGCTGCCGGACCTGGGCGTCATCGGCAGCAACGGCCTCGCCAACCCGCGCGACTTCCTCTACCCGGTCGCGTGGTGCGAGGACCGCGAGGGCCGCTTCGAGCTGGTTGCCAAGTTCCTGGGCAACCTGTGGACGGCGGCGATCGACCACTCGCCGCTCGACGTCGTCGCCTGGCACGGCAACTACGCGCCGTACAAGTACGACCTCAAGCGCTTCAACACCATCGGCTCGATCAGCTACGATCACCCGGACCCGTCGATCTTCCTCGTGCTGCAGTCGCCCTCCGACACGCCGGGCGTCGACGGCATCGACTTCGTGATCTTCCCGCCGCGCATCCTCGCGATGGAGCACACGTTCCGCCCGCCCTGGTTCCACCGCAACGTCGCCTCCGAGTTCATGGGCCTCATCGAGGGCGTCTACGACGCGAAGGCGGAAGGGTTCCTGCCCGGCGGCTGCAGCCTGCACAACTGCATGACGGGCCACGGGCCGGACGCCGACACGTTCGCGAAGGCGAGCACCGCCGACCTGACGCAGCCCACGCGCATCCGCGACACGATGGCGTTCATGTTCGAGACGCGCAACCCGATCCGGCCGACGCAGTACGCGCTCGAGTCGACGCAGCTGCAGGCCGAGTATCACCGCTGCTGGCAGGGCCTGAAGCGCGAGTTCGACCCGACGCGACGGTGAGTGCGCCATGGCGACGTACGAGACCCTGATCGTCGAGACCCGCGGCCGCGTCGGGTGGATCCGGTTCAACCGCCCGCAGCGCATGAACGCGCTGAACGACGCGCTGGCGAAGGAACTGTCCGCAGTGCTGCACGCGTTCGACGACGATCCGGAAATGGGGTGCATCGTCATCACCGGCAACGAGCGCGCGTTCGCCGCCGGCGCCGACATCGGCGCGATGGCCGAATGGGACTACGCGAAGGTGGCCGCCGACGACTACATCACGCGCGACTGGGAGGAAATCCGCCGCATCAGGAAACCCGTGATCGCCGCGGTGGCCGGGTTCGCGCTGGGCGGGGGCTGCGAGCTCGCGATGGCCTGCGACATCATCGTCGCCGCGGACACCGCGAAGTTCGGGCAGCCGGAAATCGCGATCGGCACGATGCCCGGCATGGGCGGCACGCAGCGGCTGCCGCGCGCGATCGGCAAGGCGAAGGCGATGGACTGGTGCCTGACCGGCCGCATGGTCGATGCGGTGGAGGCCGAGCGCGCCGGGCTGGTCGCGCGCGTCGTGCCGGCGGACAAGCTGGAGGAGGAAGCACTGGCGCTCGCCGCGAAGATCGCGTCGTTTTCGCTGCCGGTCGTGTTGAAGATCAAGGAGGCGATCAACCGCGCGTACGAGTCGTCGCTGGCCGAAGGGCTGCTGTTCGAGCGCCGCGAGTTCCACGCGACGTTCGCGCTCGACGACCAGAAGGAGGGCATGCGCGCGTTCGTCGCGAAGCGCAAGCCCGCCTTCCGTCACCGCTGACCGCCGGTGGGCGAGGAGCGCGGCGCGCCCGATCCGGTAGAATCGCGCCTTCGCTTCGCCGCTTCCTGCCGCCCTCCATGTCGATGACGCGCGCCGCCGCGCTGATCCTGTTCGCCGCCGCCGGCGCGCTCGCTGCCGGCTGCGGGACGATTGCCGCCGACTCGCACCGGACGAAGGTCGAGTCGACGTGGAAGGACCCGCGCTACGCCGGCGGGCCGATGCGCAAGCTCTTCGTGCTGAGCCTGATGAAGGTCGAGCCCGGCGGGCGCGCCGCGGTGGAGAACGCGATCGTCGCGCGGCTCGCCTCTGCGGGCGTGGCCGCGGTCGCCGCGCACACCGTGCTGTCGAGCGATCCCGCGAAGGAGGGGCCGGCGCTCGTGGACGCGATCCGCGCGGCAGGCGCCGACGGCGTGCTGCTCGTGCAGGTGAAGTCGATGGGCGTCTACACGTCGTCGACGGTCGGCGCGACGTTCGCGTCGGTGTCGCCGGACAAGGACGCGTCGTACGGCTTCTTCCGCAAGGAGGGCGCGTGGAGCCCCGGCACCGACTACATGGTCGCGAAGATCGTCAGCGAGCTCTACCTGCCCAACCTCGGTCAGCAGGTGTGGACCGCGTTCACCGAGTCGTACGACGCGAACGATCTTGCGCGCAACGTGCCCGACTACACGTTGAAGCTGGTGACGGCGATGGCCCGCGAGGGCATGATCCCGGCGCCGCCCAAGCCCGCGTCCTGATGTCCACCGTCCCGGGGAATCCCGCCATGCCCGTGCTTCGCCTCCTCGCCGCGCTTGCCGCGGCCGTACTGCTTTCCGCCTGCCAGACGACGTCGATCCAGTCGGCGTGGTACGACTCGAGCTACAAGGGCGGCCCGTTCCGCAAGATCGTCGTCATCGCCAGCGACGGCACGACGGCCGACAGTCGCGTGTTCGAGGACATCATGGTGCAGCAGCTGCAGGCCGCGGGCGTGCAGGCGGTGCCCGGCTACACGACCGTGCCGCCCGACGCGCGCCGCGCCGAGGCGCCGTTTGCCGCCGCCGTGAAGGCGACCGGCGCCGATGGCGTGATCCTCGTGCGCTTGATCCGCGTCGACACCAAGACGCAGGTGTCGACGATGATGATGCCGGGCCCGATGATCGGCCCGTGGGGCGGCTTCTACGGCCCGGGCTTCTACGGCGGCGGCTTCTACGCGGTGCCGGAGGTCACGCAGTACGACGTGGCGTCGGTGGAGACCAACGTGTACTCGGTCGCGACGCGCACGCTCGTCTGGGCGGCGACCACGCAGACCGTCAACCCGACGACCGTCGCGAAGGAAGCGCCGGAGTTTGCCGGCATCATCATCGGGCAGCTGCGGGCGCGGGGACTCCTGCCGGCGGCGGCGAAGTAGCGCGGCGCCCCCTCACCCCAACCCTCTCCCTGCTCGCGCGGGCAGAGGGAGGGAATTCGCCTGCCGCGTGCGATGACGCTCCCTCTCCCGCTAGCGGGAAAGGGTAGGGGTGAGGGCGCGCGAGCAGGAGAGGGCCGGGGTGACGGCGCTATTCGCCGGCCGCGCTTCGCGGCGCCTGCCCGCCCAGCGCCTCGGTCAGCTCGTGTGCCGTCGTGCGCACCAGCGCGCCGAGTGCCGCGATGCGCTCGCGCGTGAAGCGCGTCGTGGGGCCGGCGAGCGACACGGCTGCCCACGGCTCACCCATCTCGTCGAACACGGTCGCAGCGACGCAGCGCATGCCGAGCGCGTGCTCCTCGTCGTCGATCGCGTAGCCGCGCGCGCGCGTGGCGTCGAGCTCGCGCGCGAGCACCGCCGCCGTCGTCAGCGTGTGCGCGGTGAAGCGCTCGAGCGTGCGCCCGCCGACGACCGCAGTCACGCCGCGCGCATCCATCGCGGCGAGCATCGCCTTGCCGACACCCGACGCGTGGATCGGCGAGCGCGCGCCGAGCTTGGCGCTCATCCGCATCAGCTCGCGGCACTGCACCTGCTCGACGAACACGGCCTCGCCGGAGTCGAGCACGGCGAGGTTCGCGGTCTCGCCGGAGCGCTCCATCAGCGACTTGAGGTACGGATACGCCTGCACGACGAGATTGCGGTGCGACAGGAACGCGCTGCCGGTGCGGAACGCGCGCACGCCCATCAGCCACTCGCCGTTGCCGCCCGGCTGCACGTAGCCGGCGGCCTCGAGTGTGGCGAGCAGCCGGTGCGCCGTCGGCGCGGGCAGGCCCAGGGTCGCCGCGAGCGCCGTGAGCGTCGCGCCGCCGTCGGTCGCGGCGAGCGCCTCCAGCACCGCGAGGCCGCGCGACAGCGCCTGCGTATGGCCGGGCGCCTTCGCCGCGGCACGGCGCGGCTTGGTCGCGGCGCCGCGGCGGCGGGAAAGCGAGGGGCGGCTCTTGACGGGCATGGCGGCGGACCGGCGCCGATTCTAGCATCGGCGCACCCGGGCGCGGCGTTTGTGAAATGGACTTTCACATTCTTCGCCGCCCGCGCGCGGTAGAATCGCCGGCACTCCCGCCGAGCGCAAGCCGATGACCGCCACGAAGCCTGCCGCCCTGGCCGCACTGCAGCCGCAGCGCGTGCTCGACCGCTGTGCCGCGCTCGCGCAACTCACCGAGATGGACGGCGGCCTGACCCGCGTGTTCCTGTCGTCCGAGCAGCGCGAGGCGAATCGCCTCGTGCTGGGCTGGATGGAGGAGGCCGGGATGCGCGCGCGCGTCGACGCGATCGGCAACTGCGTGGGCCGCTACGAAGGCGAAGCGCCGGGCCTGCCATGCCTGATGCTGGGCTCGCACCTCGACACCGTGCGCGACGCGGGCCGCTTCGACGGCATGCTCGGCGTGGTCGGCGCCATCGAATGCGTGGCGGCGCTGCACGCGACCGGCACGCGCCTGCCGTTCGCGCTCGAGGTCGTCGGCTTCGGCGACGAGGAGGGCGTGCGCTTCGGCGCCACGCTCATCGGCAGCCGTGCGGTGGCCGGCACGCTCGACCCGGCGCTGCTCGACCGCGCCGACGCGGCGGGCATCACGCTGCGCGACGCGCTCGCGGGCTTCGGGCTCGACCCGGCCGCCATCGCCTCCGCGGCGCGCGCACCCGACGCGGTGCTCGCGTACGCCGAACTGCACATCGAGCAGGGTCCGGTGCTGGAGTCGGCCGGGCTGCCCGTGGGCGTGGTCACGGCGATCAACGGCGGCAACCGGTTCCAGGTGGAAGTGACCGGGATGGCCGGCCACGCGGGCACCGTGCCGATGGGGCTGCGCCGCGACGCGCTGACCGCCGCCGCCGAGTGCGCGCTCGCCGTCGAGCGCGTCGCAGCCGCGCAGGCCGAGGTCGTGGGGACGGTCGGCCGCATCGCCGCGCATCCGGGTGCCATGAACGTGATCCCGGGAAGGGTGACGTTCTCGCTCGACGTGCGCGCGCCGACCGACGAGAAGCGCCTGGCCGCGATCGACGCGATGCGCGCGCAGTTCGCGGCGATTGCGGCGCGGCGCTGTGTCGACCTTTCGCTCGCGCCGCTGTGGGAGGCGAAGACAGCACCGTGCGCGGCGGGCATGCAGCGGCAGATCGCCGCGGCGATCCACGACGAAGGCGTGCGCGTGCACCACCTGCCGTCCGGCGCCGGCCACGACGGCATGGCGCTCGTCGATCTCGCGCCGATCGGGATGCTGTTCGTCCGCTGTGCGGGCGGCATCAGCCACAACCCCGCCGAGGCGGTGACGCTCGCGGACGTCGCGACCGGCGTGCGCGTGCTGCTGCGTTTCGTGCTCGCGTTCACCGCACCGGTGCATTCGTGAGCCCCGAAGGGCCGCCCCGAGGGCGAACACCGGAGCGCGCAGCGCGAAGGTAGCCCAGTTGGCGCGGCTGCCGCCATCCGCGCCTTCCTCGCCGCACACCGCGCGGAGGCGGAGCGCTTTCTGGCCGAACTTGTCCGCGTGCCGTCGGACAACCCGCCGGGCGACTGCGCGCCGCACGCCGCGCGCGCGGCCGCGCTGCTGGAGGCGATGGGCTTCGCGGTGGAGCGGCACGCGGTGCCGGACGCCGAAGTGCGCGCCAATGGCATGGTGAGCTGCACGAATCTCGTCGTGCGCGTGCGCTTCGGCACCGGCGCCGGGCCGGTGATCGCGCTCAACGCGCACGGCGACGTCGTGCCGCCGGGGTTGGGCTGGACTGCCGATCCCTACGGCGCGGAAGTGCGCGACGGCGTCATGTACGGCCGTGGCGTGGCCGTGTCGAAGTCCGACTTCGCGACGTACGCGTTCGCGCTGCGCGCGCTGCAGGCGGCAGCCGCAGCGGGTGCGCCGCTCGACGGCACCGTCGAGCTGCACTTCACCTACGACGAGGAGGCGGGCGGCGCGATCGGGCCGGCGTGGCTGCTCGCGCGCGGCGTGAGCAGGCCCGACTACGTCATTTCGGCCGGTTTCTCCTACGGCATCACCACCGCGCACAACGGCTGCCTGCACCTCGAGGTCGAGGTCGTCGGCAGGTCCGGCCACGCGGCGGAGCCCGAAAAGGGCGTGGACGCGCTGGAGGCGGCCACCGGCATCCTGTCCGACCTGTACGCGCTGCGCCGGACGTACGCGGCGACAAAGTCCGCGATTCCGGGCATCGCGTCGCCCACACTCGTCGTCGGCCTGATCGCGGGCGGCATCAACACCAACGTCGTCCCCGATCACGTGAAGTTCCGGCTCGACCGGCGGATCATCCCCGAGGAGGACCCGGAGCAGGTCGAGGCGGCGCTGATCGCGAGCATCGAGGCGTTCGCGCGCAAGTGGCCGGGCATCGGCGTTTGCGTCAGGCGCGTCCTGCTGGCGGTGCCGTTCGTGCCGGTCACCGGGCAGGAGAAGCTGGTCACCGCACTCTCCCGGCACGGCCGCGACGTGCTCGGCGAGGAACTGCCCACGCACGGCGTGCCGATCTACACCGACGCGCGCCTGTACACGACCGCGGGCGTGCCGGCGGTGCTGTACGGCGCCGGCCCGCGCACGCTGGTCGAGGCCAACGGCCACCGCGCCGACGAGCGGCTCGTGCTCGCCGATCTCCACCGGGCCACCGAGGTCGTCGCGCGGGCGCTCGTCGATCTCCTCGCGGCGCGCTGAGCGCGCGCTGCCCGTGCCGCGCATCGCGTTCCTGTGGCGTCGCGTCTGCGCGCTCGGCGTCGCGCAGATCGTCTCGTGGGGAACGCTGTTCTACACGATCGCCGTGCTCGGCGCCGCGATGCGCGCCGAGACCGGTGTCGGCGAGCTCTGGCTCTTCGGCAGCTTCACGGCGGGGCTCTTCCTGTCGGGGCTCGTGTCCCCGCTCGTCGGGCGGCAGATCGACGCGCACGGCGGCCGGCGCGTGCTGGCGTCGGGGTCGCTGCTGGGTGCGGCGGCGTGCGCGGTGCTCGCGGCCGCGCAGGGGCCGATCTCGCTGCTCGCGGGCTGGCTGCTCGCCGGGGTCGCGATGGCCGCGTGCCTTTACGACCCCGCGTTCGCCACGCTGCACCAGATCGCCGGCCTGTCGTACCGGCGCGCCGTTACGGCGCTCACGCTCTTCGGCGGTTTCGCGAGCACCGTGTTCTGGCCGCTGTCGCAGTACCTGCTCGACACGGTCGGCTGGCGGCAGACGTTCGCGACGTACGCGGTGCTGCACGTCGTGCTGTGCCTGCCGCTGCACGTCGCGAGCGTGCCCGCGGGGCGCGGCGCGTGGGAGCGCACGCCCGCCGTGGACCCCGACGCCGCACCGCGTCCGCACGGCGGGCCGACGTTCGTGTGGCTCGCCGCGGCGCTGTCGCTCGCCGCATTCATCTCGTCCGCGATCGCCGCCCACCTGATCGGCCTGCTGACGGCGACCGGCCTGTCGGCGCGCGACGCCGTGCTGATCGGCTCGCTGATCGGTCCGATGCAGGTCGCGGGGCGGATCATGGAGTTCGCGTTCACCCGGCACGTGCGCGCGCTGGCGATGGGGACGTTCGCGTTCGCGCTGATGGCGGGTGCGCTCGCGGTGTTCACGCAGGTGCACGGCATCTGGATCGTCGCGCTGGCGTTCGCGATCCCCTACGGCTGGGCCAACGGGATCATGACGATCGTGCGCGGCACCGTGCCGGCGGAATTGTTCGGCCACCGCGGCTACGGCGCACTGCTGGGCCGCCTCGCGCTGCCGCAGTTCGTGCTGAAGGCCGTGGCGCCGTTCGCGCTGACGCTGCTCTTCGCGGTCGACCCGCAACGTGCGTACTCGCCGTACGCGCTGCTGCTGCTCGGGCTGCTGGCGCTCGGCGCGTATGCGGCAGCGGTGGCGTCGGCGCAGAGATCGCGGTCATAGGTGCAATCGGGCCACGGAATCGCACTCTGCTGGAGAGCCGGGCCGTACTACAGCTCTGACCCCGATTTCCGGGGGAATAATGCGCGCCGCCGCGCTGTTCGCCGCTGGCAGCAGTCCCCGTCCGTCCGCCCGGGAGGCTCCGATGCCAGGCTCCGCTCGCTTTCTCGCCGCGGTGGCGCTCGCGCTGTGCGCACCGCTGGCGTACGCGACGTTCCACACGTACCGGATCGAGCAGCTCTACACGAACGCCGACGGCACCGTGCAGTTCGTGGTGCTGAACGAATCTGCAGGCGCCGACGGCGAGCACGTGTGGGGCGGCAAGACGCTGCGCACGACCGGCGCCGCCGGGACGCAGCAGATCGTGTTCCCGACCAACCTGCCGTCGACCGAGACGGCCGGCAGCCGCGTTCTGGTGGCCACGCCGGGCTTCGCCGCGCTCGCGATCGTCGCACCCGACTACACGATTCCGGCCAACTTCCTGCCGATCGGCGGAGGCACGATCAACTTCGCGGGCGTGGACCAGTTCGCGTTCGGCGCGCTGCCCACCGACGGCGTCACGGCATTGTCGCGCGGGGGCTTTCCGATGCAGAACCTCGCGACCAATTTCGCGGGCGCCACGGGCAGCGTGACCGCCGGGCCGCCGACCGCGACTGCCGTCGAGTACTACCACGAAGGGTTCGACCACTACTTCCTCACCTACCTGTCCGCCGAGATCGCGATCCTCGACGCGGGTGTGACGATCAAGGGCTGGGCGCGCACCGGCCAGTCGTTCCTCGTCTACACGGCCGCGGGCAGCGGGACGTCGCCCGTCTGCCGGTTCTACATTCCGCCGGAGAAGGGCGACTCGCACTTCTACGGGCGCGGCACCGCCGAGTGCGACGCCACCGCCGCCGCGAACCCGACGTTCGCCAACGAGGACCCGCAGTTCTTTCACGTCGTGCTGCCGGCGGCGGGCGTGTGCCCCACGGGCCTGATCGCCGTCTACCGCGTGTTCTCGAACCGGTCCGACGCCAATCACCGCTACCTGATCGACCGCGCGCTGCGCGACGCGATGACGGCGAAGTCGCCGCCGTGGCTCGCCGAGGGCGACGGCGACGACCGCGTCGTCATGTGCGTGCCGCCCGCGCCGCTGACGGCGGTGCCGTACGAGCCACCGCCCGGCGAGGTCCGGCCCGGACCGCCGGGATAGGGCGGAGCGCAGTGACGGCCGCGCTGCGGCGCCGGCGCGTCCACGGCGACGACCGGTCAGGGGCGGTGCGCCTGGACGATCAGGAGCGGCACCGCCAGCGCGAGTCCCAGCTGGACCGCGAACAGCGCGCCGAAGGCGCCGGTTTCGGTCGCGCCGGCCGCCTGCGCCACGGCCAGCACAAGTTCGAGCAGTTCGAGGCCGACTTCGGTGCCGACCATGATGGCGATCGCCGGCAGCGCCGCGAGCAGCGCGACGCTGGCTGCGGCGCGGACCAGCGCGAGGCAGAGGAGCACCGTGAGCCCGCCCGCGCCAAACCCCGTGAGCACGGGCGTCCACAGGAACCACGCGCGACTGCCGAGCCACGGATAGCAGGCGAACGTCGCGAGCCCGGCGACGGTCGCGGCGGCAAACGCGAGTTGCAGCGACGATTCGCGTGCCGAAAGGCGGTGCGCGAGCGCGCCGGCCGCGATCGTGCCGGCGATCTGCGCGGCCGCGGCGAGCGTGGACCGGTCGGCGACGAAGTCCGCCGCATAGCCCTGCTGGTACAGGAACGCCGCCTCGAAGAAGCCGGTGGTCGGCCACTGCAGCGCGAACAACGCGCACAGCAGCCACGACGCGCCCGCGGGCAGCGTCGTGGCGCGCGCCGCCTGTGCCGCGTCGCGCCCGAACCACGCGCCCGCGGCCACGAGCAGCGGCAGCGCCGCGAGCGTCGCAGGCGTCGCGTAGCCCTGCACGGAGCCCAGCGTCGACCACAGCTCGAACGCGACGACGGCCGCGGCGAACCCCGTCAGCAGATGCGCGGGCAGCGTCACGCCGGGACCCGAGCCGCGGGCCGTGTCGGGCAGCAGCACCGCCAAGGCCACGAGTAGCGCCAGCAGCGCGAGCGGCAGCGCCGCGAACGCGAGGAAGTACCAGGCGAGTCCGAATGCGGGCAGCAGCAACCGGACGAGTTGCGGCGCGACGAGGAAGCCGGCCGGCGCCGCGCCGGTCCAAAGGGTCGTCAGCGCCTTGCGGCCGCCGGGCTCCGGCCAGAGCGCAACCAGCGCCTGCGCGGTCGGCGCGAGGCACGCGACCGCGGCGGCGCCCAGCGTCAGGCACACGTACGCGGCCAGCTCGCGTCCAGCCGCGCCGGATCGGTCGAGGTCGACCAAACCGAACGCCGCAAAGGCCGCTACGGCGGCCGCGCACGCGAGGATGCCGATGGCGCGCGGCGTCATCCGGCGCAGCAGCAGCGGATACGCGGCGAGCGCGACCACCATGCCGGCAACGATCGCCTCCATCAGGAGCGCGACGCGCGCGACGGGAACGCCGAGGAAGCTCGCGAACGTCCCTTCGCTCACCAGCACCGTGCTGGTGACGATCGACTTCATTCCGTTGCCGAGGAGCGCTACGGCGCCGAGAACAACGAGCGCGGCGACGGCGGGCCGCGCTGGGGGTGCAGTATGGTTCGTGGGGCCCATCGTCGCGGCCGGATGGGGTCTGACCCTTAACATGCACTCCAGTGCATGTTAAGGGTCAGACCCTCAGCCGCAGGGCGCCTTCGCGCCTGGGACGACGGTGGTCCCGCACGCGCTCGCCGCCTCGGTGGGGGCGTGGCCCTCGGCGTGGAACGGCACGCTGCCGAGCGAGTGGAGCGCCTCCCTCGCGATGCCCTGCGGGTCGCGGACCCAGTGCTTGTCGGAGCGCGCGCAGCGGCACGCGACGTCGTTTTCGTCGACTACACCCGCGCAGTCGGCCGCGGTGAAGCGTTCGCGCATCCCCGCGAGTTTATCGGCCGATTCCGCCTGGAGTCCGAGGTAGTCGGGCCCGGTGCGGCCGGCGCCGCGCCGCGAAATCGCGAAGTTGAAGCGCGGATCCTCGAGCATCCCCTTCGCGTAGTCGGGCTTCCGCACGGACGGCGCCATGCCGAAGCGGTCGGGGTAGAACCGGATGGAGGCCGCGAGGTCGGGCGCGCCCGGCTGAACGTGGAATCGCTTCATCGCTTGCTCGGCGCGCGCGGGCGCGTGGGGACGGGCGCGCATGCGGACGGACCGCACGCCGGCGCGCACGCCGCGGCGCCGCCCGCGCGGCAGCAGTTCTCGGTCAGGTAGGCCATGAGCGCGTTCATCGCGGCGACGTCGGGGCGGTACCGGATGAAGCGGCCGTCGCGCCGGTCGACGACGAGTCCCGCGTTGACGAGCTCCTTCAGATGGAACGAGAGCGTGGCGGGGGCGAGGTCGAGCGCGGCGGCGATGACGCCGGGCGTGGCGCCGTCGCGCGCATGCTCGACGAGCAGGCGGAAGATCGCGAGCCGCGTGTGCTGCGCCAGGGCCGCCAGCGCGGCTACGGCGCGGGAGGCCTCGGCGTCGGGGTGATCGCTGCCGCGGGCTTGTGCTTTCATGTTTCCAATAGTATGGAATGTGAGGCCGGTGTCAAGCGACACGCTCCCCGCCTACCGCTCGAACCGCCGCCGCACGGATTCGGCCATCGAGCCGGCGCTCCGGAAGATCGGGTCGAAGGCCAGGTTGTAGATGCCCGAACCGACCAGCGAGCCCAGCGCGATCGCGACGATCGAGAACAGCGTCGTCGTGAAGTTCTCCACGCCCGCCAGCGGGTTGTCGCTCGCGAGCTCGGTCATGCCGATCAACCCGAGCGACCCGGGCACCAGCAGCCACAGCGCCGGCACGAACGTCACCATCGCCGCCGGGCCGCCCAACCGGTACTGGATCAGGTACGCGATCGGCGTCACGACCATGGCGCCGACGAAGCCGCCGAGATAGCCGCCGAGCGTCGCGTTGCTGGCGAGCTGCGCGGCCGTGCCGACGGCGAGCACGACGAGCATCCACGGCAGCGCGCGCGGCGCGGCGTCGTAGTGCAGCAGCGTGCCCACGCCGAACGCACCGACGCCCAGCCAGACCGCCCACGGCGCCAGTGGCTCCGGGCGTGGTACCGCCAGCAGCTCTTCCGCGGGCAGTCCGACCAGCGACGCCGCGATCGTCATCCCGAGCACGAGGAACAGCAGCTGCACGATGCCGGTGACGAAGCGGCTCGCGCCGGACACCACGTCGGCGTACGCGAGGTCCATCGTCGCGATCGCCAGGACGCCGCCGGGCAGGAACGTGACCAGCGACGCGATGACGACACGCATCGGCGACACGTCCATGCCGTGGCCGACCCCCATCAGCGCCAGCGCGGCGACGACGAACGCCGCCAGCGTGGGCAGCAGCGTTTGCAGCATGCCGCGGTTGCGCGCGAACGCCTTCAGCACACCGACGATCGCGCCGAACGCCGCGGCCGGCGCGACGATCGCGAGCGACGGCTTTAACACCAGCGCGATGCCGACGGTCATCAGCGCGTGGCCGGCCACGCCGGACACGACGCCGAAGCGCGGCCGCTCACCCATGATCGCGGCGAGGCGCGCGAGGCCCTCCGCCGGGGTCACCGCGAGCGCCTCGGCGTCGCGCGCGAGCGCGAACACGCGGTCGATCTGCGCGAACGTCGGCGCCACGCCTTCCTCCGACGTGAAGTCGACGCGCGCGGAGTCGCCGTCGTCGAGCTTGACGAACAGCACGGTGGGCAGCGCGACGACGTTGCAGTTGGGTACGCCGTGCGCGCGCGCGATCCGGCGCAGCAGGTCCTCGGCCACCGCGACCACCTCGCCGGTGGCGATCAGCGCGTGGCCCAGCTGCGCGAGGAAGCGGGGCAGGGCGTCGCCGGGTTCCGCGCGGGGCGCGGCTGCCATCGGTGCCGGCGCCGTCAGGACGCGACCGGCGCGCCGGCCGGCGTCGGCGCGCGATGGTAGGCCGGATCGGTGAACAGCGACGAGACGACGACGCGGCGGATGTCCGGGCTGTCGGGGATCTGGTAGAGCACCGGCGTCATCAGTTCCTCGAAGATGCCGCGCAGGCTGCGCGCGCCGGTCTTGTACTCGATCGCGAGTTCGGCGATCTGCTCGAACACCCGTGGCTCCACGACGAGCTCCACGCCTTCGTCGCGGAAGATGTCGCGGAACTGGCCGTACAGCGAGTTCTTCGTGTCGGTCATGATCCGCACCAGCATCTCGCGCGTGAGGTCGTGGAAGCGCGCGATGATCGGCAGCCGGCCGGTGAATTCGGGGATCAGGCCGTACGTGAAGAGGTCCGTCGGCTTCACCCGCGTGTTGAGCCGGTCGAGGATCCGCTGGTTGTCGCCCTTCGACGTCGCGATGAAACCGTAGCCGTGCGTCTGCGAGCGGATGATCTCGTCCAGTCCAACGAATGCGCCGCCGCAGACGAACAGGATGCTGGTCGTGTCGATGTAGCGGCCCGTGTGCAGCTTGACCTGCGAGCCTTCCATGATCTTGAGCAGCGCGTGCTGGACGCTCTCGCCGGAGCTGCCGCGCCCCTCGCCCTCGGGCGCCTTCAGCTTGTCGATCTCGTCGATGAACACGATGCCCCGCTGTGCCTTGGGCAGGTCGCCGTCCGCGCGGTCGACGAGGCGCTGCAGCACCGCCTCGATCTCCTCGTTCACGTAGCGCGTGTGCGCGAGCGACGTGGCCTCGGCGGTGACGAACGGCACGTCGAGCACGTGCGACAGCGTCTCGCACATCAGCGTCTTGCCGGTGCCCGACGAGCCGATCAGCAGCACGTTGCTCTTCAGCACCCGCGTGTGGTCGGCCTCCGCCCGCGCGATCTTGCGGAAGTGCGCGTAGACGGCGACCGCGAGGATGCGCTTGGCATCCTCCTGGCCGATCACGTACTGATCGAGGTAGGAGACGATGAAACTGGGCTTCATGGCGGGCAGTCCGGCGCCGGCGACGGCCGGCATCAACGGCGCCAGTGTCTCACTTGCCGGCCCGGCGGGAAACTCGGCCGCGCCGGTCACCGCTGCCGGGCGCGGCGCCGCTGCCATGCGCGCCACAGCAGGCATGGGACGCCGACGACCGCGAGCGCACCCCACGCGGCGAGCGCGCGGTCCGACGGGCGCGCCGAGCGCGGCAGGAGGTCGGAGTCGCGCAACGCCGCGGGAAACGGCCGTGGCGGCACCGGGACCACCTGCACCTGCGCCGGATCGCGCGGCACGCGCGCGCGGTACTCGGCGAGCGAAACCACCGGCGCGTCGCCGAACGCGCGGCTCGACGGGAACTGCGGCACGCGCAGGAACGCGAGCGCGGCGACGTCCGCGGCGAGCAGTCGCGCGAGCGCGCCGCTGCCCTCCGGGGCCTCGCCACGGACGAGCGCCCACAGGCTGGCGAACGCGTCCTCCAGCGCGATCGCGGGCAGGAGCCGCGTCAGGTCGGTGCGCTGGTAGTCGAACGCCGTCGCTGCCTTGACCAGCGAGCGCTTCGCCAGCGCGACGAACGGGTACGCGAACCAGGCGCCGACGGCACTCGTCGCGCCGCGCGCGGGCACCGGCCAGCCGAGCGCGCGCAGCGTGTCGACGCTGATGCTCGTGCAGTTCTGCGTCGGGTGATAGTAGTCGAGCTGGTGGCGGTAGAACTGGTTGTAGACGCGATTCAGCGCGCCCTGCACCAGCGCCGCCGCGCGCCCGTCGCGCAGCACGGCGACCAGCAGGCAGCTCGGCCGGTACCACGCCTGCCCGCTGTTGAGGTCGGCCAGGTAGTTGTCGAGCGGCACCGGCGCGGCGACGATGCCTTTCTCGCTTTCGGCGTCGAGCGTGTAGTAGTTGTTGACGAGCCAGTCGCCGATGGCGCCGTCGGCCGCCACGCGGCCCGTCACCAGCGCGAAGTGCCCGGCGTGTGCCTCGTCGTCGTCGCCCTGCGCGCCGTTGACCATCAGCGCGAGCACCGGGCGCCCGGTCCAGTCGTCGTCGGCGGCGTCGCGCTGCCACAGCGTCCACGCGGCAAACGGGCTCTGCGCGCCGCCGCGCGGCGCCTCGCGCATCAGCGCGCGCATGCCCGCGGCGGGAGACCCCGCGGCGGGCAACGAACGCAGGGGAGGCGCGGCCCCGCCCAGCCGGAAGTCGTCGGGCCACAGCGTGCGCACGGTGAACGTGGCGCCCGCCAGCGTCCCGCGCGCGGTGACGGTGTGCCCGCCGAAGTACGTGCGCGACGACGCATCGAAGTACGACCGGTTGAGCGGGATCCTCGGCACGAGGGCGAAGGCGACCTCGCCGTCGCCGGTCGCGAGCGCGTCGCGGTCCGCCGCGATCCGTGCGTGGCGGACGAGGTCCGGCGCGGCGATCCACACGAGCGGCGGATAGTCGGGCGGCGCGTCGGAACGCCACGCGGCCGCCCAGGTGCGGACGTCGGCGAAGGTCTCGGTGCCGCGCGCGAAGCCCGCAACGGGCACCCCGGGCACGGGCACCGCGATCGTCTCCGCCCGGAAGTACCACAGCGCCTGCGGGATCGCCGCGCACGCGCGGTCGCACCCGGTCGTCGCGCGAAACGACGTGGCCGGGTACAGTCCGAACGCGCCTCCCGCCGTGGCGGCGGTCGCGCTCGTCACGGCGCGCGCGCGCTTCCGGGCGCGCGGCGCCCGCCGGTCATGCGACCTCGCGGACCGTGATCCGGTACCGGAACGTGTCCGGGTCGAGGCTGTCGACGCGCTCGCCGCGCGTTTCCGCCTGCGGGTACATGAGGAACGCGACCTGCGGTCCCGCCGACCCCGGCAGCTTCAGGTCGTGCGCGACGTTGTAGCCCATCCAGTTGCCTTCCCACCCGCCAAACAGCGCCGAGTAGACGGGCGCGGCGACCTCGTGCCGCGGGTCGCGCAGCCACTGCGGCGTCTCCATCCGCATCACCTTCCCGACGTCGGCCGGGTCCATCGCGACCCAGCCGTAATCGTCGAGCCACACCTCGGCGCGGCAGTGCTGCGCCTTCGAGATGTCGGCGCTGCCCGCGCCCAGCTCGCGGTAGCCGAACGCGGACTTTGCCACGCGGATGCCGTAGACGTCGCGCGCCGGGATGCCGGACGCGCGGCACAGGCCGACGAACAGCGCGTTGACGTCGGCGCACTTGCCGGATAGGTTCCCGGTCTCGAGCATGCCCTTGATGTCGCCCACGCCGCAGCCCCTGACCGTCGGTTCGCGGTGCGTGTTGGCGACCACCCAGTCGTACAGTGCGCGGGCGCGGTCGACGTCCGAGGCCCTGCCGGCGGTGGCCTTCGCCGCGGTCGCGGCGACGATCCCGTCGACGGGCAGGAGTTCGGTCGGGCGCAACGCCAGCGCGAGCTCGGCGTCGTTGCGCGGCGGCCGCGCCTTGCGCATCCAGTCGACGCTGCGGTCGCGCGTGCGGATCCGGCTGACGATCTCGATCCGCGGCGCCCGCTCGCCGTCGCCCCACGTCGCGCGGACGAACTGCGCGCCGTACACCGGGTCGGTGGCGAGCGCCGTGTCGCGCATGTTGCCGGTCCACGTGCTCGCGAGCGACTGCTGCCAGTCGGTGTTCACCGCGGGCACCGGCACCCACGCCTGCGTCGCACCGCCCGGGGCGGCGATCTCGAGCAGCGTGGCGACCTCGAACGTGCGCCACGCGGCCGACGCCGGCGCGTACGTGCGCGGCTGCGCGCTGGCGACGGTCGGGCAGGTCGCGGCGAGCGGAAAGCCCGCACTGGCGACGAGGAATGTGCGACGATCCATGGCGCCTCCTGGAAGGGCCCTCAGCGCGGGCCCGGATTCACGATGCGCGATTCTACCTGCGGATCGTCCCAGTCGACCTCGCCGCGCGCGACCCATGCGATGCGCTGGTCGGGGCCGACGACGAACGTGGTCGGAAACACGTTGACGTTCCACGCGGCGCGCACCGCGCCGTCGTGGTCGCGCACGACGGGCAGGGTGATGCCGAGACGCTCGACGAACGGCGCGATGCGCGCGGCGTTCTCCTGGAAATTGACGGCGACGACCGTGACGCCGCGCGGCGCGAGCCGGTCGGCGAGCCGCTGCAGCGCCGGCATCTCGGCCACGCACGGCGCGCACCACGTCGCCCAGAAATTCACCAGCACCGTGCGCCCGCGCTGGTCGGCGAGCACGAACGGCGCGCCAGCGAGCGTCCGGCCCGCGAGCGGCGGCGTCGCGCCGCCCTTCCACGGCTCGAGCGTGGCCGCGCGTGTGCCCGTGGTGCGCGCGAGCAGCGCAAGCCCCGGCAGCGCGCGCAGGAAGCGGCGCCGCGGCGCGCCGGCTATCATGCGATCCTCGCCGTGGCCCACGCCGCCGCCGCCCCATGAACCCGCCACGCATCGTCGAACGCCTGACACCGGACCCGGACGCCGAGCGCCGCGCGCTGGTCGCGGGCCTCGTCGCGACACCGGCCGCGATCCCGCCCAAGTACTTCTACGACGCCGTGGGCTGCGCGCTGTACGGCGCGATCTGCGAGCTGCCGGAGTATTACCCGACGCGCACGGAGCGGGCGATCTTCCGCGAGCACCGCGACGCGATCGCGCAGGCGGTCGGGCGCGGCCGGCAGTTCGTCGACTTGGGCGCCGGCGACTGCTGCAAGGCGCTGGCGTGGCTGCCGTACCTTGCACCGACGCGCTACGTTGCCGTCGACTTCGCGGCCGACGCGATTCGCGGCGCGCTCGCGAAGATGGCGCCGGAGTTTCCGGACGTCGAGCTGACGGGGGTGGTGACCGATTTCACGCGCGGCCTCGACCTCGACGCCGACCTCGGACCCGGGCCGGCGACGTTCTTCTACCCCGGCTCGTCCATCGGCAACTTCACCCCCGCCGACGCGCGGGAATTTCTGCGCGCGATCCGGCGCCACTGCGCGCCGCGCCCCGGCAGCGGTCTCCTCGTCGGCGTGGACACCAAGAAGGACAAGGCGCGGCTCGACGCCGCGTACGACGACGCCGCCGGCGTCACCGCCGCGTTCAACCGCAACGTGCTGCACCACGTGAACCGGCTCCTCGGCAGCGACTTCCGGCCCGAGGCGTACGCGCACCGCGGCTGCTACGACGAGGCCGCCGGCCGCATCGAGATGCACCTCGAGGCGACCTCGCCGCAGACCGTCCGCCTGCCGGGCGCCACGCGCACGTTCGCGGCGGGCGAGCGCATCCACACCGAGAACTCGTACAAGTACGCGCCGCGCGAGTTCGCGGCGATGCTGTCGGAGGCGGGCTTCGCCGACGTGCGCTGCTGGCAGGATCCGGCCGGCGACTTCGCGGTGTTCCACGCGAAATGAGCGCGTCGTCACGTGCGCTGCGACGGCGGTTCGTCAGGCGCGCCGACCCGCGGCCGGGCGCGCGTCGTCGTTCGGCGGCGCGGGCGGCCGGCGCGCGATCACGGTCGCGAATCGCTTGACGGTGCCGCCGGGCGCCGCGAAGTCGCGCAGGTCCGCGTGCAGGACCTGCCAGTCCGCGAACCGCGTGGCGAGCAGCCCGGGCGGGAACAGGCAATGCGCGCCGGGATCGAACATGTCGAGGAACGTCGTCCCCTCGACCAGCACGTTCACGGCGCAGACGCCGCCGGGCCGCACGTGCGCCTTGAGGTCGTCCAGCACGGCGAGCGCTCGCGCGCAATCGAAGAACATCAGCAGGCCGATCGACACGACGCCGTCGTAGTCGCCGGCAATCGTGTAGGCACGCAAGTCGGCCCGCGCGGCGGTCACGGGCAGCCGCTCGACCGCCGCGCGGGCGCGCACGTGCTCGATCGCGGCCGGGCTCGCGTCGAGCGCCGTGACCGTGCAGCCGCGGCGGGCGGCGGCGAACGCGAGGTTGCCCAGGCCGCAGCCGAAGTCGAGGACGGTGCCGGCGAGGTGCGGCAGCGCGACCTGCTCGAACGGGTTGAGCGCCAGCGCCGCAGCGCCCGGCTGCGTGCGGAACTGGCGGTCGAAGAACTCGACGCTGACGTTGCCGGACGCGGCGGGCGTTGGCGTGGCGATCACCGGTAGCGCGCCAGCGCCGCCTGGCAGATCGAACCGTCGAAGTCGCGCGTGCACGCGTCCCGGACCGCGCCGCACATCGCGCCGCCCACGCCCTGCCGCATCGACGTCAGCGCGTCGGCCACGCCCTGCGCGATCGCGGCTGCGGCGTCGTTGCCCTTCGCCGGCGGCGCCTTCGCCCCGTCGCCGGCATCGGCGTTGCCGCCGAACGCGCTCATGCAGGCCCGGTGCGCGGACTCGATTCGAGCGTCGCGCGAGAAGTGGCGCTCCCACACCAGCCAGCCCACGACCGCGACGATGAGCACGATCAGCACGGGCTTCACGGCGACGCTCAGCCGACGGCGACGCGCGGCGCGCCCGCGGTGACGGCGCCGATGTCCGCGGCGGCGGCGAAGCCTTCGCGGCGGAAGATCGCGAGAACGTCGGCGACCGCTTCGGGCGCGCAGGCGACGAGCAGGCCGCCCGACGTCTGCGGGTCGGTGAGCAGCGCGCGCTCGGGCTCGCCGATGCCCGCGGACAGGTCCACGTCGGCGCCGTAGCCCGCCCAGTTGCGGCCCGACGCGCCGGTGACGACGCCCTGGCGTACGAAATCGAGCGTGCCCGGATGCAGCGGCACGCGGCCGAACTCGATGGCCGCGCCGACGCGCGAGCCGCGGCAGATCTCCAGCAGGTGGCCGAGCAGTCCGAAGCCGGTGACGTCGGTCAGCGCGTGCACGCCGGGCAGCGCGCCGAGCGCGATGCCCGGCGTGTTGAGCTGCGTCGTGCTCGCCAGCATCGCCGCGTAGCCGTCCGGCGACAGCTTCTCCTTCTTGAGCGCCGCGCTGTAGACGCCCACGCCCAGCGGCTTGCCGAGCACCAGCCGGTCGCCGGGCAGCGCGCCGGCGTTGCGCTTCAGGTTCGCCGGGTCGACAAGGCCGATGGCCACGAGACCGTAGATCGGCTCCACCGAGTCGATCGTGTGGCCGCCGGCGATCGGGATGCCGGCCTTCGCGCAGACGGACTCGCCGCCCTGCAGGATCTTCCGGATCGTGTCGACCGGCAATTGGCTGACCGGCATGCCGACCAGCGCGAGCGCGAACAGCGGCGTGCCGCCCATTGCGTAGACGTCGGAGATCGCGTTGGTCGCCGCGATCGCGCCGAAGTCGAACGGGTCGTCGACGATCGGCATGAAGAAGTCGGTGGTCGCGACGATCGCCTGCCGATCGTTGATCCGGTAGACCGCGGCGTCGTCGGAGGTCTCGATGCCGACCAGCAGCTGCGGCGGCACCAGCGACGGCGCGCTCTTCGCCAGGATGTCGGAGAGCACGCCGGGGGCGATCTTGCAGCCGCAGCCGCCGCCGTGTGAGAAGGAGGTGAGCCGCAGGGGCACGGCATCGGGTGCGTTCATCGGGGGTCCCGTCGGAGTAGCGTTCAAGCGGATATTCTATGCCCGGCGGCGGCCAGCGCCTCGGCGACGACGTGCTTCAGCCGGCGCGCCTCGGCGGCGGGCGCGAACAGCGGCGCGCGGGCGCGGCAACGCGCCGCGAGGCCGCGCAGGAACGCGCGGTCGCGCGCCGCGCGCGCGACCAGCGCGGCGAGGCCGGCCGCGTCGCCGACGGCGAACCACCCCGGATAGTCGTCGCCCAGCATTCCGACGTTGCCCGACATCCGGCTGCCGAGCACCGGCGTGCCGGCAGTGACCGCTTCGACGACGACGTTGGCACCGCCTTCCATGCGCGAGGGCACGACGACCAGGTGCGCGCGCTTGATCGCCTGCCGCGTCCACGCGTGCGGCCGCGGTCCCAGCCACGCGACGCGCGGGTCCGCCGCGGCGAGCTCGCGCGCCGCGCGGCCGAGGCCGGCGTCGAGCGCGGCGCCGACGATGGTGAGCGTCGCGTCGACGTCGCGCGGCAGGCGCCGCCACGCAGCGAATGCCGTCGCCGGGTCCTTCTCGGGCCGCAGGTGCGCGACGAGCAGACAGTGCAGGCGCGTGGCGCTCTTCGCCGGCCACGGGACGAGCCTGCGCGCCGACTGGTACACGACGCGTGCCCGCGCGCGGAACGCGGACGGGAGGTGGCGCAGCGCGTCGTCCTGCAGCACGATCAGCCGGTCGGCGCCCGCGAGCGAAGCCAGCGCGGCGGCGTCGCCCGCGGGCAGGTCGCGGTAGAGGTCGGTGCCGGTGAGCGCCACGATGACCGGCCGCTGCGGATGCGCGGCGCGCCACGCGGCGACGGCGTCGTGGCTGCGGCGGGCGTGCAGAGCGATCAGCGCGGCCGCGTCCGGCGCGACCGGGTCGGTCGCCGCTTGTACAATCCCCCGATAGTCCGGCGCCAGCAGGCGCGCCCAGCGCGCCGCCGTGCGCCAGTTGCCGTTGTTGGCGTCGGCGAGGAACGGGGTGACGATGGACAGCGTCGGAGCGCGCGAGCGCGGCATCGGGCAGCAACGCGAAGGAGTCGGACACGCGCCGCGCGGGGTGGACGACCTCGCGCGCGCGCTCGTGGATGCACGCGATTATACGCGGCGCATGTACGCGCACCTGACGCCGGAGCAGCAGGCGTTTCCGCAGATCCCCATCGTCAACCTGCCGCGCTGGGAGGTGGGCCACGTCGGCTGGTTCCAGGAATTCTGGTGCCGCCGCTGGCGGCCCGACGATCCGCAGGGGGCGCGCACGCCGTCGCGCATCGGGCAGGCCGACCTCTGGTGGGACTCGCGCAACGTGCCGCACGCGACGCGCTGGACGCTGCCGGTGCCGGACTGGGACGGCATTCACGCCTACCTCGATGCCACGCTCGCCGACACGCTCGCCTCGCTGGCGGCCTCTCGCGACGGCGAGCGCTACATGTTCGAACTCGCGCTCTACCACGAGGACATGCACGTCGAGGCGCTGCTGATGACGCTGCAGACGCTGGCGCTGCCGCTGCCGCCATGGTATCCGCGCGGCGCGGACCGGAGCGCGGCCGCGGCGCCGCCGGCCGCCGGCGACGTCGTGTTCGCCGGCGGCGCGTTCGCGCAGGGCGCCGCGCGCGGCGACGAGCGCATGCGTTTCGTCTTCGACAACGAGAAGTGGCGCCACGACGTCGTCGTGCCGCCGTTCGCGCTCGCGCGCCGCTGCGTCACCAATGGGGAGTTCGCGGCCTTCGTCGAAGCCGGCGGCTACGCGCGCCGCGAGTGGTGGACCGACGCAGGATGGCGCTGGCGCGAGCAGTCGGGTGCGACACATCCGGCGTACTGGCAACGCGACGGCGCGCGCTGGTGGCGGCGGCGGTTCGCCGCGTGGGCGCCGGTCGCGGACGACGAGCCCGTCGTGCACGTCAACGCGCACGAGGCCGAAGCGTGGTGCCGGTTCGCGGGACGCCGGCTGCCGACGGAGGCCGAGTGGGAGTTCGCTGCCGTCCACGGGCATCCGGTCGCCGGCGCCAACCTCGACCATCGCGCGGGCGGACCCGTGGCGGCGGACGACGGCCCCGAGGGCCTCGCGCATCTGTTTGGCAACGTGTGGGAGTGGACGGCATCGGCATTCGTGCCGTACCCGGGCTTTGCTGCCGATCCGTACGCCGAGTACTCGGCGCCATGGTTCGGCGACCACCGTGTCATTCGCGGCGGCTCGTTCGCGACGCGCTCGCGCCTCGTGCACGCGCGCTTCCGCAATTTCTACCTGCCCGAGCGGCGCGACATGTTCGTCGGATTCCGGACGTGCAAAGGGTCAGACGCTGGGCACGCGAACGCATGACGAACCGTCGAGCGTTGCGGAAGTGCATGGCGGGCACTCCGTCGTTCCCGCGAAGGCGGGAACCCAGTGACTTTCCTCGCACGACGCTGGGTCCCCGCTTTCGCGGGGACGACGGTAGTCCTGCACGCGCTGTCACCGATTTCGGCAATGTTCAGCAGGGTTTGACCCTGGTAACTGTCCCCGTGGCAGAAAGTTCGCGCAATCCCTGACGAAGATCAAACCCCGCCGGCCACGGCGCAGGGGGGCGTCCTGTAGCATCTGACGCACGGTGAACCCGTGCCCGCGCGTGCATTCCGTGCCGCCGCGAACAGGGTCCGGTCGCCGGCCGGAGGATGCGGTCGTGCCCTTGCCCGACGGTCATCGATTCGAACCCCGGCGTCCCGCCGCGGCGGGACGCCGGGGGCCCGCGTGTGCCGCCCGGCGCGCGCATTCCAGGAACCCCTGACATGTGCGCATTCGAGATCGTCGCGCGCGAGGACTTCTCGCCCGTCACGTACCTGCTGGAAGTTCGCCACCCGCTGATGGCGAAGGCCGCCAGGGCCGGTCAGTTCGTCATCGTGATGGAGACCGAGCACGGCGAGCGCATCCCGCTCACGATCGCCGACTTCAACCGCGAGCGCGGCACGATCACGCTCGTCATCCAGGCGGTGGGCAAGACGACGAAGGAGATGCAGCGCAACTGCAGGGTCGGCACGACGCTGTACGCGATGGTCGGCCCGATGGGCGTGCCGAGCCCGGTCCCGCACGTGAAGAAGGTGCTGGTCGTCGGCGGCGGTCTGGGCGTCGCGCCGTCGTTCCCGCAGGCGCGCGCGTTCCAGGAGGCCGGGGCCTACGTCATCGGCGTCATCGGCTTCCGCACCAAGGACCTCGTGTTCTGGGACGACAGGTTCCGCGCGGAGTGCGACGAGGTGATCGTATGCACCGACGACGGCTCGGTCGGCGTCAAGGGGACGGTGGCCGAAGGCATCCGGCTCGCGATCGAGAAGCATCCCGACATCGACGAGTGCGTGGCGATCGGCCCGCCGATCATGATGAAGGGCTGCGCGGACGCGACGCGGCCTCACGGCATCCGGACGATGGTGAGCCTGAACCCCCTGATGGTCGACGGCACCGGCATGTGCGGCGGCTGCCGCGTCAAGATCGGCGACGAGATCAAGTTCGCGTGCGTCGACGGGCCGGACTTCGACGGCCACAAGGTCGACTTCGACGACCTGATGGCGCGGCTGAAGCGCTTCACCGCCGAAGAGCGGATGGCGCTCGAGCACTGGAACGACACGTGCCGGCTGATGAAGCAGGCCGACGCGATGGCCGCGCCGGCCAAGGGCGACGAGCAGGAACTGTACTAGTGAAACGATCCCCACGTTCGCTCAGCTCACCGTCTCGGAAGCGCGCGGGGGGCCATCGGGAACGCAATCGACCCCCACGTTCGCTTCGCTCACTGCACACGGAGCCGCCCTCGCGCGCGGGCGGAGCCCAGGCTCGCAGAGCGCGTCCGCGCGCGAGGGCGACGGCCGACACGCCGCCATCCGCATGCCACGCAATACCAAGGAGGCCGTTGCGGGTCAGTCCCTCGGGACGGCCCATCGGGAACGCAAGGGCCCCCCACGTTCGCTTCGCTCACTGCACACGGAGCCGCCCTCGCGCGCGGGGCGGAGCCCAGGCTCGCAGAGCGCGTCCGCGCGCGAGGGCGACGGCCGACACGCCGCCATCCGCATGCCACGCAATACCAAGGAGGCCGTTGCGGGTCAGTCCCTCGGGACGGCCCATCGGGACTGACATGGCCGCGAAGAAGAAGACGATCCGCACGATCCCGCAGGAGCGCACGCCGATGCGAGAGCAGGACCCGCAGGAGCGCGCGCGCAACTTCTCCGAGGTCGCGTGCGGCTACTCGGTCGAGGACGCGCTGCGCGAGGCCGACCGCTGCCTGCAGTGCGCCGACGAGCCATGCGTGCGCGGCTGCCCGGTAGGCATCGACATCCCGGCGTTCATCCAGAAGATCGCCGAAAAGCACTACCACGGCGCGTACGACATCATCACCGACACCAACCTGCTGCCGTCGATCTGCGGCCGCGTGTGCCCGCAGGAGAACCAGTGCGAGGGCGTGTGCACGGTCGGCGACACGCTGGAGCCGGTCGCGATCGGCCGCCTCGAGCGCTTCGTCGGCGACCTGGCGATCCAGGAGTCGTGGGCGAACATCCCGTACATCGAGCCGTCCGGCTACAAGGTCGGCATCGTCGGCGCCGGGCCCGCGGGCATGGCGTGCGCGGCCGACATGGCGAAGGCGGGCTGCGAGGTCACCGTCTACGAGGCGTTCCACCAGCCCGGCGGCGTGCTTAAGTACGGCATCCCCGACTTCCGGCTGCCCAACGACGTCATCGACGCCGAGATCGACAAGCTGAAGCGGCTCGGCATCAAATTCGAATGCAACACGCTGGTCGGCCGCCTGTTCACGATCGAGCAGATGGTCACCGAGATGGGCTACCACGCGGTGTTCATCGGCACGGGCGCCGGGTACCCGAGCTTCATGGGCATTCCCGGCGAGTCGCTGAACGGCGTCCTGTCGGCCAACGAGCTGCTGACGCGCTGCAACCTGATGCGCGCGCGCGACTTCCCGAACTTCGACACGCCGTTGAAGCCCGGCAGGCACGTCGCGGTGATCGGCGCCGGCAACACGGCGATGGATGCGCTGCGCGTGTCGCTGCGGCTGGGTGCGGAGTCCGTCCACTGCATCTACCGGCGCTCGCGCAAGGAAGCGCCGGCGCGGATCGAGGAGATCCACCACGCCGAGCAGGAAGGTGTGGACTTCAACTGGCTGTCGTCGCCGGTCGAGATTCTGGGCGACGACAACAAGTGCGTGCGTGGCCTGCGCTGCGTGAAGATGGAGCTGGGCGAGCCGGACGAATCCGGCCGGCGGCGTCCGGTGGTCGTGCCCGGCAGCGAGTTCGAGTTCGTCGCCGACATGGTCGTGTTCGCGATCGGCACCAACGCCAACCCGATCCTCGGTCAGACCGCCAAGCTGAAGCTCAACAAGTGGGGTTACATCGCCACCGACGAGAATCTCGCGACGTCGATCGCCGGCGTCTACGCCGGCGGCGACATCGTCACGGGTGCCGCGACCGTGATCGAGGCGATGGGCGCGGGCCGCCGCGCCGCGCGCAGCATGAAGGCGTATCTCGGCCTGCGCGACAGCGAGTCCGTCTACGACGCTGCGGCCGCCGGCACGCGGTTCGGCATTCCCGGCAGCGAGCACGGCTTCGCGCGCGTGCGGCTGGCGTGAACAACGTTCACAAAGAGGCGCAGAGGCGCAGAGGCGCAGAGGAAACCCAAGTCGCCGAATGAGCCTGCTTTTTTCTGCGCCTCTTTGTGAAATGAACTTCCCCCCAAGGACCACCCCATGACCGAAGCCGCTCTCGTCGACCGTCCCGCCACGCCCGGCCCGGGCGCGGGCAAGCGTGCGACGATCCTGACCGAGCACATCGTCGAGGTGATCAGCGACTCGGGCGAAGGCGCGCAGCGCTGCGGCCAGTCGCTGGGCGCCATCGCCGCGCGCAGCGGCAACGGCATCTGGACCGTCGAGATCATCCCGGCCGAGATCCAGCCGCCGGCGCGCAGCGTGGCCGGCGCGTCCGGCATCCGCATCCGGATCGGGGCGACGCGCGTGACCAACGGCGGCGACGAGACCGACCTCGCCATCGCGTTCAACGAGCAGGTGCTGATCGGCCGCGTGCGCGCCGGCGAGCTGAAGCCGGGTGCCACGATCCTCCTCGAGAGCACGTGGCGCGAGCACAAGGACCCGACGATCGTCGCCTCGTACACGGAGACCGTGGCCTCGCTGCAGGAGACCGGCTACAAGGTCTACGAAATTCCGCTCGAGCGCGAGTGCCGTGCGCTGATGACCGACGCACGCCGCGGCAAGAACATGTTCGTGCTCGGCATGCTGTGCAGCATCTACAGCCTCGACATGCAGCTGGCGCGCGACCAGGTCGCGCGGATCTTCGGCAAGAAGGACGCCAAGGTCATCGCGACCAACGTCCGGCTGCTGGAGGCCGGGTTCGCCTGGGGCGAGGCGAACCTCGACTTCAAGTACGCGATTCCCGCCGAGCGCTCGCAGACGCCGCAGATCGTCGTCAACGGCAACACGGCGATCGCCCTCGGCGTGCTCGCGTCCGGCATGGACATCTGCGCGATGTACCCGATCACCCCGGCCACGTCGGCGTCGCACTACCTGTCGGAGTGCTTCGAGCGCGTCGGCGGCCTCGTGCACCAGGCCGAGGACGAGATCGCCGCATGTGCGTTCGCGATCGGCGCCTCGTACGCCGGCCGCTGCGCGGTCACGATCACCTCGGGCCCAGGCTATTCGCTGAAGCAGGAAGGGCTGGGCCTCGCGGTCATGGCCGAGATCCCGCTGGTCGTCGTCAACGTCCAGAGAGGCGGCCCCTCGACGGGCCAGCCGACCAAGGTCGAGCAGGGCGACCTGCTGACCACGGTGTTCGGCAGCCACGGCGACGCGCCGAAGGTCGTGCTCGCGGTCGCGGACATCGAGGACTGCTTCTACACGATGATCACCGCGCGCAAGATCGCCGAGACCTTCAACATGGTGGTGGTCGTCCTGTCGGACGCGAGCCTCGCGACGGCGCAGCAGCCGTTCCCGCGACCGCAGTTCTCCGAGGACTGGCTGGCACCCCCGCTCGACCAGTCGCCGGTGCCCGCAGGCGCCAAGCCATACGACTGGGACCCGGTGACCGGCATCGCGCGCCGGTTCGTCCCCGGGCAGCCGGGCGGCATGCACACGCTGACCGGCCTCGCCCACGACACGATGAGCAAGGTCGCGTACGACCCGACGATCAACGAGCAAGGCCTGCGGATGCGCAGCCTCAAGCTCACGACGCTGCAGAAGACGCTGCGGACGCCGCCGGTCCACGGCGACCCGGAGGGCGACCTTCTGGTCGTCGGCTGGGGCAGCACGAAGGGTGCGATCGAGGAGGCCGTCGACCGCGCACGCGCGCAAGGGCTCAAGGTGTCGTCGCTGCACCTGCGCTTCATCCAGCCGATGCCGTCCGGAATCGGCGCGATCATGAAGCGGTTCGGCAAGGTCATGACCGTCGAGGGCAACTGGTCGGACCGGCGCGACGACGAGCTGGTCGACGAGGAGAATCGCCGCTACTCGGCGCTCGCGATGATGCTGCGGTCGCGCTACCTCGTCGACGTCGACTGCTGGAGCGAGGCGCGCGGCCAGCCGATCAAGCCGGGCGAGGTCCTGAAGGTCATGCAGGCAAAGCTCGCGGAAGGAAGATAGCCATGGCGATCCCCGTCACGCAATGCATCATCAAGCTGCACGAGGAACACCACAACCTCGAGGACTACCAGGGCGGCGTGCCGCGCTGGTGCTCGGGTTGCGGCGACAACGCGATCCTCGCGGCCGTGCAGAGGCTGTGCCGCGACGAGGACCTGGCGCCCGAGCGCACGGTGTTCGTGTCCGGCATCGGCTGCTCGTCGCGCTTTCCCCACTACATGAAGACGTACGGCTTCCACGGCATCCACGGGCGGGCGTTCCCGATCGCCGAGGGCGTCAAGATGGCGCGCCCGGACCTCTCCGTGTTCGTGAACACCGGCGACGGCGACTGCTGCAGCATCGGCGCCGCGCACTGGATCCACGCGATCCGCTACAACATGAACATGACGGTGATCCTGCACGACAACCACGTGTACGGGCTCACCAAGAAGCAGGCGTCGCCGACGTCGCCGATGGGGATGAAGAGCAACACGACGCCGCGCGGCGCCGTGCTCGAGGCACTTAACCCGCTGACGGTCACGCTGGGCGTGCAGAACGTGTCGTTCGTGGCGCAGGGCGTGGACTGGATTCCCGACCTGCTGTACGACATCATCGCCAAGGCCTACCGCCACCGCGGGTTCTCGTTCGTGCGCATCATCCAGCGCTGCCCCGAGTTCCTGCCCAAGATGTTCGAGCCGTGGCTGCACGACCCGGGCAAGACGCTGCTGCTCACGCACGCGAACGGCCTCACGCCGTCCGCGGAGACCTCGCGCATCTACAAGAACCAGCGCGAGCACGACCCGCTCGACATCCACAAGGCGCGCGAGATCGCGTCGGGCGAGGATCCGATCCCGGTGGGCATCCTCTACCAGAACCCCGAGGTGCCGTGCTACGAGGAGGTGCGGGGCGCCGGACAGCCGCGCACCGCCGAGCACATCCGCGCGGGACTGGAGGCGGAGTTCGACAAGGTCACGATCTGGCCGGAAGAGGGCCGGACGCAACCGCGCGCGGCGTAACGAACGACGCTGCGGTCCATGTCGATGTTCGCACACCCTCCGTCGTTCCCGCGCACGCGGGAACCCAGTGTCGTTTCCCGGGAAGCGCGCGTGCGCGAGGACGTCGCTGGGTCCCCGCTTGCGCGGGGACGACGCTACCACAAACTCCGGCACCACGCTGAAGCGACCAGCCCGACAGGGCCGCGCGCAAGCTGACTTACGCAGGGCGTTCCGCAATGGACATGGCCGCGAGATTCCAGGACCAGTTGGTGTTCCACATGACCGGCAAGCGCGCCGGCGACGGGCTGGCGCCCGTCGACGTCACGCAGCTGCGTCCCGCGGCGCTGGCGCCGTTCCGCGACCTCGCGCGGCTGCGCTACGACTACCCGCTGGTGCTGCCCGAAGCTGCGGCGGACGGCGACTACGTGCATTCGCTGTCGGCGGTCGTCGGCAGCCTGCTGGCCGACATCGCGCCGCGCGGCATCGAGGGCGAGCGCCTGCGCAAGCACGTGCTGCGGCTCGAGCGCGAGTTGCGCACGATGCTCGCGCGCGGAGAGGCGGGCACGCTGTCCGAGATGTGGGCGACGGCCGCCGCGCGGCTCGGTTCCGGCGACGTGACCGTCGCCAAGGTGCTCGCGCAGGCCGGCGACTCGCTCAAGGTCGACGGTGACGTCGTCGACTGCGACGCGCAGCTGCCGGCACGGTTCGTCCGGCAGGCGTGGCGGGCCGCGCAGGCACGCAAGGGCGGCGAGTTCAGGCAGCTCGTCGACGGATTGATCCGCAAGCTCTCCGACATTCAGCGCGCGGCGTTCGCGCACTCGGCGGCGGGGCAGCAGCCGCAGGCGCTGGCCGCGTCGATCGGCAGCGCGCACGCCGACGTGTTCGATTTCGCGGTCATGTCGAAGCTCGTCGCGCGCAACGCGCCGCGCGACGAACTGCCGGCCGCGCGGCGTGCGCGCATCGAAGGGGCGCTGTCGGTGCTTCGCGCGCAGCCGTTCTACGAGGACCCGGCGGCGGTCGGCGGCTCGATGCGCTACCAGTTCGAGTTCGACGACTGCGCGGCGGCCGTGGACGCGTACCGCGCGCGCCTGCCGCGCCTGACCGCGATGGTCAGGGCGATCGCGATCGCCGAGCTCGAATCCTCCGGCGCGTACGTCGCGGCCGACCACGATCCGTTCTTCGAGCGCTACGACGAGAACGCGCTCACGGCCGACGACCTGGCGCTCTTCCCCGACTACCTGGTGACGATCCCGGCCGACCGGAACGACGCGTCGGAGAACGCAGGGCTGATCGACATGCTGTCGGCGGGCCTCCCCGTCAAGGTGCTGGTGCAGCAGACCGACCTCCTGGAAGAAGCGTCGATCGGCACCGGCCACTTCGCGTTCGGCGTGCGCAGCGCGCGCCTCGCGACGACGGCGATGGGGCTGGGCGGCATGTTCGTGCTGCAGGCCACGAGCGCCGACCTCTATGCGCTGCGCGAGCGCGTGCAGCGCGGGCTCGCGTGCCGCGGGCCGGCGCTGTTCTCCATATTCGCCGGCTCGCCGGCGGCCGCCGGCGACCTGCCGCCGTACCTGACCGCGGCCGCGGCGCGCGAGTCGCGCGCGTTCCCCGCGTTCGCCTACGACGCGACGGCGGGCGAAAATTGGGCCGCGCGCTTCTCGCTCGCGGGCAACCGCAACGCCGGCGACGACTGGGCCGTCGACCCGCTCGAGTACGCGGACGACGACCTGCAGCGGGTGACCGAGCCGGTCGCATTCACGTACGCCGACTTCGTGCTGTGCGACCGCCGGTACGCTTCGCACTTCGCCGTGGTGCCGCGCGAGCGCTGGAACGACGGCATGCTGCCGGTCGCGCAGTGGGTGAGGCTGCCCGAGCGCCCGGCCACCGAGCGCGTTCCATACCTGTGGGCGGTCGACGCCGATGACCGGCTGCACCGCGTCATCGTCGACGCGCGCCTGATGCAGGCGACGCGCCGCTGCCTGCTGCTGTGGCACCGTTTGCAGGAGCACGCCGGCATTCACGACTCGCACGCCGAGCGCCTGCTGGCGCGCGAACGCGCCGCATGGGAGACGGAGAAGCAGCAGGCGCGCGTGGCGCTGGCGCAGGCCGCCGGCGTGGCCGCCACGGAGGCGCCGGCGAGCGTTGCCGCGCCCGCACCCGCCGCGGAAGCCGAGGCGGCGGGCGAGAAGCCGCCGTCCGACGAGGCGTGGATCGAGACCGCGCGCTGCCCGAGCTGCAACGAGTGCCAGACCATCAACGACAGGATGTTCGCCTACAACGACAACAAGCAGGCGTACATCAAGGACATCGACGCGGGCACCTATCGCCAGCTGGTCGAGGCGGCCGAGGTCTGCCAGGTGGCGATCATCCACCCGGGCAAGCCGCGCAATCCGAACGAGCCGGGGCTGGCGGAATTGCTCGAGCGCGCCAAGCCGTTCCTCTGACGCTGCGCGCACGGCCCCTCACCCCAGCCCTCTCCCCGCTTGCGGGGAGAGGGTTGGGGTGAGGGGTGTCGCGCGGCACGACACGGCACGCACGGGCGCGCACGGGGTCAGACCCTGTCGGTGCCGACTCGCGGCGTTCAAGGGTCTGACCCCGGATGCCGACTCGCGGCGCCCAAGGGTCTGACCCCTGATGCCGGATCGCGGCGGGCAAGGGTCTGACGCCTGATGCCGACCCGCGGCGTCGCAGGGGTCTGACCCCCTCACTCCATCAGGTCGACGTGCTGGCCCTTCGCGCGGAGTGCTTCGGTGCGCAGCTGCAGGTAGCGCTGGAACGACGGCTCGGCGCGGTATGCGCCGTCGGCGACGTAGGCGAGCGCGCCTGACACGTGGAACGGGCGCAGGAACGCCTCCAGCCGGAACACCTCGGTCCCCGCCGCGTCGAACAGGACGATGGTCGGCGCGTAGACGACCTTGAGGTCGCGCGCCCAGGCCTGCGCGTTGCTCTTCCGGCCATCGGGCAGCGTCACCGGCGTCGCTGCGCCCAGCGACAGGCGCACGACGTCGAACCGCTCGACCTGCGCCAGCACCTCGCGGCGCTTGAAGCTCGCGTTGTGCAACTCGTCGCAGCCGGCGCAGTCGGTGGTCTCGAACACGACCGCCAGCGGCTTGTCGCCGGGCCTGCGCGTCAGGTCGTACGGCGGCTTGCGGAAGAACGGCTGGTCGGCGAGCTTCGGGTTGGCCGGCTCGCGCGCGGCGTGCCCCAGGTACGCGGTCAGCGATTCGCTGCGCTCGCGCTTGCCGGCAACGTAGTCGAGCACGGCCTCGAAGCGGTGCGGCGGGTAGTAGCCGTTCAGACGCGCCACGACCTTGCCCGCCTCGTCGAAGAACAGCAGCGTCGGCGTGAACTGCACGTTCATCGCGCGCGCGAAGTCCTTCTCGGTCGTCGCCTTGCCGTCGAGTGCGGTCACCTCGCGGTCGCCCCACATGTTGATGGCGACCGCGACGAAGTGGCGGTGCATTCTGTCGACGATGCCCTTCTGCGCGAAGTTGTTGACCATCAGCAGCTTGCAGTACGGGCAGCCGTCCTGGCCGAAGTAGACCATCAGCCGCTTGCCGTCGCGGGCGGCGTCGTCGATGTCCTCGCGCAGGTCGAGGAACGTGTTCGCGAACCACGGCGGAATGTCGATCGCGTGCGGCGAGGGATCCTGCGCACGGGCGGCGCCGGTCGACAGCGCCGCGAGCACGAGGACGCAGGTGCGAACGAGTGGGGACATGGCAACGGGCGCCGCTCGCTGGATTCGGTGAGCCAAGAATAGCACCGCGCCCCGGGGTTCCTCGCGCGTCGCCGTCGATGCGCCGCACAAGACCACGCTCGCTGCAAGGGATAAACCCGTCAGGGCGTCCAGCCTTTCCTCCCAGCGCAGGCAGGCGTAGCATCGCGGCAGCGAAACCCGGTCCGGTCGCGGCGGGCGGCACGGCCGCTCGCAACGCGCGCGCACGACGGCGGCGGGGACCCGGGCGCGCACTGGAGGAGATTGTTTGAAGCCGACGGATATCGCGCAACCCGACTATTTCCACAAGGTCGTCGATTGTCAGTGGGCGTGCCCCGCCCACACGCCCGTTCCCGAATACATCCGCCTGATCGCGGCCGGCCGCTACGGCGACGCCTACCTCGTCAACTGGCAGTCAAACGTCTTCCCGGGCATCCTCGGGCGTACGTGCGACCGGCCGTGCGAGCCGGCATGCCGCCGCGGCCGGGTGGAGGAGGGCGGCGACCGCAAGGCCAAGCCCGAGCCGGTGGCGATCTGCCGGCTGAAGCGCGTCGCCGCCGACTACAAGGAAGACATCCGCGAGCGGTTGCCCAAGCCCGCCGCGAAGAAGAACGGCAAGCGCGTCGCGCTGGTCGGCGCCGGACCGGCGTCGCTGACCGTCGCGCGCGACCTGGCGCCGCTGGGCTACGAACTCGTCGTGTTCGACGGCGACGCGAAGTCCGGCGGCATGATGCGCACGCAGATCCCGAAGTTCCGCCTGCCCGAGAGCGTGATCGACGAGGAGGTGGGCTACGTGCTCGACCTCGGCGTCGAGTTCCGCGGCGGGCAGCGCATCGACAGCCTGGGCGCGCTGCTGGCGCAAGGGTGGGACGCCGTGTTCGTCGGCAGCGGCGCGCCGCGCGGCCGCGACATCGACGTCCCGGGGCGCACCGAGGCCGCGGCCAACATCCACATCGGCATCGACTGGCTCGCCAGCGTGTCGTTCGGCCACACGACGCGCATCGGCAAGCGGGTCGTGGTGCTCGGCGGCGGCAACACGGCGATGGACTGCTGCCGCAGCGCGCGGCGGCTCGGCGGCGAGGAGGTCCACGTCGTCGTCCGCTCCGGCTACGACGAGATGAAGGCGTCGCCGTGGGAGAAGGAGGATGCCGCGCACGAGGGCATCCCGATCCACAACTACCTGGTGCCGAAGGCGATCACGCACGAGGGCGGCCGCCTCACCGGCGTGACGTTCGAGAAGGTCGCGCCGAAGTACGACGAGCGCGGCCGCCGGCAGTTGATCCCCACCGGCGAGTCCGATGTGCACTTCCCGTGCGACGACGTGCTGGTCGCGATCGGACAGGAGAACGCGTTCCCGTGGATCGAGCGCGACCTCGGACTCGACTTCGACGACTGGGGCATGCCGGTCGTCGACAAGGCGACGATGGCCTCGACGCGGGCGGGGGTGTTCTTCGGCGGCGACGCCGCGTTCGGCCCGAAGAACATCATCTGGGCGGTCGCGCACGGCCACGAGGCCGCGATCTCGATCGACCTCCACTGCCGCGGCGAGGACGTCGCGCGGCGGCCCGCGCCGCACACGACGCTCGTCTCGCAGAAGATGGGCATCCACGAGTGGAGCTACGACAACGCGATCACCGGCGACCACCGGTTCCGCGTGCCGTTGAAGGACACGAAGCTCGCGCTCAAGAACATCCGGATCGAGGTCGAGCTGGGCTACGACGAGAAGCTCGCGTTCGCCGAGGCGCAGCGGTGCCTCAACTGCGACGTGCAGACGGTGTTCGCGGGCAAGCTGTGCATCGAATGCGACGCGTGCGTCGACATCTGCCCGATGGACTGCATCACGTTCACCGCCGACGGCGACGAGGCCGACCTGCGCACGCGGCTGCGCGCGCCGGCGGAGAACACCGCGCAGGCGCTCTACGTCGGCGGCAACCTGAAGACCGGCCGCGTGATGGTCAAGGACGAGGACGTGTGCCTGCACTGCGGGCTCTGCGCCGAGCGCTGCCCGACCGGCGCGTGGGACATGCAGAAGTTCCTGCTGGAGATGGCGCATGCCGACGACCGCTGCCGGACGCGCCACGCGCCGGCGCCGCGCGTCAGCGTCGCCGTGGCCTGATGGTCCATGCCGAAATGAGTGCAGGCATTCGCCATGCTTCCGTCGTCCCCGCGAAGGCGGGGACCCAGTGGCGTGCAACGAAAGTCGCCGGGTTCCCGCCTTCGCGGGAACGACGGTGCCTTGATCATGCATCCGAGTAACGCCCGACAGACGTCAAACTGAACATGGACGTAACCCCCCGCTACAACGACTTCGTCGTCAAGTTCGCCAACGTCAACGGCTCCGGCTCGGCGTCGGCCAACGGCCTGTTCGCGCGCGCCATTCTGCGGATGGGCGTGCCGGTCGCCGCGCGCAACATCTTCCCGTCCAACATCCAGGGCCTGCCGACGTGGTACGAGGTGCGCGTCGTCGAGGACGGCTGGCGCGGCCGTCGCGGCGGTGTCGACCTCGTCGTCGCCATGAACCCGCAGACGTGGGACAAGGACATCGCCGAACTGGACTCCGGCGGCTACCTGTTTTACGACTCGACCAGGCCGTTGCCGCCGTCGCGCTTCCGCGACGACGTGACGACACTCGGCATTCCGCTGACCGCCATCTGCAACGCCGAGTACACGGACGCGCGGCAGCGGCAACTCTTCAAGAACATCATCTACCTGGGCGCGCTCTCCGCGCTGCTCGACATCGACCCGGCGGAGATCGAGAAGCTCTTCGGCGAGCAGTACAAGGGCAAGGAAACCCTGCTCGAGTCGAACCGCAAGGCGTTCCGGATGGGCCGCGATTACGCGCTCGCCCATTTCGCCTGCCCGCTGCCGATCCGCGTGCGCCGCAGCAACGCGGTGGGTGAGCGCATCTTCATCGACGGCAACAGCGCGGCGGCGCTGGGCGCCGTCTACGGCGGCGCGACCGTCTGCGCGTGGTACCCGATCACGCCGTCGTCGTCGCTGGCCGAGGCGTTCCAGCAGTACTGCCGCAAGTACCGGACCGAACCCGCGACGAAGAAGAAGCGCTACGCGATCCTGCAGGCCGAAGACGAGCTGGCGTCGATCGGCATGGTGATCGGCGCCGCGTGGAACGGCGCGCGCGCGTTCACCACGACGTCAGGCCCCGGCGTGTCGCTGATGCAGGAGTTCCTGGGGCTCGCGTACTTCGCCGAGGTGCCGGTCGTGCTGTTCAACGTGCAGCGCGGCAGCCCGTCGACCGGGATGCCGACGCGCACGCAGCAGGCGGATCTCCTGTCGTGCGCATACGCGTCGCACGGCGACACCAAGCACGTGATGCTGTTCCCCGAGGATCCGACCGAGTCGTTCGCGATGGGCGCGCAGGCGTTCGACCTGGCCGACCGCCTGCAGACGCCGGTGTTCGTGATGCTCGACCTCGACATCGGCATGCAGGACTGGCTGACCGCTCCGTTCGCGTGGGACGACGCGCACCGGATGGACCGCGGCAAGGTGATGACGAGCGCGGAACTCGAGGCCGGCCGCGACTTCGGCCGCTACCTCGACGTCGACGGCGACGGCATCCCGTTCCGCACCTACCCGGGCACGCACCCGACGAAGGGCAGCTTCTTCACGCGCGGCACGTCGAAGGACCGCTACGCGCGGTACACGGAGGAGGGGCCGGCCTACGTCGACAACATGCAGCGGCTGCTGCGCAAGTTCGAGACGGCCAAGGCGCGGGTGCCGGCACCGGTCATCACGAAGGCCGTCAAGCCGACGAAGAGCGCCGTGGTCTGGTTCGGCTCGACCAGCGCCGCGATGGCCGAGTCGCTGGCCGCGCTCGAGCTCGACGGCATTCACCTCGACCAGATGCGCATTCGCGCGTTCCCCTTCGCCGACGCGGTGGCCGAGTTCATCGGCGCGCACGAGCGCGTGTTCGTCGTCGAGCAGAACCGCGACGCGCAGATGAAGTCGCTGCTGGTCAACGAGTGCGGGATCGATCCCTCGAAGCTGATCTCGGTGCTCCACTACGACGGCACGCCGGTGACCGCGCGCTTCATCACGCGCGAGATCGCCGAGAAGGCGCGCCTGTTCAACGTCATGCCGCTGCGGCGCTCCGGCGTCGGCTAGTGGAACAGGCGAGGGGGGGGGGGCCGGGGGGGGGGGGGGGGGGGAAGCGCGAGCCAGCCCCGCGGGGGCGCGGCGGCGGCGGGGGCGGCGGGGCGGCCGGGCCGCCGGCCGCGCGGGGCCCGGCCGGGCGGGCCGCGGGGGGCGCCTCGGGGCGGGCCGCGGGGGGGGGGCGGCGGGGGGGGATAGGGGGCGGGGGGGGGGGGGGCCGGGCGGGGGCGGCGCGGCGCCCGGGCGGGGGCCGGGGGCGCGCGGGGGGGGGGGGGCGCGCGCCGCCCCCCGGCCGGCCCGGGGGGGGGGGGCGGGCCCGGGGGGGGCGGCGGGGGGGGGGGGGGGGCCCGGGCCGCCGCCCCGGCGCGGCGGGGGGGGGGGCGGGGGGGCCGGGCCGCGCGGCCGGGGCGGCCCGGGGGGGGGGGGGGGGGGGGGGCCGGGCCCCGGGGGGGGGGGGGGGCGGCAGCGGGGGCGCGGGGGGGCGGGGGCCGGGGGGGGGGGGGGGGGGGGGGGGCCGCCGCCGGGCGGGGCGGGCCGTCCCCCGCCCCGGGGGGGGGGGGGGGGGGGGCGGGGGGGGGGGCCCCGCCCCGCGGGCGAGGGCCGGGGGGGGGCGCGGCCGCGGCCCGCCCGCGGGCCGCCCCGCGGGGGGGGGGGGGGCGCGCGGGGGCGCCCGGGCCCGGGGGGGGGCGGGGCCCCCCCCCCGGCGCGGGCGGCGGGCCGGGGGGGGGGGGGGGGGGGCGCCGGCGGCGGGGCCCGCCGGGGGCGGACCAGGGCGGCCCGCCGGGGGGGGGGGGGGGGGGGGGGGGGGGGGGGGGGGCGCGGGGGGGGCCGGCGGGGGGGGGGGGGGGGGGGGGGGGCCCGGGCCCCCCGGCCCGAGCCGAAGGGACGGGAGAAAGGAAAAAAAAAGCTAGACGAGTCCGTTCCCGGCGCTCCGATGCGCCGTCGCGGGAGACGCCGCCGCACCTGATCCCTGACCTCTGACACCTGATCCCTGAACATGACCTACCTCGCCAAGCCGAAGATCCACCATCCGTCGCTGCCGAGGAACGCGCTCGGCTACACTCGGCGCGACTACGAGGGCGCGATCTCGACGCTGTGCGCGGGCTGCGGCCACGATTCGATCTCGGGCGCGATCATCCAGGCGTTCTTCGAGATGGACATCGAGCCGCACCGGGTGGCCAAGCTCTCCGGCATCGGCTGCTCGTCGAAGACGCCGACGTACTTCCTCGGCAATTCGCACGGCTTCAACAGCGTGCACGGGCGCATGCCGTCGGTGCTCTCCGGCGCGGCGTGCGCCAACCGCGACCTGATCTACCTCGGCGTGTCCGGCGACGGCGATTCGGCGTCGATCGGCATCGGCCAGTTCGCGCACGTGATGCGCCGCGGCGTGAACATGGTCTACATCGTCGAGAACAACGGCGTCTACGGCCTGACCAAGGGCCAGTTCTCGGCGACCGCCGACAAGGGCAGCAAGAGCAAGCGCGGCGCGGTCAACAGCGACGAGCCGATCGACCTCGCGATGCTGGCGCTGAACCTCGGCGCGACCTTCGTCGCACGCGGCTTCTCCGGCGACAAGGCGCAGCTCGTCCCGCTGATCAAGGCGGCGGTCGCGCACCACGGCGCCGCGTTCATCGACGTCGTGAGCCCCTGCGTCGCGTTCAACAACCACGCGGGCTCGACCAAGAGCTACGACTACGTGCGCGAGCACAACGAGGCGGTCAACTTCCTCGACTTCATCTCGCCGCGCGACGAGATCACGACCGAGTACGCGCCGGGCGAGGTGCGCACGGTCGTGCTGCACGACGGCGGCGCCATCCGCCTGCGCAAGGTCGACGACGGCTACGACCCGGCCGACCGCGTTTCGGCGATGTCGTTCATGGAGTCGCGCCGCGCCGCCGGCGAGGTCGTCACGGGCCTCCTGTACCTGCACGAGGACACCGCCGACATGCACGACGCGCTCGACACGGTGGACGCGCCGCTCAACACGCTTTCCGACGTGGACCTGGTGCCGGGCGACGCCGCGCTGGCGGAACTGAACGCCTCGTTGCGCTGAGCGCGCCGACCCCCGGCGGTCAGACGACGTAGCCCTCGAGCGTCTCCGCGGCGAAGAGCTCCTCGGGATCGAGGCGCCGCTTCGACAGTCCCTGCTCGTGGTGATAGCGCAGGAAGACCTCGAGCGTGGCGCGATTGCGCGCGAAGCCGTAGGGCCACCAGTCCGCGCCCATCTCGTGCACCGCCTCCTCGACCCCGGCGGCGAGCCACGGGAGCATCACCTTGGACGCGGCGGTCTCGGAAAGGTCGGCGTAGGCGAGCCGCTGCGACTCGGCGAATGCCTTCGCGAGCGACTGCGCGATCCAGCGGTTCGCATCGTAGACCTCGCGCCGGATCGCGATCGTGTGCATGATCGGAAAGACCCCGGTGCGTCGGAAGTAATCGCGTTCGACCGTCTTGAAGTCCGGGAACAGGCGGGCGACCCGATCCGGCCGGGACCGGAACGTCGACGGCGCGCGCGCCGTGTACAGCGCGTCGATCTCGCCGTCCGCGAGCATCTTCGCCAGCGTCCGGTCCGCGCCGATGCGTTCGACGACGATGTTCGGCGGCAGGTCGAGGCGCACCTTCTCGTCGCGTCCCGGGGCTTCCTCGCCGCCCGTGACGTAGCGGACCGCGTCGACCGGAAGCCCGTGGTCGTCGGCGAGAACGCCCCGGATCCAGACAGGCGCGCTCATCTGGTACTCGGGGCAGCCGACCCGCCGGCCGGCGAGGTCGCGCGGCGCGCGGATGCCGGCATCCGCGTTCACGAAGATCGACCCGTGCCGGAAGCAGCGCGAGGGAAACACCGGGATGGCGACGAACGGCGGCGGATCGCGCCCGAGCGTGACGCAATACGACGACAGCGACAACTCGGCGACGTCGAACTCCCGGTGGCGCAGCATCCGGAAGAACGTCTCCTCGACCGGCATCGCGAGGAAGTTGAGGTCGATCCCGTCCGGCTGCACGCGGCCGTCCGCGAGCGCCTGTGTGCGATCGTAATTCCAGCAACCGAGCGTCAGTGCGAGTCGCGGCATCTGCTTCCCGGCCGGCGGCGCGGTCACTCGCGCTTCATTCCCGCCGCCTGGATCGCCTTGGCCATGCGGGCGTTCTCGTCGGCAATCGCTCTTGCGTAATCCGCCGGCCCGCCGCCGATCGCCTCGATGCCGGCGGCCTTCATCTGCGCGATGGTGTCCGGTTGCCTGGCGATCGCCGCAACCTCGCCCGCGATCCGCTGGACGATGTCGGGCGGCGTCCCGGCCGGCGCGAGCACGCCGACGATCGGGGCGAAGTCGAAGCCGGGGATCAGCTCGGCGATCGCCGGCAGGTCCGGGGCCTGCGCCGAACGCTGCTCGGAGTTGGTCGCCAGCAGGCGCACGCGTCCTTCCTTGACGAACCCGGACAGCGACGGATACGCCGACATCAGGACCTCGACCTGGCCGCCGACGAGCGCCGGCACCGACTGGCCGGTTCCCTTGAACGGCACGTGGACCATGTCGAGTCCCAGCGCGGTCTTCATCGCCTCGATCGTCAGGTGGTGGGTGCTGCCGATCCCCGACGAGCCGTAGTTCACCTGCCCCGGGCGGGACTTGACGTAGGCGATGAACTCCGCGAGCGTCGTTGCCGGGACCTTCGGATGCACGGCGAGGAACAGCGGGGCGCGCGCCACCAGCGCGACCGGTACGAAGTCCTTCTGCGGGTCGTACGTGAGCTTCGAGTAGATCGCCGGGTTGATCGACAGCATCGACCCGTCGGTGACCAGAAACTGGTAGCCGTCGGCCGGCGTCGAGGCCAGCAGGCTCGCCGCCACTCCGCCATTGGCGCCCGGCCGGTTGTCGATGATGACCGACTGCCCGAGCCGGTCCCCCAGTCGCTGGGCGACGATCCGCGCGACCGTGTCGGGCAGGCCGCCGGCCGCGTAGGGAACGACGAAGCGGATCGGCTTGCTCGGGTAGCCCGCCGGTTGCGCGTGGATGGTCGCCGGGGCGACCGCGCCCAGCGCGGCGAGCGCCGCGAGGACGAAGCGGAGGACGGGAACACGGAACATGGCGATCATCGGCTAACCTCCTCGAGGACGAGACTCGTTCGACGTTGCGACCGTCGCGACGCCGGTGGCGTACCGGCTCCTGCTGCGCCGGCGCGCGCGGCGCTCACGCTGCCACGCGCGGGCGACCGGGTGCGCTCGCCGACTCGCGCTCCCGGAACGCAGCCGCGAAGTCGGCCTGGACGAGCGGCGGCATCGTCCGGTAGCCGCCCCGTCCGAGCGCGCTCATGCGCGCCTGTGCGCACAGCGCGTGCAGGTCGGCGCCCGACCAGCCGTCGGTGCGTTGCGCGAGGTCGGCGACGAGCCGCTCCTCGCCCGGCGCGAGGGCAACGCCGTGGACCTCCAGCCCCAGGATCGCACGGCGATCGTCGACCCCCGGCAGCGGCACGTAGAGGTGCATGCCGAGCCGGCCCGGCCGCAGCACCGACGGATCGACGAGGTCGATCCGGTTGGTCGCCGCGATGACGACGACCTGACCGTGCGTGCTTTCCATGCCGTCCAGCTCGGCGAGCAGCTGGTTGACCACGCGCTCGGTGGTGCGCGAACCCGAGTCGGCGCCGCGCATCGGTGCGAGCGCGTCCAGCTGGTCGAAGAACACGATCGAAGGCGCGAGCTGGCGCGCAACGCGGAAGATGTGGCGAATGGCCTCTTCGGACTCGCCCAGCCACTTGGTGAAGACCTCGGGGCCGTCCATCGCGAGGAAGTTGACGCCGCACTCCTTGGCCAGCGCCTTCGCCAGCAGCGTCTTGCCGGTGCCCGGCGGCCCGTAGAGCAGCAGCCCGCCGGGCGGCGTCACGCCGGCCGCGCGGAAGACCTCCGGCGACTTGAGCGGCCGCTCGACCGAGTTGCGCAATTGCTCCTTGACCTCGCCGAGCCCCCGACGTCCGCCCAGGCGACGTCGGGAATCGTGACGAACGCCTCGCGGATCGCCGACGGCCGCACCTTCGACAGCGCGTCGTCGAAGTCGCGCGGCGCCACTTCGAGCATCTCCTCGGTGACACGAAAGGCCGCGAGGTGATCGAGCAGCGCCGAGGAGCTCCTCCGCAGCGCGTTCAGCCCCGCCTCGCGGCAGAGCTCCATCAGGTCCGCGCCGACGAATCCGTGCGTGACCGCGGCGACCTGCGGCAGGTACGCGGTCGCGTCGGCCGACAGCGGCATCTCCCGCGTGTGGATGTGGAGGATGTCGAGACGGCCCTCGGCGCCCGGCGGGCCGATGAAGATCTCGCGGTCGAAGCGACCGGGGCGCCGGAGCGCAACGTCGATCGCGTCGACGCGGTTGGTCGTGCCGATCACGACGAGACCGTCGACCTTCATCAGGCCGTCGAGCAGCGACAGGAGCTGCGTGACCATGCGCACGTCGGACTGCGCACCCGACTTCTCGCGGTGCGGGGCGATCGCGTCGAGCTCGTCGATCAGCACGATCGACGGCGCGTGATGCGCAGCCTCGGCGAAGATCTTGCGCAGGTTCGCCTCGGTCTCGCCGTACATCGTGCCGACGATGTCCGGCCCGTTGATGTAGTGAAAGCCGGCCTTGACCTCGTTGGCGATCGCGCGCGCGAGGTAGGTCTTGCCGCTCCCCGGCGGGCCGTAGACGATGATGCCGCGCGGCGGCAGGATGCCCAGTTGGCGGTAGACCTGCGGGAACTGCAACGGCAGCTGGATCAGCTCGCGGACGAGCTTGATCTCGGACTTCATGCCGCCGACGTCCTCGAAGGTGACCTCCTCGTCGACCTTGACGCCGCCGCTCGCCGGAACGTCGACGTGGATCTTCGTGCGATCGGAGACGACGCCGAAGTCCGGCTGGCACTTCGTCACCTTGTAGGTGGTGCCCGCCGTCGAGTCGTGAAAGGTCGCGTACACGACCGAGCCGCGGCCGAGCGGGGTCCGGTTGGCGACGAAGCTCTCGGCCAGGTGCTCGATCAGATGGTGCGCCGTCGACACGTCGATCGGCGGCATCAGCGTGACGCTCTCCAGCACCGGCACAAAGGGGTAGCGCGACACCTCGACCTGCTGGTTGATCTTCGCCTTGGTCGCCGTGCGCAGGAACCGGTCGAGCCGGATCAGCCCGCTGCCGCGATCCTCCTCGTAGGGCTCGCCGACGCGCGCCGGGATCGGGTAACGCGTCGTCTCGGTCGCGATGCGGATCACGTCCCCGGGCCGCAACTGCTCCGCGGCCATGACATCCGGGTCGATGTGCGCGAGGCTGCGGCTCGCGACGTTGGTGAGCTCCGACCGCAGGCGGTCGACGGCGAGCATGATCGGTCGGGTCATCGGGGTCGGGGGCGGGCGGTGCGCCGCTCAGGGCCGGTAGTCGGGTGAGACCTCGAGCTGTTCGAAACCGCTGCCGCGGTCGACCCACATCGCCTGGAACGTGTTGGGCTCGCAGCAGATGAGCTTTGCCGGCCGGTCCGGGTCGGTGTTGAAGTGCTGGACCGTGACGCCCTTGAGCCTGAGCGGGAGCTGGACGACGTCGTTGGCAGACCAGTGGTGGCGCTGGCCGTCCATCAGCGTGTAGCCCTGTCCCTCCCAGACGAAGATCACCTGGTTGCCCGGGTGGTGGATCCGGCCGGAGCGGCTCCCTGGCGGGATCTCCTGGACGAACAGCGCCAGCGTGTTGATGCAGGGGCTCTTGAGCGCCGGATGCATGTACCACGGCATCAGCCCCTGCTGGTTGTTCTCCTGCGGCAGCTGGCTGCCCTTGATGAGCCAGACCGACTTCTCGAGGTCGGCGCGCTGCCGGTCGCGCATTTCCAGGATTTCGTTCCACAGGTTGCGGCCGGAGACCTCCTCGGCCATCCGCTGCATCCGCTCGACGTCCTGGTGTCCTTCGCTCATGCGTCGCTCCTTGCCGTCAGGTCGTGCGCCCGGTCCGGGGCTCGATCGGGAACCGGATCTTCCCGCTCCCGCGCTACTTCTTCTGCGCCTGGAACGCCTGGCTGATCTCGATCTGCGTCAGCTCGCTGCAGACGTGGTTCCAGGTGGGGATGTGGATGAACGCGAGCCACTTCGCGGGCTCGCTGCCGCGGTTGTAGTGCTTGTGCTCGATGCCGTCCGGATGCATCGGCAGCAGCACGCAGTCGCCCTTCTCCCACTCGAAGACCTCGCCGTTCACCTCGGTCGCACCGCGTCCCTCGATGATGAAGAGCACCAGGCCGCCCTGGTGCCGATGCTTGCCCGACTGCTTCTTGATGTCGTGGATGAACACCCACCAGTCGTTGAGCACGGTCTCCGGGTACTCCTTTTCCAGGATGTACCACTTGAGGAAGCCCTGGCGCGACAGCTCCCACTCGCGATCGGAGTCCTTGACGACGATCTGCCCGGTCATCCCGTGGTCGACGAAGTCGCCCCGGCTCTTGTACGCGGCGTCGTACTTGAGGCCGGGTCCGGCTTCCTGCTCGCGCGTCCGGGTTCGGGTCAGGTCGGCCATCGCGGCTCCTCACGGGGAAGTTCAATATGTGGAACAGCACGTCGCGGCGCCCCACACGTCGGAAGTCTATGCGTGCACGCGCGGGCGCCGCAAGGACGCCGGGCGTGATTTAATTCCACTATATGGAATCGCGCCACCCACCTCGCCGTCGACTCCCGCCGTCGGCCGGCGGCGTGCCCGGCGCGCAGGGTGTGCGTCGCGTCGCCGACCTGCTGCGCGCGATCGCCTCCCGCGGCGCTACGGGCGCGCGACTGGTCGACCTCGCGCGCCAGTGCCGGCTCGAGCCGCCGACCACGCATCGCCTGCTGAAGGCCCTGGACGCGGAGGGGCTGGTCGCACGCGACCAGTCCGCGCGCACGTACACACTGGGGCCGCTCACGTTCGAGCTCGGACTCGCCGCAGCGCACCACTTCCGCGCGCGCGACCTGTGCGCGCAGGCGCTGCAGGCGATCGCCGATCGCACGGGCGACACGGTGTTCCTGTCGATGCGCAGCGGGCTCGACACCGTCTGCATCGACCGCCGCGAGGGCCGGTTTCCGATCAAGACGTTGACGCTCGACGTCGGCACGCGCCGGCCGCTGGGACTCGGCGCGGGAGGGCTCGCACTGCTGGCGGCGCTGGACGATGCCGAGATCGAGGTGGTCCTCGGGGCGAACGCCTGGCGGCTGGCCGCCTACGACGGCATGCGCGCGCCGGTGCTGCTGGACATGGTCCGGCGCACGCGCAAGCTCGGCTACGCACTCAACGACCGCCAGGCGACTCCCGGTGCGATGTCGGTCGGCCTCGCCATTCCGGCGCGCCAGGGCGCGCCTGCGCTCGCCATCAGCGTCGGCGCCATTGCGAGCCGCATGCAATCGGCGCGGCAGCGCGAAATAGCGAAGATCGTGCGCAGCGAGATCCGGTCGCTGTCCACGTAGCGGCGCCGACCGCGAAGGACGCGGCGCAGCGGGTTGCGGTCCGGCTGCCGCGCCCGCGCCGACGGCGGCGCGCCCGCCGCGTCACATCTGCTTGAACAGATGCACGTAGTTCTCGCCGACCGGCAATGTCTCCTTGCGGTCCTTGAGCTTCACCTGCAGGTGGCCACGCAGGTCGCGGTGGACGCCCGCGATCGCCTTGACGCTGACCAGCGCCGAGCGGTGGATCTGCCAGAACGCCTGCGGGTCGACCTCGTCGGCGAGCGCCTTCAGCGGCCGCCGGATCAGCGCCTCGGAATCGGGCGTCACCACGAGCGTGTACTTGTGGTCGGAGCGGAAGTACAGGATTTCGTCGACGGTGATCACGCGCAGCGCGTCGCCCTGCGACGCGGTGATCCAGCGCAGGTACTCCTTGCGCTGGCCGAGTGTGGCCGCCAGCGACTGCAGGAGCCCGGTCAGGTCGGCAGGCGGCCCGGCGAGGCGCTGTTTGAGCCGCGCGATCGTCGCGTCGAGCCGGGCGGGCGAGATCGGCTTCATCACGTAGTCGACCGCGCCCTCCTCGAACGCGGCGACCGCGTACTTGTCGTAGGCGGTGACGAAGACGACGTGGCAGCGCCCGCTCGCGCGCCGCGCGACCTCGAGGCCGGACAGCCCGGGCATCTCGATGTCGAGGAACAGGATGTCGGGTGGCGCACCGGCCAGCGCCTGCGCGGCCGCGTCGCCGTCGGCGGCCTGCGCGACGACGGCGAGTTCCGGCCACTGGTCGGCGAGCATCTCGACCAGCTCTTCGCGCAGGACGGGCTCGTCCTCAGCGACGATCGCCGTCGGCGCCTTCATCGGGCAGCTCCATCGTGATGCGCAGCGCGCCGGTCGCGGTGACGCCGGTCGCGAGCTTTGCGGCGGTTCCGTACAGCGCGCGCAGGCGCTGCTGCACGCTCGCCACCGCGTCGCCGGCGTCGCCGGCCGGCGCGCGCGCGGGGCCGGCCACGGTCAGCGTGATCGCGAGCCGCGGCCCGTCGGCCGCCGCGCGCATCTCGACCGCCTCCGCCGGCGCGCCGTCGTGCCCTGTGGCCGCGGCCGCGTAACCGAGCAGCGGCAGAAGCAGCATCGGCGGCAGCCGCGCGTCGCGCACGGCGGCGTCGACGGCGACGTCGAACGCCGGGCGGCCGCCGCCGCGCGTGCGCAGGATGTCGAGGTAGGCGCCGGCGAGTTCGCACTCCCGCGCCACCGTCGACGTCGTCTGCTTGAGGTGCGGCAGCGCGGCGCGCAGGTACACGATCAGGTGGTCGAGCAGGCGCGTCGCCGTGACCGGCTCGGTGCCGTGCAGGCGCAACGCGTCGGCCAGCGTGTCGAACAGGAACTGCGGCTCGATGCACGCCTGCATCGCCTGCAGGCGCGACGCCTGCGCCTCCCGCGTCAGCCGCGCGCGCTCGAGCTCCGCGGCGCGCACCCGCGCGACGCGCTCGCCGGCCCGGCGCCGGTAGCGGTAGCCGATCGTCACGAAGCCGCAGATGATGAGGCTGTCCGGCAGCATGTTGGCCACGCGCGACACCACCGGCCACTGGTCCATCGTGCAGTGGCACGCGCCCAGGCCGAGCAGCGGGCCCAGCATCCGGAACAGCAGTTCGCCGCCGACCGCGGCGCCGACCGCGGCGGCCGCGTACGGCCCCGCGCGGTGCGGGTGCGCGCGCGTCGCGCGGTCGGCGACGGCGAGCAGCACGGCGAGCAGCAGCAGCGGAAGCGTGGCCTCCGCCACGAAGTGCGCGGCCATCCGCGCGGGCGCATTGCCGCCGTGCGCGAGCCACCACCCCGTCGTGTTGGCGAGGCCCCACGCCGCGCCGGCCAGCACGGCGAGGCCGACGTGCGCGGCGGGCACGGCGAGGCGCGTCGCAGGCGGTCCGGATGCCGCGGCGATCGCCGCCGCGGACGGCGGTGAGGCGCTCATGCGGCCCGCGTGTCCGCCACCGGCCGCGCGGCCGGCAGCTCGATCGTGGCGACCACACCGGTGCCCGGCCGCTGCGCGAGCAGCAGCCGGGCCGCGCCGCCGTAGAGCGTGGTCAGGCGCGCCCGGATGTTCGCGAGCCCCACGCCTTCGCCGCCCGCGCCGTCGGCAAGGCCGCGCCCGGTGTCCGCGACCTGCAGGCGCAGCCGGCCGTCGACGTCGCGCGCCGTGATGCGCACTTCGCCGCCGCTCGGCAGCGGGGA
>JADJWJ010000001.1:245000-567449 GCA_016716425.1 Betaproteobacteria bacterium
TGACCGGTCGCGTAACATGGCGCGTCGGTATATCCCATGACCCGGAACCTGCGTCGTCTCGCCGCCGTGCTCGCGCTGTTCGGACTCACGTCCGCGCAGGCGGCGCTGGCCGCGTACATCTGCCCGATCGACGCCGGCAAGGCGCCGGCGAGCGCCGTGTCCGAACACGCGCGGTGCGGACCGCAGTCCGATCCCGCGATCGACGGCGCGCTGTGCGAGTTGCACTGCCAGGTCACGTCGTCGGTGCCGTCGTCGCCGGCGGCCGATCTCGTCGTGCCCGCCGCCGCACCGCTGGTCGTGGCAGGCCGGTCGGTGCACGCGCCGCAGTCGTTACGCGTCGCCCCGGCCCGTGCGGCCCGATGCGCTCGCCGCCGCGCCCCCGGCCGCCATCCGCTACTGCCGCCTGCTGATCTGATCCCCGCGTCCCTGCAGCACGGCGCCGGCCCGCTTCGGCCGCGCGCCGCGTCGTCGTTCACGCACGCGGAGGCAGCATGTCCCATCGCACGATCGGCCCGCAACGCCAGCGCCGGCCACACGCAATTCTCTTCGTTCTCGCGCTCGCCGCGCTCGCACCGCTCGCGCAAGCGGCGGACGCGCCGCTGACGCTCGCCGAGGCGCAGCGCCGCGCGCTCGCGCGGTCGCAACTGCTGCCCGCGCAGGACGCGGCGGCCGCCGCCGCGAAGGAGATGGCGGTCGCGTCGGGCCAGCTGATGGACCCGGTGCTGAAGCTCGGCGTCGACAACCTGCCGGTAAGCGGCCCCGACGCGTGGAGCTTCACGAAGGACTTCATGACGATGGGCCGCATCGGCGTCATGCAGGAGTGGCTGTCGTCGGACAAGCGGGCCACACGCGCGGCGCGCTTCGAGCGCGAGGCCGAGAAGGCGCAGGTGGAGCGCGCGGCCGCGCAGGCGAACATCGCGCGCGACACGGCGCTCGCGTGGATCGACCGCTATTACGCGGAGGCGACGGTCGCGCTGCTCGCCGAGCAGGCGGCCGAGGCGGCGCTGGAGGTCGACGCCGCGGAATTGGCGTACCGCGCCGGGCGGGGCATGCAGGCCGAGGTGTTCGCCGCGCGCGGCGCGAAGGCCGCGCTCGCCGAGAAGGCGAGCGAGGCGCGGCGCAAGGCGACGTCGGCGATCACGCTGCTCGCCCGCTGGGTGGGGCCGGGCGCCGGCGCACCGCTCGCGGGCCGGCCCGACTTCGCGCGCGTGCCGCTCGACCGCGCGCAACTCGACGCGCAGCTCGTCCACCATCCGCAGATCGCGATGCTCGCGCAGGCCGAGGCGCTCGCGCAGGCGGACGCGAAGGTCGCGCGCGCGAACCGCGAACCCGACTGGAGCTTCGAGATCGCGTACCAGCAGCGCGGACCCGACTACGGCAACATGATGTCGTTCGGCGTGTCGATCCCGCTGCCGTGGGACCGCGCGAACCGGCAGGACCGCGACGTCGCCGCCAAGCTGGCGCTCGCCGACCAGGCGCGGGCGCTGCGCGAGGACGCGCTCACGGCGCACGTCGCGGAAGTCGCGGCGATGCTCGAGGAGTGGGAGAACGGTCGCGAGCGCCTCGGGCTCTACGCCGACTCGCTGCTGCCGCTCGCCCGCGAGCGCACCGGCGCGGCCGTCGCCGCGTACCGCGGCGGCAAGGGATCGCTCGCCGACGTGCTGGCGGCGCGGCGCAACGAGCTCGACGTGCGGCGCGACGCGCTGATGCTCGAGCGCGAGACCGCCCGCCTGTGGGCGCAACTGAACTTTCTCGACGTGACGTCCGGCACGCACACCGCGGCGGCGACGACTCCGAAGGGCCGGCCATGAAGACAGCGACGCTCACCATCATCGCCATCCTCGCCGCGGCGGCGCTCGCCGCCGGCGGCTACTGGCTCGGCCGCAGTCACGCGCCCGCGCCGCCCGCCGATGTCGCCACGGCACCCGCGCCGGCCACCGGCGCACCGCAGAAGCCCGGCGACGTCGATCCGGCGACCGGCCGCAAGGTGCTCTACTGGCACGACCCGATGGTGCCGGGCCAGCGCTTCGACAAGCCGGGCAAGTCGCCGTTCATGAACATGATGCTCGAGCCGGTCTACGCGGACAGCGGCGGCGACGCGTCGACGGTCACGATCAATCCGCGCGTGCAGCAGAACATCGGCGTGCGCACGGCGGAAGCCACGCGTGCGCGCCTGACCGCGCCGCTGACCGCGGTCGGCACCGTCGGCTACAACGAGCGCGACCAGGCGGTGGTGCAGGCGCGCGCCAACGGCTTCGTCGAGAAGCTCTTCGTGCGTGCGCCGCTCGACCCGGTGCGCGCGGGCCAGCCGCTGCTCGAGCTGTACGTGCCCGACTGGGTCGCCGCGCAGGAGGAGTACCTCGCCGTGCGGCGGATGCAGGGGCAGGGGGTCGACGCGCTGGTGGATGCCGCACGGCAGCGGATGCGTCTGGCCGGTATGTCCGACGCGCAGATCGACGGCGTCGTCGCGGGCGGGGCCGTACAGCCGCGGCTGACCATCGTCGCGCCGATCGGCGGCGTGGTCACCGAGCTCGCCGTGCGCGAGGGCATGACGGTCGGCATGGGCGCGCCCCTGTACCGGATCAACGGGCTCGGTTCGGTCTGGATCAACGCCGAGCTGCCGGAGTCCGCGGCCGCGCGCGTGCGCCCCGGTACCGCGGTCGAGGTGCGCACGCCCGCGCAGCCAGGCACCGTCTACAAGGGACGCGTCGGCGCGCTGCTGCCGGAAATCGATCCGCAGACACGCACGATCAAGGCACGCATCGAGGTCGCCAACTCCGGCGGACAGCTGGTGCCGGGACTCTATGCAGCGGTCGACTTCGTGCCGGCCGGCGCGCCGGAAATGACCGTCGTGCCGTCGGAGGCCGTGATCGTCACCGGCCGCCGCGCCGTGGTGTTCGTGGCCGAGGGCGAAGGCAAGTTCCGCCCGGTCGACGTCGAGGTCGGCACCGAGGCCAACGGCATGACCGAGATCCGCAAGGGCATCGAGCCCGGGCAGATGGTCGTCGTGTCCGGGCAGTTCCTCATCGACTCGGACGCGAGCCTCAAAGGCACGGTGACGCGGCTCGCGGAGCTGCCGGCGAGCGCACCCGGCACGCTCGTCGGCGAGCACCGCGGCGAGGGCCGCGTCGAGGCGATCGCGAAGGACGAGATCATGCTGTCGCACGACCCGATCCCTTCGGCGAAGTGGGGCAAGATGACGATGGGCTTCCTGCCGCCCGCCGCCGGCTGGCCCGCGGAGGTCAGGGTCGGCGACCGCGTGGCGTTCACGTTCCGGCAGAAGGGCGCCGGTGAGTTCGAGATCCTGTCGGTGAGTCGCGCCAGCGCTGCGCAGGCCGCGGCGCCCGCCGCGCCCGCCGCGCCCGCGAAGGACCCGCACGCCGGGCACGCGCCGGCCGCCGGGGCGAAGCCGTGATCGCCGCCGTCATCCGCTGGTCGCTCGCCAACCGGTTCCTCGTCCTGCTGGCGACGGTCATCGTCACCGCGTGGGGCGCGTGGGCGGTGGTGCGCGCGCCGCTGGACGCACTGCCGGACCTCTCCGACGTGCAGGTGATCATCCGCACGATGTACGCGGGGCAGGCGCCGCAGATCGTCGAGAATCAGGTCACGTATCCGCTGACGACGACGATGATGTCGGTGCCGGGCGCCAAGAGCGTGCGCGGCTACTCGTTCTTCGGCGACTCGTTCGTGTACGTGCTGTTCGACGACGGCACCGACATGTACTGGGCGCGCTCGCGCGTGCTCGAGTACCTCAATCAGGTGCAGGGGCGGCTGCCGCGGGAGGCAAAGCCCGCGCTCGGGCCGGACGCCACCGGGGTCGGCTGGGTCTACCAGTACGCGCTGGTCGACCGGTCGGGCAAGCTCGACCTCTCCGAACTGCGCGCGCTGCAGGACTGGTTCCTCAAGTACGAGCTGAAGTCGGTGCCGAACGTCGCCGAGGTCGCGAGCGTCGGCGGCATGGTCCGCCAGTACCAGATCGTGCTCGACCCGGACCGGCTGCGCGCGTTTCGCATCCCGCACGGCATGGTGATCGAGGCCGTGCGGAAGGCGAACCAGGAGACGGGTGGCTCGGTGCTGGAACTGGGCGAGGCCGAGTACATGGTGCGCGCGTCGGGGTACTTGAAGACGCTCGACGACTTCCGCCGGATCCCCGTGTTCACCAGCGAAGCCGGGGTGCCGGTGCGTCTTTCCGACGTCGCGCGCGTGCAGGTCGGGCCGGAGGCGCGCCGGGGCATCGGCGAGCTGAACGGCGAGGGCGAGAGCGTCGGCGGCATCATCGTGATGCGCTCGGGCAAGAACGCGCTCGAGACCATCGACGCGGTGAAGGCGAAGCTCGCGAGCCTGCAGGCGGGGCTGCCCGAGGGGGTCGCCATCGTGCCGGTCTACGACCGCTCGACGCTGATCCGCGACGCGGTCGCCAACCTCGCGCAGAAGCTGGTCGAGGAGTTCGCCGTCGTCGCGCTGGTCTGCGTCGCGTTCCTGTTCCACCTGCGCTCGGCGTTCGTCGCGATCGTGTCGCTGCCGATCGGCGTGCTGATGGCGTTCGTCGTCATGCACTACCAGGGCGTCAACGCCAACATCATGTCGCTCGGCGGCATCGCGATCGCCATCGGCGCGATGGTCGACGCGGCGGTCGTGATGATCGAAAACGCGCACAAGCACCTCGAGCGCTGGCGGCACGCGCACGACGGGAAGTCGCCGGCGGGCGCCGACCAGTGGCGAGTGATCGGCGATGCGGCGGTCGAGGTCGGTCCGGCGCTGTTCTTCTGCCTGCTGATCATCACGCTGTCGTTCATTCCCGTGTTCATGCTGGAGGCGCAGGAGGGGCGGCTCTTCTCGCCGCTCGCGTTCACCAAGACGTACGCGATGGCGGCATCCGCGATCCTCGCCGTCACGCTGGTCCCGGTGCTGATGGGCTACCTGATCCGCGGGCGCATCCCGGACGAGAACCGCAATCCGCTCAACCGCTTCTTCATCGCCGGCTACCGGCCGCTGCTCGAAGTGGTGCTGCGCTTTCCCGGCACGACGATCGTCGTCGCCATACTGTCCGCCGCGCTTACGGTGATCCCGGCGTCGCGGCTGGGCGGCGAGTTCCTGCCGCCGCTCGACGAGGGCGACCTGCTGTACATGCCGTCCGCCCTGCCGGGACTGGGAACGGGCAAGGCCGCGGAGCTGCTGCAGCAGACCGACGCGCTGATCATGAGCGTGCCGGAGGTCGCGAGCGTGTTCGGCAAGGCCGGGCGCGCCGAGACGGCGACGGATCCGGCGCCGCTCGAGATGTTCGAGACGGCGATCCAATTCAAGCCGAAGAGCGAGTGGCGACCGGGCATGACACCGGACAAGCTCGTCGCCGAGCTCGACCGCGTCGTCCGCGTGCCGGGCCTGTCGAACATCTGGGTGCCGCCGATCCGCAACCGCATCGACATGCTGGCGACCGGCATCAAGAGCCCCGTCGGCGTCAAAGTGTCGGGACCCGACCTGGCCGAGATCGACCGCGTGACCGGCGAGATCGAGCGCGTGGTGAAGCCGGTGGCCGGCGTCAACTCGGCGCTGGCCGAGCGGTTGACCGGCGGCCGCTATCTCGACGTCACGATCGACCGCGACCGTGCCGCGCGCTACGGGCTCAACATCGCCGACGTGCAGGAGGTCGTGGCCTCGGCGATCGGCGGCGACAACGTCGGCGAGACGGTCGAGGGCCTGCGCCGCTTCCCGATCAACGTCCGCTACCCGCGCGAGTTCCGCGATTCGGTCGAGCGGCTACGTGAGCTGCCGATCCAGACCGAGCGGGGCGCGCAGATCCGGCTCGGCGACGTCGCCGACGTGCGCATCACCGACGGTGCACCGATGGTCAAGAGCGAGAACGCGCGGCTGTCGGGCTGGGTCTACGTCGACCTCGTCGGCCGCGACTTGCGGTCGGCCGTCCGCGACATGCAGGCGGAGGTGGCGGCGAAGGTCAAACTGCCCCCCGGCTACTCGGTGTCGTGGTCCGGGCAGTTCGAGTACCTGGAGCGCGCGACCGCGCGCCTCGCGTACGTCGTGCCGTTCACGCTGATGATCGTGTTCGTGCTGCTCTACCTCACGTTCCGGCGCTTCGACGAGGCGCTCGTCATCATGCTGGCGCTGCCGTTCGCGCTCGTCGGCGGCATCTGGCTCCTGTGGCTGCTCGGCCACAACGTGTCGGTCGCGAGCGGTGTCGGCTTCATCGCGCTCGCTGGCGTCGCCGCCGAGTTCGGCGTCATCATGCTGCTGTATCTCAAGCACGCGTGGGAGGCGCGCGTCGCCGCGGGCCGCGCGACCGAGGCGGATCTGCTCGACGCGATCCGCGAAGGCGCGGTGCTGCGCGTGCGGCCGAAGGCGATGACGGTGGCGGTGATCTTCGCGGGCCTGCTGCCGATCATGGTGACCCACGGCGCGGGCTCCGAGGTCATGCAGCGGATCGCCGCGCCGATGGTCGGCGGCATGGTCACGGCGCCGCTGCTGTCGATGCTCGTGATCCCGGCGGTCTACCTGCTGTTGCGGCGAATGGGGCTGCGCGCCGCGCCGCGGGTGGTGACGCCGACGGAGGCGTGATCGCGCGGTGCTCGGGTGGGCTCGGCGCAGGTCTCTGCCGCCTGTCGTCCCCGCGAAGGCGGGGACCCAGCGGCTATCGTCGAACGACACTGGATCCCCGCTTGCGCGGGGACGACGGAATCGACGCGGGCGGCTTCGCTATTCGTCGATCAGCGCGTCCAGCCGGAATCGCGCGATCTTCGCAACCTGCGCCAGGCACTCCACGAACTCGGCCGCGCGGTCGTGCTCGACCCGCCGCGCGAACTCGCGCAGGATGCCCGCACGGTCATGGCCTCTCACCGCGAGGATGAACGGGAAGCCGAACTTCTCGTGGTAGCGGTGGTTCAACGCCGACAGCTGCGCGAACTCCTCCGGCGAGCACTGCGTGAGGCCGGCGCCCGACTGCTCCTTCGTCGAGTCGGCGGTCAGTTCGCCGCGCACGGCCGCGCGTCCGGCGAGTTCCGGGTGCGCGCGCAGCAGCGCGAGCTGCTCCGCCGCGGAGGCGGCGTCGACGACGGCGACCATCGCCGCGTGCAGCGCCGCGACGTCGGCGAACGGCCGCGCGGCGAACGCGCGCTGCGCGATCCACGGCGAGCGCTCGAACACGCCGCCCAGAGCCGCGACGAACGCGGTCTCGTCCATGCCATTGGCGTCGGCGAGCGTCACGGCGACGGTGACTGGTACGGATGCGTGGCGAGCCAGTGGCGCGCGATGTCGATGCGGCGCGCGACCCACGCGGCGTCGTGCCGCCGCACGTAGTCGAGGAAGCGCGCGAGCGCCGCCGCGCGGCCCGGACGCCCGGCGAGCCGGCAGTGCAGGCCGACCGACATCATCTTCGGCGCGTCGAGTCCGGCGGGGTCGCCCTCGGCGTACAGCGCGTCGAACGTGTCCTTGAGGTACGCGTAGAACTGGCGGCCGGTGTTGAAGCCCTGGGGGGTCGCGAAGCGCATGTCGTTGGCGTCGAGCGTGTACGGGACGATCAGCAGCGGCCTCTCGCCGTGGGCCGTGCGCACCGGCGCGTAGTGCGGAAGGTCGTCGGCGTAGCTGTCGGCGCTGTAGACGAAGCCGCCGTGCTCGACGACGAGCCGCCGCGTGTTCGCGCTGTCGCGTCCGGTGTACCAGCCCTCCGGCGGCGCTCCGGCCAAGCGTGCGATGGTCTCGACCGCGCGTGCCATGTGCTCACGCTCGACCGCCTCGTCGACGTCCTGGTAGGAGATCCAGCGCCAGCCGTGGCTCGCGATCTCGTGCCCGTCGGCCAGGAACGCGTCGACGACGGCCGGGTTGCGCGCGAGCGCCATCGCAACGCCGAACACGGTGAGCGGCAGCCGGCGCTCGCGGAACAGGCGCAGGATGCGCCAGACGCCGGCGCGCGCGCCGTACTCGTACAGCGACTCCATCGACATGTGCCGCGCGGGAAACGCCGGCGCGCCGACGATTTCCGACAGGAAGGTCTCGGAGGCAGTGTCGCCGTGCAGCACGCTGTTCTCGCCGCCCTCCTCGTAGTTGAGCACGAACTGCACGGCGATGCGCGCACCGCCCGGCCAGCGCGCGTGCGGCGGCGTCGCGCCGTAGCCCGCGAGGTCGCGCGGGTACCCGGGGTCGAAGGGCGCGCGAACCGTCATCTGGCGGCGGCCGCACGCCGGCGCCTGACGCGCAGCGCCTCGGCGAGGTCGGCCGGCAGCGCCTGCACGCGGTCGAGCGCCAGCCGTGCCTCGCAGGCGTCGAGGTGCCGCTGCATCAGGCTCCGCGCGAGGCGCTCGTCCTTCGCGGCGATCGCGTCGATCAGCGCGAGGTGCTCGTCGGTCGCGCACGTCGTCTGGCCGGGCGGCATGTAGAGCGCCGTCATCAGCAACGACTGGGTGACGAGCTCGGTCGTGTAGTGGAGCATCACCGGATTTCGCGCGAGCGCCGCGAGCCGGCAGTGGAACTCGCCGGACAGGCGGATCCAGCTCTTCACGTCTCCGGCGTGGAACGCCGCGTCCTCCTGCCGCACCAGCGCGCGCAGGTGGTCGAGCTGCTTCGGCAGCGCTCGCGCGACCGCAGCCGGCAGCGCCGCGCACTCGACCATGCGGCGCGCCTCGAACACGGCGCGCGTCTCCTCCGGCGAGGGGCGCGCGATGCTGGCGCCCTGGTTGGGCGTGAGCTGGACGATGTGGTCGTGCGCGAGGCGCACCAGCGCCATGCGCACGATCGTCCGCGACACGCCGAAGAGCTCGGTCAGCCGCGTCTCGGTCAGGCGCGTGCCCGGCGCGAGCCGCTGGTCGAGGACCGCCTCGAAAATCGCGTCGTAGATCGGCTGCTCGGTGCCGCCGCGGATCGTGGCCGGATACGGTTGCATCGTCGCCCGGATCGCATACAATGATGCCGCCGAATGTATACAATGCGGCGGCGGGTTGCAATACGTGCGAAGCCGTCGCGCCACCGGCAGAAAGGGCGACGCATGGGACGGCTGACCACGCACGTGCTGGACACCGCGCACGGCAGGCCCGGCGCGGGCATCCGGATCACCCTCTACCGGAACCTCGCCGAGCGCTACGCGCTGATCGGCGACGCCGTGACCAACGCCGACGGCCGCTGCGACGAGCCGCTGCTGCAGGGCGAGGCGTTCGCGCCCGGGCGCTACCGGCTGGTGTTCGCGGTCGGCGCGTACTTCGCCGCCGCCGGCGAGCCGCTGCCCGACCCGCCGTTCGTCGACGAGGTCGTGCTCGACTTCGGCGTCGCCGACGCGACCGCGCACTGGCACGTGCCGCTGCTCGTGTCGCCGTGGAGCTGGTCGACGTACCGCGGAAGCTGACGCGATGGAAGCGTACGCCGGCGAGTGGCTGCAGCTCGTCATCCGCTGGGTGCACCTCATCACCGGCATCGCGTGGATCGGTGCGTCGTTCTACTTCGTCTTCCTCGACTTGAGCCTCCTTCCGCCGCAGCGGAAGGAGGACGCGGACGCGGGGGTGAGCGGCGAGCTGTGGGCGATCCACGGCGGCGGCTTCTACCACGCGCAGAAGTACAAGGTCGCGCCGGCGACCCTGCCCGATCCGCTGCACTGGTTCAAGTGGGAAGCGTACTGGACGTGGCTGTCCGGCTTCGCGCTCATGGTCGTCATGTATTACGCGCACGCCGGCACGTACATGGTGGACCGCAGCGTCGCGGACATCGCGCCGTGGCAGGCCGTCGCACTGTCGGTCGCGCTGCTGCCCGCCGGCTGGATCTTCTACGACCAGCTGTGCCGGCGACTGGGCCTCGCGCGCGAGCGCGTGCTCGCCGCCGCGATGATCGTGTTCTTCGCCGCGGTCGCGTGGGGGCTGTCGCACGTCTACAGCGGACGCGCGATGTACATCCAGGTCGGCGCGATGATCGGCACGATCATGGCGTGGAACGTGTTCTTCGTCATCATGCCGGCGCAGCGGAAGCTGGTCGAGGCGAAGCTCGATGGCATGTCGCCTGCCGCTGTCCACGGCCTGCGCGGCAAGCAGCGCTCGGTGCACAACAACTACTTCACGCTGCCGGTGCTGTTCGTCATGATCAGCGGTCACTACCCGCTGACGTTCGGGCACCGCCACGCGTGGCTGGTGCTGGTCGCGATCCTGCTGATTGCCGCGTTCGTCCGCCACTTCTTCAACCTCCGCCACGTCGGGCGCACCGTCTGGGCGATCCCGATCGGCGCCGCCGTCGCCACGCTGCTGCTGGCGGTCGCCATCGCACCGGAGCCGCCGAAGGCGGCGGTGTGGACGTTCGCCGAGGTCGAGCGGATCGTCGCGATCCGCTGCGCGACCTGCCACGCCGCGCGACCGGCGCAGGCGGGCTTCAACGACCCGCCGAAGGGCTTCGTGCTCGACACCCCGGCGGCGATCGTCGCGGGCGCGCAGAAGATCCACGAGCAGGCGGTCGCCAGCCGCGTCATGCCGATCGGCAACCTGACCGGCATGACCGATGCCGAGCGCGCCACACTCGGCGCGTGGATCGCGGCCGGGGCGCCGCCGCAATAGCCGCTGCTCCGTCCCGGGAGGGCGCCCGCGACGGCGCCACCTTGTTCCAGATCAGACGGCCGCGCGCCGGTTTCGCCGACAATGCCGATGCGCGCGGCGAGCGCCGCGGGATGCCCCGGCGGGATGGCGACGCGCGCACGGTGCGGAGCAGGCAATGGCGCGACCAGCGCAAGGCAAGACCAAAGCAATGCGCGACATTCGCGCGGGAGGAGCGGTTCCCGCGCGCGCCGCGTCCGCACTGCTTCCCGCCGGTTCCGATGCGGCGTGGGCGCTCGTCTTCGCCTGCTGGCTGCTCGCGACCGCCTCGACGCTCTCCGCGCTGTTCTTCAGCGAGGTCATGGAGCTGCCGCCGTGCGTGCTTTGCTGGTACCAGCGGATCTTCATGTTCCCGCTGGTGCTCTTGCTGCCGCTCGGCCTCTTCCCTCTCGACGGCCGGGTCGTCCGCTACACGCTGCCGCTGGCGTCCGGCGGCTGGCTGATCTCGGTGTTCCAGCTGCTGCTCGTCTGGGGGCTCGTGCCCGAGGGGCTGCGGCCCTGCACGCAGGGCGTGCCCTGCTCGGAAGTGCAGATCGAGTGGCTCGGGTTCGTGTCGATCCCGCTGCTCTCGTTCGTCGCGTTCACGCTGATGGTCGCGCTGCTCGTCGCCGCGCGCGGAAGGATTCCACGATGAATCGGAAGGCTCTGTTCGCCGGCGCCGTCGTCGCGCTCGCCGCGGCGTTCGTCGTCGCCACGCTCGTCTACCGGAGCGAGCAGGCCGGCGAGTCGGCGCAGGTCGCTGCGAGCAACCAGGCGAGCCTCGTGCGGTTTCACGCGCCCACGCTCGGCAACCCGGAAGCGAAGGTGCACATCGTCGAGTTCATCGACCCCGCCTGCGAGACGTGCGCGGCCATGTACCCGCACGTGAAGCGGATCCTGGTCACCAACCCGGACCGCGTTCGGCTGTCGATGCGCCACGTGCCGTTCCACCGCGGCGCCGACTACGTCGCCAAGGTGCTGGAGGCGGCACGCAAGCAGGGCAAATACTGGGAGACGCTCGACGTGCTGATGGCGCGGCAGCCGCAGTGGGTGGCCAACCACACGGTGCAGACGGACCACGTCCTGCCGTTGCTCGGTGGCGTGGGCCTCGATCTCGCGCGCCTGCAGGCCGACATGGAGGCGCCGGACGTCGCGCAGCGCATCGCCTTGGACATGGCGGACGCGAAGGCGCTCAACGTGACCAAGACGCCCGAGTACTTCGTGAACGGCCGCCCGCTGCCGAGCTTCGGCCTGGAGCAGCTGCAGGGGCTGGTCGGCGCCGAGCTGGCGAGCGCGTATCGGTAGACGGGATCCGGCCGCAGGTCGGATCCGCGACGCACGACACTTGCGATCGTCGTCCCCGCGAACGCGGGGACCCAGCGTCGTTGGGCGCACTTCGCGGATTGGCAACTAAGCGCCACTGGGTCCCCGCCTTCGCGGGGACGACGGCAGGCGCGGCCGCGCGTCAGAACAGCTCGGACTGCCCTGGTGCGTCTTCGCCGTGCGCAGGTACGGCATGCTCGCCCGGCGCGGCCTCCGCCGGCGCGAACTCCGGCGCCTCGTCGACGCGCTCGAGCAGCGACGCGTCGTCGTGGCGCACGCTGTTCACGCGCGTCGTCACCGGGTAGTAGGTCATCGCGTCGGCCGGATACGGCTCGAAGAACGCGGCGACGTCCGCGTTGGCGACGTCGAGCCACGCGCCGTATCGTGCCGGCGCGACGATCGCCGGCATCCGGTCGTGCAGCGGCGCGAGCAGCGCGTTCGCGCGCGTCGTGACGATCGTGCAGGTGTCGAGGACCTCGCCTTCCTGCGACAGCCACCGCTCGGTGAGACCGGCGAACGCGAACGGTGCGCCGTCCTTCATGCCGATGTGGATCGGCTGCTTGCCACCGGCCGCGGTGACCTTCCACTCGTAGAACCCGTCGGCCGGGATGAGGCAGCGGTGGCGGCGCAGCGCGGTCCGGAACGACGGCTTCTCGGCGAGCGTCTCGGAACGCGCGTTGATCATCCGCGCGCCGATCGACGGATCCTTGGCCCAGCGCGGCACCAGTCCCCAGCGGACGAACGCGAGCTCGCGGGTGCCCGCGTGCGACAGGCGCACGACCGCCACGTCCTGCATCGGCGCGATGTTGTAGCGCGGCGCGACGGGCGGCGGCGCGGGCAGCCCGAACGCCAGCGCCAGCGCCGCCGGGTGCGTATGCAGCTCGTAGCGCCCGCACATGGCGCCGTCACGCGCGCTGGCGCGGCTCGGTGGCGTCGAGCGCCGGATCGGCGAGCAGCCGGCGCGCGGTCTTCGCGACCTGCAGCGTGTCCCAGTACGCGTACGCGCCCACCGCGGCGGCGCCCGCGACCGGTACCCAGCGGCCGGCGGCGCTGCCGGCGGCGCGCTTGCTGACCGACATGCCCACCTTGGCAACGACGGTCTTCAGCGCGCCGCCCGAGAGCTGCTGCACGACGACGCGCTGGCCCGTGCGCACGGCGAAGTCGCGCAGCACCTGGCTCGCCGCGTGCCGGAACAGGCAGTAGAGCATGTGGCTGCGCGTCAACTCCGCGGTGCGGCCGTAGAGCGCGAAGATGTCGGCGACCATCTGCCGCTGCGTCTTCCAGATGAGGTAGAGGTCGGGCAGCACGGTGAGGAGGCCGAACGGCCCCGGCGGCAGCGCCAGCGATCCCGACAGCACGGCGGCCTGCCGCGCCGATCTCTTCGCGATCTCCTCCGCCGCGCGGTCCGGGTCGGCCACCGCGCGCGTGCGCGGCGCAGGCACCTCGGAGATCGTGCGCTCGATCGTGCCCTCGAGGTCGCGGGGCGCGTCGTCGCGGGTGGCGGGCAGCATCTCGTGACTCGGGCCCATGGCGTCTCCAACGTGGGGGCGCGCCCGCCTCGCGCAAGCGGCGTCCCGGAGCGATGGAATGCTACACCACGCGGCGCGTGCCGGCGGGCGCGCCCCGGCCCGGGAAGTACAATCGTTCGTCGGCGCCGCGCGCGCCGGAAGGAGGGCGCGAATGCAGGTCGCACGCTGGTTGCACGTGCTGGGCGTGGTGGTGTGGGTCGGCGGGATGTTCTTCGCGCACATGGCGCTGCGCCCGGCGGCGCAGGCGCTGCCGCCGCCGCAGCGGCTGCCGCTGCTCGCGGCCACGCTGTCGCGGTTCGTCGCGTGGGCCGGCCTCGCGATCCTGATGGTCGTCGGCAGCGGCGTCGCGCTGATCGGCCTCGCGGGCGGCATGGGGGCGGTCGGCGCCGCCGTGCACGCGATGACCGGGCTCGGGCTCGCGATGACCGCCATCTACGCCTGGCTGGTGGCGCGGCCGCTGCCGCAGTTGCGCGCGGCCGTCGCGGCGGCGCACTGGCAAGAGGCGGGCGCGGCGATGGCGGGCGTGCGCCGCCTGGTCGGCGTCAACCTCGTGCTCGGGCTCGTCACGCTCACGCTCGCCATGCTCGGCCGCGGATGAGGATCGGCGTTCCGCGCGAGGTCAAGGACGGCGAGCGCCGGGTCGGCCTCACACCCGATGGCGCGCGGCAGCTCACGGCCGACGGGCATGCCGTGCTCGTCGCCGCCGGCGCCGGGGTCGCGGTGGGGTTCACCGATGCCGACTACGCGAACGCCGGCGCGAGGGTCGTCGCCGCGAACGACGTGTGGTCGTGCGACCTCGTGGTGAAGGTCAAGGAGCTGCAGCCGTCCGAGTACGGGCAGCTCGTGCGCGGGACCACGGTGTTCGGCTTCGCGCAGATCAACCGCGATCCGGCGCTGCTGGCCGCCGTGCTGGCGGCCGGCATCGAGGTGATCGCGTACGAGACGGTGCGCGATGCGGCCGGCCGGCTGCCGCTGCTGGCGCCGATGTCGCGCATCGCGGGGCGCCTGGCGCCGCTGGTGGGTGCTCAGGTGCTCGCCACCGATCGTGGCGGCTCGGGTGTGTTGCTGCCGGGCGTGGACGGCGTGCCGGGCGCGCGCGTCGTCGTGCTCGGTGCGGGCAACGTGGGCGGGGAGGCCGCGCGGATCGCCGCGCGGCTCGGCGCGCGCGTGACGGTGTTCTCGCGGGGCGACACCCGTCGCAGCGCGCTCGCGCGGGCGCTCGCGGCCGAAGGCTACGCGATCGCGGCGTTTCCGCTCGAAGACGCCCGCGCCGCGCGCTTCGTCGACGCCGTGAGCGATGCCGATCTCGTGATCGGCGGCGTGCTGGAGCCTGGCACCCTGTCGCCGAAACTCGTCACGCGCGCTCTCGTCGCGGCGATGCGGCCCGGGTCGGCGCTGGTCGACGTGGGCATCGACCAGGGCGGCATCGCCGAGACGTCGCGGATGACCAAGGTGTCGGAACCGACCTATGTCGAGTACGGCGTCGTCCACTACGCGGTGCCGAACATGCCGTCGCTGGTCGCGCGCACGGCCACGCTCGCGCTTGCGCAGGCCACGCTGCCGTACGTGCGCGCGATGGCGGCCAAGGGCGTGACAGGCGCGCAGGCGGAGGATGCGGGCCTCACCGCAGGCGCGATGGTCCGTGCGGGCGCAATCGTGCACGCGGGGCTGGCCGCCGACGCGGCCGCGCACGGCGCGTGATGCCTGCCTGCGCCTTGTGCCGCGCGCGGTTCTCGCGTAGAAAGCGCGCTTTCGTGCACGGGACGCATCGCGCGACCCCGCCTTCCCCATGAAGATCTTCGGCTTCGCCGGCTGGTCCGGCAGCGGCAAGACCACGCTGATCGAGCAGCTCGTTCCGCGCCTCGCCGCGCGCGTGGGCCAGGTCTCGCTGATCAAGCATGCACATCACGCATTCGACGTCGACCAGCCGGGCAAGGACTCGTGGCGGCACCGGCAGGCCGGCTGCACGGAGGTCCTCGTGACGTCGGGCCGGCGCTGGGCGCTGATCCACGAGTTGCGCGGCGCGCGCGAACTGACGCTGGCCGAGGGGCTGGCCCGCCTGTCGCCGTGCGCGCTGGTGCTGGTCGAGGGCTACAAGACGCACCCGATGCCCAAGCTCGAGATCTGGCGGCCGGCAGTCGGCAAGCCGACGCTCCACCCCCGGGATCCCCACATCCTCGCCGTGGCCACCGACGCCCCGGCGGCGCTGGCCGCGGCCGGGCTGCCGGTATTCGCCCTCGACCGCCTCGACGAAATCGCAACGTTCATCGAAATAAACGCGTCGCCGTTGCCCGACACAATTGACGGGGCCCGGGCACCGGAGTAGGTTGAACTTGCAAGAGCCGGCGATTGACCAAGGCAACGGGTGCCGATGGTCACGCCGACCGGCGAAACGCCGCTACGGCCGGGAAAAATGCTCAGGAAACAAACACTTGCATGGTCGATTGCGCTGCTGCTGGCCGCGGCGCCGACGGCGCACGCGCAGTCGGCGGGCGATCCCGACCCCGAGCGGACCGGGTTCTACGGTGGCGTTTCGCTGCGCGCCGACCGCGCCGACCAGCAAGGGGTGTCGTTCGGCCACCTGACGTCCGTCTGGAACCGGTTCGCGCTGCCCGTAACCGAGGATGGCGGCACCCGGTCCCTTGCCTACGGCGGGTATCGCTGGGCCAACGACCTGGCCGTCGAGGCGGCCGTCGGCACGAGCGAGACCTACGCGCTGCGGCCGGCGCGCAACGCGCGCTCCGGCGTCGGCCTGGACCTCGCCGACGAACCCGACCCGACCAGCCGCACCTGGAATGTCGACGTGTTCGGCACCTGGGAGTTCCGGAAGCGCTTCTCGCTTTACGGCCGGCTCGGTTACGCGCAGAACGAGGCGCAGGCGAGCTACGCGCCCGGCTTCGTCGGCGGTGAAGCCCGCCGCACCCGCGACGGCGTGAACTACGGCGTCGGCCTGCGCTACGACATGTCGTCGGCACTCGGGTTGCGCCTCGAGTACGCGCGCTTCGGCCGGTTGCCGGGCGAGGTCGCCGGGGGGCTCCCGGAAAACGATCAGTTGCAGTTCGGCCTCCAGTTCCGCTTCTGACGGCGGGGGCCCGCGCCGGGCACCTATAATTGCGAGCGACGCAGCCGGCAGGAAGGCCGGACGCGCCGTTGCCGATGCCCGATTCCAGCGCCCCTTCGTCCGTCATCACCGTGCGCGTCGTCTACCTCGCGCGGCTGCGCGACGCCTTCGCGTCGGACGGCGAGTCGCTCGCCGTTCGGGGCGATGCGCCCACGGTGGGCGCGGCGATCGCGGCGCTGCGCGCGCGCGGCGGCGCCTGGGCGGACGAACTCGCGCCGGGCCGCGCCGTGCGCTACGCGGTGAACCATGAGGTGGCGCCGGCCGAGGCGTCGCTGCGCAACGGCGACGAGCTCGCGTTGCTCCCGCCGGTCACCGGCGGCTGACCGGACGGATCGCGATGCCGGTGCGCGTGCAGACCGCGGACTTCGACGCCGGGCGCGAGATTGCCGCGCTGCGTTCCGGCGACCCGCGCGTGGGGGCAGTGGCGTCGTTCATCGGCACCGTGCGCGACGTCAACGAGGCGTCGCCGGTGTCGGCGATGACGCTCGAGCACTATCCGGGCATGACGGAGAAGGCGCTGGCGACGATCGTCGCCGAGGCGCGCGCGCGGTTCGACATCCTCGACGCGCTCGTCATCCACCGCGTCGGCGACCTGCGCCCGACCGACCAGATCGTGCTCGTCGCCGTCACCAGTGCGCATCGCGGCGACGCGTTCGACGCGTGCCGCTTCATCATGGACTACCTGAAGACCCGGGCGCCGTTCTGGAAGAAGGAGCGCACCGCCGACGGCACGCGCTGGGTCGATGCGCGCGCGAGCGACGAGACGGCCGCCGCGCAGTGGGAGCGCGATCGCTAGACGGCGGCCGCGCGGCGCGCCCGGTGCTTCATCCCCGCCGTCGTCGCGCGCGCGCCGAGGGATCTGCATTCGCACCAAATCAGCAGGTTGCGTACGCGCGGGCCGGCCGCCGCCGCGCGCGCCCGGCGCGGTGGCGGACCATACGCGTGCTCGCCCCACTTGACCGGTCCCGGCGCGCTGCCTACCATCGGCGCTGATTCCGCGTGCGCCGTTTCCCCGGTGCGCCGGGTGCTACGGCGCGCGGCGTGCCTCCCGACGAGTCCTCCCGACAAGTTCCTCCTGCGATGGGCGGTTGCCGCACTCATCACCGCGCCGGGCCGCAGCGCACATGACCGCGACCGCGCTCCTCGCCATCGACTGGGGCACGACGACCGCGCGCGCGTATCGCGTCGACGCGGCCGGCGGCGTGCTCGCGTCGCGCGAGGCGCCGCTCGGCATCCAGCGCGTGCGCGACGGTGACTTCGCCGGCGCGCTCGCGCAGCTGCTCGGCGATTGGCAGGACGACCCGGCGCCGCGCATCGCGTGCGGCATGATCGGCAGCCGCCAGGGCTGGGTCGAGGCGCCGTACGTCGCGTGTCCGGCGCAACTGCCGGACCTGGCCGGCGGCATCGTGCGCGTGGCCGAGGCGCGGCTGGCCATCGTCCCCGGCGTGCGCACGCGCGACGCGTACGACGTCCCCGACGTGATGCGCGGCGAGGAGACGCAACTCGCCGGCGTCGTGCGCGCGCGCGACGAGCGCGTGCTGTGCGCGCTGCCCGGCACGCACGCCAAGTGGGCCTGCGTGGACCACGGCCGCCTCGTCGACTTCGTCACGTTCATGACGGGCGAGATGTGGGACGTGCTGCTGCAGCACAGCATCCTCGGGCGCCTCGTCGTGCCCGGACCGGAAGGCAGCGTACCCGGACCCGCGTTCGCGCGCGGCGTCGCGCGCGGCCTCGGGCCCGGCAACATCGCGCACGACGCGTTCGGCGCCCGCACGCTCGCGCTGATGGGCGAGCTCGAGGGGCACGCGATCGCGGACTGGCTGTCCGGCGTGATGATCGGCCGCGAGGTCCGCAACGCGCGCACGTGGGCGCAGCGGCACGGCTACGACGGCTCGCGCGTGCGGCTGGTCGGTGCCGACGCGCTGGTCGCGCGCTACGCGGCGACGCTGGCGCAGGCCGACGTCGCGGTCGACCGGGCGGATGCGCATGCCGCCGCGTTCGGCCTGTGGCGGATTGCGGTGGTCGCCGGCCTCGTGCGCACGCAGCCATCACCGCGAAGGACCCGCGCCGCATGACCTCGCTCGCTTCGTATCTGGACCCGCTGCCGCTGATCGCGGTGCTGCGCGGCATCACGCCGGAGGAGATTCCCGGCGTGGCAGACGCGCTGGCCGGCGCCGGGTTTCGCGTGCTGGAAGTGCCGCTCAACTCGCCACGGGCGTTCGCTTCGATCCGGCTGCTCGCGGACGGCTGGGGCACGCGCTGCCTCGTCGGCGCGGGCACGGTCATCGAGGTCGACGACGTCGCGCGCGTGCAGGACGCCGGCGGCCGCGTGATCGTGATGCCGCACGCGGACGCCGCGGTCGTGCGCGCGGCGAAGGCGCGGCAAATGCTGTGCGTGCCGGGGGTCGCCACACCCACCGAGGCCTTCGCGGCGCTCGCGGCCGGCGCCGACGGCCTCAAGATGTTTCCGGCGGAAGCGTTGCCGCCGGCTGCGCTGCGCGCGTGGCGCGCCGTGTTGCCGCCGGCCACGCTCGTGTTCGCCGTCGGCGGCATGAAGCCGGACAATCTGCGGCCGTACTGGGAGGCCGGCGCGTCCGGCTTCGGCACCGGCTCGAATCTCTACCGGCCCGGCACGGCGCCCGCAGCCGTCCGCGAGGTGGCCGGTGCGTACGCGGCCGCGGTGCGCGCGCTGCCGGCGCGCTGAAGCACGCGACGAAGGAGAGTGGCAATGAGGCGACGGATCGTGGCAGTGCTGCTGGGACTGGCAGGTGCGGTCGCGGCAGCCCCGGAGGCGGCGGCCGGTACGGGCTTCCTGACCTGCGAGAGCATCTCGTACCGCCACAACTACTGCAGTGCGAATACGCAGGGCCGCGTGATCATGGTGCGCGAGATGTCCACCGGCAACCTGTGCCAGCAGGGGCGGGGATGGGGTTACGACAACAACGGCATCTGGGTCGACCGCGGCTGCCGCGCGCAGTTCAGCTACGGCCGCGACGACGGCGGCAGCTGGGGCCGCGCCGGGACGCTGGTGTGCGAGAGCATCTCGTACCGCTACCGCTACTGCAACGCCGACACGCAGGGGCGCGTGAGCCTCGCGCGCGAGCTGTCGACCGGCAATCTCTGCCGGCAGGGTACGGGCTGGGGGTACGACAACGGCGGGATCTGGGTCGACCGCGGCTGCCGCGGCGAATTCCGCTACGGCCGCGATAGCGGCGGCCGCAACGACGCCGCGATCGCCGCGGGCGTGCTCGGCGCGCTCGCGGTGGCCGCGATTGCGTCGTCGCAGAGCGGCGCGCAAACGGCGCCTGCGCCGCCGCCACCCCCGCCCCCGGCGGGGCCCGTGCCGCCGGCGTGGGCGATCGGTTCGTATCACGCGTACGACCCCGACTCCGGCGACATCGTCCAGCTCGTCGTCGACGGCGGCGGACGGGTGTACCTGCGCAACGAGGTGGGCGCCGTGGTGAGCCAGGGCGACCTGCGCGACGGCATGATCTGGTGGGGCAACGGCAAGCGCTCGTGGCTCGCCCGCGAGGGGCCCGGCGTGCTCGTCGGCGACGTCGACACTGGCAAGCACTTCTACTTCCGGCGCAACACGTGACCGACATCGTCGCGCTCGGCGAGCCGCTGATCGAGTTCAACCAGGCCCGGTCGGCCGACCCGCACGCCTACCTTCAGGGGTTCGGCGGCGACACGTCCAACATGGCGATCGCCGCGGCGCGGCTCGGCGCGCGCGTCGGCTACGTGACGCGCGTCGGCGCCGATCGCTTCGGGCGGATGTTCGTCGACCTCTGGAAGAGCGAAGGCGTCGCGATCGACGGCGTGGCGTTCGACGCGGAGGCGCCGACCGGCGTCTACTTCGTCGCGCACGGTGAGCGCGGTCACGAGTTCTCGTACCTGCGCGCCGGATCCGCCGCGTCCCGCATGCGTCCCGACACGCTGCCGCTGCCCGTGCTGCGCGCGGCGCGCCTGCTGCACGCGTCGGGCATCAGCCAGGCGATCTCGGCGTCGGCGTGCGACGCGGTGTTCGCCGCGTTCGACGTCGCGCACGAGGCCGGCGCGCTCGTCACCTACGACCCCAACGTGCGCGTGAAGCTGTGGCCGCTGCCGCGCGCGCGCGCCATCGTGCTGGCATCGCTGGCGCGCTGCCACTGGTGCCTGCCGAGCCAGGACGATGCCGACGTGCTGTTTCCGGGGGCGGCGGCCGACGCGGTCGTCGACGCGATCCACCGCGCCGGCGCGCGCGGCGTCGTGCTGAAGCAGGGGCGCGACGGCTGCATCGTGTCCGACGGCGTGCGCCGCGAGCGCATCGCCGCGCATCGCGTGGCGAGCGTCGATGCCACCGGCGCCGGCGACTGCTTCGACGGTGCGTTCGCGGCACGCCTCGTCGCCGGCGACGACCCGTTCGCCGCCGCCCGTTTCGCGAACGCGGCGGCGGCGCTCGCCACGATGGGCTACGGCGCGGTCGCGCCGCTGCCGCGCGCGGCGGACGTGGCGGTGCTGGCAGGCCTGGAGGCGAGGGCGTGAGCCCGATTCGCTCGACGGGCCGCCCCGAGGGCCGGGGTGTCCCATGAGCCACAGCGCGCAGCGCGAAGGTACCCCGATGTGCGACGCGACGTTTCATCCTGATCTGTTCGCCGGCAAGGTGGCGCTGGTCGTCGGCGGCACCACCGGCATCGGTGCCGCGATCGCCGACGCGTTCGCAGGGCTGGGCGCCGTGGTGACCGTGACCGGTGCCACGCCGGCCGAGTGCGCGGCGGCGCGCGCGGCGCCTGCGTTCCGCTGCCGCGACGCGGTGGCGCTCGACGTGCGCGACGCCAAGGCGGCGGCCCAGCTGGTCGACGACCTGCCGCGCCTCGACGTCCTCGTCAACTGCGCCGGAGTGATCCGCCGCGGCCACGAGCACATCACGGCGGTGTTCGAGGACGTGCTCGCGATCAACCTGACCGGAACGATGCGCTGCTGCACGCTTGCGCGCCCCAAGCTCAAGGCGTCCGGCGGCGCCATCGTCAACACGGCGTCGGTGCTGTCGTTTTTCGGTGGCGCGCTCGTGCCCGGCTACGCGGCGAGCAAGGGCGGCGTGGCGCAGCTCACGAAGTCGCTGGCGATCGCCTACGCTGCCGACGGCATCCGGGTCAACGCGATCGCACCCGGCTGGGTCGCGACGCCGCTCACGAACGAACTGCGCGAGGACGCCCAGCGCAGCGCGGCGATCCTCGCGCGCACGCCGCTCGGGCGATGGGCGGAGCCCGCCGACATCGCCGGCGCCGCCGTGTTCCTGTGCTCGCCGGCGGCGCGGTTCGTCACCGGGGCCGTGCTTGCGGTCGACGGCGGCTACATGATCACCTGATTGCGAGCGGCTCACTCGAACGGAGGTGGCGCATGCCCATAGGCACCGCAGTACGGCTGCTGAAGAAGGGCGAGTGGCAGAAGGCGCACGCGATCGTGCAGGAGGATGCGTCCGAGCTGGGCTGCTGGGCGCACGGCATCGTGCACATGCTCGAAGGCGACTACGGCAACGCCCGCTACTGGTACCGCAAGGCGCACCGGATGTTTCCCATGGAGGTCGACGCGAAGGCGGAGATCGCCGCGCTCGCCACCGCCATCAAGGAGTCGTCGCATTGAGTGCCTCGCCGATCGCCGCCACCACCGGAATCCAGCCCGAGATCGCCGTCGCGGCGATTCCGTCCGACGAGCGCGTGTGGGTGCCGCAGGCGACCGACGTCTGGTTCCGGCCGCTGCTGCTCAACACGGTCACCGGTGGCTGGTGCAACCTGCTGCGGGTGCGCAAGAGCGGCGTGCTGTCGCGCCACCGGCATCCGATGGTCGTCGTCGGCTACGTGATCAGGGGGCGTTGGCGCTACCTCGAGCACGACTGGATCGCGGAGGAAGGCAGCTTCGTGTACGAGCCGCCCGGCGAGGTCCACACGCTGACGGTGCCGGAGGACTGCCCGGAGATGATCACGTTCTTCAACATCAGCGGCGCGATGATCTACCTGGACGAGCACGGTCGGCAGAACGGCTACGAGGACGTGTGGACGAAGATCGACATGTGCCGCGCGCACTACGCCGCGTGCGGACTCGGCGCGGCGTACGTCGACCAGTTCGTCCGGTGACGCGCGTGGGGAAGTGTCGAGCCAGGCTCCATCGCCGGAAAACCGAGCCAGGCTCGATTGATCGCAGCGCCCGCCGGCTGCCGTAGAATCCCCGGATGTTCGGCGAGTTCGCGGCGGTGGGTGCGGGCGCGGTCCTCGGCGCGTGGCTGCGCTGGGGCTTTTCCACGTGGCTCAACCCGCGCGTCGCGCACTTTCCGCTGGGCACGCTGGCGTCGAACCTCATCGGCGGCTACCTCGTCGGCTTCGCCGTCGCGTACTTCCTCGTTCGCCACGACCTGCCGCCGCACTGGCGGCTGTTCGTCATCACGGGCTTTCTGGGCGCGTTGACCACGTTCTCGACGTTTTCCGCCGAGGTGACCGAACTACTCGCGCAGGGCCAGTACGCGGCCGGCGTGCTGCTCGCAGCCACGCACCTGGCCGGCTCCCTGCTGCTGACGGCCGCGGGCTTCGCGACGTTCCGCGCGCTCGCCACCTGAACTTCCACCTGCGAAGGAAACGACGATGCCCCACGCCATCCGCATCCACAGCCCGGGCGGTCCCGAGGCCCTCGTGTACGACGAGGTCGCCGTCGGCGCGCCGGGCGCCGGGCAGGCGCGCGTCCGCCACACGGCGATCGGCGTCAACTACATCGACACCTACCATCGGAGCGGCCTGTACCCGCTGCCGTTGCCGGCCGGCATCGGCTCCGAGGCAGCCGGCGTGGTCGAGGCAGTGGGCTCGGGCGTGGACTGGGTGCGGCCCGGCGACCGCGTCGCCTACTGCGGCGGTCCGCCGGGTGCGTATTCGACCGAGCGCGTCATGCCGGCGGATCGGCTGGTCAAGGTCCCGGACGGCATCGACGACGTCACCGCGGCGACGCTGATGCTGAAGGGACTCACCGCCCAGTACCTGTTCCGGCAGACCTACCCGCTCAAGTCCGGCGAGACGATCCTGTTTCACGCCGCTGCCGGCGGTGTGGGTCTCATCGCGTGCCAGTGGGCGCGCGCGCTCGGCGTCACGATGATCGGCACGGTCGGCTCCGACGAGAAGGCCGCGCTGGCAAAGGCCAACGGCTGCGCGCACCCGATCGTCTACACGCGCGAGGACTTCGTCGCGCGCACGAAGGAGTTGACCGGCGGCAAGGGCGTTCCGGTCGTCTACGACGGCGTGGGCAAGGACACGTTCCCGGCGTCGCTCGACTGCCTCGCGCCGCGCGGCCTCTTCGTCAGCTACGGCAACGCGTCGGGTCCGGTCCCGCCGTTCTCCATCATGCTGCTGGCGCAGAAGGGCTCGCTGTACGCGACGCGCCCGACGCTCGCCACGTTCACGACCGACCGCGCGAGCACGACGCGGATGGCCGACGAAGTGTTCGCGCTGGTGCAGGAGGGCAAGATCAGGATGGAGGCGCGCCAGCGGTTCGCGCTGAAGGACGCCGCCGCCGCGCACCGCGCGCTGGAATCGCGCGCGACGACCGGCGCGACGGTCCTCCTGCCCTGAGCCGGCGGCGCGAGTCGCCGGTCGCCGGTGCGCGCGCCGTGACGATGCCCGACTGAAGTTCAGTCCCGCGGAGCTGACCCTCGGCCCGACCCTTCGGTCGCGGCGTTGAGCAGCCGGCGCGCCGCGTCGGGAAGCTCCGACGCGGTGAGGCCGAGCGGGCCGATGCCCTGTGCGACCAGCGCATCGGCCGCGGCGCCGTGCACGCACACGGCCACGCGCAGCGCCGACTTCGCGTCGATGCGTTGTGCCAGCAGCGCACCGAGAATGCCTGCGAGCACGTCGCCGCTGCCGGCCGTCGCGAGCGCGGGGCCGCCGCTCGCGTTGACGTCCCACGTGCCGTCGGCGTGCGCGAGCACGCTGCCCAGCCCTTTGAGGACGACGCCCGCATGCAGGCGCTCCGCGATGGCGCGCGCCGCCGCGAGACGGTCGCCCTGGACGGTCGCGACGTCCGTCGCGAGCAGCCGCGCGGCTTCGCCAGGATGCGGCGTCGCGAGCGTCGGCGCGGCGCGCGTGCGCACCGCGGCCTGCAGCGTCGCGTCGCGCGCGATCAGGTTGAGCGCGTCGGCATCGAGTGCGACCGGCACCGCCGCCGCGAGCGCGCGGGCGAGCACCGCGCGCGCCGCGTCGCTGGTCGACAGCCCCGGTCCGACGACCAGTGCGTCCGGTTGCGCGTCGACGACGACGCCGGCGTGGCGCAACATCAGCTCCGGCATCGCGGGGTCGAACGCCGGCGGCTGCGCGGCGAGGAAGCCGAGCCAGGTCTTGCCCGCGCCGGCGCGCATCGCGGCGCGCCCCGCGAGCAGCAGGGCGCCGCCCATCCCCTCCGTACCGCCGATGATCCCCAGCGTCCCGAACGTGCCCTTGTTGACGTTGCGCTCGCGCCGCGCCAGCACCGGGGGCAGCGACCCGGCGAGCGCCGGCCAGTCCAGCCGGTGGCCTTGCGCCTCGGCGCCCGCGTCCACGCCGAGCGCATGCACGCTCACGCGGCCGCACAGGTCGGGTCCGTCGCCGGTGACCAGCCCGGGCTTCAGCGCGAGGAACGTCGCCGTGGCGCACGCGCGCACGCACGGCGCGTGCGCCTGCCCGGTGGCGGCGTCGAGGCCGGTGGGCACGTCGAGTGCCAGCACGGGCGCGCCGCTCGCGTTCGCCCACGCGACCTGCGCCGCATAGGGCGGTGCAACCGGCCGCGCGAGCCCGATGCCGAACAGCCCGTCGACGACCAACGCGGGCCGCACGCGCTCCGGCGCAGCCATCGTGGCGCCCCCGGCGGCCGCGTAGGCGCCGTACGCCGCGGCGGCGTCCGGCGGCAGGCGACCGGGATCGCCTGCGAACACCAACCGGACGTCGTGGAAGTCCGTACGCAGGAGGCGCGCGACGACGAACGCGTCGCCGCCGTTGTTGCCGGGACCCGCGAGCACGACGACCGGGCCGCCGCGGTCGCCCGCGAGCCCCCGGGCGACCGCGGCCGCGGCGGCGCCTGCCCGCTCCATCAGCGGCTCCCCGGCATGTCGCGCCTCGAGCGCGCGCAGCGCGGCGACATCGAGGATCGGCGACAGGCGGCTGGACATCCACCGATTATAGGGGTGCTCCCGTGCCGGCGCCTTCGCGGCGCCAGTGCTGGCCCCGCATAGACAAACCCGCGAGTGCGCCGCTACACTAGCCCGCGCAAGGCCGCCGCCCGGGGCAACGCGTCCCCGGCCCCGGCGCCCGCATCCCTCCCCACGCCCGCACGCGGCAGGTCCGCCGTGCCTCACCGGAGAACCCGATGAAGTTCCTTTCCAAGACCGGTTTCGTACTGATCGCCGCGCTGTTCGCGCTGGCGGCGCACGCGCAGCAGCTGACCGGCACGCTGAAGAAGATCAAGGACAGCGGCACCATCGTGATCGGGACCCGCGAGTCGTCGGGCGCGCTCGCCTTCACGCTGGGCGACGGCAAGTACGTCGGCTTCCACGTCGAGATGTGCGAGCGCATCGCCAAGGACATCCAGCGCGACCTCAAGATGGCCAAGCTCGACATCAAGTACCAGCCGGTGACCTCGCAGAACCGCATCCCGCTGATGCAGAACGGCACCGTCGACCTCGAGTGCGGCTCGACGACGAACAACACCGCGCGGCAGAAGGACGTCGCGTTCGCGATGACGACGTACGTCGAGGAAGGCCGGATCGTGGTCAAGGCGAACTCGCCGATCAAGGGCATCGCCGACCTGAACGGCAAGACGGTCGCGACCACGACCGGCACGACGTCCGTGCAGACGCTGCGCAAGAACAAGCGCGCCGCGAACATGGATTTCAAGGAGGTGTTCGGCAAGGACCACGCCGACAGCTTCCTGCTGCTGGAATCCGGCCGCGCCGACGCCTTCGTCATGGACGGCCAGATTCTCGCCGGCCTCGTGTCCAAGGCCAAGAACCCCGCCGACTTCAAGATACTCGGCGAGATCCTCTCGGTCGAGCCGATCGCCTGCATGGTGCGCAAGGACGACCCGGCATTCCAGAAGGCCGTCGACGCCTCGATCGTCGCGATGGTCAAGAGCGGCGACCTCGCGAAGATGTACGACAAGTGGTTCATGCAGCCGATCCCGCCGGCCAACACCAAGGTCGGCCTGCCGCTGTCCGACGCGACGAAGAACGCGTGGATGAACCCCAACACGAAGCCGATGGAAGAGTACGCGCTGCCGTGATGCAGCGCCGGCGCGCGCAGCGCTGGCTGCGCGCGCCGGGCAAGCGCGGCGCGAGTGCCACCGCGCCGCGCAAACGGGGTCAGGCTCACTTTTCCGCACACGAAGCGATGAACTGATGCCGATGGAAGGGGAAAAGTGAACCTGACCCCATTTGCGCGATGAGCTGGGACTGGCAGGTCTTCTTCCAGGACACCGGCAGCGGGCAGACGTACTTCAACTGGATGATGTCGGCGTGGGGCTGGACGCTGCTGGTGTCCGCCTGCGCGCTCGTCGTGGCGCTCGCCTTCGGCTCGCTGATGGGCATCCTGCGCACGACGCCGGTCCGGGCGTTCGTGTGGATCGGCAACGCGTGGACCGAGCTCTTCCGCAACATCCCGCTGCTGGTCCAGATCTTCCTCTGGTACCACGTGATTCCGTCGCTGTTCCGCCCGCTGCAGGCGGTGCCTGACTTCATCGCGGTGGTGATCGCGCTCGGGTTCTTCACGTCCGCGCGCATCTCCGAGCAGGTGAAGGCCGGCATCCAGGCGCTGCCGCGCGGCCAGCGCTACGCGGGCCTCGCGGTGGGGCTGACGCTGCCGCAGACCTACCGCTACGTGCTGCTGCCGATGGCGTTCCGCATCATCGTCCCGCCGCTCACCAGCGAGTCGATGAACATCGTCAAGAACTCGTCGGTGGCGTTCGCCGTCAGCATCACCGAGCTCACGTTCTTCGCGATGCAGGCGCAGGAGGAGACCGCGCGCGGCGTCGAGATCTACCTGGCCGTCACGTTCCTGTACTTTATCTCCGCGTTCGCGATCAACCGCGTCGCGGCCGTCGTCGAGAAGCGCGTCCGCGTGCCCGGGATGATCGGGGGCGGCAAGTGAACCTCACCTTCGCGTTCTTCGACTGGGGCGTCGTCAGTGGCTTCATCCTCAAGGGCCTCGTCTTCTCGGTCCAGCTCACGCTGGTGGCGATGGTCGGCGGCATCGCGCTCGGCACGCTGATCGCGCTGATGCGCCTGTCGAGCAAGCGCTGGCTGGTGCTGCCGGCGGCCGCGTACGTCAACACGCTGCGCTCGATCCCGCTGGTGATGGTGATCCTCTGGTTCTTCCTGCTGATCCCGCTGCTGATCGGCCGGCCGCTCGGCGCCGAGATCTCGGCGATGATCACGTTCACGGTGTTCGAGGCGGCGTACTATTCCGAGATCATGCGCGCGGGCATCCAGTCGGTGCCCAAGGGGCAGGTGTCGGCCGGCTACGCGGTCGGCATGAACTACGCGCAGTGCATGCGGTTCATCGTTCTGCCGCAGGCATTCCGCAACATGCTGCCGGTGCTGCTGACCCAGACGATCATCCTGTTCCAGGACACGTCGCTCGTGTACGCGGTGGGCGCCTACGACCTGCTGAAGGGGTTCGAGGTCGCCGGCAAGAACTTCAACCGGCCGGTGGAGACGTACCTGCTCGCGGCGCTGGTCTACTTCGTCATCTGCTTCTCGCTGTCGATGCTGGTGCGGCAGCTGCAGAGGCGGATCGCCATCATCCGCTGACGCGGGGGCACGGGACATGGAAGCGATGATCGACATCAGAGACGTCTCCAAGTGGTACGGCAGCTTCCAGGTGCTGACCGACTGCACGACCTCGATCGCGAAGGGCGAGGTCGTCGTCGTGTGCGGGCCGTCGGGCTCGGGCAAGTCGACGCTGATCAAGTGCGTCAACGCGCTCGAGCCGTTCCAGAAGGGCGACGTCGTCGTCAACGGCGTCTCCATCGCCGACCCGAAGACCAACCTGCCCAAGCTGCGCTCGCACGTCGGCATGGTGTTCCAGCACTTCGAGCTGTTCCCGCACCTGACGGTCACCGAGAACCTGACGCTGGCGCAGATCAAGGTGCTGGGCCGGAGCAAGGACGAGGCGCTGCAGCGCGGCCTCAAGATGCTCGACCGGGTGGGGCTCCTCGCGCACAAGGACAAGTTCCCGGGGCAGCTCTCCGGCGGGCAGCAGCAGCGCGTCGCGATCGCGCGCGCACTGTCGATGGATCCCATCGTGATGCTGTTCGACGAGCCGACCTCCGCGCTCGACCCCGAGATGGTGGGCGAGGTGCTCGACGTGATGGTGCAGCTCGCGCTCGAGGGCATGACGATGATGTGCGTGACGCACGAGATGGGCTTCGCGCGCAAGGTCAGCCACCGCGTGATCTTCATGGATCAGGGCAAGATCGTCGAGGACGCGACGAAGGAGGACTTCTTCGGCACGCCGCGGTCGGAGCGGGCGCAGCAGTTCCTCGCGAAGATACTGCAACACTAGGTCGCCACGGAACGCGCGGCGGGTGCTGCGCGTCGCTTGCGCGTTTCGCGGCGAGTGAAGTCAGCGCGAACGGCTGCGGGCGGCCGGGCACCTTTCGTGCAGCAAAATCTCGAAGCGCGCCGTTCCCAGTTCGCTTCGCTCCCCGTTCGGCCGCGTGCGCATGCGGGCCGAACGCCTTCGATCATCACTCTATGGGTTCGGGACCATGAAGCTTCGAGTCGTAGTCGCAACTGCGTGTGTGGTCGTTTCGTCGCTCGCGTCGGCGCAGTTCCCCGAGCACGCCGTCACGTTGGTCGTGCCGTTCCCGCCCGGCGGGCTCGCCGACACGGTCGCGCGGCCCGTGGCCGAGGCGATGGGGCGGGAGCTCAAGCAGTCGGTCGTCGTCGAGAACAAGGCCGGTGCCGGCGGCGGCATCGGCATGGCGCACGTCGCCAAGGCCAAGCCCGACGGCTACACGATCCTGCTGGCGCTGTCGTCGTACACGGTGCTGCCGGAGGCCGACAAGCTGTTCGGTCGCGCGCCGATGTACACGCTCCCCGAGTTGAAGCCGATCGCCCGCTTCACCGCGGATCCGACGGTGTTCGCCGTGCGCGCCGACGCGCCGTGGAAGACGATCCAGGAGTTCATCGCCGACGCGAAGCAGAACCCGGGCAAGTTCACCTACGGGTCCTCCGGCAACTACGGCACGATGCATGTGCCGATGGAGATGTTCGCGGGCACCGCCGGCGTCAAGATGGTCCACGTGCCGTACACCGGTGCGGGGCCGGCGATCGTGGGGCTGCTGGGCGGGCAGGTCGACGCACTGTCGACGGGGCCGGCGACGGTCGCGCAGCACGTGAAGGCCGGCAAGGTACGCGTGCTCGCGCACTGGGGCGACGTGCGGCTGGTCGCGCTGCCCGACGTACCGAGCCTGAAGGACACGGGCACCGACGTTCGGTACGCGCAGTGGTCCGGGCTGTTCGCACCGGCCGGCACGCCCGACGCCGTGGTGGCGCGCCTGCGCGCCGCGGCGCGCGCCGCGGCCAACGACGCGCGCGTGAAGGACGTGCTGCTCACGGCCGGCAGCCCGGTCCAGTACCTCGATGCGCCGGAGTTCCAGCGCTACGTCGACGCCGATGCCGCCAGGATGGCCGACGTCGTCAAGCGCATCGGGAAGGTCGAGTAGCGGCACTACTTCGCGCCGCGCGCGCAAGTGCGCGCGCGGGCGCTGCCCTCCCCCGCGGGGGAGAGAGGCGGGGGGTGAGGGGGCGACCGCCGGCGTATAATCCGCGTTTACGCCTTCCCCCGACGATGGCCGACATCCTCTCGTTGGCGGGCCGGCCGGCGCTCTCGCCGTTCCGCCTCGCCAAGCTGCTGCAAAGCCTTTCCCACGAGCATTCCGCCCACCGCGTCGCGGCCATCGACGCCACGTACCGACACTTCGTCGAGGTGGCGCGTCCGCTTGCCGCCGACGAGCGCACGACGCTCGAGCGCCTGCTGACCTACGGCCCCGCCGCGCGCGAGGAAGCCGCCGCCGACGGCGGCACGCTGCTGCTGGCCGTGCCGCGCCCCGGCACGATCTCGCCGTGGTCGTCGAAGGCGACCGACATCGCGCGCAACTGCGGCCTTGCCGCCGTCGTGCGCATCGAGCGCGGCATCGCCTGGCGCGTGCACACGCGCGACGGGGCACCGCTCGCCGAAGCCGACCGCGCCGCGCTGCTGCCGCTGATCCACGACCGGATGGTGGAGGCGGTGCTCGACGATCCCGCCGATGCCGTGCGGCTGTTCGCGCACGTCGCGCCGCGTCCGTTGACGACGATCTCGCTGCACGCCGGCGGCCGCGCGGCGCTCGAGCGGGCGAATGTCGACCTGGGACTCGCGCTGGCGCCCGACGAGATCGACTATCTGGACGCGTGCTTCCGCCGGCTCGGCCGCGACCCGACCGACGTCGAACTCATGATGTTCGCGCAGGCGAACTCCGAGCACTGCCGGCACAAGATCTTCAATGCCGACTGGATCGTCGACGGTGCGCGGCAGCCGAACAGCCTGTTCGCGATGATCCGCGAGACGCATCGCGCGAATCCGCGCGGCACGGTCGTGGCGTACTCCGACAACGCGGCGGTGATGGCGGGCACGACGGTCGCGCGCTACTACCCGCGCGCGGACGGCCGGTACGGCGCGGCGCCGGAACTCACGCACACGCTGATGAAGGTGGAGACGCACAATCACCCGACGGCGATCGCGCCGTTCCCGGGTGCTGCCACTGGCGCGGGCGGCGAGATCCGCGACGAGGGCGCGACCGGCACCGGCGCCAAGCCGAAGGCGGGACTCGTCGGCTTCACCGTGTCGAATCTGCGCATTCCGGGATTCATGCAGCCGTGGGAACCGCCGGAGCGTCGGGAGTCCCTCACCCCTTCCCCCTCTCCCGCAAGCGGGCGAGGGGAAACGGTCAGCGGCGCTGGCGCGCCGAAGTCTTGGATCGGGAAGCCGGACCGGATCGTCTCCGCGTACACGATCATGCAGGAAGGGCCGATCGGCGCGGCGGCGTTCAACAACGAGTTCGGGCGTCCCAACCTCGCCGGATACTTCCGCACGTTCGAGCAGGAGGTGGCGGGCGAGGTGCGCGGCTACCACAAGCCGATCATGATCGCGGGCGGTGTGGGCAACATCCGCGCGGAGCACTCGCACAAGCATCCATTGCCCGCCGGCACGCTGCTGATCCAACTGGGAGGTCCCGGCATGCTGATCGGCATGGGCGGTGGCGCGGCGTCGTCGATGGCGACCGGCGCGAATACCGCCGACCTCGACTTCGACTCCGTCCAGCGCGGCAACGCCGAGATCGAGCGCCGCGCCCAGGAGGTGATCGACCGCTGCTGGCAGATGGGCGACGCCAATCCGATCCTGTCGATCCACGACGTCGGCGCGGGCGGGCTCTCGAACGCGCTGCCGGAACTCGTGCACGGCGGCGGTGCCGGTGGCACGTTCGACCTGCGCGCGGTACCGTCGGAAGAGCCGGGCATGGCGCCGCGCGAGATCTGGTGCAACGAGGCGCAGGAGCGCTACGTGCTCGCGATCGCGCCCGCGTCGCGCGCGCCGTTCGCGGCGATCTGTGCGCGCGAGCGCTGCCCGCACGCCGTCGTCGGCGCCACGAATGCCGAGGGACAGCTCGTCGTCGCCGACCCGCACTTCGGCAACCGGCCGGTCGACGTGCCGCTCGACGTGATCCTGGGCAAGCCGCCGCGAATGACGCGCGACGTCAGCCGCGTGCGGCGCGCGTTGCCGCCGCTCGACCTCGCGGGCGTGACGGTCAGGGACGCGGCGTACCGCGTGCTGCAGCTGCCGAGCGTGGCCGACAAGACGTTTCTCGTGACGATCGGCGACCGCACGGTCGGCGGCCTCTGCGCACGCGACCCGATGGTCGGGCCGTGGCAGGTGCCGGTGGCCGACGTCGCGGTCACGCTGATGGACTTCGCAGGCCACGCGGGCGAGGCGATGGCCATCGGCGAGCGCACGCCGCTCGCGCTGATCGACGCGCCCGCGTCGGGCCGCATGGCGGTCGGCGAGGCGATCACCAACATCGCCGCCGCGCCGGTCGCGGCGCTGACCGATGTCAAGCTGTCGGCAAACTGGATGGCGCCTGCCGGACACCCCGGCGAGGACGCCGCGCTGTACGACACCGTGCGCGCCGTCGCGCTCGACACGTGCGTGCGGCTCGGCATCGCGATTCCGGTCGGCAAGGACTCGATGTCGATGCGCACGACGTGGCGCGACGAGGCGGGCGAGCACGCGGTGACGGCGCCGGTGTCGCTGGTCGTGTCGGCCTTCGCGCCGGTAACCGACGTGCGCGGCACGCGCACGCCGCTGCTGCGGCTCGACGCCGGCGCCACGCGGCTCGTGCTCGTCGACCTGGCGCCGGGCAAGCGGCGCCTCGGCGGCTCCGCGCTCGCGCAGGTGTACGGGCAACTTGGCAACGAGGCGCCGGACCTCGACGCGCCGGCGTCGCTCGCGGCATTCTTCGCGTTCATCCAGCGGGAGCGGGCCGATGGGCGCCTGCTCGCGTACCACGATGTCGCTGACGGTGGCCTCTTCGCCGCGCTGGTCGAGATGGCGTTCGCCGCGCGCTGCGGCCTTGCCATCGCGCTCGACGGCATCGCGGCGGAGCCTCTGCCCGCACTCTTTGCCGAAGAGCTCGGCGCGGTGCTGCAGGTGCGCTCGCGCGACGCCGACGCCGTCGTCGCGGCAGCGCACGCGGCCGGCCTCGCCGCCGCCGACGTCGGCACGCCGGTGGCCGGCGACCGCGTGCGCATCGCGCGCGGCGGCGCCGTCCTGCTCGACGAGGCGCGCGTCGACCTGCACCGCGCATGGTCGGCGACGACGCACGCGATGCAGGTCCGGCGCGACCACCCCGATTCGGCGGAGCAGGAGTACGCGCGCATTCTCGACACGGGAGACCCCGGCCTCTTGCCGCACCTGACCTTCGACCCGGACGACGACGTGGCGGCGCCGTACATCGCGCGAGGTGCGCGCCCGCGCATCGCGGTCCTGCGCGAGCAGGGCGTGAACGGGCAGGTCGAGATGGCGGCAGCGTTCGACCGCGCGGGCTTCGACGCGTACGACGTGCACATGACCGACCTGCTCGCGGGCCGGCAGTCGCTCGCGCAGTTCAGGGGCGCCGTCGCCTGCGGCGGCTTCTCCTACGGCGACGTGCTCGGCGCCGGCGAAGGCTGGGCGAAGACGATCCTGTTCAACGCCCGACTCGCGGACGGGTTCGCGGCGTTCTTCGCGCGGCCCGACGTGTTCGCACTGGGCGTGTGCAACGGCTGCCAGATGATGAGCAACCTGCGCGCGATGATCCCGGGCGCCGGCGCGTGGCCGCATTTCGTGCGCAACCGCTCCGAGCAGTTCGAGGCACGCTACGTGCTGCTGGAGGTCGCGCCGTCGCCATCGCTGTTCTTCGCCGGCATGGCGGGCAGCCGCATTCCGGTCGCCACGGCGCACGGCGAGGGCCGTGCGGAGTTCCGCGACGCGCAGGCGCTAGCGGCGGCCGTGCCGCTGGTCGCGCTGCGCTTCGTCGACCACCGGGGCGCCGCGACCGAGGTCTACCCGTACAATCCGAACGGTTCGCCCGGCGGCATCACCGGCCTCACGACGCCCGACGGGCGTTTCACGATCCTGATGCCGCACCCGGAGCGCGTGCACCGCGCGGCGCAGATGTCGTGGCACCCGGACGAGTGGGGCGATGCGTCGCCGTGGCTGCGGATGTTCCGCAATGCGCGCGCTTGGGTGGGCTGACCGGACGGCAGGAGGGCCGCGATGAAGCTGACCGTGTACACGATCGACGGCATCACGCCGGCAGTCGACCCGACCGCGTTCGTGCACCCGTCGGCGGTGCTGATCGGCGACGTGATCATCGGGCCGGGCGCCTATATCGGGCCGTGCGCGAGCCTGCGGGGCGACTTCGGGCGGCTCGAGGTTCGCGCGGGCGCCAACGTGCAGGACAACTGCGTGATGCACGGCTTTCCCGGCACCGACACGATCGTCGAGGAGGACGGCCACATCGGCCACGGCGCGATCCTGCACGGCTGCATCGTCCAGCGCAACGCGCTGGTCGGGATGAACGCGGTCGTCAACGACAACGCCGTCATTGGCGAGTCGGCGATGGTCGCGGCGATGGCGTTCGTCAAGGCGGGGTTCGTCGTGCCGCCGCGGACGCTGGTCGCCGGCGTGCCCGGCAAGCTGGTGCGCACGCTGACCGAGCAGGAGCTCGCGTGGAAGCTCGAGGGCACGCAGGGCTACCAGGAACTGGCGCGGCGCAGCGCGGCGACGATGACGGCGGCGGAGCCGCTGCCGGCGCCCGAGCCCAACCGCCGGCGCATCGACGTGCGCGAACTGCTGCCGCTGTCGGTGCTGAAGGCGAGGTTGCGCTGATGCGAGACCGTCGCGCGCGCGCCGCGGCGCGCCTGGCGGCGCTGCTGGCCGCGTGCGGCGTGCTGGCGCAGGAGCCGCGCGCACAGCCCGCCAACGCCCCGCAGCCGATCCCGCCCGCGCCGGCCGGGGCGCTCGCCTTCGTGCCGCCCGACCGCAACGCGATCCCTGACACGCCGCTCGGCACGATGATCCGCTTCGGCCGCGACGTGTTCGTCGACACCCAGCGGTACGCGAAGGGCTACGTCGGCAACGCGATGAACTGCGTGAACTGCCATCTCGACGACGGCCGGCAGGCGGGCGCGGCGCCGCTGTGGGCTGCCTATGTGGCGTACCCGGCGTTCAGCGCGCGCGACGAACGGGTCACGACGTTCGGCCAGCGGCTCGAGCAATGCTTCCGCTACTCGATGAACGGGCGCATGCCGCCCGCCGACAGCGCGATCGTCCTCGGGCTCGTCAGCTATGCGTACTGGCTTGCGACCGGCGCACCTGTCGGCGCGCACCTCGCCGGACGCGGCTATCCGCCGGTGGCGCAACCCGCGCTGGCGCCGGACGCGATGCGTGGAGCGGACGTCTACCGCCTCCACTGCGCCGCGTGCCATGGCGTGGAGGGGCAGGGCGTGAAATCGGGGTCGAGTTATGCGTTCCCTCCGCTTTGGGGTCCCGGCGGCTACAACGCCGGCGCCGGCATGCACCGTGTGCCGACCGCGGCGGCGTTCATCAAGGCGAACATGCCGCTGGGGCAGGGTGGCACGCTGACCGACCAGCAGGCGTGGGACGTCGCCGCCTACGTGAACGCCCAGCCGCGGCCGAAGACGCCCAACTAAGGGTCAGACCCCCAACATGCACTCGACTGCATGTTAGGGGTCAGACCCCTAGGTCGAAAGAACGGGGTCTGACCCTTAACATGCACTGGAATGCATGATAAGGGTCAGACCCTTTAGAATCCGGCCGCCTGGCCGTCGCGCCGCGGATCGGACGCGGCGACGTAGCCGTCGCCCGTCTTCACGATGAACTGCCCGGCGCCGAAGTCCATGTAGGAATCCGGGACCGAGGCCAGCGGGTGGCCCCGCGCGATCAGGCCGTCGCGCAGCGACGCCGGGGCGGATGCTTCGAGGTCGACCGACGGGCCGGCGTTGAGCTTCCAGCGCGGTGCGTCGAGCGCCGCCTGCGGGTTCATACCATAGTCGACGAGGCGCACCAGCGTCTGCACGTGGCCGGGCGGCTGGATCGGCCCGCCCATCACGCCGAAGGCCGCCAGCGGCGCCCCGTCGCGGGTGACGAAACCCGGAATGATCGTGTGATACGGCCGCTTGCCGCCGGCGACCTCGTTCGGATGCCCCGGCGCGAGCGAAAATCCGGCGCCGCGGTTCTGCAGGCTGATGCCGGTGCCCGGCACCACGACGCCCGATCCGAACCCCATGTAGTTCGACTGGATCAGCGACACCATCATGCCGGCCTCGTCGGCCGCGCACAGGTACACGGTGCCGCCCTTGGGCGGATCGCCCGGGCCGAAGTCCTGCGCCCGCGCGGGATCGATCCGCCGCGCGCGCGCGGCGAGATAGTCGCGGTCGAGCAGCGCCTCCGCCGGCACCGGCATCGCCGTCGGATCGGCGACGTACCGATGCGCGTCGGCGAACGCGAGCTTCATCGCCTCGATCTCGAGGTGCTGGGTGCCCGCGTCGTCGGCCGGCCGCGCCGCGAGGTCGAAATGCTCGAGCATGCCGAGCGCCATCAGCGCCGCGATGCCCTGTCCGTTCGGCGGAATCTCGTGGACGGTCACGCCGCGATAGGTCAATCCGATCGGCGTCACCCAGTCGGCCGTGTGCGCGGCGAAGTCGTCCAGCGTGTGCACGCCGGATGCCGCGCGTGAGTGCCGGACCATCGCCGCCGCGAGCTCGCCGCGGTAGAACGCCTCGCCGTCGGTCGCCGCGATCGCCGCGAGCGTCGCGGCCATCGCCGGGCTCGCAAAGCGCTCGCCCGGATACGGAGCGCGGCCGTGCGGCGCGAAGTGCTCGAACCAGCCCAGGTCGCGCGGCATCAGCGGCAGCGCGAGCGCCCATTTCTCGGCGACGACCGGCGACACCAGCCAGCCGTCGCGCGCGTAGCGGATCGCGGGCTCGAAGAGATCGGCGAACGGCAACTCGCCGAAGCGCTGCGACAGCGCGCGCCAGCCCGACACCGCGCCGGGAATCGTGACGGTGTCCCAGCCTCGCTCGGGCATCGCCGACCGCCCCGCGTAGCGGGCGGGGCTCCACGCCGCGGGCGCACGCCCGGACGCGTTGAGCCCGGCGAGCTCGCTGCCGGTCCACACGATGGCGAAGAGGTCGGAACCCAGGCCGTTGCTGCACGGCTCCACGACCGTCAGCGTGATCGCGGTCGCGAGCACCGCGTCGACGGCGTTGCCGCCCTTCGCCAGCATCGCGATGCCGGCCTGCGTCGCCAGCGGCTGCGACGTCGCCACGGCGTTGCGGGCGAGCACCGGCTGCCGCCGCGACGCGTAGGGGAGGGACCAGTCGCAGCTCATCGGATGCGATCGTCGCGGCGGGCCGCCGTCAACCTTCCTGGAACGCTTCCTCGCGCTTCTTGCGGATGCTCGGCGCGACGATGATGAGCAGCAGCACGGCCGCGATGCCCAGCATCACGGCGGAGATCGGCCGCGTCGCGAACACCGACCAGTCGCCGCGCGAGAGCAGCAGCGCACGCCGCAGGTTCTCCTCCATCATCGGCCCCAGGATGAACCCCAGCAGCAGCGGCGCGGGCTCGCATTCGAGCTTGACGAAGATCCAGCCGAGCACGCCGAACACCACGGTCATGTACACGTCGAACACGTTGTTGTTGATGCTGTACACGCCGATGCAGCAGAACAGCAGGATCGCGGGGTACAGGATGCGATAGGGCACCTGCAGCAGCTTCACCCAGATTCCGATCAGCGGCAGGTTGAGGACCACCAGCATCACGTTGCCGATCCACATGCTGACGATCAGCCCCCAGAACAGCTGCGGGTTGCTCGTCATCACCTGCGGGCCGGGCTGGATCGAGTGGATCGTCATCGCGCCCACCATCAGCGCCATGACCGCGTTGGGCGGAATGCCCAGCGTGAGCATCGGGATGAACGACGCCTGCGCGCCGGCGTTGTTCGCGCTCTCCGGACCCGCGACGCCCTGGATCGCGCCCTTGCCGAACCGCGACGGATCCTTGGCGATCTTCTTTTCCACCGTGTAGGACGCGAACGCGGAAAGCAGCGCGCCGCCGCCGGGCAGGATGCCGAGCACCGCGCCGATGCCGGTGCCGCGCAGGATCGCCGGCAGCGCCTCCTTGAACTCGGACCACTTGAGCATCAGTCCCGAGACCTTGCTCGTGAACACCTCGCGGTGCTCCTTGTGCTCGAGATTGACGATGATCTCGGCGAACCCGAACAGTCCCATCGCGACGACGACGAAGCCGATGCCGTCGGAGAGCTCGGGCACGCCGAACGAATAGCGCTGCAGGCCCGAGTTGACGTCGGTGCCGATGATGCCCAGCAGCAGGCCGAGCACGATCATCGCGATCGCCTTCAGCAGCGAACCGCTGGCCAGCACGACCGCCGCGATGAGGCCGAGTACCATCAGCGAGAAGTACTCGGCGGGCCCGAACTTGAGCGCGACCTCGGCGAGCGGCGGGGCAAAGGCGGCCACCTCCAGTGTGGCGAACGTGCCCGCGATGAACGAGCCGATGGCGGCGATGGCGAGCGCCTTGCCCGCGCGCCCCTGGCGCGCCATCTGGTAGCCGTCGAGGCAGGTGACCACCGCCGAGGACTCGCCGGGCAGGTTGACCAGGATGGCCGTCGTCGAGCCGCCGTACTGCGCGCCGTAATAGATGCCCGCGAGCATGATCAGCGCCGACACCGGCGGCAGCGCGTAGGTGATCGGCAGCAGCATCGCGATCGTCGGCACCGGGCCGATGCCCGGCAGCACGCCGATCAGCGTGCCGAGCAGCACGCCCATGAAGCAGTAGAAGAGGTTCTGCAGCGTCAGGGCGACGGCAAAGCCCGTGCCGAGGTTCGCAAGGAGCTCCATCGCCGTCTCCTACTGGAGGAACCAGGGCCAGGTCGGCAGCTGGAGTTTGAGCCCGTAGACGAACACCACGAGGGTGGCAGCCGACAGCGCCAGCGACGAGATCACCGCCTCCTTCCAGCGGAACTCGTGGCTGGCAGTGCTCGAAACGACGATCAGCAGGATCGTCGCGACGATGAGGCCGAGCTTGGGCGCGGCGAGCGCGAACACGATCACGCTGCCGAGCACGATGAAGATCGGCTTGAACGAGCCGAAGCGGATGCGATCGCCGTCGACCCGCAGCGCCCGCAGTGAGAGGATCAGCCCCAGCGCCATCATGATGATGCCGAGTCCGCGCGGAAAGTATCCGGGCCCCATCCGGCCTGCCGTTCCCAGCGCATAGTCGCGCGCGATGATCACCGCGGCCAGCCCGAACGCGATGAACAGGACCCCGGCCCAGAAGTCCTTGGGATTGCGGATGAACGACATGAAGCTCCTCCCCGGTGCGCGGCATCGGCGGTGCATCCGCGGTGCCGCCGCGTCTTGCCGCCCACTGTTTGGGTTTCTGCGCGGGCGCCCGGTAACCCGTGCGCGCGCGGCCGAGTGGAAGCGTATTGGCTTGCTGTCGTTCTGTCCAGTTCTGTCCGGCGTTCGGTCCGGTCCGAACGGCGCGCCGGAAAAGAAAAGGGCAGGCGCGCGGCCTGCCCTTCCCGGGTCCGGCAGATGCAGTCGTTACACGCCGCCCTTCGCCCGCAGTTCCTTGAAGTACTTGTCGAGGTAGGCTGCCTGCAGGCGCTGCTGCAGCTGCGGCTTCACCTCGTCGAACGGCGGGATCTTCGCTTCGCGGACGTCTTCGACGAGGATCACGTGGTAGCCGAACTGCGTCTGCACCGGCTGCGGCGTGAACTTGCCCTTGGGCGTGGCGGCCATCGCGTCGGCGAACGGCTTGACGAATCCGCCCGGCGCGTTCCAGTCGAGGTCGCCGCCGCGGTCCTTCGAGCCCGGGTCCTTCGAGCGCTGCTTCGCGATGTCGTCGAACTTGCCGCCCTTCTGCAGCTGGGCGATCACGTCCTTCGCCTCGTCCTCCTTCTCGACGAGGATGTGCTTGACCTTGTACTCCTTGTCGCCCATCTGCGCCTTGATCGCGTCGTACTCCCGCTTGAGCTCGCCATCGGGAATCGGGTTCTTCCGGATCCAGTCGGCGACGTACGCGCGCACGAGCACGGTCTGGCCCGCGAGGTCCATCTGCTGCTTGATGTCGGCGTTCTTGTCGAGGTTGGCCTTCTTCGCCTCGCGCACGAGCAGCTCGCGTGTGTTGAGCTCCTCGCGGATCGCGTTGCGCAGCTCCGGCGAGTCCGGCGCGCCTTGCGCCAGCCGCTCCTTCAGCATCAGGTCGAACTGCGCCTGCGGATAGAGCGCCTTGCCCGCGGGCGCCGCGGCGGAGGCGGCCGGGGCGGCGGCCTTGGGGGCCGCCGGTTGCGCTTGCGCGCCGGCGGCGGCGAGCGCCGCCAGCACGGCGATGGTCAGGGTGGTTCTGGTCATTGCATACGTCCTTTCGTCAGGAAGGAAACTCGTCCGGGGTGTGCGCGCGGATTGCCAGCGCGTGCACCGGATGGGGAATGAGGTCGCCGACCCGGTCGAGCACGGCGCGGTGCCGCGCCAGCCGGGTCAGGCCCGCGAACTGCTCGGACACGATCAGCAGCGAAAAGTGCCCGCCGCCGGCCGCCGCGCCGGAGTGCCCGGCGTGCTCGGCGGACTCGTCGTCGAGCTCGAGCACCACCGGGGCGAGCGGCGCCAGCCGGGACTTGATCGAATCGGCGACGGTGGTCACGGTTTCTGCGGCTCGGTGATGTGCCGCGCGAGCAGCAGGCCCTGCGCGACCGCGAACGCGAGGAACAGGCCGATGCCGCCCCAGACCTTGAAGTTGACCCACGTGTCGGTCGAGAAGTTGAACGCGACGTACCAGTTGAGCACGGCCATCGCGGCGAAGAAGCCGACCCACGACCACGTGACGCGGTTCCACACGGGGCGCGGCAGCCGGATGTCCTTCAACAGGTACGCGATGAGGTTGCGCCGGTACACGAGCTTGCCGACGGCGAGGATCGTGCCGAACAGCGCGTAGAGCACCGTCGGCTTCCACTTGATGAACACCTCGTCCTGCAGCACCAGCGTGGCCCCGCCGAACACGACGATGACGGCGAGCGAGAACCAGTGGACGGCCGACACCTTGCCGCGCCAGTGGAACCACGCGATCTGCACGATCGACGCCACGATCGCGACCGCGGTCGCGACCATGATCCCCTGCCACTTGAACGCGACGAAAAAGAGGATGAGCGGAAAGTAGTCCGCGATGAGCTGCATGAGATCCGTAGGATGGCCGGGCCGCCTTAAGCCCGCCTTAGCGCGCGGCAGGCCGCGCCCCATGGCGTGCCGGACCGGGGGCGGGCCCCCGGCGTGCCCGAACCGGCGCTTCCGGCCGCGAATAACTTTTAATTATGCCACAGAATCGCAGGCCCGTACGCGGGTGCGCCGGGACCATGCTGCGGGCCGGGGGCGCCTGCTCAGCCCGGGCCGGACGCCCCGGCGGGGAGCCGCCGCGCGCCCGTCAGTCGTGCCAGCGCGTCCCAGTCGAACGCCGGCCCGGGGTCGGTCTTGCGGCCCGGTGCGACGTCGCTGTGGCCAACAGCCGCCCCGAGCGGGTAGCGGGCGCGCAGCGCGCGCAGCAGCGCGGCGAGCGTCCGGTACTGCGCGGTGGCATAGGGGGTCGCGTCTGTCCCCTCGAGCTCGATGCCGAGCGAAAAGTCGTTGCAGCGCGCGCGCCCGCGCCATCTCGAGACGCCCGCGTGCCACGCGCGCTCGGCGCACGACACGAACTGGACGAGCGCGCCGTCGCGGCGGACGAGAAAATGCGCCGACACGCGCAGGCCCGCGAGCGTCGCGTAGTACGGGTGCGCGGCGGGGTCGAGCGTGTTGGTGAACAACCGCAGGACGCCATCGCCGCCGAACTCGCCCGGCGGCAGCGAGATGCCGTGGATGACCACCAGCGTCGGTTCGACACCCGGCAGTCGCGCATCGCGGTTGGGCGAGTCGATGCGCGCGGCTCCCGCGACCCAGCCGTCGGCGCCGACCGCGAGCCGGCGCGCAGTCATTTGATGCCCAACCGCTCCATTCGGTAGCGCATCGCCCGAAAAGTGATCCCCAGCAGTTTCGCCGCCGCTGTGCGGTTGAAACGCGTCTTCTCGAGCGCTTCGTTGATCGCCGCGCGCTCGACGCGGTCGAGGTAGTCCTGCAGCGGCCACTTCTCGCCCGGCGGCACCGGGTCGTCGGAGTCGTCGGCCGGCGGCGTCAGGTGCAGGTCGTCCGCGGTGATCCGCTGCGGATCGGCGGCGAGCGACAGGCCGCGCTCGAGGATGTTTTCGAGCTCGCGCACGTTGCCGGGGAACGGGTAGTGCTCGAGCGCGGCGACCGCCTCGGGCTGCAGTTGCGCGCCGCCGCCGCGCGTCAGCTTGGCGAGGATCGCGTGGGCGATCAGCGGAATGTCCTCGCGCATCTCGCGCAACGAGGGCATCGCGAGCTCGATCACGTGCAGCCGGTAGAAGAGGTCCTGCCGGAAGTTGCCCGCCTCGACGAGCGGGGCGAGCTTCTTGTGCGTCGCGCTGATGAGGCGCACGTCGACCGGCTCTTCCTGCGTGGCGCCGACCTTGCGCACCTTTTTCTCCTGGATCGCGCGCAGCAGCTTGACCTGCATCGGCAGCGGCAGGTCGGCCACTTCGTCCAGGAACAGCGTCCCGCCGTTGGCCGCCTGGAAGAATCCGTCGCGATCGGCCTCGGCGCCGGTGAACGCGCCCTTGCGGTAGCCGAAGAACTCGCTCTCCATCAGGTTCTCGGGAATCGCGCCGCAGTTGACGGCGACGAACGGCTGCTCGGCGCGCGGGCCGTGCAGGTGGATCGTGCGCGCGGCCAGCTCCTTGCCGCTGCCGGACTCGCCGCTGATGAACACCGGCGCCTGGCTCTTGGCGAGGCGCTCGATGAGCCCGCGCACCTGCTGCATCGCCGGCGACTCGCCCAGCAGGTTGTACGCGGACGGCGGCTGGGTCTTCTCCGGTACCTTCAACGCCTGCTTGACCAGCGCGCGCAGCTGCTCGAGCGCGACCGGCTTGGCGAGGTAGTCGAACGCACCCGCCTTGAGCGCGGCCACCGCGTTCTCGGCGCTGCCGAACGCGGTGATCACGGCGACCGGCACGTCGAGGCCCTTCTGGTTGATGTGCTCGACCACGCGCAGGCCCTCGCCGTCGGGCAGCCGCATGTCGGTCAGGCACAGGTCGAACTGCTCGCGGTCGAGCAGCCGGATCGCCTCGCCGACGTTCTCGGCGCGCGACGTGTCGAGGCCCATCCGCGACAGCGTCAGCTCCAGCAGTTCGAGCAGGTCCGGCTCGTCGTCGACGACGAGGACCTTCGGTTGGCCGCGGATGCGTCGTGTCGTCATGGTCTCCCCCAGTGCAGTGTCATGTGCGGCCGTGTCACGCCGAGCGCTCCGGCGTCGATGCGCGCTTCAGCGTCATCCGGAAGTGCGCGCCCGGACCCTTCGGCAGCAGCTCGAGCGCGGCGCCGTTGGCATCGGCGAGCTCGCGGGCGATGTAGAGGCCGAGCCCCGTGCCGCCGGGACGCGTCGTGAAGAACGGCTCGAAGATCTGCGGCCGCAGCTCGGCCGGGATGCCGGGCCCGTCGTCGGTCAGCTCGCAGATCACCGCGTCGCCCATGTAGCCGGCGCGCGCGACCACGCGGATGCTGCCTTCCTTCTTCTGGCAGTGCTGCCACGCGTTGCGGATCAGGTTCCAGAAGATCTGGTTCAGGTGCCCGCGGTCGAAGATGACGGCAAGATCCTCCGGGACCTGCAGCGTGACGCCGCCCGCCGGCATGTTCTCGCCGGCCACGATCTCGTCGGTCAGCGAGCGCATGAACTCGGCGAACGGCACCGTCTCCGGCTGCTGGCGGTCGCGCCGGTTCAACTGCAGCACCTCGCCGACGATGCGGTCGATGCGCTTCGCGTTGTTGCGGATCATGCCCAGCAGGCGCGAGCCCTCGGGCGCGACGGCACCGTCCTCCTCGAGCAGCTGCGCGGCCTGGTTGATCGCCGACAGCGGGTTGCGCACCTCGTGCGCGATCGACGCGGTCAGCCGGCCCATCGCGGCCAGCTTCATCTGCTGCGCCTCGGTCTGCGCGCGGCCCAGGTCCTCGAGGTAGATCAGCGTGCCGCCGTTGAGCCCCGTGCCGATGCGCACCAGCCGCACGCGCAGCAGGCGCTGGGTGGCCTCGACCTTGAACGGCGGCAGCGACTCGGTGAAGTCCTCGTTCCAGCGGCGCCAGTAGTCGTGCAGCGTCGCCGAGAACTCGGCAAGCCGCATCCCGCCGCGCATGCGGCCGAAGCCGCCGAGCAGCCGCGTCACCTGCGCGTTGTGGCCGCGGACCACGCCGTTCAGGTCGACCACGAGCACGCCGTCCTGCATGTCCTGGATGATGAGCCGGTTCACCTGCTCGAGGTTGGCGACGTCGATGCCGCGCTGCGCGGCCAGGTCCTCCGACTGCTTCGTGTAGCGGCCGAGCGCGACGGCGATGCCGACGGTGGCGAAGTAGCCGAAGCCGCTGATGCCGGTCTGGAACACCTGCGGGACGCCGACGAAGCCCTGCCACGCGCGCCACGCGTCGAGTCCGAGCAGCGCGATCGCGGCGAAGGCTGCATGCACGAACGCCGTCTGCGTGCGCAGGATCCAGCCGGCGGCGGCGAGCTGCGGGAACAGCAGGATCGGCAGCGGCCCGCCGAACGTGCCGCCGGCGTACATCACGAGCGACAGGAAGAACACGTCGCCGGCGAGCAGCGCGAACAGCATCGTCGGCAGCGGCAGCGGCAGGCGGTCCTGTTGCACCCACCAGAACGACGAGAGGCCGAAGACGAAGTAGAGGCCGGTGCCGGTCAGGAACGCGTTGGGCGTGGCGATGCCCAGCACCTTCGGCTCCAGCAGCATCGCGGCGCCCAGCAGCATCGCCGCGCTCACGGCCCGGTAGAGGCCGACGATCCACAGGATCCGCCGGCCCGAGTCGCCCATCGCGTCCGGCAGCGGCGGCGGCTCGAACGGGGGATCGCGGGTGCGGGCTGCATGGAACGGGTTATAGCGAGGGCGCCGCCGGGGCGTCAATGCGGCGCCTGCGCGCACTTCGGATCGCTGCAGCGGTACCCGCCGGGCGCCGGCAGCGCGTCGGCTTTCGGCAGGAACACGCCGCATTGCGCGCAGCGGACCATCGCTTGCGGTGCCGCGGGGTCCGGCGCCGTGCCCGCCTCGCCCGCCTCGCGCCGGCGCGCCTTCGCGGAGTTCCACAGGCGCAGCGCGAACAGCACGACGAACACGACGACGATCCAGAACACGATCTTGCCCATCAGAGCACCTTGCCGGGATTCATGAGGCCGCGCGGGTCGAGCGCCTGCTTGACCGCGCGCATCAGGCGCAGCTCGACGTCGCCCTTGTAGCGGACGAGGTCCGCGCGCTTCAACTGCCCGACGCCGTGCTCGGCGGAGAAGCTGCCGGCGTGGTGCGCGACCAGATCGTGCACGATGCGGTTCGCACGCTCGGCGTTGTCCATGAACGCATCGGCCACCACGCCCTCCGGCGCCGACAGGTTGTAGTGCAGGTTGCCGTCCCCCAGGTGGCCGAACACGACGAGGCGCGACCCCGGAAACGCGCGGGTGAGCCCGTCGCCGCACTCGGCCATGAACGCGGGAATGGCCGACACCGGCAGCGAGATGTCGTGCTTGATGTTGGGACCCTCGCGCCGCTGCGCTTCGCTGATGTTCTCGCGCAGCGCCCACATGCGCGCGGCCTGCTCGCCCGACTGCGCGAGTACGGCGTCGGCCGCATCGCCGGCTTCGATCGCAGCGGCGAGTGCCGCCTCCACGAGCGCCGCCAGCGGCGCGTCGGTCACCGCGTCGTCGGCCTGCACGAGCGCGTACCACGGGTGGCCGGGCAGCGGGTCGGGCGCACCCGGGTGATGCTTGCGCGAGAGCGTCAGCGAGAACGCGCTCATCAGCTCGAAGCCGGTGAGCCGGTCCGCGAGCGCCCGCTGCAGGCGGCCGAGCAGCGCGACCGCGCACTCGACGGAGGCGATGGCGGCCAGCGCCGTGACGCGCGTGCGCGGCGCCGGGAAGAGCTTGAGCACGGCCGCGGTGACGACGCCGAGCGTGCCTTCGGCGCCGATGAACAGTTGCTTCAAGTCGTAGCCGGTGTTGTCCTTGCGCAGGCCGCGCAGGGCCTCGAACACGCTGCCGTCCGCCAGCACGGCCTCGACGCCCAGCGTCAGGTCGCGCGCGTTGCCGTAGCGCAGCACGGCGGTGCCGCCGGCGTTCGTCGCGAGATTGCCGCCGATCGTGCAGCTGCCCTCGGACGCGAGCGACAGCGGAAAGACGAGTCCGGCGGCGGCGGCCGCCTCGTGCACGGCGGCAAGCGGCATGCCCGCTTCCACCGTGATCGTGGCGTTGGCCGCGTCGAGAGCGCGCACGCGGTTCATGCGCGCGAGGGACAGCACGATTTCGTGGCCGGTCGCGTCCGGCGTGGCGCCGCCGCACAGGCCCGTGTTGCCGCCCTGCGGCACGATCGCCACGCCCACCTCGGCACACGTGCGGACGACGGCCGCGACCTCGGTAGTGGCGCCGGGCTTCACCACCGCGCGGGTGGCGCCGCGGTAGCGGCCGCGCCAGTCGGCGAGGTAGGGCGCGACATCGGCGGCGCTCGTCAGCACGTGGGGGCGGCCGACGATGCCGGCCAAGCGGTCGAGCAAGGTTGCGCCGGGGTCCGCCATAGGGGAGGATAGTAGCAAAAGCACGCCGCCGGCCCCGGCGCGCGGACACGAGGAGGAACGCGCATGACGCAGGATCCCAAGCACCCGCCGCCCTCGGGCGCGCCCGGAGGAGGCGCCGCGGGGGGCTTTCCATTCTCGCCGCAGGATGCCCTCGAGTTCATGCAGCGGATGTGGAACCCGCTCGGCCTCGCGGTGCCGGGCTTCGCACCGCCCCAGGCGGCGCCCGCGCCCGCCGGGCTGCCGTTCCCGAATCCGGCCGCGATGTTCGCGGCGCTCGACCCGGCCGAGATCGACCGCAAGATCGCGGAGCTGAAGATCATCGAGAACTGGCTGACGATGAGCGTGAACATGATGCAGATGAGCATCAAGACGATGGAGCTGCAGAAGGCGTCGCTGGAAGCCATGCGGGGCACGGCGCGGAACGAGACGAAGGGCGGCAAGTGACAGACATCACCCTCTACTACGGTTCCGGCTCGCCGTTCGCCTGGCGCGTGCAGCTCGCGCTCGAGCACAAGGCGCTGCCGTACGAGCGCCGCGTGCTGTCGTTCGCGGCGGGCGACACGCGCAAGCCCGAGTTCGTCGCCCTCAATCCGCGCCACCGCGTGCCGACGATCGTCGACGGCGACTTCGTGCTCTACGAGTCGAACGCGATCGTCGAGTACCTCGACGAGGCCTACCCGGGCCGCGGCGCGCCGCTGTTCCCCGGCGACGCGCGCCGCCGCGCGCTGATCCGCCGCCTGATTTCGGAGACCGACGACTACTTCGACCAGGCGCTGGACGGAATCGTCGACTACGCGTTCGCGAAGGACCCCGCCATGCGCGACGAGAAGGCGTTCGCCGCCGGCAAGGCGGCGGTCGCCGAGAACGGCGCGCTGTTCGCCGCCGCGATGCAGGGCGACTTCCTGGCGGGCCCGCTGTCGGCGGCCGACTTCGCGCTGTATCCGCTGGTCGCGTTCCTCGACCGCTGCCGGGTGAAGCTGCCCGACTTCGACGGCGCCGCGCTGCTGCCGCCGCCGCTGGCGGCGTGGAAGGCGCGCGTCGAGGCGCTGCCGTACCTCGCGGCGACGATCCCGCCGCATTGGCAGAAGAAGGACTGACGATGAAACTGATGACGACCGCGTTCGCCGACCACGGCGTGATCCCGGGCGAGTTCGCGTTCGCGGTGATCGATCCCGCGACGCACGTGCGCCTGTCCGCCAATCGCAATCCGGATTTCGCCTGGTCCGGCGTGCCGCCGGGCGCGCGGTCGCTGGCGCTCGTCTGTCACGACCCGGACGTGCCCTCGCGCGGCGACGACGTGAACCAGGAGGGTCGCGAGGTGCCGGCGTCGCTGCCGCGGGTCGACTTCTTTCACTGGGTGCTGGTCGACCTGAAGCCCGACGGGCCGCCGATCGCGCGCGGCGCCCACTCCGACGGCATCACGCCGCGCGGCAAGGCAGGGCCGCAGGCGCCGCGCGAAGGGCGCCACGGCATCAACGACTACACCGCGTGGTTTGCCGGCGACGGCGAGATGGCCGGCGACTACTACGGCTACGACGGGCCGTGCCCGCCGTGGAACGACGCGCGGCCGCACCACTACGTGTTCACGCTGTACGCGCTCGACGTGCCGCACCTCGACCTGCCCGACCGCTTCACTGGCGCGGATGCGCGGCGCGCGATGCACGGGCACGCGCTCGCGCACGCGTCGGTGACCGGGCGCTATACGCTGAATCCGGCGGTGACGCTGTAGCGCCGACGCGGTCGCCCCTCACCCCGACCCTCTCCCCGTTCCGGGGAGAGGGAGAGTCGCACCGACCGCCGGCGTGAACCTCCCTCGCCCCACGTAGCGGGGAGAGGGCTGGGGTGAGGGGCGTGCGCGAAGCGCGTCAAGGCGCGGCGAACCCCGGCGCGCCGGTCTGCCACAGCAGGAACGCGAACACGTCGGTCTGCTCGTCGGTGCGCTGGGTGGCGGTGCCGCCGCCGTGGCCGCCCGCGAAGTCGACGCGCAGCAACACGGGCTTTCCGCTGCCGCCGGCGCCTGCGTTGATCGCCTGCATCCGCGCCGCGGCCTTCGCCGGGTCCCACGCGTCGACGCGGGGATCATTGAATCCGGTCGTGAACAGCGCGGCCGGGTACGCAATGCCGTCGGCGAGCCGCGCGTAGCTGCTCATCGCGAGGAGGTCGCGCAATCCCTGCTCGGTCGCGACGGAGCCGAACTCGGGCACGTTGGCCGGCCCGACCAGTCCGGTCTCGCCGCGCAACGTGTCGTGGAATCCGGCCATGCTGACCATCGCGGCGAAGAGGTCCGGGCGATCGACGACCGCGTTGCCCGCCGCGATGCCGCCGGCACTGCCGCCAATGATCGCGAGGCGCGCCGGGGTCGTCCAGCGCTCGCGCACCAGCCATTCGGCGGCGGCGATCGCATCGCGCCACGTGTTGGACTTGGCCGCCTTGAAGCCGGCGCGGTGCCAGTCGCGCCCGAGCTCGCCGCCGCCGCGCACGTGCGCGACCGCGAAGACGCCACCGCGCTCGATCCACGCGAGCAGGGACGGTGCGAAGCCGGGCTCCGCGCTGATCCCGTACGCGCCATAGGCCTCGAGCAGCACGCGGCTGGTGCCGTCGCGCGCGGCGCCCGTCGCGTGCACGATCGACAGCGGCACTTCGACGCCATCGTGGCTGCGCACCCGCACTTGCGTGGACGTGACGCCCGAGAAGTCCGCGCGCGCCGGAGGCAGGAGCGGCGTGCGCGTCACCGCGCCCGACTTCGCGTCGACGGCGAAGTAGCCGGGCGCCTCGGTCCAGCCCTCCATGCGCAGCAGCGCCCCGGCGTGCAGCGGATTGGTGATCCGCTCGCCGATGGCGCCCGCGAACGGCAGCCGGATCTCGCCGTACGGGCCGGGATCGCGGCGGCGCTTTGGCGCGGTGCGCGGCGCCGCGCCCTTGCCGCGTGCCGCGGACTTTGCCGGCGCCGACGGCGGGGCCGCGCCGTCGAAGCGCACGCGCAGCAGGCGGCTAACGCCCGCGTCCATCTGCTGCACGTACAGCGCGTCCTTCGCGACCGCGGCGCCGCGCACGACGCGCGCGGACTCGGGCACGACGAGGTCGGCAGCCGCCGGCGTGAACGGCCGCGGATCGGCGAGCGACCAGCGCAGCACGCGGTAGCGGGGCGCGTCCTCGTTGGCGACGACGTAGATCGACTCCCCGCGCAGGTCGAAGCCCGTGATGCCGCGCTCGGGCCCGGCGAGCTTGCGCCACGGCGTGGCCGCGCCGCGCAACTCGGTCAGCCGCGCGACGAACAGGGATATCTCGGGCTGCACGCCGTGATGGACGACGCCGATGGCGAACGGGCTGACCGGCGACACCACGATCGACGGAATGTCGTCGGCGCCGATGGCCACGGCCGGCGCGAGCCCGGACCCGAGCAGCGCCTCGTCGCGGGTCGCGCCGTCGGGACCGTAGACGCGCTGCTGCGCGCGCGCGTCGCGCAGCATGTCGGCGGGCGGCGTGCCCGCCGGCGCGTCCTTCTGCTGCGTGTAGAACAGCACGTTGCCGTCGAAGCGGAACGACGGGGACGACCAGCGCGCGCGCGCGATGGGCGCGCCCACCGGCGCGCGGGTCGCGACGTCGATCACGTGCAGCGTCGCGTCCTCGCTGCCGGCGAGCGAAATGCCGAACGCGACGCGCGCCCCGTTCGGTGCCGCGCGGAAATAGTCGATTGCGGCCGGCGCGTCGGCTCGCCGGAACGTGTCGGGGTCGACCAGCAGCCGCTCGGGCGCAGCGAGCCCGTCGCGCACGTACAGCTTGTACGTCTCGTCGCCGGGCCCGCGCTTCAGGTAGAACAGGCGGTCGCCGGCCCAGTCCGCGTCGCGGACGCGGACGTCGACGGTGTCGAGCGCGGCGAGCCGTTCGCGCAGCGCGGCGCGTCCGGGCAGTGCCGCGAGCGTCGCCCGCGTGTGCGCGTCCTGTGCCCGGAACCACGCGAGCGTCTCGTCGGCCGTCGTGGTCTCGAGCCAGCGGTAAGGATCGGCGACCGCGACGCCGTGATGCGTCTCGACGACCGATTCGGTCCGCGTGGCCGGTGGCGCCTCGGCCGCGTGCGCCGCGCACGCTGCCGCCAGGACGGCGAGGAGAAGCGCGCCGCGCACGCGGTCAGCCGCCGAGCCAGCCGCGGCGTCGCGCGAGCGCCTCCGGCGCGGCATCCGCGGCGAGCGTCAGCCAGCAGGTGTCGTCGGGCGCCGGCGCGGGCGTGACGGCAAACGTCATGAACTCGTCGCGACGAAAGGCGTGCACCTCGACGACGTCGCCCGGCGCGCGCTGCGCGAGCACCGCGGCGATCCGCTCGGGCGTGGCCTTGAGTCCGCCGACGGCGACCAGCGTGTCGCCCGCCGACAGCCCTGCGCGCGCCGCGGGGCCGTCACGCTGCACGAACGCGAGCTTCCGGTCCGCGCCCGCGCGCAGGCCGAGCGTGCAGCGCGGCGGCGTGCCGCTGCCGGGCTTGCCGCCGCGGTCCTTCGCATCGGCCGCCGCGCGCACGTGGAACGCCACGCCGAAGCTGGCCAGCAGCTCGGGCAGCGGCGGATCCTCGGTACCGTCGACGTACCGTGCGAAGAAGTCCGTCAGGTCGCGTCCCGCGAGTTCGCTCGCGAGCGCGGCGATGCCATCCTCGGGCACGCCGACGTCACGGCGCCCGTAACGCTCCCACAGTGCACGCATCAGGTCGTCGAGCGACGCGCGCCCGTCGCGGCGCAGCGTCAGGTCGAGCGCGCAGCCGACGAGCGCACCCTTCGCGTAATAGCTGACGATCGCGTTCCCCGAGTTCTCGTCCTGCCGGTAGTACTTGATCCACGCGTCGAACGAGGACTCCGCCACGCTCTGCGCGTGTCGGCCGGGGGTGCGCAGCACCGTCGTCACCGTGCGCCCGAGGAGCTCGAGGTAGCGCGCGGGCGGGATCAGACCGCTGCGCGCGAGTGCCAGGTCGTCGTAGTATGACGTGATGCCCTCGAACGCCCACAGCTGCCGCGTGTAGTTCTCGCGCGCGAGATCGTACGGTGTGAACGCCGCCGGCTTGATGCGCTTCACGTTCCACGCGTGGAAGTACTCGTGGCTCGCGAGGCCCAGGAAGTTGAGGTACTCGTCGGTGATGCCTTCGGCGCCGGCGTGCGGCAACTCGTCGCGACGGCAGACGAGGCTCGTGCTCGATCGGTGCTCGAGCCCGCCGTAACCGTCGCCCACCGCGACGACCTCGAACAGGTAGCGCGGGAACGGCGCGCCGCCGAAGAGGTCGATCTGCCACTGGCACACGCGCGCGAGGTCGGCTGCGAGCCGCGGCAGGTCCGCCGCGTGGCGGCCCGAGATCGCGATGTCGTGCGGCACGCCTCCCGCCTCGAAGTGCGCGAGTTCGAAGCGGCCGGTCGTCACCGGATGGTCGATCAGCTCGTCGTAGTCGGCGGCCGCGTAGAGGCCAAAGCCGTACGGCGGCGCGCCGGCGCGCGGCAGCGTCGTGGCCACGCGCCAGCCGGCGAACGCGGCGTCCTGCGGCTGCGCGATGTCAACGACGCATGGCGCGCGCTCGCGGCCGGCCGGGCACAGGAACACGCAGGGCCCGTTGAAGTAGCCGCGCGTCGCGTCGAGGTACGCGGCGCGCACCGACAGGTCGAACGCGTAGACGTGCGCGGTGAGCGTCAAGGGGCCGGCGCACGGCGCCGCCTGCCACTCGTTTTTCGCGGTCTTGGCGAGCGCGACCGGCGTGCCCCCGGCGTCGGCGCGGACGGCAACGAAGTGGCGCGCGAACTCGCGGATCAGGTAGCTGCCGGGAATCCACGTCGGCAGCGAGAAGCGCTGCCCGGCGCGGTCCGGCGCGTCGACGGTGACGGCGACCTCGTACAGGTGCGCGTGGGCGTCGAGCGGGGCGATGCGATAGCGGGTGGGCGCGGGCGCCGGTGGCGTGGAGGAGGGTGCGGGCAACGTGGAACCTGCGGCGAAGGGATGGCGCCCCGAACACGAATCGAACGTGCGACCTGCCCCTTAGGAGGGGGCTGCTCTATCCACTGAGCTACCGGGGCGTGGCGAAGGGACGGCGCCGGCGCGTGCTGCGCCCGGCGCGACTGGGCGGATTTTACCGGAACGCCCGCGTGTGCCTAAACTCGGCCACGGTCGCCCGTCGCCGACGGGCCGCCATGGTCCGGCAACCGATCCCCCCAAATGCTTCCATTCGTCGTATCGCGTCGTTCGTTCGCCACACCGTGCAGCCGTTTCGATCGGGCGCCGCGGGGGAGACGTCCGTGCGCCGCGCGCGGGCGGGACGGGCGCCTCCGATGCGCCGCGGCGCACCCCGGCGCTCTCCCCGCTGCGCGGGGTGCGGGAGCGCGGCGGTGACGGTCGCGACGCGGGTGGGACCCGCGACCGCCTGCGTCGTCCCTGCGGGAAGAGCGCGCCGGGAGCGGCGGGCGAGGCGCGCGCGCAGCGGGGTCGCCGCGTGATCGCCTGGCTGTCGGAACGCACGCCGTTTCCGCCGCTGTCCACGGCGCTCGCCGCGCCCAATGGCCTCCTCGCCGCGGGCGGCGACCTGTCGCCGCAGCGCCTCGTGGCCGCGTACGCGCGCGGCATCTTCCCCTGGTACTCGGACGGCCAGCCCATCCTCTGGTGGAGCCCCGATCCGCGGATGGTGTTGCACGTCGACGCGTTCCGGGTGTCGCGCTCGCTGCGCAAGCGCGTGCAGGCGGGCGCGTTCGAGACGCGGATCGACACGGCGTTCCGCGCCGTCGTCACCGCTTGCGCGCGCACGCCGCGGCCGGGACAGGGCGGCACGTGGATCACGCCGGCGATGGTCGACGCCTACTGCGAGTTGCACCGGCTGGGGTACGCGCACAGCGTCGAGAGCTGGCGCGACGGCGCGCTCGTCGGCGGACTCTACGGGGTGGCCCTCGGCCGCGTGTTCTTCGGCGAGTCGATGTTCGCCCATGCCACCGATGCTTCGAAGGTGGCGCTGGTTACCCTTGTCGCGCATCTGCAACGGCTGGACGTGCCGCTGGTGGACTGCCAGCAGGAGACGGCGCATCTGGCGTCGTTCGGCGCGCGGCCCATCCCGCGCGCGCAGTTTGCGATGGCTCTGTCCGAGTTGATACACTCGACCGCGCCCCCGGCAGGCTGGCGCGGCGAGCGCCGCGCCGCGGACGCCGCCGCCGACGCCGGAACCCGCGCCTCGTGAGCAAGCTCAACGACCTACCGCTGACGTCGCTGCAGTTCTACGCGACCGCCCCGTACCCGTGCAGCTACCTGCCGGATCGCGCCGCCCGCTCGCAGGTGGCCACCCCCAGCCATCTGATCGATACCCGCGTCTACAGCGAGCTGGTCCGGCTGGGGTTTCGCCGCAGCGGCGCCTTCACCTATCGGCCCTACTGCGATCACTGCCGTGCCTGCGTTCCGGTCCGGGTCCCGGTGCAAGAGTTCGCGCCGAACCGAACCCAGCGGCGGATCGCGCGGGATCATCTGGAGTTGACGACAGTTCGGCGTGAATTAGCCTACGATCCCGAACATTACGCGCTGTACCTGCGCTATCAGCGCTACCGCCACCCCGGCGGCGGGATGGATCAGGACAGCCGCGAGCAATACCAGCACTTCCTGTTGCACAGCAACGTCGCCACCGATCTCTACGAGTTCCGGGAGGGAGAGGTGCTGCGCATGGTGAGCCTCGTCGACCGCCTGGTCGACGGCCTGTCGTCCGTGTACACGTTTTTCGAGCCCGGTGCGCGGGGCAAGAGTTACGGCACCTACAGCGTGCTCTGGCAGATCGAGCGCTGCCGCAGTCTCGGCCTGCCATACCTCTATTTGGGGTACTGGATCGCCGAGAGCCGGAAAATGGCCTACAAGGCGACGTTTCGTCCCGCCGAAGGACTCGTGGCGGGCACCTGGTCGCGGCTCTAGCGCCCGGCCTTCGCGGCGGCAGGTTCACGCTCCGAAGGCGGCGGGGCGGCGGCGTCTTGGTTTGTAGCCCACAAATAAGAATTGTCCACAACGTGGTGCGCTTCTTATCCACAGAAAGGGCTGGCAGTAAGCCATTTTGTTCGCCACAATGCGTCACGTATTGACAATTTTTCGTTGCCGCACCTTTCAGGGGTCTTTTCTGCAGCACATTTTCCGAGGGGAAAACACATGAACGCGATCGTCGAATTTCCGTCGCTGGCCGATCCCAATCTGTTGAAACAGGTGGACGTCGAGTACGACGCCGCAACGTCGACGCTGTACTGGTGGATGCGCCCCGCGCCGCGTCCCTGCTTCAATCCGACGCTGCTCGACGAAAGCCGCGACTTCGAAGGCCGCATCGAGCAGCACAACGGCTGGTTCCTCTACGAAGGCCGCGAGTGCCGGATCGAGAACGCCGTGTACGGGAGCCGCACGCCGGGCATCTTCAACCTGGGCGGCGATCTCGCGCTGTTCGTGCAGAAGATCCTCTCCCGGGACCGCGAAACGCTGCGCCACTACGGGCACCTGTGCGTGGACAACATGTACCGGCGCGTGGTCGGCTACAACGCGCAGGTCGCGACGTACTCGCTCGTGCAGGGCAAGGCGTTCGGCGGCGGCTTCGAATGCGCGCTGGCCAGCGAGTTCCTGGTCGCCGAGGAATCGGCGACGTTCTCGTTCCCCGAAGTGCTGTTCAACATGTTTCCCGGCATGGGCGCGCTGTCGCTGCTCGCGCGCAAGATCGGCCTGCGCCGCGCCGAGGAGATCATCATGAGCGGCAACGTGCACACCGCGCGCGAGATGCACGATCTCGGCGTCGTCGACGAAGTCGTCGCCGACGGTGACGGCCTCGCGGCGACGCAGGACCTGATCGCGGTCCGCCGCCGCAAGCGCAACGCGTACCGCGCGATGTCGGAGGCCAAGCGCGCTTTCCAGCCGGTGAGCCACCAGGAGATGCGCGCGGTCGTCGAAGTCTGGGTCGACGCGGCGCTGGCGCTCGAATCGCGCGACCTGCGAATGATGGCGAGGCTCGCGCGGGCGCAGGACCGCATCAGCCTCCTCACCGAGGACGAAGCGGCACAGATGCCGATGGTGGCGAACGGCTGACCGGCGCTCGCACCGCGCGGGCCCGCCCGGGCCTCGCGCCAGCGCGCATGCCGTGACGCGCTGCACCTTTCCGGACGCGGACCCCTCGCCGCGGCCGGCAGGAGCAGCGCGACGCGGCCACGCGGCGGCGAGGTGCGTGCAACGGGCGGGACGACGGCAGGCTGCCGTGGTGTGCCAGCGCGCGGCCGAAGGCGTGGCCGGGACGCGGCGCGTCCGCTACAGCGATATCCGGTGCTGCGCGCGCGCGTAGTCGTCGAGGCAGGCAAACGTCGCGTCGATGCTGCGGCGGAGTTCGCCCAATGCGGCGCGAACGATGGCGGGTTCGCGCACACCGGCGCCCGGCATCTCCTCGCAGCGGGCGGCGAGCTGGCGCGCACCCACGCCCACGGCTGCGCCCTTCAGCGCGTGCAGCAGGTCGGGCAGCGCGTCGAGGCGGCCCGCGGCGGCGCTTTCGTCGATGCGCTGCATGATCGACTCGACGTCGGACTTGAACCCGCGCAGCAGCTCGGTCATGAAGCCCGAGTCGCGTGCGATGTCCTCGAGTTCCGCCAGGCGCTCCGCGTCGACGATCGCACGCGCGCCGGCGTCGCGTTGCTGGCGCTCCGGGATGCTCGCGATGACCGGCGCCCGCGGCTGCGTGCCGTCCGGGGCCGGCGCGCGGCGCGGCCGCACGCGATCGGCCAGCTTGTCGATCTTGGCGATGAGGTCGGCGGCGTCGAACGGCTTGCCGACGAACTCGTCCGCCCCGGCGCGCTGCGCGTCGTGGCGCGTCTCGACGGTCACCGACGCCGACAGGATGATCGCCGGCATCCGGGTGCCCGGCGACTCCATCGCGCGGATCGCCCGGATCACCTCGAGGCCGTTGCGGTGCGGCATGTTGAAGTCGAGGATCGCGAAGTCGGGCTGCTCGCGCTCGTAGAGGTCGAGCGCCTGCTCGCCGTCGGAGGCCAGCACGACGGCGTGGCCCGCGTGCGCGAGCAGCTGGGAGATGATCGTCTGGTTGGTGAGGTTGTCCTCGGCGACCAGCACCTTGAGGTGCGCGCGGTCGCGCTTGATGAGCTGCGTCAGGTCGACGACGTCGGCCGTGTCGCGATCGGCGTTCGCAGTCGCCGCGTGGATCGCGTTGGCGACCAGCTTCGGCGTGGCGCTGGGCAGCAGCACGCACGCCTCGCGGATGCTCCTGATGCGCGCGCTGTCGACGACCGACAGCGGCGTGGCCGCCAGGTAGACCAGCGCGAGGGGCTTCTCGCCCATCCGCTGCCGCGCGGCAGCGAACGCCGCGCAGGCCGCGTCGACGCCGCAGCAGGCGACGAGCGCGCGCACTTCGACGCCGGCCGCCAGCAGGCTCTCGACGCGCGGCCCGACGGGCTCGGACGGCGCGATCACGTCGACGCGCTCGCCGGCCGCCGCGAGCAGCGGCGAGGCAAGCGCTACGCCAGCGGGGTCCGCGACCAGCAGCGTCCGGTGCTGCGCGCCGGCGCCGGCCGCGTGCGCCGGCGCCGCGGCGTCGGCCGCCTCGTCGTGCAGCAGCGGCAACTCGAACCAGAACGTCGTGCCCTCGCCGACCTTGCTCGCGACGCCGATGGTGCCGCCCATCAGCTCGACCAGCTGCTTCGCGATCGTCGTGCCGAGCCCGCTGCCGCCGAAGCGGCGCGTCGCCGACTGGTCGGCCTGCACGAACCGCTCGAAGATGTGCGGCAGCAGGTCGTCGCGGATGCCGATGCCCGTGTCGCGAACCTCGAAGCGCGCGGTGACGCCGTCCGCCGACGCCTTGGTCAGCATGACCGCCAGCGTGACCTCTCCCTGCTCGGTGAACTTGATCGCGTTGCCGAGAAGGTTCAACAGGATCTGGCGCAGGTGGTGCGAATCGCCGCGCAGCCGGTAGTCGAGCGCCGGGTCGACCGCCGCGTGCAGCGCGAGCCCCTTCGACTGCGCGTGCGGGCGCAGGAGCTGGATCAGGCCGTTGACCGTCGCGTAGAGGTCGAAGCTCTTCACGTCGACCGACAGGCGCCCGGCTTCGATCTTGCTGATGTCGAGGACGTCGTCGACCAGCGAGCGCAGCACGGTGACCGAGTGCCGGAGCAGCTGCATGAGCTCCGCCTGCTGCGTGGAGAGCTCGGTCGTCCGCAGCAGGTCGACGACGCCGACGATGCCGTTCAGCGGCGTGCGCATCTCGTGGCTCATGTTGGCGAGGAACGTCGTCTTCGCCGTGTTGGCCTCCTCGGCGCGCGCGCGCGCTTCCTGGATGCGCTTCAGCAGCGTCGACACGTACAGCGGCAGCACGACGAGCGCGATCATCAGGCCCACGCCGGCGATGCGGTGCTCCTGCCAGAACGGCACGTACAGCAGCACGGCGAACATGCCGAAGATCGCCAGCAGCTGACAGGCGAAGAGGTAGCGGCGGCCGTAGCGGAAGCCGTTGCCGAACGTGACGAACAGGAAGATGCCGATGACGAAGAAGCCGTACTCGCCGGCAACCCACATGTACCACGTGCAGCCGCCGATGTCGGCCACCATCCCGACGAGGCGGCGCACGACGTTGCGGCCCGGGTAGGCGCAGATGGACGCGAAGATCGCCACGGCCACGGCGAAGAAGCCCGAGAGCACCAGCACGATGTGCTGGTTGTTGGCGCTCCATTCGGAGGGCCAGCCGTGGAAGCCCGCCATGTAGGCGAGCACGAGGCCGACGATGACGATCCGGAGCAGCGCCTGCTCGTGCTCGCTGTCCTCGCGCCGGGCGAGTCGATGCCGCAGATGGGCGAGCGCGGACATGGAGGTCGATTCGGACGGCATCGGATGCGGGTGGTCTGCGCCGTGGCGCAAATTGCGTGCCATCGGAATCTTGGCCTGCGTCAAAGACACGCGCGCCCGGGCACGCAAGACTTCAGTCTAGATGCAAAATGAGATAATTCAACAAGTTAATTTTTCGTGTCCCTGGGGCCGCGGGCCCGAATCCCGCGCGTGCAATCCCCGGGCGCATGGCCCAATATACGTGACCCATGACCTGCCCGGGGCAGACACCGCCGGCGTTCGCAGCGGGATGATCTTGCGGCCCCCGGCCATCCGATGACCGTCGCCATACCGAATCCTGCCGCCGAGCCGCGCCCGGCGACGCCCGCCGAACCCGCCCCAGCGGCGGATGATGCGCTGCACTGGAGTGTCGCCGGGTTCGATATCCGGCTCCACACGGACCCGGCCGTCTTCCGGCCGACCGTCACCACCGGAGTGCTGACCAGCGAGGTGTTGCGGGCGGGCGTGTCCGGCCGGTCGGCGCTCGACCTGGGCTGCGGCTCGGGTCCGATCGCCATCGCGCTGGTCAAGGCCGGCGCCGCGGTCGTGTGCGCGAGCGACCTCATGCCCGAGGCGTGCGAGCTCACGCGCCGCAACGCGGCCGCCAACGGCGTGGCGACGCGCGTCGAGGTCCTGCGCGGCGACCTCTTCGAGGCGGTGGGCGACCGGCGGTTCGACGTGGTGGTCGACGACGTCTCCGGCGTCGCCGAGGAGGTCGCGATCGTGTCGTCGTGGTTTCCGCCGGCGGTGCCGCTCGGCGGATCGGACGGCACCAGTCTCACCGTGGAAATGCTGCGGCAGTCGCCGCGGCACTTAGCGCCCGGCGGGGCGTTGTGGTTCCCCGTGTTGAGCCTGTCGAACGCGGCGCGGATCGTCGCCGTCGCCACCGAGATCTACGGCGGCAATGTCGAGCTCGTCGCAGCGAAGCTCATTCCGTTCAGCCCCGAGCTCAAGGACAACCTGGCGACGCTGACGCGGCTGCGCGAGGCCGGTCTCATCAGCTTCGAGCAGGTGCGCTCCCGGCTGTGCTGGACGCTCGAGATCTACCGCGCCACTGCGCCTGCCTGAGCGCGTCCTGCGCGCCATGCGTTACGCGGCGCGCGGCCCGTCGGCATCGGCGGCATCGGCGATCCACGCGACGAGCCGTGGCCACAGCGTGGCGGCCGCCGCGCGGCGGAAGAAGCCGAAGTGCCCGAGCTTGCGCGCGCCGGCCGCGTGCGGGGTGATCACCCAGTGCTCGGCGGCGAAGCCGGGCAGGAACGCGCGCACCCGCGCCGCGCCGGCCTCGGTGGCGAACCCGTCGTCGCTGGCCGTCACGATGAGCCCGCGGGCCGTCAGGCGCGCGCACCGCTCGACCAGGCGCGCCATCCGGTCCGGCGCCAGGTGCGTGGCGCGCCGGACGAACGGCGCGCGCCGGCGCGCCCACTGCATGGCGACGCCGCGGGGCAGGTCGTCACCCAGCCGCAGCGCGCGGCCGGGGAAGTAGCCCACGATGGCCGTCACCGCCGGCATCACGCCGTGCCACAGCACGGCCATCGGCAGGCGCAGCGCGCGCCGGTAGTCGCCGTAGTACCCGGTGTGCGCGCCCAGCATCACGATGCGCGAGAGCGATCCGACGTTGGGCGCGCCCGCGAGCAGCACGCCGCCGACCGAGTGCCCGATGCCGACCAGCGTGTCGCCCGGGCACGCGTGCCGCAGCCAGGCGATCGCCGCGGCGCAGTCGGCGTCCGACCAGTCCTCGACCGTCGCGGCGAAGCGCCTGAGCGACGCGGGCCGCGACCGGCCGACGCCGCGGTAGTCGTACGTGAACGTGCCGATCCCGGCGGCTGCCAGGTATGCGGCGAAGCGGCGGTAGTGGACGGCAGGAATGCCGGCGCCGCAGTTGATCACGACGGCGACCGGTCGGCGACGCTGCGGATCGGGCGCGAACCAGGTGCCGGCGAGCGCGCAGCCGTCGCCGGCGGCAAACTGCACCGCCTGCCCGTCCCCGTCGCCGCCGTCGGTCACGCGTCCCCGGCTGGCTCCAGGTCGCGGATGACGGCCGTCAGGTCGGCGGTGACCACCGCGGCGCCGTCGACGGTCGCGCGCCCGGATATCTTGGCCACGCCGCGCAGCACGCGCTTCATCTCGCACTCGAGCAGGAGCCGGTCGCCGGGCACGACGTCGCGCTCGAGGCGGCAGTGGTCGATGCCGGCGAAGAAGATGATCGACCTGCCGATCCGGCTCAGCATGCCCGAGAAGTGGCACAGCACGCCCGCCGCCTGCGCGAGCGCCTCGACGACGAGCAGCTGGGGCATCACGCGGCGCCCGTGCGGCACGCCGGCGAAGTACCACTCGTTCGCGCTGACGTTCTTCACCGTGCGTACCCACTTGTTGCGCTCGCCGGCCTCGACGGCGTCGACGAGCAGGATCGGGTAGCGGTGCGGCATGTGGCGCAGGATCTCGTTGATGTCCGCGCGCAAGGAGATCGGCGTTTCGCTCAAGCAGGCCTCGCAACGGCGGCGCGGCGACATGGGTGCGCCTTGCCGCCGCCATCATACTGCGTCCGGGCGGCGGGACGCCGGCCGGCGCGGCGCGGGGGCGGGCGCGTCCGTCGGCGCGGGGCGAGGCGATATAATGCCGGGGTGTCTCCCTCGCTCCGGCCTGCGCCATGAAAATCCTCGTTCCAATCAAGCGCGTCGTCGATTACAACGTGAAGGTCCGCGTGAAGCCGGACGGCACGGGTGTGGATACGGCGAACGTGAAGATGTCGATGAATCCGTTCGACGAGATTGCCGTCGAGGAGGCCGTGCGCCTCAAGGAGAAGGGGGTCGCGACGGAGGTGGTCGCGATCTCGTGCGGCACGGCCGCGTGCCAGGAGACGCTGCGCACCGCGCTCGCGCTGGGCGCCGACCGCGCGATCCTGGTCGAGACCGACGCCGAGCTGCAGCCGCTCGCGGTCGCCAAGCTGTTGCGCGCCGTCGCCGGCGACGAGAAGGCCGGAACTCGTCATCGTCGGCAAGCAGGCGATCGACGACGACGCGAACCAGACCGGCCAGATGCTGGCGGCGCTGCTCGACTGGCCGCAGGCGGCGTTCGCGTCGAAGGTCGAGATCGCCGGCGGCGCGGCCACCGTCAAGCGCGAGGTCGACGGCGGCCTCGAAACCGTGCAGATGAAGCTGCCGGCCGTGGTGACGACGGACCTGCGGCTGAACGAGCCGCGCTACGCCACGCTGCCCAACATCATGAAGGCGAAGAAGAAGCCCCTCGCGACGACCACGCCGGCGGCGCTCGGCGTCGACGTGGCCCCGCGGCTCGTCACGCTGCGGGTGGTCGAGCCGCCGAAGCGCAAGGGCGGCGGCAAGGTCGCCGACGTCAAGGAACTCGTCGCGAAGCTGCGCAACGAGGCCAAGGTCATCAGCTGAACGAAGGCAGGACATGTCGATTCTCGTCATTGCGGAACACGACGGTGCGGCGCTGAAGTCGTCCACGCCCCACGCCGTCACGGCAGCCGGGCGATTGGGCGGCGACGTGCACGTGCTGGTCGCCGGGCACGACGCGCAGGGCGCCGCGCAGGCCGCGGCGGGGCTCGCGGGTGTGGCGAAGGTGCTGCTCGCCGACGCGCCGCACCTGGCGGCGCCGACGGCCGAGAACGTCGCGGCGGTGGCGCTCGCGCTGCTGCCGGGCGCCTACACGCATGTCGTCGCGCCGGCCACCGGTTACGGCAAGAACATCGCGCCGCGGATCGCGGCGAAGCTCGACGTCGCACAGGTGTCCGACGTCACGGCCATCGAGGCGCCCGACACGTTCGTGCGCCCGATCTACGCCGGCAACGCGTTCGCCACCGTACAGTCGAAGGATCCGGTCAAGGTGCTGACGATCCGCACGACGGCGTTCGACAGCGCCGGCGCCGGCGGCAGTGCACCGGTGGAGGCCGTGACGGCGGCGCCGGACACGGGCCTGTCCACGGTCACCGGGCAGGAGATCGTGAAGTCGGATCGCCCGGAGCTCGCGAGCGCGCGCATCGTCATTTCGGGCGGCCGGGGGCTCGCCAGCGGCGAGAACTTCCGGATGCTCGAGGCGCTCGCCGACAAGCTGAAGGCGGCGATCGGCGCGTCCCGCGCCGCGGTCGACGCCGGCTACGTGCCGAACGACTATCAGGTCGGCCAGACCGGCAAGATCGTGGCCCCGGACCTCTACATCGCGATCGGCATCTCCGGCGCGATCCAGCACCTGGCCGGGATGAAGGACAGCAAGGTGATCGTCGCGATCAACAAGGATCCGGAGGCGCCGATCTTCCAGATCGCCGACTACGGCCTCGTCGGCGACCTGTTCGAGCTGGTGCCGCAGCTGACCGCCGAGCTCGGCTAGCCGTCTGCGCACGCTCTCGCGGCCTGCCGATCGGCGGCGAGAGCGGGTCCCTCCGCCCGCTTGCGCGGGCGTCGGGACGGCACGGAAAGGCCTCGTGCCGCATTAGAGCGAACCCTCTAGCGGCTCCGCCGTAGGCTATCGTTCCCCCTCACTTCCATCGGATTCACCCTTCGCATGAGCACCTACCACGCGCCCCTTCCGGAAATGCAGTTCGTCCTGAACGAGCTCGCGGGCCTCGCGCAGGTCGCGCAGTTGCCCGGGTTCGAGGACGCCACGTCCGACACCGTGACCGCGATCCTCGAGGAAGCCGCGAAGTTCGCGACGAACGTGCTCGACCCGCTCAACATTCCCGGCGACCGCGAGGGCGCGCAGCGCCAGCCGGACGGCTCGGTGAAAACGCCGGCCGGGTTCAAGGATGCGTACGCGCAGTACTGCGCGAACGGCTGGAACGGTCTCACGAAGTCCGCCGAGTTCGGCGGGCAGGGCCTGCCGCAGGTCGTGGCGACCGCCGTCGAGGAAATGTGGCACGCTGCCAACCTCGCGTTCGACCTGTGCCCGCTGCTGACGCAGGGCGCGATCGAGGCGATCGAGCGCAACGCGTCGCAGGCGCTGAAGGAGAAGTTCCTGCCGCGCATGGTCGCCGGCACGTGGACCGGGACGATGAACCTGACCGAGCCGCAGGCCGGCTCCGACCTGGCGGCCGTGCGCTCGCGCGCCGTGCCGCAGGGCGACGGCACGTACAGGCTCTACGGGCAGAAGATCTTCATCACGTTCGGCGAACACGACTACACCGACAACATCATCCACCTCGTGCTCGCGCGCACGCCGGATGCGCCGCAGGGGGTGAAGGGCATCTCGCTGTTCGTCGTGCCGAAGGTGCTGGTGAACGACGACGGATCGCTCGGGCGCCGCAACGACGTCGCCTGCGTGTCGCTCGAGCACAAGCTCGGCATCCACGCGAGCCCGACGGCGGTCCTCGCCTACGGCGACCAGGGTGGCGCCGTCGGCTACCTGGTCGGCGAGGAGAACCGCGGCCTCGAGTACATGTTCGTGATGATGAACCTCGCGCGGTTCTCGGTCGGGCTGGAAGGCGTCGGGATCTCGGAGCGCGCATACCAGCGCGCCGTCGCGTACGCGCGCGACCGCGTGCAGGGCAAGGCGGTCGGACTTCCGAAGGACGCGCCGGCGGGCACGATCATCGAGCACCCGGACATCCGCCGGATGCTGATGACGATGCGCGCGTACACCGAGGCTACGCGCGCCGTCGCGTACGTGACGGCGGCGGCGCTGGACAACGCCGCGCGCAACCCCGATCCCGACGCGCGCGCGAAGCACCAGGCGTTCGCGGACTTCATGATTCCGATCGTCAAGGGCCATTCGACCGAGGTCGCACAGGAGGTGGCCTCGCTCGGGTTGCAGGTGCACGGCGGCATGGGCTTCATCGAGGAGACTGGCGCCGCGCAGCACCTGCGCGACGCCCGCATCATCACGATCTACGAGGGCACGACGGGGATCCAGGCCAACGACTTCATCGGCCGCAAGACGGCGCGCGACGCCGGCGCCGTCGCGCGCGCGGTCGCGGCCGAGATCGACAAGGTCGCCACCCGCCTCGCGGCACGCCCCGAGCCGGCGCTCAAGGCGATCGGCGTGCGCCTGGCCGCCGCCGAGGCGGACGTGCAGGAGGCGCTCGCGTGGATGGTCGCCGCCTACGGCCACGACACGCGCGCCGCGCACGCCGGCGCCGTCGCCTACCTCAGGTTGTGGGGGCTCGCGGTGGGCGGCTGGCAGATGGGCCGCGCCGCGCTGGTCGCCGCCGAGCGGCTCGCGGCCGGCGAAGGGGATCCCGCCTTCCTGCACGCGAAGATCGCCACGGCGCGCTACTACGCCGACGGCCTGCTCGCGCAGACGTCGGGCCTCGCGCACACGGTCGTCCACGGCGGCGAGTCGGCGCTGGCGCTGGCGGCGGAGGCGTTCTGAGGATACGTGTACCGATGCCCGGGCCTGCGGGCGCCGATCGGCTTCCGGGGAACCGACACGCGGTCGCGGTGTCCGAGGGCGAGTCGCAGGGTCCGGCCGCCGGCAACGGCGCCGGACGCGCAGCCGCCGCCACGCCATGAACGAACACCGATCCCGCATCCTCGCACTGGTCCGCGCCGCCGCCGCTGCGGCAGTTGCTGGCGTGGCCGCGACCGCCGCGCTCGCGCAGCCCGCGCTGGCGATCCCGCCCGTCGCGCCCGGCGCCTTCGCGGTCGGGTGCAGCAACGTCGAGCAGGACTTCACGCGCGTGCCGGCGGGCGTCCGACCCGAGGCCTACTGGGAAGGACTGCCGCTCGGCGAGACCGGCCGCTACGTGACCGACCTCCTCGTCGATCCGGCGCACGCGTTCGTCGTGTCGCTGCGGCTGCCTTCCAACGGGACGCTGTTCGGGCCCTACGCCGGCGCGACGATTCCGTATGCGCACCTGGTGTGCTATCCGACCGATCCCGCCAATCCGCGCGCCGACTACCCGCTGCCGACCGGCCACGTCGTGCCGCGGATGCAGCGCGGCGCCGAGCCGCCGCTGTTCGCGGCGAACGGTGTCCGCTACCCCGTGCTGCTCTTCTCGCACGGTCTGTCGGGCAGCCCCCTCTCCGGCGAGTACGTCGAGGCCGCCAAGCTCTTCGCCAGCCACGGCTACGTGGTCATCGCGCCGTTCCACGGCGACCTGCGCTACGCCGACATCGACCTCGACAGCTTCGCGGACTTCCTCTACGCGCTGCTCAAGTACCGGACGTTCGTCGCGATGCAGGCGGCACGGCCGCTGTCGCTTTCGCTGGCACTCGACGCGGTGCTCGGCCATCCGGACTTCCGCGACCACGTCGACCCGGACCGGATCGGCGGGTTCGGCGCGAGCATGGGCGGCGAGGCGCTGCTGCTGCTGGGTGGCGCCGCGCTGTCGACCGGACCGACGCTTTCGGCGGAGCGCGTGACGCTGGATGCGCGCCTGAAGGCCGCGGTCGGCCTGGTGCCGTATTTCGGCATCGACGTGTATCCGGCGTTCGGCCGCGATCTCGCCGGCCTCGACGGCTTCACGCTGCCCTATCTCGCGCTCTCCGGCACGGCGGACCGGACGGCGCCGATCGGCACCGCCGAGCGCGGCATGCGGCGCATGTCCGGCACGCGCCAGCTGGTGGCGCTGACCGACCTGCCGCACGCCTACGACGTGCGCTACGCGGACGACATCTTCACGTGGGCGCTCGCGTTTCTCGCCGGGCAGCTCGGAGGCGGCGACGTCGCGCGCGCGACGAGCGCCCGCATGACGTCGGTGGCCGGGGCCATGGACGACGTGCAGCGGATCGACTACATGGCGCCGTCGCCGGTGACGGGGCCGGACGAGGCCGCGGTCGTCGAGTACCGCAACGCGTCGCTCGATCACTACTTCATCACCGCGGAGCCGGCCGAGATGGCGATGCTCGACGCCGGCGCGGTGGTCCCGGGCTGGCAGCGCACGGGCCTCGAGTTCAAGTCGCGCCCCGCGGCATCGCCGCTCGGGATCGCCACGTGCCGCTTCTTCGGCACGCCGTCGCTCGGCCCCAACTCGCATTTCTACACGATCGACGCCGCCGAGTGCGCGAAGGTCAGGGCCGATCCGGTGTGGACGTACGAGGGGTTCGCGTTCAACGCGCAGGCGCCGGTGGCCGGCGACTGCGCCGGCGACCGCATTCCGGTGATGCGGCTGTACAACAACGGGATGGGCGGGCAGGCCAACCACCGCTTCACGACGAGCCGCAGCGAGGCGCGCGCGCTGCAGGCGGCGGGCTGGATCGTCGAGGGTACCGTCTTCTGCGCGATACCCTGACGTCCGCAAGTCGCGCGTCGCGCTGCTGCGCAGTCGCCTTGCGCGACTTGCGGCCGAAAGCAGTCAGCGGGAAAAGCTTGGGGCGGCCCGGCGCTTTCCCCGCGGAAACTGCACGAAGCGCGCCGATCACAAGGCGCTTCGCGCCCGTTCAGTAGCGCGCAGGCGCGGTGACAGCCCCGATCGCAGTCCAGTGCCATGCGTGGCGCTCGTCGAAGGCTGTCAGCGTGCATGCGCGCGCTACCGAGCGGGGAGCGAAGCGACCTGCGAACGGCGCGCTTCGTTGCCGTTACTACGCGGAAGGCGCTCGGCCGCCCGGAGCTTTTCGCGCTGACTGCCTTCGAAATCAAGGCGCGCAGCGCCTTGATTCCGTTCGGCCGCGAATCGCGCGAGCGGGCGCGCCGCGCCCCGACGCGCGATTTGCGGACGTGGACGTCACAGTACGTCGACGCGCTCTACCCACATGAGCTCGCACGCGCCGTCCCCCGTGTCCTCGCGCGTGAGCGACGTGCTCCAGCGGAAGCCGCCCGGGCCGCGCACGTCGACGAGGTAGCCGGTCAGCCGCACGAGCTGGCCGGGGCGGAGCTTGCGCAGCGCGCCGTCGATCCCGTCGTCCGCGGGCACCGCGTGCACCTGCGCCGCCTGCGCGATCGTCTGCCGCGGCGTCAGCGGGAACGTCGTCCAGTCCTTCGGCCTCCAGTACAGGAAGCGCCCCATCTGCGAGAACTCGAGCTGCTCGACCACGCGCGAGTCGGACATCGCACCCCAGCCCAGCCCCAGGTCGACCGGCGCCAGGTTGGCGCCGCCGTCGATCCGGTAGATCTCCTTGCGCAGGACGCGGGCCGTGATGTCGTAGCGCGCCCGCGCGACGAACTGGTGGTCCTTCGCCGGGAAGACCGGCGGGGGATCGAGCGCCTCCTGCACCGGCGCGGCCGGCGCGACGACGCCGGGCGGCACGCGCTCGTGGCGCTCGCGCGACCACCAGTTCCACGCGCCGAACAGCGCGGCGACGAGCATGAGGACGAGCGACCAGTGCATGCGGTGGCGTTCAGCGCGGACGAACGCCGCCGCCGCGCTGCTGCTGCCCGCCGGCGAGTTCCGACGGCAGCCGCGTGTCGTAGCCGGGCAGTCCGACGGCGGCGAGCGCCCGCGTGGCGGCGAGCAGGATCGCGCAGAGCGCTCCGCGGACGGCGGCATGCGGCATGGTCGGTGGTCTCCCCGGGGCGGCGGCGCGCGGCGTGCTTCCTTTGTAATATTCGGGGATCGGGGGAAGGGGGTCAATCGTGCGGGCGGAGTCCGCGGCGCGAACGGGCCGGCGATGAGCGGCGGTGTCCGGCTCGGCGTCGATCTCGGCGGCACCAAGATCGAGATCGTCGCGCTCGACGGCGACGGGTTCGCGCGCGTGCGCACGCGCGTGCCTACGCCGCGCGACGACTACCACGCCACGCTCGCCGCGGTCGCCGCGCTGGTCGCCGCGACCGAGCGCGAACTCGGCATCGCACCGGGCGCCGCGACCGTCGGTGTCGGCACGCCGGGCACGCTGTCGCGCGCGACCGGGGTGCTGCGGGGGTCTAACTCGGTGTGCCTCAACGGCCGGCCGATCCAGGCCGACCTCGAGTCGCGGCTCGCGCGGCCGGTCCGGATCAGCAACGACGCCAACTGCTTCGCGCTGTCGGAGGCGGTCGACGGTGCGGGCACGGGGGCACGCGTGGTGTTCGGCGTGATCCTCGGCACGGGCGTGGGCGGTGGCCTCGTCGTCGACGGACGCGCGCTCGACGGCGCGAACGGCATCGCCGGCGAGTGGGGCCACAACCCGCTGCCGTGGCCGTGTGACGACGAGCGGCCGGGCCCGGCGTGCTACTGCGGGCGCGCCGGCTGCATCGAGACGTGGCTGTCGGGGCCCGGCTTCGAGCGCGACCACGTGAACGCGACGGGAAGCGCGCTCGCCGCGGCGCAGATCGCAGCGGCGGCCGGGCAGGGCGCCGCGGCGGCCACGGCGTCGCTCGCGCGCTACGCGGAGCGGCTGGCACGCGCGCTCGCGCACGTCGTCAACATCGTCGACCCCGACGTGATCGTGCTGGGCGGCGGGATGTCGAACGTCGATGCGCTCTACGCGTCGGTGCCGGCGCAGTGGGGACGCTACGTCTTCAGCGACCGCGTCGACACGCGGCTCGTGCGCCACGTGCACGGCGACTCGAGCGGCGTGCGCGGGGCGGCATGGTTATGGCCTGCGTGAGACGGGGTCGGACTCGCGTTTGACCTCGCCTTGCGTCCTGCGCCACATTCCGGAACGCCGCCGGCGGGTGCCCCGGAGGCAGAGGCGGCCGCAGGGACTTCCGGAAACCGGGGGGCGCACAGGCGCGCTCGAGGTCCGGTGCCGGATCGTGGGGAAGGCGTGACACTGGCGCCGCGGAACTTCGCAACCCGAGGAGTCGTCGCATGGTCAAGATGGTGATCTGCTTCAAGCGCAAGCCCGGCATGGATGTCGCAGCGTTCCAGAGCCATTGGCGCACGGTGCACGCCGGCATCATTGCCAGGCTGCCCGGCATCCGCAGATACGTCCAGTCGCACGTCCTGCTCGCGAGCTACCGCAAGTCCGAGCCGCCATTCGACGCCGTCGCCGAATCGTCGTTCGACGACACGCAGGCGATGAAGTCGCTTGCGGCAAGCCCGGAGTACGCTGCGGTGCTCGCAGACGAGCCCAACTTCATCGACCGGTCTTCGCTGCAGTCGTTCGTCACCGATGAACACGTGATCAAGGACCTGCCGGCGCCCGCGAGCGGGATCAAGAGCATCACCCTGATGACGCGCAAGGCCGGAATGCCGATCGCAGCGTTCCGCGCGTACTGGCGCGACATCCACGGTCCGCTGTGCGCGGCCGTTCCCGCGGTGCGGCGCTACGTGCAGAACCCCACGCGGCAGGCGATCTACGACAGCGGCAGAACGCCGGCCTTCGACGGGGCGGCGATGACGTGGTTCGACAGCATGGACGCGCTGCGTGCGGCCGTGCCCACGCCGGAGTTCGCGCGGCTGCGCGAGGATGTCGAGCAGTTCGTGGCGCAGGATCGTTCGCCGTCCGTCCTCACGCAGGAGCACGTGATCGTGGCTTAGCTCGCTGCGACGGCGCTGCGCGGCCGCGTCCGCCTCTTGGCGGCGCTGCCTGGCGCCCGATCTCGGCGCTGAGAGCGGCCGACGCACGCTGGAGGTCGGCTGCGAGATGCGCTTCCTGCCGCCGCGGGTAGCGCTCGCTCGGAAACACGATCGACAGGCTGCCGATGACCGCGCGGCCGCCGCCGAACAGCGGCACGCCGATGCCCACGACGGACGGGTCGACCTCGGCATGGGAGACCACGTAGCCCTGTTGGCGCAGCGGCTTGAGCGCGGCGACGAACTCGTCGTAGGTGTTGCCGAGCCCCGCGTGGGCGACCGCGGCCTGATTCTGCACGTAGAGCTGCATCAGGCGCCGTTGCGGCAGATGCGCCAGGATCGCCTTGGCCGTGGCGCCGCGGAACAGCGGCATCGGGCGTCCACGCGTATAGGAGAGCGCGAGGCTCGCTCCGTTGCTCATCTGGTGCGTGCAGAGGACCTTGTCCCGGAACAGGTCGCACAACAGGATCACCTGCCCCCGGTCGGGCGCGAGCAGGTCCCGCATCACCCGCCCGCCGATCGCGAGCAGCGGGTCCCGCTGCCGGATCTGCCGGTCCAGTTCGATGATCCGCGGTCCGAGCGAGTAGGCGCCCTGCGCCACGCGCATCAGCAAGCCCGCACCGCAGAGTTCGCCGACATAGCGGTAGGCGGTGGCGCGCGTCAACCCGAGCTGCAGTGCCGCCGCGTCCACGGTCCACACCGGCTCGTCCTCGGAAAACAGGTCCAGCACACCGAGCATCCGCGCCAGGCTCGATTTCATCGCGTGCCGGGACTCGCTCGCGGTTCGGGACATCGGTCGTCGCCTCGGTTATTGACATTTATCAAGGTTCCATTATCCCATATTATGAGAATCTGCAACTGTCTTCAATCATGAAATCCATGCGAATCACGTCAATGGGCGCGAAGCCACCGGCCGGCGACCGGGAGGGCTCGGCGTGACGCCCGGCTGGGCCGAAGCGCTGGCGGGGCTCGCGGCGCGGGAGGCGCTCGCCCGGGCGGGTGGCGGCGAGGCGCGGCTGGAGGAACAACGCAGCGCCGGGAAACTGACGGCGCGCGAGCGCATCGAGGCACTGCTCGACCGCGGCAGCTTCGTCGAGACCGGCATGCTCGCCGAGCACCAGTGCCGCGACTTCGGCATGGAGGAGAAGAAATTTCCCGGCGACGGCGTCGTCACCGGCCATGGCTGCATCGACGGGCGCTGCGTCTGCGTGTACGCCGAGGATGCCACGGTCCTCGGCGGCTCCACCGGGCGGGTCCACGGGACCAAGATCCACACGCTGCTGCGGCGTGCGCGCGAGAACCGCGTGCCGGTCGTCGGACTGCACGACTCGGGCGGCGCCCGCATCCAGGAGGGCATGGACAACGTCTACGGGATGACCGGCGTGCTCGCCGAGTACAGCCTCAACTCCGGCGTCGTGCCGCAGATCGTCGCCATCATGGGCACCTGCGCCGGCGGGGCGGCGTACTCCGCGGCGCTGGCCGACTTCATCGTGCAGGTCGAGCACACGTCGCAGCTGTTCGTCACCGGGCCGGCGCTGGCCGCCGAAGTGCTAGGCGAGGAGGTCACGAACGAGGCGCTCGGCGGCTGCGACGTTCACGCCCGCCGGTCCGGCGTCACGCATCTGGCAGCCCGCGACGATCGCGACGCCATCGCGCTGATCCGGCGCCTGCTCGGCTACCTGCCGCAGAGCAACCGCGAACGCCCCGCCGCGGGTGCGACCGACGATCCGGCGGAGCGAACGGTACCCGAGCTGCTCGACATCGTGCCGATCGACCCGGAAGCGAACTACGACATGCGCGAGGTCGTCCGCGCGCTCGCCGACGGCGCAGCGTACCTCGAGATCCAGGAGCAGTTCGCCCGCAACGTGACCGTCGGGTTCGCGCGGCTGGGCGGCCGGGTCGTGGGCGTGGTCGCGAACAACCCGGCGGTCGGGGACGGCTACATGGACGGTGCCGCCGCGGTCAAGGCCGCGCGCTTCGTCCGCACCTGCGACGCATTCAACATCCCGCTCGTCACCCTCGTGGACGCGCCGGGATTCCTGCCGGGCGTCGCCCAGGAACAGGACGGACTGCTGCGCCACGGCGCCAAGCTGCTGCACGCCTGGACCGAGGCGACGGTGCCAAAGGTCTCCTGCATCCTGCGCAAGATGTACGGCGGGGTCATCCCCGCGATGGGCGTGCACGAGATCGGCTTCGATCAGGTGTTCGCCTGGCCCTCCGCGGAAATGCAGATGGTCCGCGCCGAGCCCGCGGTGAAGATCCTCTGCCGCCGGGAACTCGCTGCCGCCGCTGATCCGCAGGCGCTGCTGCAGCAGAGGGTCCGGGAGTACCGCGAGCTCTACCTGACGCCCTACCACTCCGCCTCGCTGGCGGTCGTCGACGCGATCGTGCCGCCGCAGGACACGCGGGCACGGCTGATCGCCGCGCTGCGCCTGCTCGACGGCAAGATCGTGGCGGACCGCCCCTGGCGCAAGCATTCCAACCTGCCGCTCTGACGAAGACCGCGATGCCCGATCTCGCCGACGACTGCAGGCGCTGGCAGGACACGACGCTCGCGCGCGCGCTCGAGCGCTCGCCCGAGCGGCAAACGCCGTTCGCGACCGAGAGCGGCATTCCGATCAAGGCCCTGTACACGCCGCTGGACGTGCAGGGATCGGACTATCGGGACGGGCTCGGCTTTCCGGGCGAGTTTCCGTACACGCGCGGCGTGTATCCGTCGATGTACCGCAGCCAGCTGTGGACGATGCGCCAGTACGCCGGATTCGGCTCGGCCGAGGAGACGAACCAGCGCTTCGTCCACCTGCTGGAGCAGGGGTCGACGGGGCTTTCGATCGCCTTCGATCTGCCGACGCAGCTCGGACTGGACTCCGACGATCCGCGCGCCGAGGGCGCAGTCGGGCGCGTCGGCGTGGCGGTCGATTCGCTGGCCGACATGGAGACGATCTTCGCGGGAATACCGCTCGACCGCGTGTCCACGTCGATGACGATCAATGCGACAGCGCCGATCCTGCTGGCGATGTACATCGCGGTGGGCGAACGGCAGGGCGTGGCGCAGAAGCAGTTGACCGGCACCACGCAGAACGACATCCTGAAGGAGTTCATCGCGCGCGGGACCTACATCTTCCCGCCCGAGCCGAGCCTCCGCCTCGGCCTCGACATCGTCGAGTACTGCCTGCGCGAGGTCCCGCGCTGGAACACGATGAACATCGCCGGCTACCACATCCGGGAGGCCGGCGCCGACGCGATCCAGGAACTCGCGTTCACGCTGGCCAATGCGATCGCCTACATCGAGCAGGCGCGTGCGCGCGGCCTCGCGGTGGACGAGTTCGCGCCGCGCCTGTCCTACAGCCTCGGGTGCTTCCGCGACCTGTTCGAGGAAGTTGCGAAGTTCCGCGCGGGGCGCCGGCTGTTCGCGCGCATCATGCGGGACCGCTTCGGCGCCAGTGACCCGCGCAGCTGCCTGTTGCGCACGTTCAGCGGCTCGTGCGGCTCCACGCTGGTGAGCCAGCAGCCGCTCAACAACATCGTGCGCATCACCATGCACGCGCTGATGGGAATCCTGGGCGGACATCAGGCGATCCACACGGCCTGCTGGGACGAGGGCTTTGCGCTTCCCTCGGAGGAAGCGGCGATCCTGGCGCTGCGCACGCAGCAGGTGCTCGCCCACGAGTCGGGAGTCGCCAACACCATCGATCCGCTGGCCGGTTCGTATTACGTCGAGTCCCTCACCAACGAGATCGAGACCCGCGCCGCCGCGTATCTGGAGAAGATCGACGCGATGGGCGGCATGCTGCGGGCGATCGACTGCGGCTACATCGGCCGCGAGATCCGCGACTCGAGCATCCGCCAGCAGCAGGCGATCGACGCGGGGGAGACGGTCGTCGTCGGCCTGAACCGGTTCCAGACGCCCGGGGAAGGCGACCCGGCGCCGGCGTTGTTCGAGGCCGATCCGACGGTCGAGCCACGCCAGAAGGCGCGGGTGGCCGCATTGCGGGCGAAGCGCGACGCCGGCGAGGTCGGAACGAGCCTCGCCGCGGTCGATGCCGCGATCGAGGCAGGCCGCAACGTCATGCCGGCGGTGATTCGCGCGGTCAAGGCGTACGCCACGGTAGGCGAGATCGCGGACATCATGCGTCGGCGCTGGGGCGAGTACCGCGCCGCGGTGCAGCTGTGAGCGCGCCGGAGGAGGTAAGGATGCGCGGGAGAAAGCTCCGCGTGCTGCTGGCGAAGGCCGGTCTGGACGGCCACGACCGCGGCATCAAGATCGTGGCGCGCTACCTGATGGACGCGGGCATGGAGGTCGTCTTCACCGGCCTGCGAGCCACACCCGAGCAGGTGGTGAAGGCGGCGCTCGAGGAGGATCCCGACGTGGTGGGCCTGAGCTTCCTCGCCGGCGATCACCTGGTGCTCGCCCCCAGGGTGATCGACGGCCTGCGGCAGCACGGGCTTGCCGACGTGATGGTGTTGCTGGGCGGGGTGATCCCGAAGCGGGACATCCCGGTTCTGGAACGGATGGGGGTGACGCAGGTCTTCCTTCCCGGCACGCCGCCGGCCGAGATCGCGCGATTCATCGAAAGCAGGATCGGGCAGACGCACTGACGCCAAAGGAGCCGTACAGATGATCATCGACGTACACAGACACCTGGTAGTGAAGGGCACGGTCCAGGGCGCCTACATCAAGGGCGCCGCCCAGAGCTTCTCCATGATGTACAACAAGGCGAACAAGACCAACCTCACGCCGCGCGAGTACATCGACGACGTGATCCGCAAGGAGACCGACGACCACGCCGACAACATCATCGTGGAAATGGACGCCGCCGGCGTCGACCTCACGGTCATCTTCCCGGTCGATTACGGCCTGCTGTTCGGCGAGCCGCCGATCCACATCTTCGACCAGAACAAGCTCTATGCCGACGTCGCCAGACGGCACGCCGGACGGATGATCCCGTTCATGGCGATCGACCCGCGGCGCAAGGGCGCGCTCAAGCACTGCGAGCAGGCGTACCACGAGTGGGGCATGAAGGGCTTCAAGCTGCACGCCGGCACCGGCTACATGCCGGACGATCCCGTGTGCAACTGGGTCTACGAGAAGGCCTCGGAGTGGAAGATCCCGATCATGTGCCACACCGGCGGGGCGCCGTCAGTGGCGCTGCGCTGGGAGAACTCGCGGCCCGCCTACTTCGCCTCCGCCGCGGCCCGCTATCCCGAGGCCGACTTCATCTTCGCCCACGCCGGCGACGTCGGCTGGTGGCAGGAGGCGATGCAGGCGGCCGCGTGGCTGCCCAACGTCTACCTCGACCTGTCGCTGTGGCAGAAGCCGTTCCGCAAGATGCGCGCCGGCGAGTTCCAGAAGTGGCTGCGCCACCTCACCGACATGACCGGGGCGGACAAGCTCATGTTCGCCACCGACGCGCCGCACCCGAACCTGCACTGCCGGCTGCCCGAGTGGGTGAAGGTCTTCACGGAACTCGGCACGGAGTTCAGCCAGGAGGAGAAGGACATGATCCTGTCGGGCACCGCGCGCCGTGTGCTGAAGCTCAAGGACACCGGGGCCGTGCGCGCGCCGGCGCCCGCAGCCGCGCTGGCGGGGAAGTAAATGGACGAACTGCTCGACATCATCAACAGCCGGAAGAGCATCCGCCGCTACAAGACGGACCCGGTGCCGGACGCCATGGTGGACAAGATCCTCGAAGCGGCACGGTGGGCGCCGACCGGGGAGAACTACCAGCCCTGGCGCTTCATCGTCGTGCGCGACCAGGAGACGCGCAACCGGATCGGGGACCTGGCCAAGCTCGGCAGCGGCTCGCGGATGACGGCGTGGTACTGCATGGGCCACATGCAGGAGCGCTTCGCCGGAATCAAGGACGAGGCGAAGCGCGCCGAAGTCCTGCGCTTCATGTACTCGGGCGAGGTGTCGGAGTTCGCCAAGCAGGCACCGGTGGTCATCGCCGTGATCGGCACGCTGCGCGAGGGCTCGGTCGACGTGCCCTACGACCTGTCCGCGGCGATCGAGAACATGCTGCTGGAGGCGCACTCGCTGGGGCTGGGCGGCTGCTGGGTGCACGGTCCCGTGGCCTCCACGCGCGACGCGAAGAAGTTCAAGGAGATCCTCGGCATCCCGACCGGCATGGGCGACTACAAGGTCATCGCCTACGTGTCCATCGGCTGGGCGGCGGAGGCACGCAAGTACCCGCGGCCGAAGAAGGCGCTCGAAGAACTGGTGTACTGGGAACGATTCGGCTGCACGGAAAGGCCCCGCCATGGATAACCGCCAATACTTCAACCAGCTGCTCTACCGGATGGAGGAGGTCTTCTACCACGAGTTGTCCGACTGCGCGGCGTGGAAGACCGAACTGGTGGGCACGGACTTCATCCAGGCGCAGGACATCGCGGGCGCGAGCCCGCAGGAAATCGTCGAGTCCTGCATCCGGAGCATCAAGGCCGCGGGACTGGCCGAGGACATCGCGTACTCGATCAGCGGCCGGGACATCCTGCTCAAGCTGAAGATCCGGGGCTGCAGCCTGATGCAGAAGGAGGTCCTGCTGCGCGCGAGCGGCATCAAGCCGTACAACTGCCCGATCACGAACATGATCCTCGACCAGCTGATCGAGAAGCTCGGCTACTGCACGACGTACGTCGCCGACCTCGCGGTGCCCGAGGACGCGGACGGGCAGCCGTGCTGCGTCAAGGCAGCCATCTACGCGACGCCTTCGATGATCGGCGCCGTGTCGGACTGGTCCGAAGCCTAGCGCGACGGCACGCCTCGCCATGGGATACACCGCGCACGTCGACACGTTCGTCCGCGAGCACCTTCCGCCCCGCGGACTGTGGCCCGAGTTCGTCTTCGAGCGGCCCGAATTCGTGTACCCGACGCGACTGAACTGCGCGACCGAACTGCTCGACCGGATGGTCGCGGGCGCGGACGGCATCACGGCGGCGGACCGGCCGGCGATGCACGGGTTGGTCAACGGCAGACCGTGCACGTGGACCTACCGGCAGCTGCTGGCGCAGGCGAACCGGATCGCACACGTGCTCACCGCGGATCTCGGTCTCGTGCCCGGCAACCGCGTGCTGCTGCGCGCGCCGAACAACCCGATGATGGCGGCCTGCTGGCTGGCCGTGATGAAGGCCGGCGGCGTCGCCGTGAGCACGATGCAGCTGCTGCGTGCCCGGGAACTCGGGCAGATCATCGGCAAGGCGAGGGTCGGACTCGCGCTGTGCGACATCCGGCTCGTGGCCGAGCTCGAGGCGGCCGCGGCTCAGTGCCCGGACCTGCAGCGCATCGTCGTCTTCAACGGCGATGGTCCAGGCTCGCTCGAGGCGATGGCCGCGGAAAGGCCGACCGAGTTTGCCAACGTCGATACGGCCGCCGACGATCCGGCGCTGATCGCCTTCACGTCCGGGACCACCGGCCAGCCGAAGGCGGCCGTGCACTTTCACCGCGGCGTGATGGTGATGTGCGACGGCGTCCCGCGCTCGGTGGTGAAGCCCGACGGGAGCGACGTCTTCTGCGGTACGCCGCCGCTCGCGTTCGGCTTCGGGCTCGCCGTGCTGCTGTGCGCGCCGCTGCGGTTCGGCGCGTCGGTCGTCTTGTGCGAGAAGCTGACGCCGGCCGGCCTGCTGCAGACCATCCAGGACTTCCGCTGCACCATCGCCGCGACGGTGCCCACGTTCCTGGCGCAGATGGCGGCGCTGGCCGGCGACTACGACCTGTCGAGCCTGAAGAAGGCGATCTCGTCGGGCGAAGCGCTGCCCGATGCGGTGCGGCGCAACTTCAGGCACGCGACCGGACTGGAGCCGATCGACGGCTTCGGCGCCACGGAGATGCTGCAGACCTTCATCGCTCATGCGCCCGAGCGGGTGCGGCCGGGCGCCACGGGCTACGTGATTCCTGGCTACCGCGCCCGCGTCGTCGACGACCGGGGCGAGCCATGCGCGCCAGGGGTCGTGGGGCAGCTCGCGGTCAAGGGGCCGAGCGGCTGCCTGTACCTGGACGACCAGCGCCAGAGCGACTACGTCCGCGACGGCTGGAACGTCACCGGCGACGCGTTCAGCGTGGACGAGGACGGCTACTTCTACTTCCAGGGCCGCTCCGACGACCTGATCGTGTCGGCGGGTTACAACATCGGCGGACCGGAGGTCGAATCCACGCTGCTCGGGCACGAAGCGGTCGCCGAGTGCGCGGTGGTCGGCCTTCCCGACGCGCGGCGCGGGAACGTCGTCAGCGCGTTCGTCGTGCTCAAGCCGGGGTATCCGGCCGACGACGAAACGGCGAAGGCCCTGCAGGACTTCGTCAAGGCCGCCATTGCACCGTACAAGTATCCACGGCGGATCGAGTTCGTCTCCTCGCTGCCCCGCGGAGAGACGGGCAAGCTGATGCGTTGCAGGCTGCGCGAAGCGTCGGCGCCGTCCCACCCGGCCATTCCGGCCGATCTTCGTTGCGCGGTGCCGTCCGGCCGAGCGAACTGAGGGAGCCACCGTCATGGACGACGCAGTGCGGAGCGAGACCACGCAGGCGGCCAGCGCCGGCACGCGCGTGCTGAAGAGCGTGTGTCGCAGCTGCCACGGTGGATGCGGAACGCTGCTCCACGTCACCGACGGCCGGCTGACCAAGGTCGAGGGCGACCGGGCATCGCCGCTCAACCGGGGCCGGCTGTGTCCGATCGGCACGTCCACGCTCGATCTCGTCTACCATCCGGACCGCCTGCAGTACCCGATGCGGCGCACCGGCGCGCGCGGCGAAGGCAAGTGGCAGCGCATCTCCTGGGACGAGGCGCTGGACGAGATCGCCGAGCGCCTCGCGGCCATCAAGCGCGACTACGGCGCCGAGGCCATCGCGATGGGCACCGGCACCGGCCGGCATCACATCCGCTGGGTGTCCCGGTTCGGTCACGCGCTCGGGACGCCCAACTGGTGCGAACCCGGCTTCGCGCAGTGCTTCCACCCGCGCATCAACACCACCATCCTCACCTTCGGCGACCTGCCGGTGAACGACTTCACCGGCGGCACGCCGCCGCAGTGCATCGTCTACTGGGGGCACAATCCGGTGAACTCGGGGCCGGACGGCGAGACGCGGTTCAATGCGCTCGAGTCGCTCGCGAGCCACCCGAAGGTGATCGTCGTCGACCCGCGCCGCACGCGCCTCGCGAAGGAAGCGGATCTGTGGCTGCAGCTGCGACCGGGCACGGACGACGCGCTGGCGCTCGCGATGCTGCACACGATCATCGAGGAACAGCTGTACGACGCGGAATTCGTCGAGCGGTGGACGCACGGGTTCGACGCGCTGGCCGAACGCGTCCGGCCCCGCAGTCCCGAGTGGGCCGAGCCCATCACCTGGGTGCCTGCCGAACAAATCCGCGCAGCGGCGAGGCTCTATGCCAGGACGAAGCCGTCGATGATGGAGTGGGGCTGCGCGATCGAGCATACGCCGAACTGCATTCAGACCGTGCGGGCAATCTCGATGCTTCCCGCGCTCACCGGCAACATCGACGTCCCGGGCGGATGGGTGTTCGGCATGCACGGATTGGGCAGGTTCCCGAGCCTCATCGAGAACCTCTCGCCGGAGATGAACGCGAAGCGCCTCGGCGCCGACCGGTTCAAGATGCTGGGCGGGGAAGGCGCGGACCTGCCCGCGGCGCACATTCCCACGCTGCTTCGCGCTATGCGCGAGGGCGTGCCCTATCCGGTCAAGGCCTTCCTCGTGTTCGGCAACAACACGCTGACGACGTTCGGCAACGCGAAGCAGGCGCACGAAGCGCTGCTGAAGCTCGACCTGCTGGTCGTGGCGGACCTGTTCCTGACGCCGACCGCGGAGCTCGCGGACATCGTGCTGCCCGCGGCGTCCTGGCCCGAGCTCGATCAGCTCGCGGGGCTGCCGACCGTGGCGGCCAACGTCGTGCTCGCGCAGCAGAAGGCGGTGCGCATCGGCGAGTGCAAGTCCGACGAGGAGATCTTCGTCGCGCTGGCGCGGAAGATGAAGCTCCCGGTCGGCACCGAGTCCGTCGACGAGGTGCTGGCGAGCCAGCTCGCCAACGGATGCGGCCTGAGCCTGGCGCAGATCCGCGAGCGGGGCTTCCATACGGTGCCGTTTCGCTACGGGAAGTACAAGGAAGGCGGATTCAAGACCCCCACGGGCAGGATCGAGCTCTATGCGACCCGGCTGGAGGCGATGGGCTACGACCCGCTGCCGTATTACGAGGAGCCGCCCGAGAGCCCGCTCGCCACGCCGGACGTGGCACGCGACTTCCCGCTGGTGCTGACGACCGGGGCGCGCATCCCGTTCTTCTTCAACTCCGAGCACCGCCAGCTGAAGAGCCTGCGCAAGGCCCATCCGGACCCGATCGTGGAGATTCATCCGGACACGGCCGGACCGCTCGGCATCGGGAAGGGCGACTGGGTCTGGATCGAGACACGGCGGGGCAGGATCCGGCAGAAGGCGCGCATCACCGACGAGATCGATCCGAGGGTGATCCACGTCGAGCACGGCTGGTGGTTCCCGGAGGAGGCCGGGCCCGATCACGGCGTATGGAAGTCGAATGCCAACGTGCTCACCGACAACGGCCCGCCCTACGATCCGGCGATGGGCACGTATCAGCTTCGCGCGTTGCTGTGCCGCATCGAGCCGGTGCGTTAGCGGCAGGACGTTGCGGCGCGCGGATCTGATCGCCAGATGACCGCAGACCGATCCGAAGCGTCGGGTGCCGCTGCGCGGCGCCATCGGCGAAGGCCGCCGGCCCACGACGGCGGTCGTGGCCGGGGCCTGCCGATCGGCGGCGACGCACCGCAACCTGCAAGACACCACGCGACCCCCGCGGGCCGCCTCACGACGAAGGCATCGCCATGTCCCCTTCGCTGATCAATGCCGATCTGCAATCGTTCGACCTGTCGGGCGTCGTGGCCATGGTCACCGGGGCCTCCAGCGGCATCGGGCTGCACTTCGCCGGGGTCCTGGCCCGGGCCGGTGCCAGCGTCGCGCTGGCGGCCAGGCGCAAGGAGAAGGTCGACGAGGCGGCGGCCGAACTCTGCGGACAGGGCCACCGCGCCATCGGCGTGGCGCTCGATGTCGGCAAGCCGGAGACGCACGCGGCCGCCTTCGCGTCGGTCGCGGCCGGCCTGGGCGGCCTGCCGCAGGTGCTGGTGAACAACGCGGGCATCATCGTGAGCAAGCCCTTCCTCGAACAGACGGAGGAGGAGGTCGCCAGCGTCTTCGCCACGAACCTCTTCGGCGCCTTTCTCGTCGCGCAACGCGCGGCGCGCGCGATGGTTGAAGCCGGTCGCGGCTCGATCATCAACGTCGCTTCCACCGCCGGGCTGCGTCCGGGCGGCACGCTGGCGAGCTATGGGGCCTCGAAGGCGGGTCTGCTGCACCTGACCCGGGTCATGGCGCTCGAGCTGGCCGGCAAGGGGGTGCGCGTCAATGCGCTGTGTCCCGGCAACATCGAGACCGACATGCACCAGGTATTCGTCGACAGGGGCTACGCCGACTCGCTGGTGAAACGCATCCCGCAGCGCCGGTTCGGCCGCGCCGACGACCTGTCGGGGGCCATGTTGCTGCTCGCGTCGGACGCCGGCCGTTACATGACCGGCTCCATCATCGCGGTGGATGGCGGGCAGTTGGTCAGCTCGCTCTGACGGCAGGCGGCCGATCCGGTGCGTGCGATGGGTTCGCGGATCGGCGTCCGGCGCACGAGACCGCACGAACGCGATGCGCGGTCGATGCCGGACGAGTTCGTCGCGGCGCGCAGGCAGCAGGCAATTCCAACCGGACCGGATGGCGCATGCGAGACACACTGAGCTTCCTGATGTACGACTGGCTCGAGGTCGAGGCGCTGACCCGGCGGCCGCGGTATGCCGATCACAGCCGCGAGACGTTCGACTCCGTGCTGGAGACCAGCGAGCGGATCGCGCGGGAAAAGTTCGCGCCGGCCAATCGCCGCGCCGACGCCGAGGAGCCGGCGTTCGACGGCGAACGCGTCCGCGTGCCGGAATCGACGCGGGATGCCGTTGCCGCCTACCGCGAGTCCGGCTTGCTGGCGGCCGGCCACGACTACGAGTTGGGCGGCATGCAGCTGCCCTACGTCGTGGACATGGCGGCCAACACCTTCTTCGCGATGGCGAGCATCGGCCTCGCCGCATTCGCCATGCTCACCTACGCCAACGCCAACCTGCTGATGGCCCACGGCAGCGGACGGCAGCGGCGCGCCTTCGGCCAGCCGCTGCTCGACGGCCGCTGGCTTGGCACCATGTGCCTGTCCGAACCCCAGGCGGGCTCGAGTCTCGGCGATATCCGGACGCGTGCCGTGGCGGATGGGCCGGGCGCCGAGGCGGATCCGCTCGGGCCGCGCTACCGGCTCACCGGCAACAAGATGTGGATCTCGGGTGGCGAGCACGACCTCAGCGAGAACATCGTCCACCTGGTGCTGGCCAAGATTCCCGACGAGAGCGGCAAGCTGCCGCCGGGGCCGAAAGGCATCTCGTTGTTCATCGTGCCCAGGGTGATGGTCGATGCCGAGGGCCGGCTGACCGGGAGGCGCAACGACGTCGCGCTGGCCGGCCTCAATCACAAGCTCGGATACCGCGGAATTCCGAACACGCTCCTCAACTTCGGCGAGGGCCGGTTCCCGGTCGCGGCCGACGGCTCCGCGGAGGCGGTCCGGCCGGGGGCGGTCGGCTATCTCGTCGGGGCGGCCGGCACCGGGCTCGCCTCGATGTTCCACATGATGAACGAGGCCCGCATCAATGTCGGCATGGGTGCTGCGATGCTCGGCTGCGCCGGATACCTTGCGTCGCTCGACTACGCGCGCAACCGGCCGCAGGGCCGGGTCGACGGCAGCGGGAAAGGGGCCGACGGGCCGCAGGTCCGCATCGTCGAACACGCGGACGTCAGGCGCATGCTGCTGGCGCAGAAGGCGTACGCGGAAGGCGCGCTGGCCCTGGCCCTGCTTTGCGCACGGCTGGTCGACGAGAAGCGCACCGGCAGCAGCGACGAGGCCCACGTCGCCGGATGCCTGCTGGAACTGCTGACACCCATTGCCAAGAGCTGGCCGAGCGAGTGGTGCCTGGAGGCCAACTCGCTGGCCATCCAGGTGCACGGGGGCTACGGCTACACGCGCGACTTCCCGGTCGAGCAGTACTGGCGCGACAACCGCCTGAACATGATCCACGAGGGGACGCACGGCATCCAGGCCAACGACTTGCTGGGCCGGAAGGTTCGGGCGGGTGACGGCCGCGGCATGGCGCTGCTCCTGTCGCGCGTCGCGCAGACGACGGCGCGCTGCCGATCGCACCCGGCGCTGGACGCCCCCGCCCGCGCACTGTCCGACGCCTTCGCGGCGCTGAACCGGGCGGCAGCGGCGGCCTGGGCGGACGGCGACCGCAGGAAGGCGCTTGCCAATAGCATGCCGTTCCTGCAGGCGTTCGGCCACAGCGTGCTGGCCTGGGTCTGGCTCGACGTCGCAGTCGCGGCGCAGGCCGCCTTGCTGGCGGGTGCGCCGCGCGGCGAGTCGTTCTACCGGGGCAAGCTGCAGGCGGCGCACTACTTCTTCCGCCATGAACTGCCCAGGGTCCATCCGTGGATCGCCGTCGTCGATGCCTGCGACACGACAAGCCTGGACATGCAGGACGCCTGGTTCTGACGCCACGCCGCCCGATCGACCGGCAAGGACCAATAGCTCGCCGGGGCAGGACGCGGTCCGGCCGCCGAGCGCGATGGGTCCGGCGGGCGAAGTCGCGCCCGGTCGCGCGACTCACATGCCGGTGTAGTTCGGCCCGCCGCCGCCCTCGGGCGGGACCCAGCGGATGTTCTGCTTCGGGTCCTTGATGTCGCAGGTCTTGCAGTGCACGCAGTTCGGCGCATTGATCTGCAGCCGTTGGCCGCCGCCTTCGTCGGAAACGAACTCGTAGACGCCCGCCGGGCAGTAGCGCGCCTCGGGGCCGTCGTAGAGTGCCAGGTTGACGGCGACCGGCACCGACGCGTCGCGCAGCTGCAGGTGGACCGGCTGGTTCTCCTCGTGATTCGTGTTCGACAGGAACACCGAGGACAGCCGGTCGAACGTGACCACGCCGTCGTGCTTCGGGTAGTCGATGTGCGGCATCTGCGCCGCCGGCTTGAGCGACTCGTGGTCCGGCGCGCCGTGGCGCAGCGTCCAGCCGACGAGCGTCCCGAGGCCCAGGTCGTTCAACCACATGTGCGCGCCGCCGTGCAGCGAGCCCAGCCACGCGCCGAACTTGAGGCCGGGCTTCACGTTGCGCACCTTGTAGAGATCCTCGTACACCCACGACCGGCGCCATGCCTCCGGGTAGTCGACGAGCTCGTCGTGCGCGCGTCCGGCGGCAAGCGCCGCGAACGCGGACTCGGCGGCCAGCATCCCCGTCTTCATCGCGTTGTGGCTGCCCTTGATCCGCGGCAGGTTGACGAAGCCCGCCGCGCAGCCGATCAGCACACCGCCCGGGAACGCGAGGTTCGGCACCGACTGCAGGCCGCCCTCGTTGATCGCGCGCGCGCCGTACGCGAGCCGCTTGCCGCCCTCGAACGTCGGGCGGATCGCCGGATGCGTCTTGAAGCGCTGGAACTCGTCGTACGGCGACAGGTGCGGGTTGTCGTAGTTCAGGTGAATGACGAACCCGACCGACACGAGGTGGTCGTCGTAGTGGTAGAGGAACGAGCCGCCGCCGGTGCTGCCGGCGAGCGGCCAGCCCTGGCTGTGGACGACGAGCCCCGGGTGAAAGCGGTCCGGCGCGACCTGCCAGAGCTCCTTGATGCCGAGGCCGTACTTCTGCGGCTCCACGCCGTCGCGCAGGTTGAACTTGCGCATGAGTTCCTGCGACAGCGAGCCGCGGCAGCCTTCGGCGAACAGCGTGTACTTCGCGTGCAACTCCATCCCGCGCTGATGCTCGGGCTTGTGCGTGCCGTCGCGCGCGATGCCCACGTCGCCGGTGGCGACCCCGCGCACGGCGCCGCGCTCGTCGTGCAGGACTTCGGTCGCGGGAAACCCCGGGTAGATCTCGACGCCGGCGCCTTCCGCCCGTTGCGCGAGCCAGCGGCAGACGTTCCCGAGGCTCGCGATGAAATTGCCGTGGTTGTCCATCAACGGCGGCAGCAGCCAGTTCGGCGCACGCCAGGCGCGGTCGGCCGTGAGCATCAGGAAGCGGTCCTCGGCGACCGGGGTCGCGAGCGGCGCGCCCTGCGCCTGCCAGTCGGGCAGCAGTTCGTTCAGCGCCTTCGGGTCGATCACGGCGCCCGACAGCGTGTGCGCGCCGACCTCCGAGCCCTTCTCGAGCAGGCACACCGAGACGTCCCGGCCGTGCGCGTCGGCGAGCTGTTTCAGGCGGATCGCCGCGGCGAGCCCGGCGGGGCCGCCGCCGACGATCACGACGTCGTATTCCATCACTTCGCGGGTCATGCGGACTTCCCTTTTCGGCCCGGCGCCGACGCAACCGGCAACCGTTCATTATAATTCGCCGATCGGCACGGCCGGCCACGACGGCGACCGCCGACCACGGCAGGATTCGCATGCACGGCCCGCGGCTGCTCGTCCATACTTCGATCCAGCCCATCCGCTTCGGCGACATGGACGCGCTCGGCCACGTCAACAACACGGTCTATTTCCGCTACATGGAGCAGGCACGCATCGAGTGGCTGTTCGCGCTGACGCGGGGCGCGGGCTACGGAGGGGGACAGGGACCGGTGATGGTCAACGCCAGCTGCAACTTCCTCTCGCCACTCGTCTATCCGGGCGAGGTCGAGGTGCGGATGTACCTGGGCCATCCGGGACGCTCGAGCGTCGGCAGCTACTACGACCTCGCGATGGGCGGCCGCAAGTACGCGGACGGCGCCGCCAAGATCGTGTGGATCGACGTCGCGAGCGGGCGGCCGGTGCCGCTGCCGGAGGCGGTTGCCGCGCCGCTGCGCGCGCTGGCAAGCGCAGCGACGCCATGACGCTGCACAACAAGCTCTGGGAGCCGTCGCCGGAACGCATCGCGCAGGCGAACCTGACCGCGTTCGCCGCGGCGATGTCGGCGAAGCACGGTGAGGATCTTTCCGCGTATTCACGGCTGTGGCGCTGGTCGGTCGACCACAAGTGGGACTTCTGGCGCGCGATCTGGGACTACGCCGGCGTACTGGGCGTCCCCGGCGACCGCGTGCTGCAGGACGCCGACCGGATGCCGGGCGCGCGCTGGTTCCCCGACGCGCGCTTGAATTTCGCGCAGAACCTGCTCGAGCGCCGGCGCGCCGACGACGGCGAAGACGCGCTGGTGTTCTGGGGCGAGGACCGCGTGCGCCGCGTGGTGTCGCACGCGGACGTGCATGCGCTCGCGTCGCGCGTGGCGGCCGGGTTGACCGCACAGGGCATCGTCGCCGGCGACCGCATCGCCGCGTACCTGCCGAACATGCCGGAGGCGATTGCCGCGATGCTCGGCGCGACCGCGCGCGGCGCGATCTGGTCCTCCTGCTCGCCCGACTTCGGCGTGCAGGGCGTCGTGGACCGCTTCGGACAGATCGAGCCGCGCGTCCTGTTCACGGTCGACGGCTACTGGTACAACGGCAAGCCGATTCCGATCCTCGACAAGGTCGGGCAGATCGTGGCGCGGCTGCCGACGGTCGAGCGCGTGGTCGTCGTGCCCTACCTGGAGCAGACGGCGGGCACGCGCGGCGACCTGAGTTCGGTGCGCGGCGCCGTGTCGTGGGATGTCTGGCTCGCCCCGTTCCTCGCGGGGCCGATCGACTATGTCCCGCTGCCGTTCGACCACCCGCTGTACATCCTTTATTCGTCGGGGACGACCGGCGTGCCGAAGTGCATCGTGCACGGGGCCGGCGGCACGCTGCTGCAGCACCTGAAGGAGCACCTGCTGCACGGCGACGTGAAGCCCGGCGACCGGCTGTTCTACTTCACGACCTGCGGCTGGATGATGTGGAACTGGCTCGTGTCGGGCATGGCGGCGCGCGCGACGCTGCTGCTGTACGACGGCTCGCCGTTCGTCGACCGCGGGCGCATCCTGTGGGAGTTCGCCGACGCCGAGCGGATGACGCACTTCGGGACGTCGGCGAAGTACATCGACGCGCAGAAAAAGATCGCCCTGGTGCCGCGCAAGGATTTCAGCCTCGCCACGGTGCGCACGATGTTCTCCACGGGCAGCCCGCTCTCGCCGGAGAGCTTCGACTACGTCTACCAGTGCGTGAAGGACGACCTGTGCCTGTCCTCGATCTCCGGCGGCACCGACATCGTGTCGTGCTTCGCGCTGGGGAACCCGACGCTGCCCGTGTGGCGCGGCGAGCTGCAGTGCCGCGGCCTGGGCATGGACGTCGACGTCTACGACGAAGAGGGGCGCCCGCTGGCGCACGCAAAGGGCGAGCTCGTCTGCAAGTCGCCGTTCCCGTCGCTGCCGATCGGCTTCTGGAACGACCCCGACGGTGCCAAGTACCGCGCCACGTACTTCGAGCGCTTTCCCGGCGTCTGGTGCCACGGCGACTGGGTCGAACTCACCGAACGCGACGGGCTCATAATCCACGGACGCTCCGACACGACGCTCAACCCGGGCGGCGTGCGCATCGGCACGGCCGAGATCTACCGGCAGGTCGAGCAGTTGCCGGAGATCGCCGAGTGCATCGTGATCGGGCAGGACTGGCCGCCGGGCGAGGTCGGCGACGTGCGCGTCGTGCTGTTCGTGAAGCTGCAGGATGGCGTGACGCTCGACCAGGACCTCGTCGAGCGCATCAAGGCACACATCCGCACGCACACGACGCCGCGCCACGTGCCGGCGAAGGTCCTGCAGGTGACCGACATCCCCCGCACGAAGAGCGGCAAGCTCGTCGAGCTCGCCGTGCGCAACGTCGTCCACGGCCTCGACGTGCGCAACGCCGAGGCGCTCGCCAATCCCGACGCGCTCGAGCAGTTCCGCGACCGGCCGGAGTTGAAGACGTGATGGAAGCGCCGACCCGCGAAGCGCACGCAGGCGGGGCAGGAGGTTCGGGTCGGTGCGCCGGTTCCGGCGCGCTCCCCGGTGACGGCCTTCGTGCCCTTCGCGTGCTTCGCGTCCTTCGGGCTTAGCCGGTTGCCGCGCGACCCGACATGCTGATCGACGCGGAACGGTCGACGCTGCTCGTCGTCGACCTCCAGGAGAAGATGGTTCCGGCACTCGCCGACGGCGCGACGGTGGTCGCCAACGCGCGGTGGCTGATTGGTGTCGCCCGGAAGGTGGGCGTGCCGGTCGCCGGGGTCGCGCAGTACCCGCAGGGATTGGGGCCGCTGGTGCCGGAAATCGCGGAGCTGCTCGCAGCGGACGCGGTCGCGGCGAAGACACGCTTCTCGTGCGTGGCTGCCGGATGCCTGGCCGGACTGCCTGGCGCCGAGCGCGCGCAGTTCGTGCTCGCGGGCGCGGAGACGCACGTCTGCGTGCTGCAGAGCGCGCTGGAACTCGTCGAGGACGGCAAGGAAGTGTTCGTCGTGGCCGACGCCGTGGGCTCGCGCCGGGCGTTCGACCGCGACGTCGCGCTCTGGCGGATGCGCGAGGAGGGCGTGCGGATCGTCACGCGCGAGATGGTGGCGTTCGAGTGGCTGGGCGAGGCGGGAACCGCGCTCTTCCGCGACGTCAACCGCGAGTTCCTGCGGTGAGTCTGCTCGCGATCCTGGTGGCGCTCGCGCTCGAGCAGTGGCGCGCGTTCGAGTGGCGCGCAGGCGTGGAGCGCACGTTCGTCCGGTACACGCGCTCGCTCGAGCGCAAGCTCAACGACGGCACGCGGCAGCACGGGGCCTTTGCCGCGGCCGCCGCCGTGGTGCCGCCGGTGCTCGTGGCCACGCTCGCTTGGTGGCTGGTCGACGCCGTGCACTGGGGGCTCGGCCTGCTGGTCAACGTGGTGGCCCTGTACTTCCTCATGGGCTTCCGCCGCTTCAGCCACGCGATCTCCGCGATCGTCGCCGCGCTCGCGGCCGCCGATCTGCCGGCGGCGCGGCGCGCGCTGGTCGCGTGGCGCGGCGGGTCGGCGGCGGATCTCGGCAGTTCCGAGATCGCGCGGCTTGCGATCGAGCGCGGGCTCGTCGACGCGTACCGGCAGGTGTTCGCCGTGCTGTTCTGGTTCGTCATGCTGCCGGGCCCGGCGGGCGCCGTCCTCTACCGGGCGGCGGCGCTGCTGGCGGAAGAGTGGAAGGGTCCGGTGCCGGGCGTCGACGCGTCGCCGCTCGTTGAATCGCGCGTCGAGTTCGGCCGTCCTGCGCGCGCGCTGCTGGCGGCGCTCGACTGGATCCCGGTCCGGCTGACCGCGCTGTCGTTCGCGATCGTCGGCGACTTCGAAGACGCGGTCGCGTGCTGGCGCTCGCAGGCGGCGCGCTGGGCGGCGCAGGAGGGCGGCGCGGCTGCCGGCATCCTGCTTGCGGCCGGTGGCGGCGCGCTTGGCGTCCAGCTGGGCGGCGTGCTGCCCACGCTCACCGGCGATCCCGACGTGCGGCCGGACCTGGGCGTCGGCGAGCCGGTCGAGCCCGAGGTGCTGCCGTCCGCGGTCGGCCTCGTCTGGCGCGCGCTGGTGCTCTGGCTGCTGCTGATCCTGCTGCTGACGCTCGCCAACCTCGCGCCCTAGACCGGGGGTCTGACCCTTAACATGCAATATAGTGCATGTTAAGGGTCAGACCCTCTTGCCTCGCGCAGCAGCGCGTGGAGGAGCGCGAGCCGGTGCGGCGCGACCTTGCCGGCGGCCACCGCCGCCGCGACAGCGCAGCCCGGCTCGCGGTCGTGGCGGCAGTCGCGGAACCGGCAGCGACCGAGGTAGGGGCGCAACTCCACGAACGCGTGCGCGAGGACCTCCGGGTCTAGGTGGGCGAGCCCGAAGGCCTTCATCCCCGGTGAGTCGACGATCCACGCGTCGCCGCCGGCGGCTGGCAGCGGATACAGCGCGGTCGCCGTCGTCGTGTGCCGGCCGGCGTTCAGTGCCTCCGAGACCTCGCTCGTACGCACAGCGGCGTCCGGCACCAGCGCGTTGATCAGCGTCGACTTGCCCATGCCCGACTGGCCGACCAGCACCGTGTGCTGTGCGGCGAGCCAGGGCAGGACGGGCGCCGGATCGCGCTTCGCGGCCAGCTCGACGACCGGATAGCCAAGCGCCGCGAACGGTGCGAGGCGTGCGCGCAGCGCGGCGAACGAAGGCAGGTCGGCCTTGTTGGCGACGATGACGAAGCGGCACGCCGTGGACTCGGCGGCGATCATCCAGCGGTTGAGGAGTTCCTCGTCGAGCGAGAGATCGGGCGCGACCACGGCGGCGATCTGCGTGACGTTCGCCGCCAGCAGCTTCTCCTTGAACGCGTCCGAGCGCCAGACGAGGTTGCGCCGCGGCGCCACCGCCTCGATCGCGCCGCCGCCAGCCACCCTCCGCACGTCGACCTGGTCGCCGACCGCGAGCGCGAGCGCGCGGCCCTTCTGCACGCAGTCGACGCGCTCGCCGCCCGGGAGCAGGACCGCGAAGTGCCGGCGGTGGGTGGCCGCGACGAGCCCGCGCTCCAGACGGGCCGCCGGCTCGTGCGCGCGCGCCGCGCTCAAGCGTACAGGCGCTCGACCCGGGCGGCGCAGACGACGTCGTTCAACGTCACGCCGCCGGCGTCGTGCGTCGTGAACGCGACGACGCAGCGCGCGTAGTGCACGCCGAGGTCCGGATGATGGTCCGCGCGCTCCGCGATCCACGCGAGGGCGTTCACGAAGGCCAGCGTCTGCTGCCAGTTCGCGAACGCGAACGTCTTCTCGAGCTTCCCGCCAGCGCACGACCAGCCGGGCAGCGCCGCCGCGTGCGCGGCGAGTTCGGCGGCGGACAGCCTCGGTGCGTCCGGGCGGCAGCGCATCGCGGCCAGTTCGGCCACGTGCGTCCCGGGCGGGGCCGCGGCGCTCACGCGGCCATCGCCACCGGCGCGCCCGCCAGCGCCTCGATGCGCGCGATGCGGATCGCGGCGGGCGGGTGCGAGTCGTAGAAGGCCGAGTGCAGCGGATCGGGCGTCAGCGTCGCGGCGTTGTCCTCGTACAGCTTGACGAGCGCCTGCGTCAGCGCGGCCGCCGACGCGTGTCGGGTGGCGAAGGCGTCGGCCTCGAACTCGTGGCGGCGCGAGTACTGCGCCGACAGCGGCTCCAGCACGAACGTGAACACGGGCAGCGCGAGCAGGAAGAGCTCGAGCGCCACGCCCGGCCGCTCCAGCGCGATCGGCAGCATCGCCGCGGGAATGCCGAGCCCCGTATAGAACCAGGGTTCGCGGGCGAGCCACGCGAGCAGCGCGAGCACGGCGAGCGACAGCGCCGCCGACCAGGCGACGCGCTTGGCCACGTGACGCAGCCTGTAGTGGCCGAGCTCGTGCGCGAGCACGGCCTCGACCTCGTCGGGTGCCAGGCGGTCGAGCAGCGTGTCGAAGAACACGATGCGCTTGGCGCGGCCGAAGCCGGTGAAGTACGCGTTGCCGTGCCCGGAGCGCTTCGAGCCGTCCATCACGAACAGCCCGGCGCTGCGGAAGCCGCAGCGGGCGAGCAGCGCCTCGACACGCGCGCGCGCCGCGGACTCGCCCATCGGCGTGAATTTGTTGAATAACGGTGCGATCACGGTCGGGTAGAGCACGAGGATCAGCACCTGGAAGGCCATCCACGCGCCCCAGGCCCACAGCCACCAGTAGGTGCCGGCGGCGCGCATCAGCCACAGCACCAGCACCAGCAGCGGCAAGCCGAGCGCGGCGGCGACCGCGAGCCCCTTGGCGAGGTCGGCCAGCCACAGCTTGAGCGTCATCCGGTTGAAGCCGAAGCGCTCCTCGATCCGGAACGTGTGGTACCACGAAAACGGCAGCCCCACCGCGCCGTAGACGACGCCGGCGACCACGAACAGAAGCACGTCGCGGGCGATCGGACCGACCGGCACCGTCTCGGTCCACGCGACGATGGCGGCGAGCGCGCCGCCCAGCGTCATCGCCAGCAGCAGCAGCGCGTCCATGGCGGTGTGCAGCATCCCGAGCCGTTGCTTTGCCACCGTGTAGTCGGCGGCCTTGCGGTGCGCGGTGATGCCGATGCGCGCGGCGAACGCCGCCGGCACGGTCTCGCGGTGCGCGGCGACGTGCGCGACCTGCCGTCGCGCGAGCCAGAGGCGCATGCCGACGGACGCCGCGAGCGCGGCGACGAACACGACGGTGAAGGCGAACGGAGTCACGGGAGGCAAGCGGGCGGACGTGCGACAATTCGGCCGGTCATTCTACGCCACGCGCCCATGCCCCAGGATCCCAACCGCCTGATCTGGATCGACCTCGAGATGACGGGCTTGAAGCCGGACACCGACCGCATCATCGAGGTCGCGCTGGTCGTGACGGACCCCGACCTCGCGACGGTCGCCGAGGGGCCGGTCTGGGCCGTGCACCAGGACGACGCCGTGCTCGACGGCATGGACGCCTGGAACCAGGGCACGCACGGCAAGAGCGGGCTCACCGCCCGCGTGCGGGCGTCCGCGCTCGACGAGCGCACGGTCGAGGCGCAGGCGCTCGCGTTCCTGCGCGAGCACGTTCCCGCCAAGGCGTCGCCCATGTGCGGCAACTCGATCTGCCAGGACCGACGCTTCCTGGCGCGCTGGATGCCGGAGCTCGAGGACTGGTTCCACTACCGAAACCTCGACGTGTCGACGCTGAAGGAACTCGCGCGGCGCTGGCAGCCCGACCTCCTGAAGGGCGTGCCCAAGGAGGGCAAGCACGAGGCGCTCGCCGACGTCTACGAGTCGATTGCGGAACTGAAGTACTACCGCGAGACGTTCATCCGGCCGTGAAGACGCGATAATTCCCGCATGCGTTTCTGCAGCCACTGCGGGTCGGACCGGATCGAGTCGCGGGTGCCCGACGGCGACACGCTGCCGCGGTTTGTCTGCGCGGCGTGCGGGACGATTCACTACCAGAACCCGAAGGTCGTCGTCGGCTGCCTGCCCGAGTGGGAGGGCAGGGTGTTGCTGTGCCGACGCGCCATCGAGCCGCGCCACGGACTGTGGACGCTGCCGGCGGGCTTCCTCGAAAACGGCGAGACGGTGACCGCCGGTGCCGTGCGCGAGACGCTGGAGGAGGCGCGCGCGCGCGTCGAGGTCGGCGACCTGTACACGCTGATCAGCCTGCCGCACATCAACCAGGTCTACATGATGTTCCGCGCCCGGCTCGTCGACCTCGACTTCGGCCCGGGACCGGAGAGCCTCGAGGTCGCGCTGTTCGACGAGGCCGCCGTGCCGTGGGAGGCGATGGCGTTCCGCACGATCACGCGCACGCTGCGCAACTACTTCCTCGACCGCAAGCTGGGCGCGTTTCCGCCACGGGTGTCGGCGCTGGAGCGCCGGCCGCCGCTGCCGCCGGACCTGCGCGGCGCCGCGTAGCGCCGCGCCGGCATCCGCGGCCGCCGCGCGTTCAGCCGACGACCTGCACGCCCGCGGCCGCGAGCGCCGCGAGCAGTTCGCGCACGTGCGCGTGGCCCGTCGTTTCGACCACGCAGATCACGCGCACCGCCGACAGGTCGGGCCCGGAGAACGCGCGGTCGTGCACGATCTCCTTGATCGACGCCCCGGTCGTCGCGATGACCTCGGCGAGCCTGGCCAGGCCTCCCGGCCGGTCGCTGATCGAGACGGTGAACCGGGCCAGACGCCCGTCGGCGACCAGCCCGACCTCGATCACGCGGTCGAGGATCGTGAGGTCGATGTTGCCGCCGCAAAGCGCGAGCACGACGCGCCTGCCCTTGAGCCCGTCGAGCTTGCCGGCCAGGAACGCGGCGAGCGGCGCCGCGCCCGCGCCCTCGACCACGCTCTTCTCGAGCTCGATCAGGCGCAGGATCGCGAGCGCGATGCTCGCCTCGTCGACCGTCACGACCTCGTCGACGACGCGCCGCAGCACCGCGAACGGGCGCGCGCCCAGCAGCGCGACGGCGAGGCCGTCGGCGAGCGTCGGCGCCACCGGCACCGTTACCGGGCGGCCCGCCGCGAGCGCGGCGGTCAGGCACGGCGCGTGCACGGGCTCGACGGCGACGACGCGCACGTCGGGGCGCCTGGCCTTGATCACTGTCCCCACGCCGGACAGCAGCCCGCCGCCGCCGACCGGCACGACGACGGCCTCGAGGTCGGGCACCTGCTCGAGGATCTCGAGCCCCATCGTGCCCTGCCCGGCCATCACGTCCGCGTTGTCGAACGGATGGAGGAACGTGAGCCCGTCGCGCTGCGCGAGCGCCTCCGCGTGCGCGCGGGCCTCGGTCAGGTCGACGCCGTGCAGCACGACCGAAGCACCCAGCTGCCGGCAGTTGGTGACCTTGATCAGCGCGGCGAAGCGCGGCATCACGACGGTGACGGGAATGCCGAGCAGGCCGCCGTGGTACGCCACGCCCTGCGCATGGTTGCCGGCCGACGCGGCGATGACACCGCGCCGGCGCTGCTCCGGGTCGAGCTTCAGCAGTGCGTTGCGCGCGCCGCGCTCCTTGAAGCTGCCGGTGCGCTGCAGGTAGTCGAGCTTGCACCAGACGTGCGCGCCGGTGAGCTGCGACAGCGGGATCGACTCGACGCACGGCGACTCGTAGATGCCGCCGGCGATGCGCGCCCGCGCCGCCTCGACGTCGGCCAGCGTCAGCGCGGGGCCGGCGTCAGCCACGGTCGAGCCACGCGCCGACGACGCGCTCGAACGCGGTGCCGCGGGCCGCGAAGCCGCACGCCGCGTAGAACGCCGGGGCGTCGTCGGTGAACAGGCACACGTGCTGGCCGGGCAGCCGCGCGCACAGCAAGTCGAGCAGCGCGTGGCCGATGCCGCGGCGGCGGTGCGCCGAGTGCGTCCACAGGTCGACGACGTACGCGTTGCACACGCCGTCGGACAGCGCCCGCGCCTTGCCGATCACGCGGTCGCCGGCGAACGCGAAGACGACCTCGCGGCTCGCGCGGAACGAGCGCTCGAGCTCGGCCGGCGTGCGCCCGTTGTCGAAGCGGTCGGCCGCGAGGTCGTGCGTGAGCACCGCCCAGTCGACCCCGTCGCAGGTGCGGGCGTAGCGGACCGCGGCCACGTCAGTCCCGAAGGGCCGTCCCGAGGGACTGACCTTCCCCCTCGGGGGGCAGCGAGCGAAGCGAGCGTGGGGGTCGTATCCCGTCCCGAAGGGCCGTCCCGAGGGACTGACCTTCCCCCTCGGGGGGCAGCGAGCGAAGCGAGCGTGGGGGTCGTATCCCGTCCCGAAGGGCCGTCCCGAGGGACTGACCTTCCCCCTCGGGGGGCAGCGAGCGAAGCGAGCATGGTCGACGGGGCGGCGGTGGGGGCCGTTTCATCCTAGAACGGCAACGCAGCGTCGGGCTTCGCGTGTGCGAGCACGCTGCGGAACTCGGCCTGGATGCGCGCGAGCGCCTGCGGGCTGTCGGCCTCGAAGCGCAGCACGACGACCGGCGTGGTGTTCGACGCGCGGGCGAGCCCGAAGCCGTCGGCGTACTCGACGCGCACGCCGTCGAGGCGGATCACTTCGGTGGCCGTCGGGAACGTCGCGGTCGCGGCGATGCGCGCGACGAGCGCGTGCGGCTCGCCTTCGACGCACGGGACGTTGAGTTCCGGCGTGGACAGCGCGTCGGGCAGTGCGGACAGCACGGCCGACGGGTCGCGCTCGCGCGAGACGATCTCGAGCAGGCGCGCACCGGCGTACAGGCCGTCGTCGAAGCCGTACCAGCGCTCGCCGAAGAACGTGTGGCCGCTCATCTCGCCGGCGAGCGCCGCCTGCGTCTCCTTCATCTTCGCCTTGATCAGCGAGTGGCCGGTTTTCCACAGCAGCGGTACCCCGCCGTGCCGCGTGATCCACGGCTTCAGGTTGCGCGTCGACTTGACGTCGTAGATGACGGTGGCGCCCGGCACGCGGGCGAGCAGGTCGGCGGCGAACAGCATCAGCTGCCGGTCCGGGTAGATGACGTGGCCGTCGCGGGTGACCACGCCCAGCCGGTCGCCGTCGCCGTCGAACGCGAGGCCCAGCTCGCAGTCGCCTTCCGCGAGCCGGCGGATCAGGTCGGCGAGGTTCGCAGGCTGCGACGGGTCCGGATGGTGGTTCGGGAAGCGGCCGTCGACGTCGCAGAAGAGGGGGACGACGTCGCATCCCATCGTCCGGTACAACATGGGCGCGTACGCGCCGGCCACGCCGTTGCCGCAGTCGACGGCGATCTTCATCGGCCGCGCGAGCTTCACGTCGCCGGCGATCCGGTCGAGGTACGCGGACCCGATGTCGTGCGTGCGGTACGCGCCGGCGCCGCTCGTGAAGCGGCCTTCCTCGATCCGCACGCGCAGCGCCTCTATGTCGTCGCCGGCGAGCGTGCCGTCGTCGACGACCATCTTGAGGCCGTTGTAGTCGGGCGGATTGTGGCTGCCGGTCACCATCACGCTGCAGCCGGTGGCGAGGTGCTTCGCCGCGTAGTACGTCATCGGCGTGACGACCATGCCGAGATCGATCACGTTCGCACCCGCCGCGCGCAGCCCCTCCGCGAGCGCGGCGGAGAGTTCCGGTCCCGACAGCCGGCCGTCGCGGCCGATGGCGAACGTGTCGCGGCCGCGCTCGCGCGCGAGCGATCCCAGGCCGCGGCCGACCGCGCGCACGACGTCGGGCGTGAGCGTCCGGCCCACGACGCCGCGGATGTCGTAGGCCTTGAAGATTTCCTTCGGGAGTGTGCTCATGTGGTGAATGCGGGTGGGTGCCGAATCCGGCGATTGTCCCACGGTCACTGCCCCCGCGCGAACCACGCGAAGATCCGCTGCGGCAGCCAGTCGAGCCGGCCCGGCGCGGGACCCGTCATGAAGCCGACGTGGCCGCCGTGCGCCGGCTGCTCCAGCACGACGGCGGCCGCGACGTCGCCTCGGCCCGGCAGCGACGCGGCGGGCACGAACGGATCGTTGCGCGCGTTGATCACCAGCGTGGGCAGCGCGACGTCGGCAAGCCACGGCTTCGACGACGCGCGCGTCCAGTAGTCGTCGGCGCCGGCGAAGCCGTGCAGCGGGGCGGTGACGACGTCGTCGAAGTCCCACATCGTGCGCACGCGGGCGATCCTCCGCACGTCGAGCGATCCCGGGAAGCGTCGCGCGATGTCGTGCGCTTTCGGCTTCAGCGTGGCGAGGAAGTGCCACGTGTAGACGCGGTTGAGTCCCTGCCCGATCGCGATGCCCGACGCCATCAGGTCGAGCGGCACCGAGATCGCTGCCGCCGCGACCAGCGTGCGCGTGGCGCTGCTGCCCGCCCGCCCGACCCAGTTGAGCAGCGCGCTGCCCCCCAGCGAGATGCCGACCGCGTACACCGGCGTGCGCGGGTCGACGCGCGCGCGCAGCGCCCCGAGCATCGCGCCGACCTCCTCGTGGTCGCCGGAGTGGTAGGCGCGCGGACGCGCGTTGGGCGCGCCGCCGCAGCCGCGGAAGTGCGGGACGACGCCGCGCCAGCCCTGCGCGGCGAGCAGCGCCATCAGGTGCAGCGCGTAGTGCGACCCGGCGCTGCCCTCGAGCCCGTGGAACAGCACGACCAGCGGTGCGTCCGCCGCGATGCCGGGTGCTCTCGCCAGCCAGTCGACGTCCCAGAAGTCGCCGTCGTGCGTGGCGATGCGCTCGCGCCGGTACGCCACGCCCGGCCGCGGCAGGAAGTATGGATAGATGGTCTGCGCGTGTCCGCCGGGCAGCCAGCGCGGACTGGCGAAAGGCGCCGGACGTCGCGGCGACGTGCCGTCGGGCATTGCGTGCGTGTCAGTCGCGAAGGGCCGTCCCGAGCGACTGACCTGCCCCGCCGGGGGCAGCGAGCGCAGCAGCGGGGGCGGTTTCAGGCCCCCCGCCGGGGGCAGCGAGCGCAGCGAGCGTGGGGGCGGTTTCATGCGCGAAGGGCCGTCCCGAGCGACTGACCTGCCCCCGCCGGGGGCAGCGAGCGCAGCGAGCGTGGGGGCGGTTTCATGCGCGAAGGGCCGTCCCGAGCGACTGACCTGCCCCCGCCGGGGGCAGCGAGCGCAGCGAGCGTGGGGGCGGTTTCATCCTAGTCGGCCGACCAGAACGGACGCGCCCGGGCAAAGCCGCCCCACGCGGCGGTGAGCGCATCCGTGCGTTCCGCGCCGCGGGCGATCGCCCAGCCGGAGAACGCCGCCGCGGCCGGCGACTGCGCGCCGGCGAGTTCCCCCGCGAGCCGCGCGGCGACTGCGGCGTCGTTCCACACGCCGAGTTCCTCCTGCAGTGCGGTGAGCGCCTTGCGGTAGCTCTTCGTGCGCTTCTTCGGGTACAGCGGCGCGAAGAACTCCGTGGCGTAGCGCAGGTGCTTCGCGGCGAGCCGCGCCGCGTGCCGCGTCTCCGGCGTCGCGTGCGCGAGGTCGGCACCCAGTGCCTCCAGCGCGCGGTGGCGGCGCTTGAGCAGAGGCCGCGCGAACTCCCGCGCGGGCAGCGCGAGGCGCGGCTTGCCGTCGTGGCCGTGCGGCGCGGCCGCGGCGGGCGCCGCCGCGAGCGCCGCGGCCGCGAGCACCAGGCGCACGAAGCGCGGCGACGCCACGGCCGCGCGCGCGATCGTCCTGGCCTCGCGCCGCCGCACGGCGACGCGCGCGGCGAGCTTCGCGAGGGAGGCGGTTAACGCATCGGCGCGGCCGCCGCGCTGCGCCGCCGCGGCGAACGCGGGCAGTGTCGCGGTCGCGAACACGTCGAGGTCGCGCGCCGGTCCCAGCGACTGCGCGAGCCAGCGCAGTTCGACGCGCAGCGGCTCGACCGCCGGCGGCGCCATCGCGCGGCGCGCGAGCGACACGCACGCGCGCAGCCGGCGCACGCCGATGCGCATCTGGTGGATCCACTCCGGGTCGTCACCGGCGACGACGCCGTGGGCATTGCGCTCGATCTGCGCGAGCGACGCGCGGATGAACGCCGCGAACGCGGCGGCCGCCGTGCACTTGCCGGGCAGGTCCGCGTCCGCCGCGCGGACCGGTGCGGTTACCGGCGGGTGCCGCAGCGCGTGGCCGCGCTCCGCCTTGCTGGCGGGCTCGAAGGCGAGCGGCAGGTCGGCGGCGAGCGCGTGCGCGAGGTCGAACAGGCGGATGGGGTCGCCCGCCTCCAGCTCGAGTTCGATCTCGTGGACCGGCGCGCGGACGAGCGGGCCGCCATCGTCGGTGCGCACCTCGCCTAAGTCGACGCACAGGTGTGCCATCGTGCTGTCGGCGAAGGCGAGGGGGATGGTCGTGCGCGCGAAGTCGGTCGTGAAGCGCGGAGCGAGACCTTGCCGCTCCGCGCGGCCGAGGATGCGCCGGTACGGCGTGGTGGCGAAGCGCCGCGGGTCGAGCGCGCGCCCGGCCACCGGCCACTCGAACTCGGTCCGTGCCGCGAGCCCGCCCGCCTGCGGCGCCACCGCCGGGCCCTTGACCGTCTGCACCCAGCGGCGGCCGTCGCGCCGCAGCCGCAGCGCGATTCCGGCGTGCGCGAGCGCGCCGTCGTCGGTGTCGTAGTAGGTGGAGACGAGCCGGACGGTCCGCGCGCGGCCGCGCCGGACGGCCTTCACGGCCGAGTGCCGTGCGATCGCGGGCGCGGCGTCCGGTGCGATGCGGAGCTTCAACTCCGTCTCCAGCGGCAGCGCCGGTTCTGCGCGCGGGCAGGCGGGCACGCGCAACTCCGTCAGGCCTCGTCGGTCAGCTTGAAGCGCCGCTGCCGGACCGCCTCGGCGAGCACGTGCAGCGTGTCGACGGTGGCGTCCCAGCCAATGCACGCGTCGGTGATCGAGACGCCATACTGCAGCGCCTGCCCGGGCACGAGGTCCTGCCGGCCCGGGTGGATGTGGCTCTCGATCATCACGCCGCAGATGCGCGCGTCGCCGGCCGCGATCTGGCCGGCGACGTCGTGCGCGACGTCGACCTGCCGGTCGTGCTGCTTCTGGCTGTTCGCGTGCGAGCAGTCGACCATCACGCGCGCGGCGAGGCCGGCGTGTGCGAGTTCGCGGCAGGCCGCCTCGACGCTCGCGGCGTCGTAGTTCGCCGTCCTGCCGCCGCGCAGGATGATGTGGCAGTCCTCGTTGCCGGCGGTGTGGACGATCGCCGAGTGCCCGCCCTTGGTCACCGACAGGAAGTGGTGTGGCGCCGAGGCCGCCTTGATCGCGTCGACGGCGACCTTGACGTCGCCGTTGGTGCCGTTCTTGAAGCCGACCGGGCAGGAGAGGCCGGATGCGAGTTCGCGGTGCACCTGGCTTTCCGTCGTGCGGGCGCCGATGGCGCCCCACGCGATCAGGTCGGCGATGTATTGCGGCGTGATCATGTCGAGGTACTCGGTGCCCGCCGGGACGTCGAGTTCGTTCACCTCGACCAGAATGCGGCGCGCGAGCCGCAGCCCCTCGTTGATGCGGAAGCTGTCGTCGAGCCGCGGGTCGTTGATGAGGCCCTTCCAGCCGACGGTCGTACGCGGCTTCTCGAAGTAGACGCGCATCACGATGATCAGCCGGTCGGCGAGTTCCTGCCGCAGCGCGGCGAGCCGCGTGGCGTAGTCGATCGCGGCGTCGTAGTCGTGGATCGAGCAGGGGCCGACGACGACCAGCAGCCGGTCGTCGGCGCCGTGCAGCACGCGGTGGATCGCGTGGCGCGCGTCGTACGTCGTCGTGGCGGCGCGTTCGGAGGCCGGGAACTCGCGCAGCAGGTGCGACGGCGGCGACAGCTCCGAGATCTCGGTGATGCGCGTGTCGTCGATCGGGTGCGCGGCGGCGGGCGCCGCGCCGGCGATGGACTTGTGGCGGTGGGCGGTCGAGGTAGGCACGGCCGGGTTTCCTTGGGAAAAATCAGCCAAAACAATATATTACCGCATCCGGCCCGCAGGGTGTGGCGGGGGGCACGAAAGCATGGTGCACCGCGGTATGGCACCCGCGCAACACCCGCGCCGCGGCCGTCGTCGAAACCATTGCTTCGGCCGTTTCCGATACCGTAGACTGCCCTGAAGAGGTTGCGACCGGTCGCTGGGACCGCCCGCAGCGGGCCGTGGACAAAGGCCCGATCACCGCAAAGCCGAAGGGATACGCATGAAGTCGCTGATGGCACTGGTCGTCGCGGGCGCGCTGGTCGCGGCCCCGGCGTTTGGCGCCGACACCAAGGCCGCCGCCAATCCGCAGCAGGAGAGGATGAAGGCCTGCAACGAGCAGGCGGGCGACAAGAAGGGCGAAGAGCGCAAGGCGTTCATGAAGACCTGCCTGTCGAATAAGCCGGCCGCGAAGCCCGAGAGCCGGATGGCGTTCTGCAACAAGCAGACCGCCGGCCTGAAGGGCGAGGAGCGCAACAAGGCGCAGAGCGAGTGCATGAAGGGCGGCTGAACGCCCGCGACGATTGCTGAACACGGCCGGGTGACCTCCTGTCCATCCGGCCGAGGCTGACAAGGCCGCATCGGGGCAACCCTTTGCGGCCTTGTTTTTGCTGCCGCGGCGGGTGGTTCTCTCAAAATGGGACGCAGAGGCGCAGAGAACGCCAGGCTCCCCTGCGCCTTGGCTGCGCTTCGTGATCTGCGCACGCCACGTCGGCCGAGCCGGTGGTTCTCTGGCGAAGCGGCGCAGAGAAGCGAGGTTCCTCTGCGCCTCTGAGTCTCTTTGCGAGAACACCCGTTCACACCTTGCGGACGAGCAGCCCCTTCAGGTACTCGCCCTCGGGAAAGGCGAGCGCCACCGGATGGTCGGGGGCGGCGCCGAGCGTGCGCAGCACCTGCCCGTCCGCGCCGGCGTCCAGCGCGGCGCCGGCGACGATCTTGCGGAAGAGGTCGGCGCTGATCCCGCCCGAACACGAGAACGTCAGCAGCAGGCCGCCGGGTGCGAGCAGCTTGAACGCCAGCAGGTTGACGTCCTTGTACGCGCGCGCCGCGCGCTGCGCGTGCGCCGCCGTCGGCGCGAATTTCGGCGGGTCGAGCACCACGAGGTCGAACACGGCGCCGTCGTTGCGCAGGCGGCGCAGGTCCGCGAAGGCGTCGGCTTCCACCCAGGTCGCGGCCGCGGCCGGCAGCGCCGGGTTGCGCGCGAGGTTCTCGCGGGCCAGCGCCAGCGCGTCGCCCGAGCTGTCGATCGATGCCACGGACGCCGCGCCGCCGGCGAGCGCCGCCAGCGTGAACCCACCCGTGTAGCAGAACGCATTGAGGGTGCGGCGCTCGTGCGCCAGCTCGCGCACGAGTCGCCGGTTGTCGCGCTGGTCGAGGAAGAATCCCGTCTTCTGGCCGGCGACCGGATCCACGCGGTACGCGATGCCGTCCTCGAGGATCGCGACCGCGGGCGGCAGGTGGCCGGCCAGCGGGCCGGTGCGGGGCGGCAGGCCTTCCAGCGCGCGCACCTCGGCGTCCGAGCGCTCGTAGACGCAGCGCACGCCCGGCAAGGCGGCGAGCGCGGCGACGAGCGCCGCACGCCAGCGCTCGGCGCCGGCCGCCAGGCACTGCAGTACGACCACGTCGCCGTAGCGGTCCGCGATCACGCCGGGCAGCCCGTCCGATTCGCCGTGGACGAGCCGCGCGGCCGTGTGGCGCGCGTCGAGCATCGGCGCGCGCGCGGCCGCGGCGCGTTCGACCGCGCGCCGGATGAACGCGTCGTCGATCGTCGCGCCGACGGTAAACGACCAGACGCGCGCGCGGATCTGCGACGCCGGCGAGTAGGCGGCGGAAGCGAGCCACGCGCCGTCGGCGCCGACGAGCGCGACCGTGTCGCCGGTCCCCGGATCGCCGGTGACGCGGTCCACCGCGCCCGAGAACACCCACGGATGCCGCAGCGCGAGCGACCGTTCGCGTCCCGGCCGCAGCACCAGGGCCGGCCCTGCCACCGGCACACCGGTCGCCGCGGTGGGCGCTGCGCGTGGCCGCTGCCTGCGCGTGCCGCCGCGGTCAGCCGAGCGCGACACCGAAGAGGCGGCCGATGCCGAACGTGATGGCGCCCGCAAGCGCGCCCAGCGCCAGCATCCGCCCCCCCGAGTACCACGCGCTGCGCCCCGTGAAGAGCGACAGCGTGGCGCCGATCGCGAACAATGCCACCGCGGTGACCGCCACGCCCGAGACGAGCGCGCGGGTGCCGGTCGCGAACACGAACGGCGCCAGCGGCAGCGCGGCGCCGGCGGCGAACGACACGAACGACGCCGTCGCGGCGCCGACCGGCGAGCCTAACTCGGCCGGATTGAGGCCCAGCTCCTCGCGCGCCAGCGTGTCGAGCGCGTGCTCCGGGTCGGCGACGATCTTCTTCGCGAGCCGGTTGGCCTCCTTCTGCGGCAGTCCCTTGGCGGCGTAGATCAGCGCGAGCTCCTGCGCCTCGGCTTCCGGGTACTGCGTGAGCTCGTCGCGCTCGAGCCCGATCTGGTACTCGAAGAGCTCGCGCTGCGAGCGCACCGACACGTACTCGCCGGCGGCCATCGCGAAGGCGCCCGCTGCGAGGCCGGCCACGCCGGAGACGAGCACGAGATGCGTGTCGGCGCTGGCGCCGGCCACGCCGAGGATGAGGCTCGCGTTGGACACGAGGCCGTCGTTGACGCCGAACACCGCGGCGCGCAGGTTGCCGCCGCTGCCCAGGCCGCGATGGTGGAACTCGACGGTGCCGGGTGCCGACGGCGCGGGGTGGCCGGTGTCGGCGCCGTGCGAAGTTGCGTAGACCGCCATGCCGCGGACCTTCATCGCGGCCAGCACCGGCCGCAGCCGGCGCGGGCCCAGCCAGCCGACGAGGCGGGCGACGAGCCGCGTGCGCGGGTCCGGCGCAAACGGTGGCGGCGGCGGGTGCCCGCGCGCCGTCAACTGCGCGCGCCAGATCGCCGCCTGCGCCTCGGCCTCGCCGGCCAGGCGCACGAACAGTTCGGCGCGCACGGTCCCGGCCTCGGCCGCGGCGCATGCGCGGTAGAGAAACGCGGAGCGCTGCTCCTCCTGCCAGCTCGACAGCGGGTTCACGGCGCAGCCATTGTGGACGCCCTGCGCACCGGTCAGCCCGCGACCGCGGCGTCGATGCGGGCCATCACGTCGGGTGCGAGGCGCGCCACCACCGGCAGCGCCGCCAGGTTCTCGCGCACCTGCTCGACGCGCGACGCGCCCGTGATTACCGTCGACACGTGCGGGTTCTTGAGGCACCACGCGAGCGCGAGCTGCGCGAGCGTGCAGCCGAGGTCGGCGGCGATCGGCGCCAGCCGCGCGACCCGGGCGATCTTCGCCTCGTCGGACAGTCGCTCGGCGAGCCACTCGTAGCCCTTGAGCGTCGCGCGCGAGCCCGCGGGAATGCCAGCGGCGTACTTGCCGGTCAACAGGCCCGACGCGAGCGGGCTCCAGACGGTCGTGCCGAGCCCGTAGTCGGCGTACAGGCGAGCGTACTCGCGCTCCACGCGCTCACGGTGGAAGAGGTTGTACTGCGGCTGCTCCATCACCGGCCGGTGCAGGTGGTGGCGATCGGCGATGTGCCAGGCGGCGACAATGTCGGCGGCCGGCCACTCGGACGTACCCCAGTACAGCGCCTTGCCGGACGCCACCATGTCCGACATCGCCCACACGGTTTCCTCGATCGGCGTGTCCGGGTCGGGCCGGTGGCAGAACACGAGGTCGACGTAGTCGAGCTGCAGGCGCGCGAGCGAGCCGTCGAGCGCCTGCCGCAGGTACTTGCGGTTGAGCGTGTTCTTCTCGTTGGGGCCGTCCGCCAGGCCCCAGAAGAACTTCGTCGACACGACGTAGGAACTGCGCCGCCAGCCCGACCGGCGCAGCACGTCGCCCATGATCCGCTCGGACTCGCCCTTCGCGTAGGCCTCCGCGTTGTCGAAGAAGTTGACGCCGGCGTCGTACGCGGCGGCCATGCACTCGCGGGCGGCGTCCGTGCCGAGCTGGTTGGCATACGTGACCCACGAGCCGAACGAAAGCTCGCTGACCTTGAGGCCGGTGCGGCCGAGGCGACGGTAGTTCATGCGGAGGCAGCCTACGCCCGGGCGGCGGACCGGACCTTGCGTTGCGTCATGGCGGGCGGCGCGGTCGCGCGTGGCACCGTCACAGCGTCGGCGGGCCGCGGCGGGCGCCGGCCTCGAGCCGCTCCTGGCACGCGATGCAGCGCGCCGCCGACGGGCTCGCCGCGAGGCGGGCGTGCGGGATCGGCTCGCCGCACTCCACACAGGTGCCGTACGTCCCGTCGGCGACACGAACCAGCGCGGCCTCGACCTCGGCCAGCTCGCCGGCGTCGCGCGACACCTCGGCGACATCGAGCGCCGTCTCGAGGTCGGCCACCGCCCAGTCGTCGGTCTCCTCCATCCGGTTGATGAGGCCGATGAGCGCCGGGTTCTCCTGCGCGTTGAGCTTGACCGTGATCTCCGCGCGCAGCGCGTTGCTACGTCACCGCATCGTCCATCGGCACCTGCCAAAACGCAAGCGACCGGTGCGGCGGGGCTTGAAGCCCGCGGCCGCGAACCCCAGATGGGCTGTGTCGGCGGGCGCTGCCGCAACGCGGCGGCATCCCGCGCCAACCTCATCGCGAATGGAGAAACGCCCATGAACACCCTGCAAGTGTACGACCCGTTTGCCGACGCCGCGTTCGACGACATCTTCCGCGGCTTCTTCAAGCCCGTCCGCGCGCTGCGCGACGCGCCCGCGCCGATCAAGGTCGACGTCACCGAGAAGCCCGAGGCGTACGTCGTCCACGCCGAGATCCCGGGGGTGAAAAAGGAGGACATCCAGGTGACCGTCGAGGGCAACCAGGTCACGATCGCCGCGGAAGTGAAGCGCACGACCGAGCAGAAGGAAGGCGAGCGCGTGCTGCGCAGCGAGCGCTACGCCGGCGCCGTCTTCCGCAGCTTCGTGCTGCCGGCCGAACTCGACGAGAACGCGAGCCAGGCAAAGTACGACGGCGGCGTGCTGGAATTGACGCTGGCGAAGAAGCCGCAGGTCGCGGGGCGCAAGCTCGCCGTCCAGTAACGGACGCGGGTGCCGGGCCGACGCCCATCCGGCCTGCGGGCACGATGCGCGGCGGCCCGTGTCGGTTGCGACGCGGCGGCTCGTCCTAGCGGATGCGCTTCGCGGCGTACTCCTCCTCGATGTTGTCGCGGAAGAAGCTCCACGGCGACGACGCCGTCGCGAACCGGCGCCACACCTCGGGCGAGACGCCCGTGTACTGGAAGGTGCCTGCGGTGAGCTCGACGACGAGCAGCCGTGCGCGCTCGTCGTAGCCGGCGGCCCGCAGGCTGCCGCCGGACATCCGCTTCATCTCCATCGGTCCTCGCGTCGTGGTGCGCCGGCCGCGCCGGGCCGGGCGTCCGCCCGAGTATCCGGCGCCGCCGCGCGCGCCGTCAACGGTCCGACCAGCACGGTCCGTCCTACAATCGCCCGATGACCACCTGGCAGCGGATCGTCGGCATCGTGCTTCGTCCAGGCGACGAGTGGGAGCTCATCGCGCGCGAGGACACGTCGATCGACGAACTGACGCGGCGCTACATCGTGCCGCTGTCGCTGCTGGCGCCGGTCGCGACCGTGATCGGCATGAGTTACTTCGACCGGACCTGGGACGCCGACGCCGGCTATCTGGTGCCGCCCGACCAGATCCTCGCCGCGGGGGCGACCACCCTGTTCACGTCGATCCTGTCGGTGTTCGCGCTCGCGGCCATCTTCGTGCTGATCGCGCCGTTGTACGGCAGCTCGCGCGACTATCGCGCGGCGCTCAAGGTGGCCACGTACGGTTCGGTCCCGGTGATGCTGGCCGGCGCCACGCTGCTGCTGCCGGTCATGGCGCTCGTCGGGCTGATCGGACTGTGCCACTCGCTGTTCGTCTGGTGGCTGGGCGTGCGGCAGGTGCTCGCGGTCAAGCGCAGCGACCAGGCGGAGTTCGTCGGCATCGCGATGGTGCTGCTGTTCATCGCGTCGACGGTGGCCGGCGCGGCCGCCAGCGCGCTCGGCGTGCTCTGACCGGCCTGCCGTTCACCGCGGGGTCAGTGCGTGGCGGCGTTGCCCCACAGCGCCTTCAGACGTGCGTCGCGCCCGCAGCCGGTCCGGTAGTACGTGTAGCGGACCGGGTTCTTGACGTAGTAGTCCTGGTGGTACTCCTCGGCCGGCCAGAACTCGCCGGCGGCGACGATCGGCGTCACGATCGGATCCTTGAACGGCTTGGTCGTCGCGAGCAGCGCCTTCGAGTTCTCCGCCGCCTGCCGTTGCAGGTCCGTGTGCACGAAGATCGCCGTCCGGTACTGCGAGCCCGCGTCGCAGAACTGGCGATCCTTCACCGTCGGGTCGACGTTGCGCCAGAACACCTCCAGCAGCTTTTCGTACGTGACCTGCTTCGGGTCGTAGACGACCTGCACGACCTCGGCGTGGCCGGTGCGGCCGGCGGACACCTCCTCGTAGGTCGGGTTGCGCGTGGTGCCGCCCATGTAGCCCGACGTCGTGGACAGGACGCCGGGAAGCTTGTCGTACGGCGGTTCCATGCACCAGAAGCAGCCGCCGGCGAACGTCGCGACGGCGGCGCCGGCCGGCGGCGCCTTCGCCGGCTGCGCGCCGGCGGCGCCCGCCACGGCAAAGCACGCCAGGACGGCCGCGAGCGCGTCGCGGCTTGCGCGGAGCAGGGAACGTGATCTCATCGGGGATTCCTTCTCGGAGTTTGTCCGGGGCGCGCGGCGCCGCCTGCGTGCTGTAGTCGGCGCGCCGCGGCGCGTCCTTACGCGCGCGTCATCGCGGCAGGCCCGCCCGGTCGCGGCAGTGCTTGACGATCGCGGCGTCGTCCTCGTCGCCGTAGCCGGCGGCGACGGCCGCCGCGAACGCGGCGTGCGCGGCGGTGGCGAGCGGCGCGGGCACGCCGTGGCGCCGCGCGAACGCCGCCGCGATGCCGACGTCCTTGGTCAGGATGCGCGCCGCGGCGCGCGGCGCATAGTCGCCGGCGAGCGCGCGCGGCATCCGGTCCGCGAAGATCCAGCTGCCGCCCGAGCTCGCGTTGACGATGTCGACGACGAGGCGAGGATCGAGCCCGGCCTTCGCGGCGAGCGCGAGTGCCTCCGCGCCGGCCGCGAGGTTCACCGCGGCCAGCAGATTGTTGACGATCTTGAAGCGGGCCGCATGTCCGGGTTGCGTCCCCACGTGGAACACCGTGCCGGCGATCGCCGCGAGCACCGGCGCGCAGCGCGCGCGCGCGCCTTCGTCGCCCGCGACCATCATCGTCATCGTGCCGTCGTGCGCGCGGCGCGGGCCGCCCGACACCGGCGCATCCACCAGCACGCCGCCGCGCGCGGCGACCCGCGGCGCGAGCGCCGTCACGTAGTCCGGATCGACCGTGGAGGCAAGCAGCACGACCCGGCCGCCCGCGAGCGCGGGCGCGGCGCCGTCGGCCCCGAACAGCACGGTCTCGACCTCGTCGGCATCGACGACGAGGACGATCGCGACGCCACAGGCGCGAACCAGCGCGGCAGGCGAGGGCTCGCAGGTCGCCCCTCGCGCCGCGGCCTCGACCTCGACGTCCGGCTTGATGTCGCGCACGCGGGTGTCGAAACCTGCGCGCAGCAGGCTCGCCACCACGCCCATGCCCATGGCGCCGGCGCCGATGACGCCGACCGCCGGCAACGCCGTCGCCGCGGACACGCGCGGGCGCCTACTTCGCCGGCGGCAGCACGGCGTACGGCTCGCAGTCGCGCAGCGGCGTGGGCACGTTGTCGGCGATGAACACGAGTTCCGTGCCGCGGCCGCGCAGCTCGAGATTGCCGTTGCTGTAGCGGACGCCGGCAGCGGCGCCCACGCTCGGAATCTGGTAGAGCGTCACCCGCTGCGCGCCCGGCAGCAGCACGCGGGCCTCGCCCTCGACGAAACGCACGATGAACCGCTCGCCGTTCAGCTGGCAGGCGAACGTGTTCTTCGCGAGCTCCTCCTCCTTCTTCTTCTGCGGGTTCTCGCACGCTGCGAGCGCCAGCGCGGCGGCGAGCGCGAGTGCGGGCGCGGCGGCACGCGCGGACAGGCGGGTCATGCGGTGGCTCCGGGGGACGACCCCGCGAGGATATCACCGCGCGCTGCCCGAGGCGCGGACGCGCGGGAGCGCGGGTGCGGGCCGGCCCGCGCCCCGACCCGCGTCAGCACTCGGCGACGTTGAGCGCGATGCCGCCGATGGACGCGGTCTTGTAGCGGCCGGCCATCTTGCGGCCCGTCTCCACCACGGTGCGCGCGAGCGAATCGAACCCCTGGCGCGGCGCCGGCGCGCGCACCGCGGCGAGCGCCGCGTCGTACGCGCGTCGCGCGGCCAGCGCGTTGCGCTCGATGCACGGTTGTTCGATGCGGCCGCCGTCGGGGTCGCAGGGGAGGCCCAGGTGCGGCGCCAGCGCGCGCTCGGCCGCGTGGACGATCTGCGCGTTGCTGCCGCTCATCACCGCCGCGAGCCCCGCCGCCGCCATTGCGGCGCCGACGCCCACCTCGCCCTGGCAGCCGACCTGCCGGACGCCCGCGGAGCGCAACAGGCCGCCGACCGCGGCGCCGGCCAGCAGGAAGTCGAGTGCGCGCTCCTCGTGTCCGATCGGCGCCGTGTCGCGCCAGAGCTGGAGCAGCGCCGCCACGGGGCCCGCGGCGCCGCACGACGGGGCGGCGACGACCCGGCCGCCGGTGGCGTTCTCCTCGGCTACCGCCGTCGCGTAGATCGCGACGCGGTCGCCGGGCGACCCGCCGGTCGAGCGATGCGCGTCCGACCACGACGGCGCCGTCCGCCGCCCGCCGCCCGGCATCGGGCCCTCGCTGGTCAGCCCGCGCTCGACGCAGGCGCGCATCGCCTGCGCGACCTGCAGGAGCCCGGCCCGCACTTCGCCGGGGCTGTAGAACGTGGCTTCGTTCGCGCGGGCGATGTCGACGATCTTCTTGCCGTGCGCGGCGCACGCGGCGAGCAACGCTTCCGCCGACGCGAAAGTGAAAGGCACGCGCGGCATCGCCGCGCCGCCCGAAGCGTCCTGGTCCGACAGCACGGTGCCCCCGCCGGTGGAAAAGTAGACGCGCGACGCGACCGCGTCGCCGCGTGCGTCGCGGGCGACGAAGCGCATCGCGTTGCCGTCGTACGCGAGCGAGTGGTTGACGATGAACCGCAGGTCGTGCGCGGGATCGAACCCGACGCGGCGCCCGCCCGGAAGGGCGAGCGCGCGCTCGGCCTGCGCGCGCTCGAGGCACTGCGCGAGCGTCGCGCTGTCGCAGCGCTCGGGCGGCTGGCCGGAGAGCCCGGCGACGATCGCGCGGTCGCTGCCGTTCTCGCGGCCGTGGAACGACAGGCCGCCGTACAGTTCGGCCTCGACTCGCGCGGTCATCGGCAGCAGGCCGTCCGCCGCGAGCTCGTGCACGAAGCGCAGGGCGGCGCGCTGCGGCCCCACCGTGTAGGACGACGACGGTCCCGGGCCGATCCGGTACAACTCGAATGCGCTCACGTACACGCCGCCATCCCCCGCCGATCCGGAGTGCGTGCAGCGCCGTCTCGCCGTCGCCGGGTCGCCGCAGCCTCCAACCGCGCGCTGCGGTGCACGGAGCGGTCCGCTCCGCCGCCGCAGCGACGCTTTGTTGTGGACGGCGAGTATGCGCAACCGGGGGGTGGCGGGGAGGCCCATCCGACGATCGTCCGCCGGAAGCCGCCGAGCGGTAGCCTGCGGCAATCCTGTCGAGTACAGGCGCAGCGCACCGGGCGGCCGGATCCGCTCTAGCCCGCCGCCGGCGCGGGTGGTGCGAACCGCACGCGGCCCGGATAGGACAGCACCTCGGCCGGCTCGCCGCCGCCGATCTGCTCCTGCACGCCCGACCACCACGCCGCGTCGAGCAGGTCGGCGTGGAACGCGACGAACGCCTCGCGCACACGCGGATCGGTGAGCAGGAACGTCGCGAACTCCTCCGGGAACACGTCGTGCGGGCCGACCGGGTACCAGACGTCGCCGGACATCTCGTCGAAGCCCGGCGGCTGCGGCGGGATCTTCCGGAACCGGCAGTCGGTCAGGTACTCGATCTCGTCGTAGTCGTAGAAGACGACGCGCCCGTAGCGCGTCATTCCGAAGTTCTTGAACAGGAGGTCGCCGGCGAAGATGTTGACGGCGGCGAGTTCGCGCAGCGCGTCGCCGTAGTCGCGGATCGCCGCGATCCGCTCGGAGTCGTCGGCCGCCTCGAGGAACAGGTTGAGCGGCGTCATCCGGCGCTCGATGTAGACGTGGCGCACGATGACGCGGTCGCCGTCCTCCTCGATCTGCGTCGGCGCGACGTCGCGCAACTCGGCCAGCAGCTCCGGCGCGAAGCGGCTGCGCGGGAACGCGACGTCCGAGTACTCGAGGATGTCGGTCATCCGGCCGGCCCGGTCGTGGTGCTTCACCAGCGCGTACTTCTGCTGCACCTTCGCCGCGTCGGTGTCCTTGGAGGCCGCGATGCGGTCCTTGATGATCTTGAACACGTACGGGTACGACGGCAGCGTGAACACGCACATCACGAGCCCGCGGATCCCGGGCGCGACGATGAACCGGTCGCGCGAGTGCGCGAGGTGGTGCAGGAAGTCGCGGTAGAAGAGGTTCTTGCCGGCCTTCTGCAGGCCCACCATCGTGTACAGCTCGGACGGTGTCTTGTCGGGCAGCATCGCGTGCAGGAACGCGACGTACGCGGACGGCACCTCCATGTCGACGAGGAAGTACGAGCGGTTGGCCGAGAACAGCAGCGCGAGTTCCGCCTCGTCCGTCAGCAGCGCGTCGACGTACAGCCGGCCGTCCGCCGCGTGCCTGATCGCGACGGCGAACGGCGTCATCCGCATGCCGTTGACGACGCGGCCGACCGCGTAGGCGGTCTGATCGCGGAAGAACAGCGTCGACAGCACCTGCAGCTGGTGGTTGGCCTCGGCCACGTACGGGCGCGGCGCCTGGGCGCGAAACGCGGCCAGCAGGTGGATGAGGTCGCGGCGGAAATCGGCGAAGCGCGTCTCGAAGCGGAAGTCGAGCACGGCGTCGATCAGGGCGCTGCGCAGGCCCTGCTCGCGCGGGTAGTAGCTGCGGTACGTCGGCGGGTCCGCCTGGATATGCTCGGTCGAGATCGCCGGCCGCACGAAGATGAAGCGGTTGTGGAAGTACGTGCGGTGCAGGATCTTGCACGACACCGAGTTGAAGAACGTCTCGGCGCACTCCGGCTGCTTGTGGTCGATGAGCAGGCCGATGAAATGCAGCTTCACGCGCTCCCACAGCGCGTCCGCGCCGCTGCCGTCGAGACCGGCCGGGCGGAACTCGCGCTGAATGCGCTCGACCGTCTCGACGACGCGGCGGTCGTAGTAGTCGATACGGTCGCGCGCGACGTGGCGCAGCGCGCGCCAGTTGCGCGACTCGAAGTGGCCCTTCGCGGCGCGCGCGCAATCGCGGAACAGCGCGTAGTGGCGGTCGAAGCCGTCGCGCAGCGCGCGCGCGATCGCGTGCGCCGTGTCGTCGGCCGCCGCGGTGAGACCGGGCGGGGCGGCGGCTGCGAGCGCGCGCGCGGGCATCGGGGGCTCGCGGGACCGGCGGGACTAGCAGGGAGAGGCCGGCGGTGCGCGCCGGAGCGCCGCACCGGGCGGCAGGCGGACCGGCGCCGGGCGGGCCTGCCGGCGAACCGCGGTCCTCGTTCCGGCACGGGCCTTGCTGCACGCTGCGCACATGATGAGGCATGATAGCGCAATGACGGGGAGCCACCTTCCGGGCGCCGCGGTGTGCGCCGCGCTGGCTTCGGTTGCGGCCGTGGCGCTGCTGGCGCCGCCGGCCGCGCGTGCGCAGGCGAGCGTGGTCAAGTGCGTCGACGCCGACGGCAACGTCACCTACCAGGACTCCCCGTGCACGGCGGGGCAGGCGGGCCGCGCCGTCGCGCTGCCGAAGGCCGAGACGCGCGAGGACACGTCGGCGTGGGAGGACGCTGCGCGCGACGCGCGCGTGGTCAAGGGCATGCCGAAGCGCTGGGTGCTGAAGTCGCGGGGTACCCCGGCCGAGATCCGGCCCGGTGCGCCGCGCGAAGACGTCTCCGAGGTCTGGCGCTACGCGGGCAAGGACGGTGCGACGCTGGTGGGGTTCGCGGGGCCGAATGTCGCGTGGGTGCGCGACGACGCGGCGGCGACCGCGCCGCCGCGGCCGGCAACGGCGACCGCGACGCTGCGGCCGGCAACGGCGACCGCACCGGCGACCGCGCCGCCGCCGATCGTCGGCGCGCACAACCGCCGGTTCGTCATCGCCGGTCGCCACTGCGAGCACGTGCTGGCCGAGATCGGGCCGGCCGACCGGCAGGCGCCCGTTGCCACGGCCGCGAATGCGCCGGGTGGCGTCCGCTACACGTACGAGCCGAAGGACGGCGACCCGCAGATGCGCACGGTGTTCTCGTGCATCGGCGGCAAGGTCGCCGACGTCGAACGGACGGTCGTGCAGTGACGGGCCGCCGCGCGCCGGGCGCCGCGGTGCTGGCCGCGCTGGCGGCGTTGGCCGCGCCGGCCGCCGACGCGCAGGTCTACAAGTGCGTCGACCGCGCCGGCCGCACGACGTACCAGCAGCAGCCGTGCCCGGAGTCGCAGAAGGGGGGCCGCGTCGAGCTCCACGTCGGCGCCGTCCCGGCGAAGGACGACGACGACGACGCCGAACTGGCGACGCGCTCGCGGCTGAAGGAAGTCGCCGCAGGCATGCCGCGCGCGCTGGTGGTGCAGGCGTGGGGCGCGCCGCAGGAGATGCGCCCGCCGCGCGCCGGCGAGGACGCGAGCGAGGTCTGGGTCTACCGGCGCACCGACCTCGAGGCCCGGGTCGGATTCCGCAACAACGTCGTCGCGTGGCTCAACCACGGCTCGGAGGACGCGGCGCAGGCCGCGGCCGCGGCCGCCACGCCGCGGCAGGCCCTCGTGCCCGGCCGGCCGTGCGCGACGCTCGAAGCCGACCTGGGCCCCGCCGAAGGCATCGAAGAGGACTTCGACGCGGCGGTCGGGCGGCGCGTCCTGCACTACCGGTGGTCGCCCACCACCGCCGACAACGAGACCACGTTCGTCGTGTGCGACCAGGGCGTGGTCGCCAGCGTGCGGCACGCGCGCTGAGCGGTCGCGGCTACCGCGCCGCGTCGGCCTGCGCCTGGTACTCCTTGACCTGCTCGTTGTAGGCGTTGATCGCGGCGTTGGACTCGGCGACGGCCGCATTGGCCGCCTTGACGGCCGCGTCCGCCTTCGCCGAGATCGCTTCGACGACGGCCTTCGCGCACTTCTGCCACTGTATGACTTCATTGCCCCACTGGCGGCGCTTCTGGTCCGACGCGAGGCGGCCGGGGTGCGCATCGGGCTTCTCGCACTTTGCCATTTCGGGCGGCGCGGCGGCAGGCGCGGGTGCCTGCGCGAGGGCGACGGCGGGGATGAACGCGAACGCAGCGACGACGATCGTTCGGGCGAACATGGGGCGATTCCTCCGGCGTGGACGATTCGTCCATTTTACCGCTGCGCGCCGGCGGTGGCGGCCGGCCGGTTGCGTGCCGCCGCGCGGGCGTGGTTACATCGGCGGATGACGAACCATCGTGCCCGCATGGCGGCGGCGGCCGTGCTGCTCGTGGCCGCGTGTCAGCAGCCGGCACCGCCGCCGCCGGCGGCCGCGGATCCCCAGGCCGCGCGTCCCGGCGTCGTCGCGAGCGCGCCGGCCGCGCGTCCGGCCGCGTCCCCGCCGCCGGCGAAGGTCGCGCTGCCGCGCCGCGACTTCCTGCCGGGGCCGCTGTACTACTGCGCCATCGGCGACGTCCGGGCCGCGATCGAGTACGAGCCCAGGGTGGAGAGCCTGTGCCGCAAGCACCCCGAGATGGGGCCGTGCCAGTACGAACGGAACGCGTGCCGGGTGAAGGGCGGGCGCGTGTACACCGCGCGCGGCGAGGAAGTCTCGCCGGGCGTGGAGAAGGAGTACGACCAGGCCGTCGTGCGCGTGCGGTTCCAGGCGGACGGCGGGGCGAAGCGGTAGCAAGTCGCTGCGCGACGCGCAGCCCCCTGCTACCGGTCGTTCGCGAAGGTGTTGCACGAACGCGGATCGCCGGAGGCGAGGCCGGCACGGAACCAGCGCACGCGCTGGTCGGCGCTGCCGTGCGTGAACGCGTCGGGCACGACGTGGCCGCGCGCGCGCTGCTGAATCGTGTCGTCGCCGACCGCGGAGGCCGCGCGCAGGCCCTCCTCGACGTCCCCCGGTTCGAGCAGGTTGCGCTTCGCCGCGTAGAAGCCCCAGACGCCCGCGTAGCAGTCCGCCTGCAGTTCGAGGCGCACCGACAGCGCGTTGCGCCCGCGCGCGTCCGTGCGCGCCGCGGCCTGGTCGAACTTGCGCATCGTGCCCATCTGGTTCTGCACGTGGTGCCCGATCTCGTGCGCGATCACGTAGGCGGCCGCGAAGTCGCCGGGGGCGCCGAACTTGCGCGACAGCTCCTGGAAGAATGCGGTGTCGAGGTACACCTTGCGGTCGGCCGGGCAGTAGAACGGGCCGGCCGCCGCGCTCGCGTGGCCGCACGCGGACGGCGTCGCACCCGCGAAGAGCACGAGCCGCGGCGGCTCGTAGCGCGAGCCCATGCCTTCGAAGAGCGCCGTCCAGACGTCCTCGGTATCGCCGAGCGTCCGCCGGACGAATGCGCCTTCCGGATCCTTCGCCGCGGGCGCCGGCGCGGTCTGCGCGGGTGCTGCCGGCTGCGGCGGCGCGACCGCGGGGCCGGCACCCTCCATCATCCCGAGGAATTGCATCGGGTTCACGCCGAAGACGAGGCTCAGGATCACGACGACGATCAGCGCGCCGCCACCCAGGCGCATCCCGCCGCCCAGCGGAAGCCGGCCGCCGCCACTGCCCCGGCGGTCCTCGACGTTGTCGGACGGCCGCATGTCACCCCAGCGCATGGTCTGCCTCCGGATGTGGGTCGCTACTTCGCCTGCGCGATGGCGCGCGCGAGGTCGCGGTACTCGTCGCAATTGCGGCCGCAGATGCGCTCGAGCGCGGCCAGGTGCTCCTGCGCCTTCGCCTTGTCGCCCGTCATCAGGTACGCCTCGCCGACGTACTCGTGCGCGCCGCGGTGGTTCGGGTCGAGCTTCAGCGCCTCGCGGTAGTGCGCGAACGCGAGATCGAGCCTTTTCTGGTTGCGGTAGGCGAAGCCCAGCAGGTTCTGCACGTCGGCATTGCCCGGCTCCGCCTTCGCCGCGATGGCGAGGTGGTACACGGCACGGTCCCAGTCGCGCGCCCGGACCGCGTCGAAGCCGAGGTCGAAGTCCGCGTTGTTCTGCGGCGGCGCGACGACGTTGGCGTCGGCGAGCGCCGCGCCGCTGCAGGCCAGCGCGGTGGCAACGAGGAACGTGCGCGCGGCGGCGAGCAGCGTGCGGGCCACGGCGGCGCCGGTCACGGCTTCAGCGCGCGGTAGAGGAAAGGCAGGCTCACGTCCATCCGGTAGTCGATCGACGAGTGCGTGTCGTCGAATTCCTCGTACGTATGCCGGATGCCGTGCGCGGCGAGCTGCCGCGACAGGATCCGCGCGCCGTAGTGCAGGTGGTACTGGTCGCGCCAACCACAGTCGACGTAGATGCCGGCGAGCGTCCGCAGGTTGCGCGCGTAGCGGCCGACGAGGTGGATCGGGTCGTGCGCCAGCCACTTCGCCCAGCGGCGCGGCAGGAGCTCGCCGGTGTCGAAGTCGAACGGGACGCGGAAGCCGCCGGGCGCGCGCGGGTCGGGGTCGTAGGTCGCCGCCATCGCGAGCTCCATCAGCGTGTGCACCTCGGCGTCGTTCAACTTCTCCTTGCGCCACACCGCCTCGAGAAAGCGCCGGATGCGGCCGTCGTCGGCCCCGTCGCCGCGCCGGGCGCGGACGACCTGCCGGCCGGGCCGCCGCCGCGGCTTCCGGTAGCGATCGAGTTCGTTCAGCGTGCGCGGCCAGTCGGGCAGATAGCAGAAGTCGAAGTACGCGTCGCCGGAGTGGTCGGCGATCGCGCCCCAGTACTTCGCGTACTGCATGCCGTGGATGATCGCGCCGTAGCCGCCGGACGACTTGCCGAAGCAGCCGCGGTGCTCGCGGGAGGCCAGCGTGCGGAACTCGCGGTCGACGTGCGGTACCAGTTCGCGCGTCAGGTAGTCGGCGTAGCGGCCGATCGCCGGCGAGTTCACGTACTGGTTGCCGCCGAGGCACGTGAAGCAGTCGGGGAACACGACGATGCACGGTCCCATCTTCCGCTCGTGGATGAGGCGCGCGGCGCGCTCGGGCACGTTCTCGTCGAACGGGCGCCAGTTGAGGTGCGCGTGGCCGGAGCCGGTGAATCCGACGAGGTCGAACAGCACCGGGTAGCGGCGGCCGCGCGCGCCGCGCGACCCGCGCGCGACGCCCTGGTCGTAGCCGGGAGGCAGCCAGATGGCGAGCTTGCGGATGTGCGGGTCGCCCAGCGGGTTGTCCGCGAGCACGCGCGAGTCGTGCTCGAGCACGACCGTGGTGCCGGTGACGGGATTGGTCCTCTTGCGCGCCATGTGCTGTTTTCCTGCGGTGCAGTGACCGCGGACTCGTTCCGGGACTCCGATTGTGCCGGGGTGCGGCGGCGCCGGCAAATCGGCGATGCTGCACAGCACGATTGAACGCGGCGGACGCAGCGACTAGGATCGATCGCGGCGCGCCCTCGCGGCACGCGTGGAGATGCAGACCATGGGCACACTCTGGCGCGGCGCGATCGCGGCGACCGCATTGGCGGGATCGCTGGCGACGGCCTCGCCGCTGACCGTGGGCGAGTGCTTCGAGGGCGGCGACTTCATCGCCAATGCCGCGCGCGCCCGCGACAACGGTGTGCTGCGCGAGACGTTTCTGACGCGGCTCGAGGAGGACCTGCTGGTGATCCAGGCCTACCCGCCGGCGCTGCGCTGGTTCGCGAAGGACGCCGAGGACGAGGAATTCCTGTCGCAGGCGGCGCGGGAGGTATTCGACGCCCCGGCCGCACCCGAAGCGCACCGCGCGCGCTTTCTCGCCGCCTGCTTCGTGCGCGCGACCGCGTGACGGCGCGCGATCCCCGTGGCCCTGGCGATTGCCGGACGCAGTTTCCGGTCGCGTGATTGCCCCGCCGCCGCCGTCACCGCGAAAGCGGGGCCTCGAGGCGTTGCACGAAGGAAGGCCACCGGGAGAGTCGTGACGCCGGGTCCCCGCCGTCGCGGAGACGACGCGGTCGGGCACGCGGCTGCCGCGCCGTGTGCGCGGGCAGCGGCGCGGCGATCGGCCGCTAGCGACCGACGCTGCTGCGGGCCTGCGCGAGCGTCGAGGCCGCCGGCAGTGGGGCGCCGCCGCGAACGATCTTCCAGCCGACGAGGTCGAGCGAGTCGGGCATCGCGGGGCGCCGGCCCGCGAACGAGACGTGGCCCGCAAGCTCGATCGTCTGGGTCCGGCCCTGCGCGAGCCTGCCGTCGCGGTGGACCGGGCGGAACGTGAAGCGCAGCGCGAAGGACAGACGGCCACCGTCGTCCGGGTGGATCGTGCCGGTCACGCGCCACGGCGGCCCGTAGAGAGCTGCGGTCGTCGGCGACTCGGTTCTTATGTACTGCGTGTCGCTGCCGGCGGCAATCGCCACGCGCCCGGTGACGTCGGCCGGACCGCCCAGGACGCCTTCGTCGAGCAGCACTGCGACGAGCTGCATCGCCATGTTCGGCGCGCTCAACATGTAGTCGAGGATGTCGTCGTCGGTCGGCAGCTGCTCGCGCGTGCGGTAGGCAAAGGCGTCGTCGGACAGGAGCAGCACCTCGCCGCCGCGGCGTCCGCGGGGCGTGCGCTCGTCGTAGGTCGTCAGAATCTCGCCGTTGTCCGGCCGCTCCATCGTGTAGGTGCCCGAGAAGGCGCCGGCCTTGAGCGTCACCTCCATCCGCGCGAACTGCGACCAGCGGCCCTTCGCGCACAGTGCGGCGTACCGCGTCGTTCCGCAGTCGCGCGGGTCCGGACCGGGCAGCCGCAGGTCCGCCGGCGGCTTCGGCACTGCCGCCAGGCCGGGCAGCACGGTCGCGGCAGGACCACCGATCTGCCCCGTCGCGAACGTCGCGAGCGTGGCGAACGCGACCGCCGCGGCGATCCGGGCGGCCGTGGCCGGGTACGGGCGATTGGCGGGGGGACGCATCGGCGCGATTCTACGGGCGCCGACCCGATGCGGCGCGGCGCGTCCGGACCTGCGGCGGGTCGCAGCCGACGGGCGCCCGGCACCGGCGGGGCCGAGGCGGCGGCGCCCGCGGGCGCGCCGGCCGATGGCATACTGGCGGCGGCACTGCAGTGCCACCGCCTGGCATGAAACCGCCCCCACGCTCGCTGCGCTCGCTGCCCCCGAGCGCCTCGCGCGCGGGGCGAAGCCCAGGCACGCAGAGCGCGTCCGCGCGCGAGGGTGACGGCCGACACGCGGACGTTCGCAGATCGTGCCTGTCCAACGAGGCCGTGGCAGGTCAGTCGCTCGGGACGGCCCGTCGCCACTAGGATGAAACCGCCCCCACGCTCGCTGCGCTCGCTGCCCCCCGGGACGCCCTCGCGCGCGGGCCGAAGGCAAGGCTCGCAGAGCGCGTCCGCGCGCGAGGGTGACGGCCGACACGCCGACGTTCGCAGATCGTGCCTGTCCAACGAGGCCGTGGCAGGTCAGTCGCTCGGGACGGCCCGTCGCCACTGACATGCACCGTGATCCGCCATCGCCCGCCGGCCTGCCGCCGGAGGGCGCGCCGGTCGCGCACGCGCTGCTTTCGCGCCGCTCGGTGCGAGGCTTCCTGCCCACCCCCGTCCCGCGCGCCATGATCGAGGGCATCCTGTACCTCGCCGCCCGCGCCCCGTCGGGAACCAACTGCCAGCCGTGGAAGGTGTACGTGTGCACGGGCGCCGCGCGCGACCGGCTCGTCGCGGCGCTTCGCGCCGCACACGATGCGGCCGCCCGCGGCGACGGCACGCACGTGCCCGAATATGCGTACTACCCGGCGCAATGGCGCGAGCCGTACCTCGCACGCCGGCGCGCGCTTGGCTGGGATTACTACGGGATCGTCGGCATCGGCCGCGGCGACCGCGTGGCGATGCAGGCGCAGCACGCGAAGAACTTCGCGTTCTTCGGCGCACCCGTTGGACTCTTCTTCACGCTGGACCGCGATCTGGAGCGGGGCAGCTGGCTCGACACGGGGATGTTCATCGAGGGCGTGATGATCGCCGCGCGAGCGTACGGATTGCACACGTGCCCGCAGGCGGCGTTCCTGCCGTTTCACCGCGTGGTGCGGCGCGAACTGGCGATTCCCGAAGGCGAAGTCCTGCTGTGCGGTATGTCGCTGGGGACGATCGACGAGGCGGCGCGCGAGAACGCGCTCACGACGACGCGCGAGCCGGTGGCGGCGTTCGCGCGGTTTCGCGATGACTAGCGGCAGCCGTTCGGCACGCGAATGCCGAGTCTGGCCCGGCTTTCGCGCGCCATGCGCCGGGCCGCCCCGGGGTCTCGCCGGCCGTTGCGGAGGGTCAGCGCTTGCGCCGGGGCAGCAGCAGCGTGCCGCGGCACCGCCGCGCACCGCAGCGGCAAGCGTACTGGGCGCGCTCGGCGCGCGTCAGGCGCCCGTCGACCCAGAGCCGGTAGTCGTACGTGAGTTCCTCGCCCGGCACGATGCGGCGCCTGGCCTCGATGAACACGCGGCCCGCGTCGTCCTCGTGCGTCACGCAATTGGGCGCGCACGAGTGGTTGATCCAGCGCGCGGCGTTGCCGCGCACGCGCGCGTCGATCACCTGTCCGTCCTCGAGTTCGAACAGGAACGTGTGCGCGGGGTCGGTGGGGTCGCTGTCGGGGCGGGCGAGCGCCTCGTCCCACGACGCGCGCTTGCCCTTGTACTCGACGATCCGCGAGCCTTTGGGGATTTCGGCGGTGGCGAAAACCCCGCGGCCGTGGATTGCCGAGCGGCGTACGCGGTAGGGTCTCTTCTCGATGGCAGGTGGCATGGGGGCGAGGCGAATGGGCTCGGCCATATTTTCTCACGCGTTGCGCGCGCCGCCCCCGGACGCGTGCAACGTGGAGAGCTCGACCGCGACCGTCGCGTGCCGGCCGGACAGGAAGACGTGGCCGTCCTCGATCGTGCAGGTGAAGTCCATCGTACGTTCGACGAGCGCCGCCAGCGCGGCGAGCGACGCTGGCGCGATCGCGTGGACGGACAGCCGTGGCAGCCGCCGCAGCGCCTCGCCGGCGCGCGCCCACCACAGGTCGACCGCGCGCCCGCCGTACGCATACACGACGACGCCGCGCGCGCGACCGGCGGCCCGGCGCAGCGCGCGCTCGTCGGGAAGGCCGACGTCGATCCACGTGGCGATGGCGCCGGTGGCGTCGGCGAGCGCGAGCGCCGGCTCGTCGTCGGTGGACAGGCCGCGACCGAACGCGAGGTTCGGGTCCGCGTGCAGCGCGAACGCGAGCAGACGCGCCATCATCCGCTCGTCGGTCTCCGACGGATGCCGCGCGAGCGTGAGCGCGTGCGTGCCGTAGTAGCCACGGCCGATGTCGGCGACCGCGAGCGTGGCCTTGAAGATCGTGGCTTTCAGCGCCATGCGGGCGTCAGCGCAGCAGCGACAGGAGGACCGGCGTCGTGACCGCCGCTGCGAGCGTGGTCAGCACGAGACTCGCGGCGACCGGCCCTTCGAGCGCCGCGAACTCGCGTGCCATCAGGTAGACGTTGGCGCCGACCGGCAGCGCCGCCAGCATGACCACCGCGGAGAGTTCGCGTTCCGGCAGCGCGAGCGCGCGCGCGGCGACGAAGACTACGAGCGGAAACACGGCGAGCTTGACGACGGCGAGCGCCGCCGCCGGCCGCCAGCCGTCGCGGATGCCGTACTCGGCGAGGCCCATGCCGAGCACGATCAGCGACAGCGGCACCGCCGCCTGGCTCATGAGGCCGAGCGTCTCGGCGGCGAAGCCCGGCAGCGCGAGCCCCGTGTAGCCGAACGCCGTGCCGAGCAGGATCGCGGCGACGACCGGGTTGGTGACCACGCCGGCCGCCGTCTTCGCGAGGCCCCGCGCCGACAGCTCGCGATTGCGCGCCCACTCGACGGAGACGGTCACGAGCGTCCACAGCACGAGCGCGTTGAACACGATCACCAGCGACATCGGCGGCAGCACCGCGTCGCCCAGCGTGACCTTGGCCAGCGGAATGCCGAGCAGCACCGTGTTCGAGAACACAGTGCCGACGCCGAAGATCGACTGGCCGACGCCGTCCATGCCGAAGCCCCACGCGGCCACGGCGCGGGCGAGCGCGAACGTCACGAGCGCGCCGCCGAAGTACGCGACGAGCAGCATCGCGTCTACCGGCGGCTGGCCGGGAAAGTCGCTCATCAGCCGGAACAGAAACGCGGGGATGGCGACGGCGAACACGAATCGCGATAGCGCGTCGGACGCGACCTTCGGCCAGCGGCCCCACCGCGACAGCGCGTACCCGACGAACACCAGCAGAAACAGCGGCGCGGTGAGCGCAGCGACGGCGGCGAAGGCGGGCACCGGCGCGGCGGTCAGCGAGCGCGGCGCGCGGGCGCCGGCCGCCCGCACGGCGTCCGATCGCGGGCGGGCGGACCGGGCGTCACGCCGCGGCGGGCGCTGCCGGCCGGCCGGGGGTGGCGAGCGAGTCGAGCGCCGCGCTGACCGCGCGGTCGAACAGCGGCACGGGTTCGACGACCAGCGCGATCTCGCCGGCGCCGATCTCGTAGGCGAGCTCCTCCGGCGTGTAGACGAACGCGCGGGCGCGCGACCGGCTGGTGAACAGGTACTTGGTGCGTAGCGGACTCACCCACGTGAGCCGCGCGTTGACCGTCTTGCCTTCCTTCGTGAACGCGAGCCACGTGCCGACGGCCATTTCGCTCACGAAGTCGTGGACGTTGACGACCGGCGCCGGCGGCGCGGGCACCGCGGGGGTCGCAACACCGCCGGCGCCCGCGGGAGCGGGTGGAGGCTTGATCGCCGCGATGTGCAGCTCGTAGAGGCGCTCGAAGAACGCCTTCGCGCGCTCGGGGGCGACGCCGAGCGCGAGGGCGCCGCGGCGCAACGCCCCGATCAGCGCGGGAATCATCTTGGTGAGCCGCGCCTTCTGCGCCGTGCGATCCTTGGCGACGATGCTCCACAGGAGGTCGTCGAGCGTGCCGACCGCGGCGTTCCACGCGTCGCTCTCGGGGCCGTGCTCGCCGCGGACGCCCGCCATGTGGTCGGCCCAGACCGTCTCGATGAAGCCGCGCACTTCGAACGGCACGTCGACGCCGGCCAGGCGGTCGCGCAGGAACGCACGGACGTGCGACCGGTCGGCCTCGCTCTCCTCGGCCGTGAGGGCCGTCGCGACGTCGTCGGCGGTCGCCGTCGCGACGCGCTGGCGCTCCGCCTCGCTGAAGGCGGCGAGCTTGAGGTTCGCCGTGCGGAAGACGCCGACGTCGATCTCGAAGTCGCGGCAGATGTCGTCGATGACCTCGGTCGCGAGCTTCGTGAACGCCTCGCGGTAGGCGTCGTCGTGTGTCGCGCCCACCGCGGCGTCGGCGAGGATGTCGAGCAGCTGCCGCGCCGAGTGGCGCTTGTCGGAAAAGAACGCACGGTCGAGCAGCGCCGCCTTGACGATCGGCACCTGCAGCCGGCCGAACAGGCTGCGCAGCGAGTCGGGGATCGACTTGTCGCGGAAGATGTAGTCGAACAGGAGCGAGATCACGTCCATCGTGATCCGGTCCGTGTCGTTGCTGATCTGGTCGTCGATCGCCGCGCGGATGTGCGGGATGAGGTTCAGCGGCACGACCGCGCCCTGCGCGGGGCCGGTGCCGTCGGCCTTGGGCGCCGCCTGCGCGATGGCGACGGGCAGGTCGAGCCGCTGCCAGTGCGCGAGGGTCGCGAACAGCGGCGTCGACGTGCCGAGCGCCATCAGCGGGTCGAGCGACGGGAACAGCGCCGCGTCCGCGGCCGGGGCGACGGCACCGGACGGCTCCTCGCCGGCCACGCCGATGGCCCTGGGTGCGACCGCGCCCGCCGCGGCGCCCGCCGCGGCGAGGCTCGCGAGCCCGGCGAGGATCCGCGCGGCCGACATCTCGTCGGGGGCGCGCGCGCTGCCGCGCGGCGGCAGTGCGACCTTTTCGGCGAACACGAGCGCCGGCGGCGCGCCGGGCTCCGCCAGCGTCTCCGGGACGACGATGTCGCGCGGGACGTCGGGCGGCGGCTCGTGCAGCAGCTTGGAGAACGCCGGCAGGAGGTCGCGGTCGTCCGCCGGCCGGTGATCGCTGCGCGCGCGCAGCGCGGCCTTGATTTCGGGCAGCACGCCACGATCGGCCAGGAATCGGTTGATCGAGATGTACAGCTTGTTGAGGTCAGGCGTGATGTCGGTGAGGATCCGCTCCATGAACGGCCGCCACACGCGCGGATTCGGATAGATCGCGCGCGCGGAGGCGCCGATCGCGTCGAGCACGTAGCTGGCGGCGAACGGGTCGTCGATGTCGCGGGTCCCCGGGTCGCCCAGCAGCGCCTCGACGCGCAGGTCGAGCGCGGACAGCTCGCGGTGGGTGAAGCGGTCGATGAACCGCGTCGCGTCCTTCAGCGCGGCCTGCCGCTCGTGGTCGAACGCCGAGAGCACGCGCAGCGTGGCGAGCGACGCGTCGGCGTCGAGGCGCCGGCCCTTGCGGCGGACGCCCTCGAGCCGCCGCTCGAAGAGGTCGCACAGCGTCTTGTCGAACCGCTCGAGCCACTCGCCGCGCTTGTTGCGGAACGCCTCGACCTCGCCGTCGGGGATGTGGCTGTGGGTCTCGAAGAGATCGTTGGTCTCCCCGAGCGACGCGCGGACCAGTTCCAGCAGCTTCACGCGGTATTGCGCGAAGCACGAGCGCAGCATGGCCCGCGCCTCCTCCTCGCCGACGGGCAGCGGGGCGTCCGCGAGGAGCGAACCCGGGAAGGGCGTGGGCGCGGCGGTGGACATCGTGCGAATTCTACTGCGGCGGGAGGGTGGCGGCGGCGACGGCGATCGGTTCGCTGGCGCGGCCTATCGGATGGGCGGCGCCGCGCCGGTGCCGACGCACACGGCGGCGACCCGCGCGTACTCGTCCGGGGAGTCGACGGCGCGCTGCCGCGCCTCGAGCTCGCGCCCGGCCGCCTCGGAGTGCGCCTGGACGAAGGCTTCCAGCCGGTCGCGCAGCGCACGCTGCGCGGCATCCCCGTCGTCCGCGTGGTGGACGCCGTCGGCGAACTCGGTGGACAGCGCCTGCGCCAGCGCTGCCGCCGCCTCGGGCAGCCACGCCGCGTAGACGGCGACGTGCTTCATCTCGTGCTCGTGGATTGCCGCGCGCTGGCACGGGTCGTCCGCGATCTCGCGGGCGACGTACACGGTCAGCGGCTTGAGCGCGAGCTCGACGCGCACGTGTGCGCGGAAGCACGCGCGCCCGCTGGCCGGATCCTTGACGCCCTTGATCTCGAGCTCGGCGTCGTGCCCGATGCGTGTCCTGGTGACGCCGAGCGCCCGGTGGCCGGCTGCCGGCCCGTCCAGCAGCCGGACAAGCTCCAGCTGCGACCGGGTGTCGTCCTCCAAGATCTCGATCGGCACCGCAACGACGGCCGGCGGCGCCGCCGGCAGCTGCGCGCAACGCGCCTCGAACGACTGGAACGGATTGCGCAGCGCGGGCACGCCTTGTTCGCACCCGGCGCTGCCCGCGGCGAGTAACGCCAATCCCGCCGCCAGGAGCCCGAAGGGCCGCCCCGAGGGCGAACACCGGAGCGCGCAGCGCGAAGGTACTCCTGTCGACCCGAAGGGCCGCCCCGAGGGCGAACACCGGAGCGCGCAGCGCGAAGGTACTCCTGTCGACCCGAAGGGCCGCCCCGAGGGCGAACACCGGAGCGCGCAGCGCGAAGGCACTCCTGTCGACCCGAAGGGCCGCCCCGAGGGCGAACACCGGAGCGCGCAGCGCGAAAGCACACCCGTGAGCGCGAAGCGCATGGCCCAATATAGCGCGATCCCGGCCGGCGAGGGCGCGCCGGCGCGACGCCGCGCCGCAGCACGTAGAATGGCGGTTGGACGAAGTTCCGCACGAAGGGACCGCATGGATGTGCCGGGCTGGGTGGTGACCGCGACGATCTGGACGTACTGGATCGGCGTGGGCGCGATGATCGTGCGCGTGCGGCGGCACACGCGGCGGGTGGTCGGCGTGGTGCCGGAGCAGCGGCTCGAGCGCACCATGTGGCTGATCTGGGTGCCGCTGGTCGCCGCGTGGGCGGCGCTGCCGTGGCTTGCGCTGCACCGCGCCGGATCGCCGTGGGGCCTGCCCGAGTTCGCGCTGGGCGGCAGCTACGCCGCCGCGCGCTGGGCGGCGGCAGCGGTCGCGGTCGCGTGCCTCGCCGCGACGATCCGGTGCTGGGCGCGCATGGGCAAGGACTGGCGGATGGCCGTGACCCGCGAGGAGAACCAGGCGCTCATCACCGACGGCATGTTCAGCCGGGTCCGGCATCCGATCTACGCCCTGTCGATCCTGCTCATGATGGCCACGATGGTCATCGTGCCGACGGTGCCGATGCTCGTGGTGGGCGCGATCCACATCGGCCTCATGATCGTCAAGGCCGGCAACGAGGAGCGGCACATGCTCACGTGCCACGGCGACGCGTACGCACGCTACCTCGCGCGCACCGGGCGCTTCCTGCCGCGCTTCCGGTAAGCGCGCCGGCGCGGCCTGCCGCGCGGACTGCGATAATCGGCGCATACGACCCACGGGCGCCGTGCCGCCCTCCCTTCGCCGTCTTCCATGCTCACGCGCCGCTTCCGCGCAGTCCTCGTCGCCGGTGCGGCGTTCGTCGCGGCGGCGGCGCCGCTGCCGGCGGCGGCCGGCGCCGCGACGACGGCGCCGGCACCCGACTGCGGGCAGCCGGCGGGACCGCCGGCGGACGCGCTCACAGCGCTCCCGGCCCCGCGCGTCATCGGCCTGTCCGGCAGCGTGCCGATCGTCACGATGCAGCCATTCGCGGAATTCCTGATCGCGATGGGCTACCCCGAGGCGTCGCTGCGTGACCCCCGCGACGGCAGCCTCGCCCTGTCGAGCTACACCGATAGCGCCGAGCTCGCGGGCGCCGTCGCCTGGTACTACGAGCGCGACGCGATGCGGCCGATGCTGGTCGGGCACAGCCAGGGCGGCATGCTCGTCGTGCGCACGCTGCACGAACTGGCCGGCGCGTTCCGCGAGGCGATCCCGGTGTTCGACCCCGCCGCCGGCCGCGCGCTACCCCGCACGTCGATCCGCGATCCGTACACGCTGGCCGAGCGGCCGGTGGTCGGCGTGCGGGTGTCGTTCGCCGCCGCGCTCGCCACCGGCGCGCTGCCGCGCCTGCTGCTCGGCCAGTGGACCATGCTGCCGCGGCTGCGCAAGATCCCGGACACGACGCTCGAATTCACCGGCTTCACGGTGCCGTGGGACCCGATCGCCGGCAATCTCGCGACCGCAGAGCCGTACGTTGCCACCGGCACCGCGGCCGTGCGCAACGTCCTGTTGCCGGCCACGTACACGCACATCGGGTTGCCGGCGACCGAGCATCTCGCCGCGCATCCGGCCACGCGCGCGTGGATCGACGCGTACGTGCCGGGGTCGCCGCCGCCGCTGCCGGACGCCGCCGATGCGGACGTGCGCAATCTCGTCCACGCCGCCGACCTGTGGCACAGCATCCGCGTCCACTGGTGCCGCGAAGGCCTGCGGCGGCTCGCGCTGCGCGGGCCGGCCTGAGGGTGGCGTCGCGACCCATGCCCGGCCGGCTCAACCTGTTCCAGGCGGCAATGCTGCGCTGGCGCGAGCTGGCGCCGTACAACGCCGTGCACGCCGCCGAACTCCCGGGGCCCCTCGATGCGCCGCGGCTGGCCGCGGCGGTGGCCGCGCAGGTGACCGCGTGGGGGTTGTCGGGGTTCGCGCTCGACGCCCGGCGCCGCCGCTACGAGTACGCGGGTGGCGCGGCGGCGCCCGAGGTCACCGTGCTCGCGGGCGGCAGCGACCCGCTCGCGGTGCTCGCCCGCGAGATGCAGCGGCAGGTGGAGCTGCCGTTTCCTGCAGACGGGCGGTTCGACCCGCTGCGCTTTTTCGCCGTCGACGCCGGTGCCACGTTTCATCTGGGCGTCGCGTACGACCACTTCATCGCCGGTGGCGACTCGCTGGTCGCGCTGATCAAGGGGATTGCCTGCCGGTACGCCGGCGAAGCGCCGCCGGAGACGCCGCCCCCGCAGCGGTACCCGCCCGCGTACCGGCGGCTGTTCGCCCGCAACGCGGGGTGGGCGTGGTTAAGCGTGCACTGGATACCCGCGATTCTCGTGCGAATGGCGCGCGCGTTCCGGCCGCGCTACGCGTACGGCGAGGACCTGCGCAACGCGTACACGTGGTTCGAGCTGTCCGCCGATGACCATGCGGCCATGGCGCGGACGGCGCGCGCGTGGCAGGTGACGCGCAACGACCTCGTCATCGCCCTGCTGCTGCAGGCGCTGGCGCCGCTGACGCCCGAGCGGCTGACGGCAAGGCGGCGCCGCGAACTCGCGATCGCGTCCGTCGTCAACCTGCGTCGCCACTTCCCCGGCACGCCCGCGACGACCTTCGGGCAGTTCCTGAGCTCGTTCTTCGTGTCCGATCCCGTGGCGCCGGACGCGACGCTCGAGGCGCTGGCCCGCGCCGTCCACGTGCAGTCGCACCGCGTCAAACGGCTCCGGCTGTATCTGCAGACCCTGCACTTCCTCGCGTGGGGTGGGCTCGCGTGGCGCTTCTGCACGCCGGGGCAGCGGCAGCGCATGGATCGCAAGGCCCACCCGGTGTGGGGCGGCGTGTCGCTGCTGGCGGTCGACTCGCTGTGGCGGGCCGCGCCCGGCCACGCGTGCGCGCTGCGGTACCAGCGCGATCTCCACGGGACCGTCGACACCGGTGGTGCTGGCGCCGGCCGGCGTCGGCCGCGGGCTCGTCGTCGGCGTGTCGTACCGGACGGCCGCGCTGCGGGACGAAGACATCGCTAAAATGATCGGCACTTTCGTCGAGTCCGTGCGAAGCTTGCGATGAACCGCACCCGCCGCCTGCTGCTGGTCATGCTGACCCTGGCCCTGGCCGGCGCCGGCTGCACCGTCCGGCCGCTGCGCGAAGGGCAGGCGCCGCCGCAGCTGCCGCCGCCACCGGCGCTCGACCGGACGACCGAAGAGCGCATCCTGGCGCTCGACCCGGAGCGCGTCACCGCGGCGGACGTGCGCGACACGCTCGCCAAGGGGCCGACGCCGCGGATCGTGCTGCTGCACGGCGGCATCTATCCGGTGCACCTCGCGATGAGTTCGTTCGGCGAATTCCTGGTGGGCATGGGCTACCCGGAGGCGCGCATCCGGCACCCGCGCGACGGCGAGTGGTCGCACAGCCCCTACGAGGACGCTCTGCAGCAGGCGGGCACGCTGGCGTGGTACTACGAGCGCGATGGCACGCGGCCGTTCCTGATCGGTCACAGCCAGGGCGGCATGCAGGCGGTGAAGATCCTGCTGGTGCTCGCCGGAGAATTCGGACCCGACGTGCCGGTCTGGAACCCGCTGACCGACACGTCGGAGGGACGGACTGCGATCGACGATCCCGTCACCGGCCGCCGGCAGCCGGTGGTCGGCTTCAGGCTCCCGTACGCGTCGGCGGTCGGGGCGGGCGGCGCCGCGTTCCTGCTGCCCAACCAGTGGACGATGGTCGGCCGGCTGCTGACCATCCCGGATTCGGTTGACGAGTTCGCCGGCTACTGGATCGACTTCGACACGTGGGCATGGACGTTTCCCGGCGTCGAGGCGACTCGCACGTTCACCGGGACGGGGGCGACGCGCGTACGCAACGTGACGCTGCCGGCCGGCAACAACCACGTCGTGATGCCGGCGTCGCGCGCGCTCTCCACCGATCCGGCGGTGCGGCCGTGGATCGACGCCTATCGACCGGGCACGCCGGCGGCGGAGCCGCCAGGCGGCGCGCCCGACAACGCGCTGTGGGTGGCCGACGTCTGGTACTCCGTCAAGAAGCACTGGGCGCTCGAGGCGCAGCGCCATATCGCTGCCCGTCGCGCCGGCGGCAAGGCGACGGTGACGGGCAAGTTAGAATAGCGGCTTTGCCCGCGAGGGTCAGATCCTTCGCTGCCGCGATTCGACCCGAACGGGGCTCTGACCCGTGCGGTTGCGGCGGCCCGCGGTCCCGAGGAAGTCCAGACGATGGCAGATGCACTGACGGGAAAGGTAGCGCTCGTCACCGGGGCGGCGCGCGGGATCGGCCGCGCGGTCGCGACGAAGCTCGCTGCCGCCGGCTGCGACGTCGCCGTCAACTACTACAACAGCGCCGAGGCGGCCGAGGCGCTGTGCGCGGAAATCCGCGCCGGCGGGCGCCGCGCGTGCGCGATCCAGGGCAGCGTGGGCATTCCCGACAGCGTCGACGAGGTGTTCGCCGAGTTCCGCAAGCACTTCGACCGGCTCGACATCGTGGTCTCCAACGCCGCATCCGGCGTGCTGAAGCCGACGGTCGAGATGACGCTGAAGCACTGGCGCTGGTGCCTCGAGACGAACGCGCTGGCGCTCAACCTGCTCGTCCAGCGCGCGCTGCCGCTCATGCCCGCGGGCGGCCGTGTGATCGCGATGTCGAGCCTCGGGTCGCAGCGCGCGATGCCCGGTTACGGGTTCGTCGGCGCGTCGAAGGCCGCGCTCGAGGCGCTGGCCCGCGCGCTGGCGCAGGAACTGGGGCCGCGCGGCATCCGCGTCAACGTGGTGTCGGCCGGCGTGGTCGACACCGACGCGCTGGCGTACTTCCCCAATCGCGAGGCGCTGCTGGCGGATTTCGCGCGGCGCACACCCGCCGGGCCGGTGCTGACGCCGCAGGACGTGGCGAACGCCGTCTACCTGCTGTGTCTGCCGGAGGCGGCGATGATCAACGGCCACACGCTCGTCGTCGACGGTGGCTTCGCGATCTCGGGCTAGGATGAAACGGCCCCCACGCTCGCGGTACTCGCTGCCCCCGGCGGGGGCAGGTCAGTCGCTCGGGACGGCCCTTCGGGACGGAAGACGGCCCCCACGCTCGCGGTACTCGCTGCCCCCGGCGGGGGCAGGTCAGTCGCTCGGGACGGCCCTTCGGGACGGAAGACGGCCCCCACGCTCGCGGTGCTCGCTGCCCCCGGCGGGGGCAGGTCAGTCCCTCGGGACGGCCCTTCGGGACGGAAGACGGCCCCCACGCTCGCGGTGCTCGCTGCCCCCGGCGGGGGCAGGTCAGTCCCTCGGGACGGCCCTTCGGGACGGAAGACGGCCCCACGCTCGCGGTGCTCGCTGCCCCCGGCGGGGGCAGGTCAGTCCCTCGGGACGGCCCTTCGGGACTGACATGCCTCTGCCCATTCCCTCCGGCCTCGAAGGCAAGTCGGTCGTCGTCACCGGCGGCAGCCGCGGCATCGGCCGTGCGATCGTCGACGTCTTCGCCGGCGACGGTGCCGACGTCACGTTCTTCTATCGCGACAATGCGGAGGCCGCCGCCGCCGTGGTCGCGGCGGCGCGCGCTGCGGGTCGCGCCGTCGCCGCCGAGCGCGTCGACGTGCGCGACGCGGCGTCGTGCGTGGCGGCGGTCGAGCGCATCGCCGACCGCAGCGGACGCATCGACGTGCTCGTCAACAACGCCGGCATCATCCGTGACGGGCCGCTCGCCGGCTTCTCCGACGACGACGTGCGCGAGGTGCTCGACACCAACGTGACCGGCGTGTTCAACGTGACGCGGGCGGTCGTGCCGTTCATGATCGCGCGGCGCAGCGGGCGGATCGTCAACCTGAGCTCGGTCTCGGGCGAGAAGGGCGGGCGCGGGCAGACGAACTACGCCGCGTCGAAGGGCGCGATCAACGCGCTGACCCGCGCGCTCGCCGTCGAACTCGCTCCGCGCAAGATCGCGGTGAACGCGGTGGCGCCCGGCGTCATCGACACCGAGATGTCGCAGGCGGTGCGCGACCTCGCGGGTGACGAAGTGAAGGCGCGGATCCTGATGAAGCGCTACGGTACCGCGCAGGAAGTGGCGTACGCCGTCTGGTTCCTGGCGTCCGACTACGCGAGCTACGTCACCGGGCAGGTGCTGACGGTCGACGGCGGGTTCAAGATGGAGTGAGTGAGGCGGCGAGACCGAAGGTCGAGCCAGGCCCGAAGGGCGCGTCGCCGAGCGAGCGACGCAAGGGTGGGCCGGGGGGGGGGGGGGGGAGGTGGGCAGGGGCGCGTCGCCGAGCGAGCGACGCAAGGCCGACAGGATCGGCGTCCGCAGGCCACGGTGGCGGCGGAGGCCTTGGAGTGAGTGAGGCGGCGAGACCGAAGGTCGAGCCAGGCCCGAAGGGCGCGTCGCCGAGCGAGCGACGCAAGGCCGACAGGATCGGCGTCCGCAGGCCACGGTGGCGGCGGAGGCCTTGGAGTGAGTGAGGCGGCGAGACCGAAGGTCGAGCCAGGCCCGAAGGGCGCGTCGCCGAGCGAGCGACGCAAGGCCGACGAGGTTGGCGTCCGCAGGGCGCCGTGGAGGCGCAGGCCTTGGAATAGGTGCATTGGATGCATTGAGAGGAAGCAATGACGACGACAACACCCATCACGCAGGACGAAATCAACGCTGTCTTTCCGACGGTCGCCGCGACGATGGCGGACGCGCTGGGCTGCGACGTCGACGACATCAAACCCGACGTGTCGCTGATCGAGGGCCTCGACGCCGAGTCGATCGACTTCCTCGACATGGTGTTCCGGCTGGAGCGCTCGTTCAAGATCAAGATCCCCCGCGGCAAGATCGTCGAGAACGCGCGCGGCGCGCTGACGGAAGCCGAGTTCGAGCAGAAGGGCCTCGTGACCGACGTCGGCATGGCGCAGTTGAAGTCCTACCTGTCGGAAGTGCCGGCCGAGCGCTTCCGTTCGCCGATGAAGGTCGCCGATATCCCGCGCCTGTTCACGCCGGAGACGTTCTGCAAGCTGGTCGTGCAGGCGCAGCGCGACGCGGCGTCGGCGGCGTGACGCGAACGGCGCGCCCTTCGCCTCAACCCTCTCCCCGTCGCGCGGGGCGAGGGACGACACCTGCACGAAACCGAGCCAGGCTCCGAAACCGAGCCAGGCTCGGTTTCTTCGCGCGATGACCGACCGCTTCGCCGCGTTCTCGTTCGTCGACCGGATCGTCGAGCACGTGCCGGCGGCGCGTGCGCGCGGCACGTTCGCGATACCCGAGGACATTGCGGCGTTCCCGCCGTGCCTGATGGCCGAGGCGGTCGGGCAGCTCGCCGCGTGGGTGGCGATGGCGCACATCGGTTTCCGCGGGCGGCCGGTGGCCGCGCTCGCGATGGAGACGCGCTTCCTGCATGCGGCGCGGCCCGGCGACCGCCTTGACCTCGCCGTCGACGTCGAGCACTGCGACGACGAGGCGGTCGCATACCGCGGCGGCGCGTGGATCGCCGGCGCGCCGGCGGTCGAACTCGACGACTGCCTGGGTCCGATGCTGCCGGTGACGGACTTCGACGATCCGCAGGCGCTCGCCGCGCGCTTCGCGCTGCTCGTCGCCGAAGGTGCGCCCCCCGGCCGCTTTCGCGGCGTCGCGCTGCCGCCCGTCGTGCGCAGCGGCGGCGTGCCGGGCGAGTCGGCGACGGGAACGCTCGCCGTCCCGGTGGAGGCGCCGTTTTTCCACGATCACTTTCCACGCCGGCCGGTGTTCCCCGCCACCCTGCTGCTCGACGCGAAGATCGGGCTCGCGCTGGCACTCGCGGCGGAGTCCGGCCACTGGCCCGCCGGCGCGCGCCTGGCGCCGGTCCGGATGACCAACGTGAAGGTGCGCAGCTTCACGCCGCCGGGACAGGTGCTGGAGCTGACCGCGCGGATGCGGCCGCCGCAGGACGGCGTGGCGACGTTCCAGCTCGCGGCCGCCGCCGAAGGCAAGACGGTCGCCACGTCGCGCGTCGACATCGGCGCGGCCGGCGACGACGGTGTGGCGAGGTTGCGCGCCGAGGCCGGGGAGGCCCGCGCATGAGTACGGGGGCCGACCGGCGGCGCGTCGCCGTCACCGGCGTGGGTCTGGTCACGCCGGTCGGCAACGACGTCGCGACCACTTGGGACGCGCTGCTAGCCGGTCGCAGCGGCGGCGGCCCGATCACGCTGTTCGACGCGTCGGGCTTCTCGACGCGCATCGCGGCCGAGGTCAAGGGCTTTGCCAATGCGCTCGTCACCGACCGCAAGCTGCTGAAGCTCGCCAATCGTTCGCATCGCTTCATGCTCGAAGCTGCCGAGCAGGCGCTCGCCGACGCGCGCATCCGGCCGACGGCGGACGACGCGACGCGCTGGGGCTGCGCCGTCGGTGCGGGCATGATGACGGCCGACTTCGAGGACCTGGTCGACACGCACGCGCACTGCGCGTCCGGCGGCGAGCTCGACGTCGATCGCCTGCTCGACGACCGGCCCGCCAACGATCCGCTGGTGTTCTGCCGCGGGCAGGCGGCCGAGGGGCTTGCGTTGCTAACGCGCCGCTTCGGCATCCACGGGTATGCGACGTCCGTGCACACGGCGTGCGCGTCCGGCGGCCAGGCGCTGGGCACCGCGCTCAAGATGATCCGCCGCGGCCGCGTCGACCGCGTGCTTGCCGGCGGCTTCGACTCGATGATCAGCCCGGTCGGCATCGCCGGGTTCTGCCTGTTGTCGGCGCTGTCCGCGGACAACGACACGCCGCAGCGCGCGAGCCGCCCGTTCGACGCGACGCGCAACGGCTTCCTGCTCGGCGAGGGTGCGGGCTTTGTCGTGCTGGAGGACTGGGCGCTGGCGCGCGCGCGCGGCGCGCGCATCTACGCCGAACTCGCGGGCGACGGCAATTCGCTGTCGAGCTACCGGATCACCGACTCGCCACCGGACGGCGACGGCCCGATCCAGGCGATGCGGCAGGCATTGGCCGACGCGCGCGCGACGCCGGCCGACGTGGACTACATCAACGCGCACGGCACGTCGACGTCGATGAACGACCGCAGCGAGAGCGCGGCGATCCACGCGGTGTTCGGCGCGGACGCCGCGCGCGTCGCGGTCAGCTCGACCAAGAGCACGATGGGCCACCTGATCGCCGCCGCGGGCGCGGTCGAGGGTGTCGTCTGTGCGCTCGCGATCGCGCAGGGGCAGATGCCGGTCAACGCGAACTACGCGGAGCGCGACCCCGACTGCGACCTGAACCTCGTCGTCGGTGCGCCGCGCCGGCAACGCGTGCGGCTGACGATGTCCAACTCGTTCGGCTTCGGCGGCTCGAACAGCTGCATCGTGATGCGGCACCCGGAGGAAGTGGATGGCCGGCCGGGGGAGGGCCCTTAGGATGGAACGGCCCCCACGCTCGCTGCGCTCGCTGCCCCCGCGGGGCCCCGGCGGCCCTTCGGGACGGAGGGCCCACGCTCGCTGGCCCCGGCGGCCCCGGGACGGCCGGGGCCGCCCGCCGCGGGGCAGGTCAGTCCCTCGGGACGGCCCTTCGGGACGGAGGACGGCCCCACGCTCTGCGTCGCGCCGGGGGCAGGTCAGTCCCGGGAGGCCCCGGACGGAGGACGGCCCCCACGCTCGCTGCGCTCGCTGCCCCCCGCGGGGGCAGGTCAGTCCCTCGGGACGGCCCTTCGGGACGGAACACGGCCCCCACGCTCGCTGCGCTCGCTGCCCCCGGGGGGGGCAGGTCAGTCCCTCGGGACGGCCCTTCGGGACTGACATGGCCGCGCGACGCATCGTGATCACCGGCGCCGGCGCCGTCTGCGCGGCGGGCATGCGGCCGGCCGACATCCTCGCGGCGGTGCTGGCCGGGAAGTCGGCGATCGGCCCGATCCGTCACTGGGACGCCAGCCGCTGGCCCACGCAGGTCGCCGGCGAAATTCCGGACTACGACCCGCGGACGCTGGTGCCGGACCGTAAGCTGCACAAGCTGATCCGCCGCACCGACATGGTCGGCCTGTACGCGGCGAGCAGTGCGATCGACGCGTCCGGCATCGTCGCGCACCGCGACGCGCTGCCGCCGGGCGAGGCGGCAGCGTACAGCGACGCCACCGGCGTGATCGTCGGCTCCGGCGGCGGCAACTTCGAAAACCAGTACGACTACTTCCCGTTGCTGACGGCGGCCGACGGCGACCTGCCGGCGTTCGGCCGCGAACTCGCCAACACCGTGAATCCGATGTGGCTGCTGCGCACGCTGCCCAACAACGTGCTGGGCCACGTCGGCATCAGGTACGGGCTGAAGGGCACCAACGCGTGCATCACGAGCCACAGCGTCGGCGGACTCGTGGCGGTCGCCGAGGCGTTCGAGGCGCTGCGCGCCGGCGAGGCCGAGCGAATGGTCGCCGTCGGCCACGAGGCGCCGATCGAGCCGCAGATGGTGCTGTATTACCAGCGGATGGGCCTGCTCGCGGCGGATGCGCTGCGCCCGTTCGACGCGGCGCGGGACGGCAGCCTGTTCGGCGAGGGGGCGGGTGCGCTGGTGCTGGAAACCGAGGCGTCGGCGGCCGCGCGCGGTGCGGCCGCGAAGGGCGAGGTACTGGGCAGCGGGTGCGCGACCGAAGGACTGGGACTGCTCGCGATCCGCGACGACGGCGACGGGCCGGCACGCGCGATCGCGCACGCGCTCGACGATGCAGGCCTCGCGGCGGCCGACGTCGGGATGATCGTCGCGCACGGGAACGGCACGCGCGCCTCCGACGCGTCCGAAGCCGCCGCGATCCGCAAGGTGTTCGGCGCCGCACCGCCGCCGGTGACCGGCTTCAAGTGGGCATTCGGGCACCTGATCGCGGCGGCCGGCATCGTCGAGTCCGCCATCGCGCTCGCCGCGCTGGAGGCCGGTGTGGTGCCCGGCATCGCGACGCTCGGCGAACTCGACCCGGCGTGCGCCGGCCTGCCGGTATCGCGCGCGCCGCAGGCGCCGCGCAGCTCCGTGGCGCTCGTGCTCTGCCGCGGGTTCGCCGGCACCAACGCGGCGCTGCTGCTGCGCGGACGATGACGAGCGGCGCGGGCGCAGTGCAGCGTTGCGGGATCGACACCGTCGAGATCGCGCGCATCGAGCGGCTGCTGCGCGAAACGCCGCCGGCCGACCTCCTGCGCTTCTTCACGGCGCAGGAACTCGCCGACGCGGGCGACGGGCCGGGCCGTGCGGCGAGCCTGGCCGCGCGCTTCGCGGCCAAGGAGGCCTGCGTCAAGCTGTTTCCGCGCGAAGCGGCGCTGGCGCAGGTCGAGCCGCACGACTTCTCGGTCGCCCGCGACAACTACGGCGCGCCGCAGGTCGTGCTCGGTCCGCGGGCGGAGCTGGTGGCCGGGCGGCACCGGCTGGGACCGATCGCGCTGTCGCTGACGCACGATCGCGCGGGGGCGTCGGCGGTCGCGGTGGCGGCACCGGCGACGACGCGCGTGCCGCTGGCCGGTCGCGTCCTGTACCGGCTGTTCCCGTTCCGCCGGCGCGTGATCATGGCCAACCTGCGCCGCGTATACGGCGACACGCTGGCGGACGACGCGATCGTCGACCTCGCGCAGGCGCACTACGGGCACCTGTGGCGGCTCGCCGGCGAGTTCCTGCGCTTCCGCTGGCTGTCGCGGGCGCGGCAGCTGGCACTGGTGCGCATCGAGAACCTCGACGCGTTCGTCGCCGCGTACGAGCAGGGCAGGGGCGTGCTGCTGCTCACCGGCCACTTCGGCAACTGGGAGGTGGCGACGGTCGCCGGCATCGGCAGCTTTCCGCAGATGCGCGGCCGCTTCCACTTCGTCCGCCGCGCGCTGAAGCCCGACTGGCTCGACCGGCTGGTGACGCGCCGCTTCCAGCACGCGGGTTTCGGCGTGCTGCCCAAGCGCGGCTCGCTCGACGCGATGCTCGACCGGCTCGCCAACGGCGATGCCATCGTGTTCGCGTTCGACCAGCACGCGAGCCCGCCCGACGGCATCGCCGTCGACTTCTTCGGCACGTCGGCGTGGACGTTCAAGAGCCTCGCGATCATCGCGCTCGCGACCGGCGCGCCGGTGGTGCCGGCGACGAGCTGGCGCGAGGACGACGGCCGGCACGTGCTGCGCTTCGAAGCGCCGATTCCCGCGGTCGAGGACGCGAACACCAACGAGGCGATCCGGCTCACGACCCGGGCGTACAACGCGGCGCTGGAGCGGCTCGTGCTGCGCCGGCCCGAGCAGTGGTACTGGGTGCACCGGCGCTGGAAGTCGATGCAGGCGCCGGCGCGGCGGCGCAAGCTGCACGCGGCGAGCGCATGATGGACCTGCCGAGCGCTGCCACCGTGGTCGCGTCGCTGCTGTCGTGGAAGGCGACGTTCGTCTACGGCTACCTCGCGTGGGCGCTCTACGTCCACTACCGCGGGCGGGAGCGCCACCGGTTCCACCGCCAGCTCACCGACCACTCGACGGTGATCGCGCCGTACAACGCGATCATGTACGGCTTCTCCGCCGTGCCGAACACGCCGTTCGTCGACGTCGCGCGCTTCCCGGAGTTGAGGCCGCTGCAGGACAACTGGCGGGCGATCCGCGCCGAGGCGGAGAAGCTCTTCGACGACGGCCACATCCGCGCGGCGGCGACGTACAACGACCTCGGCTTCAACTCGTTCTTCCGCCGCGGCTGGAAGCGCTTCTACCTGAAATGGTACGACGCGCCGATCGAATCGGCGCGCGCGCTGTGCCCGCGCACGGTCGCGCTCGTGCAGTCGATCCCGACCGTCAACGGCGCGATGTTCGCGCTGCTGCCGGCCGGCGGCGACCTGGGCCGCCACCGCGACCCGTTCGCGGGATCGCTGCGCTACCACCTGGGCCTGCAGACGCCGAACAGCGACGCCTGCCGGATCGTCGTCGACGGCGAGTCGTACGCGTGGCGCGACGGCGAGGCGGTGATGTTCGACGAGACGTACCTGCACTGGGCCGAGAACCGGACCGACCGCGACCGCCTGATCCTGTTCTGCGACGTCGAGCGCCCGCTCACGCACCGGTGGGTGTCGCGGCTCAACCACTGGATCGAGCACACGTTCGTGCGCGCGAGCCAGACCGAGAACGTGCCCGGCGACAAGGTCGGCCTGCTCAACCGGATCTTCGGCATCGCCTATTACGTCCGCCTGCCGGCGAAGGCGCTGAAGCGGCGCAACAAGTACCTGTACTACGCCGGCAAGTGGCTGCTGCTCGCGGGAATCGTCTGGGCCGTCTTCTTCTTCCGCTGATCCTGCCGCCTCCGCCAAGTCATGCTCGAACTCCTCGCCAGCCCCGAAGCCTGGATCGCGTTCCTGACGCTGACCGCCCTCGAGCTCGTGCTCGGGATCGACAACGTGATCTTCATCTCGATCCTCGTCGACAAGCTGCCGCCGGCGCGGCGGGAGGTCGCGCGCAAGATCGGCCTCTTCCTCGCGATGTTCATGCGCATCGGGCTGCTGCTGCTGCTCTCCTGGCTGGTCGGGCTGACGGCGCCGCTGTTCACCGTGCTCGCGCAGGAGATCTCCGGCCGCGACCTCATCCTGAGCGCCGGCGGCCTGTTCCTGCTGTGGAAGAGCACGATGGAGATCCACCAGCTGATGGAAGGCGAGGAGGGCGAGGCGTCGGCGACGGTCCGGGCGACCTTCGGCGCGGTCATCCTGCAGATCATCATCATCGACCTCGTGTTCTCGCTCGACTCGATCATCACGGCGGTCGGCATGGTCAACGAGATTCCGATCATGGTCGCCGCCGTCGTCGTGTCGGTCGCGCTGATGATGGCGTTCGCGGGGGCGATCGGGCGGTTCGTGTCGGCGCACCCGACGATCAAGATGCTCGCGCTTTCGTTCCTGTTCGTCATCGGCGTCGCGTTGATCGCCGAGGGCTTCGACCAGGCGGTACCGAAGGGCTACATCTACTTCGCGATGGCGTTCTCGGTGACCGTGGAGATGCTGAACCTGCGGATGCGCCGCCGGGCCGCGAAGCCCGTGCACCTGCACGAGCCGTACGTCGGCAGCGGGAAGCCGCCGCCGGAATGAGCGTTCCGCCGGCCCCGGGGGCACGGGGCGCAATCCGTCCGCCGCCGGTGGCGGACCGCACAAGGAGGCATTGACCCATGTCGGCGAACCCTGCGTACCTCGCCCCGGGCGAAGGCGAAACGGTGTTCTCGGTCAGCGCGTCGCCAATCAAGTTCGGCGCCGGCGCGCTGCGCGAGCTCGGCGCGGACGCGGTCGCGCTCGGCATGAAGCGCGTCGGCATGTTCGTCGACGATCACGTGCTCGGGAGCGCGCCCGGGCAGACGGCGCTCGCCGCGCTGCGCGACGCAGGCGTTGCCGTCGAGGTCTACGACCACGCGCGCTGCGAGCCCGACAGCGACTCATTCGAGGCCGCCGCCGCCTTCGCGCGCGACGGCAACTTCGACGGCTTCGTCTCGCTAGGCGGCGGCTCGGTGATGGACACCGCCAAGGCCGCCAACCTGCTGGCGTCCTATCCCGACGAGCTCATCGCCTACATCAACGCGCCGATCGGCCGCGCGAAGCCGATTCCCGGCAAGCTGAAGCCGCACATCGCGTGCCCGACCACGTGCGGCACCGGCAGCGAGACGACCGGCATCACGATCGTCGATCTCAAGTCCGTGGGACTCAAGACCGGCATCGCGTCGCCGCTGCTCAAACCCACGCTCGCGCTCGTCGACCCGACGACCACCGAGACGCTGCCGGGCGGCGTGGTCGCCGCCTGCGGCTTCGACGTGCTCACGCACGCGGTCGAGTCGTACACGGCGCGCCCCTACACGAGCCGCCCGCGGCCCGCGCATCCGTCGCAGCGCCCGCCGTACCAGGGCGCAACGCCCTACAACGACATCGGTAGCCTGGCGGCGATCCGGCTGGGCGGCAGGTACCTCGCGCGCGCCGTGCGCGACGCCGGCGACGTCGAGGCGCGCCACCAGCTGATGTTCGCGTCCACGCTCGCCGGGCTCGCGTTCGGCAGCGCCGGCGTGCACATCCCGCACGCGATGTCGTACGCGGTGGCCACGCTGCGGCACGTGTACCGGGCGCAGGGCTACGAGGAGCGCGAGCCGATGGTCCCGCACGGCATCGCGGTGGTGATCAACGCGCCGGCCGCGTTCCGTTTCACCGCGCCGGCCAATCCGGCGCGCCACCTCGAAGCCGCGGCCGCGCTCGGCGCCGACGTGGCCGGTGCGAAGCCGGAGGACGCCGGCGAGATCCTCGCCGGCGCCTTCATCGCACTGATGCGCGAGACCGGCCTGCCTTCGGGCATCGCGGCGCTGGGCTACGGCGAGACCGACGTGCCCGCGCTCGCCGCCGGCGCGTACGCGCAGCAGCGCCCGCTCGTGATGGCGCCGCGCAGTGTGTCGCAGCAGGACCTGGAGGGGCTCTACCGGGGCGCGATGCGGTACTGGTGAGGCTGCGGGAACGCCGCGCCCCACGGTCGGGGGCGCCGGCCCTTCAGCGTCCCGCCGCAGTCGCGGCCCCGCGCGCGTCGGCCGCCAGCGCGTCGACGCTGCGGCCGGTGAGCGTGCGCAGGAACGCGACCAGCGCCGCACGCTCCGTCGCGGTCAGGCCAAGCGGCGCGACGAGCGCGCTCCTGTCCGGATTGTCGACGCCGCCGCGGTCGTAGAACTCGACGACGGCCTCGAGCGTGCGCAACGACCCGTCGTGCATGTAGGGCGCGGTGAGCGCGACGTTGCGCAGCGACGGCGTCTTGTAGGCCCAGCGGTCCTTCGGGTCGAGCGTGATCTCGTAGCGGCCGACGTCCTTCGCGGGCGGCTCGGAGAACGATTCGACCGTGCGCCGGTCGAGCTCGGCGTGCACGCCGGGGGCGAGCTCGACGCGGGTGCGCTCGGGCGCGCCGAACGTGCGGCGCCAGCCGACGCCGGTATTGTGGAAGGCGTGGTCGGTGAACAGCGCGTCGCGCTCGCCGACGCGGTGGCACGCGGCGCACCGGCCCTTGCCGGTGAAGAATTCGAAGCCGGCTTTCTCCACGGCGTTCAGTGCGGACGTGTCGCCGCCGTAGCGCCAGCGGTCGAAGCGCGAGTCCGCCGCGACCAGCGTGCGCTGATAGGAAGCGAGCGCCGCGCCGACGCGCGCCGACGATGGACCCCGCCCGGCGAAGGCCGCCTCGAACAGTCCGCGGTAGTCGGGCAGCGCGGCGATGCGCTCGAGCACGTAGCCGATCGACGGGTTGCCCATCTCGTTGACCGCCAGCAGCGGGCCCCACACCTGGTCCTCCAGCGAGACTTCGCGGCCGTCGTGGAAGAGGCGCCGCTGCCACGCGACGTTGAGCACCGTCGGCGCGTTGCGGCGCACGCTGCGGCCTTCGATCCCCACCGACGTCGCGAGCTCGTGCGCGGTGAACCCCTGCTCCGGCACGTGGCACATCGCGCACGACATCGTGCCGTTGGGCGAGAGCCGCCGGTCGACGAACAGCTTGCGGCCGAGCGCCACCTTGGCCGGCGTGACCGGGTTGTCGGCCGGAACCTCCATCGCCGGCAGCCCGAGCGTGGCGGGAACGCCGTTCGCTCGTGCCGGCCCGCCGGCGGAAACCGGTGGCGGTGCCGCGAGCGCGCCGCCCGCGAGCGCGATGAACGCCAGCAGCCGCGCGGGTCCGCGCATCAGCGCCGCGCGTCCTCCTCCATCACCAGCGTGCGGATGTCGTTCAGCATCGCTTCGGGATGGAGATAGGCTGTCGAATAGATCTCGCGCACGCGGCCTTCGCGGTCGAGCAGGAAGAGCTTCAGCATGTGGCTGATCGTGCGCGTCGGGCGGCCCTTGGCGTCGCGCGCGACTTCGATCTCCTGGCCGAAGCCCTCGAGGATCGGCTGCAGCGCCTTGATCGAGCGCGTGGTGAGGAAGTGCCATGGCAGGGGGCCGGTTGCCCGCGCGTGCCTGCCGCCGTACGCCTGCATGGACTCGTGCGTGTCGTTGATCGGGTCGAACGACAGCGACACGAAGGCCGCGCGCCCGTGCAGTTTCGGCTCCGCCAGGATGCGCTTCTCGAGTTCGACGGCAGTCTCGTACGCGAGCGCGCAGCCCGTGGGCTCGACGCAGTAGGTGTACATGAGCGACAGCAGCGTGATCCGGCCGCGCGTGTACCGGGAGAGCCGGTGGCGCCTGCCGTCGCCGCCGACGACCTCGCCGTCGGGCGCGCGCTGGATGACGGGCAGTGCATAGCTGCCCGCTGCCGGCGGCACGTAGTCCATCACCGGCCTCGCCGCGACGGGCCTGTGCTCCTCGCGGTGGGCCGGTGCGCCCGGCGCGACCAGCGCGAGCGCGACGAGCGCGATCGCGCTAGGTCTTCGCACCCGGCTTCGCGCTGAACTTCATGTGGTGCGCGCGGCCCAGCTTCTCCTTGGCGAAGTCCACCTCGAAGGCGGGCTTCAGCTCCTTGCCGTCCCAGTGGAACGCCCGCAGGAACTGCTCGTTGTCGTCGCCCTTCTTGTCCCAGTTGGCGAGCAGCGAGCTCGTGATGTAGACGCGCTTGCCGTCCCAGCTCTGCGAGACCATGTTGACCTGCTTGCCGGTCTTCTTCGTGTAAACCTCCTTCGGCGCCTCCGGGTTGGATAGGTCGAAGTAGCGCGTCATGCCGTCCATGAAGGTATTGACCCACAGGCCCTTGCCGTCGGCGGAGATCGAGATGTCCACCGGCAGCGGGATCTTGGCCGGGTCGCCGATCGTCGCGACGTCCTTCGCCTGCCAGCCGCCCTTGCCGTCGGGCTTGACGAGCCAGAGTTTGGACGTGAGCGCCGTGGCCGTCACCGCCCAGTTGTCCTTGGGGTTGAGCGACCAGCGGATCTCGAGCGGCGCGCCGGGCACGCTCATCACCTGCTTCGGCTGCATCGCCTTCAGGTCCCAGGCGGCCATCGTCGTGCCGAAGCGCTTCATCGCCTCCGGGTCGGCGACCATCTTGCCCATGTCCATCATGTAGTTGTTCCACCCGGTGAAGCTCGACGTGAGCAGCACGTTCTTCGCCGGGTTGATCGCGAGGTCGTAGCCGTAGCCGTCGCCCTTCGCGCCGCCGACCTCGCCGGCGGGCATGTCGTGCTTCGCGACGAACTCGCCCCTGTTGTTGTAGACGGCGATCCCGGTGACGCCGCCGTGGTCCTTCGTGTTGGACAGCGCCTGGATCATCATGCGGCCGGGCAGCGCGTAGAACGTGTGCGGCCCGACGAAGCCGGTCTTCTGCGGGAGATCGGTGATCGTGCGCACGAGCTTCGGCTTCGCCGGATCGGTGCCGACGTCGAACACGTGGATCTTCGAGTCGTCGAGCCCGCCCGCCCACAGATGCTTGCGGTCGTCGGTGAAGCCCATGTGATGCGCCTCGCCGCGGCCGCCGACGGAGAGCGTGTGGACGACCTTGCCGTAGTCCTTCGCCTTCGGGTTGGCGCCGATCGTCACGAGCTTGTCGGAGCCGTCGCCCATGCCGGCGATGCCGAGCGTCCAGACGTGGACGTAGTCTTCCTGCCCCTTGATCAGGCGCGTCGTGTACGGCGAGTTGCAGGTCTCGTCGGCGACGGCGAGGCCCGCCCACGCCACCGCGACCGCGCCTGCGATCAGCTTGCACATCCGCTGCGTCGTGCCCATGGTTTCCTCCTTGTGGGTGGAACTCGCGGAACCGCGCGATCGGCCATGCTATGGCCGGGTCCGGCGCAGGTCAATGGAGACCCGCGCGGGGTTCGGACGCCGGGAGTCCGGATGGCGGCGTGGCGTTCGCGCGTCGGGTGCCGCGCGCCGCGGCGCGAAGCAGTGGCGCGCCGTCCGGCGGCCGGCGCCGCCCGTGTGGTTCCCGCCGCGATCCCGCGCTGCCCTACCAGCCTAAGTCGGCCCAACTCGCGCCGAGGAACGGATCCGACAGGTCGCGCGCGGTGGCGCTCTTCATCACGGCATCCTGTTTGCGGCGGTACTCGGCAGCCTTCTCCGCGGCGTCCTGGCCACCCTGCGGTCCTTCCGGGTGCAGTTGCCGGTACGCCTCGTATTGCGCGGGTCCCCCGACGAACACCCGGTTGCCGGACGCATCGGGGTAGACGAAGAACTTCTTCCCGTTGCGCTGCATCGGCCGAAACTGGCCGGGGGGAAGGGTCCGCACCCAATCTCCCTGGACCTTGTTCGTCGCCACCAGGACCTTGAATCCCAGGTCCTGCAGCTGGCGTTCGTCGATGCCTGGCGTGGCCGCGGCGGCGCCGCCGGTCACGAACAGCAGCGCCGCCAGTGCGCCGACCCTGGAAAGGCGCCTCGCGGTCGGAGAATTCACGTAGTGCTGCATGGGCTTCGTTCCAATCATCGTGGGTCGAGTTGCAGCGGGGGCGCCCGTCGCCGCGGGGCGGGATCGAGCCGGGAGTTCGCCGCCGGCCGTGCGCGCGCCGGACCGGCCGCCGTCGGCACGGGATGCGCCGCCGCTATCCCCGCCCCACGAACGGCATCTTGGTCGCCATGATCGTCATGAACTGCACGTTGGCGTCCAGCGGCAGCCCTGCCATGTAGACGATGGCCGACGCGACGTGCGCGACGTCCATCAGCGGCTCGACCGCGATCTGCCCGTTCGCCTGCGGCACGCCGGTCGCCATCTTCGCGGCCATCTCGGTCCCCGCGTTGCCGATGTCGATCTGGCCGCACGCGATGTCGTACTTGCGGCCGTCGAGCGACGTGGCCTTGGTGAGTCCGGTGATCGCGTGCTTGGTCGCCGTGTACGGCGCGGAGTTGGGCCGCGGCGCGTGCGCCGAGATCGAGCCGTTGTTGATGATGCGCCCGCCGCGCGGCGCCTGGTCCTTCATGATGCGGATCGCGTGCTGCGTGCACAGGAAGGCCCCGGTCAGGTTGATGTCGACGACGTTGCGCCACTGCTCGAGCGTCAGGTCCTCCATGTCGATCGGCGGCGCGCCCACGCCGGCGTTGTTGAATAGCACGTCGAGCCGACCCCAGGATGCCTTCACACGGTCGAAGAGCGTCGCGACCGACGCCGGGTCGGCGACGTTCGTCGGCACCGCGAGCGCATCGGCCGCGAGCGCGCCGGTCGCCGCGATGGCCGCGTCGAGCGGCTCGCGCCGCCGGCCCGCGAACGCGACGCGGTAACCGTTCTGGAGCAGCGCCGTGGCCGCCGCCTTGCCGATGCCGGTGCCCGCGCCGGTGACGATCGCCGTCTTCATTGTCTGCGCCATGTTCGGGTTCTCGCCGGTTGAGGGTACGGACGGATTGTGTCACGCCGCGAGCAGCGCATGCATGGCGAAGTGCGACAGGTGGGTTGCCACCGTACCCTGCGCGTGCGCCCGGTCGGCGGGCGGCAGCGTGGCCGCGTACGCGGCCACGAGGTCGGCGTGCGAGCGCGTGCCGTCGAGCAGCGGGAGCAGCGCGCGTGCTGTGGCATCGTCGATGCGCAGCGTCTCGTGCCGGAGGTTGGTCACCGTGGATTGCCGCGCTGCCTGCCAGCGGACGAGCGGACTCGCCACCGGTCGCGCCGACGGGACCGGGACGAACGCGGGCGGCTGCACCGACAGGTCGACCGAGCCCGCGAGGCACGCCTCGGCCAGCAGCTCGGTGACAGGCCGTGCGCCCGCGGCGTCGGCCGGCGCGTGGCGGCGCTGCCAGTCCGCGACCTCGGCCACGGGAACGCTGCGCGGCGCCAGTCCGGTCAGCCACTGCAGCACGCGGCGCAGCGCGCGCACGTTCGGGTCCGCGGATTCGGCCGCGGCGGCGAGCGCCTTGCCCTCGGCGGCGGCGCGCACGAGCGGCAGCGCGGCCGCGACGTGCATGTCGGCGACGCGCGTCGCGTCGAGCGGACGGCCGCCCCCCGCGTCCGCGCGGCACACGACCGACTGGCGAAAGCGGGACAGGCGCGCGAAATCGAGGTACTGCTCGCGTGCAAGCGGCGGCATGTCGCCGACCAGCGCACGCATGCCGGGCGACAGGCCCGCGCGGCCGACTGCCGGCAGCCGCGCCTCCGCGACGAATGCGAGGTCATGCCGCGCGAGGTGCGTCGCGAATTCGTGGAAGTAGACCGGATCGTTGGGCACGGCCAGGTCGTCGTGCGCGAGCGCGCTGTCGGTCGCTGCCGCGACGCGCGCGAACTCGTGCCGCAGCAGTGCGTCGGCCTCGTTCTGCGCGGCACCCGGCTCGGCCATGAGCGCCGCGAACGCTCGCGCCGCCGCGACGCGCTCCGGCGGATCCGTGATGGCCGCGACGTGATGCCGGAGCACCTCCCACGCCGCCTGCCGGACGTGGCAGCCGGGATAGACGTTGTAGCTGACGAACAGCACGCCATTGCGCGCGAGCCGCCGCGCGGCGAGGGCGAGCAGCGCGTCGCGGACCGGCGCCGGCACCCACGAGTAGATTCCGTGCGCGACGATGTAGTCGTACTCGGCGGGCTCGTCCGTCAGTTCCGCGAGGTCGCGCTCCACCAGCGCGACGTTGGCAAGGCCCAGCGCCGCGGCACCGGCGCGCGCCGTGGCGATGGCGCGCGGCGACACGTCGCAGCCGACGAACCGTGCGCGGGGCAGGACGGCGGCCATCGGCAGGAGGTTCGCGCCGTCGCTGCAGCCGACCTCGAGGACGCGGCAGGTCGCGACCGGTGCGGGTGCCAAGCCGAACAGCGTGGCCACCGTCGCGAGGTGGGCGGGATGCGACAGGGCGTTGGACTGCGCGGCGTACGGGATCGCGTCGTAGCGGCGCGCGATCGCGGGCGTGTCCGGCACCGTACCCGGGATCAAGCGGCGCCGCTCCGCGGAACGGATTCGCGGCGTCCGCATGCCGTGGTGGCGGCGCGTCCGGGTGGCGCAGCGAGGTGGCGGGCGGGAATGCACGGCATACGGCCATTGTAGGGTCCGATTGCCGCGCGGCGTGCCAGCGGCTATTATGACATTGGCATGGGTGGTCGAGTCCCGTGCCGCCGGGACGACGTCCCCCAACGCCATGAAGCGAACGTCCACGTGCACGATCTGCGGCCAGCCGGCCCCGCGCGGCGCCGCACTCTGCGCGCCGTGCCGCGCGGCGCTCAAGCGGGCCGGCCAGCGCACGGTGCAGGACCTGCCGCATTACCGCCATCCGGTTCCGCGCTCACGCGCGCGACGGCAGGACGCCCCCGACGGCGTTGGGGCGGAGTCGGCCGCGGCCCGCGGCGACGGGCGCGGTGCCGGCGATGCCGGCCGCCGGATCGTGCTGGCGACGGCCGCCATCGCGGCGCTGGCCGGTGTGGCCTATCTCGGCCAGCCGCAGTGGAGCCGCGACGACGCCGACGCGCCGGGCGACGCGAAGGTGCGCCCGACGCAGCAGGCTCCCGCGGCACCGCCGCCGGCGATCGCGATCGCGCCGCCGGCCGTGGCCGCTCCGGTTGCGTCGGCCGCGCCGGCGAGCCCGCCGCCGGCGCGCACGCCGGCACGCACGTCGCCGGCCGCGCCCGCACGCGCAGCGGAGCCGCCACGCGTCGAGCCGCCGACCGCGGCGCCCGTCTATCCTTCGCTCGACGCCTTCGGCACGATCGCCGAAGCCCCGCGGGTGCCGCCGCCGCAGCCGGTGCCGGCCGCGCGCCCCGCGCCGCCGCCCGACCGCTGGCAGCGCATGCGCGACGCCCTCGCGCAGTGCGAGCGCGAGGGCGGGTTCTCGGGCTTCCTGTGCGACCAGCGCACCCGGATCGATGCGTGCGACGGCTATTGGGGGCGCGTCCCCCAATGCCCGGACCTGCCGGAAAATCCGCGCTGACGCGGGGAACGGTGCGCGCTGTCGCGCCGGGGCGTCAGGGCGTGCGGTACGAGCCCGCCGTCCGATTGACCGACGTCGCGACGGCCGGCTTCAGCTGCATCACGATGTCGTCCACCGAGGACGTCGTGGCGCCGGTCGTCGGCGAAATGAAGCCGACCGCGTAGCATTTGTCGAATTCGGCGACGATTAGGTGCTGGCCCCGCTGGCGCAGCGCGGCCCGCTCCGGCGACTTCGGATCCGACAGATCGAACGGCGGTTGGGTGTCGCGGAACACGACGGCGTCGTTGCCGTCGACGACGATGTAGCACGGGGCCGCGCCGGCCGTGGTCGTGAGGCCCAGCGCCGCGATTGCCGCCGCGTGCCACAGTGAGCGTGTGCGCATGAGAGTCTCCATCGGGTTCGGCGCCGCACGGCCGTCCGCGCGCCCGAACGCTGGCGCCATGGTAGCCCTATGCGGCGGCGGCCGCCAGCCGTGCGAGGCCGAACCCCGCGGCGGCGGCAGCGGCGGTGACGGCGGTGCCCCACAGCACGTCGACCACCGCGGCGCCGACCGTCCAGCCGCGCAGGATTGCCAGGTTCGTGAGGTCGTACGTGCCGTAGACGACCAGTCCGAATGCCGCGCCGGCGACAAGTGCGCGCGGGAAGCTCCCGGCGTCGAGCGCGGGCACGACGACGAAGCCGGCGATGCCGGCCGCGTAGATCGCGTAGAGGAGCGCGGCGGCCCACCAGCGCGGCGGCGTGCGCAGCAGCGCGCCTACCTGCGATTGGTAGAATCCTCGCGCGACGTAGCCGAGCCACACGAGGTCGAGCAGCGCGAACGCGACGAGCGTGCCGGTGTAGGCGAGAACGAGGGAGGTCATGGTGGCGGAGTCGGTGACGGAAGTTTGCTGGTTGCGCATTGTGCGCGCGGCGGCGGCCGCGTGCGCGGCGGCGCTGGCCACGGCGGCGGCGGGCGCGCCCGTCTACTACGACGTGGCCCGCGGCGCACATCCGCACGACGTGGCGGCGGCGCCCTGGACCGGCGGTCCGGTCTACTACACTGCGCAGCATACGGGCAGGCTCGGCATTCTCGATCCGAAGTCGCGTGAGGTCGAGGAGGTCCCGCTGGGGCCGCGCTCGGCGCCGCACGGCGTGATCGTCGGCCCCGACGGTGCACCGTGGATCACCGACAGCGGGCAGAACGCGATCGTGCGCGTCGACCCGACGACGCGCGAGGTGAAGCGCTGGCCGCTGCCGGCCGGCAGCGCCTATGCGAACCTCAACACGGCGACGTTCGATCGCAACGGGCGCCTCTGGTTCACCGGGCAGGCCGGCTACTACGGTCGCGTGGACCCGGCGACCGGCGACGTCAAGGTGTGGCCGGCACCGCGCGGGCGCGGACCGTACGGGATCACCACGGCGCCGGGCGGCGATGTCTGGTACGCGTCGCTCGCCGGGAACCACATCGCGCGCATCGATGTCGACACGGGCACCGCGACCGTCGTCGAGCCGCCGACGCCGAACCAGGGCGCCCGCCGTGTCTGGTCCGACTCGCGCGGGCGCCTGTGGGTCAGTTACTGGAACACCGGCCACGTCGGCATGTACGATCCGGCCGCGCGCGCGTGGCGCGAGTGGAAGCTGCCGGGCAGCGCGCACACGTACTCGGTGTGGGTCGACCCTGCCGACCGCGTGTGGCTGACCGACTGGAGCACCAACGCCATCGTCCGCTTCGATCCGGCCACCGAGCGCTTCGACAGCTTCCCGTCCGACCGCGAGCGGGCGAACGTGCGCCAGATGCTCGGCCGCGCCGGCGAGGCGTGGGGCGCCGAGTCCGGCACGGATCGGCTGGTAATGGTGCCGGCGCCATGACGGGGTACGGCGTCGCGACGCGTGAACGAAGGCGCGGCATGAGCGGGCGTGGCAGCGGGATGGTCGCGGCACTGGTCGCGGCGACGTTGGTGGTGGTGCCGGCCGCGGCGCAGACGCCCGGGCGCCCGGGCGGCATGGGCGGCATGGGCGGGATGGGCGCCGGTGCAGGCATGGGTTCCCGGCCACCGGCCGAGGCGCGCGCCGCATCGGCCAACCTGCCCGAACTCGTGCAGATCCGGCTTGCGCAACTCGAGGAGGACCTCAACCTGCGGCCGGTGCAACTGCCGTTGTGGCATGCCTACCGCGATCGGGTTATGAGCCTGCTTGACGACGTCCGCCGCGCCGGGCGCGTCGCGGCGAGCGAAGCGACCGCGCCGCAGCGGCTCGAGGCGCTGACCGACATCGCACGCAATAGGCTGACGGCGACCGAGGACATCGCCGACGCGGGCAAGGCGCTGTACGCGGCGCTGTCGACCGAGCAGCGGGAGGTCGCCGACCGCCGGCTCGCGCTGCCGCTGATGACGCTGAACGGCAACGATCCCGGCAGCGACCTTCGCTTGCGCGCGGCGCCGAAGCCGCCGCCGGCGGACAAGTAGCCCGCACCCCGACCCTCGCCCGCACGCGCGACGGGGCCGGGGTGCGCGTGCAACAGCAACCACGCGAGGAACGGCGCCGGCATGGATGACCTCAAGCAGTATCTGGTCGACGAATTCGTCGAGGACTACGAGAAAGGCCGGCTGTCGCGGCGCGACGCGCTGCGGCTCATCGCGGGCCTCACCGGCAGCGCGCTCGCCGCGCAGCTCGTCGACGCGCGCGCGCAGCAGCCGGCGCCGGCGGCGGCCGCGCCGCCCGTCGTGCCCCCCGGCGTCCGCGTGCCGCCCGACGATCCGGCGATCGTCGCCGGGCCTGCGCGCTTTGCGACCGCCGACGGTGACGTCGCCGGCTACCTCGCGCGCCCGGCCGCGGCGGGCCGTCATCCGATCGTGCTCGTCTGCCACGAGAACCGCGGATTGACGCCGCACATCGAGGACGTCACGCGGCGGCTCGCCAGGGCGGGCTACGTCGGTGTGGCCGTCGACCTCGTGTCGCGCGACGGCGGCACCGCGAAGCACGCTTACGATGCGATCCCCGGCATTCTCGGCAAGGCGCCGGCGGGCCAGGCGGTCGCCGACTTCCAGGCAGCGCTGAAGTACGCGCAGGCGCAGCCGTTCGCGCGCGCCGACCGCGTCGGGATGATCGGCTTCTGCTTCGGCGGCGGCGTCACCTGGCGCGTCGCTGCCGCGACCCCTGCCGTCCGCGCCGCCGTGCCGTTCTACGGGCTGCCGGCGTCCGCCGCCGAGATCCCGAAGATCGAGGCGGCGGTGCTGGCGATCTACGCTGCGCGCGACGAGCGGATCAACGCGACCATCCCCGCGACGGAGGCCGCGATGCAGCAGGCCCGCAAGACGTTCCGCAAGGTCGTCTACCCCGACACCGAGCACGCGTTCCACAACGACACCGGAACGCGCTACCACGCGGAGGCCGCCGCCGCGGCGTGGCGCGAGACGCTCGCGTGGCTCGCGCAGCACCTCGCGTGACGCGGCGCCAGGTGGGAACCGTCAAGACGTTGTCGCCGTCTTGCATGTGCCGCATGCGTGCCAACAGTCGTCGTCCCCGCGCAAGCGGGGACCCAGTGTCTGGGGATCGCCTGGTCCGCGCGCGAGACAACGACTCTGGGTCCCCGCTTGCGCGGGGACGACGATTGTCAGAGATCATGCATCCTGGTAACAACGTCCTGAATGTTTACAGCTAGGGCGGCGCGGCTGCCGCGACCCGGCGGCCGGTGACCGGCGCCGTGGTCCCGACGAAATTCGTCCTGCCGGCCATCGTGTCGCCGGCGACCTGCGCGCGCAGCGTGCGCACGGCGCCGAACGGATCGACGAACGTGAACCCGAGCGTGGCGCCATTGACGAACGCGCCCAGCAGCGGCTGCGTGCGGCCGCGCAGGCAGAGCGTGCCGCCGACGCGCTGGAAGCGCTGCACCAGCTCGAGCTCGCCGAACGAGGTGCCGTCCTCCTCCGCGAGCCGCCAGCGTCCGGCGACGGGCGCCGGCACGATCCACAGGAACGCCTGGCTGTCGTCGGTGCTCACCTTCTCGTCGGGCTCCCACTCGCCCATGTCCCACATGTGCGAGACCACGCGCGTTCCGGGCCTCAGCGCGAGGATCTGCGGCCGCAGCTGCTGGTTCAGGTCGGGCAGCAGGAAGAGCGTGACGACGGTCGCGCGCGAGAAGTCCTCGCGGAAGATGTCGCCGCGGACGATGGTGACGCGGTCGGCGACACCCGCGCGCTCCGCGTTGCGCCGCGCGAGCGCGGCGAGATCGGCGTCGTACTCGATGCCGACGGCCGTCGCCCCGAAGTCGCGCGCCGCCGCGATGGGAATTCGGCCTTCGCCGGCGCCCAGGTCGTAGACGACGTCGCCGCGCCCGACGCGGGCGGCCGCGAGCATGCGCTTCACCATCGCGTCGGGCGTGGGCAGCCACATCACGTCCTTGCCGGGTTGCCGCAGCGTGGGCTCGTACAGCGCGTCGCCGTAGCGGGGAAAGTCCTGCGCGAAAGACCAAGGCGCGAGGGTCGCCGCGGCGGCGAACACGATGCCGGCAGTGAACGTCCGGCGCGATGCGTTCGAGGGCAAGGGAAGATTCCGCAGTGCGTTGGCGGGGCAAGGCGGCGCCGGCGCGCCGCGCAGCGCGCATCGTAGCGCGGACCGGCGCACAATGGACGCCGGCCGGTGCGACGGCAAGGAGGGCGACGCGATGAGTGCACGGCTCTTCCCGGACGACATCCTGTTCTTCCAGCGGCTGCTGCGCTCGGACAGCCTCTACCTCGGTGAACTCGACGGCATCTGGGGACCGATCACCGAGGCGGCGGCCGTCGAGTTCGAGCGCCGCGCCGACGCGATCGCGGCAGCCGTCGGCACGTTCGACGCGCGCTCCGAGAACAACATCCGCACGCTCGCCGCGCGCGCGCAGCGGCCGGCGCGCGCGTTCCTGCAGCGGGTGCGGGCGGCGGGCATCGGCGCGCGCATCATCTCCGGCACGCGCACGTACGCGATGCAGGAGGCGCTCTACCGTCAGGGACGCTTCGGCAATCCCGGACCGCGCGTGACCAACGCCCGCGGCGGCCAGAGCAACCACAATTTCGGCATCGCGTGGGACATCGGCATCTTCACCGCCGGCGGCGGCTACGTCACCGACGGTCCGGCGTACGACGCCGCCGCTGCGGCCGGCGCGGCGCCGGAGCTCGCGTGGGGCGGGGACTGGGTGGGCTTCGTCGACAAGCCGCACTGGCAGTTCGCCACCGGCATGGCGGCAGCCGAGCTGCGCGCACGCTTCGAGAGCGGCGACTGGCCATAACGATAGTCGGGGTCGGACGCGAATTCCCCGGTGCGCAACGACCACGGGCGACGCATCGTGCGGGAACTTCGAGTCCGACCCCGATGACCTCAAGTTCCGGTCGCGACCGCCCCCCGGATCGCGTCCACCGAGCGCAGCGCGAGCGCCGCGATCGTCAGCGTCGGGTTCGCGGCGCCCCCGGTCGGGAACACCGCGCTGCCCTCGATGAAGAGGTTCGGGTGGTCGAACGACCGCAGATCGGCGTCGACGACGGCGGACTTTGCGTCGCGGCCCATCCGCGCCGTGCCCATTACGTGCCCGGCGCCCTGGAACTGGTCGTCGGGATTGTGGTGGATCTGCGTGGCATTGATCCGGGCGAAGGCCTCCTCGTGGATGCGGCGCGCCTCCGCGAGCCCGGCCTTCGTGTAGTCGTCGAGCCGGTACGCGATGCGCGGGCGTGGAATGCCGAGCTTGTCGCGGCGATCGAAGTCGGGAACGATCCGGTTCGCCGGGTCGGGCAGCTGCTCGGTCAGCGTGCCGAAGCGCAGCTCGCGCGACGTGCGGTCGAGGATCGCCTTCTGCAGCGCGGCGCCCCGCAGGCCGCGCGCTGCGAGCTGCTGCGCGTCCGTCGTGGGCGCGCCCGTCGGCCACGACCAGCCGTCGTTGCCGATCTCGATCCGGAACGATGGCCGGCCGCTGCGCCAGTCGCCGGCGCGCGTGTTCTCGACGCCCGAGGTCGACAGCGGGCCGCGGTACGGCCACACCGGCACCCCGGCGAGCGCGTACGAGAGTTGCACCGGATGGTCCATCAGGTGGCGGCCGACCATGTCGCTCGCGTTGGCCACGCCGTTTGGCGCGCCCGGGCCGCGCGACATCAGCAGCAGCTTCGGGATCTCCATCGCGTGCGCGGCCAGCACGAACACCTTCGCGGTCAGCCGTCCGCCGCTGCCGTCGGGCCGCTTGAAGCGGATGGCGGTCACCCTGCGGTCCGCGCCGACCTCGATGAACGTCACGACGGTCTGCGGCAAGAGCCGCGCGCCGGCGGCCTCGGCCCGGGTGACATGCACGGTCGCGTCGTACTTCGCCTGGATCGGGCAGATCGGGATGCAGCTGTTGTTGCCGCAGCACGGCGGCCGGTCGTCGCGCACGACGGAATTGCGGCCCTGCGGCGTCGCGCGCACGTGGTACGGCGTGCCTGCGAACGCCTGCGCGACGTGCCGGTCGAGGAACGACATCGCGATGGCGGGCATCGGGTATGGCGTCGTCCGTGGCGAGCCCAGGTCCTCGGCGGAGTCGCCGGCGACACCGATCGCCGCTTCCGCCTGCCCGTACCATGGCTCGAGCGCCTCGTAGCCCACCGGCCAGTCGACGCCGCGGCCGAACTTCGTCGCGAGCCGGAAGTCGTCCGGCACGAGGCGCAGGCAGGTGCCGAGCCAGTGCCACGTCGTGCCGCCGACCTGCCGCAGGTAGGTGCTCGCGAACTTCTGCGGTCCCGCCTGCACGTAATAGTCATCGAGGTTGTCCGAGCGCGGGTGGGGCGCGTACGCGGTGTTCGGGTACGCGCACTCGGGCACCTTGACGAGCGCGTCGTAGAACTGGACGACCGCACGGCCGCGGTCGATGCGCGGCCCGGCCTCGACGATCGTCACCTTGATGCCGGACTTCGCGAGCGCGTCCGCGACCAGCGCGCCGGCGATGCCGGCGCCGACGACGATCACGTCGGCGTCGTAGCTCGGCCGCGCGGACATCGTCATTGCGGCGGCTCCGCCCAGTAGCCGGTCGGGCCGCCGCACACGCCCATCGGCTTGCTGAACGTCATCGCCGTCCACACGTACGCGTCGGCGTAGAGGACGAGCGACTGCCGCTTGCCGTCGATCACGATGCCCGAGTACCACGCGGCGACGAGGTCGTTGGCGATGCCGTCGAGCTTGCGCGCCGCGAGCGCCGCGTCGAGGTCGGCGGCAGGCGTCGCCGCCACGACCTCGCCGAGCGCGGCGAGCGCCGCCCGCCGCTGCGGGGTCGCGAACGCGCGGAACATCTTCGCGGCCGTCTTCGCATCGGCCTCCGGATAGCCGGTCAATGCCGCCGACATCCTGCCGAACTGCGAGACGGTGGGCGCGGACTGCGCGAGCGCGGGCGCCACGCGCGCGGCAAGCACGCCTGCCGCCGCACCGGACAGTGCCTTCAGCAACGCGCGACGATCGATCGGCATCCGCACCTCCGACATTTGGGCCGCCCAGCGTGGCGGATGGTGCGCACAGCGTCAACCCCGGGGCGGCGGCGAGCTCGGCGCACCGTCGACCGCGTGCGGGGAGGGGCGGGGTGAGGGGAAAACCGTGCCAAGGGGAAAACCGTGCCAGGCTCGGTTCTTCCGCGTAAACCGAGCCTGGCTCGATTGTCCGCGATTGTCCGATTGTCGGCGCGATCACGCGAGTCGCGCCCGGAACCCGGCCTGGACGCTGCATCCCCGCGCGGCCGTCACTCCCGCTCTCCCTCCGCGCGGGGAGTGGGTTGGGTTGAGGGGGCGCCCTTCGCCGCCCAGGTCACCACGTGCGGACAGTGGTCGGACGGCAGCGCGGCGCGCGGGTCGGCGCGCAGCGGCGCCCCGTCGGCATCGACGTAATTGACGACGCGCATCGTCAGCGCCGACGGCGCGAGCCGCCGCTGGAGCGACGCGCTGATCAGCACGTGGTCGATGCCGTCGTGCGTCAGCTCGCCGTGCGGGCCCTCGATGCGGCAGTCGCCGCTCGAACCCTTCGCGATCCCCCCGCCGCGACCGCCGTCGGCGAACCGCGCGCGCCACACCACCGCGCCGTCCGGCCGGCCGTCGTTCAACTCGGGAAACAGCGCGCGCGTCCGCGCGGCGCACCGCGCGACCCAGCGCCCGCCCTCCCGCGCCATCGTGCACGGCCCCAGCGGGTCGCCGGGTGCGCTGCCGTCCAGCCGCGTCCGGTACGTCGGCGATTCCGCCACCGGCTCGCGCAGCAGCGTCCGGTTGAAGTCGCCCAGCACGGCGAAGTCGCCGCCTGCGTGCGCGTCGATCCACGCCTCCAGCGCCGGCAACTGGTAGCGCAGCATCGCGCAGTCCGACGCGATCGCGTCCTGCCGCCCCGGTGTGAGCTTCGCGTCCCGATCGGTCAGCGGCGCGTCGAGGTCGCGGCTGCGGCAGCCGGACTTCAGGTGTACGACCAATGCGTGCACGGGCTTGCCCGCAACCGTCACGGTGAACGCGAGCCCGGGCCGCAACGGCCGGCCGGGCACGCCGCCGTCGGCCAGTTCCGGCACCAGCGCGACGTCGCGCACGCGCACACCGCGGCGCCACGCGATGCCGACGTGCTGCGCGATCGCCGGCGCGCCGGGCAGCTCGCGCGTCGTCGCCACCGACCAGCCGTCGGGCGCGATCGCGCGCACGGCCGCAGCGCCGGACACTTCCTGCAGCGCGACCAGACCCACGCCCTGTGCCGCGAGCCGCGCGAAGGTCGCACGCAGCGCGGCGAGCTTGCCTTCGTAGGCGGGCCCTGACGCCAGGTCGGCGGTGTCGCGGCACGGGTGGTCGGCGGGGTAGCGCGCCGCGCGCGGCCAGTCGTCGCGCGTCGTCCGGCAGCCGTCGCGGGGATAGCGCATTCCGTTGTGCACGTCGCAGAACGGCAGTCCGGCGAGCGCCGCGCGCTCGGCCGGCGGCAGCGCCGCCGTGTCGGCGGGCCAGCCGTTGCGCCCGCACGCCGCGACCCAGCGCGCGTGCGTGGCCGCGTCCAGCAGCCAGCCGGCGTTCCACGTGGCGACACCCAGTGCCGGGCCCTGCGCCAGCGCGGCGGCGGACGTGACCAGTGTGAGCGCGGCGACCGCGGCGCGCGCGCTCCGCGTGCCGCGATCCCGTATCATCGGCGCCGGTGTCGCGCCGCGCGCTGATGGAGCCGGTCCGGTCAGGGCAGGGCGCACGCGACGCATCATACAAGCCCCGGAAGCCGCCGAACGGACCCCGCGCATGGACCGCACGCAGCGCCTGACCCTGCTGGCCACCGGTCTTGGCCTGTTCATGATCTTCCTCGACGCGCTGATCGTGAACGTCGCGCTGCCGGACATCCAGCAGGCGTTCGGCGTCGGCGAGGCGGGGCTGCAGTGGGTCGTCGCCGCGTACAGCCTCGGCATGGCCGTCGCGATCATGTCGGCCGCTACGCTCGCGGACCTGCACGGACGCCGGCTGTGGTACGTGATCGGCGTCGCCGTGTTCACGACGGCGTCGGTGGCGTGCGGGCTCGCGCCGTCGCTCGACGTGCTCAACGTCGCGCGCGGCGTGCAGGGGGTCGCGGCCGCGACCGTCAACGTGACGTCGCTGGCGCTGGTCAGCGCCGCGTTCCCCGACCCAAAAGAGAAGGCGCGCGCGATCGGCATCTGGACGGCGATCGCCAGCGTGGGCACGGCCATCGGCCCCACGCTCGGCGGGTTGCTAGTCGAGCACGTCGGCTGGCGCAGCATCTTTCTGGTCAACGTGCCCGTCGGCGTGCTCGTGGTGTGGCTGACGCTCTCCCATGTCGCCGAGTCGCGCGACCCGCGCCCGCGCACGCTCGACGGCACGGGGCAGCTCCTGTTCGCCGCGACGATCGGCGCGTTCGCGTACGCGGTGATCGAAGGACCGCAGGCCGGCTGGGCGTCGCCGCTCATCGTCGCGCTGTTCGCGGTCGCGGCGATCGGCATCGTGGTGTTCGTCCGCGCCGAGCGCGCGTCGGCGGATCCGATGATGGACGTCACGCTGTTCCGCGACGCCACGTACGCGCTCGCGATCGTGACGATCTGCGCCGTGCTGTTCGCGGTCTACGGGATGCTGCTGCTGACCACGCAGTACCTGCAGAACGTGCGCGGCTACACGCCGCAGACGACGGGCCTCATGCTGCTGCCGTTCTCGCTGTCGCTCACCATCGTGTCGCCGCTGGTCGGCCGCCTGGTCGGACGCATCGGCGCGCGGCCGCCGATCCTGGGCGGGTTGCTGCTGCAGATGGCGGGGCTCGCGGTGCTGATCGCCGGCGCCGGCGGCCACCCGGCGGTGGTGATCGCCGGACTGGGCATCGCCGGCGCCGGCGGCGCGCTGTGCCTGACGCCGATCACGACGCTCGCCATGACGTCGGTGCCGCCGGCGCGCGCCGGGATGGCATCGGGCATCATGAGCGCACAACGGGCGATCGGCTCCACGCTGGGCTTCGCCGTGCTGGGCTCGGTGCTCGCCGCGTGGCTGTCGGCAACACTCGCGCCCGACCTCGCCACCGCCGTGCCCGACGCCGCCGAGCGCCGTGCGGTGGCGGCCGCGATCGTCGGCAGCGCGAACCCGCGCGCCCACGTCGCCGAGATCGGTCCGCGGCAGAGAATCGGCCATGCGGACTCCGCAACGGCCGCCAGGATCGTTGCCGTGGCCGACCGGGACTTCGTGCAGGGCATCCGCGCCGGGCTGGGGGTGGCGATCGGCGTGCTCGCGCTGGTGTTCGTCGCCGCGCTGCGCTGGTTCCCGCGCGGCGGCGGCGCGCTCATGTCGGACGCCGAGCGCGAAGCGGCGAAGCTCGCCCCGACCGACGGCTGAGCGGCAGTCGGCGGGTCACCGCGCGAACGTCGACTTGAGAAACGCGACCGCCGCCTGCGCGGCCTTGTCCCGCGCCGCCCGGCTGCCCTCGACGGTCGCGCCGACCGCGCGGCAGCCGTTTTGCACCTCGGTGAATGCGGCGCCCTGCAGCCGGGCGCCGGTCGTGCGGTCGTAGGCGAAGCCGGTGTCGACGTCGACCTCCAGCGGGCAGTCGGGCCTGGTGCGCGTGGCGTTGCGCACGTAGTGCCGGCGGAGGTCGTCGGCGTCGAACTTGTGGTGCGCACCCTCGATCACGAGGAACTGCACCGGCGTCCCGGCCTTGCCGATGCGGTCCGCGTAGTCCTGGCAGGGAGCGATCGGCGTGTAGTCGTCGGCGTCGCCATGGATGAACAGCATGGGCGACGGTGCGAACACGCCGGGCTTCACGACCAGCCGAAAGACGCCCGTGCAGCCGCCGCCGTAGACGGGGACGATCGCCGCGTAGCGCAGGCCGTCGGGCAGCCGTTGGCCGGCGATGACCTTCTCGACGCCGGTGCGCAATGCGGCGGTGCCGCCACGCGAGAATCCCATGATCGCGATCTGCCGCGCGTCGACGCGCGGGTGGGTTGCGAGCAGGCGCAGTGCCGCGAAGGCGTCCGCGACATCGGCCGCGAACGGCACCTGCGACTGGTCCTCGGCCGTGCTTTGCACGCCGCGCGGCGCGAACATGTCGAGCGTGAACACCGCGAAACCGGCAGCGTTGAACCGCTTCGGCCAGAAGTCGAGCAGCGCGTCGTAGACGCCGCCGGACCCGTGCACCAGCACCACCGCCGGCACCTTGTCGGCGCCCGGCGGCAGGAACAGATGGCCGACCACGTTGACGGTCGCGCCGCCCTTGTTGCCCTGCGCGAGTTCCGCCAGCGTCCTCGGCGTCCAGCTGGCGAACACATAGCGTCCGGTCGGGGGTCCGCCTGCGAATGACGCCACGACCTCCGGTGCTTGCGCGTGCGCAGCGAGCGCGGCACCCAGCGCGGCAGCGGCGGCGAGCATGCGCAGATGGCGCCGTGGCGCAGCGGCAAACTTGGACATGGCGGCTCCCGGGCTGACGAGTGCGGGATTGTCGCATTGGCGGCCGGCCACGGGGCGCGCTCGACGCACGACTGGCAGGCCGCAGGCAGGTCTCACTGTCCGGTCGCCGTTGTCGCACCGGGCGGTGTCCGCGCGGTACGATGGCGGCAAGTTTCCACCGGCGCGGATGACCGCGAACTGCCTTGGATCGACTCACCGTCGCGTTCGACATGACCGACGCGGTCATGGCCGGCGCCATCCGCGATTGGCTGCGCGAGCTGGGGCGCGACTGGTTCCGGCCGCGCAACCTCGCGGTGATCGCGGCCAGCGGCGCGATCAGCGCCCTCGGCGCGACGGACGTCATGCAGGGCGGCAACTGGCTTGCGTGGATCGCGGCCATCCCGCCCGTGCTCTTTGTGGCGCTGTTCGTCGGCTGGGCGGGCGCGTTCTGGTGGTTGCCGCGCGCCGGCCGGCGCAAGGTTGCGCACCTGCCGCACCGGCGGGTGGACGTGGAAATCGCGGACGAGACGCTCGCGTTCGCGACGGCGACGGAACGCATCGAGGTCGCCTGGAGCGAGGTCCTCGCCATCCGCCGGTTGCGGGCGTACTGGCTCTTCTGCCTGCGCGCGGGGGCGAAGATCCCGGTCCCGGCCGGCCTGCTCGCCGATAGCGTCGTCGCCACGCTGCGCGCGCGGCTGCCCGCGAAGTGACCGCACGCGGTCCTGCGCCGCCGTCCGTGCGCCCGTGGGGCGCGCACCGGACCCGCGGCGTCCCCGGTCGCGCAGCGCGCGCGCCCGGCGGCGGACCGGCGCCTAGCGTCCCGTCGTCTCCGCGTCGAACACGCGGGAGAACGGGCGCGGCAGCGAGCGCTCCTCGGTGACCAGGCGCACGCGCACGAACGACGACAGCGCGCGGAACGCGTCGCGGATCGCGTCGGCGCCTTCCGCCTTGGTCAGCATCCGCCCGAACCGGCGGCGCCGCGCCGCCGTGCGCATTTCGACGACGACCCCGAGGTTCAACTCGTCCAGCCGGTGCGACCGGCTCATGTAATCGCCGTAGACGGCGAAGCTGCGGATCGCGAGCGGGTTCGTGTCGGCTTCGACATTGACGTGCAGCGCGACGTTGCACGCCTCGGTGAGCAGCAGGCGCGCGCGGGCGCGCGGCAGCGGCTCGACGACGCGCGCCGCGGCGAGCGCCATGAACTCGCGCGTCAGGCCGTAGCCGGGGTGCCGCGCGTCCGGCGGCTCGAGCAGCCCCTCGGCGACGAACTCGCCGATCAGCGCCGTTGCCTGCGTCGTGTCGACGGCGAAGTCGTGGCGCAGGTGCGTGGCGCTGACCCGCGCGCGCGCCGGCGGCAGGCCCACGACGCGCGCCAGCGCCCGGCCCGTGGCCGACCGCAGCCGTAGCGGGTCGAGGCCGAAATAGAGCCGGTCGGCGACCAGCGTGGGTAATTTCATCCGGCATTGCTCCGGGGACGGCAAGGCTATGACATTAGCATAATCGCGCGCCCGCGGGGAAGCGGCGGCCCGGGCGTTGCGTCAGCGCGCCGGCGGCGCGCCGGCCGGCTCGGGCTGCATCGTCTGCCCGACCGGAAGCGGGTTCGTCGCCACGCAGGGGCCGGCCACCACGACGCCGTCCCGAATCAGCGCCGCACGCTCGCCGTCGAGGTAGAGCGTGGTCGCGCCGTCGCCGTATTTTTCCTGGATCGGGCTGTCCATGCGGGGAAGGCGTGTCGGACGATCGCCGGTGGACACGGTGGCGGCACTGCCGTCCGGGGCACGCACGACCCGCAGCACGATCCCGCGCCGGCATGCATAGGTGATGTCCGCGGGCAGCACGGTCTCGGGGATCCCGGCCGGCACGCACGCGCCGGCCAGCAACGCCAGTCCGGCCACCGCGGCCGCACGGCGGATGGCGGACGTCGCGACTTTCATTTCGGGGCGCTCCAAGCTAAGTTACGGCCCGACGATGTTAACCGAAGCGTGACCCCCGAGCCGGCGCGCGCGCATCCACGATGAACGTCCACCTCCTGCCCGCGGTCGCGCTGGTCGTCTGCCTGTGGGCCGCGCCCGCGGCCGCGTTCACGTTCGCCGACGGCACGACCACGCAGTGCATCGCGGGCGGCGCGGTCGTGACCGAGATCGAAGCGCAGCCGGCCGACCCCTTCAAGCCGCAGAACCGCATCGCGCTCGCGGAGCGGACGGAGGACGGCTGGCGGATCATCTGGAACGTCGAGCGCTTCAGCCGGTTGCCGCCCGAGGTGCGCGATTTCCTGTTTTTCCACGAGTGCGCGCACGCGCGGGTGCCGACCGCCATCGAGCTCGAGGCGAACTGCATGGGGCTGGTGCACATGCGGGAAGCCGGCCGCGCCGGTCCGGCGTTCGAAGCGAAGCTGCGCCGCTACTTCCCGGCGGACAACGAGTACTGGAACGAGACGTTTCGCTGCGCGGATGCGAAGCGCAATCCCGCGCGGCCCGCCGCGCCGCCGGCGCTGCCGCGCGCGCCCGCGCCGGCCGGCTGATCCACCGCAAACGACCGGGGAAGCGGCGATGCCATGGGCCGGATTGGCGCTTGCGGCGGCGCTGGCCGCCGCCGGCGCCGCGCACGCGCAGGTGCCGGGCACCGGTTGGCCGAGCTACGGCGGCGACGCCGGCGGCACGCGCTATTCGCGGCTCGCGGAGATCCACGCGGGCAACTTCGCCCGGCTCGCCGTCGCGTGGGAGTACCGCACCGGTGACCACGGCGCGCTCGGCCGCTGCGGCGACACGGTGGTCGCGTTCGCGCTGCCGCCGCGCTGAACGGAAAGACGTACCTCCGGTGGCGCCCACGATCGACGTCAGCGAAGAGGGCGGGGTCCGCTACCTGCACTTCGGCTCGCGCTGGATCCAGGGCGCGATGCGGATCGCGCGCCCGAACGTGCTGGAGCTCGACTACACGCGCGACATGATGTTCCCGCTGCTGCTGCGAACCGGGGCGTGGCCGCGCACGGTGCTGCTGGTCGGGCTGGGCGCCGCGTCGCTGACGCGCTTCCTCTGGAAGCACCGCCCGCGCGCGGCACAGACGGTGGTCGAGATCGAGCCCGCGGTCATCGCGGCGGCACGGCAGTTCTTCAAGCTGCCCGACGAGGGGCCGCGCCTGCGCATCGTCGTCGCCGACGGCGCCGACTACGTCGCGTATGCGGAGCGCGAGTTCGACCTGATCCTCGTCGACGGTTACGACGCGAAGGGGCGCACCGGCCCGCTCGACACGCTGCCGTTCTACTGCAACGCGCAGGCGCGGCTGTCGCCGCGCGGGCTGTTCGCGGCGAACCTGCTGACCCGCAACCACGGCATCCGCGGCAGCCTCGAGCGCATGCGTGCCGGGTTCGCCGGCCGCGCCATCGCGCTGCCGGCGTGCGCGAGCGGCAACGTCGTCATCGTCGCCGCGGCCGGCGAGCCGATCGAGGTGGACGGCGTCGAACTCGTGCGGCGTGCACGGCGGCTGCGGGCGGATACCGGGCTCGACCTCGTGCCGACCGTGAACCGGCTGCGCGCGACGCTCGATGGGGATGGCGGGTTGCGACTCTGACGTACCATCGTCGTCACGGGGCCCGTCTGCCACCGGTTCGCACGTTCGCGGCGGCGACCGCGGCGAGCGTCGTCCTGACGAACGCGTGGCGCGGGTCCGCGTGTTGCCGCTCGTGCCAGACCTGCGAGACGGTGAACCGCGGTATCGGCAGCGGCGGCTCGACGAGCACGAGCGGCGCGATTGCGGCGAACTCGGTGGCGATCCGGCGCGGCATCGTCACCACGAGATCGCTGCGCGCGACGACCAGCGGCGCCGCAAGGAAGCTCGGCACGCGCAGCAGGATCCGCCGGACGAGGCCGCGCTGCGCCAGCGCCGTGTCGACGACGCCGCCGCCCTCGCCGGTGACCGTGATGAGCGCGTGGTCGAGCGCCGCGAAGCGCGCCGCAGTGAGCGGCCGCGCGAGTGCCGGGTGCCCGCGCCGCAGCACGCAGACCATCGTGTCGTCGTAGAGTCGCTGGCGGCGGAAGCCTGCCGGCGCGTTCGCGTAGACGCCGACGGCGAGGTCGGCGTCGTCGGCCGCGAGGGCAACCAGCGCATCGCCGCGGCGGGGGAGCAGCGCGACGTCGAGCCCCGGCGCTGCCGTCCCGAACGCCGCGAGCAGCGGCGGTACCAGCGCGGCGGCGTCGAAGTCGGGAGCGAGGATGCGGGCGGTGCCCGTCGCGGAGGCCGGATCGAACACCGGCGGGGCGACGAGCGCGCGCACGGCGCCGAGCGCGGCGGCCAGCGGCGCGCGCAGTGCCAGCGCGCGGCGCGTGGGCACGAGCCCGTCCGGCCCGCGCACGAACAGCGGATCGTGCAGCAGCGCCCGCAGACGGGCGAGCGCGCGGCTCGCCGCCGGCTGCGACAGGTCGACCCGGTCGCCGGCACGCGTGACGCTGCGCGTGTCGAGCAGCGCTTCGAACAGCGCGAGCAGCCCGAGGTCGATGCCTCGCAAATCCGTTTCGTGCATGAAGTTAATCCTACCCATGCATGGGAATTATGGCAACGGTTGCGCAGAATCGGTGCCGTCGCGTGCGTTCCGCACCGAACCTGACCGGGAGATCGCGCATGTATGCAGTCGCGGGAGTGACGGGAAAGACGGGCGCCGCCGTGGCCGGCGCGTTGCTGGAGGCGGGCGCGGGCGTGCGCGTCGTCGTGCGCCGGGCCGATGCCGGCGGGGCGTGGCGGGTGCGCGGCGCCGAGGTGGCCGTCGCGGACCTCGCCGATGCGGACGCGCTCGCCGCCGCGCTCGCCGGCGTGCAGGGCGCCTACCTGCTCAATCCGCCGCGCTACGATGTCGCCGACCCGTTCGCCGAGGCCGACCGCGTCGGCGCCGCGTACGCGCGCGCGATCGCCGATGCGGGCGTGCCCCGCATCGTCGTGCTGTCGTCGGTGGGGGCGCACCAGTCCGCGGGAACCGGGATCATCGGGACGGCGCGTCGCGTCGAGCAGGCGCTTGGTGGCGTGCGCTCGCCGGTCGCATTCGTGCGCGCGAACTACTTCTTCGAGAACTGGGCAAACGTGCTGCCCGTCGTGCGCGGCGACGGCGTGCTGCCGGCGTTTCTCGATCCGGCGGACCGGCGCGTGCCGATGGTGCCGGTCGCCGACATCGCGGCCGCGGCGGCCGCGCTGCTGCGCGGGCCGGCGTGGGCCGGTCGCCGCGTCATCGACCTGGCGTCATTCGATGCTTCGCCGGCAGACGTGGCCGGCGCGCTCGGCGCGGCGCTTCGCAAGCCGGTGGCGCCGGCGATCGTGCCGCGCGAGCAGCGGGCAGGCATCCTGCGCGGCTCGGGGTTCCGCCCGGAGATCGCCGACGCGTTCGTCGCGATGTACGACGGCATCAACGCCGGCGTGGTCGTGCCTGAGCCGGGCAGCGAGCGCATCCGCGGCGCGACTTCGCTCGAGGCTGCGGCGCGTGCACTGACCGCCTGACGACGGGGTGGCCGGCCGCCACCGGGCCGGCAACTTACGCCTGCACGGGGCCTTGACGGACCTTGGCGGCCGGGTGCCCAATACGGCAACCTGCCGCCCGCACCGTTTCCCGGAGCCCCCCGATGCCCATCCGCTCCCTGCGCACCATCGTCGCGAAACAGCCGCCGGTCATCGCGCCGAAGTCCGCCTCGGTGCTCGAGGCCGCGCGCACGATGAAGCTGCACAACGTCGGCGCGCTGCTCGTCGTCGACGGCACGCGGCTCGCCGGCATCTTCACCGAGCGCGACGCGCTGTTCCGCGTGCTGGCCGCGGGGCTCGACCCGGCGCACACGCGCGTGGCCGACGCGATGACGCCGCAGCCGCAGACGATCCACCCGGACGAGCCGTTCCTGCACGCGCTGCGCGTGATGCACAAGGGGCGCTTCCGGCACCTGCCGGTCGTCGAGTTCGACCGGCCGCTCGGCATGGTCTCGGCGCGCGATGCGCTCGACGACGACCTGGAGGCGCTGCGCGTCGCGCTCGAGCAGCAGGAAGACTCGCTGTACTAGACTGCGCCGGCAACGGGCGGCCGCGCAGCGTGCGCGGCCGTCGTCGTTCGTCGCCGCGCCGCCCGCGGAAACCTGATATGAAAACGAGGACGCTTCCCGGCACGTCGCTGTCGGTCTCCACGGTCTGCCTGGGCACGATGACGTGGGGCGAGCAGAACAGCGAGGCCGACGCGCACGCGCAACTCGACTACGCGGTCGCGCAGGGCGTCAATTTCATCGACACGGCCGAGATGTATCCGATCCCGCCGGCCGCGGCCACACAGGGGCGGTCGGAGGCGATGCTCGGCGCGTGGCTCGCGCGCCAGGCGCGCGACCGGCTGGTGATCGCGACCAAGGTCGCCGGCCCCGGGCGGCGCGACTGGATCCGTGGCGGGCGCACGGACCTGACGGCGGCCAACATCGGGGAGGCGTGCGATCTGTCGCTTTCGCGCCTGCGCACCGACTACATCGACCTCTTCCAGATCCACTGGCCGCAGCGCAACGTGCCGATGTTCGGCACCGTCGAATTCGTGCCCGGCGACGAGAAGCCGGGGCCGGGGATCCGCGAGCAGGTCGAAGGCATGGCCGCGCTGATCGATGCGGGCAAGATCCGCCACTACGGCCTGTCCAACGAGACGACGTGGGGCGTGTGCGCGTTCCGCGAGGCGGCGCGGGCGGCGGGCGTGCCGGGGCCGGTCACCGTGCAGGAGAGCTACAGCCTCGTGTCGCGCCGCGCCGACGTCGATATGGCCGAGGCGCTGCACCGCGAGAACATGTCGCTGCTCGCGTACAGCCCGCTCGCGGCCGGCATGCTGACCGGCAAGTACCTGCGCGGGGCGCGGCCGGCGAACGCGCGCCACATGCTGTTCGCGAACGCCGGCGTGCGCTACCGCAAGCCGCTCGTGCAGGAGGCGGTCGCTGAATTCGCGCAGCTGGCGCAGCGGCGCGGACTCACGCTGCCGCAGCTGGCGCTGGGCTGGGTCGGCAGCCGCTGGTTCGTCGGCGCGGCGCTCGTGGGCGCGACGACGATGGCACAGCTCGCCGAGGACATCGCGGCCGCGCAGCACGTGCCGGACCCGGAGACGCTGGCGGACATCGCGGCGATCCAGGAGCGGTATCCCAATCCCGCCGGTTGAGCGTGACGTGAACGCGGCGGGCACGCCGAGCGACGCCCACGACTCCGACGGCCTGCGGCCGCCGATCAAGCTCGACGCCGCGACCGACGGCGAGTTCGTAGCCATTCCGCTGGCGCCCGTGCACCGGCACGCGAAGGCGCTCGCGCACGCGGCGGCCGATGCGTGCGCGCGGCGGCGCGGCGTGCGCAACATCGCCGTGCACAAGGACCGGACGTTCGGCGAGCGTCCGGATCGTCTCGTGCACCGTGTCGACGAACTCGCCGCCGCGCTCGGCGATCTGGCCGTAGGCGAACGCGCCGCGCTCGGTCCAGCCGCGGCCGCCCACGTGCGTCGCGCGCGATCCGCTGCAACATCCGCAGCTAGGGACTGCGTGCCATCGTTGCGCCTCCGGGCGTGTGCGCGGGATCGATCGGCGACCACGGTGCGTGCAATCGGCGCACGCGGCAAGGCGCCGCCCGTCGGTCCGCGCCGCCCCTCTGGCATAATGCGCGGAAACTTCCACGGAATCGCCGATGTCCCTCCGTCGCCGCCTCCTCGCCCTCGTCCCGCTCGCACTCCTGCTGTTCGCCGGCGGCTGCAAGGTCAATACGATCAACTACTTCCCGCCGCACCCTGCGAGCGTGCGCGTGATCAACCTGCTGCCCGAGGCCGCGGCGATCGACGTGCAGATCGACGGCGCCACCGCGTTCACCGGCGTGACGTTCCAGTCGCTCACCGGCTACCAGACGTACGACAACAAGACGACGAATTTCTCGATCAACGTCACCGGCAGCACGACGCCGCTGATCAGCTTCGGCTTTCCGCTGGCCGGCGAGCAGCCCTACACGATCGTCGTGTTCGGCACGCTGTCCAATCCGTCGGCGACGCTGCTCGCCGAGGTGGCCAATGCGCCCACCAACGGCAACATCCAGCTCGCGCTGTTCAACGCCGCGATCAACAACGCCGCGTTCGACGTCTACGTGACCGCGCCCGGCGCCGACATCTCCACCGTAGGCCCGAACTTCAACTTCGTCAGCTACAACGGCGTGTCGCTCAACCTCGCGTTTGCCCCGGGCACCTACCAGGTCCGGATCACGCAGCAGGGCACGAAGACCGTCATTTACGATTCGGGCGGCACCGCGCTGACGCCGAACATCGCGCTGACGATGATCGCGTACTCGAAGGGCAGCGGGGTGCTGGTCAACGCCGTCGTGCTCGAAAGCCGCGGCGGCAGCACGCCGCTCGATTCCGTGTTCGCGCGCACCAAAGCGGTGAACGCGGCGCCGGTTATCGGGCCGGTCAACCAGACGATGGGCACGACGTTCCAGGTCGTCACCAACCTGCCGTACGCGAACGCGTCGTCGTACAACCAGGTGTCGCAGGGACCCACGCAGCTCGACTTCGAGGCGAGCGCGACGCCGGGGGCGGTCATTGCGTCGGTGCCGACGACGCTCGCCCCGGGCACGGACGCGACGGTGTTCGTCACCGGACTGCCCGGCGCGCAGCAGGCATTCGTGCTGCAGGACTCGAACCTGCCGCCGTTCGGCGGCAACGTGCGCCTGCGCTTCGTCAACACGGCGTGGGACGCGAATCCGGTGAACGTCGCAATGAACGGCACGACTATCGCGTCCAACGTCGCGTACCCGACGGCGTCGGCGTACGTTGAAACCGCGACGGCGACCGTGACGTTCACGTTCACCGACGCAGTGACCGGCACCGTGCTGCTGTCGCTGCCCGACGTCGTGCTGGTCTCCGGGCAGACCAGCACCGTCTACCTGCTCGGCCCCGCCGCGGCCGCGGGCGGGTTCGTCACGCAGGACAACTGAACGACGACCGCAAGGCACGCGGTCGACTGCTGCGCAGCCGGCCGTGTGTCTCGTTGTCGAATCGAGTCTGCACGGAAACTTTCGCTCCTCGGCTCCTTAGGCCGATCGCGCATTGCGCAGCGCCGGCGCGCCGCCTCGTGGCGCCGACTCGCGATTGCCGTCGATCCCCACTTCGTGGGGCCCCTCGCCGGCTGCTCGCGTCGCCGCCGGTTGCCGACCGTGTAGAAACGGCACGAAGCACGCCGTGCGCAGCTCGCTTCGCTCCTCGCTCGGTAGCGCGCGCATGCGCGCTGAAAACCGCCGCGGCCGTGCGCGCTGTGCCGCGGTAGTTCTCCCTTCCCCCGCGGCGCGGGGGGCGGGGTGATGGGCGCTCGCCAGCGCGAGGGTTTCGCCGCGGAGTCGCGGTCGCGGCTCCGCGCGCAGCGCCGCGCGACGCGTCAGCCGAGTTGGCGGTCGATCCACCCGGCGATCTCGCGCGCGGGCAGGGCGCCCGACACGCGCGCCTGCTCGCGACCGCCACCGAACAGCACCAGCGTCGGGATGCTGCGGATGCCATACTGCGCGGCCGCTTGCGGCGACGCTTCCGTGTCGACCTTCACGAACTGCACGAGCGGCCGCGCACGGGCCGCTTCGGCGAACGCGGGCGCCATCGACTTGCACGGGCCGCACCACTCGGCCCAGAAGTCGGCGACGACGGGCACGCCGGTCGCGGCCGCGAACGCCGGCAGGTCCTCGCCGCGCATCGCGACCGGCTCGGCGGGCAGCAGCGGGCGGTGACACTGCCCGCAGCGGGGGCCGTCGGCCAGCCGTTCGTCGGGTACGCGGTTCCTGGCATGGCAATGCGGGCAGGCGATCTGCATCGATGGTGACCTCGCGCGCGTGACGGGCGCGCCGTTGCGCTTAGCTCGGGGCGGCGCCGCGGCGGATCAAGGGGAGGGCGCAGGGACGTTGTAGGACGACGCCTATTGCGGAAGGCGCGTCCGCGCACAATAATGACGTCGTCATGGTCCGCGCTCAGCGCGAAGGAGGCGACATGCTGAACTTCAATCGGCGCGACCGCAGCGGGGAGCCGACCGAGGCCGCCAAGTCGGTGTTGAAGCCCGCAATCTACGAGCCGCCCGGCACGGCGCCTGCGGCTGCCGTGCGTGCGCCGGAGCCTGCGCCGCGGAGCACGCCGCCGCCGGCGCCGGCGCCAGCCGCCGCGACGCCCGCGGCGAAGGCGCCCGCGCATGAGTCCCCGGAGAGCCGCCTCTTCGTCGGGGTGAACATCAAGCTGAAGGGTGTGGAGGTCAGCGACTGCGATACGCTGGTGATCGAAGGCCACGTCGAGGCGACCGTGCACAGCAAGGCGCTGGAGATCGCGAAGCCGGGCACGCTGCACGGTACCGCGGACATCGACGTCGCGGAGATCCACGGGGAGTTCGCTGGCGAACTGACGGTGCGCACGCGCCTGGTCGTCCACGGGACCGGCCGCGTGTCGGGGACGATCCGCTACGGCAAACTGGTCGTCGCCGAGGGCGGCGAGATCACCGGCGATCTGCGGCGACTCGACGTGACCGAGGCGGCGGGATCTCCCGCGCCGGCCGGCGGTGCGCGGAGCGCGCTGTCGCCGTCCGCCGAGCGCTGGTCCAACTGACCCGCCCCATGGGGTCTGACCCTTAACATGCACTCCAGTGCATGTTAAGGGTCAGACCCTTTGGCTGCAGCCCTGCCCGCCATGCCCGCCCGCCCTCTGACCGGCGTCCATCCGATCGCCCCGACGCCGTTCACGCCGGGCGGGGACCTCGATCTTCCCGGCATGCGCCGGGTGCTCGACTGCATGGTCGACCAGGGTGTGGACGGCATCTGCATCCTCGCCAACTACTCCGAGCAGTTCCTGCTGACCGACGGCGAGCGCAACACGCTGCTCGACCTCTGCCTCGGGCACGTCGCAGGCCGGGTGCCGGTCATCGTGACGTGCAGCCATTTCTCGACCCGGATCGCCGGCGAGCGCGGCCGCGCGGCCGCGGCCGCGGGGGCGTCGCTGCTGATGCTGATGCCGCCGTACCACGGCGCGACGTTGCGCGCCGACGAGGCGGGTATCGTCGCGCACTACGCGCACGTGGCCGAGGCGTCCGGCCTGCCGCTGATGGTGCAGGATGCCCCGCTGTCGGGCGTCGCGCTGTCCGTGCCTTTCCTCGTACGGCTCGCGCGCGAGGTGCCCGCCGTCCGCTACTTCAAGATCGAGGTGCCGGGAACCGCGGCCAAACTGCGCAGCCTGGTGGCGGCGGGCGCCGGCGTCGTCGAGGGCCCGTTCGACGGCGAGGAGTCGATCACGCTGATGGCGGACCTCGACGCCGGGGCCACCGGCACCATGCCCAGTGCGCTGCTGCCGGACCTGATCAGGCCCGTGGTGGTGCACCATCGGGCCGGCCGGCGCGCCGAGGCGGCGGCGGCCTATGCGCGCATCCTGCCGCTCGTCAATTACGAGAACCGGCAATGCGGCCTGCGGGCGACCAAGACGGTCATGATGGAAGGCGGCGTGATCGGCAGCGACGCGGTGCGCCATCCGCTCGACGCCTTGCACCCGGCGACGCGCGACGGGTTGCTGGAACTCGCGCGCGAAGCCTCGCCGCTGTCGCTGCGCTGGGGTCGGTAGGCCGTCCAGCGCCGTCGCCGACTACGCATGCCGGCGCTTAAGGTCGGTGGCGCCATGCCGCCCCGCGGGTCAGCTTCGTTGTGCACTGCGTCGCACAACTGTGGTATGATGTCTGACTTGAGTTTAAGAAGCAGCACTAACCTGTTGATTTAGCGACCTACACATAATCAAAGACATGCAGCAGCAGGGAGGCAGAGCTCTGGAGTCCTGACGGCCTCGTGCCCGGGCGGCGACGATCGCGGAAGTGGGCGGTCGGCCGCGTGCCCGGTCGTGAGACTGAAACCAAGGAGAACTCCGATGACGATTCGACCTACGTCCCCGCCGGCGTCGCGCCACCGATGCCGACGGCGTTCCCGTTCTGGCCCCGCCTTTCTTCTCACCCTGGCGGGCGTAATGTCCGCGGTCATCGTGACCGCGACTGCACCCGGATCCCGGGTGCCGGAGGTGCCGGCACAGCGTGCCGACCTCCCGGCGGCACCGCCGCCCATCCCAGTTGCCCTGCACCGGAGCCGGCCGGGGCCCGGGCTCGCCCCGCATGCGGAAAAGCTCGCGAGCGTGGTCGCGCGCCGGTACCGCGTAGCGCAGGGCGCGGCGGCCGAGGTCGTCCATGCGGCGTTCCGCGAAGGCGTGCGGCACGGGCTCGACCCGATCCTCATTCTCGCCGTGATCGCCGTGGAGTCGCGCTTCAACCCGATCGCGGAGAGCGAGCAGGGCGCGCTGGGCCTGATGCAGGTGGTTCCGCGCTTCCACATGGACAAGATCGCCGCGCTCGGCGCGCCGTCGATCCTGCTGCCGGAGGCGAACATCGCGCTCGGCACCCGCATTCTCAAGGACGCGATCCGGCGCGGCGGCGACGAGCTCACTGGACTGCAGCTCTACAACGGCGCCGTCTACGACGAAACGCAGGCGTACGCCAACCGCGTGCTGCAGGAGCGGCGGCGGCTCGAGGCGGAAGTGCCGGCGCCGCGCAACCGCGCGTAGCACGGCGCGGGTCAGGCGAGGCCGGCGGCGGCGAGCGCAGGCCGCCAGTTCTGCCGCGCGATCTTGCGGAAGCCGGCCCCGGTCGGATGCAGCTCGTTCGCCCAGTCGCCGGGGTCGAGCGTCCCCCGGCTGTCGACGAACGCGACGCGACCGCCGTAGCCGGCCTCGAGGTCTTCGAGGCGCCCCGAGAACCGGTCGATCAGATAGGCAACGCAGCCCGCGCGCAGCGGGGGCGGCACGCCGGCGGCGACGAGCGCGGGCTTCAACCATGCGCTGCTGCCGATCACGGCCTGCCCGCTCGGCAGCGCGTAGTCGTAGCTGTGGACGAAGATGGTTGCCGCGGCCGGCACGCTCCACAGGATGCGGTCGATCAGCTCCGCGTAGTACTGCGCGACGCGGGCGAACAGTTCCTCGACCGTGCCCGGCAGCGTCCCGTGGTTGAAGCACTCGGGCGCGGTCGTGCTCGCGCTGCAGTCGACGCGCAGCAGCGGCCGCAGGTCGTTGAATCCGGCGAAGTCGTTGCCGCCGCCGGAGACGAAGACCGCCGAGCAGCCATCGCCGTAACGGTCGAGCGCGCGCTCGACCACGTCGGCGTAGACGCCACCGACGTAATCGAACGCCTCGGCGCCGTTGTTGCCGAACGCGAGCACCGTATGCTGCTTCGCGGCGACGAGCCGCGCGAGGCAGGTCGCCAGCGATCCGCCCGGCAACGGGTACCAGAACCACGAGTCGCCGATGGCGAGGATCGACGGCATCGCGCCGTCGTTCCTCATCGTCGGCTCGTGCCAGTAGAGGCTCTCGGCCATCGCGCGCGGCGCCCGCGCCGGGCGTCCCGCCGCTTGCCGGCGGTCAGGCGTCGTACTTGAACGACAGCAGGATGCGCGCGCGGAAGGCGACGACCTTGCCGTTTTCGACCTTCATGTCGAGCTTGGCGACCTCGGCGATGCGCAGGTCGCGCAACGACTTGGCGGCGGCCGCCACCGCGTTCTTCGCCGCGTCCTCCCACGACGTCGGGCTGCTGCCGATCACTTCGGTGACGCGATAGACGGGTTCCGTTGCGGGCTTCTTGGCCATGATCGCTCCTCCGTGGGTTGTTCGTGGCCCGCGGCGCGTTGCGTGCCGCGGACTCGCCCCATCATACGCCGTCGCCGCCGCGCCCGGGTCACGGCGCCTGCGGGCAGTCGCACGCCTCGTTGCCCTTGTCGAAGACGATCCGCCATACTCCCGGCGCTTCCAGCCGCCAGATCGAGGTGAACGTCGCGATGAGGCGGCCCGACGGATCCCGCACGGGACCGGAACTGATCGCCAGCGTGCCGGAGTCGAGGACCTCGACCTGGTCCGGGTCCCACGAGAACGGCGCCTGCGGGCGCTCGTAGAAGCGCTTCCACCCGGCCGCGACCGCCGCCTTGCCGCGCAGCGGCGCGGGACCCGTGAAGAACACCGCTTCGTCGGAGAGGAACGTCGCGAACGCCGCGTGGTCGCGGTCGGCCATCGTCCGCGCGAACGCACGCTCGGTCGCGGCGACCTGCCGCGCGAGATCGGCGTTGCTCGGCGCCGGCGCCGGCGTCGCGCAGGCGGCGCACAGCACGATGCAGGCGGCGGCCGTCGCGGCACGCCGGGTGAGCAGGGCGGTCGGTTGCGGATCCATTGCGGGACTCTCCTTGTGCCAGGGGCGCGGCCGTCATCATAAGGCGCGCGTGGACGCGAATCCGCTACCATCGCGGATCCGCGCACGTTGGCAGGGTGTTGCAAATCCCCCGGTGTCATCCCGAGGAGCGCAGCGACGAGGGATCTGCTGCTACGCAACCCCCAGATTCGTGGCAACAGCAGGTCCCTCGCTCCGCTCGGGATGACACCCATTGGTGGATATCGGATCGAATTGCAGCAGCCTGTAAGGGAGTCCCGCGATGATCGACCGCAGCAGCCCCGACTTCTTCGCCGTCCTCGCGCGCGAGCTGTACACGGCCGTGCTGTCGGACGTGCTGGACGAGCTCGGTTACCGCGACCAGGCGCTGCCGCCTTCGATCCGGCCGCTCGACGACGCGCTCACGATGGCCGGTGCCGCGCGCACCGGGCTCTACCGCGAGGTGTACGAGGTGCGGGCGGGCGAGAATCCGTACGCGCTCGAGATCGCGCTGGTCGACGACCTGAAGCCGCACGAGGTCGCGGTGTTCGGTTGCGGCGGCTCGACGCGGATCGCGCCGTGGGGCGAGCTGCTGTCGACGGCGGCGCGCGCGCGCGCTGCGGCCGGCTGCCTCACCGACGGCTTCGTCCGCGACACCCGCGCGATCCGTCGGATGGGCTTCCCGGTCTTCCACGCGGGCATCGCGCCGCTCGACTCGAAGGGGCGCGGCCAGGTCGCCGAGATCGACGTGCCGATCGCCTGCGCGGGCGTGCGCGTGCTGCCCGGCGACCTCGTGTTCGGCGACGCGGACGGCGTGATCGTGGTGCCGCAGGCGGTGGAGGGGCAGGCGCTCGACCGAGCGTTCGCCAAGGTGCGCGGCGAGAACCGGACGCGCGAGGAGCTCGAACGCGGGGCGATGCTCGCCGACGTCTTCGCCCGGCACGGGATCCTCTGACTTGCACGAGGCATCCTACGACTACGTCGTCGTCGGCGCGGGCACGGCGGGCTGCGTGCTTGCCAAGCGGCTGACCGAGGACCCCAACGTGCACGTGCTGCTGCTCGAGGCGGGCGGCCGCGACGACTATCCGTGGATCCACATTCCGGTCGGGTACCTCTACTGCATCGACAACCCGCGCACCGACTGGCGGTACCGTACGCGCGCCGAGCCAGGCTTGAACGGGCGCGCGCTGCTGTATCCGCGCGGCCGGGTGTTGGGCGGCAGCTCGTCGATCAACGGCATGATCTGGATGCGCGGCCAGCGCGAGGACTACGACGCTTGGGCGGACGCCGCCGGCGACGACGGCTGGCGCTGGGACGCTTTGCTGCCGCTGTTCAGGCGGTGCGAGGATCACTACCGCGGCGCGTCGGCGTTCCACGGCGCCGGCGGCGAGTGGCGGGTCGAGGCGCAGCGGCTGTCGTGGGACATCCTCGAGGCGTTCGCGCGCGCGCTGGTCGAGACCGGCGTCCCGCGCACGGACGACTTCAACACCGGTGACAACTTCGGCGTCGGCTACTTCGAGGTCAACCAGCGCCGTGGCGTCCGCTGGAACGCCGCCAAGGCGTGCCTGCGGCCGATTGCCGGGCGGCGCAACTTCACGCTCGCGACGGACGCGGAAGCCGACGGGCTGGTGCTGGAGAACGGCCGCTGTGTGGGCGTGCGCTACCGGCAGGGCGGCATCGCGCGCTTCGCACGGGCGCGCGCGGAAGTGCTGCTTGCCGCGGGCGCGATCAACTCGCCCGCGCTGCTCGAGCGCTCCGGCATCGGCCGGCCCGGGGTGCTGCAGGCGGCGGGCATTCCGGTCGTGCACACGCTGCCGGGCGTAGGCGAGAACCTGCAGGACCACCTGCAGCTGCGGATGGCGGCGAAGGTGCGCGGCACGCGCACGCTCAACACGCGCTCGCGCGGCATCTTCGGCAAGCTCGCGATCGGCGCCGAGTACGCGCTCTCCCGCCGCGGGCCGATGAGCATGGCGCCGTCGCAGCTGGGCGCGTTCGCGCGGTCGGATCCCGGGCAGGTGCGCCCGGACCTCGAGTACCACGTGCAGCCGCTGTCGCTGCCGAAGTTCGGCGAGCCGCTGCATGCGTTCGACGCGATCACGGCGTCCGTGTGCCACCTGCGGCCGACGTCGCGCGGCAGCGTGCACGTCGCCTCACCCGATCCGCGCGCGCCGCCGGTGATCGCGCCGAACTACCTTGCCACCGACGCGGACCGTCGCGTGGCGGTGGCCGCGCTGCGGCTGACCCGGCGCATCCTCGCGGCCCCGGCACTCGCGCCGTACGCGCCGGAGGAGTTCCTGCCCGGTCCGGCGGCGCAGACGGATGCCGAGCTCGTGCGCGCCGCCGGCGACGTCGGCACGACGATCTTCCATCCGGTGGGTACCTGCCGGATGGGCGCCGCGAGCGACCCGGGCAGCGTCGTCGACGGCGCGCTGCGCGTGCACGGTGTTGCCGGCCTGCGCGTCGTCGACGCGTCGGTCATGCCGGTGATCACGTCGGGCAACACCAATGCGCCGACGATCGCGATTGCCGAGCGGGCGAGCGACCTCGTCCGCGCCGAGCGGGCGGGCCGCTAGGCAGGCGCGCGCAGCGCCGCGCCTTCGGCGAACACGGCTACGCGCAGCGGTTCCTGCGCGTCCGCCAGCGCGACGTCGCGCCAGGCCGATGCGGGTGGCGCGCGCCCCGCGTGCGCGAAGACGGCGGCGGTGACGGTTATCGCGGCGTCGGCGACGCGTCCCGACGCGCGCAGCGCGTGCAGCGTGTCGAACGCGTCGCCGGCGGCGAGCAGATGGCCTGCCAGCGGCGACGCCGAGTCGCTCACGGCGCCGTGGCCGGCGTGGACGAAGATCGCGAAGTCGGCCGGTGCGCCGAACTCGGCCGCATAGCGCCGGCGCAACCCGTCGAGCGCGCGGTCGACCGCCTCCGTCGCGGCGAGCGCCTGCCGGCACGCCGCCGCGCAGTCGGTGGCGATGCCGAACACGGCGACCGCGCCGTCCACGCTCGTCTCGCTGACGGTGCCGCCGGACGCGTGCACGGCGCCGCCGACCGTCGCGCCGAAGAGGCCCGACAGGTAGACGACGTCCTGCGGCAGGTGGCCGTGCGCGAACGCGAGGCGGTTGCGCCACGCCACGACGACGACCGCGAGGTCGCGCTCCAGCACCGACGCCGCCAGCTCCTGCGCCGGCGCGGGGCCGGTCGCGGCGAGCAGCGGCACGACGCCGACGTCGCCGGTCGGGCGCAGCTGGCACGCGAGCCGCACGCCCGGCAGCGCGCGGATGCGGTCGAGCGTGGCCTGTTCGGACGCGTCCGGCGGCGGACAGTGCTCGTCGCCCGCCGTCACCTGCACGCGGCAGGTCGAGCAGCGCGCCTGGCCACCGCACAGCGACAGGTGCGGGATGAAGTGGCTGCGCGACGCCTCCAGCACCGTCCAGCCGGCGGGCACGCGCGCGACCCGCTGCGGATACGCGATCGTGATCGCGACATTGCGCCGGCGCTCGACGAAGGCGCGCACCTCGCGCGCGACGAACACCGCGCCGATCAGCGCGAGCCAGGCCGCGACCAGCGAGTCGCGCGTGCGCGCGAGCGCGATCCGCGTGGCGGCGTCCGCGCCGAGGTTGGAATCGAGGAACGCGCGGTTGGCCTCGTCGCCGGCGAGCTCCTTGCCCATCGCGAGAAAGCCCAGCGCGCCCAGCACCGGCAGCAGCAGCGCCGCGGCGAACAGCGCCGGCCGCAGCCGCTGGTACCACGCGCGCCGGCAGAACGCGAAGTTGACGCCGAGGCACCCGTGCAGCCAGCCGGGCACCAGCAGCGCGAGCTGGCGGCCCTCGCCGTCGGACGTCCACAGCGACCACACGACGCGCGCGTACTCGGGCGCCAGCCGGTACGCCTCCCAGGCGTAGCGCGTATTGATCGCGTGGCCGATCAGCAGCAGCGGGATGCCGAGGCCGAGCGCGATGCGGATGACCTCGAGCGGCGGCATCCGCAGCGTGCGCCGCCGGTACAGCGCGACGAGCGCCAGCGTGACGTGCGTCGCGGCCGCGCCGTACAGCAGCACCGTGCCCGGCCAGGAGTGCCAGACGCGCAGCGCGCTGTTGAGCCCCCGCTCGGCGAGATCGATCGACGCGAGCCCGAGTGCGTGGTTGGCCAGGTGCGTGGCGACATAACCGAACAGCACGAGCCCGGAGGTGAGGCGCAGGTCGCGGAAGGTGGGCGGGCGCAGGCTCATCGCGCCGATGTTCGCAGAAATCGGCGGCGTGCGGCCCGCCCCGGTGCCACGGCGGCGGCGTTCTCGGCGACAATGGCTGCTCTTTCCCCGGCGCCGACACGATCGTGACCCCATTGCTTGCGGTTCGCTCCGGCGAGGCCGAACTCGCCACCCACGTGCGCGGGTCGGGTACGCCCGTCGTGTTCCTGCACGCCGGGGTGGCCGACCGGCGCATGTGGGACGCGCAGGTCGCCGCGCTCGACGGCGACCGGTTTCGGGCCGTCGCCTACGACCGGCGCGGCTTCGGCCACTCGGTGCACGTCGACGAGGCGTGGTCGCATGTCGACGACCTCGCCCGCGTGCTCGACGCTGCCGCCGGCGACGAACCGGTGGTGCTGGTCGGCTGCTCGCAGGGCGGGCGCATCGCACTCGACGCCGCGCTGGCGGCGCCCGCACGCGTGCGCGCACTGGTGCTGGTCGCCCCGGCGATCTCCGGCGCGCCCGACGTGACCGACGTGCCGCCGGCGATCCAGGCGTGGATCGACGCGGTCGAGCGCGCGGAAGCCGAAGCCGACGTCGACCGCATCAACGCGCTCGAGGCGCACGCGTGGCTCGACGGGCCGCTGGCGCCGGAAGGGCGCGTCGGCGGCGCCGCGCGCGAACTCTTCCTCGAGATGAACGAGATCGCGCTGCGGGCCGAGCGGCGCGGCACCGAGCACGAGCCTCCGCCCGCGTTCGACCGGCTGCACGAGCTCGCGGCGCCGGCGCTGGTCGTCTGGGGCGACCTCGACTTTCCGCACATCGCGCGACACTGCGAGATGCTGGCTGCCCGCCTGCCGCGCGCGCGGGCGCACCCGATGCCCGGTGTCGCGCACCTGCCGAACCTCGAGCGGCCGGACGCGTTCAACCGCGTGCTGCTCAACTTCCTCGCGGAGGAAGTCGCGCGCTGAAGTCAGGATAGCGGCCCGTCGGTGGGGCGCGGCGGCAACCCGAGGTCGACGCGGACGATGCGCGCGCCGAGCAGCGCGACCGTGCCGCGCCGCCGGTTGTCGCCGGTGTCGCTGTACTCGAAGCGGTAGACGCGCGCGAGCCGCACGCGCCCGTCCTCGCCGCGGGCCGGGCGAATTGCCTGCAGCGCGACCGTGTCGTCGAGGAACAGCAGTCCCTCGGCCCGGCACGCCGGGCGAATCGCGGCGTTGGCGGCTTCGCGCGCCTTCAGGCTGTCCCACAGGAACCACGCGGCTCCGGCGGCCACGACGGCGACCAGCGCTTCCAGCATCGACTCGCGTCAGCCTTCGTGCATCCGCCCGTGCGCGTTCGGCTCGCGTTCGGATCAGCGGCCGGCGATCTGCGCGCGGACCTCGCCGCCCGGGAACTTCGCGCTGTGCACGTTGAGATACGTGTTGCCCGCCTTGTACGCGGCGTACTGCGCCTCGGTGAGCCGTGCGCCGTCCGCCGCGACGAACGCGTTGTCGCTGATTTTGCGCAACGGGACGATCACCGGGCCGTTGGCGCCGGTCGCGCCCTCGTGGATGTGCGCGGCGGTCGGCGTCATGTTCAGCACCGACAGCGTCACGACGACGTATCGGTCGGCCATCACGTTGACCGTGGCGGTGCCGTAGGCGGGTGTCGCGACCGGCGGCACCTCGCTGCTGCCGTACAGGCGCAGCTGCTGGCCCGTCTCCTCGGCCTGCATCGACGCGCACGCGGCGAGTGCGGCGACGGCGGCGAGCGCTGCGATGCGAGCGAGCGTGTGCATGACGATTCCCCTGGTCGATGGCGCGCTCCGCCGTCGGCGGCGGCACCGGTGCCGGTACGATAACACCGCCTGCGCGCGGCGCGCCGGTGCCGCGACCGTGTGCCGGCGCTCAGTCGGGCAGCGGAAGCGCGAACACCGTCCCGCTGCCGTTGACGGACGGGTCGTCGGGGCTCGGTCCGGACGACCCGCCATAGACGGTCATTCCGTAGAGCGTACCGCCGACCTTGATCACGTTGTCGATCGGCTTGATGCCGTCGTTCGCGTTGGCGCCGAACTGGTAGAGCAGCGTGGGTGTGGCCGTGCCGCCCATCGGCACCGGCGCGAACCGGAACACCGTGCCGTTCCCGTGGACGCCGCCGGCGCTGGTCGTGCCGTAGAGGTACGTCCCGTCGTACATCAGCGAGCCATACGGCAAGGCGCCGTCGGTCGCGCTGCCCGCCTGGAACGAGTGCACGACGTTGAACGCCGCGGCGCTGCCGGGCGTGGCCGCCGGGTCGACCTGGAAGACGACGCCGGAGCCGTCGCCGTTGCCCTTGCACGCGGCGTTCTTCGGGCCGGCGCCGCCGCACTGGGTCAGGCCGAAGAGGATCGTCTTCCCACCGACCGTTACCGCCGTCAGGTAGCCGTGGTCCGAGTACGCGCCGTCGTCGGGGGCGCCGGCGAACACGTGCAGGACGCTGACCGGGCCGTTGGCGAGCGGCGTGGTCACCGGGAACGCGTACACGCTGCCGAAGCCGTACTTGCCGTCGTGGTCGCTGCCCGGGAGCCTGCCGTCGGACTTCGCGATGCCGTAGAGGACGCCGCTGACGAGCACGATGCGCCCATGCGGGTTGCGGCCGTCGTCCTTCGAAAAATCGTGCAGGTCGGTGAACTGCGTTCCGTCGGGGTTCACCGCGTACAGCATGCCGTCGTTGGTCGCGCCGCCGGCCGCCGATTGGCCGTAGAGCACGCCGGTGACCGGGTCGACCGAGAACGAGCTGTGTTGCTGCGCACCGTCGAACGGCGCGTTGGCCGGCGACGGGTTCGCGAACGTGTGGACCGCGTTGATCGGCGTCGGAATCGAGGTCGCCGGCACGAACGAGAAGATCTGGCCCCAGTTGCCGTAGGTGTTGGGCGGCGGCGGCTTGGCGATCGTCTGGTTGACGCCCTGCGTCGTGCCGTAGAGCCTGCCGTCGTTCGGACCGAGAATCATCGCATCGTGGCGCGGGTCGCAGCCGTCCGCGCCGCCGAAGCGGTACTGCACGTTGTAGTTCGAGCCGTCCGGGTTGATCGAGAAGACCGTCCCGCAGCCGTTGCTGCCGCCGATCGCCGTGCGGCCGAAGAGCACCGTCTGGCCGTTGACCGTCGCCGCGGTGAGCGTGCCCTTCGGCTCGGCGCCATCGGCCGGCGGCGAGGCCGCGCCGTTGTTGAAGGCGTAGATCGTCACGCCGGCAGGTGGCGTCGCGCCGAGGAGCGGCGGGCCGCCGCCATCGCCGCCGCTGCTGCAACTGCCGAGCAGGGTGGCCGCGAGTGCTGCGGCGGCGACGTGACGCAATGGCTTCATCGGGCGCTCCTGGCTGGCCGGGGATGGCCGGAAGCCGCCGATGATATGCGAGTTCGCCGCGCGTCTGCCGGTCGCCGCACGTGGCCGGGGCCCGGTTGCGTGCGTCCTCTATACTCGGACCTTTCGACCACCGGCAACGCGGCGAGGCAGTGCATGAAGTGGCAGATGAACGAGAACTCGCTGTTCGCGATCCTGCTGCGCTCGCCGTGGTGGGTGAGCATGGCGATCGCGGCGGCGGTGACGGCGCTGGCCGTCGCACTGATGCCGGAGTCGTGGCGCGTGTTCGGCATCGTGACCGGCGCGCCGTTCTTCGTCATCGGGTGCATCGCCCTGTGGAAGCAGCTGCAACGGCCGTCGGCTGCGCGCGTGGCGCGGACGACCGAGGCGCTGCGCGCGATGGCGTGGCCCGAGTTCGCAGACGTGCTGGAGGCGGGCTACCGGGCCGACGGGGCCATCGTCACGCGGATCCGCGCCGACGCCGCCGACTTCACGGTGAAGAAGCAGTGGCGGATCACGCTCGTCTCCGGCAAGCGGTTCAAGGTCGCGCGCACGGGTGTGGAGCCGCTGCGCGAACTGCTCGCGGCGAAGGACGCCCACGAGGCGCACGACTGCGCGTACGTGACGCTGGGCGAGGTGTCCGACAACGCCCGCAAGTTCGCCGCGGACAACCGGATCGGCTTGATCGGCGGGCCCGAGCTCGCGGCCCTGCTCCCTGCGGCGGGACGCACGCGCAAGCGTCGCTGACCCCGGTTCCCCGACCCTGACCTCCAGCTACCGCCACGACGCCATGCCGCAGCAACCGTCGACCGCTGTTCCCGCGCGCCCCGTCCGCCGCCCGCTGGCACGTGCGGCCGGCTGGTCGCTGGCGACGGTCGCACTGCTGCTGGCCGGCCCGCTGCTTACGCTCGCGTTCGGCGGTGCCGCCACGGGCAGCGACTGGCGCACGGCCAGCCATCGCGCGACGGGCCTCGCGCCGGACCCGGGGTTGCACCGCGAGGCGGTGGTGCAGGTCTTCGCGAGCCGCACGTTCGGCTGGCGCGGCGCGTTCGCCGACCACACGTGGCTCGCCGCCAAGCCCGCGGACGCCGACCGCTACACGCGCTACGAGGTCATCGGGTGGTACGCGGGCGGTGGCCGGTCCGTCGTGTCGGTCTCCGACCGCCGCGCGCCGGACGCCGAGTGGTACGGCCGGCCGCCGCGCCTGTTGCGCGAGTTGCGCGGCCCCGCCGCCGAAGCGGTCATCGCCGCGCTGCCGCGGGCCGTCGCGTCCTATCCGCATCCGGCCACCTACCGCGCCTGGCCGGGCCCCAACAGCAACACGTTCGTGGCGCACCTGGGCCGCGCGATCCCCGAGCTGCGCCTCGCGATGCCGTCGACGGCGATCGGCAAGGACTACGTTTCGCTCCGCGAAAGCGTCGGCCCGTCGCCCAGCCACACCGGTGTTCAGCTGTCCCTGTATGGTCTCGTCGGCGTGCTGGCCGGCTGGGAAGAGGGGCTGGAAGTCAACGTGCTGGGGCTGGTGGCGGGGGTCGACTTCCGCAACCCCGCGCTCAAGCTGCCCGGTGTGGGCCGCGTGCCGGGCGACGGCTGAATCCGTTTCCCGGCCGGCGCGCATCCAATCGCGGTGCGCCGGCGCGGAGGTTCGCGCGCGCCGGCGGCCGAAACTCGCTCGCCCGAGGGCCCATGCAGCTGACGATTCGCGACCTTTCCAAGCGGTACGGCAACGGCGTGCAGGCGCTCGACCGCGTGTCGCTTGCGATCCCGCCCGGCATGTTCGGGCTGCTCGGACCCAACGGCGCCGGCAAGTCGACGCTGATGCGCACGCTCGCCACGCTGCAGAGCGCCGATGCCGGGACGGCCACCTTCGGCGACATCGACGTGCTGCGCGAGCCAGCGCGCGTGCGCGCGCTCCTGGGGTACCTGCCGCAGGACTTCGGCGTGTACCCGAAGGTCTCGGCGCTGGACCTCCTCGACCACCTCGCGCGACTGAAGGGCATCGTCGACGCGAAGGCGCGGCGGGAGACCGTGGAGGCGCTGCTGCATCGGGTCAACCTGCACGCGGTGCGCAAGCAGATGCTGGGTGGCTTCTCCGGCGGCATGCGGCAGCGCTTCGGCATCGCGCAGGCGCTGCTCGGCGACCCGAAGCTCGTCATCGTCGACGAGCCGACGGCAGGGCTCGACCCCGAGGAGCGCGTGCGCTTCCACAACCTGCTCGCCGACATTGCGTCCGACGTCGTCGTGATCCTGTCGACGCACATCGTCGGCGACGTCGCCGACCTGTGCGCGAGCCTCGCGGTGATCGACCGGGGCCGCGTGCTGGTGACCGGCGATCCCGCCGTGCTCGTCGCGGGCCTCGCGGGCCGGATCTGGCGCAGGGTCGTCGCCAAGGCGGAAGCGGACGCGCTCAAGGCGGACCTGCGCGTCGTGTCCACGCGGCTCTCCGGCGGCCGCACGGTCGTGCGCGCGTACGGCGAGCACGCGCCGGCGCCGGGCTTCGAGCCGGCGGAGGCCGACCTCGAGGACGTCTACTTCTGCACGATCGCCGGCCACCTTGCCGCACCGGTCGCCACGGCCGCCTAGGATGAGACGGCCCCCACGCTCGCGTTGCTCGCTGCCCGCGCCGCGAGCGTGTCGGCGCCTTCGGGCGGCACCGACATGACGCTCGTCGCGATCGCGTGGTTCGACTTCGTCCGCCGGCTGCGGATGGTGTCGACGTGGGTGTACTTCGTGCTGTTCGGCGTGCTGGCCGGCTTGTGGATGGCGGCGGCGGGCGGCGCGCTGGCGAGCGCATCCGTGAACTTCGGCGGCGACAAGGTGCTGATCAACGGACCCTACGCGCTGGCGATCGGCGTCGCGTTCCTGGGCTTCGCCGGCGTGACGGTGATCGGCTCGGTGGCGGGCCGCGCGGTCTTCCAGGACTACGAGTACGGCACGTGGCACTTCTTCTTCTCGGCGCCGATCCGCAAGCGCGACTACTTCTTCGGCCGGCTCGCCGGCGCGTGGCTGACGCTGGCGCTCGTGTTCGCGAGCATCGCGATCGGCATCGTCGTCGGCACGCACTGGCCAGGCGTGGACTCGGCACGGATCGTCGCGTCGCCGTCGTGGCAGAGCTTCGCCCGGCCGTACCTGCTGCTGCTGCTGCCGAACGTGCTGTGGCTGTCCGGCTGCTTCTTCGTGCTGGCGGCGCTGACGCGGCAGATGGCACCGGTGTACGTGGCCGGCGTGATCGTGCTGGTCGGGTACCTGCTCGCGCTCGACCTGATGGGCGACATGGAGAACCGGACGCTCGCGGCGCTGGTCGACCCGTCGGGGGTGACGGCGCTCGACGTGCTCGTCCGCTACTGGACCGTCGCGCAGAAGAACGCCGCCGAGATCCCGCTCTCCGGCGAACTGCTGTGGAACCGTGCGCTCTGGCTCGGGCTCGGCGTGGCCGCGACCGCCGGCGGCTACGCGGCGTTCCGGATGCAGGCGGCGACTTCGACGGGCGCGCGCCGCAGCGCCGTGGTACCGGCGCCCGCGCCGGCGGCCGCGGCGGCAATGCCGGCGCTGTCGGCGGCGACCGTGGACCGCAGCGCGCGCGCCTACGCGCGCATGGTGCCGGGTCTCGCGCGCCTCTACCTGTCCGAGATCCTCCGGAGCCCGCGCTTCCTCGCCATCGTGCTGGCCGGCGTGCTGCTGGTGCTCGGCAACGCGGCGACGATGGGCGCGCTGTACGGCACCAACACCCACCCGCTGACCTACAAGGTGCTCGACGTCACCAGCGGCTTCTTTTCGCTCTTCGTGCTGATCGTGACGGCGATCTACGCGGGCGAGCTCGTCTGGCGGGAGCGCGACACCCGCATCGACGACATCACCGACAGCGCGCCGGCGCCGACGTGGCTCGCGTTCCTCGCCAAGCTCGGCGCGCTGTTCGCGCTGCAGGCGGTGCTGATGCTCGTCGTGCTCGGGTGCGGCGTCGGCGTGCAACTCGCGCAGGGATACACGCGCATCGAGCTGTCGCATTACCTGATCGAACTCTTCGTGCTGCAGCTCCCGGGGTTCTTTCTGATCGCCGTGCTCGCGTTGACCCTCCATACGCTCGTCGACAACAAGTACGTCGGCCACTTCGTCGTGCTGCTCGTGTTCCTGGTCTCGTCGCGGCTGCCCGACTTCGGCTTCGAGGACCGGCTGTACCGGTACGCGAGCCGGCCGGAGGTCGTGTACTCGGACCTGAACGGCTACGGCCACTTCCTGCCGGCGGTGTTCTGGTTCCGGCTGTACTGGGGAGCGTTCGCCGTGCTGCTGCTGGTGCTGGCGTACGCCTTCTGGGTGCGCGGCCGCGATGGCGGCCTCCGCGGACGCCTGCGGGTCGCGGTCGCGCGCATGACGGCGCCCGCGTGGAAGGTCGCGGGCGCGGCGGGTGCGGTGTTCGTCGCCACCGGCGCGTGGATCGGGTACAACACGCACGTCGTCAACCCGTACGTCACGCGCGACGCGCGCAACCGGCTCGCGGCGGACTACGAACGCACGTACAAGCCGCTCGCCGCCGCGCCGCAGCCCAAGGTCACGGCGTCGGCCATGCACGTCGACATCTTCCCGTACGAGCAGCGGGCGCGCGTGGCCGGCACGCTGACGCTCGGCAACACGTCGGGCGCGCCGATCGCCGACCTCTACGTCCACTGGCCGCGGTCGGCGCGCGTGCAGCGGATGGCGTTCGACGTGCCGGCCACGCTTGCGGCGGAAGTGCCGGCGATGCGCTGGCACCACTACCGGCTGGCCGCGCCGATGGCGCCCGGCGCCGCGATCGAGCTCACGTTCGACCTCGAGTACGGTGCGCGCGGCTTCCGCAACGACGGCGCCGATCCGGTCGTGCTCGCCAACGGCACGTTCCTCAACCCCGGCCTGACGCCGGAAACCGCGCTCATCCCGAGCTTCGGCTACGACGAGAGCGCCGAGTTGCGCTCCGACAGCGACCGGAAGAAGTTCGGGCTCGCGCCGCGCCCGCGAATGCCCGACCTGGACGACCGCGCGCGCCACCAGCAGAGCGCGCTGACCCGCGACGCCGACTTCATCGCGTACCGCGCGACCGTGTGCACGGCGGCCGACCAGCTGCCGATCACGTCCGGCTACGTCGAGCGCGACTGGACCGAGGGCGGCCGCCGCTGCATCGCCTACCGGATGGATTCGCCGATGGCCGCGATCTACCCATTCGTGTCGGCGCGCTACGCGGTGGCCCGCGACGTGTGGAAGGGCCCGGACGGCGACGTCGCGATCGAGATCGACTACCACCCGGGCCACGAGTACAACCTCGACCGGATGATCGCCGGCGTGAAGGACTCGCTGGCCTACTTTACGCGCCACTTCGGGCCCTACCAGCACCGGATCGTGCGCATCGTCGAGTTCCCGCGCTTCTCGCGCAGCGCCGGGTTCGCCGAGTCGTTCCCGAACACGGTGCCGTTCAACGAGGCCATCGGCTTCACGGCGAAGGTCGACGACGGCGATCCGAAGGACGTCGATTATCCGTACTTCGTCACCGCGCACGAGGTCGCGCACCAGTGGTGGGCGCACCAGGAGGTCCCGGCGAACGTGCAGGGCGCCGAGTTCGTCACCGAGAGCCTGGCCGAATACTCGGCGCTGATGGTGCTGAAGCACAGGTACGGCGACGCGAAGATGCGGCGGTTCCTGCGCTACGAGCTCGACAAGTATCTCGCGGGCCGCGGTTCCGAGCAGAAGGGCGAGCAGCCGCTGCTGCGCGCGGACGGCGCCGCGTACGTCCACTACCAGAAGGGCGCGCTGGCGCTGTACGCGCTGCAGGACGCGATCGGCGAGGCGGCGATGGACGACGCGCTGTCGGCGTTCGTCGCACGCTGGCGCTTCAAGGGGCCGCCGTACGCGACGTCGCGCGACCTCGTCGCCGAATTGCGGCGGGTGACGCCCCCCGGGCAGCAGGGGCTGATCGAGGACCTCTTCGAGACGATCACGCTCTACGACGACCGCGCGGTGAGCGCCACGGCGCGCAAGCGCAGCGACGGCGCGTACGACGTCGACCTCGTGGTGCTGGCGCGGAAGATGCGCAGCGACGGCGGCGGCGCCGAGCGCGATGCGCCGATGGACGCGCTCGTGGACATCGGCGTGCAGGGTGCGCAGGGGGACTTCCTGTTCCTCGAGAAGCGCCGCGTGCGCACCGGAGAGAACCGGTTCACGCTGGCGGTCGACGGCGTGCCCGCGCGCGCGGGCATCGACCCGCTCGCCAAGCTGATCGACCGCGACGCGACGGACAACGTCGTCGCCGTGGAATTGCCGTGACGGCGGCGGGAGCTGCCAAGGGAGGACCGATGCGAGCCACCGTTTCCGCATTCGCGCTGCTGGCCGCGGTCGCGGCAGGTGCGCAGCAGCCGACGTACTCGGGCCACGGCGCCGACAGCGTGCCGGCGGCGGTCGTCGCGAAGTACGCGCCGCCGCCGCTCGAGCCGGCGGTCACGCGCCCGATCCAGGCGATGCTCGACGTGCGCGCGCCGGGCCTGGGCATCGTCGCGCCGGACGGCCGCCGGCTCTATTTCGGGTGGCGCATCACCGGCACGCCGCAGGTGTTCCGGCTCGACGGCCCCAGGGCGTTCCCGATACAGATGACCGGCGGCGAGGATCCGACGGGAGTGGCCGGAGTCACGCCCGACGGCAGGTGGCTGGTACTGCAGCGCGACGCCGGCGGCCGGGAAGACCCCGGCCTCTTCCTGCAGCGGGCCGGCGGCGGGCCCCTCGTCACGGTGCAGAGCATCCCGAAGGTGCGGACGCACTTCCAGTTCGCCGGCGAAGACTCACAGGCGATCTACTACAGCGCCAACGACGTCGCGCCCGAGAACTTCGCGATCTACCGGTACGACATTGCCTCCGGTGCGAAGACGGCGGTGTTCGCCGAGAAGGGCCTGTGGGCGGTGGCCGATCATCGCGGGCACGGCGACGGCCTGCGGCTGCTGCTGATGCGCATCAAGGGCCCGTTCGCGCGCGAGTACGTCGAATATGTACCGGCGACGAAGGCACGCACGGCGTTGCTCGGCGCGGACGAGGACGTCGAGTACGACGCCGCGTACGCAGCGCAGGACGGCGAGCTGCTGGTGCGCACGAACCGGTTCGGCGAGTTCCGGCGGCTTTACCGGTGGCCGATCGGTGCGGACACGGCGGCGGCGAGCTTTCGCGAGGTTCTCGCGCCGGCCGGCATGGACGTGGCGGACTTCGGCATCGACGACGCGCGGCGGCACGTGTACGCGACGATCAACGACGGCGGCTACACGCGGCTCGTGGTGCTCGACGCGCGGACGCTGGCGGTGCAGAAGCTGCCGCTGCCGCAGGACGCCGAGCATGTCTATCCCGGCCGGCCCACGCCGGACGGCCGCTTCGTGCCGATCGGCGTCGAGTCCGGGACGGCGCCGCGCACGAGCTACGTGTGGGACTGGCAGCGCCGGAGGCTGGTGCAGTGGGTCGTTCCGTCGGCGCCCGAGGTGGACACCGCGACGTTCGCGCGCGCGCGCCTCGTGCACTACACGGCGCGCGACGGCACGCGGATCCCGATGTTCGTGCGCTTCCCGCCGGGCTGTGCGCCGGACGAGAATCGGCAGTCCGCCCCGTGCCCGGTGCTGGTCGAGTTCCACGGTGGCCCCGAGGCACAGGCGCTGCCCGGGTTCTCGCCGTACATGCAGCTGTTCGTCGACGCCGGGTTCATCGTGGCCGAGCCCAACGTCCGCGGCAGCGACGGCTACGGCCGCGCGTGGCTCGAAGCCGACAACGGGGTGAAGCGTCTCGACGTCATCACCGACATCGACGATGCCGGCCGCTGGATCCGCGCGCACTGGGCCCGCGGCGGCACGCCGCCGCGCATCGGCGTGATGGGCGGCAGTTACGGCGGGTACGCGGCGCTGGTCGCGATGTCGATGTTCGCGGGCACCTACGACGCGGGCGTGGCCGTGGTCGCGATCAGCAATCTCCAGACATTCCTGCGCAACACGGCGCCGTACCGGCGGGCGCTGCGCATTGCCGAGTACGGCGACCCCGACCGCGACGCCGAGGCGCTCGCCCGGCTGTCGCCGGTCACGTATCTCGACCGCGTGCGCGCGCCGCTGCTGCTGATCCAGGGCGTGAACGATCCGCGCGCGCCCGTCGGTGAGGCGATCCAGATGCACGAGGCACTCGCGGCGCGCGGCGCTCCCTCGCAACTCATCCTGTTCGCCGACGAGGGCCACGGCGCCGCGAAGCGAGCGAACCAGGTGCTGCAGATCGGGCACATCCTCCGGTTCTTCGCGACGAACCTTACGGACCGTCCTCAGCGCTGAGCGCCCGGCGTGGCGGGGCGGCGGTACGCGGCGCCGCCGCGCCGCGGCGCACGCCGCGTCAGCCGAAGTCCGCCGCGCCCATGCGCCGCGTCTCCGCTTCTCGGTAGCGCGCCAGCACGACCGGCAGCAGCGCGCCGAAAACCACGATGCCGATGAGGCCCGGCAGGCCGAGACCGTACCAGACGCCGTACGGCTGGCCGGCCGCCAGCGCTACGACGGCGGCGACCAGCATGACGGCACAGAGCGCGAGCATCGCGGCAAACGCGCCGACGACGAATGCACGGGCCCTGCCGCGCGGGGCCAGCGTGCCCGCGAGCGCGCCCATCGTGCCGCCGACCACGCCCAGCAGCGTGCCGGGAATGAAGGCGTACAGATTCGGGTCGAACCAGGGGACGGCCATCACTTGCCTCCTTTCAGCGCAGCCCGGTGCGCCTCGAGCAGTTCGCGCGCCAGCGGCGCCGGCAGGGCGCCGTCCGCAACGAGCAGCTTGAGCTTCCGGGCGAACGGGTCGGTGATCCGCGGGTCGCTGGCCGCCTCGACCTTCGCGATCAGCCGGTCGAGGCGGGCGCGCACCGTCGGGTACGACACGCCGTACGCCTCGGCGATCGCCTTGAGCGAGCCGGACCCCACGACGAAGCGACGGAGAAACTGCAGGTCCTCCTCGGAAAGCTGCGCGATCCACGGGGGAACGGCGGAGTCGTCGGCGCTCACGGATGCGCGTCGCGGGGCGGCGCCGGCAACGCCGGCAGGCGGGGACGGTTCTTCATGAAATGAATATATCATTGAATTAAATTGAATGTCAATAAATTGAAACACAACTTCAAATTTACTGCGGAACACCGCCCGGACGGCCGCGCCGTCCGCCAGGCGGGCCCCGGGCGCGCGCGGGCTCGTCGCTATACTCGGGACGTGTCGGCCTCCACGCCCCTTGCCAGGAACCCCGCCCGCCGGACGCCTGCGCCCGGCGCCGCGTGCCGTGGCTTCTCGCTGATGGAACTGATGATCGCGCTCGCGATCGTCGGCATCCTCGCCACACTCGCCGTGCCCGCGCTGTTCACGCCGATGGTGCGCGACCAGATCGTCGCCGCCGGGCCGCTCGTGGACCTCGCGAAGAAGCCCGTCGCCGCCGAGTGGCTCGCCACGCAGGCGTTCCCGGCCGACAACGCCGCCGCCGGGCTGCCGGCGCCCGCGAAGATGATCAACAACTACGTGACGTCGGTCGCGGTCCGCGACGGCGTCATCGACGTCACGTTCGGCAACAGCGCGCACAACCAGATCGCCGGCCGCGTGCTGACGTTTCGGCCCGCCGTCGTGCCCGACGCGCCGGTCGTGCCGATCGCGTGGGTTTGCGGCCTGGCGGACGTCCCGGCCGGCATGACGGCGGAGGGCGAGAACCGCACCGACATCGCCGTCGGACTGCTGCCATTCAACTGCCAGCCGAAGCCGAAGTAGCCGGCGTCCGGCCCCAACTCCCACGATGAAGCTCGCGATTCTCGACCCCGGCCACTTCCACGCGGCGCTGCTGCAGAAGACCATGGTCGCCGACGTCGAGCCGGACGTGCACGTCTACGCGCCGGCCGGCCCCGACCTCGACGACTACGTGCGCAAGATCCACGGCTATAACGCCCGCGCCGAGCAGCCGACGCACTGGCGGCTGCACGTGCACGCCGGGCCGGATTACCTCGACCGCTTCGCCGCCGAGCGGCGCGGCGACATCGCCGTGATCGCCGGCAACAACGCGCGCAAGACCGAGTACATCGAGCGCGCGGTCGGGGCGGGGTACCACACGCTCGCCGACAAGCCGATGGCGATCGACGCCGCCGGCTTCGCGGGGCTCGAGCGGGCATTCGCGACCGCGCACGACCGGGGCGTGCTGCTCTACGACATCATGACCGAGCGCTTCGAGATCACGTCGCTGCTGCAGAAGGCGCTCGCACACGTGCCGTCGGTGTTCGGTACGCTCGAGGCAGGGACGCCCGACGCACCCGCGGTCGTCAAGGAGAGCGTCCACCACTTCGCGAAGCTCGTGTCCGGCGCTCCGGTCGTGCGGCCCGCGTGGTTCTTCGATACCGCGCAGCAGGGCGAAGGGCTCGTCGACATCACGACGCACCTGGTCGACCTCGTGCAATGGGCGTGCTTCCCGGAGATCGCGCTCGACGGGCGCCGCGACGTTGCCGTGCTGCGCGCGCGCCGCTGGCCGACCGTCGTCGCACCCGCCGATTTCGAGCGCGTGACGGGCGTGGCCGCGATCCCGCCGTTCCTGCGCAAGGACGTGGCGGACGACGGCCGGCTGCACGTCTACGCGAACGGGGAGATCGACTACGCGCTGCGCGGCGTGCACGCGAAGGTGCGCGTGCTGTGGAACTTCGAGGCGCCCCCCGGCGGCGGCGACACGCACTGCTCGGCCATGCGCGGGACGCGCGCGAACCTCGCGATCCGGCAGGGCGCGGCGCAGGGCTGGCAGCCGGTCCTGTACGTGGAGCCCGCGGCCGGGACGAACGCGGACGCGCTCGCGCCGGCGCTCGCGGCGGCGATGGCGTCGCTGCAGGCGGCGTACCCGGGTGTGGACGCCGTGCGCGCGGGCGACGCGTGGGAGGTGCTCGTGCCGCCCGCATACCACGTCGGCCACGAGGCGCACTTCGGGCAGGTCGCCGCCGTGTTCCTGCGCTGTGTCGCGGCCGGCGCGCTGCCGGCGTGGGAGGTGCCCGGCATGCTGGCGAAGTACTGGACGACGACGCGCGCGCTGGCGCTCGCGCGCGGCTGACCGCGGCGGCGCGGCGCGCGGCCGCGGACGGCTACTGCGCGAGCACGATCATCTGCCGCGGCACGCGCAGCAGCGCGCTGCGGCCGCCGGCGTCGGTCACGCGCACGACGACGTCGGCGCGCGTGCCCGGGTCCCACCCCGGCCCGTCGCGCAGGACGACGCGGAAGACCGGCGATCCCGGACGGTTGCGCGGTGTGCCGCGCGCATCGCGGTACGCGGGGTCCGTCGCGTCCTGTTCCTCCAGCGCGGGTGCTTCCCAGATCGCGTCGCCGACGACGATCCACGCGCGCGTCACACGGACGCCCGCGGGAAACGGCTTGCCGTCGTTGGCGCCGACGGCGAGCACCGCCTGCAGCGGCCGCCCTTCGCGCTGCGAGGGCGGCATCGAGTCGCGCCACAGCGATGCGGTCAGCGTGAGGCGCCGGCCGTCGATGCTGACGTGCAGAGGTGCGCGGCGCAGCTCGGCGCCGGTGACCGCGTCGGCGGCGCGCGCGCCGGGTGCGGCCAGCAGCAGCCCCGCGGCCAGCAACGCGAGCACGCCGCCGCGGCCACGCTGCGGTCGGGCGCGTGTGGCGGCGGCGCGTGTCAGCCGCACGTGCACTGCGCTGCGTTCACGCATCCCGGGTCGCCGCTGCCCACCTTGTCGTTCCACGTGCTGCCCTCGCGGCACGACGCCCGCTGGCCGGGCGCGCACTGCACGGAGCAGCCGGCGCATCCGCCGCGGGCACGCGCGTTGCACGCGGCGCCGGTGCCGGAGATCGACGAACCCGCACCCTGGCAGCGGCACACCGACATCCGCCCGGGCTCGGTCGTCTTCCAGTTGCCGTCCCACGTACGGTTGCCGCTCCTGCGGCAGACGTCCGGGCACTTGTTCTGCGCGTCCATCTGGCTCCACAGCGGTCCGGCGTCCGCCCATTGCGCGCCTGCGGCCGGCGCCTGCCCGCCCGCGGGCACGTCGCAGTCGCACACGGACGTCGCCGTTCCGGGCAGCGTCCGCCAGTTGCCGTTCCAGCGCGCGTTGCCGTTCTGCCGGCACACGTTCGGGCACTTGTTCTGCGCGTCCATGTTGTTCCAGATCGGTCCCGCGGACACCTCGGCGGCGCGCACGGGCGGTGCGGCGAACGGCGCGAGGGCGACGGCGACGACGAGGGCGACGAGCGACGGCAGCACGAAACGCAAGAGAGTCTCCCTGGACGACGAGGGCGCGGACGGCGACGTGCCGCGGCACCCCAATGCCGCGATCGTACATGGCCGCACGGCTGCCCTACAATGCCGGGCGCGCGATTCGCGCGGACCGACGGGAGTTGCAGCAGCGATGACGAAGAAGATCACGAGGCGCGAGTTCCTGGCCGCCTCGGCGGGCGCGATGACGCTCGGCCTCGAGGCGTGCGGCGGCACGACCGGTCCGTGCATCACGGGTCCGGACGGGCAGCCGGTCTGCGCGCTGCCGCCGCCGAACGAGGCGCCGTTCGACACCGTCGTCGTGCTGATGATGGAGAACCGCTCGTTCGACCACCTGCTGGGCTGGCTGCCGGGCGCGAACGGCCGGCAGGCGGGCCTGACGTACGCGGACACGAGCGGTGCCGTGCACGCGACGTGGCCGCTCGCGCCGGACTTCCAGGGCTGCGCGTACGACGATCCCGACCACACGTGGCAGGGCATCGCAATCCAGTACGCGAACGGTCGCTGCGATGGCTTCCTCCAGACGGCAAAGGTCGGCGACCGGTTCCCGATCGGCTACTACACGCAGTCCGACCTGCCCGTCCTCTCGGTGCTCGCGACGAGCTACACCACGTTCGACCGCTACTTCTGCTCGATGATGGGCCCGACGTGGGAGAACCGGCTCTATCAGCTGACCGGCACCACGCAGGTCGACATGCCCGACGGGTTCCCCACGACGGACGTCGACCGCCCGTGCCTCATTCAGACGGCGATCTTCGATCGCGTGCGCGCCGCGGGGCTCACCACCGGCTACTATTCCTTCGGCGAGCCGATGACCGGGCTTTTCCGGAGCAAGCGCTACGACGACATCTCGTGGCCGATCGAGCGCTTCTTCGAGGACGCCCGCCGCGGGCAGTTGCCGAACGTCGTCTTCGTCGACCCCGACTACACGGACGCCGCCGAGGACGCCGGCACGTCGAACGACTACCACCACCGCGGCAGCGTGCTGGTCGGCGAGGCGTTCGTCGCGAGCGTCTACAACGCGCTGAAGGACAGTCCGCAGTGGGGGCGGATGGTGTTCGTGCTCAACTTCGACGAGCACGGCGGCTTCTACGACCACGTGCCGCCGCCGGCGTGCCAGGACGACACGGTGCTGCCCGGCCCGGGGCCGCACCCGGACCTGAAGCGTCTCGGCTTCCGCGTGCCGGCGATCGCGATGGGTCCGTTCGCGCCGAGGAAGATCGAGACGGCCGGCCCCTACGAGCACTGCTCGGTGCTGAAGATGATCGAGTGGCGCTGGAACCTCGAGCCGCTCACGCTGCGCGATCGCACCGCGAAGAACCTGGCCGACGCGCTCGACTTCCGCAACCGGCGCGACGCGGTCGCGCTGCCGGCATTCACACCGCCGCCGGCCGTCGTCTGCGGGCCGTGACCGCCGGAGCGCGGAGCGGTTACCTGCGCGGCGCGTTGCGCGGCGGCAGCGGATTTGGCACGTAGCCCACGCGGTCGCGGCGCTCGTCACGCGCGGCGTCGTCGCGGCCGCGCCGCGGCGGCTGCCGCGGCGGATACGCGAAGTAGCCCGGGTACCAGACGTCGTTGGCCGCGTACGCCCCGGTAGCCGGCGGCAGCACGTACGACTCCTGCACGACTACCGCGCGCGGCTTGCGGCTGTCGGCGATCCGCTGCTCGATGCTCTTCGCGAGCGCGTCGCGCTCCTTCTGCAGCGCGGCAACGGCCGCCGCGTCCGGTTCGCCGGCGCGGATCTCGATCTGCTCGCCCGGGCACGGCTGGTCCGTATACAGGACGTTGAAATTCCGGTCGAAGCACTTGTAGACCAGCGTCGGGGCAGCGTCGGCGGCGCCCGCGCACATGCACGCGCCGAGCGCGAGCAGCGACGCAATCAGGACGGTGGAGATCGGCATGTCGACATCTCCGGCAGACGCCTCGAGGGGCCCCTTCTCATGCTACCCCGCTTCGTCTGGCGCGAACAGGCGACGTCCGCGGCGCGCGGCCGCCCCGAGGCGTTCGCCGAACCACTCCGGGGCCGTCCCCAAGTGCGCCGCAACGAGGGCGTGGCTCGCGCGCACGTCGTTGATCCGCAGGCCCGGCTGGACCTCGCCACGCTCGGGATGACACGGGTCCGTGGTGGCTCGAACGCGGCTCGCGGACCCGCCAGTGGCCTGTAACGGAGGAATCGAAAGTGTCTGGCGAGCCACTCGAGCCAACTGCTGCGTTGCCGCTGCCGGCAAGGGGGGGCCACCCTTGCCAGCAGCGGCACCTTGCATGTGGCTCGAATGGCCGCACCAGACCACTGTCGTTCGCTTCCGCTTCCCCCGTCACAGGCCACTAGTGCCGTCGGTAAGCGTAGCGGTGATAGAGAAATTCGCGCTGGCGGAAGCCTTCGTACATGCGGCTGCCCACGATGCCGGCGAACTCGCCGGCCGCTTTGCGCGCGCGTGGACGGGGCACGTACTCCTCGATGCGCCGGCGCTTGCGCTCGTCGCTGGCTTCGAGGGCCGCGACGACGGCGCCGGTGATGTCCTCGTGCGCGACCCGCTCCCAGCCTGCCTGCGCGGCGAGCAATCGCTCGAGCACCGGCATTTCGGCCGACCTGCGAAAGTCCGCGTAGAGAAAGCATCCGCCCGGACGCAGCACCCGCACGACCTCGGCGAGAAACGCCTCCATGTGGCCGTAGCAATGGCTGCTCTCCACGTTCACGACCGCGTCGAAGCTCGCTGCGGCGAACGGCAGCCGCTCGGCGTCGCCGACCGTGAAGTCGAGATTTGCCACGGCCGCGTGGAGCGTGCGGCACAGCTCCACTGCCTTGTCGGAAAAGTCCGTGCCGGTGACATGCGCCGGGTGGTGATAGCGCGCGAGAAAGCTCGCGCCGCCGCCGCGGCCCGAGCCGATTTCGAGCACCCGCATGCCGCGCAGGTTCCCCGCGGACACGGTGCGATGGTAGAGCTGGATGGGAAGCCGATCGGCCTCGTCGACCGGTGCGAGGTCGGGCACCGCGCCGTCGGGCGGCACCAGTCCGTAGTTCATGAACGTCCAGCCGGGATCGCGCAGACGGGTCGCCATCCGGTCGTACCACCACCGCGCCACGGTCCGGCGCAGCCCGGGCAGCTGCTCCAGCAGGTACAGGATGAAGCGCGACAGCATGCCCGCGATTCTCGCGTATTCTCCGGAGCGAATCCAGCTGCATCCGGCGCGCGGAACCGGCCATCGGTCGCCCCGCGCAGCGCGCAAGGCGCCGTCCCGGCGCCGGATCGTCGCGTGGCGGAAAACGTGGCGGCCGGGTCGGCACCGCGCCGCACGGACGGGTGCCCGCGCTATGCCGCCCGCAGCAGCGCGACGTCCGCGGGCTGCTCGCGGAACAGTGCGATCGCGTCGTCCGGGTTCGCCGCCTTGAGCAGGCGCTCCTGCACCTGCGCGGGCGAGAAGCGGTCGGCGGGTACCGCATCGGCGAAACGCTCCGCGGCGTCGGCGTCGGCGAAGAACTTGCCGAACATCCGCGCGAGCTGTCCGCGGTCGCACAGCGAAAGCTCCATCCGGAAGTCGACGCGTCCCGAGCGGATCGCCGCCTCGTCGATGAGCTGCGGATGGTTGGTCGTCAGGAACACGACGGAGCCCTCGTGCGCCGCGACGCCGTCGAGCGCGTTGATGAAGCCCGAATACGAAACCCGGACGCCGGTGTCGGCCTTCGCGCGCTGCTGGAAGAACGCGTCGACGTCCTCGATCAGGATGACCGAGCGCCCGGGCACGCTCGCGAGCAGGTTGCCGATCTTCTCGTCGGTGACGTTGGGCGAGGACAGCGACAGCACGCACACGTTGAGCGACAGGTGCGACGCCAGCGCCGTCACGAGCGACGTCTTGCCGGTGCCCGGCGGCCCGTACAGCAGGTAGCCGCGGCGCCACGGGATGCCGAGCGCCTCGTAGCGCTCGCGCGACGCGAAGAAACGCGTCAGGTCCGCGAGGATCGCCTCGCGCTGGCCGTGCTTCAGGACGACGGAGTCGAGCTTGCGGTTGTTGCCGAGGCGCGCGCGCGTCCACTCGTTGTTGTACGGGGAGGGCACGTAGATCGCGATGCGGTTCAACTCGCGCTCGATCCGGTGCGTCATCGCCGCGTGCACGAGCGCCTCCAGCGGGCGCTGGTCGCGGCCGAACGTGGAGATCGCGATCTTCTCCACCACGGACGCGGCCACCTGCACTTCGCGCTTCATCCACATCAGGCGGCCATCCAGCCAGAAGACGTGGAAGCCCTCGCCCGGCGAGAACAGCGGCACGGGCCGGCCGCCCTGCTGCAGTTCGTCGTGCAGGCTCTGGTACGACGAGCCCTGCTGGCGCACGGCACGCACGGTGAAGTTGTTGATCCGGCGCAGCGCCTCGCGGCTGTCCATGTACTCGACGAGCGCCGGGAACATGAGCTCCTCGCGGCTGTCGACGGCGAGCGTCGTCACGAAGAAGTGCCGGCCCCAGCGGGCGAGTTGCACCGGGAACTCGCGCAACCACATCGCGATGAGACCGAGCGCGGCCAGCGCAACGCCGCCCGACACGAGCTGGTTGGAGGCGAACAGCGACTGCACGGACTCGAACACGGCATCTCCCCTTCGCGTGGCCCAAGCCGGGCCGCGTGCCATTAACGCGCGAGGGGACGTATGGGAGGACAGGGAAGGGCGGGCGCCGCGATCGGGTCGCGACGTGCACCCCTCACCCCAGCCCTCTCCCCGCTGCGCGGGGAGAGGGAGCGTCCTATCTTGCCGGTTGCACATCTGGGCGCCCGCCGCCGTCATGCGCCACGGCGCGCCGCCGACATGTAATTCGGCGAGCAGGCGCCACGTGCAAGGGTGCGCCGGCGCCGATTGTCCGATCGCGCCGGCGGCTTTGGGGCCTCCCTCTCCCCGCTTGCGGGGAGAGGGTCGGGGTGAGGGGTGCGGGCAGAGTGTTCGCGACCGAAATTACGAGGTCTTCACCCCACGACGCGCAGGCGTCGCAGCGAGTTCGAGCGCCCACGCCGGCCGCGCGAAGCGCTCCTGCAGGAACTCGGCGAACGCGCGGACCTTGGCCGACAGGTGGCGGCGGCTGGGGTAGACCACGTGGATCGGCGTGGCCGCAGGCGGGAAATCGCGCAGCAACGGCACCAGGCGCCCCGCGGCGACGTCGGCGCCGACGATGAAGTCCGGTTCGTAGGCGATGCCCACGCCCTCGGCGGCAAGTGCCGCGAGGAACGCGCCGCTGTTGGCGTGCACGGGTCCGGTCACGCGCACGCGGCGCTGGCCGCCCTTCCGGTCGCCGAACGTCCACAGGTCGCGCTGCGGCGCGTACTCGTAGAGCAGGCACGCGTGGCGGACGAGATCCTCGGGCGCACGCGGCGCGCCGTGGCGCGCGACGTAGGCGGGTGCCGCGCAGCAGACGAGCTCGGAGGCGCCGACGCGGCGGCCGACGAGGTTCTGGCCGCCGACCGCGCCGATCCGGACGGCGGCGTCGAAGCCTTCGTCGACGAGGTCGACGATGCGGTCCGACAGCTCGACGTCGAGGCGCATGTCGGCATGGCGGGCCATGAACGCCGCGGCGGCGGGTGCCAGGTGGGCGGTGCCGAACGTCACGCCGGCCGAGACGCGCAGCGTGCCGCGCGGAACCGCCGTGCCGGCGCCCGCGACGGACTCGGCTTCCTCCAGGTCGGCGAGCAGCTGGACGCACCGCTCGTGGAACGCGCGTCCGGCCTCGGTGAGCGACAGGCGCCGCGTCGTCCGGTTGAGCAGGCGCGCGTCGAGGTGCGCCTCGAGGTCGGCGACCTGGCGCGAGACCGACGACACGGACAGGTCGAGCCGCTCCGCCGCGCGCGCGAAACTGCCGGTCTCGACCACCTTCACGAACGCGGCGATGGCGTGGAAGCGGTCCATGACGGGAGGGCGCGGGGTGCGTGGCGATCGGCGGGCTGGTCCAGATTATTGCACAAAACAGAACAATATTTCACATTCACTAGTCTTTATCCTAAAAAAGAGAAGATGGATCATGGCTTCCGTCGCGCCCATCGCGGCGTGCAATCCCACACAGGAGCCCTTCATGAACCAAGCACGACTCACCGATTGCGCCGCGCTGCTGCTGCGCGTCTCGCTGGGCACGATGTTCGTCGCCCACGCTCTGCTCAAGTACTTCGTGTTCACGCTGCCCGGGACCGCGCAGTTCTTCGCGTCGCTCGGCCTGCCGGGTGCGCTCGGCTACGTCACCTTCGCCGCGGAGCTGGTCGGCGGCATCCTGCTGATCGCGGGCGTCAAGGTGCGCGCGGTGTCGCTGGCGCTGGTGCCGGTGCTGCTCGGCGCGACGTGGGCGCACGCCGGCAACGGCTGGGTCTTCTCGGCGCCCAACGGCGGCTGGGAGTACCCGGCGTTCTGGACGCTGACGCTCGTCGTGCAGGCGCTGCTCGGCGCCGGCGCGTTCGCGCCGGGCCCCGCGCGGTCCGCGCTCGTCCCGCAACGCGCGTGAACCGCCGCCATCCATCCGCCATCCCGTCTGCCAAGGAGTTCCCATGAGGCTCTACTTCGCTCCCGGCGCGTGCTCGCTTGCCGTGCGCATCGCGCTGACCGAAGCCGGCCTGCCGTTCACGGCCGAGAAGGTCGACCTGCGCACGCACAAGCTCGCCGACGGCACCGACTACACCGCGATCAACCCGAAGGGCTACGTGCCGCTGCTCGAACTGCCCGACGGCACGCGGCTCTCGGAGGTGCCGGTGCTGCTGCAGTACGTCGCCGACCGCGTCCCGGGCGCGCTGGCCCCGGCGTACGGAAGCGTCGACCGCTATCGCGTGATGGAGTGGCTGAACTTCATCGCGACCGAGATCCACAAGCAGGCCGGTCCGCTGTGGCACCCGACCACGCCCGTCGCGACGAAAGAAGCGGCGCGGGCGCGACTCGCGGTGCGCTTCGACCATGTCGCGAGGGCGCTGGCGGCGCAGCCGTACCTGACGGGCACGGGGTTCGGCATCGCCGACGCCTACCTGTTCACGATCCTCAACTGGGCGCCGATGCTCGAAGTCGACCTGACGCCGTTCCCGGCGCTGGTCGCGTATCGCGCCCGCGTGGCAGCGCGGCCCGCGGTGCGGCGCGCGCTGGCCGCGGAAGGACTCGCCGAGGACGAGGCTGCGGCAGCGCCTGCCGCCTGATCGACCGCGTGCGGCGGCCGGGCAACGTCCGGCCGCCGTCGCGTACGATGCAGCCCACACGGCATGAACTCGCTCCCGCCCGTCTTCCTGTCCCACGGCGCGCCGACGCACGCGATCGAGCCCGGCGTGGCCGGCCGCGTGTGGCAGTCCCTCGGGCGCACGTTGCCGCGGCCGCGCGCGATCCTGATGGCGTCCGCGCACTGGGAAACCGCGTTGCCGATGCTGACCGGCAGCGCCAGGCCGCAGACGATCCACGACTTCGCCGGCTTTCCCGCCGAGCTGTACGCGCTGCAATACCCGGCGCCGGGCGCGCCGGAACTCGCCGCGGAAGCGGTCGCGCTGCTCCGGCGCGCCGGCATCACGGCGGGGGTCGACGGCTGCCGCGGACTCGACCACGGCGCGTGGGTGCCGCTCCTGCACATGTACCCGGCGCACGACGTGCCCGTCGTGCAGATTTCTCTGCAGACCGAAATGGGTCCCGCGCACCACGTGGCGCTGGGCCGGGCGCTCGCGCCGCTCGCGGCCGACGGCGTGCTGATCGTCGGCTCGGGACATGCGACGCACAACCTGCGGGACTGGATGGCCAACCGCCACCGGCGCGAGCCGTTGCGCTATGTGCAGGCGTTCGCCGAGTGGCTCGACGCGCGGCTGGCCGCCGGTGACACCGCGGCGCTCGTCGACTACCGCGAGCGCGCGCCAGATGCCGAGCGCGCGCACCCGACGGACGAGCACTTCCTGCCGCTGCACGTCGCGTGGGGCGCCGCCGGCGAGGGCGCGCGCGCCGAGCGCATCGTCCATGCGGTCGAGGCGGGTGCGCTCGCGATGGACGCCTGGGCGTTTCACCGAGGGTCCGACCCCTGACGTGCACTATATTGCATGTTAAGGGTCAGACCCCGAGCGAGCTAAGGGTCAGACCCCGAGCGAGCTTCGCCGCCCGCGCATGGCTTGCGGCCATGCTGGTGGCCATGCTCGCTTGTTCGTTGCCGGCGTCGGCGGCGGGCGATTCGCAACGGAGGAACCGGTTGGAAGAGGAGATCTGGTCGCTCGAGCATGCGTACTTTTCGCGGCTCTACCGTGCCGACCACGCCGGCGTGCTTGCTCTGGTCCACGCCCGCTTCCTCGCCTGGCCCGCGGGTGTCCCGCAGCCGATCGGCAAGGACGAGAGCGCGCAGTTCATGCGGCAGCTGGTCCCGGCGCCGACCTCCTGCAACGTCGCAATCGAGCGCGGCGGGATCCGGTTGCTGGGAAACGTCGCGTTGACCGAGTACACGTTGCGCGTCGACTGCCCCGGCCCCGGCCCCAGCCCCGGCGGCGCGGCCGTGTCCAGGACGTCGCGGATCACCCACACGTGGCTGCGCGACGGGGGGCGGTGGCAGCTGCTGGGGGGCATGAGCCGCGACGACTGAAGCTCCGTGAGGGTCTGACCCTTAACATGCATTCCATTGCATGTTAAGGGTCAGACCCCAGAAATTCGCACAGCAGCCGGTGGAAGTGGTGGACGCCCTGTTCGCGGGTGGGCGAGAAGCGGCCGCCGCGGTAGAGGCGGGCGCGCACGCCGCGTTGCACGGCCTCGACGATCGCCTCGTCCTCGCGCTCGACGCGGTCCAGCGCGCCGCCGGCGCCGCGGTCGAGCAGCGCCACGTCGCCGACGTAGCTCCGGAAGGCGACACGGGTGCGGCCCGGTCCCTCGGGTTGCACGAGGTTGACCGACAGCCCCCACGGGTAGAAGTTGAGCATCAGGTTCGGAAAGATCCACACGTAGTACGCGGCCACGCGCGCGCCGTGGTCCGCCGTACCCGCCGGCGGTGCGAACGCCGGCGCGCCCGGCGCCGCGAGCGCGACCTGCAGGCTGGCGAAGCGAAAGAGCTCCGTCGCGTAGGCGCCGCAGTCGACGACTCCGCCGAGGCCCGGGTGGACGTACGGGATGTGGAAGCCTTCCAGGTAGTTCTCGACGTAGAGCGCCCAGTGCGCGGCCACCGTGTAATCGCGGTCGCGCGCCGGGTCGTGATGCAGCCGCTCGACCGGCAGCCACGCGATCCGTTCGCCGATGCCGGCCATGAACGAAGACAACGGCGCCGCTGGGTCGAGTGCCGCAAAGCCGTGCCCGGCCCATGCGGCGAACGGCACCTGCGGCAGGTCGTCGCCCGCCGACGGGAAGCCGGCCACGCCCGCGAAATCGGGCATGAAGGTCATCCGCCCGGCGAGGTCGAACCGGCGCGAGTGGTAGCCGCAGCGCACGTGCTCGGCGCGGCATGGCGCCGCGACGAGGATGTTCGCGCGGTGCGTGCACACGTTCGAGAGGCAGCGCAGCGTGCCCTGCATGTCGCGCGCGAGCAGCAGCGGTTCGGCGAGCAGGCCCGGAAGCAGGTCGCGCGGCGATAGCGAGCCGGGGAGCGCGACGTCGGCGAGATCGCCCAGCCACTGCCACGTCCGCGCGAACACGCGCTCGCGCGTCGCCGCGTACGCCGCGTCGTCCGCGTAGAACGCAGGGTCGAGCGTACCTGCGCGCGCGATGTCCGGATCGACGGAATAGCGCATGGTAGCCCGCGTCAGGCGAGCCGGTTGCCCGCCGGTTCGCCGCGACCGAACTGCGCGAGGCCGGCGACGAGCACCTGCGCCATCGCGATCCGCGTCTCCAGCGTCGAGCTGCCGATGTGCGGCAGCATGAACACGTTCGGCAGCGCGAAGTAGCGCGGATACACGGCCGGCTCGCCGGCGAACACGTCGAGGCCTGCCGCCGCCACGTGGCCGGACGCCAGCGCGTCGGCCAAGTCCGCGTCGACGACGACGGCGCCGCGGCCGACGTTGGCGACGACCGCGCCGCGCGGCAGCAGTGCGATCCGGCGCGCGTCGAGGAAGCCCGTCGTCTCCGGGGTGGCGGGGCACGCGAGCAGCAGGAACTGCGCGACGCGCAGCAGCGACTCCGGGTCGGCGTGGAACGAGGCACCGGCCTCGCGCGCCGGGTCGAGCCGTGTGCGGTTGGCGTAGTGGATCGCCATGCCGAACGCGCGCGCCCGCCGCGCGACGGCGCGGCCGATCCGTCCCATGCCGACGATGCCGAGCACCTTGCCGGCGAGGCCGGTACCATTCAGTTGCGTGGGCGCCCACCCGGTCCAGCGGCCGCTGCGGATCAGGTCGACGCTCTCGGTGACGCGGCGCGCGGCGCCCAGCAACAGCAGCATGCCGACTTCGGCGACGGCGTCGGACAAGACCTCGGGCGTGGCGAACACCGCGATGCCGCGCGCGCGCGCCGCGGCGAGGTCGACGTGCTCGTGGCCGATCGAGTAGGTGGCGATTGCGCGCACGCCCGGGGGCAGCGCGCCGATCGCCGCCGCGTCGAGCCGGTCCTTGGTTGCCGACACGACGAGGACGTCGCAGCCGGCGACGCGCGCCGCCGCCGAAGGCGCACGGAAGTCGAACTCCGGCGCGTAGTCGACCGCGAACGCCCCGGCGAAGACGGCCAGCGCCTCCGCCGGGAGGTCGAGCGTGACGAGCGCTCGCGCGAGCGCCGTCATCGGGCGCGGAGAAGGGCGCGAGGAAGGGCGCGCGCCCGGCGCTGCGTCACTCGGGCTTGATGCCGGCGTCGCGGACGACCTTTTGCCACTTCGCCGTTTCGCTCCGGATCATCGCGCCGAACGCCTCGGGCGTGCTCGTCGTCGGCTCGACACCCTGCGCGATCAGCGCCTTCTGCACGTCGGCGCTTTGCATCACCTTGCCGAACTCCAGGTTGAGGCGCGCGATGACGGCGGGCGGCGTCCCGTTGGGCACGAGGATGCCGAGCCAGCCGACCGCCTCGAAGCCCGGGAACCCGGACTCGGCGATCGTCGGCACGTCGGGCAGCGCGGGGCTGCGCTTGGTCGCGGTCACGACGAGGCCGCGCAGCTTGCCGGCCTTGATCTGCGGCATGCCGGACGCGACCGACAGCGCGGCCAGTTGCACGTGCCCGCCCAGCAGGTCGGTGATCGCCGGCGCGGCGCCCTTGTACGGCACCTCGACCCACTTGAAGCCGCCCGTCTGCATCAGAAGCTCGATGGCGAGGTTCGCGAACGTGCCGTGCCCGGCGGTACCGTAGTTCACCGACCCGGGATTGGACTTCGCGGCGGCGATCGCGTCGCCGAGCGTGCGGAACTTCGAGTCCGCCTGCGCCATGATGAGGTTCGGCGAGATCGCCACCTGGATCACCGCCGTCAGATCCTTCGCGGGGTCGAGGCCCGGGTTCTTCAGCGTCGCCGGCGCGATGATCATGTTGTCGGCCTGCCCGATCACGAGGTCGTAGCCTTCGTTCGGCGCGCGCGACGCCTCGAGAAGCCCGATCGTGCCGGCGGCGCCGGCCTTGTTCTCGACGACGATCGTCCAGCCGGTCGACTTGGAAAGCTCGGTTGCCACCGTGCGCGCGACGAAGTCGGTGCCGCCGCCCGGGGGGAACGGCACGATCAGGCGGATCGGCTTGGACGGGTACGTCTGCGCGAGCGCCGGGACGGCGAACACGACGGCGGTGATGAAGGCGAGCAGTGTGCGGAACATGGAACTCCTCCTTGGAAAGGCAATGCGGTGGTGCGATCAGCCGACGGCGCGGCGGGCGTCGTCGAGCGAATACTTGCGCAGGCGTGGACCCGCTTTCATCACTTGGCCCGGCAGCGGGCGCCCGATGACCTGCTCGACGCGGCGGGCGACCGCGATCAGCGCGTCGAGGTCGACCCCGGTGGCGAACCCCGACTCCTCGAGCAGGTACACGAGGTCCTCCGTGCAGACGTTGCCCGTGGCGCCCGGCGCGAACGGGCAGCCGCCCAGGCCCCCGAGCGACGACTCGAACTCGCGGATGCCGAGGTCCAGGCCGACCATCACGTTGGCAAGGCCCACGCCGCGCGTGTTGTGGAAGTGCAGCGCGATGCGCAGCGCGGGAAACCGATCGCGGATCGCCGCGACGAGACGCGCGACCGTCGGCGGTGTCGCCATGCCGGTCGTGTCGCCGAGCGTCAGGCGGTCGACGGAAAGCCGCGCGTACGCGTCGACGATCCGCAGCACGGCGGAGACGGGGACGTCGCCCTCGAACGGGCAGCCGAACGCGCACGCGACGGCCCCGCGCAGCGGCGTGCGCCCGCGCGCGATGTCGGCGATCTCGGCCACGTTGGCGAGCGACACCGCGACCGGCGCGTTGAGGTTGGCCTGGTTGTGCGTCTCGCTGGCCGAGACGAAGCACACCATTTCGTCGACGCGGGCCGCGAGCGCGCGCTCGGCGCCGCGCGCGTTGGGCACCAGCGCGGCGATGTGCGCGTCCGCGCGCCGGCGCAGCTGCGCGAGCATCGCCTGCGCGTCGGCGAGCTGCGGCACCGCGCGCGGGCTGACGAACGACGTCGCCTCGATGTGCGTCAGGCCCGCGGCGACCAGCGCGTCTACGATCTCGGCTTTGACCTCGGTCCGGATGAACTCGGGCTCGGACTGGAGGCCGTCGCGGGTGCCGACCTCGGTGATCGTCACCTGCGGGCGGGGGTCGGGGGTGTGGGTGTAGTCCATGGTTGTGCGGGTCGCGTCGCGGAATCGTTCGGTGGGAGGGCGCTGCCCCTTACCTCGACCCTCGCCCCACGGTGCAGGAAGAGGGGGCGGATTCGGCACCGGTGGCGGCAAACCGCGCTCCGTCTCCCGCCAGGGCGGGAGAGGGTTGGGGTGAGGGTGGGGCGTTCACCGTGACTTCTTCGCGTGCGGAAGCGAAATGATAATGGACGCGCGGCCGGGCGGTGCGCGTCACGCCACCCGCCGCGTGTGCAGGTCCGCGATCGCGGCCGCGTCGTAGCCCAGTTCGGCGAGGATCGCGTCGGTGTCGGCGCCCAGGTCCGGCGGCGGCCGGTGCACGCGGCAGGGCTCGTCCGTGAACTTGATGGGAAAGCCCAGCACGTCGATTGCGCCGTGGCGCGGGTGATCGATCGTGACGCGCATCTGCTGGTGGCGGATTTGCGGGTCGGCGAACACTTCCGCGAGGTTCATCACGCGCCCGCACGGCACGCCCGCGGCGTTGAGCACGTCGAGCCAGTGGGCGATCGGCTGCTTGCGGATCTCGGCCTCGATCAGCGCGTTGATCTCCCGCCGCCGTTCGAAGCGGTCGCGGTTGGTCAGGAAGTCGGGGTGGGTGCGCAGGTGCGAAAGCCCCAGCGCGTCGATGAGCTTGTAGTAGAACTCGTCGTTCGACGGTGCGATCGCGACCTGCCCGTCGGCGGCCGCGAACAGTCCGTACGGCGCTACCAGCGCGTGGTCGTTGCCGGTGCGCAGCGGCTGTTCGCCGGTCGCGAAGTAGTGCGTCGCGAGGAACGCGAGGTTGGCGACCATGCTGTCGGTCAGCGCGGTCGCGACCTCCTCGCCGCGGCCGGTGCGCGCGCGCCGCACCAGCGCCGCGCAGATGCCCATCGCCGCGTACGCGCCGGCGACGAGGTCCGACAGCGGCGGCGCCGCGCGCGCCGGGGCTTCACCCTCGGCGCCGTTGACGCTCATGAAGCCGCTCATCGCCTGCGCGATGAAGTCGAACGACGGCCGGTCGCGGTAGGGGCCGTCCATGCCGAAGCCCGTGATGTGGCAGACGACGAGGTCCGGCTTGATGCGTGCGAGTTCCGCGCGGGACAACCCGATCTTCTCCATGACGCCGGGCCGGAAGTTGTCGAGCACGACGTCGGCGGTGGCGACCAGGCGGCGCAGCGCCGCCTTGCCGTCGGCGCTGCGCAGGTCGAGCGTCAGCGAGCGCTTGTTGCGGTTGAACGACGCGAAGTACCACGAGAAGCCGTCGCGCACGATCCCCTGCTTGCGGACGGGGTCGCCGTCGTCGACCCCTTCGATTTTGATCACCTCCGCGCCCATGTCGGCGAGGAACATCGAGCAGAAGGGGCCGGAGACGATGCGGGACAGGTCGACGACGCGGATGCCGGAGAGCTGCATGAAGGGTCGGAAGCGGGTGGTCAGGCGGCCAGCGCCGGGGCTGGCGTGGCAGGCGCGGCGGCCGGCGCGCGGAACTGCGCGAGCAGCACCTCTTCGCGGGCCTTCGCGGCGTCGATGGTGCGCTGCTTCACGTGGCCGTAGCCGCGAATCGACAGCGGCAGCGCGGCGATCTCGACCGCGACGGCGAGGTTGCCCGCGCCGAGCCCGCGCTCGATCTGCGCGACCGTCCGTTCGTAGTCGGCAACGAGCTGCCGCTCGAGCCGGCGCTCCCCGGTGTGGCCGAACGGGTCGAGCCACGTGCCGCGCAAGCGCTTCATCCGCGCGAGCAGCGCGAGCGCCGGTCGCAGCCACGGGCCGTACGTCCGCTTGACGGGTGCACCGGTGACCTTGTCCGGTTTCACCCAAAGCGGCGGCGCGAAGTGGTAGCGGATCGCATAGTCGCCTTCGAACGCGGCGGCGACCTGCCGCTCGAACTCGCCGTCCGTGTACAGGCGCGCGACCTCGTACTCGTCCTTGATCGCGAGCAGCTTGTAGTACGCGCGGGCGACCGCGTCGGCAAGCAGGTCGCTGCCGGGCGCGACCCGCGCCTCGGCACCGCGGACGCGGTCGACCAGCGCGCGGTAGCGTTGCGCGAGCGCCGCGTCCTGATACGCGGTCAGCTCCGCCGCGCGGCGCGCGATGGCGGCGTCGAGGTCGGGCGCGATGACGCGATCGCTGCCGGCGTCGCGGTCCGCCGGGCGCGCGTGGCGCTCGACGGCGGCCAGGTCGTGGCACGCGAGGCGCCCCCAGTCGAACGCGCGCCGGTTGGCGTCCACGGCGGTACCGTTCAACTCGATGGCGCGGAACAGCGCCCGCCGCGACACCGGAACCAGGCCCAGCTGGTACGCGTAGCCCAACAGGAAGATGTTGGTCGCGAGCGCATCGCCCGCGAGCGCCGTGGCGATCCGCGTCGCGTCGAGGAAGCGCACCGCGTCGGCGCCGATCACGTCGCGCAGGCCTGCCTCCATCGCGTCCCACGGCGTCTGCAGGTCGGGGTTGCGGATGAACGCGACGGTGGCCATCCGGTTCGTGTTGATCACGGCGCGCGTCACGCCGCGCTGCATCCGCGTGAGGATCGCGTTCTCGGCGGTAACGAGGAGGTCGCTGCCGATGACGGCGTCCGCCTCGCCGGCGGCGATGCGGATCGTCGACAGGTCCTCCGGCCGTGCGGCAATCTTGACGAACGTCGTGACGGCGCCGCCTTTCTGCGCCACGCCGGTCATGTCGAGCACCGACACGCCCTTGCCTTCGAGGTGCGCCGCCATGCCGAGCAGCGCGCCGACCGTGATGATGCCGGTGCCGCCCACGCCGGCGACGACGATCGCGTATGGCCGGTCGAGCGCCGGCAGCGACGGCTCCGGGATGGCGGCGAATGCGGCGTCCGCGGCGGTGGCCGCGCGGCCGCGCTTCGGCCGCCCGCCCTCGACGCTGACGAAGCTCGGGCAGAACCCGTTCTGGCACGAGAAATCCTTGTTGCACGACGATTGGTCGATCGCGCGCTTGCGCCCGAACTCGGTCTCGACCGGCTGCACCGACACGCAGTTCGACTTGGTCCCGCAGTCGCCGCAGCCCTCGCAGACGCGAGTGTTGATGAACGAGCGGCGCGCCGGGTCCGGAAAGCGGCCGCGCTTGCGCCGCCGACGCTTTTCGGCCGCGCACGTCTGGTCGTACACGAGCACCGATACGCCGCCGGCTTGGCGCAGCTCGCGCTGGACCGCGTCGAGGTGGTCGCGGTGGCGCACGATGACGCCCCTCGCAAACGGCGCGGCGTGGCCGTACTTGTCCGGCTGGTCGGTGACGACGACGATCCGGGCGACGCCTTCCGCCTCGAGCTGGCGCGTGAGGGCGGGGACGTTGAGCGGGGCGGGCAGCGGCTGGCCGCCCGTGGCCGCGGTCGCGTCGTTGTAGAGGATCTTGAACGTGATGCCGACGTTGGCGGCGACGGCGGCCCGGATGGCGAGCAGCCCCGAGTGGTAGTAGGTGCCGTCGCCCATGTTGGCGAAGATGTGCTTCGTGTCGGTGAACGGCGCGTGGCCGACCCACGCGGCACCTTCCGAGCCCATCGGCGAGAAGACCTTCGTGCCGGAGAAGATGTAGGTGGCCATGAAGTGGCAGCCCACGCCGGCGATGGCCTCGCTGCCCTCCGGCACGCGGGTGGACGTGTTGTGCGGGCAGCCCGAGCAGAAGTACGGCACGCGGCCGGCGTCGGACAGGTAGCCGGTAAGCTGCGGCGACAGCGGGGGGCTGGCGAGCGCCTCCTCCTTCGCGCGCAGCCACGCGGCGCGCTCGTCGAGCCGGGGCTCGTGATAGAAGCGCGCCAGGCGCGCATGGATCACCAGCGCGACCTGCTCGGCGGTGAGCTCGCCCGTCGGCGGCAGCAGCCACTCGTTGGGGCCGGCGTCGTCGGCGCGCTTGCCCAGCACGCGCGGCCGCCGCGCGTCGGGCCAGTGGTAGAGCAGCGCGCGGATCTGGTCCTCGACGATCGGCCGCTTCTCTTCGACGACGAGGACTTCCTCGAGCCCCAGCGCGAACGCGTGCAGCCCCTGCGGCTCCAGCGGCCACGTGACGCCGAGCTTGTAGACGCGGATGCCGATGCGCGCGGCCGTCGCCTCGTCGATGCCGAGGTGCGTGAGCGCCTGCCGGACGTCGAGGTACGACTTGCCGGCCGCGACGATGCCGAGCCGCGCGCGCGGGCTGTCGCAGGCGACGAAATTCAGCCGATTCGCGCGCACGTAGGCGAGCACGGCCGGCAGCCGCTGCTCGTGGATGCGCCGCTCCATCGAGAGCGGCTGGTCGGGCAGGCGCAGGCTCAATCCGGAGGACGGCAGGCGGAAGTCCTCGGGCAGGCGCACGGTGATGCGCGCGGGGTCCACGCTCACCGACGCCGAGCACTCGACCGTGTCGTCGAGCGCCTTGAACGCGAGCCACGAGCCCGAGTAGCGCGACATCGCGAAGCCGTGGAGGCCGAGGTCCAGGTACTCCTGCACGCCGGACGGCGCCAGCACCGGGATCAGCGGCGACATCAGCATCGGCTCGCTCTGCGTCGCGACGGTCGACGACCGCGCCATGTGATCATCGCCGCAGACGAGCAGCACGCCGCCATGCGGCGACGCGCCGGCCGAGTTGCCGTGCAGCAGCGCGTCGCCGGAGCGCGCGAGCCCGGCCCACTTGCCGTACCACATGCCGAACACGCCCTGGTAGCGCGCGTGCGGGTCGAGCGACACCTGCTGCGAGCCCCACACGCCCATCATGGCCAGTTCCTCGTTCTGGCCCGGCTGGAAGTGGATGTGGTGCTGCTGCAGCAGGTCGTGCGCCTCCCACAGCGTCTTGTCCATGTTGTTGAGCGGCGAGCCCTGGAAGCCCGACACGAAGCCGGCCGTGTTCAGTCCCGCGGCCGCGTCGCGGATGCGCTGCATGATGAGCAGGCGCGTCAACGCCTGGATGCCGGTCAGGTGTGGTCGAGCTTGACGTCGGCGAGTTGCCGCGTGGTGGGGCGCCGTCCAGGGTCGTTCGCGTCGACAAGTGTCAGGGGGGCTGCGCGACAACGACTGGCGACAGTGCTGCTCCTGGAGGAATCGACTGGCTCACGGGTATCTGTTCCGGCGGTCGCCCTTCAGCAAGCGGGCGAGGGTGGGCACGACCGATGCCGCCGCACCGTGCCGGCCACTTCTCCCCGCTGCGGGAGGGTCGTGCGGGATGCGCGCATCGGGCACTCGTCTCGAGTTTCTACACGACCTTGCCCGGATTGAGCAGGTTCGCCGGGTCGAGCGTGGCCTTGATCTGCCGCATCACGTCCACGCCGGCGCCGAATTCCTCGACCAGGAACTCGCGCTTGCCGAGCCCGATGCCGTGCTCGCCGGTGCAGGTGCCGCCCATCGCAAGCGCGCGCCGGACGAGCCGCGTGTTGAGCGCCCACGCCTCCTCGAGGTCGTCCTCGCGGTCGGGGTCGACGAGGATCATCAGGTGGAAGTTGCCGTCGCCGACGTGGCCGAATAGCGGGATCGGCATCGTCGCCTGCGCGATGTCAGCCTGCGTGTCGGCGATGCACTCGGCCAGCCGCGAGATCGGCACGCAGACGTCGGTCGCGATCATCCGGCTGCCCTTGCGCAACTGCAGGCACGCGAAGTAGGCATCGTGCCGCGCCTGCCACAGCCGCGAGCGTTCCTCGGGCTTCGTCGCCCAGGCGAAGTCGAGTCCGCCGCGCGCGCGCGCGATCTCCTGCATCTGCGTGGCCTGTTCCTCCACGCCACGCGCGGTGCCGTGGAACTCGTACCAGAGTGTCGGCGCCTCGGTGAGCGAGAGCTTGCTGTAGCGGTTGACCGCGGAGACGGTCAGCGTGTCGAGCAGCTCGCAGCGCGCCACCGGGATGCCGCATTGGATCGCCTCGATGATCGAGTCGACGGCGGCGGTCACCGTGGGGAACGCGCAGACCGCGGCCGACATGCCTTCGGGGATCGGGTACAGCCGCAGCGTCAGCTCGACGATGATCCCGAGCGTGCCTTCGGCGCCGACGAAAAGGCGCGTGAGATCGTACCCGGCCGCCGACTTGCGCGCCCGCCCGCCGGCCTTGATGACGCGGCCGTCGGCCAGCACGACCGTCGCGCCGAGCACGTTTTCGCGCATCGTTCCGTAGCGCACCGCGTTGGTCCCCGAAGCCCGCGTCGATGCCATGCCGCCCAGTGTCGCGTCGGCGCCAGGGTCGATCGGAAAGAAGAGGCCGGTGTCGTGCAGGTAGGCGTTCAGCTGCTTGCGGGTCACGCCCGGCTCGACGCGGACGTCCAGGTCGCTCGCGTTGACCTCGACGATCCGGTTCATCTGCGACAGGTCGATGCACACGCCGCCGCTGGTCGCGAGCACGTGGCCCTCGACCGAGGTCCCGATGCCGAACGGGATCATCGGTACGCCGTGGCGCGCGCACGTCTCGACCACGGCGACGACCTCGTCGGCACGGTGCGGAAAGACGACGGCGTCGGGCGGCGTTACCGGGTACGACGAGATGTCGGTGCCGTGGTGCTCGCGCACCGGCCGCGTCGTGACGAGGCGCTCGCCGAGCAGCGAGCGCAACGCGTCGAGCAGCGCCTGCGGCAGCGGGCGCGCGTCGCCGGCGCGGTGGCGCAACTCGGCGAAGTGAGCGGCAAGATGGCCTTCGGCGTGCATGGTGCCTCCTCCTGTCGCGTCCCGCGGGCAACGCGCGCCTGCCGCCACGCTGCCGCGGCTGCGCCTGCCGCGCGCCGCCGTCGCGTTGACAGCGGGCGCGGTGTCCGGCACTATACCAAACAACTGTTTGTTTTTGGAAGGCCCATGGCCGCCGCCGTCCGCACCGCCGCCGCGCCCCGTTCCGACAACCGGCTGCCGCTGATTCTCGATGCGGCAGCGCGGTTTTTCAGCGACAAGGGCTTCGGCTACACGTCGATGCGCGACATTGCCGGTGCCGCGGGCATGCTGCCTGGGTCACTGTACTACCACTTCGCGTCGAAGGAAGAGCTGCTCGTCGCCGTCTACGCGGAGGGGGTCCGCCGGATCAAGGAGGCGGTCATGCCGGCGCTCGCGCAGGGCGGGGACCCATGGGCGCGGCTGGAGAGCGTCTGCGCCGCGCATCTCGCCGCGCTGCTCGTCGACAGCGCCTACGCGCAGGTGGTGATCCGCGTACGGCCGGACGACGTGCCGGAAGTCGCCGCGCGCCTCACCGCGCTGCGCGACGAGTACGAACGGACGTTTGCGCAAGCCATCGCCGACCTGCCGCTGCCGCCGCGCACCGACCGCCGCGTGCTGAAGCTCATGCTGCTGGGCGCGCTCAACTGGTCGCAGACATGGTACCGCTCCGGCCGCGACTCGCCGCAGGTGCTCGCGCGCCGCTTCGTCCGCCTGCTGCGCGACCCGCTCGAAGCCTGACGCGGCCCGCCGCGCCCATCCCACCGGAACGCAACCATGGATATCCGCCCGAAGGTTCTCGTGACCAAGATCGGCCTCGACGGCCACGACCGCGGCAGCCGCGTGGTCGCCGCGCACCTGCGCGACGCCGGCATGGAGGTCGTCTACACGCCGCCGTGGCAGAAGATCGAGGCGGTGGTCAAGCTGGCCATGGAGGAGGACGTCGACGTGATCGGTGTCTCCTCGCTCGCCACCGACCACCTGATCGTGCCGAAGCTGATGGCGGCGCTGCGCGACGCGGGCCTGACCGACGTCGTCGTGATCGTCGGTGGCATCGTACCGGACGCCGACGAACAGGCGCTGCTCGACGTGGGTGTGGCCCGCGTGTTCCACCCGGGCTCGCCGCTCGACGAGATCTCGGCGTACATCACCGAGGCCACGGCGCGTGTGCGCGCGGCGCGCTTTCCGGCGTAACGATTGCCGGTTCACCGAATGCCGCGCATCTGCCCGATCCCGTCGTCCCCGCGAAGGCGGGGACCCAGTGTCGTAGTCGTGCTTTGCAAGTGTGCGAGACCAAGCCGCTGGGTCCCCGCCTTCGCGGGGACGACGGGCGGATAGCCGCGCTTCACTCGAATCCAGGACCTGCAAAGGATCCGACCCGATGAACAAACCATTGCCCGAACCCATCCCCGCCTCGACCGAGGAGGCGCACGTCCGCTGGGCCGCCGAGTACTCGGCGCAGATCGGCGCCGACCGCGCCGTGCACAACCGGTCGGGCATCCCGGTCAGGCCGCTGTACACGCCGCTCGACGTCGACCCGGCGCGCTTCGACGCCGACGTCGGCTTCCCCGGCCAGCCGCCGTACACGCGCGGCATCTACGCGACGATGCATCGCGGCCGCACGTGGACGCAGCGGCAGCTGATCGGCCTCGGCACGCCGGCCGCGTACAACGCACGCCTTACCGACATCCTCGGGCAGGGCGGCACCGCCGTGTCGCTGATCCCGTGCAACTCGGTGTTCCGCGGCTACGACATGGACGAGGTGGACGAGGAGCTCCTCGGCACCTGCGGCGTGGTCGCCAACAGCGCCGACCACATGGCCACGTGCCTGGCCGGCGTCGACCTCGCGACGACCTCGTGCGCGATGAACGATCCGTCGCCGTTCACGCTGCTCGCGTTCATGCTGGCGACCGCGAAGCGCAACGGCGTGGACTGGCGAACCATCAGCGGCACGTCGAACCAGAGCGACTACCTGTCGCACTACGTCGCCAACCACATGTTCTTCCGGCTGGCGCTGCCCGGTGCGCGGCGCATCCTCGTCGACCACATCCGCTGGTGCAACGAGCACGTGCCGCGCTGGAACCCGCTGTCGGTGGTCGGCCAGCACACGCAGCAGGCCGGCGCCACGCCGGCCGAGTCGATGGCGTTCACGCTGGCGGCTGCGGTCCAGTACGCCGACGACTGCGTGGCCGCCGGCATGTCGCCGGATGCGTTCCTGCCGCGTTTCACGTTCTTCTTCGACGTGTCGATCTCGTTCTTCGAGGAGATCGCGAAGTTCCGTGCCGGGCGCCGGATCTGGGCGCGCATCGCGCGCGAGCGCTGGGGCGCCCGCGACCCGCGGTCGTGGCGCTTCAAGTTCCACGCGCAGACGTCGGGCGTGGACCTGACGCGCCAGCAGCCGCTCAACAACATCGCGCGCGTGACCGCGCAGGCGATCGCCGGCATCTTCGGCGGCCTGCAGTCGCTGCACACGGACGCCTACGACGAGGCGCTGTCGTGCCCGACGCAGTTCGGCGCGCGGATCGCGGTCGCGACGCAGAACATCCTGCGCGAGGAGGCGCACCTGACCGACGTGATCGACCCGCTCGGCGGCTCGTACTACGTGGAGGCGCTGACCAACGAAATGGAAGCGCGCGTGCTGGCGATCATGGCCGACGTGGAGGCGGCCGGCGGGATGTACCGCGCCGTCGAGTCGGGCCTCGTGCAGCGGCGCATCGGCGAGTCCGCGTGCCGCTTCCAGGAGCGGATCGACCGCGGCGAACAGACGGTCGTCGGCGTCAACGCCTACCAGGTCGACGAGGACGCGAGCGCGCGGCCGGCGCTCCCCAAGCCCGATCCGGCCGAAATGCGCGCACACCTCGGGGCCTTCACGGCATGGAAGGCGCAGCGCCCGGCGCAGGCGGTGGCCGCCGCGCTGGACGGCGTCGCGCGTGCCGCCAACGACGGGGACGCCAACGTGTTCGCCGCCGTCGTCGCGGCGGCGGAAGCAGGCTGCACGCACGGCGAGATCTGCGGGACGTTGCGGCGCGAGGTGGGCTTCGGCATGCCGCTGACCGTGGTGTGAGGCCCGGGCGGCGATGAAGCGGGATGCCACTGCGGTCGGCGCGCACGCGCGACCCGACGTCGCGCTGCGGCTGGCGGCGATCCGCGCCGGCGAGCGCGCGGCGATCGCGCGCGCGATCACGGCGATCGAGAACGACATCGCATCGGCGCGCGCGCTGAGCGCGGCGCTCGCCGCCGACGCGGGCCGCGCGCACGTCGTCGGCGTCACGGGTCCGCCGGGCGCCGGCAAGTCGACGCTGATCAACGCGCTGCTCGCCGAGTTCGCGGCGCGCGGACGGCGCATCGCTGTCGTCGCCATCGACCCGTCGAGCCCGATCACCGGCGGCGCCGTGCTCGGCGACCGCGTCCGCATGCACGCGGCGGGTGCCGCGGAGTCGGTGTTCATCCGCTCGCTCGCCTCGCGCGGGCACGCGGGCGGGCTTGCGAAGGCGACGCGGCGCATCGTCGACCTGCTCGACGCCGCGGGTTTCGACGCCATCGTCGTGGAGACCGTCGGCGCGGGGCAGTCGGACGTCGGCATCGCCGCGCTCGCCGACACGAGCGTGGTCGTGTGCCCGCCGGGACTGGGCGACGACGTGCAGGCGATCAAGGCCGGCATCCTCGAGATCGCCGACGTACTCGTCGTCAACAAGGGCGACCAGCCGGCCGCCGACCGCACCGAGCAGGAGTTGCGCGACATGCTGCGGCTGCGCGCGCACCGGCCGGGGTGGGCGGTGCGCGTGCTGCGCACGGTGGCCACGACGGGCGACGGCGTCCCGGCGCTCGTCGACGCGCTGGATGCGCACGCGACGGACGCCGGCCGCGGACGGCGGCTCGCCCGGGCGCCGGCGCCGCCGGCGGCGACCGCCGTCGAGAGTCGCCTGCGCGGCTTCTGCGCGGCGGATCCGTATCAGCGGCTGAACGCGCTCGAGTTCGTCGAATCCGGTCCGGGCACGGTGACGATGCGCATGCGCGTGGCGCCGCAGCACCTCAACTTCAACGGCAAGTGCCACGGCGGCGCGATCTTCACGCTGGCCGACAGCGCGTTCGGGGTCGCCGCCAACGCGTATGGCGTGGTGGCCGCCGGCATCGACACGCACACGACGTTCCAGGTCGCGGTGAGCGAGGGCGACGTGCTGACGGCGCGCTCGCTGGAGGTGAGCCGCAATGCGAAGATCGCCGTCTATCGCGTCGACGTGACCCGCGGGGATGGAACGGTCGTCGCCTCGTTCACCGGCACCGTCTTCATGACGCGGCGGCCGCATCAGGCGCGTCCGGACGACCTGCGGCCCTAGCGTCGCCGGGTGGCGGGGCCGGTTGTAGTCGACGAGATGTTCGCGTCGGCGCGGATGGTATCGAAATTGCATACGACAGGTCATGGCCACGAAACCCATGACCCTCGAACTCGTGCCCGTGGAGACACCCCCGATGGCGGACGACGGCAAAGGCGATGCCGCGAAGAAGGCGCCCGCGACGTCCGTGCCGCCGCCGGCAGCGGCGGCAGCGCCGGCCGCGGCCGATCCGTCCATCGAATTCGTCGCGCCCGGCGCCGTCCCGATCGATCTCGACGCCACGCAGCCGATCCACGCCGACCGCTTCCTGCGCGAGGCGACGCTGCAATACCAGGAAGGGCACGTCGATGCCCCGCTGTGGGACCGCGCGCTGGCGCAGGCGAACGGCGACAAGGAACGGGCCGCGGCACTGTACATCGAGCGGCGCGCCATCGCGCTGCGGATGCTCGAGCGCGAGCGGCGAGCGCGGCCCCATGGAGGCGAGTCCCACGCGGCGCGTCCGCCGGGTGCCGCGGCCGGCCTGCCGGCCAGCGGCGACGTTGACGACTGGCGGCACCCGCCGGCCGAGTCGCCGCTCATCCGCTTTCGCATCCCGATCATCGCCGCCGGCGTGCTGGTGCCGCTGCTGGTGGCCGGATGGTTCGTGATCGGGCACTACGCGTCGCGGTCTGCCGAGCCGGCGACGCCGGCCGTGCCGGCTCCGGCGACGGCTCGGGGCAAGGCGCCCGCGGCGGCGAAGCCGGCCGCCCCGGCAGCGCCGGCCGCTGCGCCGGCGGCGCCCGCGACCGGCCGTGCGAGCGCGGCCCTCATGCAGAAGATCGACGAACTGCGCGAGGCGAAGAACTGGAACCTGCTCGTGCTCTACCTCGTCGAGTGGACGCGGCAGGAGCCCCGCAGCGTCGACGCGTGGAACCAGCTGCGCGCCGGGTACGTCACGCTGCGCCAGTACGAGGATGCGCTGACGGCCGCGAAAAAGGCGGCCGAGCTGAAGCCGGACGACGCGACGCTGCGGGCGCGCATCGGCGACGTGCACGCCTACCGCGACGATCCGGCGGCCGCGCTCGCCGCGTACGAGGAAGCGGCAAGCCGCGATCCGGCGGACGCCGACAGTCGCATCCGCATCGGCCTCCTGCACGCACAACTCGGCCGCTCGGTGGAAGCGAAGTCCGCGCTCGACGGCGCGCTCGCGATCGTGCCCGGCGATCCGCTCGCGCTGTGTGTGCGCACCGGCATCGCGCAGATGACGACCGCGCCCGGCGACACGTATGGCCGCGGGCGCGAGGCGCGGTCGATCGACGCGAAGTGCCGCGGGCAGTGATGCGCGCCGCCGCGGTCGTGCCGCGTCCGAACGGCGCCATCACGGCGCATCCGGAGGCGGCGCTCATGCGCATCGCAACCATCGCGCTGGCCCTGCTGCTGTGCGCGCCGGTGGCGCGCGCCACCGAGCTCGGCGCCAACTACAACCAGTACCTGCCCGACATCTACAACGGCGCGCTGGCACGGTCCGGCGTCAAGTGGGTGCGCGGCTTCGTCAACGTGCAGCGCAACTACCTGACGTTCGATGCGCCGAATCCGTCCGTCATCACCGGCGTGCTCGGGGAGAACATCGCGCAGACCGGCGACCGGGTCAGCGGCAGCGCGGACATCCTCGCCGTCCAGGCCGCGGACAAGCTGATCGAGGTCAAGGGGATGACGGTCCGCGGCGAGCGCCTGAAGACCATCCTCTCGCTCAAGACCGACTTCAAGGTCGGCTGCCGGGACGACGCGCCGAAGGCGTGCGCCGGCGTGCCGCCGGTGGGCACGCCGCAGATGCGCGACCTGGTGTCCGCGATCCACGACCGGCTGCTCGCGAACAACCTCGGTGCCTACGTCGACATCCTCGTCGTCGGCAACGAGCCGATGTTCGAGACGCCCGTTGCCGACGCCGTCCGCTACGGCGAGTTCCTGAACCTGCTGGTTGCCGAGCTGGTGCAGCTGCGCACCGAGCAGCAGTGGAGCTTCCGGATCTTCGCCGGCGCGCTCAACAAGGCGAGCACGCTGCGGCACGACCCGATTCTCGCAACCGTGCTCGACGTCGTGAACGGCAATCCGCACGTCGATGGCCTCGACCTGCACCTGCACGTCGACAGCATCGGCGAGGCGCACGCCGACCTCGACTTCGTGCGCATCGCGAAGGGCGTCACCAAGGACATCATCACGACCGAGTTCTCGCTCGTGGGCCTGTGGACGCAGAAGGCGGACGACCCGCTGGGCGACTGGGGCAGGCCGTACGGCTATCCGCCGCACACGACCTTTCGCGACTGGCTCAACCTGCTGCTCGCGCGCGCCGGTGCCGGCCATCCGGTGCCGCAGGCGGAGTTCATGAGCTTCTTCCGCTCGCGCTACTGGTACCCGGAGCAGTGGTTCACCGACTTCTTCGACGTGCTCGAGCGCTACCAGCTGCTCGCCGCGACCTACGGCCTGCAGTCGACCCCCGTCGTGCCGCCGCTGCAGTACAAGCCGGGTGCGCTGCTGTGGGTCGTCAACTTCGTGTGGAACGGCTCGCTGTTCGGGCTCGGTCCCGACCACTTCTACGTGAACAATCCGATCGTCGCGCCGGAGTTCGCCAAGGTGGCTGCTCGGCAGTGGGCGAAGTGACGCAGCGCCATCCCGCGGACATTCGCGGTGGACGAAAGCCGAGCCAGGCTCCGGCAACCAAGCCAGGATCGCGACACCGCGGCAGGCTCGATTCGGCTACTTGCCGCAACCCATGCCGGCGGCCGCGTCCTTCGCCGGCAGCGTCACGTCGAACTCGAGCGTGAACGACGTGCTGTCGCGCTTGCCGGTGATCTTCCCTGACAGCGCGCCACCCGGCTTGACCTCGCCGGCCAGCTTCTCGACCTTGAAGTCCTTCGGCGCCTCGAGGAGCCACTGCACGCCGGCGAGCGCCGACTTGGCGTGATTGGTGTTGAGGTCGATCGACTTGACCGCCGCCGGGGATGCGGCAGGCTTGCCGCCACCCGGGCAGAACATGATCGTCAGCAGCGTGCGCGGCTTGCCGCCTTTCGTGCCGTCCGCGTAGGACGACATCCCGAACCTTTCGGCCTCCTGCGGCGTGATCGCTTCCTCGTTGAACCAGATCGCCACGCTGTGCTGGTCGGAGTAGAGCGCGACCGCGCAGTGCGTCGCCGCGAACCTCTCCCCGCCCAGCTGACCTGAAGCGGAACACCGGTCCTTCGCGCGGGGCGCCGCACCGGCCGCGCCGCCGCCGGGCAGCGGCTGGCCGACGTTCCATGCGGCGGCAAGTGCGGCTCCCCGCTGCGCCTGCGCCGGCGTCAGGCGCGCCGCCTGCGCGTCGCGCTGCGCGACGTGTTCGGCGTTGCCGTCGCGCGCGGCGATCGCGTAGTTGGCATAGGCCAACACCGGATCGGCCGCGACGCCGGCGCCGTTCTCGTACGCGACGCCCACCTTGAACTGGGCGAACGTGAAGCCCTGCGTGCCGGCCTTGCGGAACCAGTCGAGCGCCTGCGCATAGTCCTGCCGCACGCCCGCACCCTTGGCGATCATCAGTCCCAGGTTGTACTGCGCGGTCGGGTTGCCCGCGGCGGCGGCCTTGCGGAACCACTCGACCGCCTTGGCATCGTCCTTTGCCACGCCGTCGCCGGTCGTGTAGATGACGCCCAGCTCCTGCTGCGCCGCGGTGTGGCCCTGCGCCGCCGACTTCTGGAACCAGGCGATGCCCTGCGCCTTGTCCACCGGGTAGCCGCGGCCGAACTCGTACATGAGGCCGATCCGGTATTGCGCCTCGGCGTTGCCGCGCTCGGCGAGCGGGCGCAACTCCTTCACGGCGACGGCGTAGTCGCGCCGCTGCAGGGCCGCGAGGCCCTCGTCGAGTCCGGCGCGCGCCGTGCCGAATGGAACGGCGGCGACGAGCAGCAAACCGGCGAGCGTGCGGGCGACGGCGGTCATCGTGGGGTTCCTGTTCGTGGCTTGGTGCCGGCCCGGTTCACTCGAACCGCGAGAAGTCGATCGTCGTCGTATGGGTCGCGAGGTACACCTCGCGCAGGAAACACACGAGGCCGGCGCTCACCGCCACCATCGCCGCCACGAACAGCGAGCCGGCGTACCACTTCAAGCTCGTCGCGAAGAACGCATCGGCGAACAGCGTCACGATCACGAGGCAGATGAGGAGTGCCGCGACCGTGCACAGGTTGATCGACCAGCTGCACACGCGGCGCCGCCGTTCCAGATTGCGCACTTCCCGGCGCGAGGTGGCGCGCGCGGACGCGTCGAGGTCGGCCCAGTGCTGCTCGAAGTAGCGGGCGCGGTCGATGACGCGGGACAGACGGTTGGCCATCACGCCGAGCAGTGCCGCGATGCCGGTCAGCAGGAACACCGGCGCGATGGCGAGCTGGATGGCGTGGGAGACGGTGCCGGGGGCAAGGTCGGTGGGCATGAGGGCTTCGCGGGAGGCGGTGGCGGTGGCGGCGACGGCGACGGCCGGCAACGCCGTATCCTGTCCCACGCAGGCCCTGCGTGGCAATCCCGGCGCCGACGGAGCGCGAAGCCGAGCCAGGCTTCGTCTCCCGGTCGTCACAGCGCGCGCGTGCAGGTACCGCCGTCGTCGGTGCCGGCGCAGTGGTGGCCCGAGTGGATGCTGGCCTTGGCGAAGTCGCCGCGTGCGACTCGGCATCGGCCTTGCTGGTCTTGACGTTGCAGCGGACGCGGTCGCCGGTGGGCACCGCGCACCGGGTGGCCCTGCAGACCGGCCTGGGACTGTTGTCGATGTCGAGGACCTTGACGCCCTGGGTTGGCGAGCATGCAGCGGTCGTGCCGAGCGCGACCAGGAACGGGAACGTGCGCATGCCGACCTCCTCGGCGCGGCTGCCGCGGCGTTGGCATTGCGCGCAAGCCGGTGTGCGGCATCGACAGCGTGCCCCGGAAGCGCGCGACGCAAATATCCGCGCTGGAGCGCCGTCGGTGGCCCGCGGCGGAGCGACGGGCCGTCCGACCCCGGGAGGCAGCCCCGGGGCATCGCGCGCGAGGTCCGCGCCGTCGCCGTCGTCCGAACGGACGTCGGTAGGTCTCGCGCACGCCTGTTAGCATTGGTGCTAACTCGGTGGTCGAATGCCCTCCCGCGCCGGGCAGCGCGCTGTGCGGCCCGCCAGCCGCGCTGGCGAGCGCGCTCGAACGCCTCGCACGGGGGCGGCGGAGACCGCGCGCGTTCCGGCGCGATCCGACGCTGCAGATGCTAGGGGCCGAGCTTCCCCGCGCACCGGTCGCTCCGGGCCTCACCCAACGCGAGGTCGCACGCGGGATGTGCAGGGGGGGGGGGGGGGGGGGGGGGGGGGGGGGGGGGGGGGGGGGGGGGGGGGGGGGGGGGGGGGGGGGGGGGCGGGGGGGGGGGGGGGGGGGGGGGCCGGGGGGGGGGGGGGGGGGGGGCGGGGGGGGGGGGGGGGGGGGGGGGGGGGGGGGGGGGGGGGGGGGGGGGGGGGGGGGGGGGAGGGGGCCGGGCACCGGGCAGCCGGGAGCCGGGGGGGGGGGGGGGGGGGGGGGGGGGGGGGGGGGGGGGGGGGGGGGGGGGGGGGGGGGGGGGGGGGCGGGGGGGGGGGGGGGGCGGGGGGGGGGGGGGGGGGGGCGGGGGGGGGGGAAGGGAGAAGGGGGGGGGGGGGGGTGGGGGGGGGGGGGGGGGGGGGGGGGGGGGGGGGGGGGGGGGGGGGGGGGGGGGGGGGGGGGGGGGGGGGGGGGGGGGGGGGGGGGGGGGGGGGGGGGGGGGGGGGGGGGGGGGGGGGGGGGGGGGGGGGGGGGGGGGGGGGGGGGGGGGGGGGGGGGGGGGGGGGGGGGGGGGGGGGGGGGGGGGGGGGGGGGGGGGGGGGGGGGGGGGGGGGGGGGGGGGGGGGGGGGGGGGGGGGGGGGGGGGGGGGGGGGGGGGGGGGGGGGGGGGGGGGGGGGGGGGGGGGGGGGGGGGGGGGGGGGGGGGGGGGGGGGGGGGGGGGGGGGGGGGGGGGGGGGGGGGGGGGGGAGGGAACAGAAGGGGGGGGGGGGGGGGGGGGGGGGGGGGGGGGGGGGGGGGGGGGGGGGGGGGGGGGGGGAGGGGGGGGGGGGGGGGGGGGGGGGGGGGGGGGGGGGGGGGGGGGGGGGGGGGGGGGGGGGGGGGGGGGGGGGGGGGGGGGGGGGGGGGGGGGGGGGGGGGGGGGGGGGGGGGGGGGGGGGGGGGGGGGGGGGGGGGGGGGGGGGGGAGGGGGGGGGGGGGGGGGGGGGGGGGGGGGGGGGGGGGGGGGGGGGGGGGGGGGGGGAGGGAAGGGGGGGGGGGGGGGGGGGGGGGGGGGGGAACCGGATAGCAAAAACCAAACGCGTGCCCTTAGACGCTAATCCCAGCTCAACGCCCCGCCCGTCTGGTACTCGGTCACCCGCGTCTCGAAGAAGTTCTTCTCCTTCTTGAGGTCGATCATCTCGGCCATCCACGGGAACGGGTTGTCGGCCTTGTCGAAGATCGGATCGAGGCCGATCTGCTGGCAGCGGCGGTTGGCGATGAACCGCAGGTACTCCTTGAACATCGGCGCGTTCAGGCCCAGCACGCCGCGCGGCATCGTGTCCTCGGCGTACTTGTACTCGAGCTCGACGCCCTTGCGCATCAGCTCGGTGATCTCGGCCTTGAACTCGTTCGTCCACAGGTGCGGGTTCTCGAGCTTGATCGTGTTGATGAGGTCGATGCCGAAGTTGCAGTGCATCGACTCGTCGCGCAGGATGTACTGGTACTGCTCGGACGAGCCGGTCATCTTGTTCTGGCGGCCCATCGCGAGGATCTGCACGAAGCCGACGTAGAAGAACAGGCCCTCCATGATGCAGGCGAAGACGATCAGGCTCTTCAGGAGCTCCTGGTCGGCCTCGGGCGTGCCCGTCTTGAACGCGGGGTCGGTCAGCGTGTTGATGAACGGGATCAGGAACTCGTCCTTGTCGCGGATCGACTTGATCTCGTGGTACGCGTTGAAGATCTCGCCCTCGTCCAGGCCCAGGCTCTCGACGATGTACTGGTACGCGTGCGTGTGGATCGCCTCCTCGAACGCCTGCCGCAGCAGGTACTGCCGGCACTCGGGGGCGGAGATGTGGCGGTAGGTGCCGAGCACGATGTTGTTGGCGGCGAGGCTGTCGGCGGTGACGAAGAAGCCCAGGTTGCGCTTGACGATCAGCCGCTCGTCGTCGGTGAGTCCGTTCGGGTTCTTCCACAGCTCGATGTCGCGCTGCATGTTGATCTCTTGCGGCATCCAGTGGTTGGCGCAGCCGGCGAGATACTTCTCCCACGCCCAGCGGTACTTGAACGGCACCAGCTGGTTGACGTCGGCCGAGCCGTTGATCACGCGCTTGTCCTCGAGCCGCACGCGGTGGAAATTGTCCGGGGCCGCCTCCTTCTCGACGTCGATGTCGTGCACCGGCTCGCGCGACAGGATGCCGCCTAACACCTGCGCGCGGATGGTCTCCGGCGTGCGCGGCGCGCGGGGGGGCAGGGCGGGAGCGGGGGCGTCGTCGTCGAAGCTCAGCATGGGGCGTCTCCTGGAACCGTTCTTATGTGTGGGTACTGCCGTTCGCTTTCACCGGCGTGCTGCGGCGGGCTCCGCGCCCCGACCCCGTCCCGCGAGCGGGAGAGCGGAAGGGCCCTCACCCCAACCCTCTCCCGCAGGCGGGAGAGGGAGTGCGCCGGCACCGCCGCGCGCCGGAGACCTCCCTCTCCCCGCGCGCGGGGAGAGGGTCGGGGTGAGGGGCGTCCCGCTAGTGCATTTCCTTCAGTTTCTCGTACAGGAACTCCGGCGCGAAATCGGCACCATCGAGCCACGCGATCGAAGCGAGCCCGTAGTCGAGATAAAACGCGGAGAAGGTTTCGCGGTTGCGCAGCGGCGAGCGCTCGTCGCCGTGCAACTCGTCCGACAGATCGACCACGCCCTTGCGTCCATCGTTGAATTCCAGCCAGACCTTGTAGTCACCGAGATAGCGCGCTTCCACCACATGCCGGGGTGAATACTCGTAGCGAGGCAATGGGTCCATCCTTTCGCGTCGTGGACGAAGTTGCTGCGTACCGCGCCGAAGATCGGCCCGGGAAAAGTGGGTGCGCGGATGAACTCGCGCACCTCCCGGATCAATGTCCCGCTTCGGGCCGGGCGTGTCGCCCCGGCCCGGGCCGGCTGCGGATCCGCCGCCTGGCCGGCCCATCGGTACTGCTTCGTCCCTTCGCGTCCAGCGCGCGTTGCCGCGCGTTCCTGTCTGGGTGTCGCGGGGTCTTCGCTCCCCGGCGGGACGCCGCGCGGCCTTGGATTGCGCCGCTGCCGTCGCGCCTGCCGGTCACCGAATGTCGTGTGCTGCTATGCCTCCTCGAAAGACGGGGCCACCTACTGGCACGCTTCGCACGTCGGGTCGTCGATCAGGCACGCCTTCGGCAGCGGCTCGTCGTCGAGCTTCGCCGTGGCGCCCGCCGCCCCGCCGGCGCTCGCCGACTTGCCGGCGGCGGCGTTGGCGCCGGCCAGGCCGGACCCGGCCGACACGGCGTTGAGCTCGCCGCCGCGCCCGGTCGACTTCTCGGCCGACGTCGCCGCCAGCGTGCGCAGGTAGTACGTGGTCTTGAGGCCGCGCACCCACGCGAGCTTGTACGTCTCGTCGAGCTTCTTGCCCGACGCGCCGGCCATGTAGATGTTGAGGCTCTGCGCCTGGTCGATCCACTTCTGCCGCCGCGCGCCGGCCTCGACGATCCACTTCGGCTCGACCTCGAACGCGGTCGCGTAGAGTTCGCGCATCTCGGCGGGCACGCGATCGATCTTGGCGAGCGAGCCGTCGAAGTACTTCAGGTCGGCGACCATCACCTCGTCCCACTGGCCGATCGCCTTCAGATCGCGCACCAGCTGCTCGTTGACGACGGTGAACTCGCCGGACAGGTTCGACTTGACGTAGATGTTCTGGTACTCGGGCTCGATCGACGCGCCGACGCCGATGATGTTGGAGATCGTCGCCGTCGGCGCGATCGCCACGCAGTTGGAGTTGCGCATCCCGTACTGCCGGATGCGCGCCCGCAGCGCGTCCCAGTCCATCGCCGACGAGTCGTCGATCTCGACGTAGCCGCCGCGCTCGTCCTTGAGGAGCTTCAGCGAGTCCTGCGGCATGATGCCGCGGTCCCACAGGCTGCCCGCGTACGACGAGTAGCGGCCGCGCTCTGCCGCGAGCTCGGTCGACGCCCAGTACGCGTAGTAGCAGACCGCCTCCATCGAGCGGTCGGCGAACTCCATCGCCGCCGGCGATGCGTACGGCGTGCGCGTCAGGTGCAGGCAGTCCTGGAAGCCCATGATGCCGAGGCCCACGGGCCGGTGCTTGAGATTGGCGTTGCGCGCCTTGGCGACCGCGTAGTAGTTGATGTCGATGACGTTGTCGAGCATCCGCATCGCCGTGCGGATCGTCTTCTGCAGCTTGGCGTGGTCGAGTTGCCACCCGGCGTCGGTCCTGTCCATGTGCGCGAGCAGGTTCACCGAGCCCAGGTTGCAGACGGCGATCTCGGTGTCGCTGGTGTTCAGCGTGATCTCCGTGCACAGGTTGCTGCTGTGCACGGTGCCGACGTGCTGCTGCGGCGAGCGGACGTTGCACGCATCCTTGAACGTGATCCACGGGTGACCGGTCTCGAACAGCATCGACAGCATCTTCCGCCACAGCTGGACCGCCGGGATCTTCTTGAAGAGCTTCAGTTCGCCGCGCGCCACCTTCTCCTCGTAGCGCTTGTACGCCTCCTCGAACGCGTGGCCCCACTTGTCGTGCAGATCGGGCACGTCCGACGGCGAGAACAGCGTCCAGTCGCCACCCTCGACGACGCGCTTCATGAAGAGGTCGGGGATCCAGTTCGCCGTGTTCATGTCGTGCGTGCGCCGCCGGTCGTCGCCGGTGTTCTTGCGCAGTTCGAGGAATTCCTCGATGTCGAGGTGCCAGGTCTCGAGGTACGTGCAGACGGCGCCCTTGCGCTTGCCGCCCTGGTTGACCGCGACCGCCGTGTCGTTGACGACCTTGAGGAACGGCACCACGCCCTGCGACTTGCCGTTGGTGCCCTTGATGTGCGAGCCCATCGCGCGCACGTTGGTCCAGTCGTTGCCCAGGCCGCCGGCGAACTTGGACAGCAGCGCATTCTCCTTGATGGCCTCGTAGATGCCGTCGAGGTCGTCGGAGACCGTCGTCAGGTAGCACGACGACAGCTGCGACCGGTGCGTGCCGGAGTTGAAGAGCGTCGGCGTGCTCGACATGAAGTCGAACGTCGACAGCACGTCGTAGAACTCGATCGCGCGCGCCTCGCGGTCCACCTCGTTCAGGGCCAGGCCCATCGCCACCCGCATGAAGAAGCACTGCGGCAGCTCGAAGCGGCGGCCCGCGTTGCCGTGCACCGCGTACTGGTCGACGAGGAAGTAGCGGTCGTAGAGCGTCTGCAGGCCGAGGTAGCCGAACTGCAGGTCGCGTTCCGGCTTCAGCGCCGCGCCGATCTTGTCCATGTCGAAGTGCAGCAGCGCCTCGTTGAGGAGGCCGATCTTCACGCCGTGCTTCACGAAGCGCGGGAAGTACTCGGCGTACCTCGTCGCCATGTCGGCCTGCGTGGCCTCCTCGCCGAGCGCCTCGAAGCGCAGCGCGTCGAGCAGCAGCCGCGCGGTCACGTACGAGTACGCCGGCTCCTTCTCGATCAGCGCGCGCGCGGACAGCACCACACCCTTGCGCACTTCCTCGACGGCCACGCCGTCGTAGAGGTCCTTCAGCGTGGCCTTGAGGATGCGGTCGGCGTCGACGTCGGCCAGCCCGGCGCACGACGCGCGCACGAGCTGGGTTAGCCGTTCGAGGTCGAGCGGCTTCTTCACGCCGTTCTCGGTGACCTGGAGCGCGTGCGCGGGCGTGCCGGCGCGCTCCTTGCCCTTCGCCTGCGCGCGCTCCTGCGAGCGCTTCTCGCGGTAGAGCACGTACGCGCGCGCGACCTCGTGCTCGCCGCCGCGCATCAGCTGCAGCTCGACCTGGTCCTGGATTTCCTCGATGTGGATCGCGCCGCCTTCCGGCTTGCGCTTGACCAGCGCGGCGACGACGCCTTCGGTGAGCTTGGCCACCTGCTCGCGCACGCGCGCCGACGCGGCGCCCTGGCCGCCGTTGATCGCGAGGAACGCCTTGGTCATCGCAATGGTGATCTTCGACGGCTCGAACGCGACGACCGACCCGTTGCGCCGGATGACCTTGTACTGCGCGAACCGGGGATCGGCGCCGCTCACGACCGGACTGCCAGGCTCGCCGACGAGGAGCTCCGTGGGGGGTGCGGCGCTGGTGCTGGAGCTTGCGGTCTGAGCGCTGGCGATCTGCATGTACATCTCTCCTGTCGTTTCTTGTCGTTCTGCACGGGTTTGCCGGGGTTGCCCGCGCGGCGCGGCCTTTTCGCGCAAAGGCCCGGCGGGCGCGGGATTCCGAGGGATGGCGCGGAGCGCCGGCGGCGGCCTTCCCCGCGGCGGTGGGGTCGTCCGGCAGCGCCCTCGGTTTCTGCTGTTAAATCAGAATCTACTATATCTTGTGTTCAAGTGCCTGCTGAGCACCAAGCATAGTGGCTCGGGTGCGCGCCTGCAAGCGGTTTTTCATGCACAGGACGGGTGCCGAAAAAGGAGAAGAAAAACAGGCCGATGGCGGTCGGTATCCGGCATATGCAACGACCATCCACCGCTTGTCCACCGGCTTGCCCACTACAACCGCCGCCGACGAACGGTCGGCGGCCGTTGCGCTTTTGCGACAGAGGGAAAACCGTGCTGCGCTGCAACGAAAAAACCACAACTCGATGATGGGCGCGCCCTCCCGGCCGCCTCGGTCGATCCCCACGTCGTACACCGCGGATCCACCGCGTTATCCGCCGGTTCATCCACAGGCGGCCGGGCGATGTCCACGTTCGTCCGCTCGCGGGAGCCGCGGCCGCGGACCCCGTCGCCCGCATGGGGGAGCGTCACCGCACACCAGCGAAGTTCCCCCCTCCCGCGTGCAGGAGGGCCACCGGACTCCGGCGAAACTCTTCCTCTCCCGCGTGCGGGAGAGAGCCGGGGTGAGGGCGAGTGGCGGGGGTGAGGTGGCGCGCGTGGCAAAGAGTCAGACCCGCATCGCTCGCCGCGCCATCGAACGCGCGTTGCGAGCGGCGCACCGGGCGCGCCCGCTCAAGGGTCCGACCCTTTCCGTCCCACCACCTGCCGCAGCTTGCCGTCGCGCGGGTCGAGCTGCGGCTCGTCGCGGGCAAGGGTGACGCGCACGTTCGCGAGCCCCTGCCGGGCGAAATACCCGCGCAGCGCGGCCACGGCCTGTGCGCCGGCGCGCGCGCGGTCGGCGGCCGCCAGGCGCAGCTGCACGCGGTCGGCGCCGCGCTGGACGATCTGGAACCGGTGCAGCCGCGCCTGCGTCTCGACCACCGTGGCGAGCGCGAGCGGGACCAGGCGCACCAGCGTGCCGTCGCGCGCGGCCAGCGCCAGCACGTCGTCGCACCGGCCTTCGACCTGGATGGCGGGCAGCGGGTCGCCGCACGGGCAGCGCGCGGGTGCGACGCGCACGCGGTCGCCCAGGTCGTAGCGGATCACCGGTTGCACGGCGTTGGCGAGGTTGGTGACGAGCACCGTGTGCGACAGTTCGCCGGGAGGTGTCGCCCGCCCGTCCGCATCCACGGGCTCGAGCAGCACCCAGTCGGCGTTGACGTGCAGCCAGCCGGCGGGGCAGCCGTAGCCGATCGTCAGGCACTCGGACGCGCCGTACTCGTTGACGAGCGGGCATCCGAACGCCTGCTCGATCGCCGCGCGCGCCGCCGGCGAGAGCACCTCGCCGCCGGCCCACAGCGCCGCGGGCCGGATGGCGAGGCGGCCCGCCCGTTGCTCGGCCGCGAGCAGCGCGAGTACGGTCGGGTACCCGGCGAGGAACGCCGGCTGGTACGCGTTGAGGCCCGCGACGATCGCGCCGACCGGCAGCGTGACGGCAAAGCTCGTCATCGCGAGCCACGGCTTGCCCCGCGCCACCCGCCGCCACGAAACGATGCTCGCGAAGTGGTCGCAATCCGCCGCGACGAGCGCGGCGCGGCCGCCGTGCCCGATCGCCGCCGTCCAGTCGCACCCGGCAAGCGTCGCGCCGCCCAGCTGAACGGACACGACGGCGTCGTACGCGGCGAGCGCCGCATCGTCCTGCACGAAGACGCCGGGCCGCCCGCTGGTGCCCGAGCTCGTCCACACCAGGTACTTGCCGAGAAAGCGCTCGCCGATGTGCGCACGCGCGGCGAGAAACGCCGCGACGTCGCGCCACGCGATGGCGCGGTCCGTGCACCAGTCGTCGAACGACGCCATCAGCTCGTCCTTGGTGACGACGGGCACGTCGGCCGGCGCGAGCGCGCCGGCCGGCAGGTGCCGCCAGCGCTTGCGGTAGAACGGCGAGTGCGTGCGCGCGTGGTGCGCGAGCCTCACCCATCGCTGCCGCGCCGAGGCCGCAACCGCCTCGGACCCGAGGCCGCGTGTCCACAGCGTCTGCGCCGCCAGTGCGCCGACATTCCACTGCTGCACGGCCAGGCGCAACGGGTCGAAGGACGGCGGCGGGCAGTCGGGCATCGGTTCGCGCGCAGGCGTGGCGGCGCCGGGCGCCGGCCCCGCACGCCTACAGTCTACGTCCGCCCGCGCACGCCGGACGTGACGGCGCGCAATCGCGGGCTCCCTTGATGACCGTCAAGACGCCACACGGGGGGCGGCCTAGAATGAACTTGCGACGCGGCGCAATGCCGGGTCCGGTGAACGGCAGGGTGCCACGGCGCAAAGGACGATCGGTGGCGGATCGTCGCCGCCGGTTCCTCGAGACGCACACGAGGAGCGCGATCATGGCAACCAGCACCAATCTGAGGACCTACGAGCCGTTCGCGGATGTGTTCCGCACGAGCCCGTTCTTCGACATCACGAATGTGTTCGACGTGCCGCGGATGCGGCGCGCGTTCCCGCCGATGCCGGCGGCGCCCGAGATCAGGATGGACGTGACCGAAGACGCGGATGCCTACCACGTCAAGGCCGAGATCCCGGGTGTCAGGAAAGAGGACATCCACATCCTGGTGGAAGGCAACACGGTGTCGATCACCGCGGAAGTGGCACGCAAGAAGGAAGCGAAGGAAGGCGAGACCATGCTCTGCACGGAACTCTACGAGGGCAAGGTCAGCCGGACCTTCACCGTGCTCGCCGACCTCGACGACACGAAGGCCGAGGCGAAGTACGAGAACGGCATGCTGATGCTGACGCTGCCCAAGAAGGTGGGTACCAAGGCAAAGGCGCTGCCGGTGATGTAGCGCGGTGACCGGAGCGCGGTCGCCGCCTTGGCGGCGATCGCGCGCCGGAGCGGCCGGCGGGCAACGACGGACGGAGCGACCATGAGACGGGCGACTGAAGCGGCGGCGGCGAATCCGTTCGACGTGCGCGCGCTGTGGGACGTGAACGCGGCCACGCTCGCCCCGGGCGGGCAGGCGTGGCAGGCGTGGATGGACGCCGCGACGCGGATGCAGACGGAGGCGACGGCGTTCTGGAACGGCAGGCTCGGCAAGGACGTGGCCGCGCTGACCGCGCTTGGCCAGTGCACGACGCCGGCGCAGGCGCTGGAGGCGCAGACGCGCTACCTGCGCGAGGCGATGGGCGACTTCTACGAGGAAGGCCGGCTGATGCTGCGCATCGCGCGCGATGCGGCCGTCGGCACCGGGATGCCGGGCGGTGCGACACCGCCCGGGCACGGCGCGGCGAACCGGTAACGGGCGGATCGGACAATGGACATGCGGACAGCGGGCGGACGGGTGATGGTCACGAAGGCGCGGAAGCCGGCGGCGGGCGCGCGGCGCAAGGCGGCGCAGAGTGCGCGGGCATCCGTGGTTCCGCGCGCACCGGCAACGCCGGTCGCGCCGCCGGATCCGTCGTTCCTGCGCGACTCGTACGCCGCGACGGCCCTGGCCGAGACGATGGACCGCTCGGTCAACGCCGCGCTCGCGCGGTACACGACCGGGCTGTCGCCGATGGCGCAGGTCGCCGCGTACTGGGACTGGGCGTCGCACCTCGCGTTCTCGCCGGGCAAGCAGCTGCAGCTCACCGAGAAGGCAGGCAAGAAGTTCCTGCGCCTCGTCAACTACGCGGCCAAGCGCGCGTGGAAGCTCGACGGCACCACGCCGTGCATCGAGCCGCTGCCCCAGGACAAGCGGTTCGTGCACCCGGCGTGGTCCGCGCCGCCGTTCGACGTGCTCTACCAGGCGTTCCTGCTGACGCAGCAGTGGTGGTCCAACGCGACGACGGGCGTGCGCGGCGTCACGCGACAGCACGAGCGCATCGTCTCGTTCGGCGCGCGGCAGTTGCTCGACATGATCGCGCCGTCGAACTTCGTGTCGACCAATCCCGAGGTGCTGGACCGCACGTTGCGGTCGGCGGGCTTCAATCTCCTGCGCGGCATGGCGAACCTCGTCGAGGACCGCGACCGCGCGCTGGGCGGCAAGCGGCCGGTGGGCACCGAGAACTTCGTCGTCGGCCGCGACGTCGCGGTCACCCCCGGCAAGGTCGTGTTCCGCAACCGGCTGATCGAGCTCATCCAGTACGCGCCGGTGACTGCGACCGTGCGGCCCGAGCCCGTGCTGATTGTCCCGGCGTGGATCGAGAAGTACTACATCCTCGATCTCTCCCCGGCGAACTCGCTGGTGTCCTACCTGACCGGGCAGGGCTTCACCGTGTTCATGATCTCGTGGCGCAATCCGGGGCCCGAGGACCGCGACACGACGTTCGACGACTACCGGACGCAGGGCGCGCTGGCGGCGCTCGACGCCGTGGGCGCGATCGTGCCCGGGCAGAAGGTGCACGCGTGCGGCTACTGCATCGGCGGGACGCTCCTCGCGATCACCGCCGCCGCGATGGCGCGCGACGGGGACGACCGGCTCGCGACGACGACGTTCTTCGCCGCGCAGACGGACTTCACCGAGGCCGGCGAACTGATGCTGTTCATCGACGAGAGCCAGCTGTCGTTCCTCGAGGACGTGATGTGGGAGCAGGGCTTCCTCGACAGCCGGCAGATGGCGGGCGCGTTCCAGCTGCTGCGCTCGCAGGACCTCGTCTGGTCGCGCGTCATGCACGAGTACCTGATGGGCGAGCGGGCGCCGATGACCGACCTGATGGCGTGGAACTCCGACGCGACGCGCATGCCGTTCCGCATGCACGCCGAGTACCTGCGCCGGCTGTTCCTGCAGAACGACCTGGCCGAGGGCCGCTACACGGTCGGCGGGCGCCGGATCGCGCTGAAGGACCTCGAGCGTCCGCTGTTCGCCGTCGGCACCGAGCGCGACCACGTGGCGCCGTGGCACTCCGTGTACAAGTTCCACCTGCTGACCGACGCCGACGTCACGTTCGTGCTGACCAGCGGCGGCCACAACGCGGGAATCGTGTCCGAGCCGGGCCATCCCGGCCGGCGCTTCCGGATCGCGGCCAAGACCCGCGCGGACACCTACGTCGATCCGGAGAGCTGGGTCGCCGACACGCCGGTGCGCGCAGGCTCGTGGTGGCCCGAGTGGGCGCAGTGGCTGGCCGCGCACTCCGGCGCGCCGGTGCCGCCGCCTCCCATGGGCGCGGCGAAGGCCGGCCTGGCGCCGATCTGCGACGCGCCGGGCACGTACGTCCTGCAGGCCTGACGAACCTCCCGCTCCCGCGTGCGGGGAGCGCCCCCCCCCCGCCCCCGCCCCCCCCCCCCCCCCCCCGCCCCCGCCCCCCCCCCCCCCCCCCCCCGCCCCCCCCCCCCGCCCCCCCCCCCCCCCCCCCCCCCCCCCCCCCCCCCCCGCCCCGCCCCGCCCCCCCCCCGGCCGGGGCCCCGCCGCGCCCCCCCCCCCCCCCCCCCCCCCCCCCCCCCCCCCCCCCCCCCCCCCCCCCCGCCTTTCCCCCCCCCCGCGGCGCCCGGCGCCCCCCCCCCCCCCCCCCCCCCCCCCGGGGGGGGCCGGCGCCCCCCCCCCCCCCCCCCCCCCCCCCCCCCCCCCCCCCCCGGCGGCCCCCCCCCCCCCCCCCCCCCCCCGGCCCGGCGGGCGGGGGGGCCCCCCCCCCCCCCCCCCCCCCCCCCCCGAGGGCTGGGGTGAGGGTCCGGCGCTCACTCCGGCAGCGCGAACAGCCGCGTGCCGGCGATGGCGACGATGCGTTCGCCGCGGGCCGGCGTTACCAGCGCAAGCCCCGTGAAGCCGCCGAATGCGGGCAGGATCGCGCGCCGGCGGCCGAGCACGAAGCACGGAAGGCGCGCGGAGGCGGCCGCCGTGGCGCCCGCGAGCCGCACGCCCGGATGCACGTGCCCGCACAGCGCGTAGCCGCTGCCCGGCACGACCGGCCGATGGCAGGCGAGGAACGGCGCCAGCGCGTGCGGTTCCGCGACGACGTCCACGTGCCAGTCCGCCGGTGGATCGCCGGCGCGGTCGTCGTGATTGCCGCGCACGAGCGTGATCGCGACCTGCGCATGCGCCGCGCGCCAGGCACGAAACGCCACGTCCAGCGCGGCGACGCGGCCGGCAGCGGCGTGCAGGAAGTCGCCGAGGACGACGAGGCGCGGCGCGCGGGTGCGCGCGAGCAGCGCGGACAGTCGCGCGAGGTCGCGGCCGGTGCCCCCGCGCGGAAGTGGGATGCCGCCGGCACGAAACGCGGCGGCCTTGCCCAGGTGCACGTCCGCGACGAACAGCACGCCGCCCGCGGGCCAGTGGAGCGCGCGCTCGGCGTACAGGGCGACGCGCTCGCCGGCGACTGCCGTCTCGTGCGCCGGTGCGTCGTGGGCGGCGGTGGCGGCGAGCATGGTGCAGTGCGTGCGGTGGGTATGGGCGCGGCTTGCCATGGTAACGCGTCCCATTGCGGAGCGTCCGGGCGCAGGGCACACTGGCAGCACGGAACCTTCGGCCTCCCGCGCACGCCGTCCCATCGATTGCAGCAAGCGGCGCGCGACGCAGCGGCCCTTCCGCTCGCGGATGCCGCGCTTTTCGGCCAACCTGTCGTTCCTGTTCACCGAGGTGCCGTTTCTCGACCGTTTCGGCGAGGCGGCGCAGGCGGGCTTTCGTGCGGTCGAGTTCGCGTTCGGCTACGACTTCCAGGTGCGGGAGATCGCGGCGCGCGTCGCGCAGCACAAGCTCGACGTCGTGCTGATCAACGCGCCGGCCGGCAGCTGGGAAGCCGGCGACCGGGGCCTGGCGTCGCTGCCGGGACGCGAGCACGAGTTCGCGGCCAGCGTGGTCACGGCGCTGCGCTTCGCGCAGGCGCTGCGCTGCCCGAGAATCCACGTGATGGCCGGGGTGCTGCCGGAAGGCGCCGACGACGCCGAGCGGGCGCGGCGGCTGCGCACGTACAAGCGCAACGTGCGCTTCGCCTGCCAGGAGGCCGCCGTGCAGAACGTGGCGATCATGATCGAGCCGATCAACCCGCGCGACGTGCCCCGCTACCTCCTCAACACGCAGGGGGAGGCGCACGCGATCCGCGAGGAGATCGGCATCGCGAACCTGCGCGTGCAGATGGACCTCTACCACGCGCAGATCGTCGAGGGCGATCTCGAGACCAAGATTCGCCGGTGGCTGCCGCACATCGGCCACTTCCAGGTCGCCGGCGTGCCCGGACGCTGCGAGCCCAACGTGGGCGAGGTCAACTACGGCTACCTGTTCAAGCTGATCGACGAGCTGAAGTACGATGGCTACGTCGGCTGCGAGTACCGCCCCGCCCAGACCACGCAGGCGGGGCTGGGGTGGCTCTACAAGCTCATCGATCGACGACCGTGACCGAATCGCGAGGGCCGGCTCCGCTCGGCCCGCGATTCGGTCCCGAAGAAGTCAGCACGGAAACCTTCGGGCGGCCGGGCGGTTTCCGTGCGGCAAAGTCCACGCAGCGCGCAGTTCACAGGTCGCTGCGCTCCCGGTTCGGCAGCGCGCGCATGCCGGCTGAAAGCCGCAGCGGACGCTCGTGCCGCGCGGGCGTTGGCCGGAGTGTGCAACCGGCAGTACAGGAGGTCTCCCTCCCCGTTTGCCGGGAGGGGTCGGGTGAGGGCCGCCGCTACAGCGCGACCGACATTCCCCCGTCCATCACCAGCAACTGCCCGGTCATGTAGTCGGACGCCGTCGACGCCAGGAACACCGCCAGTCCCGCGATCTCGGGCGGGTCGCCCCAGCGCCCGGCCGGCGTGCGCTTGCACACCCACGCATTGAAGTCGGCGTTGTCGATCAGCGCGCGGTTCATCTCGGTCGCGAAGTAGCCGGGCGCGATCGCGTTGACCTGGATGCCGTGCGGCGCGAGCTCCACCGCCATGCCGCGCGTCAGCTGCCGGATGCCGCCCTTGGCCGCCGTGTACGGGACCACGGTAGGGCGCGCGAGCTCGCTCATCAGCGACGCGATGTGAATGATCTTGCCGCGCTTGCGCGCGATCATGCCGGGCAGCACCGCCTGCGACACGACGAACGGCGCCGTCAGGTTGGTCGCGACGATGTCGTCCCAGTCCTGTTGCGTGAACTCCACGAACGGCGCGCGGCGCTGGATGCCGGCGTTGTTGACCAGGACGTCGACGGCGCCGTGTCGCGCGACGACGGCGGCCACCGCGGCGTGCACGGCGTCGCGCCGGGTGACGTCGAAGGTCGCGACGTCGGCGGCGAGCCCGTCGGCGACGAGCTTCCCGGCCGCCTCGGCGAGTTCGGCCGGCTTGCGTCCGTTGAGGATCACCGTGGCCCCGGCCTGCGCGAGGCCGCGCGCGATCGCGAAGCCCAGGCCCCGGTACGCGCCGGTGACGAGGGCGACGCGCCCGGCGAGATCGAACGGTGAATCTGGCATGCGCGAACTCCCCGAGAGCGCGCGGCGGCGCCGCGCCCGGCCGTCATTCTATGCGCGGCCACGGGGAGCGGGTTGGCGAGCGGCTTGCTATGCTCGCGGCTGGGCGGACGGCGGCCGTGGACCCGAAGGGGCCGGGCCGGGCGCCCGCGCGATCGGCGGAGACTTCCGGCATGGCCACCATCAAGAGCAGGCTCGACGTCCGCGGCGAGGAGTTCCGGGCCAACGCGGCCGGGATGCGCGGCCTGGTCGCCGACCTGCGCACGAAGACGGCAGAGGTCGCGCGCGGTGGCAGCGAGGAGGCGCGACAGAAGCACCTGGCTCGCGGCAAGTTGCTGCCGCGCGACCGCATCAACGCGCTCGTCGATCCGGGCGCCGCGATCCTCGAGCTGTCGCCGCTGGCCGCGTACGGCATGTACGGCGGCGACGTGCCGTCCGCGTCGGTCATCACCTGCGTGGGCCGCGTCTCCGGGCGCGAGTGCGTGATCGTCGCCAACGACGCGACGGTCAAGGGCGGCACCTACTACCCGCTGACGGTGAAAAAGCACCTCACGCGCAGGAGATCGCGCGGGAGAACCGGCTGCCGTGCCTCTACCTCGTCGACTCGGGCGGCGCGTTCCTGCCCGAACAGGACGACGTGTTCCCCGACCGCGAGCACTTCGGGCGCATCTTCTACAACCAGGCCAACCTGTCGGCGCTGGGGATTGCGCAGATCGCCGTCGTCATGGGCTCGTGCACGGCCGGCGGCGCCTACGTGCCCGCGATGTCGGACGAGACGATCATCGTGAAGAACCAGGGCACGATCTTCCTGGGCGGCCCGCCGCTCGTGAAGGCGGCGATCGGCGAGGTGGTGACGGCCGAGGAGCTGGGCGGCGGCGACGTGCACACGCGCATTTCCGGCGTGGCCGATCACCTCGCGGAGAACGACGCGCACGCGCTGCACATCGCGCGGCGCATCGTGGCGAACCTCAACAGCGTGAAGGCGGTCGGCCTCGACGTCGCGCCGCCGGAGGAGCCGCGGTACGACACCGAGGAACTCTACGGCGTCATTCCCGGCGACACGCGCAAGCCGTACGACGTGCACGAGGTGATCGCGCGCATCGTCGACGCGTCGGCGTTCGACGAATTCAAGGCACGCTACGGCACGACCCTCGTCACCGGCTTCGCGCGCATCCACGGCTACCCGATCGGCATCGTCGCCAACAACGGCATCCTGTTCTCCGAGTCGGCGCAGAAGGGCGCGCACTTCATCGAGCTGTGCGCGCAGCGCGGCATCCCGCTCTTCTTCCTGCAGAACATCACCGGCTTCATGGTCGGCCGCAGGTACGAGAACGAGGGCATCGCGCGCCACGGCGCGAAGATGGTGACCGCGGTCGCATGCGCGAAGGTGCCCAAGTTCACGGTGATCATCGGCGGCAGCTTCGGCGCCGGCAACTACGGGATGTGCGGTCGCGCGTACTCGCCGCGCTTCCTGTGGATGTGGCCGAACGCGCGCATCTCGGTGATGGGAGGCGAGCAGGCGGCGTCCGTGCTGGCCACGGTCAAGCGCGACGGCATGACGGCGGCCGGCAAGGCGTGGAGCGCCGAGGAGGAGGCGGCCTTCCGCGCACCGATCCGGGCGCAGTACGAGACGCAGGGCCATCCGTACTACGCGACGGCGCGGCTGTGGGACGACGGCATCATTGACCCCGCGCAGACGCGGCGCGTGCTGGGCCTCGCGCTCTCCGCGTCGCTCAACGCGCCGGTCGAGAAGACGACGTTCGGCGTGTTCCGGATGTGACATATCGCTTTTCGATGGCGTCCCGTGTACAGCGAGGAGTCCCGGCGGCACGGGTGCCGGCGCCATGCCTTGCCCCTCACCCCGGCCCTCTCCCCGCACGCGGGGAGAGGGCAATCGTGCCAGCGCATCGGTGCAACCGTCTCTCCCCACGGGGGGAGGGTCGGGAGTGGAGGGCGCGACGAGGTACGAAAGTTGACCGCACCATGTTCCGCAAGATCCTGATCGCGAACCGCGGCGAGATCGCCTGCCGCGTCGTCAAGACGGCGCGCCGCCTCGGCATCGGCACGGTCGCCGTGTTCTCCGAGGCGGACGCGCACGCCCGCCACACGCGCCTGGCCGACGAAGCCGTGCTGATCGGCCCGCCGCCGGCGCGCGAGAGCTACCTCGACATCGGCCGCATCGTCGATGCCGCGCGCAGGACGGGGGCGCAGGCGATCCACCCCGGATACGGCTTCCTCGCGGAGAACGAGGATTTTGCCGCCGCGTGCGCGGCCGCCGGCATCGTCTTCATCGGCCCGCCCGTCGCGGCGATCCGCGCGATGGGCAGCAAGAGTGCGGCGAAGTCGCTGATGGAGAAGGCCCGTCCCGCTGGTGCCCGGCTATCACGGCGACGTGCAGGACGCCGCGTTCCTGCGCCGGGAGGCGGACCGGATCGGCTACCCGGTGCTCTTGAAGCCGTCGGCGGGCGGCGGCGGCAAGGGCATGCGGATCGTGAGCGCCGGTGCCGAGTTCGCCGACGCGCTTGCGTCGTGCCAGCGCGAGGCCGCCGCGAGCTTCGGCGACGACCGCGTGCTGATCGAGCGCTACGTGACGCGGCCGCGCCACGTCGAGATCCAGGTGTTCGCCGACGGCCACGGCAGCTGCGTGCACCTGTTCGAGCGCGACTGCTCGGTGCAGCGCCGCCACCAGAAGGTGCTGGAGGAGGCGCCGGCACCGGGCATGAACGAGGCGCGCCGCCGCGAGATGGGCGAAGCGGCCGTGGCCGCGGCGCGCGCGGTGGGCTACGTCGGCGCCGGCACCGTCGAGTTCATCGCCGACCAGGACGGCCGCTTCTACTTCATGGAGATGAACACGCGGCTGCAGGTCGAGCACCCGGTGACCGAAATGATCACGGGGCAGGACCTGGTCGAGTGGCAGCTGCGCGTGGCGGCCGGCGAGCCGCTGCCGCTCACGCAGGAGCAGCTCGCGATCCGTGGCCATGCGCTCGAGGCGCGCATCTACGCCGAGGACCCCGAGCGCGGCTTCCTGCCGTCGACGGGCCGCCTCGTCCACCTCGCGCCGCCGCCGGGATCGCTGCACGTGCGCGTCGACACCGGCGTCGAGCAGGGCGACGAGATCACGCCGTACTACGATCCGATGATCGCCAAGCTGATCGTCTGGGACGCGACGCGCGAGCTCGCGCTGCAGCGGATGCTGCAGGCGCTCGCGCAGTACCGGATCGTCGGCGTCGCCAACAACGTCGAGTTCCTGTCGCGGCTCGTCGCGTGCCCGGCGTTCGCGCACGCGGACCTCGACACGGGCCTCATCGAGCGCGAGCGCGAGTTTCTGTTCCCGCAGGCGGGGGACGCGCCGGACGACGCGTACCTCGTCGCGGCGCTGGCCACGCTGCTGCGCGAGGAGGCGCACGCGCGCGACGGCGCGGGTTCCGGCGGCGACCGCTGGTCGCCGTGGCGGCTGCAGGACGGGTGGCGCCTCAACTCGCGCTCGGAGCGAAGGCTCGTGTTCCGCCACGGCGAGTCCGAACGCGCGGTACTCGTCGATTACGCCGCGGCAGGCTATCGCCTGACGCTCGACGGGCGCACGGCGTCGGCGCGCGGCGAACTCGGCGCCAACGGCATGCTGCGCGTCGAGCTGGACGGCGTTCGGCTCGACGCCGGCGTGGTCGTGGCGGGCGAGAAGCGGCACGTGTTCCTCCACGGACGCACGTTCGCGCTGGCGCGCGTCGATCCGCTGTTTCACGGCGGCGAAGGGCAGGGCGCGGAAGGCGGGCTCGCGGCGCCGATGCCGGGCAAGGTCATCGCGTGGCTCGCGGCTCCGCCGGTCGACGTCGACCGCGGCGCGCCGCTCATGATCCTCGAGGCGATGAAGATGGAGCACACGATCACCGCGCCGACGGCCGGGCGTCTCATCGCGTACCGGTACGCCGTCGGCGAGCAGGTCGCCGAAGGCGCGGAACTCGTCGACTTCGAGAAGGCGAAGTGATCGGCGTGCGTGCACCCGCGTTTCCAGCCAGCGCCCGTCACCCCAACCCTCCCTTGCAGGGCGCGCCATCGCAAGCATGCGATGGCCGCTCGAGCGGCCCCGAGCAGCGGGGAAACCCCTGTTTCGCCGCCTTCGCGGGAGGGGAGCGCCGCCGTGTCGCGCATTGGCCCATCGTGGTGCCCTCATTCTCCCTCTCCCCGGAACGGGGAGAGGGCTGGGGTGAGGGGCGGCGTGTCAAGTCGGCGATGAACGCACTTCCCACCCGCGTGAAGATCGTCGAGGTCGGCCCGCGCGACGGGCTGCAGAACGAGCAGCAGGCGATCGCCACCGACGTCAAGGTCGCGCTGATCGAGCGACTTGCCGAAGCCGGGCTGCCCGCGATCGAGGCGACGTCCTTCGTGTCGCCGAAGTGGGTGCCGCAGATGGCCGACAGCGCGGAGGTGATGGCGCGCATCCGGCGCAAGCCGGGCGTCGCGTATCCGGTGCTGGTCCCGAACCTGAAGGGTTTCGAGGCCGCGGTGGCGGCGGGCGCGACGGAAGTCGCCGTGTTCGGCGCGGCGTCGGAGACGTTCTCGCAGAAGAACATCAACAGCTCGATCGCCGAGAGCATCGAACGGTTCCGGCCGGTGGTCGCGGCGGCGCGCGAGCGCGCCGTCCAGGTGCGCGGGTACGTCTCGTGCGTGCTGGGGTGCCCGTACGAAGGCGACGTCGCGCCGGAGGCCGTCGCGCGCGTCGCGGGCGCCTTGTACGCGATGGGTTGCTACGAGGTGTCGCTCGGCGACACGATCGGCGTCGGCACGCCGGGCCGCACGGCGGCGATGCTCGATGCGGTCGCGCGTGTCGTGCCCGTGGACAAGCTCGCCGGCCACTACCACGACACCTACGGGCAGGCGCTCGCAAACATCTACGCGTCGCTCGAGCGCGGCGTGGCCGTGTTCGACAGCTCGGTGGCCGGACTGGGCGGCTGCCCGTACGCGAAGGGCGCGACGGGCAACGTCGCGACCGAGGACGTCGTCTACCTGTTGCACGGGCTCGGCATCGCGACGGGCGTGGACCTCGATCGGCTGGTCGACGCCGGCGAGTTCATCTGTGCGGCGCTCGGCCGTCCGACGAACTCCAGGGTGGGCCGCGCGCTGCTCGCGAAGCGCACGGCGTAACGCGAAGCGCGCGCGGGCGCCGTTCAGGCCGTTCAGGCAAGCCGGGGTCGAAGCGGCAATGCCGGTGCCGCGAGGGCTCCGGATCGGCGCGGCATCGTTGCGGCCCCTACGGCGCTGAACCCGGGCTTCCCGCCGCTGCCTCCAGTTCGGCCACCATCCGCGCGACGCGCGCCTCGAGCGCCTCGGTCGACAGGCTTTCGCGGAACATCTCGACCAGCAGCGGGAACGCGAACGGCGTCGGGCGCGCGGGACGCGTCAGCAGCACGCGGCTGCCGCGCAGTCGCGCGAGCGCGGCGGTGAGCCGCGGCGCCTCCAGCCGGCGCTCGAGCACTTCGCGCACTGCCTGGCGGAGCAGCGGGTTGTCGGCGTCGTACTGCGCGAACACGTCGTAGAGCAGCGCGCTCGACGCCTGCAGCTGCCGCTGCGGATGCGGCTGGCCCGGATAGCCCTGGAAGGTCAGGCCGGCGACGCGCGCGATCTCGCGGAAGTGCCGGCGCCCGAGTTCGGTGGCGTTCAGGCCCGCGAGGATGTCGCGCTCGACGTCGGGTACGGCCAGCAGCCGTCCGAGGTCGCCATGGGAGACCGCCATCGGCTGCGGCGACACGAGGCCGAAGCCGTAGTCGTTCGCCGTGATGGAAAACGACGCGGGATCGCGCGCGCCGAGCCGGTACGCGAACAGCGTGGCGAGCCCGAAGTGCGCGAGCCGGCCCTCGAACGGATAGAAGAAGAGCCCGTGCCCCTCGCGGGTGGCGATTGCCTCGACCAGCCACTCGCGCTCGCCGGGCAGCACCGACCAGCGCGCCTGCAGCTCGAGCAGCGGCCGCACGCGCTGCATCTCCGGCGCGGTGAACTCGCCGCGCGCGGCGCCTGCGATCAGCGCGCGCGTCGCGTCGGCGAGCTCGGTCGACAGCGCCATCTTGCCACCCATCCAGCGCGGCACGCGCGCCGACTTCGCCTTCGCCGGCCGCACCCAGGCGGTCAGCTCGCGCACGCGGACGAACTCGAGCACATGCCCGGCGAACGCGAAGCAGTCGCCCGGCCGCAGTGCGGCGATGAAGCTCTCCTCGACCTGGCCCAGCTTCGTGCCGTTGCGAAACGCGACGGTGATCGATGCCTCGCTGACGATGGTCCCGATGCCCATTCGGTGCCGGCGCGCGATCTGCCGATCCGGCACCCGCGCGATCCCGTCGTCGCCGACGACGACGCGCCGGTACTCCGGATACGCGTTGAGGCTGGCGCCGCCGTGCACGACGAAGTCGAGTGCCCACTGCCAATCGGCGTTCGCCAGGCGTGCGTACGCGTGCGTGCCGCGTACCTCGTCGCGCAGCGCGTCGGGCCGGAATCCGCCGCCCAGCGCGCAGGTGACGAGGTGCTGGACCAGAACGTCGGGAGCGTCGACCACCGGCGCCCGCGGCTCGATGCGCCGCGCCGCCGCCGCGGCGCGCGTCGCGGCCGCTTCGACCAGTTCCAGCGCCTGCGTCGGCACCACCGTGACCCGCGACACTGCGCCGGGCCGGTGGCCGCTGCGGCCCGCGCGCTGCAGCAGCCGGCCGATGCCCTTGGGGCTGCCGATCTGCAGCACCTGGTCGACCGGCGCGAAGTCGACGCCGAGGTCGAGGCTCGACGTGCAGACGACGGCGCGCAGGCGGCCGTCGCGCAGACCCGCCTCGACCCAGTCGCGCACGTCGCGTTCGAGCGAGCCGTGATGCAGCGCGATGGTGCCGGCCCAGTCCGGCCGCGCCGCCAGAAGGGCCTGGTACCAGATCTCGGTCGTCGAGCGCACGTTGGTGAACACCAGCGTGCTCCGCGCGCGCTCGATCGCGCGCACGACCTCGGGCAGGAGCTTCAGCCCGATGTGCCCGGCCCAGGGAAAGCGGTCGATCGTCGCCGGCAGCGCGCTGCCGATTTCGATGGTCTTGGCGTCGAGGCCGCGGACGATGCGGGCGTGGGCGGACCGGGCCGGTCCGACGAGGCAGGCGAGCGCCTCGTCGAGGTTCGCGAGCGTCGCCGACAGACCCCAGACGCGCAAGCCGGGGCGGAGGCTTCGCAGCCGCGCGAGCGCCAGTTCCGCCTGCACGCCGCGCTTGGTGCCGACGAGTTCGTGCCACTCGTCGCAGACGACCGCCTCGACGTGGGCGAAGCGCTCGCGCCAGTCGGGGCGCGACAGCATCAGCGTCAGGCTCTCCGGCGTCGTGACGAGCGCGGTCGGCAGCCGCAGCGCCTGCCGCGCGCGCGCCGCTGTCGACGTGTCGCCGGTGCGCACGTCGACCGTCCAGTGCGGGTTGAGCGCGCGTACGGCGCGCGCGAGCGCGTGGCCGGTGTCGCCGGCGAGCGCGCGCAGCGGCGTCAGCCACAGCAGCGTCAGCGGTGGCGGATGGACCTCGGAGCCGCGTGGCCCGAGCACGATCGGGCCGAGCGCCGCCGCGTAGGTCTTGCCCATGCCGGTCGGCGCGTGCACGAGGCCGCTCGCGCCCGCCGCGTAGGCGGCCCAGACCTCCTGCTGGAACGCGAACGGCGTGAAGCCCTGCGCCGCGAACCACGCGCATGCGCCGGCGAAGGGATCGGGAAGCGAGCGCGGCAACGCGACGGCCATGCGCCGATTGTACGGCGCGGATCGCGCCCTTCCGGATGCCGGCGCGATCGGTGCCGGCACCCCCGGCGCTCGTCAGGCGGTGATCGTCACGGCCACCGGCTTCGCGGCTGCTCCCGGCGACCGGAACGCGGCGAGCAGCGCCGCCTCGCGCGCCTTCGCCGTCCTGACATGCCGTTCCTTGACGTGGCCGTAGCCGCGGATGTGCTCGGGCACCGACGCGAGCTCGACGGCCGTCGCGTGGTTGGCCGGCGCGAGCTTCGCGACGATCTCGCCCACGATCGACTCGTACTCGGTGAGCAGCACGCGCTCCATCCTTCGCTCCGCGCTGCGGCCGAAGACGTCGAGCGCCGTGCCGCGGTACCGGCGCAGCTTCGCGAGTACGCGCATCGCCTTCATGAGCCACGGCCCGAACGTCGTCTTGCGCGGCACGCCGGTCGCAGGATCCGCCTTGCTGAAGATCGGCGGCGCCATGTGGAAGCGCAGCGTGAAGTCGCCGTCGATCTGCGCGGCGACGCGCTCGACGAAGTCGGTCTCCGCGTACAGGCGCGCGACCTCGTATTCGTCCTTGATCGCAAGCAGCTTGAAGTGATAGCGGGCGACGGCCTCGGTCAGGTCGGTGATGCCGGGCATCGCGCGCGCCTCGGCCTGCCCGACCTGCGCGACGAGTGCCGCGTAGCGCTGCGCGTACGCGGCGTCCTGGTAGTCGGTGAGAAACTGCACGCGGCGGGCGATCAGTTCGTCGAGCGAGGCCGACAGCCGCTGCGACTCGGGTGTCGCGCGCGGGATCGCGGCTGCGGCGACGCGCGCGGGCTCGACGGCGGCGAGCCGCCCCCACTTGAAGCTCGTCGTGTTCGACTCGATCGCGGCGCCGTTCAGCTCGATCGCCTTGACGATCGCCGCCTCCGACACCGGGATCAGCCCGCGCTGGTACGCGTAGCCGACCATGAACAGGTTGGTCGCGATGGAGTCGCCCATGAGCCCGGTCGCGAGCTTCGTCGCGTCGAGGAACTCGGCGTCGCCGGGGCCGACGGCGTCCTTGATCTCCTGCTCCATCGACCCCAGCGGGAAGCGGAGGTCGGGGTCGCGCGTGAACTGCGCCGGCATCACCAGCGCCGTGTTGACGAGCGCGCGGGTGACGCCCCTCTGCATCTTGGCCAGCGCCTCGTAGCCCACACCCGTCAGGATGTCGCACGCGAGCACCAGCGACGCCTCGCCGGCGGCGATCCGCGTCGCGTAGAGCTTCTCCGGCGAGGCGGCGATGCGCACGTGCGAGACGACGGCACCGTTCTTCTGCGCGAGCCCGGTCATGTCGAGCACGCTGCCGCCCTTGTCCTCGAGGTGCGCGGCCATGCCGAGCAGCGCGCCGATCGTGACCACGCCGGTGCCGCCGATGCCGGTGACGAGGATGCTGTACGGATCCGCGACACTCGGCAGGACGGGCTCCGGCAGCCGCGAGAAATCGAGGGTATCGGCCTTGGGCCGCTTGCGCACCGTGCCTCCCGCGACGGTCACGAACGACGGGCAGAAGCCCTTGAGGCACGAGTAGTCCTTGTTGCACGTCGACAGGTCGACCGTGCGCTTGCGCCCGAACTCGGTCTCGACCGGCGCCAGCGACACGCAGTTCGACTGCTCGCCGCAGTCGCCGCAGCCCTCGCACGCGAGTTCGTTGATGAACACGCGCTCGACGGGCTCCGGCGCCTTGCCGCGTTTGCGCCGCCGGCGCTTTTCGGCCGCGCACGTCTGGTCGTAGAGCAGCACGGTGACGCCCGGCGTGTCGCGCAGCTCGCGCTGCACGGCGTCGAGATCGTCGCGGTGGCGGATGCGGATGTCGGACGCGAAGTAGCCGGACGGGTACTTGTCGGGCTCGTCGCTGACGACGACGACGCGGGCCACCCCTTCGGCGGCGACCTGCTTCGCGATCATCGCAGGCGTCAGCGGGCCGTCGAACGGCTGACCGCCGGTCATCGCGACCGCGTCGTTGTAGAGGATCTTGTACGTGAGGTTGACACGGGCGGCGACCGCGGCGCGGATGGCGAGGATGCCGCTGTGGTAGTACGTGCCGTCGCCCAGGTTCGCGAAGATGTGGCGCTCGTCGGTGAATGGCGCCTGCCCGATCCACGGCACGCCTTCGCCGCCCATGTGCGTGAACTCGGACGTGTTGCGGTTCATCCAGATCGCCATCACGTGGCAGCCGATGCCCGCGGTCGCGCGGCTGCCTTCGGGCAGCTTCGTCGACGTGTTGTGCGGGCAGCCCGAGCAGAAGTACGGCTGGCGGACGAGCTCGATCTTCGGCTTCGCGAGCGCGGCCTCCTTCGCGTTGATCCAGTCGACGCGGGCGGACAGCTGCTCCTGGTGCCGCGGCTCGAGCTCCAGCCGCTCGATGCGCCTCGCGATCACGCGCGCGATCATCGCCGGCGTCAGCTCGCCCGCCGCCGGCAGCAGCCAGTCGCCGTGCGGACGCACCCATTCGCCCTTCTCGTCGAACTTGCCGACCACGCGCGGCCGCACGTCGTCGCGCCAGTTGTACAGCTGCTCCTTCAACTGGTACTCGACGATCTGCCGCTTCTCCTCGACGACGAGGATTTCGTCCAACCCCTCGGCGAAGTGGCGCACGCCCTCGGGCTCGAGCGGCCACGGCATCGCGATCTTGTAGACGCGCAGGCCCATGGCCGCCGCGTCCTCGTCCGTGATGCCGAGGTCGGTCAGCGCCTGCCGGACGTCCTGGTAGCTCTTGCCCGACGTCGCGATGCCCAGTCGCGGCCGCGGGGAGTCGATGACGATGCGGTTGAGCTCGTTGACGCGGCAATAGTGCAGCGCGGCGTAGATCTTGTAATCCTGCATCCGCGCTTCCGTGTCGAGGAACCCGTCGGGCCAGCGGATCGACACGCCGGAGGCGGGCAGCGGAAAGTCCGTGGGCACCACGATCTGCGTGCGGGCCGGGTCGACGTACACGGACGCCGAGCTCTCGACGGTGTCGGCGACGCACTTGAAGCCGACCCAGCAGCCCGAGTAGCGCGACATCGCCCAGCCGTGGAGGCCCAGATCGAGGATCTCCTGCACCGACGACGGGTAGAGCACCGGCATCATCGCGGCCGAGAACTGGTGGTCGGACTGGTGCGGGATCGTCGAGGACTTGGCCGCGTGGTCGTCGCCCGCCAGCACCAGCACGCCGCCGTGCTTCGACGTGCCGGCCATGTTCGCGTGCTTGAACACGTCGCCGCAGCGGTCGACCCCGGGACCCTTGCCGTACCACATCGCGAACACGCCATCGACCCTGGCGCCCGCGTGGAGATTGAGCTGCTGCGTGCCCCAGATCGACGTCGCCGCGAGGTCCTCGTTCAGTCCCGGCTGGAACACGACGTTCGCGCGATCGAGGAACTGCTTCGCCTTCCACAGCGACTGGTCGAGCGCGCCCAGCGGCGAGCCGCGGTAGCCGGACACGAAGCCGCCGGTCGTCAGGCCCGCCAGCCGGTCGCGCTGGCGCTGCAGGATCAGCAGCCGGACGAACGCCTGCGCGCCGGTGAGGAAGACGCGACCGGACTCGAGTTCGTACTTGTCGTCGAGCCGGACGTCGCGCAGCGCGGGAAGCACTGAGGCCATCGGGGTCACTCCGCAAAATCGTGTCTTGGGGCCGCGCGGTCGCCGGATGGGCGCCGCTGCGCACGCCGCGCCAGGGATTGTGTCCCCGGCGCGCGAAGGCGCGCATTCTACGCGGCGGACGCGGTGGCGGCAACGCGACGGCCGGCGCCCGCGCGGAAGGTTCGCAGCGTCAGCCGCGGCACTCCTTCGGCAGGTACCGCTGCGGAATGTCGACCGGAATGCACAGCCACTGCACGCGCTCGTGCGCGTCGCGCGAAGGCGCGAGCAGGATCGTGCGGCCGGCAAGCTCGGGCACCAGCGGGCCCAGCGCGACGCGCACGCGGCCCGTGACCGGGTTCACGTCGAGGTCCGCGATGAGTCCGGCGCCCGGCTGCGCGCGCACTGCGGCGTGATCCGATTGCCGCGGCACCATGCGCGCGTCCGCCCACGTCGTCTCGATTTCCTGCTGCACGAAGCGCACGGCAGAGAGCATCTGCGCCAGTTGCGCGCGCACGTTGAGCTCCGCGTGCGCCGTGCGGAAGTGGGGCACGAGCGCCGCCGCGACGGCGAGCATCAGGCCGCCGCCCAGCCAGAGCGCCGCCGCCGTCGACGTGGGCGAGCGCAGCGCAAGCTCCTGCGCGGCCTCCGTCACGCTTTGCGCGCCCTGCTCGGTCCGGCGAACCACGCGGCGCACGTGCGCGTAGAGCAGGCAGTCCGCGACCAGCGCGGGCACGACGCCCGGCAGCAGCCAGACGGCGAGGATCGCGCACGCGAACCACGCGAAATCCGCCTGCTCGAACCGCGGCGCGAGCGAAGCGAACGCGAGCGCGCCGGCGATAGGCAGCAGCGCGAACACGAGGCCCGGCAGCCACAGCCGGCGATAGAACGCCCACACGCCGGGGGCGAGCAGCGACGGCCAGTGCCAGCCGGGACGCCCGCGGCCCGTGCGCTCGAACGCGAGGAAGCGCCGTACGTAGCGATCGGCCGACGGGCCGACCGCGATCCGGAACAGCACGGCCAGCGCCGGCCGCACGACCCGCTCCGGCGCGCCGCCGACCAGGTGGTCGGGCAGGCGAATCGTCGCGTCGAGGAGCGAATCCGGGGCGGCGGCGTTCGGCAGGGCGGCAAGCGCGCGCGGAGCGGACATCCCGGTGCCGGCGCGAGGGTGGCGCGTGCCCGATGCCGTAATGCTGCCGCCGCGTGCCACGCCCGACCTCTCCCGCTGTCCGTTCTGTGGATTTCAACGTGATTCTAACAACCTTGACCAACGCGTGCGGGTGCGGCTGAGGTATCGTGCCGAAGTTCGACTCCGACCCACCGTTCACACCTTCGTGCATCAAGATGCTGCCCGCGATCGAGATCGAGACCGGACCCCACCCGAATGCCTCCGTGATCTGGCTGCACGGGCTGGGCGACGACGGCAACGGCTGGTCGCAGGTCGTGCCGGCGCTCGCTCTGCCGGCCGCGCTGCCGGTGCGCTTCCTGTTCCCGCACGCGCCGACGATGCCGGTAACGATCAACAACGGCTACGTGATGCGAGCGTGGTACGACATCCGCGACGCGGATCTCCACGCGCGCGCCGATCTGCCGGGCGTGCGCCGGTCGCAGGCGCTGCTGGAGGCGATGCTCGCGCACGAGCGCGCGCGCGGCGTCGCTGCCGCCCGGATCGTGCTCGCCGGGTTCTCGCAGGGCGGTGCGATCGCCCTGTACACGGGCCTGCGCCACGCGGAGCGGCTCGCCGGCGTCGTTGCGCTGTCGACCTACCTGATCGACGCGCCCGGCCTCGCCGCCGAGGCCGCCGCCGCCAACCGCGACGTGCCCATCTTCATGGCGCACGGGACGTACGACCCGGTCGTGCACGTCGCGTGGGCCGAGCAGTCGCGCGACGTGCTCGCGGGCGCGGGCTGGCGCGTCGAGTGGCACGCATACCCGATGGAGCACGCGGCGGAGCCGGAGGAGATCGCGGCCGTCGGGGAGTTCCTGCGGCGCGTGCTGCCGGCGTAGCGGCGGCCGCGCCGCGACGTCACGGGTTGCGCACGACCTTGATCGCGGGCTTGGCGCGGCGCACCGCGCGCGCGGGTGTCCCGGCGCGTTCCGCGTCGTCCGCGAAGCGCGCGAGGAATTCGGCCAGCTCTGCCGCGTGCAGCGGCTTCGCGAGGTAGTAGCCCTGCAGGTGGTCGCAACCGAGGTCGCGCAGGAAGGCGGCCTGCTCGGTGGTCGCGACACCCTCTGCCACCACTTGCTTCTGCAGCGCGCGGGCCATCGAGACGATCGCGCCGGTGATCGCCGCGGAACTGCGGTCGGCCGGCAGGTCCTTGACGAACGAGCGGTCGATCTTGACGATGTCCACCGGGAAGCGCTTGAGATAGGCGAGCGACGAGTAGCCGGTGCCGAAGTCGTCGAGCGCGATGCGCGTGCCGGCCTCGCTCAGCGCCGCCAGCGCGCGCTCGACCGCCGGCGTGGCATCGAGCAGCAGGCTTTCGGTGATCTCGATCTCGAGCGCAGCCGGTGCCACGGCGGTCTCGCGCAGCACGCGCGCCACCATCGCCGCGAAGCCCGACTGCCGGAACTGCCGGGCGGAGACGTTGACCGAGATCGCCGGCAACGGGACCGGGTCGCCCTGGCGCTCGCGGAACTGCAGACACGCCTCGCGCAGCACCCACTCGCCGAGCGGGTCGATGATGCCGGTTTCTTCTGCCAGCTGGATGAACCGGGTCGGCGGCAGCGCGCCGTGCTCCGGGTGGTCCCAGCGCAGCAGCGCCTCCGCGCCCGAGATCCGACCGGTCCGCAGGCTCAGCATCGGCTGGTAGACGAGGTACAGCTCGCCGTGCTCCAACGCGTGCCGCAGGTCGCGTTCCGACCGCACGCGGGCGAGCGCCGCGACGTTCATCCGCTCCTCGAAGAAGACGCTCTGGCTGCGGCCGCCGTCCTTCGCGCGATACATCGCGGTGTCCGCATTGCGCAGCAGATCGTCGGCGGTCGCGCCGTCGCCCGGGTACACGGCGATTCCGATGCTCGCGCTCAGAAAGTGCTCGTGCTGCGCGGAGACGAACGGACGCGACATCGCGGCGATCACGTTGTCTGCGACGATGCGCGCGTCCTGCCCGCTCCTGATGTCGGTGACGAGGATCGTGAACTCGTCGCCGCCGAGGCGCCCGACGATGTCCGCCGAACGCACGCAGCGGCGCATCCGGGCGGCGGCCTCGACCAGCACGTCGTCCCCTGCCGCGTGGCCGACGCTGTCGTTGACGTACTTGAAGTAGTCAAGGTCCACGAAGAGCACGGCGACCTCCGCCCGGTCGCGCTCGGCGCGCGCGAGCGCGCGCTCCAATTGGTCCTTGAAGTAGAGGCGGTTGGGCAGCCTCGTCAGCGCGTCGTAGTGGGCCTGATAGTAGAGCTGCTCGTCCTTGGCCGCCGCAGCGAACGCGACGCCGACGCGGTCGGCGAGGTCACGCACCCGTGCCTCCTCGTCGTCGCTGAACGCGTGGCAGCGGGTCGCGCCGACGACGATGGCACCGATGGCGTCGCCCTGCCAGACGATCGGCACCACGAACAGTGCCGCGGCGCCGGAACGCAGGAGCGGTGCGGCAACCGGCGGCATGTCTTCGCCCGCGGTGAGCCAGACGCCCGCAGGCTTCGCGGCCGCGACGCCCACGGCGGCCGGGAGCGGGGCATCGGGTAGGACCTCCGCGTCGATTCCGTCCGCCGCCCCGCGGGTGAATACCCGGGTAGCCCCGGGTGCACCGTCGGCCACCGCGATGCTCGCGCCCGGCGCCGGCACGATCGAGCGGATGCGGCGCAGCACGGACTCGATGACCCGCGCGACGTCCGGCCGCGACAGGATCGTGCGGTCGATCTCGGCCAGCGTCGACAGCGCCGTGAACTGGCGGCCCAGACGCGCGGTCATCGTGTTGAAGGAATCGGCGAGCTCGCGGAACTCGTCGTCCCCGCCGACGTCGACACGGACGCTGAAGTCCTTGTTCGCGGCACGCCGGGTGCCGTCGATCAGCCGCTCGAGCGGCACGAGCGTGCGCCGAATCTGCGACACGCTGAGGAGCACGATGCCGAGCAACGCCAGTACCGTGGCCAGCAGGAAGCTATGCTTGTACGCGGCGATCGGCGCCAGCACTTCGCTCTCGGGCCGGGTGGCGACGACGGTCCACCCGTGCACGTAGAAGTGCGACTCGAGAAACAGCTCGCGATAGCTCGCGACCTCGGCGCCGTCGTCCGCCGGATAGATCAGCCGTCCGTTCGGCGAGGCGGGCGGGTCCCGGTCGAGCGCGGCCAGCAGTGCGTTCGGCGGCCCCTGCGACGCGAAGAGGAGAACACCGTCCGGCCCCAGCACCGTGAAGTCCGTGAAGGCGGGCAGCGCGTCGGCCTCGCCCCACAGGTACGCCGGATTGATGGCGGCGATGAGCGCGCCGTCGGCGATTCGCTCCGGATCGATCGCCTGCGCCAGCAGCACCGTGGCCGGGCCGCCCGCATTCGCGTGCGTGCGCAGTGCCGCCTCGCCCCTCGCGAGGAAGCGCCACTCCGCGTCGGTCAGCGGCGCGAACGGCGGCAGCGTGCCGGCCAGCGCGGTGACCTTGCCGTCGCGCGCGATCTTCGCGACGGCGTCGAGTTCGGTGCGCGCGCTCAGGTGTCGCGCCGCCGGCCACGGCGCGCCCGCCGCGGGCGTCGCATCCCGCAGCAGCCGCGCCACGCCCGACAGCCGCTCGTAGAGCGTGCTCGCATACGACTCGCCGAGCTGGGCGAGGTGCTGGTAGCTCCGGTCGAGGAGGAGCTTGCGCACGTGGTCGTACGACAGGAATGCCGTGGCGACGATCGGCACCAGCGCGCACAGCACGAACAGCAGGACGATCCGGCGCGCGACGCGGCTGTTCGTGAATCCTCGCTCGATCTTCATGGATCGTAGTCCGACGCGAGTCCGATGAAGCGGCCGTTGTTTGCACGGACGATGTCGTCACGGCTCATCCGTGCGGTCAGCGGCGGCCGGCTGTCCCCGTCCTTCCCCATGCTGAAGACGTCGAAGTCCGTGTTGATCGGGACGATGTTCTTGTCGCGGCGCCAGCGCCCGCGCGACCGCCGGTCCTCGTGGTTGACGTACTGGTACGGCCGGCCCCACGGGTCGCGCATGGTGTCGGCGCCGACGTCGGTCAGCGACTCGGGGTAGGCGCGGTTGTCCATCCCGTACTTCGAGATCAGCGTGCCGATGGCCCCGATGTCGGTGACGGCCTGCGCGATCCGGAGGCGCTCGCGGTAGCCCTCGTAGGCGGGAAGCGCGATCGCGGCGAACACCCCGACGATGGCGACCACCAGCATGAGTTCGAGCGCGGTGACGCCGGGCGCGCGGCGACCGCGTCCCGCCCGCGCGCGGCGGGCCGAGACACGAGGCAGGGGGCCGGGCAAGCACCCTGGCGGGTTGGCATCGTTCGGCATGACGGTATCGGGCGCCGCAGCCGGCGCGCCGGCGATGGACTGTGGCTTCGTCGTTACCGCGCAGGCACGCGGAGCGCTCATGATCGCACCGATCGGGCGCCGGTAGTACGCGCCGCCGGGCGGGGCGATCCCGCCGTCGGTTCGCCGCAGTGGGTGCGACAACCTGTGCGCCACAGTGCGGACGGCGCCGGTCGGCGTCCACGCGGGGCGATCCCGCCGTCGAATTTCCGGTGTCCGTTCAGGCGTCTCCCCGCAGGAACACGGCAATCACGAGCGCAACCGCACCGCCGACAAACGTCGCCGCGACCAGCCACCACACGCCGGTCCACAGCGCGTCGAGGCGGCCCTCGCCGCGGCGATCGCGATGGCGCGCGGCGGAGAGCGCCCAGGCGATGCCGATGCCGTTGCCGAACAGGAACGCCAGCGGCGGCACGAACACGATCGTCGCCGAGGCGGGCCTCCGGGCGCGAGGCGCCGCGCCGGCTGCCGGGAAGCGGCGGGTGCAGCAGTCGCCGCGGACCGCGGCGCTGCGTTGCCATCGCTACGCGTCCGCGCCACCGTCCGCGGCCGGCGGCGGCGGATCCGCGCGCGGGCGCACCCCCCGCCGCGCGAGCGCGTCGCGCAGCAGGAACTCCACCTGCGCGTTGACGCTGCGCAGGTCGGCCTGGGCGAGCCGCTCGACTTCGGCCCAGAGCGCCGGGTCGACGCGCAGCAGGAAGGACTTCTTGGCGGCCACGGGCGCGGCGGTGGGGCGCGAGCGTCAGAGCGCCCGGCGGAAGCGGACCGCCATGCCGACGATCCACAGCACCAGCAGCGCCACGAACACGCCCATCAGCACGAAGAACTGCGGTTCCGCCAACCGCGCGGGCACGCGTTCGTTGGCTTGCACGATCATGAAATGGAGTCCGGCCATGAACAGCGTGAGCACGATGCCGAGCCAGCAGGCGTGGCTCATCAGCCACGCCAGCGTTTGCTCCCGTCGGGCGGGCGCGAGCCAGTGGTCACGGTTCGCGATCTTGATCTGCGAGACCGCGATTCGCGGAATGAAGCCCGTCAGGCCGGCGACGAGGAGCGGCAGCAGCGTCGCCATCGCCAGCATGAAGGCGAGGTAGCCGCCGCGCGGCATCCATCCGTTGGCCCGACCTCCGCTGCCGAAGTGCGTGGCGACGCGCGCCGGCAGGTCGGTCGATGTCGCGTAGATGAGCACCGGCACCACGACCAGCGCCAGCACGAACAGCAGGCGGGGAATGACGATCACCGCAGCCTCCTTCGCGCGCGCGCCGCTACGTGTAGAGCGTGCCGGTGTTGATGACCGGCTGCACGTCGGACTCGGCGCACAGCACCGTCATCAGGTTCGACACCATCGCCGCCTTGCGCTCGTCGTCGAGCGTCACGACTTCCTTGGCCGACAGCTCGGACAGCGCCATCTGGACCATCGACACCGCGCCGTGCACGATCTTCTGCCGGGCGGCGATGATCGCCTCCGCCTGCTGGCGGCGCAGCATCACCTGCGCGATCTCGGGCGCATAGGCCAGGTGCGTCAGTCGCGCCTCCTCGACGACCACCCCGGCCTGCTCGAGCCTTGCCTGCAGCTCGTGCACCAGCGCCTTGGCGACGATGTCGGCGGACCCGAGCAGCGTCGGCTCCGGCTTCGCGTCGTGCGTGTCCTCGGCGTCGTACGCGAACGACGACGCCAGGTGGCGGACCGCTGCCTCGCTCTGGACCTTGACGAAGTTCTCGTAGTCGTCGACGTCGAACGCCGCCTTCGCGGTGTCGTCGACGTGCCAGACCACGACCGCCGCGATCTCGATCGGGTTGCCGCGCTTGTCGTTGACCTTGAGCCGGTCGCCGTTCAGGTTGCGGGCTCGCAGCGAGAGCTTCTTGCGGGAATAGAACGGATTGGTCGCGCGCAGCCCCGGCACGCGGCTGGTGCCCCGGTAGGCGCCGAAGAGCTGGAGGATCGCCGCCTCGTTCGGCTGCAGCGTGTACAGGCCCGCCAGCGCGAGCACGCCCGCCAGCAGCAGCCCGATGCCCAGGACGAACGGGGTCCAGCGGATGCCGAAGGTCGAGATGGCCTGGACGAGCAGCAGCGCGCCGCCGGCCAGCAACAGCAGCGCGACGAACAGCATCAAGAACCCGTTGGCGGTGCCGATCGGCGTTTCTTCGTGGGCGGGGCCCTGGATATTCGCCTTGCGTTCCATCGTCGTCTCCGTCGAAAGGGCGCTCGCACCGCGTTGGCCGTTCGCACCTCGTATCAAAATGATATCATTTTTATATCGTCTGCTGTCAACGACCGTTCGGCAGCCGGGTACCGGCCGGTGCCCTTCGCACAAAAGTGAATTCTGTCAATGTGTTCGATTGGTATTTTAATGTTGGAAATGAACAAGGCCCGCAGCAGCGGGCCTTGGCCGAGTTAAGGTTGCGCGCGTTCCGGCTAGTCCTTCGGCTTGAACTCGAGCGCCGCGGAGTTCATGCAGTACCGCAATCCCGTCGGCTCCGGCCCGTCGGGAAACACGTGGCCGAGATGGGCGTCGCACGCGGCGCAGACGACCTCCGTCCGCCGCATCCAGAACGACGCGTCCTCGACTTCCCGGACGTTTTCCGCCGCGACCGGCTGGGTGAACGATGGCCAGCCGGTGCCGGAGTCGAACTTGGCGGCGGAGCCGAAGAGCGGCGTGCCGCAGCAGACGCAGTGGTAGGCGCCGGCGCGGTGATTGTCCCAGTGCTCGCCGGAGAACGCGCGCTCCGTGCCTTTCCTGCGCGCGACGCGGAACTGCTCGCCCGTCAATTGCGCCTTCCATTCAGCGTCGGTCTTGCGCACCTTGTCGATCATCGTGGTCCTTGCTCGTGGCGTGGGGCGCGGCCGGCGGCCGCGGCGGGGGCCCGGGGGCATGCGCTATAGTGTCGGCTTTCCCGCGGGCAAGCTTACGGCGCCACGCCCGCGGCTCCCGCGCCTGCCCGCATTGGATCCGGATTCTCCCACCTCGTTCCGCCGCGACGTCCGCGTCATCGGAATCGTCGGCGTCGCGCACGGGCTGTCGCACTTCTTCCAGCTTGCGCTGCCGCCGCTGTTTCCGTTGCTCCGCGCGGAGTTCGACGTGTCGTGGACGCTGCTCGGCGCGCTGGTCGGCGCATTCTACGCGGCGTCGGGCGTCACCCAGTTCATCGCGGGCTTCGTCGTCGACCGCATCGGCGCCCGGCCGGTCCTGTTGTCCGGGCTCGCGCTGCTGGCCGGCGGCACGGCGCTGGCGTCGCTCGTGCCGGGGGTCGGCTGGCTCTTCCCGGTCGTGCTGCTGATGGGCGTGGGCAACGGCGTGTTCCATCCGGCCGACTTCGCCGTCCTCAACGCGAGCGTGGCGCCGGCGCGCCTGGGCTACGCCTATTCGATGCACGGCGTCGGCGGCAACCTGGGCTACGCGGCGGCGCCGGTCGTGAGCTACGCGCTCGCCGCGGCGTTCGACTGGCGGGTCGCGCTCGCGTGCATGGGTGCGGCCGGACTCGTCGCGCTGGCGGTGGTCGCTTCGCAGCGCGCCTTCCTGACGTCGCACCGGGCGCCGGACGCGCACGCGCACACGGTCAGGGGCAGCCTGTCGCTGTTCCTGCAGCCGGCCATCGCGCTGTGCTTCGGTTACTTCGTCGTGCAGACGATGGCCTCGGTCGGCCTCCAGACCTTCCTGCCGTCGGCGCTCAACAGCGGCTTCGACGTGCCGCTGGCGCTTGCCGCGTCGGCGGTGACCGCGTACCTGCTCGGCGGCACCGGCGGCATCCTCGCCGGCGGGTTCCTTGCCGCGCGCACGCGCCGGCACGATGTCGTCGCCGTGACCGGCCTGCTGGCCGCGGCCGCGCTGCTCGCGGTCGTCGCGACCGGCGCCGTGCCGCTGCCGCTGCTCATCGCGCTGTTCGCGGTCGTCGGCTTCGTGCTGGGCACGACCGGCCCGTCGCGCGACCTCATCGTGCGCAACGCCACGCCCAAGGGTGCGGCCGGGCGCGTCTACGGATTCGTCTACTCGGGCCTCGACCTGGGCGCGATGCTCGGCCCGGTGTGGTTCGGACTCATGCTCGACCATGGACTCGGCCGCGAAATGTTCTACGTGGTCGCCGGATTGCTGGTGCTCGCCGTCGGGACGGTCGTGCGCGTCCGCCGCGCGCTCGTCGCCGCGTAGGTCACAATCGGAGGACAGTCATGGATCTGGGGATCGCCGGTCGCCGCGCGCTCGTCTGCGCGGCCAGCAAGGGATTGGGTCGCGGTTGTGCGGAGGCGCTCGCGCACGAGGGGGTCGACGTCACGATCCTCGCCCGCACGGAGGCCGACGTCGCCCGCGCCGCCGCGGACATCGGCACGGCGGCCGGGCGGCCGGTACGCTGGCTCGCCTGCGACATCACGACCCCCGACGGTCGCGCGGCGGCGTTGGCCGCGTGCCCCGACCCGGACATCCTCGTCACCAACGCCGGCGGCCCGCCGCCCGGCGACTTCCGCGAGTGGGACCGCGCGGCGTGGATCCGCGCCCTCGACGCGAACATGCTCACGCCGATCGAACTGATCCGCGCCACGATCGACGGCATGATGGCGCGCAGGTTCGGGCGCGTGCTCAACATCACGTCGTCGGCGGTCAAGGCGCCGATCGACATCCTGGGCCTTTCGAACGGCGCGCGCAGCGGCCTGACCGGCTTCGTCGCCGGCATCGCGCGCAAGGTCGCGCGCCAGGGCGTCACGATCAACAACCTGCTGCCCGGCAACTTCGACACCGACCGGCTGCGCGGGACGATGGCCGGCCGCGCGAAGGCGCAGGGCAAGGACGTCGCCACCGTCGAGGCCGCGATGCGCGACGCGATTCCCGTCGGCCGGTTCGGCGTGCCGGCCGAATTCGGCGCGCTCTGCGCGTTCCTGTGCAGCGCGCACGCCGGCTACATCGTCGGCCAGAACTTCCTCATCGACGGCGGCGTGTTCCCGGGCACGTTCTGACGAGCGGCCGGTGCCGCCCGACGCCGGTCGCTGGACGGGTGGCAACCCTGCGGACCGACAGACGCGCGACGGACATCCCCGGCGAGCACAGCAAACTTCAGGATCACGACGATGCCGATCGAACTTCACGCTTTCGACACGCCGAACGGCCGCAAGATCAGCGTGGCGCTGGAGGAAATGGCGCTCCCCTACACGGTCAGGGTCGTCGATCTGCGCAAGCGGGAGCAGTTCGACCCCGAGTTCCTGAAGATCAGCCCGAGCGGCAAGATCCCGGCGATCGTCGATCCGGACGGGCCCGGCGGTGCGCCGGTCAGCGTGTTCGAGTCGGGCGCCATCCTCGTCTACCTGGGCGAGAAGTCCGGCAAGTTCTGGCCGCGCGACCTCAGGGCGCGCATCCCGGTGCTGGAATGGCTGATGTTCCAGATGGGCAACTTCGGCCCGATCCCGGGCCAGGTCCACCACTTCGTGACGGTCGAGGACGAAGACGACCGCCGTTACGGACTCGAGCGCTTCTCGAAGGAGACCCGGCGCCTGTATGGGGTGATGGACCGTAGGCTCGCGCCGCGCGAGTACTTCGCGGACGACCTGTCGATCGCCGACTTCGCCATCCTGGGGTGGGTATGGCGGCACCCTCGGCACAAAGTGGATCTCGCCGAGTTTCCGCACGTGCGCCGGTGGTACGACACCATGATGGCGCGCCCTGCCGTGCGACGTGGCTTCGAGGTGAAGCTGAGTTGATTCGCGGACGCGCGGCCGGGCCTGGCGTGCGGCCCGACCCCGGAACGCCGTCGCCCCTAACGCTGGAGCCCGGCCCAGCCGTCCTTCGGAATGCGCGCCACGATGCGAAACCGGCCCTCGCCCAGCGGCTCGACGACGGCCGTCTCGCCTTCGGCGAGGTGCGGCGGCCCGGCGACCGCCCTGAACGGATTGCCGTGGCTCGCGATCGCGACGTTCGTGCCGCGCGCGACCGGCGTGCCGAGCAGCGCCCGCAATTCTGCGTACCGGTCGGGCTGGTCCGGACGTGCCGGCCCGCCGCGCACGGCGAGCGACGGCGTCGCCGCGCCGAACGCCAGCCGGCCCGTTTCCATCGTCCGGCACCAGGGGCTCGCGAGCGCGGTGCCGATGGGGATGCGCAGCGACTGCAGCGCGGCCGCGATCGCGCGCGCTTCGGCGCGGCCGGCGTCCGTCAGATTGCGCTGCGTCGCGCAGTTCGCGTAGTCGCTCGTCGGCGCGTCGCTCTGCCCGAAGTCGGTCGACGTGTGGCGCAGGTAGAGCACGTAGCCGCCCTCGCGCAGCGCGGCCAGCAGCGCGGGGCCGGCCAGCGCCTCCGGCGCGGCGGTGTTCGCGCCGGCGCCGTCCTGCGCCAGGCCGGGATGGGCCAGCGCGCACGCGAGGCAGGCCAGCGCGAGGACGGCGAAGAGGCGCGCCACGGTCATGCGGACGAGGATAGCCGCGCCGAGGCGCCGCCGCCATGCGACAGGGGTTCGGGCAGGGGGGCCCGCCGCCGCCGCGACGTCAGCGGCGTGGCGCGTTCGCGCGCACGCCCGGCGCGCCCGAAGCCAGCGGGATCGAAATTCCGGCCTCCCCCGGCAGGGTCGCCGCGTCGGCCGCGGCCTCCAGCAGCGGGTCGACGTCGAAGGCGAGGTCGCCCTCCGGCTCCGGCCGGCCCGTCGCGCGCACGGCAGCGAAGTCCTGCAGCGTGCGGTCGAGCAGGTGCGTGGGCTCGACCTTGCGCATCGCGTTGAAGATCGAGTCGACGCGGCCGGGAAACTTCCGCTCCCACTCGCGCAGCATCAGCGCCACCTGCCGGCGCTGCAGGTTCTCCTGCGCGCCGCACAGCGTGCAGGGGATGAGCGGAAACTGCTTCGCCTCGGCGTACCGGGCGAGGTCGCGCTCGCGCACGTAGGCGAGCGGGCGGATCACGACGTGGCGGCCGTCGTCGGACACGAGCTTCGGCGGCATCGTCTTCAGCTTGCCGCCGAAGAAGAGGTTGAGGAAGAACGTGGCCATGAGGTCGTCGCGATGGTGGCCTAGTGCGATCTTGGTCGCGCCGAGCTCCGCCGCGACGCGGTAGAGCACGCCGCGCCGCAGCCGCGAGCACAGCGAGCACATCGTCGCGCCCTCGGGGATCAGCCGCTTGACCACGCTGTAGGTGTCCTGCTCGGCGATCCGGAACGCGACGCCGCGCTCGGCCAGGTACCGCGGGAGCACGTCCGCCGGAAAGCCCGGCTGCTTCTGGTCGAGGTTGACCGCGACCAGCTCGAAGGCGACCGGCGCGCGGCGCTGCAGCGCGAGCAGCACGTCGAGGAGCCCGTAGCTGTCCTTGCCGCCGGACAGGCAGACCATCACGCGGTCGCCGGCCTCGATCATCGCGTAGTCGGCGATCGCCTCGCCGGTCAGGCGTTGCAGCCGGCGGGTCAGCTTGTTGAGCTCGAACTCGGCGCGGCGCGGGTCGCGCGCGCGCGGTGCGGCGACTGGCGCCGGCGTCGCGGCGGCCGCGGTCGGCGAGCCATGATCGTCCATGGCGCGAGAGTTTAGCGCACGGCGCGCGGGCGGCCCGCGCGCGGCGTCACATCGTGGCGAGCAGCACCGCGGTGATGCCCAGTGCAAAGGCCAGGAGCCCGAGCGGGACCGTCAGCGAGCGCCCGGCCTCGCGCGGTTGCTCCTCGGGCGCGAGCTCGAGGTCGATGCGCGGCGCCGTGCGCGGCCGCGGCGTGCCGGGCCGCTGGTAGGCGACGAGTTGCAGCTGGGCGAGCCGGACGAGTTCGGTCTCGAGGATCGGCGGCTCCACGTGCAGCTTGGCGGCCAGCGTCGTGAACTTGCGCGGCGGCGTCAGCCGCTTGAGCAGCCGGCGCTGCGCGACCGACAGGCCGCTTCGCGGCGACGTCACTTCACGGTCCCCCTGTTCGGTGCGGCCCCAGACGGTGTCGGGCTCGTAAAGCATGGCAACCCCCGTTTGCTATCCGTACGTTGCGGGGGGCGGCCGTCCCGGGTCTCGTGCGAAAATCCCGGGCGGCGCCCCTGCGGCGGCACGACGCAAGGCATGTGCCAGCGCGTCCGCCATTCGTCGGCGGTCGCGAACAGGCCGGGGCACAGCGCGTCGCATACGGGGTGCTGCTGTACGGCGCGTAGACGACAACGAGCGGGGAGTGGCAAGCGGCATGCCGGTTCGGATCTCGAGCAATTTCGACGGGGGCGCGATCGCCGTCGTCGACGCGGCGGATCCCGGGAGCCTCGAGGTCGCGCTGCGCGCCGACTCGCACGCCGACTTTCGCCAGTGGTTTCACTTCCGGCTGCAGGGCGCACGCGACACGCCGGTGCGCATCCGCTTCCGCGACGCCGGCGCGGCGACGTATCCCGAGGGCTGGCGCGGCTACCGTGCCGTGGCCTCGTACGACCGCCGCGACTGGTTCCGCGTGCCGACGACGTTCGACGGCAGCGAGCTCGCGATCGCGCACGTGCCCGCGCGCGACAGCATCTACTACGCCTATTTCGAGCCCTATTCGTGGGAGCGCCACATGGAGTTGCTCGGGCGCGCCGACGCGTCGCCGTTCGCGCGGGTCCGCGATCTCGGGGAGACCGTCGAAGGCCGTGACCTCAATCTCGTCACCGTCGGAACGCCGGCGCCGGGCAGGAAGGCGCTGTGGATCATCGCGCGCCAGCATCCGGGCGAGACGATGGCCGAGTGGTTCGTCGAGGGCCTGCTCGAGCGCGTGCTCGATCCCGCCGACGCGGTCGGGCGGCGGTTGCGCGAACGCGCGGTGCTTCACGTCGTCCCCAACATGAATCCGGACGGCAGCGTGCGCGGCAATCTCCGGACGAACGCGGCGGGTGCCAACCTCAACCGCGAGTGGCTGGCGCCGACGCGCGAGCGCAGTCCGGAGGTGTTCCACGTCCGCGCGGCGATGCTGGACGCGGGCGTGGACGCCTTCCTCGACATCCACGGCGACGAGGGGCTGCCGTACGTGTTCGTCGACGGCAACGAGCGACTGCCCACCTACACGCCGCGCATGGCGGCGCTCGAGCGCGGCTTCGCCGACGCGCTGGTCGCGGCCAATCCCGACTTCCAGACCGTGCACGGCTATCCGGGCGACAAGGAGACCAAGGTGAACCTCACGGTCGCGTCGAAGTGGGCCGGCCACACGTTCGGCGGGCTCGCGCTGACGCTGGAGATGCCGTTCAAGGACAATGCCGACCTGCCCGACGAGGAGCGCGGGTGGAGCGGGGCCCGGTCGCGGCGGCTGGGCGCGGACACGCTGACGGCGTTGCACGCGCTGCTGCCGTCGCTCTAGCGCCACGGCGGCATCGCAAAGGGGGCGGAGTGCAGACGATCCTGGTGGCCAATCCCAAGGGTGGCAGCGGCAAGACGACGCTCGCCACTAACATCGCCGGCTGGCTCGCCGGCAAGCGGCAGCGGGTGGGGCTCTTCGACGCCGACCCGCAGGGCTCGTCGTCCCAGTGGCTGGCGCGGCGCCCGGCGCTGTTCCCGCCGGTGGCGGGCTTCGCCGGCGACGCGCGCCGCCGGGAGATCCGGGACGTCGGGCCGGAGTGGCTGGTCGTCGACAGCCCGGCCGGGCTCCACGGCGACGACCTGCGCGAGGCGGTCAAACGCGCGGACGCGATGGTCGTCCCGGTGTCGCCGTCGGCGTTCGACATGGACGCGACCGAGCGCTTTCTCGAAGTCGTCGGCGAACTGAAGGCGGTGCGCGCGGGCGGCGTGGCGATCGCGCTCGTCGCGATGCGCGTCGACGCGCGGACGCGCTCGGCGGCCGAACTCGAGACGTTCCTCGGCCAGTTCGACCTGCCGCTGGTCGCGCACCTGCGCGACACGCAGGTCTACGTCTACTGCGCGCGCGACGGTTACTCGGTGTTCGACCTGCCGCGGTCGCGCGCCGAGCAGGACCAGGAGCAGTGGCGCCCGCTGACGCGCTGGATCGCGCGCCACGCGGCGGTCCGCAACCCGTAGCGGCCGCGCCCGCAAGCGAAACGGCCGGCCGCCCTCGCGGGCGCCGGCCGTTCCCAGGGGGCGCTGCCGCTTACTTCTTGGCAGCGTCCTTCGCGGCTTCGACGGCCTTGGCCGCCGCGTCCTTGGTCGCGTCGCCGGCGGCCTTCGCCGCGTCGGTCGTCGCCTGCGCCGCGTCCTTCGCGGCCTGCTCGGTCTTCGCGGCGGCGTCCGTCGCCGCCGCCTTGGCGGCGTCGGCGGCCTTGGCTGCGGCCTCCTTCGTGGCGGCGGCGGCCGCCTCGGCGGCCTTCTTCGCCTCGTCGGCCTTCTGCTTCGCGCTGTCGCCGCAGGCGGCAAGCGAAACGGCCAGCGCGATCGCGGACAGGCCGGCAATGATGGTCTTCTTCATGGTGATTTCCCCAGTCTGGTTCGGATGAAGGCGGACCCGGAAGAAGGCGTCCGCGAACCCTCAATTATAGCCGATCCACTGCACCAGGTTCCAGTCCGACCACCGGCCTCCGCGCGCCTCCGGGCAATCCGCAGTTACCGCGGAAATCGACGGGCTCCGCCCGCGATTTCCGTCCGATCAGCTGGTCGGACGCCACCGGCGCGTCGTCGATGTTGCCATGGGGTCGCGGCGGAAGCCTTGCGACCCCATCTGACTCGAATTTTCCACCACCGCCGCGGAAATCGACGGGCTCCGCCCGCGATTTCCGTCCGATCAGCCGGCCGAACGCCACCGCCGCGTCGTCGATTCTTCCATGGGGTCGCGGCGGAAGCCCTGCGACCCCATCTGACTTGAATTTCAAAACCTCAGGCTACCAGCTCCCGCAGCACGTAGGGGAGGATGCCGCCGCCGTTGTAGTAATCGACCTCGATCGGCGTGTCGATCCGGCACAGCACGGCGACGTCCTGCCGCGATCCGTCCTTGCGGTGGATCACGAGGGTGAGGTCCTGCTGCGGCCGGATGTCCTTCGGCACGGCGATGTCGAACGTCTCGTCGCCGGTGATCCCGAGCGACTGCGCGGTGTCGCCGCCCTTGAACTGCAGCGGCAGCACGCCCATCCCCACGAGGTTCGACCGGTGGATGCGCTCGAAGCTCTTCGCGATCACGGCCTTGACGCCGAGCAGCTGCGTGCCCTTGGCCGCCCAGTCGCGCGACGAGCCGGTGCCGTACTCCTCGCCGCCGAACACGACGGTCGGCGTGCCTTCCGCGATGTACTTCATCGCCGCGTCGTAGATGAACATCTTCTCGCCCGACGGTCGGTGGAGCGTGACGCCGCCTTCCTCGCGCGTGCCGTCCGCGCGCGGCGGCAGCATCAGGTTCTTGATGCGGACGTTGGCGAAGGTCCCGCGCATCATCACCTCGTGGTTGCCGCGCCGCGCCCCGTAGCTGTTGAAGTCCGCCTTCGGCACGCCGTGCGCGACCAGCCACTGGCCCGCCGGCGAGCTCTCCTTGATCGAACCGGCCGGCGAAATGTGGTCGGTCGTGACCGAGTCGCCGAAGATGCCGAGCGCGCGTGCGCCCCGGATGTCCGCCGTCGCGCCCGGCTTCAGCGTGAATCCGTCGAAGAACGGCGGCTTCGCAATATACGTCGACCTGGGCCAGTTGTAGACCTGCCCGGTGGTGCCGGTGACCTTTCCCCACATCGGGTTGGCGTTGGCGAGGTCGCCGTACAGACGCCGGTAGACCTCCGGGTCGCGTGCGTACTGCGCGACCGCCGCGATCTCGTGCGACGTCGGCCAGAGGTCCCGGAGGAACACCGGCGTGCCGTCCTTCCCGTAACCGAGCGGCTCGGTCGTGAGGTCGCGCAGCACCGTCCCGGCGATCGCATAGGCGACGACCAGCGGCGGCGAGGCCAGGAAGTTCGCCTTGAGGTTCGGGTGGATGCGGGCCTCGAAGTTGCGGTTGCCGGACAGCACCGCGGCGCAGATGAGGTCGTGGCCGACGATCGCGTCGTTGATCTCGGGAGCGAGATCGCCGGCGTTGCCGATGCACGTCGTGCAGCCGTACGCGGCGACGGTGAATCCGAGTTGCTCGAGGTACGGCAGCAGGCCCGCCTTCGTCAGGTACTCGGTCACGGTGCGCGAGCCGGGAGCGAGCGACGTCTTGATGTGCCGGCGGACCGTGAGTCCGCGCTCGACCGCCTTCTTCGCGAGCAGGCCCGCGGCCAGCAGCACGCCGGGATTCGACGTGTTCGTGCACGACGTGATCGCGGCGATCAGCACGTCGCCGTGGCCGATCGCCACGTTCCTGCCGTCCGGCTCGGCGAAGCGGTCGGGGGTCGGCCGGTTGTTGACCATCTCGACCGCATCGCGCGGCGCGGCGCCGTCCTGCAGCTGCATCGTGGCATCCGAGATCGCGCCCGCGCCGGTCGCCGCCAGCGCCGTGACGACGCGCTTTTCCAGCTCCGCGGCGGGCTTGGAGAAGCCGTTGTCGGCAGCCGGCTTGCTGAAAAGCTCGGTGAACGTGCGCTTGAGGCTGCCGAGTTCGATGCGATCCTGCGGGCGTTTCGGCCCCGCCACCGACGGCCTGATCGTCGCGAGGTCGAGGGTCAGCACTTTCGTGTAGTCGATGTCGCCGGCGCGCGGGATGCCGAACATGCCCTGCGCCTTGAAGTACGCCGCGAACGCGTCGATCTCCTCCGGCGTGCGGCCGGTGTTCGCGAGGTAGTCGACGGTCGCCTGGTCGACGGGGAAGAAGCCCATCGTCGCGCCGTATTCCGGCGCCATGTTGCCGATCGTCGCGCGGTCGGGCACGGCCAGCGACGCCGTGCCCTCGCCGAAGAACTCGACGAACTTGCCGACGACCTTCTCGCGGCGGAGCATTTCCGTGATCGTCAGCACGAGGTCGGTCGCGGTGATGCCTTCGTTCAGCTTGCCCTTCAGTTCGACGCCGACGACGTCCGGCGTCAGGAAGTACACGGGCTGGCCCAGCATGCCGGCCTCGGCTTCGATGCCGCCCACCCCCCACGCGACCACGCCCACGCCGTTGACCATCGTCGTGTGGCTGTCGGTGCCGACGAGCGAGTCGGGGTAATAGAGCGGCGACTGCGGACCGCCCTTGCGGTGGACGCCCCGCGCGAGGTACTCGAGGTTCACCTGGTGGACGATGCCGATGCCCGGCGGCACGACGCCGAACGTGGCGAAGGCCTGCATCCCCCATTTCATGAACTGGTAGCGTTCACCGTTGCGCGCGAACTCGAGCTTCATGTTGAGGTCGAGCGCGTCCTTCGTCCCGTAGTGGTCGATCATCACCGAGTGGTCGACGACGAGGTCGACCGGCACCAGCGGCTCGATCGTCTTCGGGTTCTTGCCCAGGTCCGCGGCGACGTTGCGCATCGCGGCCAGGTCCGCGAGCAGCGGCACGCCGGTGAAGTCCTGCAGCACGACGCGGGCGACGACGAACGGGATCTCGTCGACGCGGGGGGCGTTCGCCTTCCAGTTCGCGAGTTCCTTCACGTGCTGCTCGGTGACCTTCCTGCCGTCGCAGTTGCGCAGCACGGACTCGAGCACGATCCGGATCGACACCGGCAGCCGCGAGACGCGGCCCACGCCGGCACGCTCGAGCGCCGGCAGCGAGTAGAACTTGCCGGCGGCGCCGGACGCGAGCTTGAATTCCTGGAGGGTGCCGTGAAGGTCGTGGCTCATTGGGTTGCCCTTGGCTTGGCTGCGGGTTGGCGGGACGGCGCCGGCGTCTTCGCGGCGCCGATGCCCTTGATGTTCATCTTCTGCCCGCCGGGGCCGACGAAGTCGCCGGGCACGAGGCCGTCGCGGCAGGGGCCGACGTGCCGGCCTTCGAGCACCGTGTGCGCCTGCTTCAGGCCCAGCATCGGCGGGTCGTACGTCGTGTCGATCTCCATCCGGTAACCGGTGTCCCCGGTGAGCGTCATCACGGTGCGCGACACGGAGCGCGCGCCGCCGATGTTGCACTCGGACAGGCCGACGTACCGGGCGCCTTCCCGGCGGATCTCGTTCTTGGTGCACATCTCCTTCGCCACACCCGCGCCCATGCTGGTCATTTCCTTCTGCAGCGCATCGTCGGTGCACATCGTCGTCTTCGTCGGCGGGACGTCCTTGCCGGTCCGGGTCGACGTCAGCGTCATCTCCCACTGACCGGCCTTGAGCTTCGGATAGTCCTGGGCGAGCGCGGCGGGCACGGCGAGCGCGGCGGCGACGGTCAGCACGGCGATGCGCATGGGCGGGGTCCTCGGCGGGGTGGGGCGGGGATGGCGGCTGGCCCGGCGTCAGGTCGCGTCGACGGTGAAGTACGCGGCGGCGCCGGGCGGCAGCGCGATTCCCGCGGCGTGCGCGCGACGCAGGAGCGTCCACGCCTGCCGGTACGACGCACGGTCGTGCAGTTCGCCGGCGATGCGCAGCGGCGCCCAGTCGGCGCCCTGCGCCGCCCCGATGATCGCCGCCGCGACCTCGACCTCGAGGTGGTCCGGCCGCATCGCGCGCACGATGCCGTCGATCTGCGCCGGATGGATGCTCCACATCCGCAGGTAGCCGAAGCCGTCGCGCGCGCGGCGCGCGTCGGCGTAGACGAGGTCGGGGTCGTCGAGCGCGCGCGTGACGTTGTGCGCGGGCACGACGCCGTGCGCCAGCGCGGCCGCGGCGACCTCGCACTTCGCGCGGACGACGAGCGGGTGCTCGAACTGGCCCGGCGACACCATGGCGCTGCCCGGGATCGCGCCGTGGTGCGCGCTGACGAAGTCGAGCAGGCCGAAGTCGAGCGACACGATGCCCGGCAGCGCGGCGATCCGCCACGCGTCGTGCAGCGCACCCGGCGTTTCGATCAGCACCGACACGGGGATGGTCCGGCGCAGGCCGAGCTGCGCGACGCGGTCGCCGACGTGGGCGAGGAAGCGCTCGACGTCGGCCGCGCCGCCGGCCTTGGGCAGGGCCAGGAACGCGATGCGGTCGCCGGCGCCGTCGAGCAGCACGTCGACCTCCGTCTGCCACGCCGGGTGGTGCACGTCGTGGACGCGGGCGCCGACCCGCCCGTGCCGGTTCTCCGGGCCGCCGATCAGCGTCGCCATCACCGCCGCGTGCGCGCGCTCGCCGCCGATCGGGGCGCCATCCTCGCAGTCGCACGCGATGTCGAAGTCCGGGCCGCGCTCCGCCTGCAGCGCGAGCGCCTTGCGGATGAACCGCTCGCTGCCGGCGTAGTGGACGCACGGAGGCAGTGCCGGCAGCGGCCGCTCGCCGTCGTGCAGCGCCACTTGCGGTGGGATCCGCTTCATCGCTTCAGGTAAGGTCGGGCCGGCTGCGCCGGCCCGTTTCCATCAGACGTTTTCCAGCAGCGAAGCCACGCCCGCCCGCTCCTCTTCGAGCTCCTTCAGCGTCGCGTCCATCCGCTGGCGCGAGAAGTCGTCGATCGGCAGGTCGCGCACCCGCGAGTACTCGCCGGCGGCCGTCGTGACCGGGACGCCGTAGACGACGTCCGCCGGGATCCCGTAGCTGCCGTCGGACGGCACGCCCATCGTCACCCACTTGCCCTGGGTGCCCAGCACCCAGTCGCGGACGTGGTCGATCGCCGCGTTGGCGGCGGACGCGGCCGACGACGCGCCCCGCGCGGCGATGATCTCGGCGCCGCGCTTGCCGACCTTCGGCAGGAACTGGTCGCGGTACCAGGCGTCGTCGTCGATCGCGGCCTTGACCGACGCCCCATCGATGGTGGCGAACCGGTAGTCGGCGTACATCGTCGGGGAGTGGTTGCCCCAGACCACGACGCGTTCGAGGCTGCCGACCGACTTGCGAAGCTTCCCGGCGAGCTGCGACATGGCGCGGTTGTGGTCGAGCCGCATCATCGCGGTGAAGTTCTTCTGCGGCAGCGACGGGGCCGACTTCATCGCGATGTAGGCGTTGGTGTTGGCCGGGTTGCCGACGACCAGCACCCGCACGTTACGGGCGGCCGCGGCGTCGAGCGCCTTGCCCTGCTCGATGAAGATCTTCGCGTTCTCGAGCAGCAGGTCCTTCCGCTCCATGCCCGGACCGCGGGGCTTGGCGCCAACGAGCAGCGCGACGTCGGCATCCTTGAATGCCTCTTTCGGGTCGCCGGTGCCCGTCATGCCGGCCAGCAGCGGAAACGCGCAGTCCTCGAGTTCCATCATCACGCCCTTCAGCGCGGCCTGCGGCTTGTCGAGCGGCAGCTCGAGCAGCTGGAGGATCACCGGCTGGTCCGGGCCGAGCATCTGGCCGGAGGCGATGCGAAACAGGATGGCGTAGCCGATCTGGCCGGCGGCGCCCGTGACGGCGACGCGGACGGGTGGTTTCATGGGCGGGACTCCTGGGTGGGGTGGACGACCGGCAGCGGTTCGCGCGTCGTGGTGCGTTGCAGCATGCCGAGGTGCCCGCGCTGCGGGGCGCCCGAGGGAGACGCGTTCCGGCTGCGATGCCGCATTCTAGGCGCGCGGGCGGCCGGTGTCAACGAACTCTTATATCTTATATAAGACATAAGACAGGAGATAGACAGCGCCGGTGCCGCGCGCCGATAATGCGCTGCCGGCCGCGGATGCGCTGCCGGCATTCAGGCCCCCTGCCGCCCTTGAGCGCCCCGTCCGCCGCCCCGTCGTTCGCGCCGCTTTACCTGCAGATCAAGGCGCTGCTCGAGAAGAGCCTCGAGGCGCGCGAATGGCGCCCGGGGGAGCCGATCCCGTCCGAGATCGAACTCGCGAGCCGCTACCAGGTGTCGCAGGGCACCGTGCGCAAGGCGATCGACGCGCTCGCCGCCGACAACCTCGTCGTGCGCCGGCAGGGCAAGGGCACGTTCGTCGCGACCCACACCGAGGAGCGAACCTCGCTACCGCGGTTCCTGCGCATCCGCCGCAACGAGGGCGGCGACGTTGCGCCGGTCAGTCGGCTCCTCGACGTCCGCCGGGCGAAGGCGGCGGCCGACGTGGCGCGGTTGCTGGGGCTCAAGCCCGGCGACCCGGTACTGGTGTTGAAGCGGGTGCTGGACTACGCGGGTGCGCCCGTCGTGCTCGACGAGATCACGCTTCCCGCGGCGCTCTTCCGCGGCCTGACCAAGGCGCGATACGACGCCTACCGCGGTTCGATGTACGGGTTCTTCGAAAGCCAGTTCGGCGTGCGGATGCTGAAGGCGCAGGAGAGGATCCGCGCGGTGGCCGCCGATGCGGCGACCGCGGAGGTCTTGGGCACCGAGGTCGGCGCGCCGCTGCTCGCCGTCGACCGCGTCACCCTGACCTACGGCGACCGCCCGGTCGAGGTTCGCCGGGGCTTGTGCGTGACGCACGGCTACCACTACCTCAACGACTTGTATTGATCGCGCGCAAGGTCGCGCGCGCCGTGCGGTCAAGTTCGTTCTGGCGCAGGTCAATCCGGTGTGGCTATAATTGTGCGCTGCGCACAAGGGCGTCCGACGCGTGCGCGCACCCCGTCACTTCCGTCGGATTCGCCACGAGGACACCACCAGGATGGCAGCGCTGGAACGACCCGTCGTGAGGCCGCGGCCGGTCTATCTGAACCTGTTCGCGATCCGGCTGCCGCTGCCGGGCTTCGTTTCGTTCCTGCACCGCGCGACCGGCGCGCTGCTGTTCGTCGCCGGCATTCCCCTGCTGCTGTGGTGGGTCCAGCGCGGGCTCGCGTCGCCCGACGCGTGGAACGCGATGCGCGGCGCGCTCGCGCATCCGTTCGCCAAGCTCGTGCTGCTCGTGCTCGCGTGGGCGTACTTCCACCACTTCCTCGCCGGCATCCGCCACCTGCTGCTCGACCTGCACGTCGGGGTCGATCTGCCGTCCGCGCGGCGCTCGTCGGCGCTGGTCCTCGTGCTCGCGCTGGTCCTGGCGCTCGCCGTGGCGGTGGTCCTGTGGTGACCCCCAACCGGATCGTCGTCGGCGCGCACTACGGGTGGCGCGACTGGCTGCTGCAGCGCGTCACCGCGGTGGCGATGGTGCTCTACACGCTGCTGATCCTGGCACTCGCCCTGTGGCACGGCGGGCTCGACTACGCCGCGTGGAAGGCCATCTTCGCGGGCGAAGCGTTCCGCATCGCGACGTTCGTGTTCATGGCCTCGCTGCTGTGGCACGCGTGGGTCGGCGTGCGCAACATCGCGATGGACTACGTGAAGCCGGTCTGGCTGCGGCTGACCGTGCAGGTCGCCGTGATCGGCCTGCTCGTCGGATACGCCGGCTGGACCATCCAGGTGCTGTGGGGGGGAACCTAACTTGTCCGCGCTTCCCGTCCGCAAGTTCGACGCCGTCATCGTCGGCGCCGGGGGCTCCGGCATGCGCGCGTCGCTGCAGCTCGCCGAGGCCGGGTTGTCGGTGGCCGTGCTGTCGAAGGTGTTCCCGACCCGCTCGCACACGGTCGCCGCGCAGGGTGGCATCGGCGCGTCGCTCGGCAACATGTCCGAGGACAGCTGGCTCTGGCACATGTACGACACGATCAAGGGCTCCGACTGGCTCGGCGACCAGGACGCGATCGAGTACATGTGCAAGATGGCCCCCCAGGTCGTCTACGAGCTCGAGCACTTCGGCATGCCGTTCGACCGCAACCCGGACGGCACGATCTACCAGCGTCCGTTCGGCGGGCACTCGGCCAACTTCGGCGAGAGGCCCGTCCAGCGCGCCTGCGCCGCAGCCGATCGCACCGGGCACGCGATGGTGCACACGCTGTATCAGCGCAACGTGCGGGCGCGCACGCAGTTCTTCGTCGAGTGGATGGCGCTCGACCTGATCCGCAATGCCGATGGCGACGTGCAGGGCGTGGTCGCCTACGAGATGGAAACTGGCGACGTGATGATCCTGCAGGCAAAGGTGACGGTGCTCGCCACCGGCGGCGCCGGCCGGATCTTCGCCGCGTCGACCAACGCCTTCATCAACACCGGCGACGGGCTCGGAATGGCCGCGCGCGCGGGCCTCCCGCTCGAGGACATGGAGTTCTGGCAGTTCCACCCGACCGGCGTCGCCGGGGCGGGGGTGCTGATCACCGAGGGCGTGCGCGGCGAGGGCGGCATCCTGCTCAACGCGCAGGGCGAGCGCTTCATGGAGCGCTACGCGCCGAACCTCAAGGACCTGGCGTCGCGCGACGTGGTGTCGCGGTCGATGGACCAGGAGATCAAGGAGGGGCGCGGCGTGGGGCCCCACAAGGACCACGTGCTGCTGAAGCTCGACCACCTCGGGCCCGACGTGATCCTGAAGCGGCTGCCGTCGATCCGCGAAATCGCGCTCAAGTTCGCCAACGTCGACTGCATCAAGGAGCCCATTCCGGTGGTGCCGACGATCCACTACCAGATGGGCGGCATCCCGACCAACGTGAACGGCCAGGTCGTGGCGCCGAAGGGGAGCGATCCGAACGCCGTCGTCCCGGGCCTGTACGCAGTCGGCGAGTGCGCGTGCGTGTCGGTTCACGGCGCCAATCGCCTCGGCACCAACTCGCTGCTCGACCTGCTCGTGTTCGGCCGCGCCGCCGGCAACCACATCGTCGGGCAGAACCTGCGCGCGCAGGGCCAGCAGGCGCTCGCGCGCGATGCGGGCGATGCCTCGCGCGCGCGCCTCGCGCGGCTCGACGGCGCCTCGTCGGGGGAGTCGGTGCCGGAGGTCGCGCACGAGATCCGCAAGACGATGCAGGCGCACTGCGGGGTGTTCCGCAACCAGCAGCTGCTCGCCGAAGGCGTGCGGCAGGTCATGGACCTCGACGCGCGGGTGGCGCGCACGGCGATCGGCGACAGGAGCCGTGTGTTCAACACGGCGCGGGTCGAGGCGCTGGAGCTCGACAACCTGATCGAGACGGCGAAGGCGACGATCGTCTCCGCCGAGGCGCGGCGCGAGTCGCGCGGCGCACAGGCGCGCAGCGACTACCCGAACCGTGACGACGCCAACTGGTTGAAGCACACGCTGTGGTACCGCGACGGCAGCCGCCTCGACTACAAGCCGGTGAACCTGAAGCCGCTGTCGGTGGAGGCGTTCCCGCCGAAGGCACGGACGTACTGAGATTCCTTTCACAAAGAGACGCAGAGACGCCGAGAATGAATACCATCCGCGCATGCCTCTGCGTCTCTGCGCCCTCTTGTGGACCTTGACCCATGAAGTTCCGCGTTTACCGCTACGACCCCGAGAAGGACGCGAAGCCCTACTACAAGGACTACGACGTCAAGCTCGAGCCGACCGACCGGATGCTGCTCGACGCGCTGATGCGCCTGAAGGCGGTCGACGACTCGCTGTCGTTCCGGAGGAGCTGCCGCGAGGGCGTGTGCGGCTCCGACGCGATGAACATCAACGGCAAGAACGGGCTCGCCTGCGTCACCAACCTGAACGACGTGAAGGAGCCGGTCGAGTTGAGGCCGCTTCCCGGGCTGCCCGTGATCCGCGACCTGATCGTGGACATGAGCCAGTTCTTCAAGCAATACCACTCGATCAAGCCGTACCTCGTCAACGACACGCCGCCGCCCGAGCGCGAGCGACTGCAGTCGCCCGGAGACCGCGAGGAACTCGACGGACTCTACGAGTGCATCCTCTGCGCATGCTGCTCGACGGCGTGCCCGTCGTTCTGGTGGAACCCGGACAAGTTCGTCGGTCCGGCCGGGCTGCTCGCCGCGTACCGGTTCATCGCCGACACCCGCGACCAGGACACGGAGGGCCGGCTCGACAACCTCGAGGACCCGTACCGGCTGTTCCGGTGCCACTCGATCATGAACTGCGTCGACGTATGCCCGAAGGGCCTCAACCCGACCAAGGCGATCGGCAAGATCAAGGACTTCATGGTGAAGCGAGCGGTCTGAAGGGGCAGTTCGTTCACAGAGAGACGCCGAGGCACCGAGGAATCCCGAACACTTGACCAATGTTTTTCCCTGCGCCGCTGCGCCTCTTTGTGGACGACGATGCTCGACCAGGAACGCTGGAACCGGATCGTGTGGCGCTGCCGCCGGGGCATGCTGGAGAACGACCTCGTGCTGACCCGTTTCCTCGCGGCACGAGGGCGCGCGATGACGGAGGACGAGGTCGCGCTGCTCGACCGGTTGCTCGACCTGCCGGACAGCGAGTTGTGGGACCTGATCGCCGGCCGCCGCGAGCCGCAGGACCCGGCGGTCGGACCGTTGCTCTCCGCGCTGCGCCGCGCGTGAGCGCCGCGCGCCGCAGGCGACATGCCGGCCGGCCCTGCCACGCTTCTATGCCACCCGGCGCGCGCCGGGCGGATTCCCGCAAGTCAGCGCACGCCCTGGAGCAACCGCAATGACTGACCGCAACGCAACCCTCACCTTCTCCGACGGCTCCGCCCCGGTCACGTTTCCCATCCTCTCCGGGACGATCGGCCCGGATGTCATCGACATCCGCACGCTGTACGGCAAGACCGGCAAGTTCACCTACGACCCGGGATTCCTGTCGACGGCATCGTGCAACTCGACCATCACGTTCATCGATGGCGACAAGGGCGAGCTCCTGTACCGCGGCTATCCGATCGAGGAGCTCGCCACCAAGTGCGACTTCATGGAGGTCTGCCACCTGCTGCTGTACGGCGAGCTGCCCGACGTGGCGCAGAAGAAGGACTTCACGGGCCGCGTGACCAAGCACACGATGGTCAACGAGCAGATGCAGTTCTTCCTGCGCGGCTTCCGCCGCGACGCGCATCCGATGTCGGTGATGACCGGGCTGGTCGGCGCCCTGTCGGCGTTCTACCCGGACTCGATCAACCTGCACGACGCGCACCAGCGCGACATCTCGGCGATCCGCCTGATCGCGAAGATGCCGACGCTGGTGGCCATGGCCTACAAGTACTCGGTCGGCCAGCCGTACATGTACCCGCGCAACGACCTCTCGTACGCGGCGAACTTCATGCGCATGATGTTCGCTACACCCTGCGAGGACTACAAGCCGAACGAGGTCCTGGTGCGCGCGATGGACCGCATTTTCACGCTGCACGCCGACCATGAGCAGAACGCGTCGACGTCGACGGTGCGGCTGTGCGCGTCGTCCGGCACCAACCCGTTCGCGGCGATCGCGGCGGGGGTGGCCTGCCTGTGGGGACCGGCGCACGGCGGCGCCAACGAGGCCTGCCTCGCCATGCTGGGCGACATCCAGGCCAATGGCGGCGTGGCGAAGATCGGCGAGTTCATCACGAAGGTCAAGGACAAGAACAGCAGCGTCAAGCTGATGGGCTTCGGCCACCGCGTGTACAAGAACTACGACCCGCGCGCGAAGCTGATGCGCGAGACCTGCCACGAGGTGCTCTCCGAGCTCGGCCTGCACGACGACCCGCTGTTCAAGCTGGCGATGTCGCTGGAGAAGATCGCGCTCGAGGACGACTACTTCGTGTCGCGCAAGCTGTACCCGAACGTCGACTACTACTCGGGCATCGTGCAGAAGGCCATCGGCATCCCGGTGCCGCTGTTCACGGCCATCTTCGCGCTGGCGCGCACGGTGGGCTGGATCGCGCAGCTGAACGAGATGATCGCCGACCCCGAATACAAGATCGGCCGGCCGCGCCAGCTCTACACCGGGGCGACCCGCCGCACGGTGATGCCGCTCGCGCAGCGGAGCTAGCTTCGTCCGCAGTCCGACCGGGCGGCCGCGGGCCGCCCGGTCGTTTTCGGGGGTAGGCAGTCCCCCACGGCAGCAGGGCTTTCCGGCGACAAGGTGACAGTCATGGGCGTCATGAAGGAATTCGAGGCCACCAGCACGCTGTTCGGCGCCAACGCGCCGTTCATCGAGGAGCTCTACGAGAAGTACCTGGCGGACCCCGGCAGCGTCGACGCGCAGTGGCGCGCGTATTTCGACGAATTGCGCGGCGGGGCGCAGGACGTCGCACACGCGCCGGTCGTGGCGTCGTTCGTCGAACTCGCGAAGAGCCGCCGCGTCGCGGGAGCGATGGTCGACGCGACGACGATGCACAAGCAGGTCCTGGTGCTGCGCCTGATCAGCAAGTTCCGCACGCTCGGCATGTTCCGCGCCGACCTCGACCCGCTGCGTCAGCGCGAGCCCGACTACGTCGCCGACCTCGACGTCGCGACCTACGGCTTCACCGACGCCGACATGGACACCGAGTTCGACGTCGGCTCGTACCGGGCCGGCCCCGCGCGGATGCGGCTCGCCGACCTCGTCGCATCGCTGCAGGAGACCTACACGCGCACGCTCGGCGCCGAGTACATGTACATCGCGGACACGGCGACCAAGCGCTTCTTCCAGGAGCGGCTGGAGCCGATCCGGGCGCGGCCGACATACGCGCCGGCCGAGCGCCGCCACTTTCTCGAGCGGCTGACCGCGGCGGAGACGCTCGAGCGTTATCTGCACACCAAGTACGTCGGCCAGAAGCGGTTCTCGGGCGAAGGCGGCGACACGATGATCCCGATGCTGGACCGGCTGATCGAGAAGGCCGGCGTGGCGGGCGTGGGGGAGATCGTGCTCGGCATGGCGCACCGCGGGCGCCTCAACGTGCTCGTCAACATCCTGGGCAAGATGCCCGCGGACCTCTTCTCCGAGTTCGAGGGCAAGGCCGCGCAGGACCTGCCCGCCGGGGACGTCAAATACCACCAGGGCTTCTCGTCCGACGTGTCGACCCCCGGCGGCCCGGTGCACCTGACGCTCGCGTTCAACCCGTCGCACCTCGAGATCGTGAACCCGGTCGTCGAGGGTTCGGTGCGCGCGCGTCAGCACCGGCGCGGCGACCGGCAGGGCGACCAGGTGCTGCCGATCCTGATCCACGGCGACGCCGCCATCGCGGGGCAGGGCGTCAACCAGGAATGCCTGAACATGGCGCAGACCCGCGGCTACTACACGGGCGGCACCATCCACATCGTCGTCAACAACCAGATCGGGTTCACGACGTCGGACCCGCGCGACATCCGTGGCACCGTGTTCTGCACGGACATCGCCAAGATGGTCGAGGCGCCGATCCTGCACGTGAACGGCGACGACCCGGAGACGGCGCTGCTCGCCGTCGAGATCGCGCTCGAGTACCGGCAGCGGTTCCACCGCGACGTGTTCATCGACCTCGTCTGCTTCCGCCGGCTCGGCCACAACGAGGCCGACGAGCCGCTGCTGACGCAGCCGCTGATGTACAAGCGCATCGCGCAGCACCCGGGCACGCGGCGGCTGTACGCCGACCGGCTGATCGCGGCCGGCGTGGTCACGGCCGACGAGGCCAACGCGATGGTCAGCACGTACCGGGCGGCGATGGACCGCGGCCAGCACACGAACAAGACCGTGCTGTCGAACTACAAGTCGCCGTTCACGATCGACTGGTCGTCCTACGTCGGCGGCCACTGGACCGACCGCGTCGACACGGCGGTGCCGTTGGCGAAGCTCACGGCGCTGGGCCTCCGGCTGACGGCCGTGCCCGACGGGTTCAAGCTGCATCCGCGCGCGGAGAAGGTGCTCGCCGACCGCCGCGCGATGGCCGAGGGCGCGCAGCCACTCGACTGGGGCATGGGCGAGACGCTGGCCTACGCGACGCTGCTCGACGACGGCTACGGCGTACGCATCTCCGGCGAGGACGTCGGCCGCGGGACGTTCTCGCACCGGCACGCCGTGCTGCACGACCAGAGCCGCGTCCGCTGGGACGAGGGCAACCACGTGCCGCTGCAGCACCTGGCCGACAAGCAGCCGACGTGCGAGATCATCGACTCTGTGCTGACCGAGCAGGCCGTCGTCGGCTTCGAGTACGGCTACTCGACGTCGGACCCCGGGCGCCTCGTCGTCTGGGAGGCGCAGTTCGGCGACTTCGTCAACGGCGCGCAGGTGGTCATCGACCAGTTCATCAGCGCCGGCGAGGTGAAGTGGGGCCGCATCTGCGGGCTCGTGCTGCTGCTGCCGCACGGGTACGAAGGGCAGGGGCCGGAGCACTCGTCCGCGCGCCCGGAGCGCTTCCTGCAGCTGTGCGCGCAGCACAACATGCAGGTGTGCGTGCCGTCCACGCCGGCGCAGGTGTTCCACATGCTGCGCCGGCAGATGCTGCGCCGGTACCGGAAGCCGCTGATCGTGATGAGCCCCAAGAGCCTGCTCCGCCACAAGGAAGCGGTGTCGTCGCTCGACGAGCTCGCCCACGGGGGCTTCCAGACCGTGATCGGCGAGACCGAGAAGCTCGCGGCGAAGCACGTGACCCGCGTGCTCGCCTGCTCGGGCAAGGTCTACTACGAACTGCTCGCGTGGCGGCGCGAGCGCAAGGCCGACCACATCGCGATCGTGCGGCTCGAGCAGCAGTATCCGTTCCCGCACGCCGACTTCGGGCGCGAGATCGCGAAATTCCCGCACGCGAAGGAGGTGGTGTGGGTGCAGGAGGAGCCGCAGAACCAGGGCGCGTGGTACCGGCTGCGGGCGTACCTGCGCGCCGACATCCTGCCGCAGCAGGTACTCGCCTACGCGGGCCGCGCCATTTCCGCGTCCCCGGCGGTCGGCTATGCAGCCAGGCACAATGCCGAGCAGAAGCAGCTGATCGAGGACGCCTTCGCCGTGCAGCTGAAGTCCGGCGAGATGGTCGTCGGCCATTGATCCGAAGGTCCCCATCATGCGCATCGAAGTGAAGGTCCCCCAGCTGCCGGAGTCCGTGGCCGAGGCCACGCTGGTCAGCTGGCACAAGCAGGCCGGCGACGTCGTCGCGCGCGACGAGAACCTGATCGACGTCGAGACCGACAAGGTCGTGCTGGAGCTGCCCGCCCCGAGCGACGGCGTGCTGGTCGAGATCGTCAAGGCGGACGGGTCGACCGTGACGTCGAACCAGGTGATCGCCGTCATCGACACCGAGGCGAAGGGCGCCGCCGCAGCCGCACCGAAGGCGGCGGAGGCGACGCCGGCCCCGGCTCCGCCCTCGGCTCCGGCGGCGCCCGCGCCCGCGTCGGCGGCCATCGCGCTGCCGGCGGCACGCAAGATGCTCGCCGACACGGGTGTGGACGCCGCGACGGTCACCGGCACGGGGCGCGGCGGCCGCATCACCAAGGGCGACGTGATCACCGCCGCGGAGGCGAAGCCCGCGCCGGCGGCGCCGCCCGCCGCGAAGGCCCCGCCGGTCGCGCCGGCAGTGGTCGCGCGGGGTGTGCGGCCCGAGCAGCGCGTCCCGATGTCGCGGCTGCGCCAGCGGGTCGCGGAGCGCCTCGTCGCGTCGCAGTCGACGGCGGCGATCCTGACGACGTTCAACGAAGTCAACATGCAGCCGGTCATCGACCTGCGCAACCGCTACAAGGACCGCTTCGAGAAGGAGCACGGCGTCAAGCTCGGCTTCATGAGCTTCTTCGTGAAGGCGGCCGTGCACGCGCTGAAGAAGTATCCGCTCGTGAACGCGTCGATCGACGGCGGCGACATCGTCTACCACGGCTTTTACGACATCGGCATCGCGGTCGGCAGTCCGCGCGGGCTCGTCGTGCCGATCCTGCGCGACGCCGACCAGATGTCCATCGCGGACATCGAGCGCCAGATCGCCGAGTACGGCAAGCGCGCGCAGGACGGCAAGCTGACGGTCGAGGAGCTGACCGGGGGCACCTACACGATCAGCAACGGCGGCGTGTTCGGCTCGATGCTGTCGACGCCGATCATCAATCCGCCCCAGTCGGCGATCCTGGGCGTCCACGCGACGAAGGAGCGCGCGGTCGTCGAGAACGGCCAGGTCGTCGTCCGTCCGATGAACTATCTCGCGCAGTCGTACGACCACCGGATCATCGACGGCCGCGAGGCGGTGCTGTCGCTGGTCGCGATCAAGGAGGCGCTGGAGGACCCGGCGCGGCTGCTGCTGGACCTGTAGCGAGTCGGGATGACGCGCATCGATGCCCCGCGGCAGCACAGGCGCACGCAACGACGCGTGGGCACGTTGGACGCGGCGCCTTCCGGCGCCGGTCAACGTGATCGCGCGTCGGACCGCCGAACCCGGCACGACGCAGTTGCCACCCACGAAGATCGGTAACCCATGAGCGAAGAGTTCGACGTCGTCGTGATCGGCGCCGGTCCCGGCGGCTACATCGCCGCCATCCGCGCCGCGCAGCTGGGCTTCAAGGTCGCCTGCATCGACGACTGGACGCGCAAGGACGGCAAGCCCGCACCCGGCGGCACGTGCACCAACGTCGGCTGCATCCCGTCGAAGGCGCTGCTGCAGTCGTCGGAGAACTTCGCGCACGCCGGCCACGCGTTCGCCGACCACGGCATCGGCGTGACCGGGCTCACGATGGACGTCGCGAAGATGCTGGCGCGCAAGGAAAAGGTCGTCGCGCAGAACAACGACGGCATCCTGTACCTGTTCAAGAAGAACAAGGTCGCGTTCTTCCACGGCGTCGGTTCGTTCGCCGGCAGGGACGGCGAACGCTGGAAGGTGGGCGTTGCCGGCGCGGCGCCGGCCGAGCTCGCAGCAAAGCACGTGGTCGTGGCCACCGGGTCGAAGCCGCGCGCGCTGCCGGGGGTCCCGATCGACAACGTGCGCGTGCTCGACAACGCGGGCGCGCTCGCGATCCCCGCCGTGCCGAAGAAGCTGGGTGTGGTCGGGGCCGGCGTCATCGGCCTCGAGATGGGCAGCGTCTGGCGGCGGCTGGGCGCCGAGGTGACGGTGCTGGAGGCGCTGCCCGCATTTCTCGGCGCGGCCGACGTCACGATCGCGAAGGAGGCGCAGAAGCTCTTCGCCAAGCAGGGCCTCGCGATCCACACCGGTGTGCAGATCACGGACGTGAAGGCCGGCCGGGACGCCGTGACGGTGGCGTGGACCGACGCGGCCGGCGCGGCGAACACGGCTGCGTTCGACCGCCTGATCGTGTCGATCGGCCGGCTGCCGTTCACCGGAGGCCTGGCCGCGGACGCGGTCGGCCTCGAGCTCGACGAGCGCGGCTTCGTCACGGTCGACGCCGAGTGCCGGACCAACCTGCCCGGGGTGTGGGCGATCGGCGACGTCGTGCGCGGCCCGATGCTCGCGCACAAGGCCGAGGAGGAGGGCGTGGCGGTGGCCGAGCGCATCGCCGGCCAGCACGGCCACGTCGATTTCGACACGGTCCCGTGGGTCATCTACACGGCGCCCGAGATCGCGTGGGTCGGCAGGACCGAGCAGCAGCTGAAGGCGGAGGGTGTGGACTACCGCGCCGGCAGCTTCCCGTTCTCGGCCAACGGCCGCGCCCGCGCGCTGGGCGACGCGAGCGGATTCGTGAAGATCCTCGCCGACCGGAAGACCGACCGCATCCTCGGCGTACACATGATCGGCCCGATGGTGTCCGAGCTCATCGCGGAAGGCGTGGTCGCGATGGCGTTCGGCGCGGCCAGCGAGGACCTGGCGCGCATCTGCCACGCGCATCCGTCGCTGTCCGAGGCCACCAAGGAAGCGGCGCTGGCGGTAGACGGGCGGACGCTGAACCTCTAGGATAGGCGGAAAACAGGGCGCGGGCGGGTGCGCGCCCACGACGACGGCACTGGAGGATGCGGGGCGTGGCAGGGGCAAACGTCGCGGCGGCGGCATTCGGGCGTATCGCGGGATTCGCCCAGGCGCGCGGGGTTACTCGGTGACCGGGGCCCTTGCCCCCGGCCAGATCGCGCGCCGCGACGGCGCGCTCTACGATTACCTGGAACCCCTGCTCCGCACGCGCGGCGCGACGCTCGACCACGCGCAGGCGGCCGCTCTCGACCGGCTGCAGGCTCTCTGCGACGAGCTCGCGGCGTTCCGCGCGGCCCGGCAGTCCAAGTTCCTGCGGCTGCTCGCGCCGCCCGCGGTGCCGCGCGGGCTCTACCTGTGGGGCGGTGTGGGCCGCGGCAAGAGCTTCCTGATGGACAGCTTCCACGCGTGCGCGCCGCTCAAGCGCAAGACGCGCGTGCACTTCCATGCGTTCATGCGCGAAGTGCACGAGGAGTTGAAGCTGCAGAAGCACGAGGTCGACCCGCTCGCGGCGGTGGCGGCCCGCATCGCACGCCGCTGGCGACTCGTGTGCTTCGACGAGTTCCACGTGTCCGACATCGCCGACGCGATGATCCTCGGACGCCTGCTCGCTGCGCTGTTCGCCGCCGGCGTCGTGTTCGTGATGACGTCGAACTATCCGCCCGACGGCCTCTATCCGAACGGCCTGCAGCGGCAGAACTTCGTGCCGACGATCCGCCTGATGCAGCAGTGGCTCGACGTCATGGAGGTCGACGGCGGCATCGACTACCGGCTGCGTGCGCTCGAGCACGTCGCCGCGTACCACGTGCCGGGCGGGCCCGCGGCCGACGCCGCGATGGCGTCCGCGTTCGAGGCGATGCGCACCGGCCCCGACGAGTCGCCGAAGCTTCTCGTGGAGGGACGCACGCTGACGGCGCGCCGCCGCGCCGGGAGCGCCGTCTGGTTCGACTTCGCCGCGCTGTGCGACGGGCCGCGCTCGCAGCGCGACTACCTCGAGCTCGCGCAGCGCTTCGCCGTGCTGTTCCTGTCGGACGTTCCGGTGCTGACCGCCACGCAGGGCGACGTCGCGCGCCGCTTCACGTGGCTGGTCGACATCCTGTACGACCACCGCGTGAAACTCGTCGCGTCGGCCGCCGCGCCCGCGTCCGCGCTGTACGTCGCCGGCCCCAACGCGCAGGAGTTCCCGCGTACGGTGAGCCGCTTGGCCGAGATGCGCACGCACGACTACATGGCGCTGCCGCACGCCTGCGCAGGCGCACCGGCGACACCCGTTTCCGCCTGATTCCGCGCACCACGCTGACCACGAGGAGGATGCCGTGCCCAACAAGTTCAAGGCCTACCGCACGTTCGAGGAGAACGGCGTCGTGGCGAGCCACTTCGTCGACATGACGGTCGACGAGCTCGACCACGGCGACGTGGTCATCCGGACCAAGTACTCGACGATCAACTACAAGGATGCGCTGTCGTACAACGGCGCCGGCAAGATCATGCGCAAGTACCCGACCAACGCGGGCATCGACATGGCCGGCACGGTCGAGGCGTCCGGCGACCCGCGGTTCAAGCCGGGCGACAAGGTGATCGTCACCGGCTACGACATGGGCGTGGCGCACGACGGCGGCTATGCCGAGAAGGTGCGGGTGCCGGCGGACTGGGTCGTGCGGCGGCCCGAGAGCATGACGGCGTTCGACGCGATGACGCTCGGCACCGCCGGCTTCACCGCGGCGATCGCGATCATGAACATGCAGCACAACGGGCTGACCCCCGACGGCGGCCCGGTCGCGGTCACCGGCGCGACGGGGGGCGTCGGCTCGGTCGCCGTCGAGATCCTCGCCAAGCTCGGCTACCACGTCGTCGCGATCACCGGCAAGGGCGAGGAGGCGGAGTACCTGAAGGGCATCGGTGCGAAGGAGGTCGTGCTGCGGCAGTCGCTCGACCTGACGAAGATCCGCCCGCTCGATCGCGCGACGTTCGCCGGCGCCATCGACAACCTGGGCGGCGACTATCTCGCGTGGCTCCTCTCGACGGCGAAGATCGGCGGGACCGTGGCGGCGGTCGGGCTCGCGGCCGGCCACAAGCTGTCCACGACGGTGATGCCGTTCATCCTGCGCGGCGTGCACCTGCTCGGCACCGACAGCGTCAACTGCCCGATGGGCGTGCGGCAGCGCATCTGGAACAAGCTGGCGGTCGAGTGGCGCCCGGACCGCGTGCACGACGGTGTGCGCACGATCGACTTCGCCGAGCTGCCGACGCACTTCGACGCGTACCTCAAGGGACTCGTCCGCGGCCGCACCGTCGTCCGCATCGCGCCGGATTCGCACGGAGGCTAGCGGCGCGCCGTGGCATGCGCGGGCAGCAAGCGACGCCGCGGCGCCGAGGAAAGCGCGCCGGACTCGGCGCCCCGGCGTCCGCGGTGATCGCGCATCGCCCGCCGGCGCGCCCGCAGCTTGACCGCGCGCAAGGTTCGCGCAGGCCGCTCGCCCTACGATTTCGGCCACACGAGGGATCGCCGCCCGACCGCGCAGCGGGCCGCCGGCCGGCGTCCACGGATCCACGAGGAGGAACCCGTCATGCAGAGCTACCGTGACTACCATCGGCGCTCGCTCGCCGACCGCGACGCATTCTGGCGCGAGAAGGCCGCGCTGATCGACTGGCAGACGCCGTTCGCGGCGGTCCTCGACTATTCGCGGCCGCCGTTCGCACGCTGGTTCGTCGGCGGACGCACGAACCTCTGCCACAACGCCGTCGACCGCCACCTGGCGGCGCGCGGCGACCAGGCGGCGCTCGTGTACCTGTCGACCGAGACCGGCCAGGAGGCGCGCTACACGTACCGCGAGCTCGCCGCCGAGGTGAACCGCTTCGCGTCCGTCCTCAAGAGCCTGGGCGTGGGTCACGGCGACCGCGTGCTCGTCTACATGCCGATGATTCCCGAGGCCGTGTTCGCGATGCTCGCGTGCGCGCGCATCGGCGCCATTCACTCGGTCGTGTTCGGCGGCTTCGCGGCGGCGAGCCTCGCGACGCGCATCGACGACGCGAAGCCGAAGGTCATGGTCACCGCCGACGCCGGCATGCGCGGCGGCAAGGCGGTCCCGTACAAGCATCTGGTCGACGAGGCGTGCCGCCTCGCGCAGAACCCCCCGCAGAAGGTCGTGATCTGCAACCGCGGTCTCGACCCGGCCATGACGCGCGTGGCCGGCCGCGACCTCGACTACGGGCAGCTGCGCGCGCAGCACATGGACGCGCAGGTGCCGGTCGAGTGGCTGGAGTCGAGCGAGCCGTCGTACATCCTGTACACGTCGGGCACGACCGGCAACCCGAAGGGCGTCCAGCGCGACACGGGCGGCTACGCGGTCGCGCTGGCGACGTCGATGCGCGATATTTTCTGCGTGGCGCCCGGCGAGAGCATGTTCACGACGAGCGACATCGGCTGGGTGGTCGGCCACTCGTACATCATCTACGGGCCTCTCATCAACGGCTCGACGACGATCATGTACGAGGGCCTGCCGATCCGGCCGGATCCCGCGATCTGGTGGAAGATCGTCGCCGACCACAAGGTCAAGACGATGTTCAGCTCGCCGACGGCAATCCGCGTCCTCAAGAAGCAGGACCCGGCGTTCATGCGGCAGCACGCGATCCCGACGCTCAAGTATCTGTTCCTCGCCGGGGAGCCGCTCGACGAGCCGACCGCGCGCTGGGTCTCGGACGCGCTCGGCGGTGCCGCCATCGTCGACAACTACTGGCAGACCGAGTCGGGCTGGCCGATCCTGTCCGCCCACCTTGGCGTGGAGGAGACGGCGCGCAAGTTCGGCAGTCCGTCGTTCCCGGCCGCGGGCTACGACGTGCACCTGCTGCACGAGACTACCGGCGAGGAGGTGGGCACCGACGAGAAGGGCGTGCTGACCATCGCGCCGCCGCTGCCGCCGGGCTGCATGACGACCGTGTGGGGCGACGACGAGCGGTTCGTCAAGACGTATTTCTCGACGTTCCGCGACCGTTTCGTGTATTCGACGTTCGACTGGGCGACGCGCGACCAGGACGGCTACTACTTCGTGCTCGGCCGCACCGACGACGTCATCAACGTCGCCGGCCACCGGCTCGGCACGCGCGAGATCGAGGAGGCCGTGCAGGCGCACGCGGGCATCGCGGAGGTGGCCGTGGTGGGCGTGGCCGACCCGCTCAAGGGGCAGGTTCCCGTCGCGTTCGCCGTGGTGAAGGACCCGGCGCGGGTCGCCACACCCGAAGGCGTGGCCGCGATGCGCAAGGAGGTGATGGATACGGTCGACCGCGAACTGGGCGCGATCGCGCGGCCGGGCGCCGTCCACTTCGTGACGCTGCTGCCGAAGACGCGGTCGGGCAAGCTGCTGCGCCGGTCGATCCAGGCGCTGGCCGAAGGCCGCGACCCGGGCGACCTCACGACGATCGAGGACCCGGGCGCGCTGGAGCAGATCAAGGCCGCGCTCGCCGCGCGTTAGCGCCGCACGCGTCGCCTGGTCCCGAGCGTAGTCGGTTCGCGAGGGATCCGCTGTTCGGCCAAGGGTCCGACCCCCAACATGCAATCCAGTGCATGTTAAGGGTCAGACCCTTTGCGGTGAATGGGCGATAATGGGCGGTTCTTTCTTCGTCGCCCCTCGATGCCCGCCGCCGCCGCTTTCTCCGCCGCCCACGCTCCGCTGACGGTCATGACCCGGGGCGGCGCGGTCGAGTCCGTGCACATGGGCTCGGTGGCGGTCGTCGACGGCGAGGGGAGGCTCCTGTACGCCGCGGGCGACCCGGAGGCGCGGACGTTCACGCGCAGCACGCTCAAACCGCTGCAGGCACTGCCGTTCGTCGCGGCCGGCGGCCCCGCGCGTTTCGGGCTCACGCAGCAGGAAATCGCGCTGCTGTGCGCGAGCCACTCCGGCGAGCCGCGGCACGTCGCAGCGGCCGCGTCGATCCTCGCCAAGGCAGGCAATCGCGCGGCCGACCTCCAGTGCGGCGCGCATCCGCCGCATCACTACCTGGCGCACGACCAGGTGCCGCCACCGCCCCCGTATTCGCCGCTCGCCCACAACTGCTCGGGCAAGCACGCCGGCATGCTCGCGCATTGCAGCGCGTGCGGCTACGCGAAGGGCGACTATCTCGACCCCGACCACCCGTTGCAGCGCGAAATCCGCCGCGCCGTCGCCACCTTCACGGGCGTGGCCGAGGGCGCGCTGGTCATGGGCATCGACGGCTGCTCGGCGCCGAACTACGCGATGCCGCTGCGCAGCCTCGCGCGCGCGTTCGCGCGACTGGCCGCGCCCGGCGACGACCCGCACTTCGGCGCCGCGCCGCGCACGCTCGCGGACGCGATGACCGCGCATCCGATCATGGTCGCTGGCGAGCGCCGGAGCGACCTCGCGCTGATGGACGCCGGGCGCGGGGACTGGGTCGCGAAGGTCGGCGCCGAAGGCGTCCAGGCCATCGGTGTGCGCAGCCGCGGGTGGGGCATCGCGCTCAAGGTGGCCGACGGCGCCGTGCGGGGCCTGCACCCGGCGACCGTCGCCGCCCTCGATCAGGTCGGCCTGCTCGACGATGCCGCGCGCACTACGCTTGCGCGGTGGGCGCGGCCGGAGGTGAAGAACTACCGGGGGATCGTCACCGGAGGGATCGAGCCCGTCGTTGTCCTGGACAAATGCCCGCCGCGCGAACGGGTGGATGTTGTCGGTCACGACCAATGAACTTACCCCCCGCGAAACAGTCTGTTACGGCAAGCGTGCGCTGCGGCGTCAAACCCGTGGTTCGGCTCGGCGAGGACGTGGCGTTAGCCGGCTGCCGCACCTGCCGTTCGGCGGGACAACAACGAACGATTCAGGGAATACCCGCGGATGGGTGATCGCGAAGTCGATCAGCAACTCGTGGAGCGGGCGCAACGGGGCGACAAGCGCGCGTTCGAGTTGTTGGTCATGAAGTACCAGCGCAAGCTCGTGCGGCTGCTGTCGCGCTGGTGCGCGACCCGGCGGAGGTCGAGGACGTGGCGCAGGAGGCCTTCATCAAGGCCTACCGGGCCCTGCCGAGCTTCCGCGGCGAGAGTGCGTTCTACACGTGGCTGTATCGCATCGCGATCAACACGGCGAAGAACTACCTGGTCGCGATGGGCAGGCGGGCGCCGACGTCGACGTCGTTCGACAACGAGGAAGCGGAAGGCTTCGAGGAAGCGGAACAGCTGCGGGACAGCGCGACGCCGGAGGACGAGTTGATCGGCAAGCAGATCGCCGCCACGGTGAACCGCGCGATGGATGCACTGCCCGAGGACCTGCGCACGGCGATCACCTTGCGCGAGATCGAGGGCCTGAGCTACGAGGAAATCGCGTCTGTGATGAACTGCCCGATCGGCACCGTGCGCTCCCGGATCTTCCGCGCGCGCGAGGCGATCGCCGCCGAGCTGCGGCCGCAGCTCGGCACCGACGAGAACCGGAGATGGTGATGAACGAGAACATTTCGCGCCTGATGGACGGCGAGCTCGACGACGCCGAGCTCGACCGCTGCCTGGCCGAGTTGAAATCCGCAGACGCGATGCAGGCGTGGGTCAGCTACCACGTGATCGGCGACCACCTGCGCGGCACCGGAGGCGGTGCGCGCGGTGTCCCGGCGCGGTTTGCCGCGGCGCTGGCGGCCGAGCCCACCGTGCTCGCCCCGCACGCCAGGGCCCACCGGCCGGCGCAGCCGGCGACGTTCGCGTGGGCGGTCGCCGCCACGATCGCCGCGGTGACGGTCGTCGGGTGGACGGCATTCTCGATGGTCGACGTGCCGCCCAACGCGGTCGCCAAGGCGCGCGAGGCCGCGACCGTGCGCGCCGCGCAGGTCAAGCCGCCGGCGGAGCTTCCCGCCGACTACCTGATGGCGCACCAGGAGTACTCGCCGGCGACGGCGATCCACGGTGGGGGCACCTACCTGCGCGCGGTGGCCACGGCCGGCGCCGAACCCCGTCCCTGATCGAGGCGACCGCGGCGATGATGCACCAGGGTTCGGCGGTTCCGCGCGCGGTGCTGCGCGCGGCGATCGGCGTCGTGCTGCTGGCGGCGGTGCTGGGCGCGTCGCGCGCGCGCGCGCAGGACGCGGCAACGTGGCTCACCGAAGTCACGCAGGCCGCTCGCCTGCTCAACTACAGCGGGACGATCGTGTTCCGGCAAGGCAACCGCGTCGAGACGTTCCGGCTGACGCACCTGAACGACAACGGCCAGGAATGGGAGAAGCTCGTCTCGCTCGACGGCCCGGCGCGCGAGATCGTGCGCTCGGGCAACGAAGTGCGCCAGTACCTGCCCGAGGCCAAGGTCGTCCGCATCGAGCCGCGCACGATCCGCAACGTGTTCCCGTCGCTTTCCGCGGAGCAGATCGGCAATCTCACGCAGTTCTACAACTTCCGGCGGATCGGCGGCGAGCGGATCGCCGGGCAGACGGTGGACATCGTCGTGTTCGAGCCGAAGGACGGGCTGCGCTACGCGCACAAGTTCTGGTCGCACACATCGACGGGGCTGCTGCTCAAGGCGCGCCTCCTCAACGAGAAGGGCGAGATCATCGAGGAATTCGCGTTCTCCGACGTCTCGCTCAACCCGAAGATCGACAAGGAGTCGGTCAAGCCCTCGTGGGCCACGGTGCCGCCGGACTGGCAGGTCAAGCGCGGCGGGCCCGGCGAGGTCGTGCAGAACGACACCGGCTGGAACGTCGGCAAGGTCCCGCCCGGCTTCACCAAGATCATGGAGGGCATTCGCAAGCTCCCGGGCAAGCCGAATCCCGTCGCGCACATCGTGTACTCGGACGGGCTGGTCGCCATCAGCATCTTCATCGAGCCGTTCACCGTCACGCAGACGCAGATCGGCCTGACGCAGGCCGGGGGCCTCGCCCAGTACACGACCCGCAGCGACGCGTTCCTCGTCACCGTGCTGGGCGAAGTGCCGCCGGCGACGGTGCGCCAGATCGCCCAGTCGGTCGCCCGCCGCTAGCCGGCCTTCCTTCCGTTCGCAACCCGCAACGCGCCTTTCGCAAGAGGATTCCCATGCGCATGCCGTCCCCGCTTCGCACCGCCGCCGCCGGTGCGCTCCTGCTCGTGCTGAACCTGCCGTTGGCACCCGCCGCGTCGGCGCAGGGCCGCGCCGGCCTGCCGGACTTCACGGACCTGTACGAGAGGAACGGACCGGCCGTCGTGTCGATCGACGTCACCCAGAAGTCGCGCCGGGCGCGCGGCATGCCCGAACTGTCGGAGGACGACCCGTTCTACGAGTTCTTCCGCCGGTTCGGGCAGGTGCCCCCGCGCCGCGGGCCCGAGCGCGAGCCGGAGCCGCAGGCGGTGGGCTCGGGCTTCGTCATCGGCAGCGACGGACACGTGCTCACCAACGCGCACGTCGTCGACGGCGCGGACGAAGTGACGGTCCGCATGTCCGACAAGCGCGAGTTCAAGGCCAAGGTCCTCGGCACCGACAAGCGCACCGACATCGCGTTGCTCAAGATCGAGGCGAAGGACCTGCCGAAGGTCACGATCGGCGACCCGGAGAAGCTCAAGGTCGGCGAGTGGGTCGTCGCGATCGGCAAGCCGTTCGGTCTCGAGAACACGATGACGGCCGGCATCGTCAGCGCCAAGGGCCGCGACCTGCCGCAGGAGAACCTGGTCCCGTTCATCCAGACCGACGTCGCGATCAACCCCGGCAACTCGGGCGGGCCGCTGTTCAACATGAAGGGCGAGGTGGTCGGCATCAACTCGCTCATCTATTCCCGCTCGGGCGGCTACATGGGGCTCGCGTTCGCCATTCCCATCGACGTCGCGATGAACACCGTGTCGCAGCTGAAGGAGAAGGGGCGCGTGACGCGCGGGCGCATCGGCGTGCAGATCCAGCCGGTGACCAAGGAGGACGCCGAGGCGTTCGGCCTCGGCGCGCCGCGCGGGGCGCTGGTCAACGGCGTCGAGAAGGACGGCCCCGCGGCCAAGGCGGGCGTGGAGGTCGGCGACATCATCGTCCGTGCCGACGGCCGTGACGTGAAGACGTCGCAGGAGCTGCCGCGGATCATCACGGCGATCCGCCCCGGCAACAAGATCAGCCTCACCGTGTGGCGCAAGAACGCGCAGAAGGAACTGACGGTCACGGTGGCGGAGATGAAGGAAGACGCGGCCGCGCAGCCGCGGCGCGGGCAGCCGGCGCCCAAGGAGAAGGCGAAGCCCAACAAGATGGGCCTCGTCCTGTCCGACCTTACCGACGAGCAGAGGAAGGAAGCAGACGTGAAGGCGGGCGTGGCCGTCGACGACGTCGCGCCGACCGTGCGCGGCAACGTGCAGCCCGGCGACGTCATCATCGCGATCGTCCGCGGCGGCGCGACCACCGAGGCGAAAAGCGCGGCGCAGGTCAACGACGTGCTGTCGAAGGTGGAGAAGGGCGCCTCGGTGACGCTGCAGTTGAAGCGCGGCGAGCAGCAGTTCTTTTCCACCCTGCGTGCGCTGAACGGAGAGTAGTTTCGCGGAGAGGCGCCGCGAGACTGACTCCGTTCATCGCCCGAGTCAGTCAGCGTGGTCGGCTTGGGACGGCCCGGCGCCGACCACGCGGAAGCGGCACGAAGCGCGCCGCTCCCAGGCCGCTTCGCGACCGTTCGGTAGCGCGCGCATGCGGGCTGAATGCCTCATCGGGCGGTTTCGCCGCGCACACACCCGCAGCGCCACGCGGCTATCCTCCCTCTCCCCGCTTGCGGGGGCGAGAGCGGGGTTTCGCCGAGCATGCTCGGTGCCGCTCGAGCGGCCGTCGCATGCTTGCGACGGCGCGCCCTGCAAGGGAGGGCCGGGGTGAGCAACCGTGTTGGACGTCAAGTGGTTTTCATCATTTTTTCGGGGTTCCATACGGTGCCGTCGCGAACCATGGCGTTGAGCATGACCAGCAGCTTGCGCATGCAGGCGACCAGCGCCACCTTCGGTGGCTTGCCCGCAGCGATGAGGCGCTGATGAAACTCCGCACAACGGGTTGTAGGGGACAAGACCACCGCCCGCACTGGCGCGCCCACCCCAGTCCCCTTGATGGTGCCGAATCGGGCCAGGCGCGACGCCGACCAAGGCGCTGATCGCCCGGCCACTGAGCTGCCCCAACTCTGGCAGCAGCGCGGCCAGCGTGCTCATCGCCACCGGCCCCACGCCTTTCACCGTATCCAGCTGCGTCAGCAGCTCCTTGAAGTGCGCCCGCATCTGGCGGTCGATGTCGTTGTCCACTTCCGCCAACTGCTTGTCCAACGCCTTCAAGATCGCCGCCAGACTCTTGCGCGCCGCCGGATGCGCCAACGGCAGTCGATTGCCTCCGCCACCCGCATCTCCAGCAACGCCGCCGCCGCATACGGGGGGGGCGTCCGCCAGCGGCCGCACATAGCGCGCCCGCTGTGGATGCCGCGCCAGCACGTCGGCAAAATCACGCAGCACCTGGGCATCGACCCGATCGGTCTTGGCCAGCACCCCCATCGACTTGGCGAAGTCCCGCGCCTGCCGCGGATTGACCACCGCCACCGCCAACCCCTCGCCCTGCAACTCCGCCGCCACCCGCAGCTCCCAGCCGCCGGTGGCTTCCAACACCACCAGATCGGCCGCCGCCTGCCGCAGACTCGCCGCCAACTGCTTGATCCCCGCGGCATCATGCGCGAAGCGCCGGACCTCCGTTCCCCAAGCCGCGTCCAGCCATTGCTTGGACACATCGATCCCCGCGTTCGGGCGTGCTGCCGTTGCCGTTTCCCTGCCTTGTGGATGCACGTTCATACGTTGGTAACCGTTCGGGCTGACGACGTGGACATCAAGCCGTGCGACGCGTTGACCTCGGGCTCACCCGCGAGCTTTCACTCCGAGGGGCAACAGGTTTGGCGCGCCGGGCGGCATCCCAGAAATGCACCTGCCCTCTAAACATACAAGGGGCCGGTGAGGGGAGGCGGATCGTGTTGACACTTCTCACCCGCGCCTACTGCCACCTGTGCGACGAGATGCGCGACGCGCTGGCGTCGATCGCGCGGGCGCACGGCGTGGCGGTCGCCGAAATCGACGTCGACGCCCATCCGGAGCTCGAAGACCGCTTCGGCGACCTCGTGCCGGTGCTGCTGCTGGGAGCGCCGGCCGATGGCGTGGAACTGTGCCATTACCGCCTGGACGCGGCCGCCGTCGAGGCCGCACTCGCGCGCCGGGGCCGAATCGGTTAAAATTCAACGTTTTCCGACGATCTCCTGCGGCGGCGCCACGACCGGCGCCCCGCCTTTGAGGGCACTTTCGGGTGCCCTTCGATTTTCCGCCGGACCCACTTTGCGCCACATCCGCAACTTCTCGATCATCGCCCACATCGACCACGGGAAGTCGACGCTCGCCGATCGCTTCATCCAGCGCTGCGGCGGCCTGTCCGACCGCGAGATGAGCGAGCAGGTGCTCGACTCGATGGACCTCGAGCGCGAGCGCGGCATCACGATCAAGGCGCAGACGGCCGCGCTGGCGTACCGGGCGCGCGACGGGCAGACGTACGCGCTCAACCTGATCGACACGCCGGGCCACGTCGACTTCGCGTACGAGGTGTCGCGCTCGCTCGCGGCCTGTGAGGGGGCGCTGCTGGTCGTCGACGCGTCGCAGGGCGTCGAGGCGCAGACGGTCGCCAACTGCTACACCGCGATCGAGCAGGGCGTCGAGGTGATCCCGGTGCTCAACAAGATCGACCTCCCGTCGGCGGAGCCGGAGCGCGTGATCGAGGAGATCGAGGACATCGTCGGCATCCCGGCGCAGGATGCGATCCGGGCGAGCGCCAAGACCGGCGAGGGCATCGACGACATCCTCGAGGCCGTGATCGCCCGCGTTCCGCCGCCCGCGGGAGATCCCGGCGCACCGCTGCAGGCGCTGGTCATAGACGCGTGGTTCGACAACTACGTCGGCGTCGTGATGCTGGTGCGCATGGTCAACGGCACGCTGAAGCCGCGCGACAAGGTCCTGCTGCTGGCGACGGGCGCCGTGCACCAGTGCGAGCAGGTCGGCGCGTTCACGCCGAAGGCGCTGGCCCGCGAGCAGTTGGCGGCCGGCGACGTCGGGTTCGTCATCGCCGGCGTCAAGGAACTGGCCGAGGCCAAGGTCGGCGACACGATCACGCACGCGCAGGCGGCAGCCGCCGGGCCGCTGCCCGGCTTCAAGGAAGTGAAGCCGCAGGTCTTCGCGGGCCTCTACCCGGTCGAGTCGAACCAGTACGAGGCGCTGCGCGAGGCGCTGACCAAGCTCAAGTTGAACGACGCGTCGCTGCACTTCGAGCCCGAGGTGTCGCAGGCGCTGGGCTTCGGCTTCCGCTGCGGCTTCCTGGGTCTGCTGCACATGGACATCGTGCAGGAGCGGCTCGAGCGCGAGTACGACATGGACCTGATCACGACGGCGCCGTCCGTCGTCTACCAGGTGCTGCTGCGCGACGGCACGGTCGAGGAGATCGACAATCCGTCGAAGCTCCCCGACCTGTCGCGCGTCGAAGAGATCCGCGAGCCGGTGATCAAGGTCACGATCCTGGTGCCGCAGGACTACGTCGGGCCCGTGCTGACGCTGTGCACGGAGAAGCGCGGCGTGCAGCGCGACATGCAGTACCGCGGCCGGCAGGTGGTCATCCACTACGAGCTGCCGCTCGCCGAGGTCGTCATGGACTTCTTCGATCGGATGAAGAGCGTCTCCCGCGGCTACGCGTCGATGGATTACGAGTTCCTCGACTTCCGCGCCGCCGACGTCGTCAAGCTCGACATCCTGATCAACGGCGAGCGCGTCGACGCGTTGTCGGTGATGGTCCACCGCTCGGTCGCGCAGTACCGCGGGCGCGAGGTCGTCGCCAAGATGCGCGGCCTCATCCCGCGGCAGATGTTCGACGTCGCGATCCAGGCGGCGATCGGCGCGCAGATCATCGCGCGGGAGTCGGTGAAGGCGATGCGCAAGAACGTGCTGGCCAAGTGCTACGGCGGCGACATCACGCGCAAGAAGAAGCTGCTCGAGAAGCAGAAGGCCGGCAAGAAGCGGATGAAGGCCGTCGGCAGCGTCGAGATCCCGCAGGAGGCGTTCCTGGCGATCCTGCAGGTGGGCGACAAATAGGCGCTCCGAGGGACGAACGGCGATTCCGGGGGGCCGGACGCCGGCCCGGCCCGCGGGTGCCGTGGCACAATCCGCCGGGCCGCGCACACACCAACGAACGACGATGAACTTCGCGCTGATCCTGTTCCTGCTGACGCTCGCCACCGGCGTGCTCTGGTTCGTCGACCGTGCCTGGCTCGCGCAACGCCGGGCGCCGGGTGCGCCCGAGCCGGCCTGGGTGGAATACGCGGCGTCGTTCTTTCCCGTCCTGCTCGTCGTCTTCCTGCTGCGGTCGTTCGTCGCCGAGCCCTTCAAGATTCCGTCGTCGTCGATGCGGCCCACGCTCGAGGTCGGCGACTTCATCCTCGTCAACAAGTTCGCGTACGGGCTGCGGCTGCCGATCGTCGAGACCAAGGTCGTGCCGCTTTCCGACCCGCGGCGCGGCGACGTCGTCGTATTCCGCTATCCGGTGAACCCAAGCCAGGACTTCATCAAGCGGGTGGTCGGCGTCGGCGGCGACGTGGTCAAGTACGAGGACAAGAAGCTGACGGTGAACGGGCAGCCGCTGCCGCAGGTGCGCGACGGCACGTACAGCTACCTCGAGAACCTGCGCTTCGAGACGCTCGACCGGTACAGCGAAACCGCGAACACGGGGGCGGGCGCGCACTCGTACACGATCGGCGTCAGCCCGCAGGCGGCTCCGGTGTATCCGCAGAACGTGCGGCCGTTTCCGGGCCGCGAGAATTGCGACTACAATGACCGCGGATTCACGTGCAAGGTCCCGGCCGGGCACTACTTCATGATGGGCGACAACCGCGACAACAGCGACGACAGCCGGTACTGGGGCTTCGTGCCGGACGACCACGTCCGCGGGAAGGCATTCTTCATCTGGTTCAACTGGGACGACATTTCGAGCTTCGCGTTCAAGCGGGTGGGCAGCGGCATCCGCTAGCGCGCGTTACGAGGGACGACGGCGATGACGATGACGGCGGGACAACGGGCGCAGCGAGGGCTGTCGATGATCGGTTTCCTGTTCGTCGCGGCGGTCGTGCTGGTGGTCGCGATGGTGTCGTTCCGGATGATTCCGGCGTACATCGAGTACTACACGATCCAGCGCGCACTCGAGGGCGCGCTCGCCGATTCCAACGACCTGTCGGTGGCGACGATCCGGCGCGCGATGGACCGGCGGCTGGCCGCCGACTACGCGGACGCGGTGGTGGCGAAGGACGTCGACGTCACGAAGTCCGGCAACACGATCACCGCGTCGGTGAGCTGGCAGAAGCAGCTGCACATGGTCGGCAACGTGAGCCTGCTGCTGGACTTCGACGCGACGGCGTCGCGGTAGCCGCGCCCGGCCGGATGTCCGCTCCGCTCCGCGCGCAGCTCGGCTACGCATTCCGCCGTCCCGAGCTGCTGACGAGCGCCCTCACGCACCGGAGCTTCGGCGCTGCGCACAACGAGCGGCTGGAGTTCGTCGGCGACGCGGTGCTCAACTGCGTGGTCGGGGCCGCGCTGTACGAGCGCTTTCCGGCGCTGCCCGAGGGCGACCTGTCGCGGGTCCGTGCGGCGCTGGTCAATCAGGACACGCTGGCGCGCGTCGCCCGCCGACTCGGACTGGGCGGAGAGATCCGGCTGGGCGAGGGCGAATTGAAGAGCGGCGGCCACGACCGGACATCGATTCTCGCCGACGCGCTCGAGGCCGTGTTCGGCGCGGTGTTCGTCGACGGCGGCTTCGAGGCGGCACGGTCGGTGATCGACGCGTGCTACGGCGACGTGCTGGCGCAGGCCGATCCGGCTTCGCTGGGCAAGGATCCGAAGACGCGGCTGCAGGAGTGGCTGCAGGCGCGCCGGCTGCCGGTGCCCGAGTACGTCGTCACGGCCACGACCGGCGACGCGCACGCGCAGCAGTTCGAGGTCGAGTGCCGGATTCCGGCACTGTCGCTCGCGACGACGGGCCGGGGCTCCAGCCGGCGCGTGGCCGAGCAGGCGGCGGCCGAAGCCGCGGGCGCGCAGGCCGCGCTGCTCGCGGCCGGAGACAGGCGTGGCGGCGGCTGACGGCAGGCCGGCGGCGGCGGACTTCCGCTGCGGCCACGTGGCGATCGTCGGCCGGCCGAGCGTGGGGAAGTCGACGCTGATGAACGCGCTGATCGGCGCGAAGATCAGCATCACGTCGAAGAAGCCGCAGACGACGCGGCACCGGATCGTCGGTATCGCCACCGACGCGGCCGCCCAGTTCGTGTTCGTCGACACGCCCGGCTTCCAGACGCGGCACCGGTCGCGCCTCAACGAGCACCTGAACCGCGCGGTGCGCGACAGCCTCGCCGACGTCGACGCCGTCGTGCTGGTGCTCGACGCCACGCGGATCACGGAGGCCGACCGCGCCGTGGTCCGCCTGCTGCCGGCGCGCGTGCCGGTGGTTGCGGCCGTCAACAAGGTGGACCTCGTCGCCGACAAGGCGACGCTGCTGCCCCGGCTCTCCGAGATCGCGGCGCTGCACCCGTTCGCCGCGATCGTTCCGGTCTCGGCCGACAGAGGCACGCAGCTTGCCGAGCTGAAGGCCGAATTGGCGAAGCTGCTGCCGGCGTCGGCGCCGCTGTATCCGGAAGACGACCTGACCGACCGCGACGAGCGGTTCCTCGCTGCCGAGTTCATCCGCGAGAAGATCTTCCGGATGCTGGGCGACGAGGTGCCGTACGCGACGACCGTCGGCATCGAGCAGTTCGCGGTGGAGGGATCGCTGCGCCGGATCCACGCGACCGTCTACGTCGACAAGCCGGGGCAGCGCGCGATCCTGCTGGGCGAGGGCGGGGCGCGGATGAAGGCGATCGCCACGCAGGCGCGCGCCGAGATGGAGCGCCTCTTCGGCGGCAAGGTGTACCTGGAGGTCTGGGTGCGCGTGAAGCGCGGTTGGGCCGACACCGACGCGTCGCTCGCGCGCTTCGGCTACTGACCGGACGCGCGCCCGGATGGCCACGCGTGCAACCGCGCAACGGCGCGACGACGAGCCGGCGTTCGTGCTCCACGCCTACCCGTACCGCGAGACCAGCCTGATCGTCGAGGCGCTCACACCCGGCTACGGCCGCGTTGCGATGGTGGCGCGGGGTGCCAAGCGCCCGCGCTCGGAGACGCGCGGACTGCTGCAGGCATTTCAGCCGCTCGTGTTGTCGTGGGCGGGCACCGGCGAGCTGAAGACGCTGCTGAAGGCGGAGTGGCGCGGCGGGATGCCGCTGCCCGGCGGCTCCGCGCTGCTGGCCGGCTTCTACGTCAACGAGCTCCTGCTGAAGCTGCTTCCGCGCGAAGACCCGCACGCGGCGCTGTTCGATGCTTACGCGACGGCACTGGCCGCGCTGGCGGAGCGGCCGCCGGCGGCCGCGCAGGCCGCGGTGCTGCGACGGTTCGAGATGACGCTGCTGGCCGAGCTCGGCTATGCGCTGTCGCTGACGCGCGACGCGGCCACTGGCGAGCCCGTCGATCCGGCGGGCAGGTACCATTACGTGTTCGACCGCGGGCCGCAGCGGATCGCGGCGAACGTGGCGCAGGAGCCCGCACCCGGCGGGCAGGTCGTGCGCGGCGCGACGCTGATCGCGCTGACGACGCAGGCGTTCCCCGACGCCGAGACGGCGGCCGAGGCCAAGCGCCTGATGCGCGAGGTGCTCGACCACCACCTCGACGCGCGGCAGGTGTTCAGCCGGCGGATCGTCCGCGACCTCATGGCCCTCGACGAGGAAGGACCGCAATCGTGATCGAACTGGGCGTCAACATCGACCATGTGGCGACGCTGCGCGAGGCGCGGCGCACCCACGAGCCGGACCCCGTGTGGGCGGCGGTGGAAGCGCACCTGGGCGGCGCCGACGGCATCACCGTCCACCTGCGCGAGGACCGCCGCCACATTCAGGACGAGGACGTGCGCCGGCTGCGCGACCTCGTGCACATCAAGCTCAACCTGGAGATGGCGGCCACGGAAGAGATGACGCACGTCGCCTGCGACCTCAAGCCCGAGATGGCGATGCTGGTGCCGGAAGGACGGCAGGAGGTGACCACCGAGGGCGGGCTCGACGTCGCCGGCCACGAGCGCGCGCTGGCGGGTGTCGTCGCGCGGCTCGCCGACGCCGGCATCGTGACGTCGGTGTTCATCGACGCCGAGTTGGCGCAGGTCGAGGCGGCCGCGCGCATCGGCGCGCGCGTGTGCGAAGTGCACACGGGGCCCTATGCACACGCGTTCCACGCCAAAGGACGCGACGCCGAGAGCGCGGCCGTCGTCGCCGAGATCGAGAAAATCCGTGCCGCGGGTGCTGCGATCCGCGCGCTCGGCATGCGCTTCAACGCGGGCCATGCGCTCAACTACTTCAACGTGCAGCCGGTGGCGCGGCTGCAGGGCGTGCGCGAGCTGCACATCGGTCACGCGATCGTCTCGCGTGCCGTGTTCGTCGGCCTGCGCGAGGCGGTGCAGCAGATGAAGGCGCTGATGCGCGAAGCGGCGGCAGCGGGTCCGGGGGCCGCACCTTGATGCCGGCAATCGCGCTGCCGCGCGGCCCGGTGGTGCTGGGCGTCGAGGGCCTCGCCCTCACGGCGGCCGACCGCGAGCGTCTCGTCCATCCGTGCGTGGGCGGCGTCATCCTGTTCGCGCGCAACTACGCGGACCGCGCGCAGCTCGCGGCACTGACCGCGGAGATCCGCGCATTGCGCACGCCGCATCTGCTCGTCTGCGTCGACCACGAGGGCGGCCGCGTCCAGCGCTTCCGCGAGGGCTTCACGGCGATTCCGCCGATGCGCACGCTGGGCGAGCGCTGGGACGGCGACGTCGCCGGGGCGGCCGCCGAAGCGCTGCGGCTGGGCACCCTCATCGCGCGCGAGCTGCGCGCGCACGGCGTGGACTTCAGCTTCACGCCGGTGCTCGACCTCGACTTCGGCGCCTCGACGGTCATCGGCGACCGCGCGTTCCACGGCCATCCGAATGCGGCGGCACACCTCGCCGCCTGCCTGCGACAAGGGCTCAACGCCGGCGGCTGCGCGGCGGTGGGGAAGCACTTTCCGGGACATGGCTTCGTCGCCGCCGACTCCCACACCGACGTGCCGATCGACGACCGGCCGCTGCCCGAACTCGTCGCGCACGACCTCGTGCCATTCGCAGTGCTGGCGAAGGCCGGGCTGGAGGGCGTGATGCCGGCGCACGTCGTGTTCCCGGCGGTCGACGCGGTCCCGGCCGGCTACTCGCGCGTGTGGCTGCAGGACATCCTGCGCGGGCGGTTGGGCTTCGACGGGCTCGTGTTCTCGGACGACCTCGGCATGGCCGGCGCGTTCACGGCTGGCGACATCGTGGCGCGCGCCGACGCGGCACTTGCCGCCGGCTGCGACATGGTGCTGACCTGCAACGACTTCACCGACGCCGACGATCTGCTGGCGCGCTGGCTTCCGCCGGCGCAGCCGGACCTCGCGCGCAGGACAGCGCGGATGGAAGGAAAGTGAGGGTCAGATCCGCGTCTCGCAGCTGCAGGCGGCGGCCTCCCGCATCCGAATCGCGAATCTGACCCTCATTTTCCGTGCGGCGAGCGCCCGCCCAGCCGCCGCGTGAGCTCCTCGGCGGTGTGGGCGACCACGGGCCCCAGCTGCTTGATCCGCTCGTCGGGCAGCCGCGACGACGGGCCCGCGAGCGAGATCGCGCCCAGCACCTCGGCGTGCTCGTCGTAGATCGGCGCGGCCACGCAGCGCGTGCCGAGCGCGTGCTCCTCGTCGTCGAACGACCAGCCGCGCTGGCGGATCACGCGGATGCTCTGCCACATCGTCTCGGGCGACGTGATCGTGTTGCCGGTGATTCGCGGCAGCCCCTTGACCTTGAGGATCGCGTCGATCTGCTCGTCGGGCAGCGCGGCGAAGATCGCCTTGCCCACGCCCGACGCGTGCAGCGGCACGCGGCTGCCGAGCTTCACGATCGTGCGCATCATCTCGCGGCACTGCACCTGGTCGATGAACACGGCCTCGGTGCCGTCGAGGATGCCGAGGTTCGCCGTCTCGCCCGACTGCTCCATCAGGCGCCGCATGTACGGATGGCTCTGCGCGACGAAGTCGCGGTTGGCGAGGAAGCTCGACCCGACGGCGAACGCCTGCAGGCCGATGTACCAGCGGCCGAGCTCGCCGCCCTGGTAGACGTAGCCCATCTTCTCCAGCGTGGCGAGCAGGCGGTGCGCGGTCGACGGCGCGAGCGTGACCCGCTGCGCGAGGTCGGTCAGCGTCAGCCCGCCTTCGGCGCGGGCGAGGGCCTCGAGCAGCGACAGGCCGCGCGTGAGGCTTTGCACCTGCACGGTGACGGTGCCGGGCTTCGCGGGCGTGCGGCCGCGGCGGGGAGGCGGAGGGGCGAGTCGGTGGGGCATTGGCGAAGGCGTCCGGAGGCGGGGATCAGCGTAACTGCAAGTGCGGGGTCGCCGCAAATGTCCGGCCGGCGATGTCGACCGCGTAGCGCGCCGCGAGGATGGCCTCGTCGGTCAGCGCCGGGGCGCCCGGCGCCGCCCGCGCGTAGCCCAGCGCGACCGCGCGGCCGTGCCTGCGGCTGAATCCGGCAGACGTGAGCTCGCCGACGTTGCGCCCGTCCATCAGGATCGGCTCGCCGCCCCACGGGAACGCCTCCGGGTCGTCGAGCGTGACCTGCACGAGCCGCTTGCGCAGCCCTTCCGCCCGCTGCCGGATCAGCGCATCGCGTCCGATGAACGCGACCGCCTTGTCGATGCGCACGGCGAAGTCGAGCCCGGCCTCCCACGGCGTCTCGTCCGGCGACAGCTCGGCGCCCCACGCGCGGCGGCCGGCCTCGATGCGCAGCGCGTCGATCGTGTAGTAGCCGGCATCGCGCAGGCCGAGCGCGGCGCCTTCGGCCCACAGCGCGTCGTACAGCGTCGCGCACTGGTCGGTCGGCACGACCAGTTCGTAGCCCGGCCCGCCGACGTAGCTCATGCGCGCGGCGCGAACGCGCGCGTAGCCGACGTCGATCTCGGCGGTCGTCGCGAACGGCAGGCCCGCCTTGGACAGGTCGTCGGGGGAGAGCCTGGCGAGCAGCGCCGCCGCCTTCGGCCCCATCACGGAGACCACCGAGTACGCGGCCGTGACGTCCACCAGCGCGGCGAACTCGCCGGGCGCGATGTGCCGCTCGATCCACGCAGCGTCGCGCGTCGTCTGGGCGGAGCCGGTCAGGATGAAGAAGGTCTCGGGGCCCCAGCGCGTGATCGTGACGTCGCTCTCGATGCCGCCCCGCGCGTTCAACATCGCCGTGTAGACGATGCGCCCGATCGGCACGTCGATCGCGTTCGCGCACAGCCGCTCGAGCACCGCGAGCGCGTCGCGGCCCTTCAGCACGAACTTGCCGAACGACGTCTGGTCGAACACGACGAGGTCCTCGCGGCACGCCCGCTGCTCGGCGAGCACGTACGGCAGCCAGCCCGGCGTGCCGAGTGTCGGCGGCGGCGCCGCGTGCCCGTCCGGCAGGAAGTAGTTCGCGCGCTCCCAGCCCAACTTGCTGCCGAACACCGCGCCCTTCGCGCGCAGCCGGTCGTACAGCGGCGAGCGGCGCAGCGGGCGCACCGTCTGCAGTTCCTCGCGCGGCCAGCGCATCGCGTAATGGAGCCCCAGCGACTCGACGGTGCGGTCGGCGAGGTGCCGGCGATTGGCGTGGAATGGCGCGAAGCGGCGGATGTCGACGTCCCACAGGTCGAGCGGCGCCTCGCCGCCCGCGATCCACTCGGCGACGAGCCGGCCCGCGCCGCCGGAGTTGGCGATGCCCGCCGAGTTGAAGCCGGCGCAGACGAAGTAGCCGCCGACCTCCGGCGCCTCGCCGAGGATGAAGTTGCCGTCGCCGGTGAAGCTCTCCGGGCCGTTGAGCAGCAGCTTGATCTGCGCGGTCTCGAGGCACGGCGTCCGATGGATCGCGCTGGTCATCAGCACCTCGAACTGGTCCCAGTCCTCCGGCAGCAGCTGGAACTCGAAGCCGTCCGGAATCGGCACGACGTTCCAGGGCTTGGCGGCCGGCTCGAACCCGCCCATCACGAGGCCGCCGACTTCTTCCTTGTAGTAGATGAAGCCGTCGGGATCGCGGATCACCGGCAGGTCGGGCGCGACGCCCGGAATGGGCGCGGTGACGACGTAGAAGTGCTCGGCGGCGTAGAGCGGCACGTTGACGCCGGCGCGCCGCCCGAACTCGCGCGCCCACTGGCCCGCGCAGTTGACGAGCGTCTCGCAGCCGATCTGTCCGCTCCCGCCTGCGCCCGACCACGCCACGCCCGCGACGTGGCCGTTGCGCAGCGTCACGCCGGTGACGCGCACGCCTTCGACGATGCGCACGCCGCGCGACCGCGCGCCCTTCGCGAGCGACTGCGTGAGGTCGGTGGGGTTCGCCTTGCCGTCGCCCGGGATCCACACGGCGCCGGCCAGGTCGTCGGTGCGCAGGATCGGTGCGATGCGGCCGGCCTCCGCCGGCGTCACCCAGTCGAACTCGATGCCGAAGCTGCCCGCGCGCGCCATCTGCCGCTTCATCAGCGTGAGCCGCTCCGGCGTCTTCGCCACGTTGAGGCTGCCGCACTGCTTCCAGCCGGTGGCGAGCCCCGTCTCCGCTTCGAGCGTCGAGTAGAGCTCGATCCCGTACTGGCTCATCCGCGTCGCGTTGCGCGTCGCGCGCGTCTGGCCGACGAGGCCGGCCGCATGCCACGTCGTGCCGCAGGTGAGCTGGCCCTGCTCGAGCAGCACGACGTCGGCGATGCCGAGCTTCGCGAGGTGATAGGCGGTCGACACGCCGGCGATGCCGCCGCCGACGACGACGACCTGCGCGTGGGTGGGAACGGCGGGCATGGTCGTGGATCCCCTAGAGTTTGAGCGCGGCGACACCGGCGACCACGCTCGCGGCACCGGCGAGCCGCGCGAGGCCGAAGCCTTCCCGCAGCAGCACGGTGCCGATGATCGCCGCGAACAGCACCGACGTCTCGCGCAGCGCCGAGACGGCGGCGATCGGCGCGCGCGTCATCGCCCACAGGACGATGCCGTAGGCGGCGACGCTGCAGAAGCCGCCGACGAGGCCGCGCCGCCATTGCGCGCGCACGTAGCCGACTGCGGCCGCGCCGCGATGCAGCCGGACCCATGCGAGGAAGACCACGCTCTCGGCGAACGTCAGCCACAGCACGTAGGCGAGCGCGTTGCCGGACGCGCGGGCGCCGGCGCCGTCGATCAGCGTGTAGACGGCGATGATCGCCGCGTTGGCGAGCGCCCAGTACACGGCCGCACGCGGGTGGTGGCGGCGTTGCGCGAACGCGATCGCGAAGATGCCGGTCGAGATCAGGACGACGCCGATGGCCATCTGCGGCGTCGGCAGCTCGCGCAGGAACACGATGCCGAGCACGGTGACGAGCAGCGGCGCCGTGCCGCGCATCAGCGGGTACGCGAATGACAGGTCGCCGGTGCGGTAGGCCTGCGCGAGCGTCAGGTAGTAGGCGAAGTGGATCACGGCCGACGCCGCGGCGAACGGCCACGACGCGGGCAGCGGCGGCGCGACGAACGGGAGGGCGGCCAGCGAGCAGACCGCCGAGCCGGCGACCACGGTCGCCGTGTCGAGCAACGCGTCGCCGCCGCCGGCGGACTTGATGAGCGCGTTCCACGACGCGTGCAGCAGCCCCGCGCCGAGGACGGCGAGCGCGACGCCGAACGTTAGCTCCACCGCCGGCCGCTGCGCTATGCGTCCGGCGCGAGCGGCCGCGCGGAGGGATGGCCGGAAGCGGTCCTTGCCATGGGGGAGCGCGGCCGTCAGGCCGGCTTCGTCTTCCGCTTCGGCCAGTCGTTCTTGCGGCCGGCGTGGGCGGCCGGCACCGGATCGTCGTCGGGCGGTGCCGGCGCGGCTTCCGGCGACTTGAGGCGCGTGCGCGCGAGCACGCCCGCTTCCTCGAGGATCGGGTAGGCGATCGAGCAGATGTGCGAGTTGATGCGCTTGAAGTCGGAGATGAGGTCGAGGTGCAGCGACGACGTCTCGATGCTCTCCAGCGTGTTGCCGGCGAGCCGTCCGAGGTGCGAGTCGGCGTAGGCGCGCTCGAGGTCGCGGAAGAGCACCTTCTGCGCGAGCAGTTCCTGCGCGCTCTTCAGCTCCCCGTGCAGGAAGACGCTCATGCCGAGCCGGAGGTTCGCGACCAGGCGCGCGTGCAGGTCGCAGATCTCGTGCATGCCGGCCTCCGAGAAGTTGCGCTGCTTGCCGATCTTCTTGTCCTCGATGTCGGTCAGCACGCGCTCGATGATGTCGCCGACCTGCTCCAGGTTGATCGTGAACGAGACGATGTCGGCCCAGCGGCGGCCCTCGCGCTCCTCGAGCGCCTCGCGCGAGATCTGCGTCAGGTAGAGCTTGACCGCCGTGTACAGCTCGTCGACGACGTCGTCCTTCTTGCGCAGCCGCTCGGACAGCGCCCGGTCGTTGGTGCGGATGACCGCCAGCATGCCGGTCAGCATGTCCTCGATGACGTCGCCGATGCGCATCGCCTCGCGCGCGGCGTTGGCGATCGCCAGCGGCGGCGTGTCGAGCGCGGAAGGGTCGAGGTTGCGCGGCTTCGCCGGGTCTTCGGCCGCGGGCTTGTCCGGCAGCAGGCGACAGGCGACGCGCGCGATCTGCTCGGTCCAGAAGATGAACAGCAGCGCCAGCGCCACGTTGAACGCGAGGTGGAACAGCACCACCTCGCGCGCCGGATCGAGCGCCAGCCCCTCGATCCAGCCGTGCACGTGGGGGAGCAGGGGGATCGCCAGCACGCAGCCGATCAGCTTGAACAGGAAGTTGCCGAGCGTGACCCGGCGCGCCTCCGGCGGCGAGCGCAGCGTCGACAGCATTCCGAGGAGCCCGCTGCCGAGGTTCGCCCCCAGCACGAGGCCGAGCGCGACCGGCAGCGACAGCATCGACAGCGAGGCGAGCGTGGCCGTGAGCAGGACGACCGCGAGGCTCGAATAGCAGAGGATCGTGAACAGCGCGGCGACCAGCAGGTCGAGCAGCACGTCGCCGGTCAGCGACGCGAAAATCACCTTGACGCCGGCCGCCTGCACGAACGGCTGCGCGGCCACCGCGATCCACTGCAGCGCGAAGATGATGAGGCCCAGTCCGATGAGGATCCGGCCGAAGCGGCCGACGTTGGTGGCCTGGCGCGCGAGGAACAGCGTGACGCCGGTGAAGATCAGCAGCGGGGCGAGCCAGGACAGATCGAACGACAGGACCACCGTCACCAGCGACGTGCCGATGTCCGCACCCAGCATGACCGCCAGCGCCGGCGCCGTGCTGATGAGGCCCTGGCCTGCGAACGCCGCGACGATCAGCGCCGTGGCGGTGCTGCTCTGGATGAGGCCGGTGACGGCCAGGCCCGCGAGCAGCGCGGTCAGCCGCCGACTGATGCTCCTGCGCAGCACGCGCCGCAGGTCGGCGCCGTACAGGCGCAGGATGCCGGTGCGCACGATGTGCGTGCCCCAGACGAGCAGCGAGACGCCGGCGAGCAGGTTGAGCAGCGTCTGCATGCGCGGTCCGCCCCTATGCGCCCGGCGCGCGCTCGACGGCGCCGATGACGTCGTCGAGGATGCCGAGCGCGCGGTCGAGGTCCGCCTCCGCGATCACCAGCGGCGGCGACAGGTTGAGGACGTTGCCCTGCCCGACCTTGAAGGCGAGGCCGCGCGCGAGGCAGTCGTACATCACCCGCTCCGCCTCGCGGCGGGCAGGGGACCCGTCCGCGCGGACGAGCTCGACGCCGAGCAGCAGGCCGATGCCGCGGACCTCGCCGACCAGCGGGTGCCGTGCGGCAAGGTCGCGCAGACGCGCCAGCGCGCGCGCGCCCAGCGTCAGCGGCGCGGGCGAGCAGCCCCTCGTCGGCGATCACGTCGAGCGTGGCGAGCGCGGCCGCGCAGCCGACCGAGCTCTTCTCGTGCGTGTAGTGGCCGAGCGCGCGGTCGCCCGCCACGTCGAGGTCCGCGCGCGCGATCAGCGCGGCCATCGGGAACACGGCGCCGCCCAGCCCCTTGCCCAGCACGACCATGTCGGGAACGACGCCGTAGTGCTCGAAGGCGAACATCGTGCCGGTCCGTCCCAGCCCGATCGGGACCTCGTCCAGGATCAGCAGCGCGCCGTGCCGGTCGCAGGCGTCGCGCAGCGTCCGGTAGTAGGCCGGCGGCGGGATCTGGACGTCGGTGCAGCGCACGGTCTCGACGATCACCGCGGCGACGTCCTCCTCCTTGCCGAGCACGTAGTCGACGTACTCGGCGCAGCGCGCGTCGCACGCCGACCCGCAGCCGAACCGGCAGTCGCGCGGGCCGCACGGCGGCACGTGCTCGGTGCCGGGCATGAGCGGCCCCATGCCGCGCCGGAACACCGCCTCGCCGCCGATCGAAATCGCGTCGAGCGACGCGCCGTGGAAGGCGTCCCACATCGAGACCGTCTTGTGGCGGCCGGTCGCGACGCGGGCGAGCTTCAGCGCCATGCCGATCGCGAGCGTGCCGCCGGGCGCCAGGAGCACCTTGCGCAGCGGATCGGGCGCGAGGGAGGCGAGCCGCTCGGCCAGGTCGACCGCGGCGGCGTTCGTGTAACGCCGCGGCGAGAACGGCAGTGTGTCGAGCTGGCGCTTGATCGCGGCGATCACGCGCGGATGCCGATAGCCGACCTGGTGGACGTTGTTGCCGTGGAAGTCCATGTACCGCCGGCCGTCGGCGTCGGTCAGCCAGATGCCCTCGGCCTCGACCAGCGCGTCGAGGCAGGGCGTCGACAGCGACTGGTGCAGATAGGCGGCGGCGTCGCGGTCGAGCAGCGCGCGCGCGACGGGCCCCACGTGGTCCCGGTCCCACGCACGGCGCAGCGGCGAGAGGTTCACGTCCCCTTCGGCCGCGAGGTCGGCCGGGGGCCCCAGGTGGTTCATCGTTCGGCGCCGGCCTCCGCTACCACGGCAGCGAGTAGGTCTTGGTGTTGGTGAAGCTCTTCATCGCCTCCTGCACGCCTTCCTTGTAGCCCAGGCCCGAGTCCTTGATGCCGCCGAACGGCGTCAACTCCAGCCGGTAACCGGGGACCTCGCGCACGTTGACCGTGCCGACGTTCAACTCGGTCACGAAGCGGGTGACGTAGTCGAGCCGGTTCGTGCACACGGCCGACGACAGCCCGTACGCGGTGCCGTTGGCAATCGCGATCGCGTGGTCGATGTCGCGGAAGCGGATCACCGGCGACACCGGCCCGAACGTCTCGGTCCTGACGACGTCCATCTCCGGATCGACGTGGTCGAGCACCGTCGGCGAGTAGAGCGCACCGCGCCGCTCGTTGCCGACGAGGAGCCGCGCGCCGCGCGCGACGGCGTCGTTCACCCGCGCCTCGAAGCTGCGCGCGGCGGCCTCGTCGATCACCGTGCCCATCTCCAGCGTGTCGTCCATCGGGTCGCCGTACGTCCACGCCCTGGTCCGCGCGACCAGCCGCTCGACGAACGCGTCGGCAACCTGCTCGTGCACGAGCATCCGCTTGACCGCCGTGCAGCGCTGGCCGGAGTTCCTGTACGACCCGGCCGCCGCGAGCGCCGCCGCCTCGTCGAGGTCGGCGTCCTCCATCACGATGATCGGATCGTTGCCACCCAGCTCCAGCACCTGCCGCTTGTAGACGGCCTTCGCGGCGATGTACTTGCCGACCGTAACGCCGCCGGTGAACGTGACGAGGTCGATGTCGGGATTGACGAGCATCTCGTCGGCGATCTCGCCCGGGTCCCCGGTGACGACCTGGAACATCTCGGGCGGCAGCCCGGCCTCGTACAGGATGTCGGCCAGCACCAGCGCCGACAGCGGCGTCTTCTCCGTGGGTTTGAGCACCATCCGGTTGTTGGTGGCGATCGCCGGCGCGACCTTGTGCGCGACCTGGTTCAGCGGATGGTTGAACGGCGTGATCGCGGAGATGACGCCCAGCAGCGGCTCGCGCAGCGTGTAGACCTTGCGCGACTTGCCGTGCGGCGTCAGGTCGCACGAGAACACCTGGCCGTCGTCCTGCAGCGCGGCATTGCCGGCGAACGTGAACACGTCGCACGCGCGGCCCACCTCGTAGCGGGAATCCTTCTTGCCGATGCCGCACTCGGCCGAGATGAGGTCCGAGATCGCCTCCGTGCGCGCGCGGATCAGGTCCGCGGTGCGCCGGCAGACTTCGTGGCGCTGGTACCGCGTCAGCGTCGGCCGATAGGCCCTGGCAATGGCGAATGCGCGGCGGATCTCCTCGGCCGTGGCCCTGGGCACGGTGCCGACCACCGCGCCGGTGTAGGGGTTGTGCACGTCGAGCGTGCGGTCGCCGCCGACGTGCTCGCCGCCGATGCGCATCTTCGCGTTGAGCGGCGCGCCGTGCCGGACGCGGGCCAACTCGGTCATCATGCTCATCGCAGTTGTCCCTCTGCCTATTGCAGGTGGTTCAACGCGAGGTCGAACGCGTCGAAGTTGCGCCAGCGGCGCGCGGGCAGGTCGTCCGCGCGGCGGTTCGCGAGCAGCGGTACCCGCTGCTCCGAGATCCCACCGTGCGAGCGCAGTGGCACGTCGAGGCCCGACAGGTCGTGCCGTTCGGGTGCCGTGCCGATCACCGTCAGCCGCTCCGAAACGACGACGAGGTCGCCGACGCGGTCTTCCGGCAGCTCGAACGCCGCGCAGGCTTCGGCACGCGTGTACACCCGCTCGACTCCGGGCAGCGCAGCGATGCGCGGGGCCGCGTCCGCGCAGCGGGCCGCGTCTTCGACGTAGACGGTCGCGTACGAGCCGAGCGCGCCGTGGTGGACGACGTACGGGTCGGTGATCGGCAGGATCACGCGGGTCGCCCCGTCACCGTACCAGCGGTCCAGCACCTGCTGCAGGAACACGATGTTCGGGCGGCCGAGCGCGTCGGTCTTCGCGTTCATGCCGTGGTCGGCGGTCAGCACGACGGTGGCGGAGAGCGCGTCCATCTGCCCGAGGTAGCGGTCGAGCATTGCCGTGAAGTCGTTGGCCGCCGCCGTGCCGGGCGCGGCCTTGTGCTGGACGTAGTCGGTCGTCGACAGGTACATGACGTCCGGCCGGTCACGCTTCAGAAGCGCGAGGCCGGCGGCGAACACGAACTCGGACAGCGCCGCGCTGTAGACGGACGGCACCGGCATGCCGGTCAGCGCGAGCACGTCGGCGATGCCGTTCGCGGCGACCGTGACGTCGGCCGCCTTCTCCGACGAGAAGCAGATGCCCTTCAGCTTGTGGCCGAGCAGCGCGCGCAGCTTGTCCTTGGCCGTGACGACGGCGACCTTCGCCCCGGCGTCGGCGAGCGCGGCGAGGATCGTGCCGGCGCGCAGGTACCCGGCGTCGTTCATCATGACCTCGGCGCGCGCGTCCGGATCCCAGAAGAAGTTGCCGCAGATGCCGTGCACCGACGGCGGCGCGCCGGTGACGATCGACAGGTTGTTGGGATTGGTGAACGACGGCACGACGCTGTCGGCGGTCAGGCACGTGCCGCGCTCGGCCAGCGAGGCCAGGAACGGCGCACGCCCCGCCTCGATCGCCTGCGTGATGTAGTCCGGCTCGCAGCCGTCGACGCACACGACGACGAGCGGGCGGTCGGGCCACCGGTAGGTACGGCCGTTGACGGTGACGGTGCGGTCCTGCATTGCGGTCATGCCTTTCTGCGCGTGCGCGTCGCCGGCGCGGCGGCGGGCGCGGCGCCGCGCGCCTGGTGCATCCGCGCGCGGCTGTTCATCACGTGATCGTAGAGGGCGCTACCGGCGGCGGCGGCGTCGCCGGCGGCGATCCGGTCGAGGATGTCGTGGTGCTCGCGCACCGAGACGGGGAGCGCACCCTGCTGCGCGAGCGTCGCACGGCGGTACAGGTGCAGTTCGTTGACGAGCCGCCGGTAGATCGCGAGCAGCTTGGCGTTGCCGGACAGCGCCACCAGCGCCTCGTGGAACGCGAGGTTGGCCGCGTGGTACGCGTCGATGTCGGTGCGGGCGACCGCGCGGTCCATCCGGTCGACCAGGGCGCGCAGCGCGCGCAGGTCGGAAGGCGCGATGTTTTGCGCGACGCGCTGTCCCGCGTGCGCGTCGAGCACCGCGCGCAGTTCGTAGATCTCGTCGGCCTCCGCGACGGCGATCTGGCGGACGAACACGCCGCGGTTCTTCTCGAGCTGCACCAGCCCCGACTCCTCGAGGGCGCGAAAGGCCTCGCGCACGGGACCGCGCGACACGCCCAGCAAATCGGCGATCGCGGCCTCGTTCAACTTGCTGCCGGCGGGAAACTCGCCGGCGAGGATCCGCCGTTCGAGTTCGCGCTGCACCAGTGTGGGCAGCGAATGCGTCTGCAGCATGGCAATCGTGTCGTCGGCCGCGGCGGCGCGGCCGGGCGGGCGCGCCTCGGCCCGTGCGGCCGGCGGCGCGGCGGGGCCGGATGGCGGGGCCGGCGGCAAGGTCTTCAGCATGTTGCGATTAGACGTTTCCTTGTGTAGATTGTCAACAATCTGCAATCTGCGGCGGCGATAATCGGCGACAGTGCGTCACGCCGCCGGTCGCGCGCGTTGCCTTGCAGCCGACAGCACGCGTAGCATCGATGCCGCCGCGCGGGCGGGGCGCTTCGAGTAGCGCCGGCGTCCGCTTCGCCCCACCACGAACGAGGGAGCACGAACGATGAGAGTCGCCAAGATTGCCCGCTGGATGTCGTCCGCCGTCGCCATCGCCGCGGTCGCCGCGGCCGGTGCGGCCTCCGCACAGAAGACGCAGCTCACCGTGTACACGGCGCTGGAGACCGACCAGCTCAAGGCCTACACGGAAGGGTTCAACAAGGCGTACCCGAACATCGAGATCACGTGGGTGCGCGACTCGACCGGCATCATCACCGCGAAGATCCTTGCAGAGAAGGCGGCGCCGAAGGCCGACGTGATCATGGGCGTCGCGGCGACCAGCATGGCGATCTTCGCCGGAAGAGGGCATGCTGCTGCCGTTCGCGCCCACGGGACTCGACCGTATCCCGGCGCAGTACCGTGACCCCGCCAATCCGCCGCGCTGGGTCGGCATGGACGTGTGGGGTGCCACCATCTGCTTCAACACGGTCGAGGCAGCGAAGAAGAACATCCCGAAGCCCGAGACGTGGAAGGACCTCACCAAGCCCGTGTACAAGGGCCAGGTCGTGATGCCGCATCCCGCGTCGTCGGGGACGGGCTTCTTCGACGTCACCGCGTGGCTCCAGGTCTTCGGCGAGGCGGAGGGCTGGAAGTACATGGACGGGCTGCACGAGAACATCGCGCAGTACATGCATTCGGGCTCGCGGCCGTGCGCGGCCGCGGCGGCCGGCGAGTACGTGGTGGGCATCTCGTTCGAGTACCGCGCGAACCGCGAGAAGGCTCGTGGCGCCCCGGTCGAACTCGTCTTCCCGAAGGAGGGCCTCGGCTGGGATCTCGAGGCGATCGGCATCGTGAAGACGACCCAGAAGCTGGACGCCGCGAAGAGCCTCGTCAGCTGGGCGATCTCCGACGCCGCGATGGCGCTCTACGCGGCGAACTTCGCGATCGTCGCGGTGCCGTCGCTGTCGAAGCCGCTGCCGAACGTGCCGGCGGACTACGCGAGCCGTCTGGTGAAGAACGACTTCGCGTGGGCGGCCAAGAACCGCGACAAGATCCTCGCCGAATGGAGCAAGCGCTACGAGTCGAAGGCTGCGCCCAAGTAGTCGTTATCCGTCGTCGCCAGCGGCGTTCTCGGCATGCGCATGGTGGTGCCGGCGAAGACGGATAATTCGCCGGATTGGAGCGTCGGAACTGCCCGACGCTCAATCCGGCGAATCTCCCGCCTTGCCCGCTGCGCGGCAACGCGTCTGCCGCCGCGTTAACGTGAGCGCTCTTCCCGACCGGATGGTTCGTGTCTCCTGATTCCATCGTCGCCGCGCTGCAGCTCGAGCGCATCCACAAGGCATTCGGCAGCTTCGTCGCGCTGCAGTCGATCGACCTCGCGATCCACCCGGGCGAGATGGTCTGCTTCGTCGGGCCTTCGGGCTGCGGCAAGACCACGCTGCTGCGGGTCATCGCGGGGCTCGAGGCGCAGACCTCAGGCCGCGTGATCCAGAATGGCCGCGACGTCTCGCACGCGCCGCCGGCCGCGCGCGACTACGGCATCGTGTTCCAGTCGTACGCGTTGTTTCCGAACCTCACGATCGCCGCCAACATCGCGTACGGGCTCGTCAACCGCCGCAAGGGCCGCGCCGAGATCGCCGCGCGCGTCGCCGAATTGCTGGCGCTGGTCGGGCTGCCCGACGCCGGCCCGAAGTATCCGGGCCAGCTCTCCGGCGGACAGCAGCAGCGGATCGCGCTCGCGCGCGCGCTCGCGACGGCGCCGTCGCTGCTGCTGCTGGACGAGCCGCTGTCGGCGCTCGACGCCAAGGTGCGCGAGCGGCTGCGCGGTGAGATCCGCGCGCTGCAGCGCCGGCTCAAGGTCACGACGATCATGGTCACGCACGACCAGGAAGAGGCGCTGTCGATGTCCGACCGCGTCGTCGTCATGCGCCACGGCGCGATCGAGCAGATCGGCTCGCCGCAGGACGTGTACGAGCGGCCGGCCACGCCTTTCGTCGCCGATTTCCTCGGCAAGGTCAACGTGTTGCAGGGGGTGGCGGTCGGCGCGGGGCGCTATCGGGTCGGCCAGGCGGACCTCGAGCTGCCGGTGGACGGCTTCGCCGTCGGCGACCCGGTCCGCATCTACCTGCGGCCGGAGGACCGCCACATCGAGGGCGACCTGACGCAGCTGCCCAACCGGCTCTCCGGCCGCGTCGACCACATCGAGTACCTGGGTACCGTGTGCATGGCCGAGGTCGCGTGCGCGCAGCTGGGACAGCCGATGGTGGTGTCGATGTCGCTCAACCAGTTGCACGACCTCGGCATCCGCGAGGGAGGCGACCTCACGTTCGCGCTGCGCACCGACCGCGTTCGCGTCTTCGGCGAGCCGGCCGCACGATGACCGGCCTGGCGGCATCCCTGGCGGTCCCGCGCACACGATTATCGCGCACGATCCTGGCCGAGCGCCTCGCTGCGCACGGTGGCCTGTGGCTGCTCGTTGCCGGTCTCGTCGTGTTTCTCGCGCTGCCGCTCGCGACGCTGTTCGTCAAGAGCTTCGAGGACCGGTCCGGCGCCTTCATCGGCCTCGCCAACTTCGTCCAGTACGTGCAGACGCCAGCGCTCGCGCGCTCGACGCTCAACACGCTGACGTTCGCGGTGCTGACGACGCTGATCACGCTGCCGCTCGCCTTCACGTTCGCTTACGCGATGCAGCGCAGCTGCATTCCGTGGAAGGGCGTGTGGCGCAGCATCGCGCTGATCCCGATCCTCGCGCCGTCGCTGATGGCGGCGCTGTCGTTCATCTACCTGTTCGGCAACCAGGGTGCGCTCAAATTCGCGCTCGGCTGGTTCGGGATCGGAACGATCTACGGGCTGCCGGCATGGTGCTCGCGATGAGCTTCGCGGCGTTCCCGCACGCGGTGATGATCCTGCTGGCATCGATGGCGCTGGCGGACGCGCGGCTCTACGAGGCCGCCGAGTCGATGGGGACGCGCCCGTGGCGGCGGTTCACGACGATCACGCTGCCGGGCGCCAGGTACGGGCTCATTTCCGCCGCGATGGTCGTGTTCACGATGGCCGTGTCCGAGTTCGGCGTGCCCAAGGTCATCGGCGGCAACTACCCGGTGCTCGCGATCGACATCTACAAGCAGGTCATCGGCCAGCAGAACTTCCAGATGGGCGCGGTTGTCGGGCTGGTGCTGCTGCTGCCTGCGGTGATCGCGTTCGCCGTCGACCAGCGCGTGCGTCGCAGGCAGAAGGCGCTGCTGACGGCGCGCAGCGTGCCCTACGCGCCGCGGCCCTCGCCCGTGCGCGACCGGCTGCTGCTGGCGTTCGTCGTGCTGGTGTCGCTCGCGATGCTGACGGTGATGGGCATGGCGGTGTTCGGGTCGTTCGTCAAGCTGTGGCCGTACAACCTGTCGCTGTCGCTCGTCCACTACACGTACGGGTTCGAGGAGGCGAACGTCGAGCACGCGTACCGGAACAGCCTCGTGATGGCGGCGTGGTGCGCGGCGTTCGGCGCGGCGATCACGTTCGCCGGTGCCTACTGGGTCGAGAAGACGCGCGGCGCGGAATGGCTGCGACCGCTGATCCGCTTCCAGGCGATGCTGCCGATGGCGGTGCCCGGCATGGTGCTGGGCATCGGCTACATCCTGTTCTTCAACGACCCGGCCAACCCGCTGACCGTGCTGTACGGGACGATGGCGATCCTCGTCGCCTGCACGGTCGTCCACTTCTACTCGTCGAGCCACCTGACGGCGGTGACGGCGCTGAAGCAGCTCGACGCCGAGTTCGAAGCGGTGTCGGCGTCGCTCAAGGTGCCGTTCTACAAGACGTTCTGGCGGGTGACGGTGCCGGTGTGCCTGCCGACGGTGCTGGACATCGGGCGCTACTACTTCGTCAACGCGATGACGACGATCTCGGCCGTCGTGTTCCTGTACTCGCCGAAGACGACGCTCGCATCGATCTCGATCCTGCAGCTCGACGAGGCCGGCGCGCTGGGACCGGCGGCGGCCATGGCCACGCTCATCGTCGCGACGTCGGCGGTGGTGACCGTCGTCACGCTGGCCGCCGAGAGCCTGCTGCTCGCCCGCACGCAGCGGTGGCGCGGGCGCGGGCGGGCGTAACCACGCACGCTGTCATCCATCAGGGAACAGGCAACGACCATGAGCAACCACGACCGCGACCCCATCCTCCTCACGCCGGGGCCGCTGACCACGTCGCTCGCGACCAAGGCCGCGATGCTGCGCGACTGGGGCTCGTGGGACGCGGCGTTCAACGCGGTGACCGCGCGCGTGCGCGGCAAGCTCACCGACATCGTCCACGCCGCCGACACGCACGTCTGCGTGCCGATGCAGGGCAGCGGCACGTTCTCGGTCGAGGCGGCCGTCAACACGATCGTGCCGCGCGACGGCCACGTGCTGGTGCTGATCAACGGCGCGTACGGCAAGCGGTTGGCGCGGCTCACGGAGCTGATGGGCCGCCGGACCACGACGTTCGAGACGGCCGACGACGTCCCGACCACCGCGGAGGATGTCGACCGGCTGCTCGCGTCGGACGCGTCGATCACTCACGTCGGACTCATCCACTGCGAGACCTCGACCGGCATCGAGAATCCGCTGCGGGAGATCGCCGCGGTCGTCGCCCGGCACGGCAGGAGCCTCGTCGTCGATGCGATGAGCTCGTTCGGGGCATTGCCGATCGACGCGCGGACGACGCCGTTCGACGCGCTGATCGCGGCGTCGGGGAAGTGCGTCGAAGGGCCTCCCGGTATGGGCTTCGTGTTCGTCCGGAAGAGCGTGCTCGAGCGCTGCGCCGGCAACTCGAGTTCGCTGGCGCTGGACCTGCACGACCAGTGGACGTACATGGAGAGGACGACGCAGTGGCGGTTCACGCCACCGACGCACGTCGTCGTCGCGCTGGACGCGGCGCTCGACCAGTACGTCGCGGAGGGCGGTCAGCCGGCGCGCCTCGCGCGCTATGCGGCGAACTACGAGGCGCTGATGGCCGGGATGCGCGAACTCGGCTTCCGGTCGTTCCTGCCGCCCGCGATCCAGGCGCCGATCATCGTCACCTTTCACGCGCCCGAGGACACGAAGTACGCATTCAAGCCGTTCTACGATCGCGTCCGTGACAAGGGCTTCATTCTCTACCCGGGCAAGCTCACGCAGGTCGAGACGTTTCGGGTCGGCTGCATCGGCGCCATCGGCCCGGCCGAGATGCGCCACGCCGTGAACGCCGTGCGCGACACGCTGGCCGAGATGGGCATTCGCAGCGTCGCCGGCGGTGCCGCGCGCGCCGCTGCCTAGCCGGCGGCGCGGAGCGACGCGAGCGTATGCAGGCGAGCCGCAGCGGCCGGTCCGGCGCCGAGCCGCAACAGGCAATCGAGTGCGACCAGGCTCGCGTCGACGGTGACCACGTCGGACCCGTGCTCGAGCGCGATCAGGCGCGCCGCCTCGGCCAGCGGCACGCGCCGGTGCGCGACCGCTTCGCCGTCCTGGTTCGCCGGCACGAAGGCCTCCGGCAGCCAGAGGTCGTGCGCGAAGATGGTCTCCCATTGCAGCCCGTCCGGCTGCTCGCGGCGAATGGCGAGCGTGGCCACGCGTCGGGCGCCGGCGGCGACCGCGGCCGGGATGCCCGCTTCCTCCCACGCCTCCTTCACCACGGTGCTGTCGATCGTGGCGCCCGCCGCGATGCCGCCGCCGACGAGGTTGTCGAGCATGCCGGCGTCGATGGCCTTGGTCGGACTGCGCCGGGCGAGCCACATCGCCGTGCCTGCGTCGGTGCGCACGAGCCCGTTCACGTGCGCCGCGAAAGTGTGCACGCCGAAGTAGCGCGCGGCCGCCCGCTCAAGCTCGAACCACGGCGCGGCGCCGAGGGCGGGAGCCACCGCGTAGCGTTCGTCGCGCCACGCCGTCAGCGCGCCTTCGGCGGCGAGGGTTTCCGTCACGTGGACGAGCGCGCGGCTGCGCGCGCCGGGGCCGGTCAGCGCCGGAACGAACTCGATGCCGTCGCCGGCGGCGACGAAGACGTCGGCGAAGGCCGCTGCGCGCGCCGCGCGCTCGGGCGTCAGCCAGCCGGCGATCGCGCCGTCGACGCGCAGCGGGCGGTACGCGCGGGTGCTCGGCGCGCGCGCGCGGGCGAGGCGGCGCGCCACGGCATCCCAGGTCGCGTCGGAAGCGGCGTCGGCGCTCATCCGGTCCATTCTAGCGGGGCGGCTCGCCTCGGCAGCCGCCGGCGATGATCCACGACATCCTCGCGCTGTTCGACCTCGATCGCACGCTGCTGCCGCACGACACCGACGAGCAGTGGACGGCCTTCCTGCTGGAACACGGGAAGCTCGACCGCGCGGCATTCGACGCTGCCAACCGCGATCTCGCGGCGCGGTACACGCGCGGCGAGGCCGGGGCGCTCGAATTTGCCGAGTTCTATCTGTCGACGCTGACGGCGCTGGACCCGGTCGAACTGGCGGCCCTGCACGACGTGTTCATGCGCGAGCGCGTGCTGCCGTCGATCCCGGTTGCCGCCCGGGACCTGATCGCCAAGCACCGGCGCCTCGGCCACTTCATGGTGCTGACGACGGCAACCAGCCGCTTCATGACGGCGCCGGTGGCACGTGAACTCGGCTTCGAGAACCACATCGCGACCGAGCCGGAGATGCGGGATGGCCGCTACACGGGCCGCGTCGCGGGGACGCCGAACATGCGCGAAGGCAAGGTCGAGCGCCTGCTCGACTGGCTGGCCGACCGTGGCATGAGGCTCTCCGACTTCCGCGAGAGCTGGTTCTACAGCGACTCGCAGAACGACCTGCCGCTCTTGTCGCACGTCACGCACCCGGTGGCCGTGAACGCGGACCCGGTTCTGGCGGCGCATGCGCGGCACAAGGGGTGGCCGCAGATCACGATCGGGTGAATCAGGGATCAGAGGACAGGGATCAGGGAACAGCCGCGTCGGCGCCGGGGCACATTCGGTGGCGCCGCACGTGCGGCGGCACCCGTATGCATTGCCGGGGAAGGGCCACGTCGGCCGCGCTGTAGAATTCGCTTCTCGGACACAGTCGAATGCCGCGCCTCCGATGGCGCGCCTCGCCCGCTGGCACGCCGCGCGGCGTCTGATCCCTGACCCCTGACCTCTGATCCCTGAATGAGCGCAGCCATTCTCGACGGCAAGGCGATCGCCCAGCGCGTGACGGAAGAAGTCCGGGCGGCGGTCGCCGTGCACGCTGCCGCCGGCCACCCGCCGCCGGGCCTTGCCGTCGTCCTGGTCGGCGAGAACCCCGCGTCGCAGGTCTACGTCCGCATGAAGCGGAAGACGACCGAGACGGTCGGCATGCGCTCGTTCGCGTACGACCTGCCGGCAACCGCGAGCGAGACGGAACTCCTCGCGCTCATCGATCGGCTCAACGCCGACCCGGCCGTCAACGCGATCCTCGTGCAGCTGCCGCTGCCGAAGCAGATCGGCCCGGAGCGTGTGATCGAGCGCATCGACCCGAAGAAGGACGTCGATGGCTTCCATCCGTACAACGTCGGACGGCTCGTGCTCAAGATGCCGGTGCTGCGCCCGTGCACGCCGTGGGGCTGCATGCGGCTGCTGCAGGAGACCGGAGAGGACCTCGTCGGCAAGCACGCGGTCGTCATCGGCCAGTCGAACATCGTCGGCCGGCCGATGGCGCTGGAGCTTCTGATGGCGCGCTGCACGGTGACGATCTGCCACTCGGCCACCCGCGACCTGCCCGGGCTCGTCCGCCAGGCCGACATCGTCGTCGCCGGCATCGGCAAGCCGAAGTTCGTGCCAGGCGCCTGGATCAAGCCGGGCGCGATCGTGATCGACGTCGGCATCAACCGGCTGCCCGACGGCAAGCTCGCCGGCGACGTCGACTTCGAGTCGGCGCGCGAGGTCGCCGGCTGGATCACGCCGGTGCCGGGCGGCGTCGGGCCGATGACGATCGCCACGCTGCTCGGCAACACGCTGCGGGCGGCGCAGTGGCAGCTGGAGTAGTGGCGCTTCGGGCGGCCCGGATCAGGGTCTCGCCGGCGCGCGGGTCGGATCCTTGCCGCAAGCTACGTGCCCACAGGACGGGGTCAGACCCCGATCGTGCCGATGCCTTGCGCCCAAGGGTCCGACCCCTGCGCTGACGCGAGGGGACCAGGGTCCGGCCCTATGCGCGCAGGTGCCAGGCCTTCGGCCGCGTGAACGTCTGGATGCCGTACGTGGACAGCGTGAGGCCGATGCCGGAGTGCCTGACGCCCGACCACGGCAGCCGCGGGCTCACGCGGTCGCAGCAGTTCCAGTAGACGGTGCCGGCGGCCACCTGCCGCAGGATCCGCTTCGCGCGCTTTTCGTCGCCCGTGTAGACGCCGGCCGTCAGCCCGTACTCCGTGTCGTTCATCAGCGCGACGGCCTCGTCGTCGCCGGCGACGGCCATGATGCCGATGATCGGCCCGAACGACTCGTCGCGCATCACCTGCATCGAGTGGTCGACGCCGGTGAGCACCGTCGGCGCGAACCAGTTCCCCTGGCCCTTGATCGGCGCGCCGCCCAGCAGTAGGTTCGCGCCCCTCTTCCTCGCGTCGGCGACCTGCTTCTGCAGCACGGAGAGCTGCGGGCGCCGCGTGATGGCGCCGATGTAGGTGGCCTCGTCCAGCGGGTCGCCGACCCGGTAGCCCTTCACCTCGCTCACGAACGCCGCGACGAACGCGTCGTGGATCTTCCGGTGCACGTAGATGCGCTCGACCGAGCAGCACGACTGGCCGGTGTTGTAGAACGCGCCGTCGGCGACCGCCGCCGCCGTCGCCGCCACGTCGACGTCGTCGCAGACGTAGATGGGGTCCTTGCCGCCGAGCTCGAGCTGCGTCTTGATCATCCGTCGGCCGGTGCTGGCGGCGATCATCGCGCCGGTCGCGTAGGAGCCGGTGAAGAACACGCCGTCGACCGGCTGCCGCAGCAGCGCGGCGCCCGTCTTGCCGTCGCCGACGACGGCGATGAACACGTCCTCCGGTACGCCGGCCGCGTGCAGCATGCCCTCGATGTGCATGCCGGTGAGCGTGGCGAACTCCGACGGCTTGTAGAGCACCGCGTTGCCGGCGGCGAGCGCGGGCACGAACACGTTGCCACCGACGAAATACGGGTAGTTCCACGCCGAGATGTTGGCGATCACGCCGAGCGGGTCGTGGCCGATGCGCTCCTCGAGCTTGCCCTGTTGGTCGACGAACACGCGCTCGTCGCGCAGCACCTCGCTGTGTGCTCCAGGAAGAAGTCGATGCGGCCAGCCAGGCCGGTGAGTTCGTTGCGCGACTGCCGGATCGGCTTGCCGACCTCGAGCGACAATGTCCGCGCGAGCTCCGGCTGGCGGTCGGCGAGGATCTCGCGGAACCTGCGGATCGCGGCGAGTCGCCTCGCGACCGGCTTCGCGGCCCACGCGGGCTGGGCGGCGCGGGCGCGCGCGTACTTGGCGCGCACGGCCTTCGCGCTGTCGGCGGCGACGTCGGCGAGCGTCGTCCCCGTGGCAGGATTGATGATCTTCATCGGCGGCCTTCTACAGGGCGTAGGCGGCCGACTTGTGGCGCGCCGCGGTGGTGAGGAAGTCGTCGAGCAGCGGCGTGTCGTCGATGAACGTGCGGTCGCCCGGCGGATGGAACTCCGGGTGCCACTGCACGCCGAACACGTACGACGGTCCGGTCCAGCGGATCGCTTCCACGATGCGGTCCGGCTCCGACCACGCCTCGACGACGAGGTCGCGGCCGAGCGCCTTGATCGCCTGGTGGTGGACCGAGTTGGTCTTGACCAGCGACAGTCCCGGATAGAGGCGCGCGAGGCCGCTGCCGGCGACGATCGACGTCGCGTGGCAGTTCTTCTCGTATAGCGCCTGGTCGCGGTGGTGCAGCGCGTCCGGGCGTTGCGTCGGGAGGTCCTGCCAGAGCGTGCCGCCCAGCGCGACGTTGATCACCTGCGCGCCCCGGCACAGGCCGAGCACCGGCTTGCCGGCGTCGACGAACGCAGCAGCGCGATCTCGTAGTCGTCGCGGATGCGGTCGCCGTTCCATGCCGGCGACAGCGGGGTCTCGCCGTACGTGGCCGGGCAGACGTCGGAGCCGCCCATCAGGACCAGCGCGTCGAGCTCGCGTGCGTAGTCGGCGACCGTCACCGGGCTCGCGGGCCGGCGCGTGTCGCCTTCGGGCGAGGGAATCATCAGCGCCAGCACTTCGCGCTGCATCAGCCAGTGCGCGACGTTCTGTTCGATGTACTGCAGCGTCATCCCCTGGAAGATCGCCCGGGGCTGGTCGCTGTGGAAGAACGACGCGGAGATGCCGGCTTTCAGCATGGCGGAGCAGGGGCCGTGCGCCCGCTAGAGCGCGGCGGCGAAGAGCTGCTCGAA
>JADJWJ010000002.1 GCA_016716425.1 Betaproteobacteria bacterium
CCAGCCCGATCCCGAATTGAGCATCATCAACTTTGCACGTGCTTTACATGGCCGCGCCGCTTCGTTCGTGAAGATAAAATAGTCGGCTGGCCGCAAAACGAATTGACGAGGCCCGCTATGAGTAACAAGTTTCAGCTGACTGCAACCGAGTGGCGGGCGCTTTCTCGACTCGGCGAGTATCGTGCTCTCGAACGAAGAAAGAAAGATTGCGGAATTGATTGCGCAGGGTAAGACGCAGGCAGAAATAGCCGGACAGCTCGGCCTTCATCGGAGCGCCGTTTGGCGCAGAGTGAAGGCGATTGCTGCGAGGCGACGAACGACCCCATAGCGGCCCTGACAGCGACCTTCATGCGCTGTCGTGCGAGCAACTAGCTCGTTTGGATCGCGTAGACAACCAGATTGCTTGGCGGATAATCTTCGGCTCTTGCCTTCAGGCTTGAGCCTCACGCAACGCGATGATCCGATCGGGCAACTCAATACGCTTTACGCCACACGAAGTCGACGAGTTCCGAAAGGTTGGACTCGACATGGTCGATGTGAAGCGTCAAAGCGACATCGACGCAGAGTTGACCCGGTGGGCTCACACTCTTGCCTATGAGCGATTCGACCTTCTGGAGCGGATCGCTGTGGAGATGGCGAAAGCCAAAAGAGTGAAGTTACCTCCAAAGGTAGGGGTCACGAAATAAGATCACGATGCGGATGGGAACCATGACCGGACAATCATACCTATAATGGTATAATCCGGGAACGGCGAAGCCTTTGCTTGAGCTCAACATTGGCGTGGCTTAGCCAGCACGAGCATGACCCCGGCCAAGCAACCGCACGTTTATTTGTCGACAGGCGTCCCGCCGATAATCGAAGACCTGCGTGGAAACACTCACCACGCCGTCTACCCCGTGCGGCTCGCTATCGACGTGTTCCTATAAATCGCGGCGCGCAATCCTACATAAGGGGACGTTATATGGAATACGAAAAGCTCAAAGGAGAACTGAAAGAGATCGCGGCTAGCGCGCAACTCGTCCCCGATCCGTTCAAAGAGAAGTGCTTTGAGATGCTGCTTGGCCACCTTCGCGGGCGTAGCACCGCCGCGTCACAAACTGCCTGCAGCCGAAATCGACGGCAAACACGATGATAAGAAATCAGACCTGAAACGCGATGATCTCGGCGCAGGTCACGGTAGTGCAGTACCGCTGCCTGCATCGGTTAAGGCTTTTATGCGCAGGACCGGAACGACCAAGGAGCAAATAGAGGCCGTAGTGATGATCGCGGACGGCGAATTTCACTTCGTGAAGGAACCGTCGCACCAAAACGTCACCAAAGGGCAGAACGAATGGGCTCTGTTGATCGCACTGCGAAACGGAATTTTGAACAACACTCTGGCGGCCGACCCTGAGGACGTCCGATCGATGGTCCAAGAAAAAGGCTTCTACGACAAAGCCAACTTCTCGAAGAACTTCAAGGGAGACAAGTATGCTGCTTTTTACAAGGATGCGATGGAACGTCAAGGTCCCGCGGTGCCGTTGTCAGCTGAGGGTGAGAGAGAGCTTGCCGATCTCCTGAAACGTCTTGCGGGCACGGTCGCATGAAGGAGGAGTTTCTTCCGATTCTGGCGAAGTTCAAGAAGGACCTTCAGGCGCTGCGTAAGAGCGTGAACGAACTCGACGGAGTTAAAGTATCAAGAAAAGCGGATCGTGACGCGGCTGACCGCCTTGCCTCCGAATGGGTAGAACGAATTCGAAGCCCCCTTGAACACAAGTTCAAAATCGAGAAGGCCGTGATCGATGCAACTGCAGAGCACTTTAAGAAGCTGCACGTGCTAAGCAGGCCGAACAACCAAAAATCGTCGTACCTGAAATGCCTAGACGCAATCCTAAAAGGCTTCGACAATAAGTTCGTATTACCCATCAAGCAGACCGCATCCGAGCCCGAAAAGCTACATGATCTGCAAACACTAATCCCGGGCTTGACGGACGCCGACGAGTCGTCATACCTCAAGGAAGCGATCGCGTGCGCTCAGGCTGGACACTCACGGGCCGCGATCGTGATGGGTTGGTGCGCAGCGATCGATCGCATCCAACGCAAGATTCTGCTAATCGGGTTACAGAAGTTCAATGCAACATCTGTTGCCGTCAAGGGCCAGACGAGCGGGAAGTTTAAGCGTTGGAACAAGGAATTCAATGTCACGACACAGGGCGAGCTGCAAGAGATCTTCGACACGGATCTGATCGTCATCGTCGAGAACATGGGCCTCATTGACGGGAACGAATCAGAGCGTTTGGAAACGTGCTTCCAGTACCGAAACCACAGTGCGCATCCCGGGCAGGCGCCTATCGAGCACGCGCACGTAGTCTCCTTTTTTACCGACGTGACGAAGATCGTGCTAACCAACTCGAAGTTCGCGCTATGAACTCGCTCTGGTGGCATTGGAAGCAGAGATTGCGCGCCTACTCCCCCAATGCCAGCGCTATTGCTTGACACCTTCGGGCGGATTAAGCCGCCGAGCGTATCGTAAAAGAGCTCACGATGAGCAAACGCAAAGTCCGAGGTGTGGAGGTACAAATGGGCGCCGGCAACGTCTATGTCGATCTCGGTTACGCTGATGCCGACGAGATGCTGATCAAAGCGCAGCTCGTGGCTAAGATTGCCGAAATTATCAAACGGAAGGGCATTACCCAAACCCATGCCGCGGCGTTGCTGGAGATGCCTCAACCCAAACTGTCTAACCTGCTGAGTGGCCAGTTTCGGGGTGTTTCCGAGCGTCGGTTGATGGACTGCCTCACGAAGCTTGGACGCGATGTACAGATCGTCGTGAAAGCGACGCCCCGTTCCCGGCGAGACGGCCGCCTGTCGATAGTGTTCACGTGACCAGCTCAACAAGCGTAGCTATTTCGTAACTCGTCTTGCCTTCGCACGGCTCGCACTAGGCTGTGTACAGCTGCTCTTGAAACTTGGCGTGTGTTGCAAGAGCTTGATTAGAAAATGGTCCCTAACCCAGCGACCGATTTGTAAACCGTTGGTCGTGGGTTCGATTCCTACTGCCGGCACCACGCCCCGGCCGCGCCGCGGGCCCCCGCGGCGCGGTCCGCCACCCGGCGCTACAGCGGCACGCACCCCGCCATGCCGTAGTCGCCCTCGCGGATCCAGCCGGCCGCGATCATGAAGTTGAGCACGGCCAGCTCCGTCATGAAGCGGTGGTTGGGCACGCCGCCCATGCCGTTGTTGTAGACGCGGAGCAGGGCGGTCATGCCGGTCGGGCACACCGGCACGGGCGGCAGGATGCCGAACAACCTTGCCCTCGAACACCCAGTTCGGATTGACCATCAGCGACGCCGCTTCGGGGGCGTTCGACGTGTGAAGTGGGTGCTGATCATGGTGCTCACCAGGGCGCTGCTGAAGTAGCGGTGCACATCCACCGTTCCGGCCGTCCCCAGCACGAACACGTTGAACGCCTTGCCGGTGCGCGCCCAGCCGGCGAACGCGCCCGCGTCCAGCAGCGCGATCTCGTTGGGGATCGTCGTCACGAAATAGTGGTTGAACCCGGCGTGGTAGTACTCGATCGCCTTGATCACGTTGCTGCCCGTGACGGGACCGCCGCCGGGCGAGCGCACGCCGCCGGACGCGAGGAACACCCCCGAATCGTAGATCGGGTCGGCCGTGTCGGCGATCGCGATCCTCACCCGGTTGGGCACGCCCGGCGTGACCGCCGCGACGCAATCGAGCTGGACGGTCAGGCCGTCGAACTCCGTGTTGCGCGAGCCACCCTCGTTGTTGATGAACAGCGCCGCATTGACGTCGGCGTTGATCGAGTTCACGCTGACCGGCCGGCCGTTGTAGTTCGCGCAGTTGACGCCGTTGACGAGGATCGCGAGGACGTCGTTGAACGAGGACCCGACGAACTCCTGGTATTCCTCCGACGCGAACACGAACCGGATCGCGATGGTGTTGGCGAGCGGCGTCACGTCGAACTCGAGGATCGCGGCGTCGTACGTGACCTCGGGAAAGACCAGTGCGTCGAGCTGGCCGTCGCCGGGCGTGTTCATGATCTCGCTCCAGTCGGACGCCTGGTTCGGGCCGCGGGCGTCCTCGGCCCAGCCGGTCGACAGGACGACGCCGGTGTCGATGCCCACGCTCGCCGAACCGCCGACGAACGTGCCGGCGGCGTTGGCGTTGCCCGTGAACCGGGCGTTGCTGATCGTGACGCCCGGGCCGACCAGCTGCGCCGCCAGCGCAGCGGCGTTGGCGTTCTGCGTGACCGAGCTCACCTTGGGACCGAGCTTTGGCGGATTGACCGGCACTGGCCGCCCTTGCGCGTGGGCGGCGGCGAGAGTCAGGGCAGCGATGACGGTGACGGCGGCGCGGGCGAAACGGGACATGGCGGTTCCTCGACGTGAGCGGGACTCGGACCGGGCGATTGTCGCGCGGGATGCGTGTGATGACAACGGCATTGTGCGCCAGCGGCGAGGCGAATCCTCGCTTGTCCGCACCGCGCCTGTGTGCCCGCGATCCCGAGGCGGGATGCCGGCCGCCGCGCCCGCCGCCGGTCTTCCCGCGCCAACGCGGGGCGACGAATGACATAGAATCCGCTCGGCGCGGAAGGCCTGCGGTTTGTACGCTGCAGGTGCCGCGCGAACGCAAACACGACGGAAACGCGCGATGCCGCTCCTGGGTTTCCGGCCGACCAAGGCCCGGCTCGTCATGGAGGACGACAAGGACAGCGTCCTCGTGATGAAGGTGGTGCTCGACGGCGACGACGCGGTCGAGCTCGCGACCGGGGGAACGCTGCAGGACCTCGCCGGCGTGCTGCGCATCCGCGAGCGGCGCAACCACGCGGCCAACGGCCACGGACCGATCGGATCGCTCGTCTATGTCGCGGAGGCGGGCGCGGGCTCCGGCGACGCGCCCGGCAAGTTCCAGGTCAACGTCGCCATGGCCGCGGACAAGTTCGGCACGCTCCTGCGCATCGCCAACGCCGGGCGGTTGCCGACCAGGTTCTTCGTCGACACCGGCGACCGGAAGGCCGGCGCGGATGCGGGAGCGCTCGGTTACCGGATGCGTTCCGGTACGCGGGTCAAGGTGTGGGACAACCACGCGCACCGCACGCTGCCGGTGACGAGCTTCGTGATGATCCTGCCGATCGACGTGCCGACGGCGCCCGCTGCCGGCGCCCATGCCGCCGGCGTGGTCGCGGCCGATCCGGCGCTGCCGGCGCCCGCGACCAACGCACAGGTGGCGGAACTGATGGACGACATGCTGGTGTTCCAGAGCGACACGCGGCACACGATGTTCGGCGTACTGCTCGTGCTCGGCATCGTCGCGGTGGCGGCGCTGCTCGTCGGGATCGCCGTGTTCTTCCGCTGACGCGCGCGGGTTGCTATCCTCCGCCCCTTGCGCGGATGCGGAGAACGACGATGAACCAGCTTGACTTCAAAGGCCGGACGGCGGCCGTCACCGGCGGTGCGATGGGCATCGGGCTTGCGGTCGCGCAGCGGCTTGCCGCGAGCGGCGCGCGCGTCGCGCTGTGGGACCGCGACGAGCAGGCGCTCGCGGCGGCGAAGGCGACGCTCCCCGACGACACCCGCGCGTTCGCTCTCGACGTCACGGACGCGGCGACGGTCGCGCGGGTCGCGCAGGCGACGGCCGCCGCGCTGGGCGCCGTCGACGTGCTCGTCTGCTCGGCCGGCATCACCGGGCCGAACGTGCCGCTCGCCGACTACCCGGTCGACGACTGGAAGCGCGTCTTCGACGTCAACGTGCACGGCGTGTTCCTGTGCAACCGCGCCGTCGTGCCGCTGATGAAGGCGAAGGACTATGGCCGCATCGTCAACATCGCATCGGTTGCCGGCAAGGAGGGCAATCCCAACGCGTCGGCCTACAGCGCGTCGAAGGCCGCGGTGATCGGGCTCACCAAGTCGCTCGGCAAGGAACTCGCGCGCACCGGCATCCGCGTCAACTGCGTGACGCCCGCCGCCGTGCGCACCGCCATCTTCGACCAGATGACGCAGCAGCACATCGACTTCATGCTGTCGAAGATCCCGCTGGGCCGGTTCGGGACGGTGGACGAGATCGCCGCGCTCGTGTGCTGGCTCGCGAGCGAGGACTGCTCGTTCTCGACGGGGGCGGTGTTCGATCTGTCCGGCGGGCGCGCCCCCCGGCGCCCTTTCGCCCCTCCGTTCCGGGGAGAGGGAGCGGATCGGCGGCGCGCTGCGCCTGAACACTCCCTCGCCCCGCGCAGCGGGGCCGAGCGCGGCCGCCGAGCATGCTCGGCGCCGCCCGAGCGGCCGGCGCGTGCAAGCGCCGGCGCGCCCTGCAAGGGAGGGTCGGGGTGAGGGGCGCTCGCGGAAGCGTCAGCCGCGCACCGCCAGCACGACCTTGCCGATCAGCGCGCCGGACTCCATCAGCGCGTGCGCGGCCGCCGCCTCGGCCAAGGGGAACGTCCGTTGGATGACGACCTTGAGCCTGCCTTCGGCGAACAGCGGCCAGACCTGCGCGCGCAGCGCCTGCGCCAGTGCGACCTTGCGTGCCTGCGGGCTCGCGCGCAGCGTCGACCCGGTCACGGTGAGCCGCTTCATCATGACGTGCCGCAGGTCGACCTCGACGCGGCTGCCTTCGAGGAACGCGATCTGCACGAGCCTGCCCTCGGGCGCCAGGCAGCGCAGGTTGCGCTCGACGTAGCTGCCGCCGACCATGTCGAGCACGACGTCCACGCCGCGCTTGCCGGTGATCCGCCAGACTTCGGCGGACCAGTCCTGCGCCTTGTAGTCGAGCGCGTGGTCGGCGCCCATCGCGCGGCAGAACGCGACCTTCTCGGGCGTGCCTGCCGTCGCGAACACGACGGCGCCGAACGCCTTGCATAGCTGGATCGCCGTGAGTCCGATGCCGCTCGTCCCGCCGTGGATCAGCACCGACTCGCCGGCCGCAAAGCGGATGCGGTCGAACAGGTTGTACCAGACGGTGAAATAGTTCTCCGGCACGCACGCGGCCTCGGCGAGCGACAGTCCCGGCGGCGGCGGCAGGCAGAAGCCCGCGGGCGCCGTGCAGTACTCGGCATAGCCGCCGCCCGGCGTCAGCGCACACACGTCGTCGCCGACCTTCCACTCCGTCACGCCGTCGCCGAGCGCGGCGATGCGGCCGGCGACCTCGAGGCCGACGATCGGCGACGCGTCGGGCGGCGGCGGGTACGCGCCCGAGCGCTGCAGGCAGTCCGGCCGGTTGACCCCGGCGTATGCGACCTCGATCAGCACCTCGCCGGGCTTCGCCGCCGGCAACGGCCCCTCGGCCGTGACCAGCACGTCGGGCGGGCCCGGCTCGCGGATGGCGACGTAGCGCATCGTGCTCGGCAGCGGCATGACATCGTGTCCTTGCGGTGGGTCGATTCGGTGCGGCGCACGGCGCCGCGGCGGAAGGTCAGTACACGACGCGGACGTTCTCCGGCGCGAGCCACTCGCGCAGGCGGTCGAGCAGCGCGTCGTCGAGGTTCACGCGCCAGTCGGGCGAGAGCTCGACCTCGCCCGCGACGCGGTCGTTCGCGTACGCGACGGTGACCGGCTTGTCGCCGGGGCGGAACGGCTGCAGGATCTCGGCCAGCGCGGACGCCGACGCGTTGCCGTTGCACGCGAGCTTCAGGCCCTTCGCGTGCTTGCGGCGGAGCGTCGCGAGGTCGTGGAGGCTCTCGGCCACGATGCGCAGGCCCTGCGCCTCGCCGTCGTCGGTCATCCGCTGCGTGACCTTGACTTCGGCGATCACCAGCTGATCCTCGCGCAGCAGGTGGCGCACCGCGTCGAACGTCTCGTTGTAGACCATGATCTCGGCCGAGCCGTGGCCGTCGTCCAGCGTGACGAACGCCATCTTGCCGCGCCGGCTCGCCTGCACGCGCAGCTGCGTGACGATGCCGGCGACCAGCATGCGCTCCGACCGCGGCGCAAGGCTCGCGATCGTCGTGCGCACGATCGGCGCGAGCTCCGCCGCGTAGCCGGCGAACGGATGGCCGGACAGGTAGTAGCCGATCGCCGCCTTCTCGTGCTGCAGGCGCTCGGCGTCGGTCCAGTCGCGCGTGGCGACGAGGCCGACCGAGGGCTCGCCCGACTCCTCGCCGAACAACGACACCTGTGCGACGTTGGCCGCCGCGCGCTCGGCTGCCTCCAGCGCGATGCCGACGGAGGCGAGCAGCGCCGCCCGCCGTGGTTCGATCGCGTCGAACGCGCCGGCCTTGACCAGCGCCTCGATCGCGCGCCGGTTGACCACGCGGCGGTCGATGCGCCGGCAGAAGTCGAAGAGGTCGCGGAAGGGGCCGCCGGCGACGCGGGCCGCGACGACGGCCTCGATCGCCGCCTCGCCCGTGCCCTTGACCCCGCCCAGGCCATAGCGGATCCGTTTCGCGTCGACCGGCTCGAACCGGTAGTTCGACGCGTTGACGTCGGGCGGCAGCACTGCGAGACCCTGCGCGATCGCGTCGTCGCGGAAGCTGCGCACCTTGTCGGTGTCGTCCATGACCAGCGACAGGTTTGCCGCCATGAACGCCGCGGCGTGATGCGCCTTGAACCACGCGGTCTGGTACGCGACGAGCGCATAGGCGGCAGCGTGCGACTTGTTGAAGCCGTAGCCCGCGAACTTCTCCATCAGATCGAACAGATGCGTGGCCCGCGCCTCGGTCACGGCGTTCCTCGTCGCGCCCGCGACGAAGATCGAGCGGTGCTTGGCCATCTCCTCGGGCTTCTTCTTGCCCATTGCTCGCCGCAGCAGGTCGGCGCCGCCCAGCGTGTAGCCGCCGATCTCCTGCGCGATCTGCATCACCTGCTCCTGGTACACCATGACGCCGTACGTCGGTCCCAGGATCGGCTCGAGGCGAGGGTCGGCGTAGGCGGCGCGCTCGCGTCCGGACTTGCGCGCCGTGTAGTCCGGGATGAGCTCCATCGGCCCCGGGCGATACAGCGCGACCAGCGCGATGATGTCCTCGAACGAGTTGACCGGTGCCTGCTTCAGGAGCTCGCGCATGCCGCGCGATTCGAACTGGAACACGGCGGTCGTGTTCCCGGTGCGGAAGATCGCGAACGCGGCCTGATCGTCGAGCGGCAGCGCGTCCAGCTCGACCTCTACTTCAGGGTCGAGCTTGCGCACGTAGCGGACGGTCCAGTCGAGGATCGTCAGCGTGGTGAGGCCCAGGAAGTCGAACTTGACGAGGCCGACCGCCTCGACGTCGTCCTTGTCGAACTGGGAGATGATCGCGTCGCCGTTGGGCTGCACGTACAGCGGGCAGAAATCGGTGAGCTTGCCGGGCGCGATCAGCACGCCGCCCGCGTGCATGCCGACGTTGCGCGGCAGGCCCTCGAGCTGCTCGGCCAGCTCGAGCAGCTGCCGCACCTCCTCCTCGGCGGCCTCGCGCTCGCCCAGCAGCGGCTCGACGTCGCGCGCGTAGATGACGTTCGCCTCCGGTTCGCCGTTGCGGCGCTTCAGCGTCACCAGCTTGCCCGGCTGGAACGGGATCAGCTTGGCGATGCCGTCGACGAACGGGTAGGGCAGGTCGAGCACGCGGCCGACGTCGCGCACGGCGGCCTTGGCGGCGAGCGTGCCGAACGTCGCGATCTGCGATACCGAGTCGGCACCGTACTTGCGCTTGACGTAGTCGATGACGCGGTCGCGACCGTCCTGGCAGAAGTCGATGTCGAAGTCCGGCATCGACACCCGTTCGGGGTTGAGGAAGCGCTCGAACAGCAGCGCGTACCGCAGCGGGTCGAGGTCGGTGATGCCGAGGGAATAGGCGACGAGCGAGCCCGCGCCCGAGCCGCGACCCGGGCCGACGGGGACGCGATTGTCCCGCGCCCAGCCGATGAAGTCGGCGACGATCAGGAAGTAGCCGGCGAAGCCCATCTGCACGATGGTCTTCGTCTCGAATTCGAGCCGCGCGACGTACTCGGGCCGCTTCGCGTCGCGCACCGCCGCGTCGGGATACAGGCGGGCGAGCCGCCGCTCGAGCCCGGCGGCAGCCTCGTTGCGCAGATGCTCGTCGATTGTCACACCGGGCGGCGTCGGGAACGCCGGTAGGTGGTTCTCGCCCAGCGGGATCGTCAGGTTGCAGCGCTGTGCGATCGCGACGGAGTTCGCGAGCGCCTCGGGGAGGTCGGCGAAGCGCTCGCGCATCTCCGCCTGCGTGGTGAAGTACTGGTCGGCGGTGAAGCGGCGCGGGCGCCGCGTGTCGGCGAGCACGTGCCCTTCGGCGATGCACACGCGCGCCTCGTGCGCGCGGAAGTCGTCGCGCGTGGCGAACTGCACCGGATGCGTGGCGACGACCGGCAACGCGAGCTCGCCGGCGAGCGCGACGGTGGCGGCGACCAGCGACTCGTCGTCGGCGTGGCCCGCGCGCTGCACCTCGAGGTAGTAGCGCTGCGGGAACCACGCCGCCCACTCGCGCGCGGCGCGTGCGGCGCCGGCTGCGTTGCCCTGGACGAGCGCGCTGCCGACGTCGCCCGCGCGGGCGCCGGACAGCGCGATCAGGCCGTCGGTGCCTTCGCCGAACCACGCGCGCTGGAGCTCCGCGCGACCGCGGTGCTGGTGGTGGCGATAGGCGCGCGACAGCCAGTCGGCGAGCTTGAGATAGCCGGCCCGGTCGGCGGCGAGCAGGATGGCGCGGAACGGCGCGTCGCGCTCGGTGTCGTGCGTCAGCCACACGTCGCAGCCGACGATCGGCTTGACGCCGGCCGCGCGCGCCGCCTTGTAGAACTTGACGAGCCCGAACGCGTTGGCGAGGTCGGTGATCGCCAGCGCCGGCATCGCGTCCGCGGCCGCCGCGGCCACCGCGTCGTCGATCCGCACCGTCCCGTCGACGACCGAGTATTCGCTGTGCAGGCGAAGGTGGACGAAGGACGGAGCGGACATGTCGGGCGTGCGCGGGGTGCTAGAATTCTACTCCGTTCGCATCGGCCGCCGCGGCGTCCGCCGGGGCCGCGCCCTCATCGCCATGCGCTCATCGCCGCGCGCCGCGCGCTTCCTTGTCCTGCTCGGCATCGCCGCCGTCGCGGGCTGCGCGAGCGCGCCGCGTGAGCCGGCTGCGCCGACGCCCGCGCAGCCGGCGCCGTACGTCGAGCCGCCGCCGCCGCCCGTCAACCTGCAGGGCTTCCCGCCGACGTACCGGCTGGGATTCGGCGACGGCTGCGCGACCGGCCGCGGCGCCGAGAAGAAGGATCCCGTGCGCTTCGCGAGCGACGGCAACTACCGCGTGGGCTGGCAGGACGGGCTCGCGCAGTGCCGAAGGCCATGACCGCCGAGCGCGTGCACGCGTACCGGCCGGTGAAGCCGTCGGCGTCGCGCTTCGTCGCCGTGCGCGGCCTCTCCTATCACGTGCGCACGTGGGGCGAGCCCTCGGCGCGCAAGCTGTTTCTGCTGCACGGCTGGATGGACGTGTCCGCTTCGTTCCAGTTCATGGTCGACGCGCTCGCCGGCGACTGGCACGTGCTGGCGCCGGACTGGCGCGGCTTCGGCCTGTCGGAGGCGCCGCAGGACGGCTACTGGTTCTTGGACTACACGGCGGACCTCGATGCGCTGGTGCGCGCGCTGGCGCGCGGCGAGAAGATCGCGCTGGCCGGACACAGCCTCGGCGCGAACGTCGCGCTGCTGTATGCCGGCGCGCGCCCCGGCAACGTCTCGCACGTCGTGGCGTTGGACGGTTTCGGCGTGCCGGACCAGCCGGCGGACCAGGCGCCGCAGAAGCTCGCGCACTGGCTCGACGCGCTCGCCGCGCCGGAAGGCTTCGCGCCGTATCGCGACATGGCCGCCGTCGCCGACCGGCTGCAGAAGAACAACCGCAGGCTTTCGCGCGACAAGGCAGCGTTCATCGCGGAGCACTGGGCCGAGCGCATGGCCGACGGCAGCGCGCGGCTGCGCGCCGATCCGAAGCACAAGCTGCCGTTTCCGACGACGTACCGGATGGCGGACATGTACGCGGTGTGGCGCGCGATCGCGGCGCCGATGCTGTGGGTCGCGGGCGCGGACTCGCACATCCCGAAGTGGCTCGCCGCCGGCGGCGACGCCGCGACCGAGGTCGCGCGCCGGTTCGCGCACATGCCCGGCGCGCGGCTCGTGACCATCCCCGACGCGGGCCACATGCTCCACCACGACCAGCCGGAAGCAGTCGCGCGCGAGCTCGAGACTTTCTTGTCCACGCCCGCCGGCTGATGCGGGGGCGACTCGGCATCCACTCGCGGCGCGGCGCCTACATGGCGCTGGGCGCGCTGACGCTGATCTGGGGCAGCAACTGGATCACGATGAAGCTCGCGCTGCAACACGCCGATCCGGTGGTGCTCAACGTGCAGCGGACGTGGCTCGCCGCGCTCGTGCTCTTCGCCGTGCTGATCGCGCAGGGGCGGCCGCTCGCGCCCGCCTCCTGGCTCGCGATCGTGGTCACCGGCTTTTTCCAGACGACGATCAACTTCGGCTCGACCACGATGGCGCTCGCCGGCGGCGGCGCGGGGCGCACGTCGGTGCTGGTGTTCACGATGCCGTTCTGGACGCTGCTGATCGCGTGGCCGGTGCTGCACGAGCGCGTGCGCGGCAGCCAGTGGCTGGCGGTGGTGCTCGCCTTTGCCGGACTCACGCTCGTCGTGGCGCCGTGGGACTGGTCGGGCGACCTGACGCCCAAGCTGTGGGCGGTGTTCTCGGGCTTCGGCTGGGCGGCGGGCACCGTGGCGACCAAGTACTTCCAGCGCGGCAAAAGCTTCGATCCGCTCAATTTCATGGCCTGGCAGATGGCGATCGGCGTGCTGCCGCTGACGCTGCTGCCGGTATTCGCCGACTTTCCAGCGACGCGCTGGAGCCCCACCTACGCGCTGCTGCTGGTCCTGGTCGGCGTCGTGTCCACCGGCATCGGCTTCATGCTGTGGATCGCGATCCTGCGCTTCCTGCCGGCAGGCACCGCATCGCTCAACATGTTCGCGATTCCGGTGATCGCGCTGGTGTCGTCGATGCTGGTGTTCGGCGAGCGGCTGACGGAGAACGAGTGGATCGGCATCGCGCTGATCGGCGCCGGCCTCGCGATCGTGTCGCTGCACGCGTGGCGCGCGAGCCGGCGAGGAGGCACGGCACCGCCGGCGCCCACGCCGCTCGACGGCGGGTGATTTCGCCGCGCGGGCGGCCGCAGCAAGCGCGCCGCCGGTAGAATAGCCAGCTCGCCGCGGTCAGCGCCCCTGCGGCGCCCCGCGGCCCCACGACGGCACCCCCAAACCATGTCGCAAGAGACCTCTCCGGACCTCTCCAAGCTAAGGATCGACCGCCAGCTGGCACCGGTCCGTTCCCGCCGGCGCCGGCGGTGGCTGTGGCTCGGCCTCCTCCTCGTCGCCCTGGCGGCCGGCGGCGGCTGGTTCGCGCTGCAGCCGCGCGCGCTCTCCGTGCAGGCGGCCCCGATCGTCGTCGCGTATCCGTCGCAGCAGTTCGTCGTCCTCAACGCGACCGGCTACGTCGTCGCGCAGCGCAAGGCGTCGATCTCGTCGAAGGCGACCGGCCGCCTGGAGTGGCTGGGGGTCGCCGAGGGCTCGCGCGTCAAGGCGGGCGACGTGATCGCGCGCATCGACGCGCGCGACGTCGTCGCGCAGGCCGACACGGCGCAGGCGAATGTCGGCGCGGCACAGGCGGCGTTGACCCAGGCGCGCGCCGAGGAGACCGACGCGCTGGCGCAGTTGAAGCGCAGCCAGGACCTGCTCGCCAAGGGCTTCGTGTCGGCCGCGTCGGTGGACACGGCGAAGGCGCGCGCGGACCGTGCGGTGGCGGGCGTGGCCAGCGCCAAAGCGAACATCGCGGCCGCCGAGTCCGCCGCGCGCAACGCGCTGGTCGCCGTCGACTACACGGTCATCCGCGCGCCGTTCGACGGCGTCATCCTGTCGAAGAGCGCCAACGTCGGCGACCTCGTGACCCCGTTCTCCAACGCGACGGACTCGAAGGGCGCCGTCGTGTCGATGGCGGACATGAGCACGCTGGAGGTCGAGGCCGACGTGTCCGAATCGAGCCTCGCGAAGATCCAGGTGGGACAGCCGGCCGAGATCGTGCTCGACGCGCTGCCGGGCGCGCGCTTCCGCGGCCGCATCAGCCGGATGGTGCCGACGATCGACCGCGCGAAGGCGACGGTGATGACCAAGGTCAAGTTCGACGAGATCGATCCGCGCGTGCTGCCGGAGATGAGCGCCAAGGTGAGCTTCCTGTCGAAGGAGGTGACGCCCGAGGAGCAGAAGCCGCTGGTGGCGGTCAACCCGGCCGCGCTCGCGCAGCGCGATGGCCGCGCCGTGGTGTTCGTCGTGCGCGACGACAAGGCCGTTGCGGTCCCGGTGACGGAGGGCGCCAAGTTCTCCGACCTGGTCGCGATCGCCGGCGACGTCAAGGCGGGCGACCGGGCGGTGCTGCGGCCGCCGGAGACGCTGCAGACCGGCGCGCTCGTCAAGGTCGTCGCGGCGAAGTAGCGCGCGCCGGCCACGTCCATGCCCGCGCCCGCCAGCGACACCGTCGCCGCGGAGTCCGCTCACCGCGGCTCGCTGGTCGCCATCCGCGGCCTGACCAAGCACTACGTGCGCGGCGACCAGATCATCCCCGTGCTGGTCGACATCAATCTCGACATCGACGTCGGCGAGTTCGTCGCGCTGATGGGGCCGTCGGGCTCGGGCAAGTCGACGCTGCTCAACCTGATCGCCGGCATCGACAAGCCCTCGTCCGGCGAGATCCGCGTCGCCGGCGTGGATATCGCCCAGCTCTCGGAGGGGGACCTCGCGGCGTGGCGCGCGACGCACGTCGGCTTCATCTTCCAGTTCTACAATCTGATGCCGGTGCTGACCGCGTTCCAGAACGTCGAGCTGCCGCTGCAGCTCACGACGCTGTCGCGGCGCGAGCGGCGCGAGCGCGTCGAGCACGCGATGGCGCTGGTCGGCCTGTCCGACCGGGTGGAGCACTACCCGAACGAGCTCTCCGGCGGCCAGCAGCAGCGTGTGGCCATCGCGCGCGCGCTGATCGCCGACCCGACGGTGATCGTCGCCGACGAGCCGACCGGCGACCTCGACCGGGTCACCGCCGAGGAGATCCTGTCGCTGCTCGACGCGCTCAACCGCGAGCTCGGCAAGAGCATCATCATGGTGACGCACGACCCCAAGGCGGCGGGCAAGGCGCGGCGCCTCATCCACCTCGAAAAAGGCGTGCTGGTCGACTAGATGAGGATCACCACAGTCTTGCGTCCCGGAGGCCGTACGGCGTTCGCGGGGTTTCGGTCGTCGTCCCCGCGCAAGCGGGGACCCAGCGGCGCCGCCGTGGCCGTCACTGTCGGAGGCACGACACTGGGTCCCCGCTTGCGCGGGGACGACGCGTGGACGCCGCGCGACGCCAGATCGTCGCGCTGAACAGCCGCGATCAGACCCGGTCGGCCCCACCTTGTTCGTGCCCTTTCTCGTCCTGCGCAACGCGTTCCGCCACAAGCTGCGGACGACGCTGACGATGGTCGGCATCGTCGTGGCCATCGTCGCGTTCGGCCTGCTGCGCACGATCGTCGACGCGTGGTACGCGGGATCGGAGGCGTCGTCGTCGGCGCGGCTCATCACGCGCAGCTCCATTTCGCTGGTGTTCTTCCTGCCGCTCAACTACGCGCAGAAGATCCGGCAGGTGGACGGCGTCAAGTCGGTGTCGTGGATGAACTGGTTCGGCGGCATCTACATCACCGAGGCCAACTTCTTCCCGCAGTTCGCCGTCGACGCGCCGACCTTCCTCGGCATGTACCCGGAGTACCGGCTGGACGAGGCCGAGCGCAAGGCGTTCCTGCTCGACCGCGGCGGCGCCGTGGCCGGGCGCAAGCTCGCCGACAAGTACGGCTGGAAGGTCGGCGACCGGATTCCGCTGCGCGGCACGATCTTCCCCGGCACGTGGACGTTCACGCTGCGCGCGATCTACGACGGCGCCGACAACAAGGTCGACGAGACGCAGTTCTTCTTCCACTGGGACTACCTGAACGAGACGGTGAAGGCGCGCTTCCCGCGGCGGGCGGACCTGGTCGGGCTCTACGTGGTCGAGATCCGCGACCCGGCGCAGGCCGCGGAGATCTCGCAGCGCATCGACGCCACGTTCCGCAACTCGCTGGCCGAGACGCTGAGCGAGACTGAGAAGGCGTTCCAGCTGGGCTTCGTCGCGATGACCGAGGCGATCCTGATCGCGATCGAGGCGGTTTCGTTCGTCATCATCCTGATCATCATGGCCGTGATGGCGAACACGATGGCGATGACCGCGCGCGAGCGCTACTCGGAGTATGCGACGCTGAAGGCGATCGGGTTTTCCAACGGCTTCGTCGCGCTGCTGATCTTCGCCGAGTCGCTCGGCATCGCGCTCGCCGGCGGCGCGATCGGCATCGCGCTGACCTTCCCGATCGCCGACTGGTTCGCCGGCCAGATGGGGACGCTGTTCCCGGTGTTCTTCGTGTCGCCGGACACCGTGGCGATGCAGGTCGGCGCCGCGCTCGTCGTCGGCGTCGTGGCCGCGCTGATCCCGGCGTGGCGCGCTGCGCACGTGCGCATCGTCGACGGCCTGCGCGCCGTCGCGTGAGAGCCCGCGCGTGACCACGATCCCGTTCTCCTACATCGCGCGCAACCTGTACGCGCGCAAGCTGACGACGATCCTGACGGCGGCGGGCATGGCGCTCGTCGTCTACGTGTTCACGACCGTCCTCATGCTCTCCGCCGGCCTGCGCGAGACGCTGGTCGCCACCGGCCAGCCGGACAACGTGCTGGTGATCCGCCGCGGCTCGCAGACCGAGATCCAGAGCGGCATCGACCGCGGGTCGGCGGCGATCGTCGAGACGCTGCCGCAGATCGCGACCGCCGGGAACGGCGTCAAGCTCATCTCCAAGGAGCCGGTCGTGCTGATCACGCTGCCGCGACGCGAGTCCGGCGCGCCGTCCAACGTCGTGATCCGCGGCGTGACGCCGGAGGGGCTCACGCTGCGCCCGCAGGCACAGATCGTCGAGGGGCGCATGTTCCGGCCCGGCACGTCGGAGATCATCGCCGGCCGCGCGATCGCCGACGGCTTCCGCGGCGCGTCGCTGGGGCAGACGCTGCGCTTCGCCCAGCGCGACTGGACCATCGTCGGCGTGTTCGACGCCGGCCGCACCGGCTTCAACTCGGAGATCTGGGGCGACGCCGAGCAGATGCTGCAGTCGTTCCGGCGGCTGGGGTTCTCGGCGCTGGTGTTCAAGCTTGCCGATCCGCAGAGCTTCGAGGCGGTCAGGAAGGAGATCGAGGGCGACCAGCGGCTGACGCTGGAGGTCAAGCGCGAGACGCAGTTCTACGCCGACCAGTCCGAGGTGATGGCCAAGTTCATTTCCTACCTCGGCACGACGATCTCGGTGATCTTCTCGATCGGCGCGATCATCGGCGCGATGATCACGATGTACGCGAGCGTGGCCTCCCGCACCGCCGAGATCGGCACGCTGCGCGCGCTCGGCTTCTCGCGCGCGGCGATTCTCGTCGCCTTCCTCGGCGAGGCGCTGCTGCTGGGCCTCGTCGGCGGCTTGCTCGGCCTGTTCGCCGCGTCGTTCATGCAGATGGTGCCGATCTCGACGTCGAACTTCCAGACGTTCTCCGAGATCGCGTTCTCGTTCACGCTGACGCCGGAGATCGTCGCCGCGTCGCTCGGCTTCGCGCTGCTGATGGGCTTCGTCGGCGGCTTCCTGCCCGCGGCGCGCGCGGCGCGGCTCAAGATCGTCGACGCGCTGCGCGCGGCATAGGGTCAGACCCTCCGTCGCAGGGGATCGGACCCCTGGCGGCCGCAAGTTCGCGCGATGACGGTCTGACCCCCGGGCCGCATACTCGCCCCGGCGCCCCGAGCGCATACGCACGCCATGAGCAACCCCGCCCTGTTCCTCACCGCCACGCTGATCTGGGGCTCGACGTGGCTCGGCATCACGTTCCAGCTGGGTGTGGTGCCGCCGGAGGTGTCGGTCGCGTACCGCTTCGCGCTTGCCGCCGCGCTGCTCGCCGCGTGGTGCGCGTGGCGCGGCGTGCCGCTCGCGTTCTCCCGGCGCGACCACGCATTTCTCGCCGGCACCGGCGCGACGCTGTTCGGCTTCAACTACGTGACCGTGTACTGGGCCGAGCGCTTCGTGCCGTCCGGCCTCGTCGCCGTCGTGTTCTCGACGATCGTGTTCATGAGCCCGGTCGGCATGCGGCTCGCGTTCGGCACGCCGCTGTCCGCGCGCACGCTGGTCGCGGCCACCCTCGGCGTGGCGGGTGTCGCGCTGCTGTTCCTGCCGGAACTCGACGCCGCGCGCCGCGGCGGCAGCGCGGCGCTGGGCATCGCGTTCGCGCTGGTGTCGACCGCCATCGCGACCGCCGGCAACCTGTTCGCCGTGCGCAACCACAAGGCAGGCCTGCCGACGTTCCCCGCCACCGCGTGGGGCATGGCGTACGGCGCGCTCGCCGCCGCGCTGTCGGCCGCGGTCACTGGTGCCACGTGGACGTTCGATCCGCGCCCCGCTTACGTGCTGTCGCTCGCCTACCTCGCCGTGTTCGGCAGCATCGCCGCCTTTGGCGCGTACCTGACGCTGCTCAAGCGCGTCGGCGCCGGCCCGTCGTCGTTCGTCGGCGTGGCGACACCCGTCGTCGCGATGCTGCTGTCCACGCTGTTCGAGGGCTACCGCTGGACGTGGGTGGCGGTGCTGGGTGTCGCGCTGGCCGTGGCGGGCAACGTGCTGGCGCTGCGCACGCGAGCCTAACCAGTGGAGTCCAGCCTGAAGAAGTTGCCGCCGATTTCGGCACTTGCTTTAGCGTGCACGCAGGGTGCCGACCGGGCGGGATCCATTTGAGTAGAGGACCAGATGGTCTCCACGTTTGACCTAGATGACCCGAAGCTCTTGGAACTCGCTCGATCAAGGATAGAGGCGATGCAACCGTTCCAGATCAACGTGCCGAGCGACCGTGTTGTACAACTCAGGCGCTCCACCCACTATTGGCGAATTGCGGAGGAGTCAACTGGATTGCACCGCACCCTGGCGTGGATTCGCACTTATGCTGCCGCGTTTGGGCTGCGGCAGTACTGGATGGTGTTTGTACTTGCACAATCAAAGAGGTTCGACTGTCTCGTCACCGAGAGAGATGGCATGCAATGGGTACAATTCTCCCCTCAACACGAGTAGACGGCCAAGAGAAGTGGCTCCAGATAGTCGGGCAGTCAGAAGTGGCCCCGGACAGTCGGACAGTCCGGCTGGCAAGAATTCTGCTGTTGAAATTCTCATGGTGTCATCCCGAGGCGCGAAAGCGACGAGGGATCAGTTTCACGCAATACACTGATTCGGCGCAACAGCAGATCCCTCGCTGCGCTCGGGATGACACCGGGAATTGGATGTCGGCGCGAATCTCAACAGCCTGTTAGCGAAGTGGCTAACCGGTAGCTTCGATCACCTCCTTCGGCGCCGCGCCGCCTGCAGGGCAGACCATCGCCGCTGGCGACGCTCGCCGGCGCGGGTGCGACGACGATTCGCCGCGAATCGCGCCGACCCTCCGTTTGCCCCCGGCCGATGCGCGAACGACCAAACCACGCCGGTCCGGGAGATGAATTCGCCTTCGTCATGGCCCGGAATCGGCCGTCAGACGGCCGCAACGTCGATGCCGGGCTTCGGACGTGCCAGTTAGCATCTATGTGAACGGCTCGTCCGGGGAGCCCTGGTGCCCGAGGCTCGTCAACAGTGGGCACGCACGCGAACAGCGATACCGCACGCCCGCCTGGCGTGTCCTCGGGACGACGAGTCGGGCCAAGGCAGGCGAGGCCCCGGCGCCATCACTCGAAGCTCAGCCTCGCCTCGACGATCAGCTTCTTCCAGCCGTTCAAGTCGGCCTCGATCAGCGATCCCAGCCGCTCCGGCGGCCCCGGAATCAACTCGGCGCCTTCCTTCTCCAGCCGCTCGCGCACGTCGGGCTGCGCGAGCACCTTCTGCACGTCGGCATTCAGGCGCGCGACGATCGCCGGCGGCGTGCCGGCCGGCGCGACGATGCCCCAGTAGTTGATCACGTTGGCGTTGGGCACGCCTTCCTCCTGCCAGCTCGGCACGCCGGGGAGCTGCGGGATGCGCTTGGCCCCCGTCACCGCGAGCACCTTCACGCGCTTGTCCGCGGCGAGCGGCAGCGTGGCCGGGATCGACGCCGTCATCGACTGGATCGCGCCGGCCAGCAGGTCCTTGGTGGCGTCGGCGATGCCGCGGTACGGCACGTGGACGACGACGATGTCGGCGCGCGCGTTCATGAGCTCGAGCGCCAGGTGGTTGACGCTGCCGGCACCCGCCGAGCCGTAGTTGAGCTTGCCCGGCTCCCTCTTCGCGAGCGCCACGAACTCGCGCATCGAGTTGACCGGCAGGTCACGGTTGACGACGAACGCGAGCGGGCCGGAGGCGATCGGCGCCACCGGCACGAACTGGCGGATCGGGTCGTAGGTGGCCGTCTTCGCGGCGGCGGCGACCGTCGTGAACGGCGATGCGACGAACAGCAGCGTGTAACCGTCGGGCGCGGCCGCGGCGACCTCGGCGGCGCCGATCGCGCCGCCGGCGCCGGTCTTGTTCTCGACCACGATCGACGCCTTCGTCGACTCGGAGAGCTTCTGCGCGACGAAGCGCGCGACGGTGTCGGTGCCAGCACCCGGCGGGAACGGCACGACCAGCCGGATCGGCTTCGCCGGGTACGGCTCCTGGGCGAGCGCGGCGACGGGAACGAGCGCCGCGACGGCCAGCGCAGCGACGAGACGGACGATCTTCATGGGCGCGCCTCCGGAAAAACGGAAGTATGGGGAATCGCGTGTTGCGGCAACGTGACGGCCGCGGGGGTCAGTCCTTGCCTTCCTGCTTGACGACATCGACGTTGTCGATGAGCCGCGTGTTGCCGAGCCTGGCCGCCGCCAGCACGATCAGCAGATTCGGGTGGTCGAAGCCCTCGGGGTGCGGGATGCGCAGCGCGAGGCCGTGCCGCACGGCGATGTAGTCGACCTTCCAGCCGCGCTCGTGCAGCTCCGCGCGCCCTGCAACTTCGAGGTTCGCGTAGTCGGTGCGGCCGGCGACGATCGCGTCGGCGATCCCGCGCAGCACCCGGTAGAGGTTCGGCGCCTCGGCGCGCTCCTCCGGCGTCAGGTAGCCGTTGCGCGACGACAGCGCGAGCCCGTCGGCCGAGCGCACCGTCTCCGCGGGGACGATCTCGATCGGCAAATTGAACTGCTGCACCATGCCGCGGACGATCTTCAGCTGCTGCCGGTCCTTCTTGCCGAAGACCGCGGCGTCCGGCCGCACCAGGTTGAAGAGCTTCAACACCACGGTGCACACGCCGTCGAAGAATCCCGGCCGGAACGCGCCTTCCAGCTCGTCGCCGAGCGGCGGCGGCTGCACGCGGTAGACCTGCGGCGTCGGGTACATCTCCTGCTCGAGCGGCGCGAACAGCACGTCCACGCCCTTGCGTTCCAGCGCGGCGGCGTCGGCCTCGAATGTGCGCGGATAGCGGTCGAAGTCCTCGTTCGGCCCGAACTGCAGCCGGTTGACGAAGATGCTGGTCACGACGACGTCGCCGTGCTCGCGCGCGATCTCGCACAGGCGCAGGTGGCCCTCGTGCAGATTGCCCATCGTGGGCACGAACGCGACGCGGCCACGGCCTTCGGTGCGCTTGGCGAGCTCCGCTGCGGTGCGGACGATGTCCATCGGCGTCACCCCTGTCCCAGGTTGAAGAACTCCCGCCGCGCGCGCATGCCGGCCACGCGGTCCAGCAGCAACTTCATGTGCGCGGGATTGTCGACGAAGTTGAGCCGCTCGCTGTTGATGATGAGCGTCGGCGCCTCGTCGTACTGGTAGAAGAACCGCGCGTACGCGTCGGCGATGCGCGCGAGGTAATCGTCCGGGACCGCCTGCTCGAACGGGATGCCGCGCATCCGCACGCGCGAGACGAGCGTGTCCACCGGCGCCTGCAGGTAGATGACGAGGTCCGGCACCGCCGTCTGCGGCTTCAGGTGCTTGAAGACCTTTTCGTAGAGCGCGTATTCGTCGTCGGTCAGGTTGATCCGCGCGAACAGCGGATCCTTGTCGAGCAGGAAGTCGGCGACGGTCGGCTGCCGGAACATGTCGAGCTGCGCCAGCTCGCGCAGCTGGTCCGCGCGCTGGAACAGGAACGTGAGCTGCGTGGGCAGCGCGAAGCGCGCCATGTCGTCGTAGAAGCGCGACAGGAACGGATTGTCCTCCGGCTGCTCGAGCAGCATCTCGGCGTCGAGGTGCTCGGCGATCTGCCGCGCGAGGCTTGTCTTGCCCGCGCCGATCGGGCCCTCGACGACGATGTAGCGGCAGCGCGCGAGGTCCATGCTAGTGAAAATGGTGCGTCCGGGTACGGGCGATGCGCTGGCCGCGGACCGCGTGCCCGAAGCAGCGGGCGAGCCCGCGGCCGGGGATCCGCGCGGCCGGGGCGATCGCACGCAGCGGGTGCAGCACGAACGCGCGCTCGTGCATGCGCGGATGCGGCACCGCAAGCCCGGAGAGCGCGATCCTGCGGGAGCCGAATAGTAGCAAATCGAGGTCGAGCGTCCGCGGCGCGTTGCGCGGGCCGCCGGGCTCGCGGCGGCGCCGCTGCCTGCGCTCGATCGCGGAAAGGCGCGCGAGCAGCGCGCGCGGGGCGAGCGCCGTGCGCACGGCCGCCACGGCGTTCACGTAGTCGGGCTGCGCGTCGCACGTGCCGACGGGCGCGGTGACGAAGTTCGGCGACACGCGCATCACCGTCGTGCGCGGCAGCCGGGCGAGCGCGGCCACCGCCCGCGCGAGCTGCCGGCGCGGGTGCGCGAGGTTGCTGCCGAGTCCGACGTACGCAACGATCACGCTAGCCGGGTTCGCCCGAGTCCGCCGGCGGCGCGCCGTCGAGGCCGCCCGCTTCCGCGCGCCGCTTGCGGCCGCGCCCGCGCGAGCGGCGGCCCTTCTTCGGCGCCTCGTCCGGCCGCAGCATCGCCGTGCGCTCGGCCTCGCCGGCGTCCTGGAAGCGCGTCCACCAGTCCGCGAGGTCCTGCGCCACCTCGCCCGACTCGGCGCGCAACGCGAGGAAGTCGTACGCGGCACGGAAGCGCTCGTGCTCGAGCAGGCGGAACGGGCGCGACCCCGCGCGCTGCTCGAAGCGCGGCTGCAGCGCCCAGATCTCCTTGATCGTCGCCTCGAACCGCCGGGGGATCGCGATGCGCTCGGCCTGCGTGCCCAGCACGCGGTCCATGGCGTCGAAGAGCGCCGGGATCGGCTTGTCGCCGCGCGCCTTGGCGCCGTTCCACTGCTGCAGCACCTCGTGCCACAGCAGCGTGGCGAACAGGAACGCCGGCGACACCGGACGGCCCTCGCGCACGCGCGTGTCGGTGCCGGCGAGCGCGACCTCGATGAACTTCGTCCCGAGCGGCTGCTCGAGGATGACGTCGAGCAGCGGCAGCAGACCGTGCGACAGGCCGTGCGCGCGCAGGCTCGCGAGCGTCTCGGTCGCGTGGCCGGACAGCAGCAGCTTCTGCATTTCGTCGAACAGGCGCGCGGGCGGCACGTTCTGGATGAGGCTCGCGAGCTTCGGGATCGGCGCCGCGGTCTTCGGGTCGATCGCGAGCCCGCCCTTTGCCGCCAGCCGGACCGCGCGCAGCATCCGCACCGGGTCCTCGCGGAAGCGGGTGACCGGCGCGCCGATGAGCTTCAGCCGGCGCGCGCGGATGTCGGTGACGCCGCCGACGTAGTCCCAGATTTCCTCGGACTGCGGGTCGAAGTACAGCGCGTTGATCGTGAAGTCCCGGCGCGCGGCGTCGCCTTCCTGCGTGCCGTAGACGTTGTCGGAAAGCAGGCGTCCGTGCTCGTCGGTCGCGTCGTCGCCGGTCTGCGCGGCGCGGAACGTCGACACCTCCAGCACCTCGGCGCCCATGTGGACGTGCACGAGGCGGAAGCGCCGGCCGATCACGTACGCGCGCCGAAACAGCGGCTTGACCTGCTCGGGCGTCGCGTCGGTCGCGATGTCGAAGTCCTTCGGTGTCTGTCCGAGCAGCAGGTCGCGCACTGCGCCGCCGACGACGAACGCGCGGAACCCGGCCTCGTGCAGCTTCTCGGTGACCATGCGCGCGCCGCGCGAAACCTGGTCGCTGCGGACCGGGTGATCGGCCGGGCCGTAGATGCGGGGCGCGTGCGTCTTCCGGCCGGGGATCAGGCGGGCGAGCAGGCGGCGGATCATTGCGGGGAGAGGGTACGCGCGGGGCGGAACGGCCCCTGCGAAAAGCGCGCGATCATAGCACGGGGGCGGTGCGCCACTGCCCGGGCGCGAGCCCGGCGAGCGTCCAGGGCCCGACCGCCCAGCGGATCAGGCGCAGCGTGGGCAGGCCGACGGCGGCCGTCATTCGGCGGACCTGCCGGTTGCGGCCTTCGCGCAGCGTCAGTTCGAGCCATGCCGTGGGGATCGCCCGGCGCACGCGGATCGGCGGTTGTCGGGGCCAGACGGCCGGGTCGGGCAGCACCCGCACGCGCGCGGGCCGCGTCGGCCCGTCGGCGAGCGCCACGCCGCGGGCGAGCGCCCGCAGCGCTTCGGCGCCGGGCGTGCCCTCCACCTGCACCCAGTAGGTCTTGGGCAGCTTGTGGCGCGGATCGGCGATCCGCGCCTGCTGCCGGCCGTCGGCCGTCAGCACGACGAGGCCCTCGCTGTCGGCGTCGAGCCGGCCCGCCGGATAGACGCCGGGAACGTCGACGTGGTCGCGCAGCGTCGCGCGGCCGTCCTGCGCCGTGAATTGGCACAGCACGCCGTAGGGCTTGTTGAGCAGGATCACGGACCCTGCGTTTTCCGTGCCCGGCCGCGTGGCGGGAATGTTCAAGTTCGAGGATAATCAAGAGTTTTCCGAATTCCAGCCCGTATCGCCCGCGCGGATTCCGTCGCGCCCAGGCCGGTTTCCCGACGCACGCCCCCAAGAGGAGCATCCATGCCCAGCTACCAACACGTCAAGGTGCCGGCCGACGGCGCCAAGATCACCGTCAACCCCGATTTCAGCATCAACGTGCCCGACAACCCGATCATTCCCCTACATCGAGGGCGACGGCACCGGCTTTGACATCACGCCCGTGATGATCAAGGTCGTCGACGCGGCGGTCGCGAAGGCCTACGGCGGCAAGCGCAGGATCGCGTGGATGGAGATCTATGCCGGCGAGAAGTCGACCAAGATCTACGGCCCGGACGTGTGGCTGCCCGAGGAGACGCTCCACATCCTCAAGGACTACGTCGTGTCGATCAAGGGCCCGCTGACCACGCCGGTGGGCGGCGGGATCCGGTCGCTCAATGTCGCGCTGCGGCAGGAACTCGACCTCTATGTCTGCCTGCGTCCGGTGCGCTGGTTCCAGGGCGTGCCGTCCCCGGTCAAGGCGCCGGAGAAGGTCGACATGGTGATCTTCCGGGAGAACTCCGAAGATATCTACGCGGGCATCGAGTGGGCCGCCGACTCGCCGCAGGCAAAGAAGGTCATCGATTTCCTCATCAAGGAAATGGGCGTCAAGAAGATCCGCTTCCCGGGAACGTCGGGCATCGGCATCAAGCCGGTGTCGAGCGAGGGCACCGACCGCCTCGTGCGCAAGGCCATCCAGTATGCGATCGACAACGACAAGCCGTCGGTCACGCTGGTGCACAAGGGCAACATCATGAAGTACACGGAAGGCGCGTTCCGCGACTGGGGCTACGCGCTCGCGCAGCGCGAGTTCGGCGCGACGCCGCTCGACGGCGGTCCGTGGATGTCGTTCAAGAACCCGAAGACCGGCCGCGACATCGTCGTCAAGGACGTGATCGCCGACGCCTTCCTGCAGCAGATCCTGCTGCGCCCGGCCGAGTACAGCGTGATCGCCACGCTGAACCTCAACGGCGACTACATCAGCGATGCGCTGGCCGCCGAGGTGGGCGGCATCGGCATCGCGCCGGGCGCCAACCTGTCCGACTCCGTCGCGATGTTCGAGGCGACGCACGGGACCGCACCCAAGTACGCGGGCAAGGACTACGTCAACCCGGGCTCCGAGATCCTGTCCGCCGAGATGATGCTGGTCCACATGGGCTGGAAAGAGGCGGCGGCGCGCATCGTGTCGAGCCTGGAACGCGCGATCGCCGACAAGGTCGTCACGTACGACTTCGCGCGCCTGATGGCCGGCGCCAAGCAGGTGTCGTGCTCGGGCTTCGGCCAGGCGATGATCGAGCGGATGTAGCCGGTCACGGCCAGCCGACCGTTCGTCGGCTTCCTGCGCAGAAGGCCCGCCCGGTGGTGGGCCTTTTGCTTTTCTGATCCCCGATCCCTGAACTCGGATCCCCGAAAACAAGAAGGCCCGCTCACGAGCGGGCCTTTGAGGGCGGCGGCGATGGCATCCCTCGGGATGCCGTCGGCAGCGGGGCAGGTTCAGGCGGCCTGGATGTTGGACGCCTGCTTGCCCTTGGGGCCCTGCGTGACGTCGAACGAGACCTTCTGGCCTTCCTTGAGCGTCTTGAACCCCTGCATGTTGATCGCCGAGAAGTGCGCGAACAGGTCTTCGCCACCGCCATCCGGGGTGATGAAGCCAAAGCCCTTTGCATCGTTGAACCACTTGACGGTACCAGTTGCCATACTGCGTGTTCCTTTAGGTTTTGGACGGGTGTCTGGCGGGGGCGCGCGGAGGATTCGTCGGCTGGCCGTCACGTCCGCGGACGGGGCCGGCCGCGCCCCGGACCGCCGGGTGCGCCAAACAAGGGCTTTCTACGCGCCTCACCCTCGAGCGTCAAGCGGGGGCCCGGCGCGGGGCCGCGCCCTTGAAAAAACTGTTGCAATCGTCAAACATTGACCCCACATCGATCCGGAGTATCGTGGCGGGACATGAGCAACCGGGAGCAGCAAGGCACCGTCCTCGAGGCCGAGAAGGCCAAGGTCAAGCCGCCACCACTGTACAAGGTCATGTTGCTGAACGACGACTACACACCGATGGACTTCGTCGTCGTCGTCCTGCAAACTGTGTTTGCCATGAGCCGCGAGAAGGCCACGCAGGTGATGCTGCAGGTCCACCGCGAGGGCATGGGCGTCTGCGGCACCTACACGCGCGAGGTGGCAGTGGCGAAGGTCGAACAAGTGATCAACATCGCGCGCAAGCACCAGCACCCTTTGCAGTGCACGATGGAGGAGACGTAAGCGTTAGAGCCGCAAGGCCGGGCCCCCGCCCGGCGGCGCGTCCCGGATGAAGGAAGGTCGATGATTGCGCAGGAACTGGAAGTCTCCCTCCACATGGCCTTTGTCGAGGCCAGGCAGAAGCAGCACGAGTTCATCACGGTCGAGCACCTGCTGCTCGCGATGCTCGACAACCCGTCGGCCGCCGAGGTCCTGAAGGCCTGCGGCGTCGACCTGGACGAGCTGCGCGGCGTCCTGTCGGACTTCATCCAGGAGCACACGCCGCGATTGGCACCGCACTCGGACGCCGACACCCAGCCGACGCAGGGCTTCCAGCGCGTGATCCAGCGGGCGATCCTGCACGTGCAGTCGTCGGGCAAGAAGGAGGTCACCGGCGCCAACGTGCTGGTCGCCATCTTCGGCGAGAAGGAGTCGCACGCCGTCTACTTCCTGAACCAGCGCGGCGTGACGCGGCTCGACGTCGTCAACTACATCGCGCACGGCATCACCAAGTCGCCGCAGCAGAAGCAGGAGAAGCAGGAGGCGAAGGGCGACGACGAGGGCGGCAACGAGTCGCAGGGCGCGCTCGACGCCTACACGCTCAACCTCAACGCGCTAGCGCGCAGCGGCAAGATCGACCCGCTGATCGGCCGCGCGCACGAGCTCGAGCGCGTGATCCAGGTGCTGTGCCGGCGCCGCAAGAACAATCCGCTGCTCGTCGGCGAGGCCGGCGTGGGCAAGACGGCGATCGCCGAGGGTCTCGCGCGCCGGATCAACGAGGGCGAAGTGCCCGACCTGCTGCGCGAGTACCAGGTCTACTCGCTGGACATGGGCGCGCTGCTCGCGGGCACCAAGTACCGCGGCGACTTCGAGCAGCGGTTGAAGGCCGTGCTGAAGCAGCTCGCGGACAGCCCGAAGTCGATCCTCTTCATCGACGAGATCCACACGATCATCGGCGCGGGGGCGGCGTCGGGCGGCACGCTCGACGCGTCGAACCTGCTCAAGCCCGCGCTGTCGACCGGTGCGCTGAAGTGCATCGGTGCGACGACGTACAACGAGTACCGGCAGATCTTCGAGAAGGACCATGCGCTGTCGCGGCGCTTCCAGAAGGTCGACGTGCCCGAGCCGTCGATCGCCGAGACGATCGAGATCCTGAAGGGCCTGAAGTCGCGCTTCGAGCAGCACCACGGCGTCAAGTACGCGCCGGCGGCGCTGACCAGCGCCGCCGAGCTCGCCGCGCGCTTCATCAACGACCGGCACCTGCCCGACAAGGCGATCGACGTGATCGACGAGGCCGGTGCCGCGCAGAAGATCCTGCCGAAGTCGCGGCAGAAGAAGGTGATCGGCAAGACCGAGGTCGAGGAAATCGTCGCCAAGATCGCGCGCATTCCCGCGAAGAACGTGTCGTCGGACGACCGCAACGCGCTGAAGACCCTCGACCGCGACCTCAAGAACGTCGTGTTCGGCCAGAACAGGGCGATCGACGCGATGGTGAGCGCGATCCGCATGGCGCGCTCGGGCCTCGGCAATCCGCGCAAGCCGATCGGCAACTTCCTGTTCAGCGGGCCGACCGGCGTGGGCAAGACCGAGGTCGCGCGCCAGCTCGCCTACTGCCTCGGCGTCGAGCTCATCCGGTTCGACATGTCGGAGTACATGGAGCGGCACGCGGTGTCGCGACTGATCGGCGCGCCGCCGGGGTACGTCGGCTTCGATCAGGGCGGGCAGCTGACCGAGGCGGTCTCCAAGCATCCGTACAGCGTCGTGCTGATGGACGAGATCGAGAAGGCGCACCCCGACATCTTCAACATCCTGCTGCAGGTGATGGACCACGGGACGCTCACCGACAACAACGGCCGCAAGGCCGACTTCCGCAACGTCATCATCATCATGACGACCAACGCGGGGGCGGGCGAGCTCGCCAAGGCGTCGATGGGCTTCACCCAGACGAAGGCCGCCGGCGACGAGATGGCCGAGATCAAGCGGCTGTTCACGCCCGAGTTCCGCAACCGGCTCGACGCGACGATCTCGTTCGCGGCGCTCGACCACGACATCATCCTGCGCGTCGTCGACAAGTTCCTGCTCGAGCTCGAGAACCAGCTGCACGAGAAGAAGGTCGACGCGTCGTTCACGCCGGCGCTGCGCGAGTTCCTGGCGAAGAAGGGCTTCGACCCGCAGATGGGCGCGCGCCCGATGGCGCGGCTCATCCAGGACACGATCCGCAAGGCGCTCGCCGACGAGCTGCTCTTCGGCCACCTGACTGCGGGCGGCAAGGTGACGATCGACCTCGGTCCCGACGAGAAGGTCAGGCTCTCGTTCGAGGAGGCGCCGAAGGAGGCGGAACCGGTCGCGTGAGCGCGCGCGGCGATCGCTCGCCCGGTCGATGCAATCGGAAACGGCGCCTTGCGGCGCCGTTTCCGATTGCATTACCGTTCTGCGAGCGATCGCCGCGCGCGCTCACGCGAAGGCGGTCAGCACGGAAAGCGCCCGGCCGCCCGAAGCTTTCCGTGCTGACTCTCTTCGGAACGAAAACGCGGGGCGTTTCTTGCCCCGCGCTTTCGTTACGCCAGCGTGTCCGCCCAGATGTTCTTGGCCCACGCGAACGCGAACTCGCCCTCCATCGCGGACATCGCCGGCGAGACGCCGCCGGAACCCGGCACCGTCACCAGCGTCTTCTTCGCCGCGTCGTACTGGTGCACCGAGCATACGTGCACGACGTCCTTGTCGGTGATGAAGCTGTAGCAGGTGTTGTTGATCGCCGGCGTCGGGTTCGGCGGCTGGCCCGCCAGCGCGTTGAGGATGGCGGCCGCCGCCACCTTGGCTTGCTGGTTCGCCATGTGCCCGGACTTCGGCATCCCGGGCGCGATCTGGATCGAGTCGCCCAGCACGTGGACCTTCGGCACCTTGACCGACTCGAACGACAGGAAGTCCACCTCGCACCAGCGGTTGTTGGCGGTGACGACGCCCGCCTGCCGGGCGATCTCGTTCGCGCGGTGCGGCGGGATCACGTTGAGGACGTCGGCCTTGACGTTATCCTGCACCTCGAATCGCGCGGTCAGCGTGGCGGCGTCGACGCCGGTCAACACATGGTTCGGCCGGTACTCGACGATGCCCTTGTACTCCCCGTTCCAGGCCTTCATGAACAGGCCCTTCTTCGACTGCACGTCCTCGTTGCCGTCGAGGATCAGCACCTTGCTGCGCGGCTTCGCACGCTTGAAGTACCACGCGACCTGGCACGCGCGCTCGTAGGGGCCCGGCGGGCACCGGTACGGCGACTTCGGGATCGAGATCGCATAGACGCCGCCGTCGCGCATGGCCACCAGCTGCTGCCGCAGCGCGACGGTCTGGGGGCCGGCCTTCCACGCGTGCAGGATCTTCGCCTGCGCGTCGGCAGTGCCGAGTCCCTGCACCTGGTCGAACATGAACTCGATCCCGGGTGCGAGAACGAGGCGGTCGTACGGCAACTCCCGCTGGTCGCGCAGGCGCACGGTCTGGCGCACCGGGTCGACGACAGTCGCGGTTTCGAGGATGACGTTCACGCCGCGCTTGACGAGGCCGTCGTAGCCGACCGTGAGGTCCGCGATCTGCTTGCTGCCGCCCAGCACGAGGTTCGACAGCGGGCAGGACACGAAGACGCGATTGGCCTCGACGAGCGTGACGTCGAGTGCGCCGTTGCTCCACATCCGCAGGTACTTCGCGCAGGTGGCGCCGCCGTAGCCGGCGCCGATGACGACGACCTTCGCTCCGGCGCGGCTCGGCGAGCCCGCGCACGCGGCGAGCGCGGCGGTCGAGACGCCCGCGCCGATCGCCTTCAGGAATTCCCTTCTTTGCATGGTCATGTTCGGGCCCCCTTCAAGGCTTCTGCGCCGCGAACCAGCCGGCCATGAGATCGATCTGCTCGTCCGTGTAGCCTTTGGCGAGCTGCTGCATGATCGTCGACGGCGTCCGGCCCGTCTTGTAGTCCTGCATCTTGCGCACGAGCGTGGCCTTGGGCTGGCCCGCGAGCGAGATGGTCCCGCCCTGGCTCACGCCGTTCGTGCCGTGGCAGTTCGCGCACGCGGCCGAGAGGTTGCGCGCGAGGTTCGGATCGGGGGCTTGAGCCGCGGCGGCGGCGGTGAACAGCGCAAGTAGCGCGGGCGTGACGACTGCAGGCATACGCACGGTGGTTCCCTCCAAAGGTGTTGCGACGAAGAGGCGGCGGCGCTGACTTCGCGCTCTGCCCGATAGCATAAACCCGATATGCGAACGTTGGCTTGCCGGCGCGTGCTTTCCCGATGCTGGAGCGGCGCGCGCGTAGCGCTGCGCCCGGCCGTTGTGGCGTCCGCGCAACTGCGCGGGCCAGGATGGTCGGCCTGGAGCGGAAAGATTTTCCGGCTGATGGAAGGGATTGAAGGGGCGGCGTGTCGGGTCCCGACCGATTTGGCGCACGTCGGATCAAGGAGTTGCAAAGGCAATTTGATCAAAATCCGCGTAACTCTTGTATAAGATATGAATGCTGCGCAGCACATTTTCTGTTTTCTAGAGGGTCATCATTTCCGCCATGCGGAATGTATTTTTAACCATATGATTTTTCTATGAAATTTCTTATGTGCGCCGCGCCATTTGCTCTTGCGGCGGCGGCAGAGCCTTGTTAAGGTGATGCCGTCACGAGTCGCTGTCCACAGCATCACGCGGGCGGCGGCGCAATGGGCGTAGGACCGCATATCCCACTCCGCCCGCCCGACCGGCCGAGCGATCCTCGCCGGTCCGTGCCGCGAAGCGCCGGCGACCGGGTTCGCCTTCCGCTTCGCACGCGGCGCGCGGACACGCCTTGCGGCGTGCCGCGCGGCCGCCGACCAGGATGCCGGCGCAGCGACGCGCCGGCGTGTAGGCCACGAACTCATGGGAGCAGGGCAATGAACTACGACCTCGAAGCGGCACGACTGAAGAAGGAATGGGCGGAGAACCCGCGGTGGAAGGGCATCAAGCGCGGGTATACGGCGGAGGACGTCGTCCGCCTGCGCGGCTCGCTGCACGTCGAGCACACGCTGGCGCGGCGCGGCGCCGAGAAGCTGTGGAAGCTCGTCAACGAGGAGCCGTTCGTCAACTCGCTCGGCGCAATGAGCGGCAACCAGGCGATGCAGCAGGTCAAGGCCGGCCTGAAGGCGATCTACCTGTCCGGCTGGCAGGTCGCGGCCGACGCCAACGTCGCCGGCGAGATGTACCCGGACCAGTCGCTGTACCCGATCAATTCGGTGCCCAACGTCGTCAAGCGCATCAACAACACGTTCCAGCGCGCCGACCAGATCCAGCACATGGAAGGCAGCGACACGATCGACTTTTTCGCACCGATCGTCGCCGACGCCGAGGCCGGGTTCGGCGGCGTGCTGAACGCCTTCGAGCTGATGAAGGCGATGATCGAGGCGGGTGCTGCGGGCGTCCACTTCGAGGACCAGCTCGCGTCGGTCAAGAAGTGCGGCCACATGGGCGGCAAGGTGCTGGTGCCGACGCGCGAGGCGGTCGACAAGCTGATCGCCGCCCGGCTGGCCGCCGACGTCATGGGCGTGCCGACGGTGCTGCTGGCCCGCACCGACGCCGAGGCGGCCGACCTCGTCACGTCGGACATCGACGAAAACGACCGGCCGTTCCTGTCGGGCGAGCGCACGATCGAGGGCTTCTACAAGTCGAAGAACGGCCTCGACCAGGCGGTGTCGCGCGGCCTTGCGTACGCGCCGTACTGCGACATGCTGTGGTGCGAGACCGGCAAGCCGGACCTGGCGTTCGCCAAGGCGTTCGCCGACGCGATCCACGCGAAGTTCCCCGGCAAGCTGCTCGCGTACAACTGCTCGCCGTCGTTCAACTGGAAGAAGAACCTCGACGACGCGACGGTGACGAAGTTCCAGACCGAGCTCGGCAAGATGGGCTACAAGTTCCAGTTCATCACGCTGGCGGGCTTCCACAGCCTCAACTACTCGATGTTCAACCTCGCTCACGGCTACGCGCACGAGCACATGACGGCGTTCGTCGAACTGCAGGAAGCCGAGTTCGCGGCGATGTCGAAGGGCTTCACCGCGATCAAGCACCAGCGCGAGGTCGGGACGAGCTACTTCGACGCGATCACGACGACGATCCAGGGCAGCCAGGCGTCGACGACCGCGCTCAAGAACTCGACCGAGGACGAGCAGTTCTTCGAGAAGCCGAAGGACGAACTGAGGATCGCCAACGGCTGACGCAGACGGTACCCCTCGGACGCCGCGCGGGGCGCAGCCCCGCGCGGCGTTTTCTTTCCGCGCCGTCGTCAGGGGCGAGTCCGGCGGTGGGACAGGACCGCGACCGCCGAACCATGGCGCCATCCGGCGGTCGGAAGCACATGGAGATCCCGCAGGGTCCAGCGCGCGTGCCGGCCGCCGCCACCGACGTGGTCCGGGTCTTTTTTGCCCTCGTCCCCGACCGGGCGGTCACCGCGCAGTTCACGGCGCTCGCGAAGGACGTCGCTCGCCGCGCGCGCGGCCGGGCGGTCGCCGCGCATCACGTCCACCTGACGCTCGCGTTCCTCGGTGACGTCGCGGCATCCTCGGTCCCGGCGCTCCGGCGCATCGGCGACGCGCTTCCACATGCCGGCGCGGTCCTCGAGTTCGACACGCTGGGGTCGTGGCGCGCCTCCGGCGTGGCCTGGATCGCACCGCGCGAGTTGCCGCCGCCGGTGGTCGCGTTGCACGACGCCCTGCACCGCGCGCTCGGCGCCGCCGGGTACCCGCTCGACACGCGGCCGTTCCGCCCGCACCTCACGCTCGCGCGCAGGTGCTTGCATCCGGTGTCGCGCGCACCGTGCGCCCCGGTGCGCTGGAACGTCGACCGGCTGTCCCTGATCGGCTCGGAGCTCACGCCCGAAGGCCCGATCTACACCGAGCTGGCGGTCTGGACGCTGGACTGACGCGCAGGCACGGCGCGCAGCGTCTTGCCTACGTGCCGGTCGCCACCGGACGCGAGGGGTCGGCGCACCACTCGCTCCACGATCCCGGGTACAGTCGCGTGCCGCGCATGCCGGCGACTTCCATCGCGAGAATGTTGTGGCACGCGCTGACCCCCGACCCGCACGAGTGAACGACGACGTCGTGCGGCGCGCCGTCCAGCAGCGCCTCGAACTCCGCCCGCAGCACGCCGGCGCCTTTGAATGTCTGGTCCGGATTGAGATTCTGCGCGTACGGCCGGTTGCGAGCGCCGGGAATGTGGCCGGCGACCGGGTCGAGCGGTTCCGTCTCGCCGCGAAAGCGCTCGGGCGCGCGCGCATCCACGATGCACAGCGTCTGCCGGGCGAGGCTCGCCACGACGCCGGTGGCGTTGAGCGTCGGCGTCACGCGACGGGCCGCAAACGGCGCCGGCACCGGGGTGGGCACGTCGCTCGCAACCAGCCGGCCTTCGGCGGTCCACTTCGCGAAGCCGCCGTCGAGCACGGCGACCGCGTCGAAGCCCAGCCAGCGCAGCATCCACCAGAGCCGCGACGCGAACATGCCGCTCGCCTGGTCGTACGCGACGACCTGCTTGCCGGCGGCGATGCCGAGGCGGCCGAAGGTCGCCGCGGCCTGCTCCGGCGTGGGCAGCGGGTGGCGTCCGTTGCGGCCGGTCTTCGGCGCCGACAGGTCGCGGTCGAGGTGGACGAACACCGCGCCGGGGACGTGGCCGGCGCGGTACTGCGCGTCGCCCCAGTCCGGCTGCGCCAGGTCGAAGCGGACGTCGCAGACAACGAGGTCCGCGGCGCCCAGCCGGTCGGCGAGTTCGGTGGTGGAGATCAGCGTGTCGAACGTCGGCACGGGGAAAAGGGGTCAGGTTCGATTTCCAGCGGAGATTACACGATCTCCCCTGGCGCGGCGGGAAATCGGGCCTGACCCCATTTTCCGGTTCAGTCGTCGGTGATCTGCGGCACTGCGCGCCGGTCGGTGCGCACCTGCCGCTGCGCGGCGATGATGCCGGCCGCGACGATCAGCGCGATGCCGAGCCACGCCGCCAGCGGCAGCACGTCGTCCCAGATCAGGATGCCGAGGACGCTCGAGAACACGATGCCGCTGTACGACAGCGCCGCCGCGACGAGCGCGCTGCCCTTGCCGTACGCGCGCGTCATCGCGAGCTGCCCCAGCCCGCCGAAACCGCCCACGCCCAGCAGCAGCACGACGTTGGCCGGCGTGACCGGGTGCCACGGCTGCGGCGCCATCCAGACCAGCGCACCCAGGCAGGCGAAGAGGCCGAAGTAGAACACGACGCGGGCCTCCGGCTCGTGCGCGCGGACGAGCGCGCGGACGTTCCAGTACGAGATCGCCGACGTCGCGCCGGACGCGAGTCCGATGGCGGCGGGCCAGACCTGGTCCGGCGTCAGCGTGGGCTGCAGCAGCAGCACGCAGCCCGCGAAGCCCGCGAGCACTGTCGGAAAAATGGAGCCAGGTTCGATTTCCCTCCGCGCCAATGGAGATCGTGCGATCTCGCGTTGGAAATCGAACCTGGCCCCATTTTTGCGCGCAAACCACGCGACGAGGATCGTCAGGAACACCGGCGACGTGTAGTTCAGCGTCATCGCCGTCGCGACGGGCAGCCGGGTCAGCGCGTAATAGAACATGAACAGCGACACGAACCCGGCCACGCCGCGGTGCACGTGCATGCCGAGGTGGGCGGTGCGGATCGGCAGCGCCAGCCGCGCGAGCATCGCCCAGGCGAAGGCCATCTGCACCAGCGCGCGGTAGAACACGAGCTCCGCCGCGGAGAAGTGGGCGGCTGCGTACTTGACGCACACACCCATCAGCGCGAACGACAGGCCGGCGGCGACCATCCACAGCGATTGCATGGGAAGTCCGAGGAGCCGGCCCGGCCGGCGCGCGCCGCGACCGCCCGGCGCGCCGGGCGGCCCGGATCACAGGTGCGCGATGTGCGCTTCCATCTGCTGCCGATAGAACTCGTGGAAGTGCTGCATCCCGTCTTCCATCGGCGACTGGTAGGGCCCGACCTCGCTGCGTCCGGCCTGCCAGAGTGCGCGGCGGCCGGCGTCCATGCGCTCCGCGATCTCGTCGTCCTCCTTCGCGGTCTCCATGTACGCGGCCTGCTCGGCCTCGACGAACTCGCGCTCGAAGAGCGCGATGTCCTCCGGATAGTAGAACTCGACGACGTTGAGCGTGCGGTCGACCGTCTCCGGGTAGAGCGTGCTGATCACCAGCACGTGCGGGTACCACTCGAGCATGATGTTCGGGTAGTACGTCAGCCACACGGCGCCGTGTCGCGGCAGCTCGCCGCGGTAGTAGTCGAGCACCGCCTTGTGCCAGCGTTCGTACGTGCGCGACCCCGGCTTGGCGAGCCGGTTGTTGATCCCGACCGTCTGCACCGAGTACCAGCCGCCGAACTCCCACGCGAGGTCGTCGCAGGTCACGAACTGACCGAGGCCGGGGTGGAACGGGCCGACGTGGTAGTCCTCGAGGTAGACCTCGATGAACGACTTCCAGTTGTAGTTGACCCGGTGCAGCTCGACGCGGTCGAGCATGTAGCCCGAGAAGTCGAAGTCGCGCACGCCGAGCGCGGCCAGGTCCCGCGCGACGTCGCGCGGCCCGTCGAACAGCAGTCCGTTCCAGTTGGCGAGCGGCGTGCGCGCGAGGTTCGCGCACGGCTTGTCCGCGAAGTGCGGCGCACCGAGCAGCTCGCCCTTCAAGTCGTACGTCCAGCGATGGATCGGGCACACGATGTTCTGCGCGTTGCCGCGGCCGTCGAACATCAGGGCCTGCCGGTGCCGGCAGACATTGGACAGGAGCTCGACGCCGTGCGCGTTGCGCACGAGCATCTGCGCGTCGCCGCGCGCGGCGAGCACCTGGAAGTCGCCGGCATTCGGTACCATGAGCTCGTGGCCCACGTAGCCGGGCCCACGCGCGAACAGCAACCGCTGCTCGGCTTCGAGCACGCGCGGATCGAGATACCAGGAAACCGGAAACTGCGTCGTCGCCGGACGCAAACGACCGGCCGTTGCGAGGTCAGACATCGGCCTACCCTTTCGCTCTATCGGTTGCTAGCAACCAACCCAACCCAACAACCCGGGACGCTTACGGCTTTGCGCTGCAATAAAGCCGCCCCGGACCGCTTTGCCAAGTCGGCCGCGCGAAAAGGATCGCTACTGGCCGCGTCGTCAAAAAATGCTATCATACCGACGTTTATGCCATAAGGTCAAGACCTTAGCGCATTTTCGGGCCGTGCGAAGCTGCGGCTCGGAGGGTGCCGCGCCCGGACGCCGCTCGGGTCTACGCGCGCTGGCACCCGTACCACGCCCCGACGCCATGGCCAAGCCCGCCGCCGCACCCGCCAACTTCGAGAACGCGCTCGCGGAGCTCGAGGCGATCGTCGCGTCGATGGAGGGCGGAGCGTTGCCGCTCGCCGAGTCGCTCGCGGCGTACAAGCGGGGCGCCGAGCTCATCGCATACTGCCAGACCGCGCTCAAGGACGCGCAGCAGCAGATCGATGTCCTCGATCGCGGCGTGCTGGCCGCCTTCGCGCCTGGCGGCGGCGGCGATGAACCCTGACGTCGCGTTCGAGGTCTGGTCGGGCGAGCGGCAGCAGCGGATCGAGCACGTGCTCGCGCGCGAACTCGAGCTTGCCGACGGAACGCCGCCCGCGCTCGCGGAAGCGATGCGCTATGCGGTGCTCGGCGGAGGCAAGCGCGCGCGACCGCTCCTCGCCTATGCGGCGGGCGAGCTCGCCGGCGCGGACCCGGCCACGGTCGACGGCCCCGCGGCGGCGGTAGAGATGGTCCACGCGTACTCGCTCGTCCACGATGATCTGCCGTGCATGGACGACGACGCGCTGCGCCGCGGCAAGCCGTCGTGCCACGTCGCGTTCGGCGAGGCGCTGGCGCTGCTGGCGGGCGATGCGCTGCAGGCGCAGGCGTTCGCGACGCTCGCGCGCACCCGGCTCTCCGAGCCCGCCGCGGCGTGCGCGCTGCTCGCGCGCGGCGCGGGCGCGGCCGGCATGGCGGGCGGCCAGGCCATCGATCTCGCGCACGTCGGGGCGACGATGGCATTGCCCGACCTCGAGACGATGCACGCGATGAAGACCGGTGCGCTGATCCGTGCCGCGATCCGGCTCGGTGCGGCGTGCGGGCGGCCGCTCGCCGCCGGCGAAGACGCCGCGCTCGACCGCTTCGCGCGCGCCGCCGGGCTCGCGTTCCAGGTCGTCGACGACGTGCTCGACGTCGAGGGCTCGGCGGCGACGCTCGGCAAGACCGCCGGGAAGGACGCCGCGCAGGGGAAGCCGACGTACGTGACGCTGCTCGGGCTCCCCGAAGCGAAGCGCCGGGCCGCGGCGCTGCGCGACGACGCGCATGCGGCGCTGGCGCCCTTCGGCGCGGCGGCGCGGCGGCTCGCCGAGATCACCGACTGGATCGCGCGGCGAACCCACTAGACCGAAATGAAATGGCCGCCACGCCCGCTGCGTTCGCTGCACACCGAGCCGCCCTCGCGCGCGGGGCGGAGCCCAGGCTCGCAGAGCGCGTCCGCGCGCGAGGGCGACGGCCGACACGCAACGCCCCGACTGACGTGCGCGGCCAATGAGGCCGTGGCAGGTCAGTCGCTCGGGACGGCCCATCGCGAATGAAACGACCCCCACGCTCGCTGCGCTCGCTGCCCCCCGGGACGCCCTCGCGCGCGGGGCGAAGCCCAGGCTCGCAGAGCGCGTCCGCGCGCGAGGGCGGCGGCCGACCCGCGGACGTTCGCACGTCGCGCCTGTCCAGGGAGGCCGTTGCAGGTCAGTCGCTCGGGACGGCCCATCGCGACTGACATGTACCCGCTGCTCGAAAGCATCGACAGCCCCGCCGACCTGCGCACGCTCGAGCGCGCGCAGCTCCCGGCGCTCGCGCGCGAGTTGCGCGCGTTCCTGCTGCGCGCGGTCGCACAGACCGGCGGCCACCTGTCGTCGAACCTGGGCACGGTCGAACTCACGATCGCGCTGCACTACGTGTTCGCGACGCCGGAGGACCGGATCGTCTGGGACGTCGGCCACCAGACCTATGCGCACAAGGTCCTGACCGGCCGCCGCGAGGCGATGGCACGGCTGCGGCAGTCCGAGGGTCCGTCGGGATTTCCACGCCGGAGCGAGTCGCCGTACGACACGTTCGGCACCGCGCACTCGTCGACGTCGATCTCGGCGGCGCTGGGCATGGCGACTGCGGCGAGGCTCATGGGCGAGGACCGGCACGTGGTTGCCGTGATCGGCGACGGCGCGATGAGCGCCGGCATGGCGTTCGAGGCGATGAACAACGTGCAGGCCGAGAACCTCACCGTCATCCTGAACGACAACGAGATGTCGATCTCGGAGCCGGTCGGCGCGCTCAACAACTACCTCGCGCGGATCCTGTCCGGACGGCTGTACAACACCGTGCGCAAGGGAGGCAAGGAAGTGCTCGCCAGGCTGCCGCCGCCGGTGCACGACCTCGCCAGGCGCTGGGAGGAGCACACCAAGGGCATGCTGCTGCCGGGCACGCTGTTCGAGGAGTTCGGCTTCAACTACATCGGGCCGATCGACGGCCACGATCTCGACGTGCTGGTGCCCACGCTGGCCAACGTGCGCGACCTCGCCGGGCCGCAGCTGCTGCACGTGATCACGAAGAAGGGCTACGGCTACCCGCCGGCCGAAGCGGACCCGATCCTCTACCACGGCGTCGGAAAATTCGACCCCGCCGTGGGGATCGTCGCGAAGCCGCCGGCGCGGCCGGCGTACACGCAGGTGTTCGGCGACTGGCTGTGCGACATGGCCGCGCGGGACGACCGCGTCGTCGGCATCACGCCCGCGATGCGCGAGGGGTCGGGGCTCGTGCGTTTCTCGCGCGAGTTTCCGCAGCGCTACTTCGACGTCGGCATCGCCGAGCAGCACGCGGTCACGTTCGCCGCGGGGCTGGCGTGCGAGGGCATGCGGCCGGTGGTCGCCATCTACTCGACGTTCCTGCAGCGCGCCTACGACCAGGTGATCCACGACGTCGTGCTGCAGAACCTGCCGGTCGTGTTCGCGATCGACCGCGCCGGCATCGTCGGCGCCGACGGCGCGACGCACATCGGCGCCTACGACCTCACGTACCTGCGCTGCCTGCCGAACACGACGGTGATGGCGCCGGCCGACGAGAACGAGTGCCGGCAGATGCTGTACACCGCGTGCACGCTGGATACGCCGGCGGCGGTCCGCTACCCGCGCGGCACGGGCCCGGGCGTCGCGGTCGAGGCGCAGATGCGGGCGCTGCCGGTCGGCCGCGGCGAGGTCCGCCGGACGGCGGCGCGCCGCGCGCAGCGCGTTGCAATACTCGCGTTCGGTCCGATGCTGCACCCGGCGCTGGCGGCGGCCGACGAACTCGACGCGACGGTCGCGAACATGCGCTTCGTCAAGCCGCTCGACGTCGAGCTCGTGCTGCGGCTCTCACGCGAGCACGACGCGCTGGTGACGGTCGAGGAGAACGTGGTCGCGGGTGGGGCCGGCAGCGGCGTCGCCGAAGCGCTGGCCGCGGCCGGCGTCGCGGTGCCGGTGCTGCACCTCGGCCTGCCCGACCGCGTCGTCGACCACGGCGACCCCGCGGTCCTGCTGGCACGGGTCGGGCTCGACGCTGCGGGGATCGCGGCAGCGGTCCGCGCACGATTCGGCGCGCGGCCGGGGCAGCCGTGGGCGAAGCCGGCCGCGTAGCGGCGCAGGGCCATCCGCTACAATCGCCGTCCCGAGCCATGAACCGCCCCGAGCAACCCGGCCAGCTGATGTCCATCCCCGACGTGCAGTCGCGCGGCGACGCGCGCGCGCTCGCGATCGACCAGGTCGGCATCCGGGGCCTGCGCTACCCGATCGCGTTCGCCGACCACGACGGGGTCGCGCAGGGCACGATCGCGACCGCCAACGTCTACGTGGCGCTGCCCGAGGAACGCAAGGGTACGCACATGTCGCGCCTCGTCATGCTGCTCGAGGAGCGTGCCGTTCCGGGCGCGCCGCCGCTGTCGGTCGTCGCGTTGCGGGACCTGATCGAGGACCTCGTGGCGCGGCTCGATGCCCCCGGCGGGCGGATCGAGCTCGCGTTCCCGTTCTTCGTGCGCAAGGTCGCACCCGTCTCCGGCATCGCGAGCCTGCTCGACTACGAGGTGCGCCTGTCCGCCGAGCTCAAGGACGGTCGCTACGAGCGGACGGTCGCGGTCGCGGCACCGGTGACGTCGCTGTGCCCGTGCTCCAAGGAGATCTCCGACTACGGCGCGCACAACCAGCGCTCGACCGTCACGATCTCGGTGCGCGGCAGCGCGCCCGTGTTCGTCCACGAGCTGTTGCGCATCGCGGAAGAAGAGGCGTCGTCCGAGCTCTTCGGGATCCTCAAGCGCGCCGACGAGAAGTACGTGACCGAGCGCGCGTACGACAATCCCCGCTTCGTCGAGGACCTGGTGCGCGACGTGGCCGGCCGGCTCGCCGCCGATCCGCGCTTTGCCGGCTTCTGCGTCGAGGCCGAGAACTTCGAGTCGATCCACAACCACTCGGCCTACGCGCGGATCGCGCGGGGCATGTAGGCCCCGCCCGACGTCCGTCGGCGCCGGCCGTCGTTCGTTCCCCGCGGGCCGCCGGCCGTCGCGGGGGTGCCGCGGCCGGGCGCCCGCGCCTACAATCCGCGTCGCGATGATCGCGATTCTCAAGTCACGCTACGATGCGCTCGCCCAGCGCGTGCTGGCCTCGCTGTCCGAGATCGAGCGGCGCGACGTGCGCGCGTTCGACCGCTGGTTCTACGCCAGCGGCGGCTGGCGCTGGCTGCTCGGGATCGTCGCGGTGACCACGCTGGTGGCGTGGGTGGCGTCCGGGCTGCCGTGGAACATGACGTTCGCCGAGGCGGCGATCCTGTTCAACCTCGTCGTGCTGACGCTGTTGTGGTCGGGGCTGTCCGCGTGGTTCGGCTACCGCCGGTTCCAGGGCCGCATCTTCCGCTACATCGTCGCGGCGCCGCTGCTGGCGCTCGCCGGCGCGCTCGTCGGCGCGAGCATCGCCGGCCTCGTCAAGGGCGTGGACCCGTTCGTGTTCTTCCAGGACAGCACCAAGCTGCGCCATGTCGTCACCGCCGGGCTCGTGTTCGGCTTCCTGTTCTCGCTGGTGACCGCGCTGATCGCACACCTGCGCAACCGCGAGTACCAGGCGCTGACCGCGCACCTCGCTGCCGAGGCGCGCCAGAGCGAGACGTCGCGGCAGCTCGCCGAGTCGCGCCTGAAGCTGCTGCAGCTGCAGATCGAGCCGCACTTCCTGTTCAACACGCTGGGCAGTGCGCAGCAGCTGGCCGAGAAGGGCGCGCCCGAGGCGGCCGATCTGATCCGCGAGCTGATCCGCTTTCTGCGCGCCGCCGCCCCCGCGCTGCGCGACGAGATGACGACGGTGCGGCAGGAGGCGGACATGATCCGCGCGTACCTCGGCATCATGCAGACGCGCCTCGGCCGGCGGCTCGCGTGGTCGCTCGCGTGCCCGGACGACGTCGCCGACGTGCCGATCCCTCCGGGCATGTTGATCACGCTCGCCGAGAACGCGATCAAGCACGGCATCGAGCCTTCCCCGCAGGGTGGGCGCATCGACGTCGCGATCGGCCGCGTCGGCGACGACGTCGTGCTCGCCGTGAACGACACCGGGACCGGCCTCGGCGCGGCGGCGCCGGGCAGCGGGATCGGGCTCGCGAACATCCGCGAGCGGCTGCGGCTCATCTACGGCGAGCGCGCGGCGCTCGAGCTCGAGGAGAACGACCCGCGCGGCTTCCGCGCGCGCATCACGCTGCCGGCGGCGCGCCCGCGCCCGCTGCCGGACCCGGACTCACCCATGGAGCACGCTTGAGCGATGAACCATCCGACCGCACTGATCGCCGAAGACGAAACGCTGATGCGCGAGCGCCTGAAGGAGAAGCTCGCCGAAGTCTGGCCCGAGCTCGCCGTCGTGGCCGAGGCCGAGGACGGCGACGAAGCGCTGGCGCTGTTCGACGTGCACCGGCCGCAGATCGCGTTCCTCGACATCCGCATGCCGGGCCGCTCGGGCCTCGACGTCGCCGCCGCCATCGGCGGCGAGTGCCACGTCGTCTTCATCACCGCGTACGACCAGTACGCGCTGCAGGCCTTCGACGCCGGCGCGGTCGACTACCTGCTGAAGCCGGTCGAGACCGACCGGCTGCACACGATGGTCGAACGGCTGCGCCGCAAGCTCGGGACGCCGCCACCCGACCTGTCGGCGCTGGTCGACGCGCTGCGCAAGTCGGCGCAGCTCCCGGCGTCGCGGATGCGCTGGATCAAGGCCGCGGTCGGCAAGCAGGTGAAGCTGATCCCGGTGGCCGACGTCGTCTACTTCCAGTCCGACACCAAGTACACGCGGGTGGTGCTGGCCGCCGGCGAGGCGCTGATCCGCACGCCGCTGAAGGACCTGCTGGCCGAGCTTGATCCCGAGAAATTCTGGCAGGTTCATCGCGGCACGATCGTCAACCTCGACGCGGTGGCCGGCGTGCTGCGCGAGGACGCGGAGCGCCAGTTCGTCCTGTTGAAGCAGCGGCAGGAGAAGCTGCCGATCTCGCGCCAGTTCACGCACCTGTTCAAGCAGATGTAGGCGTACCGGCGCGGACCGCCACGCGCCACCCTCTCCCCGCGTGCGGGGAGAGGAGCAGGACGGCGTGACCCGTGCGGCAATTCTCCCCGGAATGCGCGTTTCCGCTCCCTCTCCCGCTTGCGGGAGAGGGCTGGGGTGAGGGTCGTGTCGCCGTGGCGCGCGTGCCTGTTGCGCTAGAATCGACGGACCATGCGGCCCGTCGCCATCTTCCGCTTTTCCCCGACGGAGACGCCCGGGCGCTTCGGCGACTGGCTCGACGCGCACGGAATCGCGTGGGAGCTCGTGGCGCTCGACGAGGGCGCCGCGGTCCCGGCGACGCCCGGCGACTACGCGGGCATCGGCATGATGGGCGGGCCGATGAGCGTCAACGACGACCTGCCGTGGGTGGCGCCGCTCGCCGGCCTGCTGCGCGACGCGATCATGGAAGGCACGCCGGTGATCGGCCACTGCCTCGGCGCCCAGCTCATGGCGAAGGCGCTGGGCGCGCGCGTGTGGCGGATGCGCGAGCCGGAGATCGGCTGGCTGCACGTCGACGTCTGCGACCGCGGCGCGCGCCGCGAGTGGTTCGGCGGCCTGCCGCGGCTCCCGGTGTTCCAGTGGCATTACGACGCGTTCGATCTGCCGCCGATGGCCACGCGCATCCTCACCAACGAGGCCGCCGCGAACCAGGGCTTCGTGATCGACGACCGGCACGTCGGCTTCCAGTGTCACATCGAGATGACGCGCGACCTGGTCGAGTCGTGGTGCCGCACCGGCGCCGCGGAGCTGCCCGCGCGCTCGAGCGCGCACCGGCAGAGCGCCGCCGACCTGCAGAGCGACCTCCCGGCGCGTCTCGCGGCATTGGGCGAGGTCGCCGACGGCGTCTACGCGCGCTGGGCGCAGGGGTTGCGCCGGTAATGCCCGCGATCCGCGCGCTGCCCGACCTGCTGATCAACCAGATCGCCGCCGGCGAAGTCGTCGAGCGGCCGGCGGCGGCGCTGAAGGAGCTCATCGAGAACGCGCTCGACGCCGGCGCGACGCAGGTCGACGTCGACCTGGCCGGCGGTGGCGTCAGGCGGATTCGCGTGGCCGACAACGGCGGCGGCATCGAGCGCGAGGACCTGGCGCTGGCGGTGGCGCGGCACGCGACGTCGAAGATCGCGACGGTGCTCGATCTCGAGGCGATCGCGTCGCTCGGCTTTCGCGGCGAGGCGCTGGCGTCGATCGCTTCGGTGTCGCGCCTGGCGCTGGCGTCGCGCGCGGCCGGCAAGCCGCACGCGTGGCGGATCGAGGTCGAAGGCGGCACGGTGGCGCCGGTGACGCCGGCGGCGCTGGCCGCGGGGACCGCGGTCACGGTCGAGGAGCTCTTCTTCAACACGCCTGCGCGCCGCAAATTCCTGCGCACCGAAGCCACCGAGTGGGGCCACTGCGACGAGGCGTTTCGCCGCGTCGCGCTCGCGCACCCGGAGGTGGCGTTCACGCTGCAGCACAACGGCCGCGTCGTGCACCGCCTGCCGGCCGGCGGCCGGCAGGCGCGCGTCGAGCAGCTCCTCGGCGACGCCTTCGTCGCGCACGGGGCGCGCGTGGAGGTCGAGGCACCCGGCGTGCGCGTCGCCGGGTTCGCGGTGCGGCCCGCGTACGCGGCGCGGGGTGGCGGCCAGTACGTGTTCGTCAACGGCCGGTTCGTCCGTGACCGCGTGCTGCAGCATGCGCTGCGCGAGGCGTACCGCGACGTGCTGCACCACGACCGGCAGCCGGCGTACGCGCTGTGGCTCGACGTGGACCCGCGGCGCGTCGATGTCAACGTGCACCCGCAGAAGATCGAGGTGCGCTTCCGCGACGCCGGCGCGATCCACCAGTTCGTGCGCTACGCGGTCGAGCGCGCGCTCGCCGCGACCGCGGCCGAGCAGCCCGCGGTGTCGGCGGCCGAGCGGCTGGGCGTGGCGGCGGCGCAGATGCCGCCGCGCGTGCCGGAACGCGGCGAGGTCGCGACGGGGGTGCCCGCAGGCGCGCCGGCGGCATGGGGACGCACGCAGGCGCCGCTCGCGCTCGGCGCAACCGAGCCGTCGCCGTTCTACGCGAAGCTCTTCGGCGCGGTCGCCGCATCGGACCCGCCGGCACTGCCCGCCGACGATCCCCATCCGCTGGGCTTCGCGCTGGCGCAGCTGCACGGCGTCTACATCCTCGCGCAGAACCGCGCCGGGCTCGTGCTGGTCGACATGCACGCCGCGCACGAGCGCATCGTCTACGAGCGGCTCAAGGCGGCGGCGGACGCGTGCGTTCCGGTGCAGCCGCTGCTGGTGCCCGCGACGTTCGCGGCGGAGCCGCTCGAGGTCGCCACGGTCGAGGACAATGCGGAGGCGCTCGCGGCGCTCGGGTTCGCGCTGTCGACGCTGGGACCCGCGACGCTCGCCGTGCGCGGCATCCCGGCGCCGCTGACCGACGCGGATCCCGCGGCGCTCGCCCGCGCCGTCCTGCACGACATCCGCGAGTTCGGCGGCACGCAGGCGCTCGCGGCGCGGCGCGACGAGCTGCTGTCGACGATGGCGTGCCACGGCGCGGTCCGCGCGAACCGGGCGCTCGCGGTGCCGGAGATGAACGCGCTGCTGCGGCAGATGGAGGCGACCGAGCGCAGCGGACAGTGCAACCACGGCCGGCCCACGTGGTACCAGCTGTCGCTCGCCGATCTCGATCGCCTCTTCCTGCGCGGCCGCTGAAGCCGCGTTGCCCCGTGGTGCCCGCCGTTCTGCTGATGGGCCCGACCGCGTCGGGCAAGAGCGCGCTCGCGCTGGCGCTCGCGCAGCAGCTCGGCGGCGAGATCGTCAGCGTCGACTCCGCGCAGGTCTACCGGGGAATGGACATCGGCACGGCCAAGCCGTCGGCGGCCGAACGCGCGCAGGTGCCGCACCACCTGATCGACATCGTCCCTCCGACGGATGCGTACTCGGCGGCGCGCTTCGTCCGCGACGCACTTGCGGCCATCGCGGCGGTTCGCGCGCGCGGCCGGGTGCCGATCATGGCCGGCGGCACGATGCTGTACTTCAAGGCGCTGACGCAGGGACTGTCGGCGCTGCCGCCATCGAATGCGGCCGTGCGGGCGGAACTCGACGCGCGGGCCGCGCGCGAGGGCTGGCCGGCGCTGCATGCCGAACTTGCACGCGTCGATCCGGTGACGGCGGTGCGCCTCGCCCCCACGGACGCGCAGCGCATCCAGCGCGCGCTCGAGGTGCACGCGGTGGCCGGCCAGCCGCTGTCGGTGCTGCAGGGCCACCGCGAGCGCGCCGCGCTCGGGCCCGCGCTCGCCGTCGCGCTCGTTCCCGCCGACCGGGCCGCGCTGCACGACGCGATCGCCCGGCGCTTCGACGCGATGCTCGCTGCCGGACTCGTCGCCGAGCTGCACGAGCTGCGCCACCGCTACGTGCTGACGCCGGAGCTGCCGTCGATGCGGTGCGTGGGCTACCGGCAGGCGTGGGAGTTCCTGGACGGCGCGATCGACGCGGACGCGCTGCGCGCCAAGGGTGTGGCCGCCACGCGCCAGCTTGCGAAGCGGCAGCTGACGTGGCTGCGCGCCACGCCCGCGGCCGCCTTCGATCCGGCGCGGCCGGACCTCGTTGCCGCCGTCGCGGACACGGTTCGTGCTGCTATGCAATAATCGCCGTTCGGCGTCGAATCGACACCCGGTCCGCCGTCCTCGACCATGGCGCGCACGCTCTACGACAAGTTGTGGGACAGCCACGTCGTCCGCGAGGAAGCGGACGGCACGGCGCTGCTCTACATCGACCGCCACCTCGTGCACGAGGTGACGAGCCCGCAGGCGTACGAAGGGCTGGCGCTCGCCGGCCGCAAGCCGTGGCGCGTGTCGTCGGTCGTCGCGACCGCCGATCACAATACGCCGACGAAGGACTGGCACCGCGGCATCGAGGACCCGATCTCGCGCATGCAGGTCGAGACGCTCGACCAGAACATTCGCGCGCACGGCGCCAAGGCGTACTTTCCGTTCCTGCACAAGCATCAGGGCATCGTCCACGTGATCGGGCCGGAGCAGGGGGCGACGCTGCCCGGCATGACGGTCGTCTGCGGCGACTCGCACACGAGCACGCACGGCGCGTTCGCGGCGCTCGCGTTCGGCATCGGCACGTCGGAGGTCGAGCACGTGCTGGCCACGCAGTGCCTCATCATGAAGAAGGCGAAGTCGATGCTGATCCGCGTCGACGGGCGCCTGCCCGCCGGGGTCACGGCGAAGGACCTGGTGCTGGCGATCATCGGGCGCATCGGCACCGCCGGCGGGACCGGCCATGCGATCGAGTTCGCGGGCGAGGCGATCCGCGCGCTGTCGATGGAAGGGCGGATGACCGTCTGCAACATGGCGATCGAGGCAGGCGCGCGCGCCGGCATGGTCGCCGCCGACCAGCGGACGATCGACTACGTGAAGGGACGCCCGTTCGCGCCGACCGGCGCGATGTGGGACCGCGCGGTCGCGCACTGGCGCACGCTCGTGTCCGACGACGGCGCGCGGTACGACACGACGCACGTGTTCGCCGCCGCGGCCGTGCGTCCGCAGGTGACGTGGGGCACGTCGCCGGAGATGGTCGCGGCGATCGACGAGCGCGTCCCCGACCCCGACCGCGAGCGCGACGCGACCCGGCGCGAGGGCATCGCGCGTGCGCTGGCGTACATGGGGCTTACCCCGAACACGCCGATGACCGACATTCGCATCGACAAGGTGTTCATCGGCTCGTGCACGAACTCGCGGATCGAGGACCTGCGGCAGGCGGCGGCCGTCGTGCGCGGCCGCCGGGTGGCCGGCAGCGTGAAGCTCGCGCTGGTGGTGCCGGGCTCCGGCCTCGTGAAGGCGCAGGCGGAGGCCGAGGGTCTCGACCGCGTCTTCCGCGACGCGGGCTTCGAGTGGCGCGAGCCGGGATGCTCGATGTGCCTCGCGATGAACGACGACCGGCTGGCGCCGGGCGAGCGCTGCGCGTCGACGTCGAACCGCAACTTCGAGGGCCGTCAGGGCGCGGGCGGCCGCACGCACCTCGTCAGCCCGGCGATGGCCGCCGCCGCGGCGGTCGCCGGGCATTTCGTCGACGTGCGCCGGCTGTACTAGGGAGGTCCGCATGGCAGACAGACTCGCCGCACTGCTGCTCGCCGCCGGCATCGTCGCGGCGGTCGCCGGCTGCAACACGGTCGCCGGCGTGGGCCGCGACATCAAGGCCGGCGGGCAGGCGCTCGAGACCGCCGCCGAGAAATCGAAGCCGAAGTAGCGAGGAAGCACGGGGACCGCCATGCAGCCGTTTCGCGTCCACTCGGGAATCGTCGCGCCGCTCGACCGCGCGAACGTCGACACCGACGCCATCATCCCGAAGCAGTTCCTGAAGTCGATCAAGCGGTCGGGCTTCGGCCCGAACCTGTTCGACGAGTGGCGCTACCTCGACCACGGCGAGCCCGGGATGGACCACACGAAGCGCCCGCACAACCCGCAGTTCGTGCTCAACGACCCGCGCTATGCCCGTGCCTCGATCCTTCTCGCGCGCCGCAACTTCGGCTGTGGCAGCTCGCGCGAGCACGCGCCGTGGGCGCTGGCCGACTTCGGCTTCCGCGCGCTGATCGCGCCGTCGTACGCCGACATCTTTCACAACAACTGCTACAAGAACGGATTGTTGCCAATCGTGCTGCCGGAGTCGCAGGTCGACCGGCTGTTCGCCGACACGTACGCGTTCCCCGGCTTCCAGCTGACGATCGACCTCGAGCGGCAGGTGGTCGCCACCGTCGACGGCGCGCTCGCCTTCGGCTTCGACGTCGAGCCGTTCCGCAAGCACTGTCTGCTCAACGGACTCGACGACATCGGGCTCACGCTGCAACACGCAGACACGATTCAAGAGTTCGAGGCCAAACGGCTCGCCGAGCAACCCTGGCTCGTCTGACGCGCGGAATCGGTTACACAAAGAGACGCTTCAGGCGCAGAGGAGGCAGGGGAAGGAACCTGCGCCCTGCGCCCTTTTTTCGATGAAGGATCGCCAAGGATGACCGGAACGAAACTCCACACAGTCCGCAAGGCCCTCTCTGCGGCTCTGCGTCTCATTGTGAAAGCACTGCTCCCATGAAGATCGCCATCCTCCCCGGCGACGGAATCGGCCCCGAGATCGTCGAACAGGCGCGGCGCGTGCTCGAGGTCCTGCGCGGCGAGGGCCTGCCCATCGAGACCGAGTCGGCGCCGATGGGGGGTGCCGGGTACGACGCGGCCCGCGACCCGCTGCCGCCCGCCACCTTGCGGCTGGCCGAGCAGGCCGACGCCGTGCTGCTGGGCGCCGTCGGCGGACCGCAGTACGACGTGCTGCCGCGCGAGCTGCGGCCGGAGCAGGGGCTGCTGCGGATCCGCCGCGCGCTGTCGCTGTTCGCGAACCTGAGGCCGGCGCTGCTCTACCCCGAGCTCGCCGCGGCATCGACGCTGAAGACCGAAGTGGTGTCCGGGCTCGACCTCATGATCATCCGCGAGCTCACCGGCGACATCTACTTCGGCCAGCCGCGCGGCCGCCGCAAGTCGGCCGCCGGCGACGACGAGGGCTTCGACACGATGCACTACAGCGTCGCGGAAGTGCAGCGGATCGCGCGCGTCGGCTTCGAGACCGCCCGCCGCCGCGGCCGCCGGCTCTGCTCGGTCGACAAGGCCAACGTGCTCGACACCAGCATCCTGTGGCGCGAGACGGTGAGCGCGCTCGCGGGCGAGTATCCCGACGTCGCGCTGTCCCACATGTACGTCGACAACGCGGCGATGCAGCTCGTGCGCAACCCGAAGCAGTTCGACGTGATCGTCACCGGCAACCTGTTCGGCGACATCCTGTCGGACGAGGCGTCGATGCTGGCGGGTTCCATCGGCATGCTGCCCTCGGCCTCGCTCGACGCGCGGCAGAAGGGCCTGTACGAGCCGATCCACGGCTCGGCGCCAGACATCGCGGGACAGGACCGGGCGAACCCGCTGGCGACGATCCTGTCGCTCGCGATGATGTTCCGCTACACGTTCGGCCGCGCCGACGTCGCCGACCGCATCGAGGGCGCCGTGCGCCGCGTGCTCGCGCAGGGGCACCGGACCGGCGACCTCGCGATGCCCGGCGAGCGCGCCATCGGCACGCGCGCGATGGGCGACGCGGTCGTCGCGGCGCTGCGGGGCGGATGATGGCCGCGCGTTCGCCGAAGGTCACCGTCCGCCGCGGCGGCGTCGAGGACGCCGAGGCGGTCCGCGCGATGTTCGCGATGCCGCGGGCGATGGCGGGCACGCTCCAGCTGCCGTACCCGACGGCCGCGATGTGGGCGCAGCGCATCGCCGAGAACGCGGCCGACGACTACCTGCTGGTCGCGGAGGTCGACGGCCGGGTCGTCGGCAACCTGGGGCTGCACCCGGCGTCCCGCTCGCCGCGGCGCCGGCACGCGGCGGCGATCGGGATGTCCGTGCACGACGACTGGCAGCGGCGTGGCGTTGGCTCGGCGCTGCTGGTGGCCGCCCTCGACATCGCCGACAACTGGCTCAACTACCGCCGCCTCGAGCTCACCGTCTACACGGACAACGCGGCGGCGCTCGCGCTCTACCGCAAGTTCGGGTTCGCGATCGAGGGCACGCACCGCGACTTCGCGTTCCGCGACGGGCGGTTCGTCGACGCATACGCGATGGCGCGGCTGCGTCCCGAAGCGCCGCGGGCGCGTACGGCCGGGGCGGGAATCAGGCAGGCTACGGTGAACACCGGACACGCGAAGAGCACGAAGAAGGCCGAGGTCCGGCCGGCGGCGCATCGCAAGGCGACGAAGACAGCGCGAAAGCGGGCTGCTTCGTGAGCTTCGTGCAAACTTCGTGTACTTCGTGTTGAACAGCGGCAGTCCAAATGGGTGATGCGATGAGAGTAGGCATGGTGGGTTGGCGGGGAATGGTGGGCTCGGTCCTGCTGCAGCGGATGCTGGAAGAGCGCGACTTCGATCACATCGAGCCGACGTTCTTCTCGACGTCGAGCGCGGGTGGCAAGGGCCCGGCGATCGGCCGCGACACCGGGCCGCTCGAGGACGCGGGCGACGTGACGGCGCTGGCGGCACAGGACGCGATCGTCACGTGCCAGGGCAGCGACTGGACGACCGCGATGTACCCGAAGCTGCGCGAGGCCGGCTGGAACGGCTACTTCATCGACGCGGCCAAGACGCTGCGGATGAAGGACGACGCGGTGATCATCCTCGATCCGGTCAACCGCGACGTCATCGACGCTGCGCTGGCGAAGGGCGTGCGCAACTACATCGGCGGCAACTGCACGGTGAGCCTCATGCTGATCGCGCTGTCCGGCCTCTTCCGCCGCGACCTCATCGAGTGGATGACGTGCATGACGTACCAGGCAGCCTCCGGCGCCGGCGCGCAGAACATGCGCGAACTGCTGGCGCAGATGGGCGAGGCACACCGTGTCGCGAAGGACCTGTTGGCCGACCCGGCGTCGGCGATCCTCGACATCGACCGCGAGGTCGCCGGCATCCTGCGCGACGAGCGCTTCCCGACGCAGAACTTCGGCGTGCCGCTCGCCGGTTCGCTGATCCCGTGGATCGACAAGGACATGGGGACCGGCATGAGCCTCGAGGAGTGGAAGGGCGGTGCCGAGTCGAACAAGATCCTCGGCCGCACGGACGCCAACGCGATTCCCGTGGACTCGCTGTGCGTGCGCATCGGCGCGATGCGCTGCCACTCGCAGGCGCTGACGATCAAGTTGAAGCGCGACGTGCCGCTGCCGGAGATCGAGGCGATGATTGCCGGCGACAACGAATGGGTGAAGCTCGTGCCCAATCGCCGCGACGAGAGCATGCGCGAGCTCACGCCAGCTGCCGTGACCGGCCGGCTGACGGTCCCGATCGGCCGGCTGGCCTGCGGCCGCTGCATGCGTGCCGGAAACAACCTGTTGCAGCTGCACAGCCAGCCGCAGCAGGTGCGTGGGCGCACGGGCGCCCCGCGCGCCCGCCTTCCCACAATCGCCCGGTCGGTCCGCAATGCGGCCGCTGGCCCGATTTGTGCACGTCTTGCCTGCGGGGCCGCGGTGCGCGGGCGCGCACCCGTCTCGTGCGCATTGGACACGAACGCAACAGCGCGCGTCCCGCCGGGCGATACAAGATGTTGTAGCCGGCGCGAAACGCGCACGCTAGCGGTAGCGCTGCGGCGTATCACGGCGGCATGAAGTTGCCCTTGGCGCGACCGCCGTGAAAGCGGAAAACTCAAGCTAATACCGAGGTTTAGCTTGCACCGCTAAACCCATGATGTTATGTTAGCTTGAGCCAAACGGCATTTCCGAAGGGGGCGGTATGCGCGTCAAACCCATCCTCAAATACGGCCTCGTCGCCGGCGCGCTCGCGCTGCCCGGCGCCGCGTATCCGCTCGGCCTCGGCAAACTGACCGTGGAATCCTACGTCGGGCAGCCACTGGCGGCTCGCATCGAGATTCTCGGCTCGACCAAGGAAGAATTGGACTCGCTGTCGGCCAAGGTCGCCGATCCGTCGCTGTACCGCCAGAACAATCTGCAGTACCAGGGCGTGCTCGCGCGCACGCGCGTCTCGCTGGAGCGCGGGCCCAACGACACCGCGTACCTCAGGGTGACGTCGACGGCGCCGGTGGCCGAGCCTTACCTCGACCTGCTGGTCGAGGCGAACTGGGCGTCCGGTCGCGTCGTGCGCGACTACACGTTTCTGCTGGACCCGCCGGGCACGGTGAGCCCGCCGGTCGATCCGATCACGCCGCTGCGCGCGGGCACGGCCGCGCCTGCCGCGCGGCCCGCTGCTGCTGCCGCCGCGCCTGCCGCCCGCGCGCCGCGCGCGGAAGGCGACACGTACGAGGTGAAGCGCGGCGACACGCTGTCGAAGATCGCGAAGGAATACAAGCCGGAGACCGTCACGCTCGACCAAATGCTGGTCGCGTTGTTCAAGAGCAACCAGAACGCGTTCGACGGCGCGAACATGAACCGCCTGCGCTCGGGCGCGATCATCTCGATCCCGAACGCCGTCGACGCGTCCGCAACGCCGACGCAGGAGGCGAGCCAGGTCGTGCGCGTGCAGGCGGCGGATTGGCGCGCCTACCGCGACCGCGTCGCCGGCGCGGCGCCGATGGCCGAGGAAGCCACTGCGCGGGTCGCGGGCGGCCGCATCTCCACGGCCGTGCAGGAGCGCACGCCGGCCGCCGCCCCGGGCAGCGACCAGCTGCGCGTGTCGAAGGACGCCGGCACGGGCAGAGGTGCAGGCGTCGCGGAAACGAGCGCCGCGCAGGCGGCGCAGTTGCGCGAGGCGCAGAGTCGCATCGCGGATCTCGAGAAGACGCTGAAAGACATGCAGCGCGCCATGGAGCTGCGGAACCAGACCATGGCGCAGTTGCAGACGGACGCCGGCAAGGGCAAGGCCCCGGCCGCGGCCCCGACGCCGGTCGCCCCGGTCACGACCGCGCCACCGCCGAAATCCGAGCCTCCCAAAGCGGCGGAGCCGCCGAAGGCCGCGGAGCCGCCGAAGGCAGCCGAGCCCCCGAAAGCCGCGGAGCCACCTAAGGCGGTCGAACCTCCGAAGGCGGTCGAGCCTCCGAAGGCAATCGAGCCTCCGAAGGCAGCGGAACCGCCCAAGGCCGCCGCGCCCAAACCGGCCGCGAAGGCCCCGCCGAAGGAGCCGCCGAAGGAGCCGCCCGGCTTCTTCGAGGAGCTCGTCGCCAATACGCCGGGATGGGCGATCGGCGCGGGCGCGCTCGCCGTCCTCGGCGGCATCGCGGCGCTGCTCGCCGCGCGCCGGCGCAAGACGACCAAGTTCGAGGACAGCATCATCTCGGGCACCGACATCAAGACCAACACGGTGTTCGGTTCCACCGGCGGCGGTGTCGTGAACACTGGCGACAATTCGCTCGCCAGCGATTTCAGTCGCGAGGGCCTGGGCAACATCGACACCGACGAGGTCGATCCGATCGCCGAGGCCGAGGTGTATCTGGCGTATGGCCGCGACGCACAGGCCGAGGAGATCCTGAAGGACGCGCTGAAGAAGGACCCGCAGCGGCAGGAGATCTACCTGAAGCTGCTCGAGATCCACGCGCAGCACAACAAGCCGTCGGCGTTCGAGACGGTCGCCACCGAACTCTACGCCGTGACGGGCGGGCAAGGCGAGGTGTGGCAGAAGGCCGTGACGCTCGGCCGCCAGCTCGATCCGAACAACCCGATGTTCGCCGACGGCGGCGCGCCCCCGGCGCGCGGCGCTGGGCAGGTCGCGACGACACGCGAAGCCGACGCCGCCGCGTCGGCGAAGGCCGAGTCCTCGCTCGACTTCCAGATGGACGAGGAGATCTCGATCTCGCCGTCGTCGGGCGCTGCGCCCAAGTCGCCGGCGGACATCCTGGCCGGCGCCGAGTCCGAGCTCGAGAAGACGGCGAAGGCCGCGGTATCGGCAAGCGACTTCGATCCGGACCGCACGGTGAAGCTGCCGGCGGCGGGTGTGGCGGCCGCTGCCGGGGCGGCGGTGGCGGGCGTGGCGGCCGCGGGGTCGAGCGTTTCGGAGAAGGTGGAGGCGGCGGCGCGAAGCGCTGCGGCCGAAGGCAAGTTCGACCTCGACTTCAGACTGGACGACGCCGAGAAGCCGGCACCGATGGGCAAGCCACGCGAACCCGTGCTCGAAGCCGCCGGCGCGGCGCCGGGGGGAACGCCGTCGCAGCTAGCGCGTCCGGCCGCGGCGCTGGAACTCGACAAGCTCGACCTGTCGTTCGATCCGGAACGCTCGACGTTCGAGGATCCGACGCCGTCGGTGCTCGACGGCCAGTGGCACGACGCCGCGACCAAGCTCGACCTCGCGAAGGCGTACCAGGAGATGGGCGACGTCGAGGGCGCGCGCGAGATCCTGCAGGAAGTGCTGCACGAAGGCGACGACCAGCAGAAGGCCGAGGCGAAGTCGCTGCTCGCGAAGCTGGGCTGATTCAGGGAACGGGGAACAGGGAACAGGAGCCGGGCGTCGGAGGAAAGGCAAGACGCGAAGAAGCACCACGAGTACTGCCGCATGCGGTGGCGCTCGTGGTGTTTTTTTCTTCTGTTTCCTGTTTCCTGTTCCCTGATGCCTGACATGCGCTACGCGCTGGCCGTCGAGTACGCGGGGCACGCGTTTTGCGGCTTTCAGTCGCAGCCGTCCCGGTGCGGCGTGCAGGACGCGCTCGAGCGCGCGATTGGCGCCATCGCCGGCCACCCGGTCACGGTCAGCGCGGCGGGACGCACGGACGCGGGCGTGCACGCGGTCTCGCAGATCGTGCACTTCGACACCGAGGCGCTGCGGCCGGACGGCGCGTGGGTCCGCGGCGTCAACGCGCACCTTCCCGCAGCGGCGGCCGTGCTGTGGGCGTGCGCGGTCGATCCCGCCTTTCACGCGCGCTTCGCCGCGACGGCGCGCCACTACACGTACCTGCTGCTCAATCGCGCGGAGCGCCCGGGCCTCTGCGCGGGCCGCGCGGGCTGGTACCATCGGCCGCTCGACGTCGAGGCGATGCGCGCGGGGGCGGCGCACCTCGCCGGCACGCACGACTTCTCGGCGTTTCGCGCTGCGGAATGCCAGGCGAAGTCGCCGGTGAAGACGCTCTCGTGCGGCGAGATCGCGGCGCAGCCGCCGTTCATCCGCTTCGACTTCTCGGCCAACGCCTTCCTCCACCACATGGTCCGCAACATCGTCGGCGCGCTGGTGTACATCGGCGCCGGGCGGCAGCCGCCCGATTGGATCGCCACGCTCCTCGCCGCGCGCGACCGCACGCTGGCGGCGCCGACCTTCGCAGCGGACGGACTCTACCTGGCCGGCGCCGACTACGACGCGCGGTTCGGCCTGCCGCCGACGGTGCGCGGCGTCGCCGCCGCGCTGCCATGAGTTCCCGGCGCACGCGCGTCAAGATCTGCGGCATTACGCGCGTCGCGGACGGGCTCGCGGCGAGCGCCGCCGGCGCCGACGCGATCGGGCTCGTGTTCTGGGGCGGCACGCCGCGCGTCATCGACGTCGGCCGCGCGCGCGAAATTGCCGACGCGCTGCCGCCGTTCGTGACCAAGGTCGCACTGTTCGTCGATCCGCAGGCCGCGGACGTGCGCGCCGTGCTCGACGCCGTGCCGGTGGACACGCTGCAGTTCCACGGGACCGAGACCCCCGACCTGTGCCGCGCGTTCGACCGCCCGTACCTCAAGGCCGTCCACATGAAGGACGGGGTCGATTTGCTAGAATACGGGTCTCTCTACGCCGACGCCGCGGGCCTGCTGTTCGACACGTTCCGGCCGGGGGACCTTCCCGGCGGCACCGGCCATGCATTCGACTGGACGCGACTCGCGCCTGCCGTGCAGGCGAGGCTGCCTGCGCCGGTGATCCTGTCCGGCGGCCTCGACGCGGCGAACGTGGGCGACGCGATCCGTGCCGTGCGGCCGTGGGCCGTCGACGTGTCGAGCGGCGTCGAGGAGCGCGGCCCCGACGGCAGGGTGCGCAAGGGGCTCAAGGACGCCGCGCGCATCGCGGCGTTCGTCGAAGGAGTGCGCAATGCGGATGATGGACCTGCCCTATGACCTGCCCGACGTGCACGGCCACTTCGGCCCGTACGGCGGCGTGTTCGTCGCCGAGACGCTGATCCAGGCGCTCGACGAGCTGCGCGCGCAGTACGCGCGTTACCGCAACGATCCCGCGTTCCGCGCCGAGTTCGAGCGCGAGTTGAAGCACTACGTCGGCCGGCCCTCTCCCGTCTACCACGCGGAACGCTGGTCGCGCGAACTCGGGGGCGCGCAGATCTGGTTGAAGCGCGAGGACCTGAACCACACCGGCGCGCACAAGATCAACAACGTCATCGGCCAGGCGCTGCTCGCGAAACGCCTCGGCAAGCCGCGCGTGATCGCGGAGACCGGCGCCGGTCAGCACGGAGTGGCGACGGCGACGATCGCCGCGCGCTACGGCATGGAGTGCGTCGTGTACATGGGCTCGGAGGACGTGAAGCGCCAGGCGCAGAACGTGTTCCGGATGAACCTGCTCGGCGCCAAGGTCGTGCCGGTGGAGTCGGGCAGCAAGACGCTGAAGGACGCGCTGAACGAGGCGATGCGCGACTGGGTGACGAACGTCGAGAACACGTTCTACATCATCGGCACCGTCGCCGGCCCGCACCCGTACCCGATGATGGTGCGCGACTTCCAGCGCGTGATCGGCGACGAGTGCGTCGTGCAGATGCCCGAGTACGCCGGGCGGCAGCCGGATGCGGTCATCGCCTGCGTCGGCGGCGGCAGCAACGCGATGGGCATCTTCTTCCCATACATTCCCCACCGCGACGTGCGGCTGATCGGCGTCGAGGCGGGTGGCGACGGGATCGCGACCGGCCGCCACTCCGCGTCGCTGACGGCGGGGCGCCCCGGCGTGCTGCACGGCAACCGCACGTACCTGCTGCAGGACGGGAATGGCCAGATCGTCGAGACGCATTCGGTGTCGGCCGGGCTCGACTACCCGGGCGTGGGTCCCGAGCACGCGTGGCTCAAGGACTCGGGCCGCGCCGAGTACGTGTCGATCGACGACGCCGAGGCGCTCGCGGCATTCCACGACTGCTGCCGGATCGAGGGCATCATCCCGGCGCTCGAGTCGGCGCACGCGCTCGCGTACGCGAAGAAGCTCGCGTCCACGATGGGCCGCGACCGGATCCTGCTCGTCAACCTGTCCGGCCGCGGCGACAAGGACATGAACACGGTCGCCGAGCGCTCGGGACTCAAGTTCTACTGCCGGCCGGAGTGCAATCCCGAGTTTCCCGGCCGGAACGCGTGAAGGGCATTCACAGGAGACGCAGAGGCGCAGAGGAACCCAGATCATGGTTCCATGCGGTCTCGGACAGGAATTCCTCTGCGCCTCTTGGTGAGAACTTGAATTGAACCGCATCGACGCCACCTTCGCACGCCTGAAGACGCAGGGCCGCACCGCGCTCATCCCGTACGTGACGACCGGCGACCCGTCGCTTGCGGCGACCCGGCCGATCATGGACGCGCTGGCGCGCGCCGGGGCCGACGTCATCGAGCTCGGCGTGCCGTTCTCCGATCCGATGGCCGACGGGCCGGTGATCCAGCGCGCCTCCGAGCGCGCGCTCGTACAGGGCGTGACGCTCGCCAGCGTGCTGGACGTGGTCGCGGAGTTCCGCCGCGCCGACGCGACGACGCCGGTCGTGCTGATGGGCTACGCGAACCCGATCGAGGCCATGGGGATCGACGCCTTTGCCGACCGCGCCCGAGAGGCGGGCGTGGACGGCGTGCTCGTCGTCGACTATCCACCGGAGGAGGCGGCCGACTTCGCGGCGGCGATGACCGGCCGCGGCCTGGCGCCGATCTTCCTGCTGTCGCCGACGACGCCGGAATCGCGGGTCGAAAGCGTGGCGCGGCTCGCGCGCGGCTACGTCTACTACGTGTCGCTCAAGGGCGTGACCGGCGCCGGCCACCTCGACCCGGCGGAGGTCGGACGCAAGCTCGCCGAGATTCGCCGGCACGTCGCGCTGCCCGTCGGCGTCGGCTTCGGCATCCGCGACGCGGTCAGCGCACAGGCGGTCGCCGCGCACGCCGATGCGGTGGTCATCGGCAGCCGGATCATCCAGGAAATCGAGGCGGGCCCCGCCGCGGACGCGGCTTCCCGCGCCGGCGCCTGGCTTGGTACCATCCGCCACGCGCTCGACGCGATGCCGGGCAAACCGGCGCGCTGACGCGGCGCGAGGGTAGCGGGAGGGACGAGGATGACCTGGCTGCAGAAGCTGCTTCCGCCGCGCATCAAGCGAACCCCGGGCGAGCGCCGCACGCCGGTTCCCGAGGGCCTGTGGGTCAAGTGCTCCGCGTGCGAGGCGGTGCTCTACCGCACCGACCTCGAGAAGAACCTCGACGTGTGCCCGAAGTGCGCGCACCACGCGCGCGTGCCGGCGCGCGAGCGCATCGAGCAGTTGCTCGACCCGGAAGGCCGCTTCGAGATCGGCTCGGAAGTGGTGCCGGTCGACAGCCTCAAGTTCCGCGACCAGAAGAAGTACCCGGACCGCCTCGCCGCGGCGCTCGAGGACACCGGCGAGACCGACGCGCTCGTCGTCATGCAGGGCAGCGTCAAGAGCGTGCCGCTGGTGCTGGCGGCGTTCGACTTCGGGTTCATGGGCGGCTCGATGGGCTCGGTCGTCGGCGAGCGCTTCGTCCGCGGCGTGCGCGTCGCCTACGAGAACCGGGTGCCGTTCGTCTGCGTCTCGGCGTCGGGCGGCGCACGCATGCAGGAAGGCGTCAACTCGTTGTTCCAGATGGCCAAGACCACGGCCGTGCTGCAGGAGTTGAACCGCGCGCGGCTGCCGTTCGTCTCGATCCTGACCGACCCGACGATGGGCGGCGTGTCGGCCAGTTTCGCATTCGTGGCCGATGTCGTCATTGCCGAGCCCGGTGCGCTGATCGGCTTCGCAGGCCCGCGCGTCATCGAGCAGACCGTCCGCGAGAAGCTGCCCGAAGGCTTCCAGCGCGCCGAGTTCCTGATGGAGAAGGGCGCGCTCGATCTGATCGTCGACCGGCGCCAGCTGCGCGACGAGCTGGCGCGCCTGCTCGCGCTGCTGGCGCGGCAGCCGGCGCCGACCAACTGACGTCCGCCTGCCGTTGAGCCGCCCCGCGACGCTGGCCGGCTGGCTCGCCTACCTCGAGACGCTGCACCCGAAGCCGATCGCGCTCGGCCTCGACCGCGTGCGTGCCGTGCGCGCGCGGATGGATGCGACGATCGCATGCCCGGTGGTCACGGTCGCGGGCACCAACGGCAAGGGCTCGACCTGCGCGCTCGTCGAGTCGATGCTGCGCTGCGCCGGTTATCGTACTGGCCTGTACACGTCGCCGCACCTCGTCCGCTACCACGAGCGCGTGCGCATCGCCGGTCGCGACGCAGGCGACGAGGCGCTGCTCGCGGCGTTTGCCGCGGTCGAGGATGCGCGCGCCGGCGCGCCCGGCGGACCGGTGCCGCTCACCTACTTCGAGTTCGGCACGCTGGCCGCGCTGTGGCTGTTCGCGCGCGAGGCGCCCGACGCGCTGATCCTCGAGGTGGGGCTGGGTGGGCGCCTCGATGCCGTCAACGTCGTCGATCCCGACGTGGCGGTGGTCACCAGCGTGGCGATCGACCACGTCGACTACCTCGGCGCGACGCGCGGCGACATCGGGCGCGAGAAGGCCGGCATCTACCGCCCCCACCGGCCCGCCGTGTGCGCCGATCCCGATCCGCCGCCGACGCTGCTCGCGACGGCGGAGCGACTCGCCGCGGACCTCGTCCTCATCGGCCGCGACTACGGCTACGCGGGCGAGGGGACGCAGTGGCGCTACCGCGGGCTGCGGGGCGAACGCTTCGGCCTGCCGTATCCCGCGCTGCGCGGCGCCTACCAGCTCGCCAATGCCGCGACGGCGCTCGTCGTGCTCGACCTCCTGCACGCGCGGCTGCCGGTCGCGGCGGGCGCGATCCGGGAAGGCCTGCTGACGGTCGCGTTGCCCGGCCGCTTCCAGGTCCTGCCGGGACGCCCCGCCACGGTGCTCGACGTCGCGCACAATCCGCACGCCGCGCACGCGCTGGCCGCGACGCTCGGCGACATGGGGTGGTTTCCGACGACGATCGCGGTGGTCGGCATGCTCGCGGACAAGGACATCGCCGGGGTGGTCGCGCAGCTGCGCGCACGCGTCGACCGCTGGCTCGTCGCCACGCTGCCGGGGCCGCGGGGCGCGAGTGCCGCGCGCCTGCGCGACGCGCTGGTGACGGCCGGGGTCGACCCGGCGTCGATCCGCGCGTTCGGCGACGTTGCGCAGGCGCTCGCCACCGCGCGGGAGGACGCGGGGGAGGCTGATAGAATCGTCGTTTTCGGCTCGTTCCTCACGGTCGCTGCGGCGCTGTCCGCGCCGGCGCGGTAGCCGCTGCGGACCGGTGCATCCGCCATGACCGCTCCTCCCGCCGAAGCAAATCTCGACGACCTGCGCCGGCGCGCGCGCCGCCGGCTCGTCGGCGCCATCGTGCTCGCGCTGGCCGCGGCGGTGTTCGTGCCGATGCTGCTCGAAAGCGAGCCGAAGCCGCTCGGCGAGGACGTGTCGGTCCGCATTCCGCCGGTCGACGACGGCAAGTTCGTCAACAAGCTCGCCGAGAAGGGCCGTGCCGATCCGAAGGCTGGCACGGCCAAGGGCGACCCGAAACCGGACGACGCCCGGGCCGACGCGGCAAGGAAGGACGCAGGGAAGGGCGAGCCCCCGAAGGCCGAGCCCGAAGCGGCGATGCCGGCGAAGGCCGAGCCGCCGAAACAGGACCCGGCCCCGGCGACGCCGGGCGCGGCGGAGCCGCCGCCGAAACGCTCGCTCGAGGCGGCAGAGCAGCGCGTACTCGCGGCACCGGCGAAACCCGCGGCGCCGCCGGCACCCACTCCGGCCGAGAAAGCGTCACCGGGACCGGCCGCGCCCGCCGCCGGGGCGCCGGCCGCACCCGTGGGTGCGGACGCTGCACCTGCCAAGGCCGAAGCAAACACGGCAGGATTCTCGGTCCAGCTCGCGGCGTTCTCCGACGACAAGGGCGCCAACGCGTTGGCCAACCGCCTGAAGCGGGCCGGGTACGCGGCGTACACCGAGCCACTGGAAACGAGCCGCGGCACGCTCTGGCGCGTGCGGGTCGGCCCGTTCCCCTCGCGCGAGGCCGCGCTCGCCGTCCGCGACAAGCTCAAGGGCGAGGGCCACAGCGGGATCGTCGCGGCCATCAAGTAGCGGCGGGTCCCCGCAATGACGATTCTCGATGGGACCGTCATCGGCGTAGTGGCACTGTCGATGCTGATCGCCTACGCGCGCGGCGTCACGCGCGAGCTGATCGCGCTCTTGTCGTGGGTACTCGGATTCTTCGCCGCCGTCGCATTCACGCCGCTCGTCGGCGTCATGCTCCCCGAGTTCGGCGGACACCCGCTGGTGCGCTACCTGGTCGCCTTCGCGGCCATCCTGATCGTCGCGCTGCTGGTTGGCGCGCTTGTTGCGTGGCCACTGGCGAGCGTGATCCGCAAGTCGGGACTGGGCTTCGTCGACCGTTTCCTGGGCGCGGTGTTCGGCATCGCCCGCGGGGCCGTGCTGGTAATGGCCTTCGTGCTGGTCGCCGGGCTCACGACGGCACCCCGATACGATTGGTGGCAGAATTCGGCCCTTGCGACGCCGTTGACGGCGGCGGCGATGGTGCTCAAACCGTGGCTGCCGGCCGAGTGGGCCGACCGGCTCGACTACTCCCGCGAGGGCGGCGCGCGGCAGCGCGAACCAGCAGAGCGAAAGGTGTAAATCCTCCATGTGCGGCATCGTCGGCGTCGTAGCGCACACGCCCGTCAACCAGCTGCTGTACGACGGACTGCTCCTGCTGCAGCACCGCGGGCAGGACGCGGCGGGGATCGTCACCAGCGAAGGCCCGATCTTTCACATGTACAAGGGCCCGGGCCTCGTGCAGAACGTGTTCCGCACGCGCAACATGCGCGACCTGTCGGGCTCGGCCGGCATCGGGCATTGCCGCTATCCGACCGCCGGCTCGGCGTTCTCGGAACTCGAGTCGCAGCCGTTCTACGTCAATTCCCCGTTCGGCCTCACGCTGGGCCACAACGGCAACCTGACCAACAGCGAGGAGCTGAAGCGCGAGCTGTTCCAGCTCGACTTCCGGCACGTCAACACGAATTCCGACAGCGAGGTGCTGCTCAACGTGCTCGCGCTGGAGCTCGAGCGCGCTGCGCAGCACCATCGCCTCGACCCCGACGCGATCTTCAAGGCGGTCGCCGGCGTCCACAAGCGGTGCCGCGGCGCGTACGCGGTGGTCGCGATGATCGCCGGATACGGCATGCTCGCGTTCCGCGACCCGTACGGCATCCGCCCACTCATCGTCGGTCGCAACGAGCAGATGGGCGGCACCGAGTACATCGTCGCGTCGGAGTCCGTCGCGATCGAGCCGCTGGGCTTCCACGTGATGCGCGACGTCGCCCCCGGCGAGGCGATCTTCGTGGAGGGCACCGGGCAGTTCCACGCGCGCCAGTGCGCGGAAAGCCCGTCGCTCAATCCCTGTCTCTTCGAGTTCGTGTACCTCGCGCGTCCGGACTCGGTGATCGACGGCACGTCGGTCTACGAGGCCCGGCTCAACATGGGCGGCGCGCTGGCCGAGAAGATCAGTCGGATGCGCGAGGCGCAGGACGTCGACGTCGTCATCCCGATTCCCGACTCGAGCCGGCCATCCGCGCTGGAGCTCGCGAACCGGCTCGGGCTCAAGTACCGCGAGGGGTTCGTCAAGAACCGCTACATCGGGCGCACGTTCATCATGCCCGGGCAGGCGATGCGCACCAAGAGCGTCCGCCAGAAGTTGAACCCGGTCGGCATCGAGTTCAAGGACAAGGTCGTGCTGCTGGTGGACGATTCCATCGTGCGCGGCACGACGTCGCGCGAGATCGTCAACATGGCGCGCGAGGCGGGGGCGAAGAAGGTGTACTTCGCGTCGGCCAGCCCGCCGGTGCGCCATCCGAACGTCTATGGCATCGACATGCCGAACCAGAGCGAGCTGGTCGCGACCGGCCGCACGGAAGCGGAGATCGCGCTCGAGATCGGCGCCGACCTTCTCATCTACCAGGACCTCGACGCGCTCAAGGACGCGGTGCGCGCGGCGAGCCCCGGCCTCGTCAACTTCGAGGCGTCGTGCTTCGACGGCAGGTACATCACCGGTGACATCACCGCCGACTACCTGTCGCACCTCGCAGTCGAGCGCGACGAAGCGCGCGGCCAGGCCGAGGCCGACCTGCTCGAAGAGGAAAAGCAGCCCGGCTAGCGGCTGTCGCGTTCCCCCGCCGACGGCGGGACGGGCCCGTCCCGGCCGCGCGCCCCCGGGACTGGGGACCCCCGACCACGGGGATGGCATGTTCATTGCGTGTGACAGGCGGTGCCGCAGCGTCGCGGCAGCCGCGCGCGCACGCGCCCTGCCCCCACCGGGCGGGTAGGGGGTCCTGGTGCCCCATGGCGCCCGGTGCCGGCGCGAAACCTGCAAGGATCCGGATCGTGCTCGCGCTTCCCACACCGTCGGTCAGTCCCGCCATCGCCGGCCCCCGGCGCGCGGCAGGACGCTGGCCGGTCGGCGGGTTTGCCGGACGCGCCGCGCTCCTGGTTGCGGTCGTCCAGGTCGCGCTGCTCTCGTTCCTGCACCTCGAATGGCTGCCGGCACCGGCGTACGCCGTGGCGGCCGTCCTGCTTCCGGGCGCTGCCGTCGTGTGGCTGGCGCAGTCGCACGCGCGGCTCCTGCGCCGGCTGCGCCGCGCGATGGATGAGTTCGAGGCCGGCTCGGCCGAGGAGGGCTCGTCCGTGGCGTCGTCGCCGCGGCTGGCGCCGGATCTCGCCGACCGCCTCGAGCGCCTGCACGCGCGGACGCTCGAGCGCGTGGAGGAGCTGAAGGCGGCGCGCAAGGCCGCCCAGCTCGCGGGACGGGAGAAGCGGCGCCTGGCGCGGCACCTCAATCGCGCCCAGCGCATCGCCCGCGTCGGTAGCTGGGAGTGGGAGCGCGCGAGCAATCGCGTCGTCTGCTCGGCCGAGCTCCAGCGCGTGCTGGGCATCGACGCCGAGCGCCTTGCCGCGACGCCCGCCACGCCCGCGTCGCTGCTCCCGCACGTCCACGCCGACGACCGCACGGCGTTTCGCCGCTGGCTCGTCACTCTCGGCCGCGGCCGGACCGCGCCCGGCCTCGACGCGCGGGTCAGGAACCGCAGGGGCGAGTACCTGCAGGTGCGGATGATGGGCGAGGCGATGGGGATGGCGGACGGGCGCGCGACGTGCGTGGTCGGGACGGTCCAGGATGCGACGGAGCACGCCGAGGCGATCCACGAGGTCCACCAGCTCGCGTACTACGACGTGCTCACCGAGCTTCCCAACCGGTCGCGCTTCCACGAGCGGCTGGTCGAGACGCTCGACATCGCGTCGCGCACTTCGACGTCGTTCGCCCTCATGTTCCTCGACCTCGACCAGTTCAAGCGCATCAACGACACGCTCGGGCACGCCGTCGGCGACGAGCTGCTGCGGGTCGTGGCGCAGCGGCTCACGCGGGTGCTGCGCGTCGAAGAGGCGGCCGGCCCGTCGCGCGGCAGCGCGCCCGAGCGCGACGTGTGCCGCCAGGGCGGCGACGAATTCGTCCTGCTGCTCGGCGGCGTGGCGTCGGAGGAGCACGCGGCGCGCGCGGCGCGCCGGGTTCTCGACACCCTCGCGCAGCCGATCAGGCTCTCCGCGCACGAGGTCTTCGTGTCGGCGTCGATCGGCATCGTGCTGTACCCGCGGGACGGGGGCAACCTCGACACGCTGCTGCGCAACGCCGACGTGGCGATGTACAACGCCAAGGCTTCGGGGCGCAATCGCTACGCGTTCTACTGCGAGTCGATGCGCGAGGCCACCGCGCAGCGGCTCTCGCTCGAGCACGACCTGCGCCGCGCCATCGAGGCGGAGCAGTTCGTGCTGCACTACCAGCCCCAGATCGACGTGACGACCGGCGCCGTCATGGGCGTCGAGGCGCTGGTGCGCTGGAACCACCCGACGCTCGGACTCCTCCCGCCCAGCGAGTTCATCCCCGTCGCGGAAGAGGCGGGGCTGATCATGGCGATCTGGGAGTGGGTGTTCGTCACGGCGCTGATCCAGCACAACGACTGGGTGCAGGCCGGGCTGCCGCCGATCGCCGTCGGCGTGAACCTGTCCAGCGTGCAGTTCGCCGACACGGCGCTCGCCGGCCGCGTGCGGGAGATCGCGGAAGTGGTCGGCGTGCCGCTCGACTGCATCGAGCTCGAGATCACCGAGTCGGCGCTGATGGGCGACTTCGACACCGCACTCGCGACGCTCAACGCGCTGCGCGAGATGGGCGTGGCCATCGCCATCGACGACTTCGGCACCGGGTACTCGTCGCTGTCCTACCTGCGGCGCCTGCCGCTGCGCAAGCTCAAGCTCGACATCGCCTTCATCCGCGACGCGGTGGAGAGCGACGAGGCGGCGGCCATCGTCGCCGCGATCATCGCGATCGCGAACAGCCTCAAGCTCGACGTCGTCGCCGAGGGCGTCGAGACGCAGGCGCAGTGCGACTTCCTCGTCGACAGCGGGTGCGCGACGATGCAGGGCTACCTGCTGTGCCGGCCGATGTCCGGGCAGGCGATCGGCGAGCTGCTGCGAAGCGGGCGCAGCGGCGCGATCGGCGAGCGCGACGACACCGCGAGCCTCGAGCTGCAGTGACGCCAGCCGCCCGGGCGCGCCGCGCTATCCCGGTGCGGCGCCGAGCGCGAACACGGGCACGGCCGCCGCGATGCCCTTGAAGGAGACGGGGCCGATTGGCTCCGCCGCGAAGCGGTCGCCGAGCGCGGCGCGGGTTGCACCGTCGACGAGGATGCCGTGGCCGGCGACTTTGGTGTGCGCTTCGATGCGTGCGGCGAGGTTGACGGTGTCGCCGATGCACGTGTAGGTCGCGCGCGCCTTGGTGCCCGCGTACCCGGCGATCATCTCGCCGGACGCGATGCCGATGCCGATGCGGATCGGCGCCTTGCCCGCGGCGGCCCGCTCCTGGTTGAACAGCGCGACGAGCGCCATCATCTCCCGTGCGGCGCGCACGGCCCGCTCCTCGTGCCCGGGCAGCGGGACCGGCGCGCCGAACACCGCCATCAGGCCGTCGCCGACCATCAACGTGACGATGCCGCCCTCGTCGCTGATCGCGTCGAACATCAGCGCGTACCAGTTGTTGAGGAGTTCGATCGTTTCCTCCGGCGGCTGCGCCTCGGCCAGAGGCGTGAAGTCGCGGATGTCCGTGAACATCACGGTCGCGTGGACGCGCCGGCCGCCCAGCGCGAAGCCGGACTGCTCGAGGTCCGCGGCCACCTCCGGCGCGGCGAAGCGCCGCAGCAGTTCCTTCTGCTGGTCGCGCAGCCGCTTCTTCTCGAGGCTCGCGGACAGGCGCGCGCGCAGCAGCACCGGATTGACGGGCTTCCCCAGATAGTCCTCGGCGCCGAGCTCGATGCAGCGGACCACATGGTCGAGCCCCTCGAGCGACGAGGTGACGATGACCGGCGTGTCGCGCAGTGCCAGGTCGCGCTTCATCTCCTCCAGCACGGCGAAGCCGTCGAGCTCGGGCATCTCCATGTCGAGCAGCACGAGGTCGAAGCGCTCGCGGCGCAGCAGTTCGAGCGCGACGCGCCCGTTCTCCGCGCACGCCACCGTGTGCCCCTGCAGTTCGAGGTTGCGCGTCAGCAGCAACCGGTTGACCTTGTTGTCGTCGGCCACCAGCAGACGGGCGGGTGCGACGTGCACGTCAGTCATCGCGCAGGCCCGCCAGCGCCGTGGCGACGCGCGCGTACTCGGCGGCGACCGGCGCGAGCGCGTTCGCGCCGCGGTCGCTGATCTCGGCCACGCCCGACAACTCGAGCTCGCGTGCGAGCGCCCCCAGCGCCAGCGCCCCGAACGTGTTGCCGTTCGATTTCAGTGAGTGCGCGGCGCGGCGGAAGCGGTCGGCGTCCAGCGCCGCCAGCGCCTGCTCGAGGTCCGCGAGCATCCCCGGCGCCTCCTGCAGGAAGGTGTCGATCAGCTCGCGCACGAAGTCGCTGCCCGTCGTGTCGCGCAGCGCGGCGAAGGTCTCGGGGTCGATGGCGGCTGTCATTGGTGTACCCCCACGCTTGCGGCTGTCGCCGCTGCGCTGCCCCCGAAGGGGGAGCAATTCGCGCGTTGGGACCGATCGGCATCGCTCATGGACGCTCCTTGCGGGCGGGAGAGTTGGCGAGCGCCTCGACCAGACGCTCGACGCGGATCGGCTTGGTCAGGTAGTCGTCCATGCCGGCGGCGAGGCACATCTCGCGGTCGCCCTGCATCGCGTTGGCGGTCATCGCGACGATGCGCGGCCGCGCGTCCGCGGGCCAGCGCGCCGTGATCTGCCGCGCCGCCTCGAGGCCGTCCATCTCGGGCATCTGCACGTCCATCAGCACGACGTCGTACGCCTGCCGCGCCACCGACTCGATGGCCTCGATGCCGTTGGACGCGAGGTCCGCGCGGTACCCCATCTGCTGCAGCAGGCGCAGCGCGAGCTTCTGGTTCACGACGTTGTCCTCGGCGAGCAGGATGCGCAGCGGATGGCGCGCCGCGAGCCCCGGGTCGAGCTTGATCGGCACCGCATCCGGCGCCGTCTTCGGCACCGTGTCACGCGCGAGCAGGCCTACGAGCGTGTCGAAGAAATGCGACTGCCGGACGGGCTTGCCGAGGTATGCGGCGAAGAGTTCCTCGTCCGCGCCAGCCTCGCGGCGGCCGAGGGAACTCCACAGCACGCGCGGCAGCGCGGGCCGCGCGTCGCGCATCCGGCGCGCCAGCGCGACGCCGTCCATCTCCGGCATGTGCATGTCGAGGATCGCCGCATCGAACGCTTCGCCCGCCGCGAGCCACGCGAGCGCCTGGGCCGGCGAATCGGTCTCGCGGACGAGCATGCCCCACTTGGTGGCCTGCAGGCCAAGCACGCGCCGGTTCGTCGCGTTGTCGTCGACCACGAGCATTCGTTTGCCGGCGAGTCCTGGCTGGACGCCGACGATGCTGTGCTGGCGGGCGGGCGGAACTTCCGCGACGGGGGCCTCTATCGTGAACAGGAACGTGGAGCCGTGCCCCGGGCCCGCGCTTTCCGCCCACATGCGACCGCCCATCAGCTCGGCCAGCCGGCGGCTGATCGCGAGGCCCAGGCCCGTGCCGCCGTACTTGCGCGTCGTCGACGAGTCCGCCTGCGAGAACGACTGGAAGAGGCGCCCCATCGCCTCATCCGTGAGGCCGATGCCGGTGTCGCGGACGGCAAACGTCAACTCAACACGGCCGGAAGCGGCCGGCTGCGCGGTCACCGTGAGGACGACCTCGCCGCCTTCCGTGAACTTCACTGCGTTGGACAGCAGGTTGAGGATCACCTGCCGCAGCCGCGTGACGTCGCCGGCGATCGCCGCCGGCACGTCTCCCTCGAACAGGTAGGCGAGGTCCAGGTGCTTCTCCACGGCGCGCGAGGAGACGAGGTCGAGCGCCGACTCGACGCAGTCGCGCAGGTCGAACGGTGCGACCTCGATGTCCATCCGGCCGGCCTCGATTTTCGAGAAGTCGAGGATGTCGTTGATGATCGTGAGCAGCGCGTCGCCCGACTCGCGGATGGTGGCCGCGTAGTCGTGCTGCTCCCGGTCGAGCGGCGTGTCGAGCAGCAGCCCGCTCATGCCGATCACCGCGTTCATCGGCGTGCGGATCTCGTGGCTCATCGTCGCCAGGAACGAGCTCTTCGCCTCGTTGGCGGCCTCGGCGGCGGCGCGGGCCTGCTGCGCCTCGTTGAACAGCCGCACGTTTTCGATCGCGATCACCGCCTGGTCGGCGAACGTGTTGAGCAGAGCGACGTCCTTGTCGCCGAAGGCGCCGGGCGTACGCCGGAACACCGCGATCGTGCCCAGCGCCGCGCCGCCGCGCAGCAGCGGCGCGAAGATCGCCGACCGGTATCCCTGCTTCAGCGCCATGTTCCGGCCGCGCGGGAACTGGGTCGCCGCCACTTCCAGGTCGGGAATGTGGATTGTCCGCCCTTCGATCGCGCAGGTACCGACGATGCTTTTCCGATCGAGCGGCACGGGCCCGCTGTCCATGCCGACGTTGGCCTCGACCTGCAGTACGCCATCGCGCAGCAGCCGCAGCGCGACGACGCTGTCCTCGAACAGCGTGCGGCAGCTGGCCACGATCGCCTCGAACACCGGGTGCGCGTCGGTGATCGATTCGCTCATCGCCGACAGGATGCGGGCGGTCGCCGTCTGTCGCTCCAGCGACTCCTTCGTGTCGTTGAACAGGCGGACGTTCTCGATGGCGATCACCGCCTGGTCGCGGAACGACTCCGCGAGCGCGATCGCCTTGTCGCTGAAGGCGTTCGCACGCCGGTTGCCCAGCACCAGCACGCCGACGCAGGCGTCACCGCGCAGCAGCGGCAGGTACAGCGTCGAGTTCAGACCCAGCTGTTCGTGCCGCGTCCGCTCGTGGGCGGGGAGCGCGAGCGCCGACCAGTCGCGCAAGTGCAGCATGGTCTTGCTTGCGATCGCGCGCGACGGGAAGTTGGCATCCGGGTCCACCGGCATCACCATCGACCCCGGCACCGGCGTCAGCCCGGCCGGGGTGGCCATCGCCCTCGGCGAATAGGTGTCGCCGCTTACGATCTGCACGATGGCGATGTCGCAGCCCAGGCGCTTGACTGCGGTGGTGACGATGGCGTCGAACACCGGCTGCACGTCGGTGGGCGAGCTGCTGATGACGCGCAGGATGTCGGCGCTGGCGGTCTGGCTCGCGAGCGCCTCGTTCGTTTCGTTGAACAGCCGCACGTTCTGGATCGCGATGACCGCCTGGTCCGCGAACGTCTGCAACAGCGCAATCTCGTCCGGCGCGAACGGCCGGACCTGGTTGCGCAGCAGCGAGATCGCACCGATCGCCTCGCCTTCGCGCAGCAGCGGCACGTTGAGCACCGTGCGGAATCCGTAGCGCTGCTGGAGCTCGCGGATGTCAGGGTACTCGTCGGCGATGACCGGCAGCACGTCCTCGACGTGGATCGGGCGCCGCTCCAGGACGGTGCGCCCGGCAATCGAGGTCCTGGCGATCGGCAGCGCCTCGGTTCCCGGCATGGCCGCGTACGCCGGCCCGTAGCTCGTCATGGCCTGCAGCCTGCCATCAGCGACCAGCCACACGCGGGCGCCGTCGGCGCGGCACAGTTCGCCCGCGCGCTGCGCGACCGCCTCCAGCACCGGCTGCACGTCGGTCGGCGACTCGCTGATCACGCGCAGCACCTCGGCGGTCGCCGTCTGCCGCTCGAGCGCCTGCTTCGTCTCGTTGAACAGCCGCGCGTTCTGGATCGCGATCACGGCCTGGTCGGCGAACGTCTGCGCGAGCGCGACCTCCTGGTCGTCGAAGCGCCCGGCGGTCGCCCGGAGGATCGTGATGCAGCCGATGGCGCGGCCGTCGCGCAGCAGGGGCACGAACAGGCAGGACTTGTACCCCAGCGCAATCGCGAGATCCTGCATCCGCGAGAACTGCTTCGCACCCTCCGCGGTGTCCGCCACGTTGACGACGCGCGATTCGAGGATGCAGGTGCCCGCGCCGCTGCCACTGTCGAGCGGCCACGGCTTCAGCATGCCCGGGCCGCGTGCCGCACCCGTGTCATCCGAATACGCGACCGACTCGAGCAGCTGCCCGTTCGGAAACACGAGGGCGACGGCCTTGCCCGCGAACAGCCGCTGGCAGCTCGCGACGATCGCATCGAAGACCGGCTGCGTGTCGGTGACCGAGCCGCTGATGACCCGCAGGACCTCGGCGGTCGCCGTCTGCCGCTCGAGCGCCGCCTTGGTCTCGTTGAACAGCCGCGCGTTCTGGATTGCGATCACCGCCTGGTCGGCGAAGTTGCGCAGCAGTGCGATCTCCTTCCCGGAGTACGCGCCGGGATGCTCCCGTCCGACAAAGACGGTGCCCACGCCCTTGCCCTCCCACAGCATCGGCGCGACGAGGAGTGCGCGCAATCCCTCTGCTTTCCATCCCGCCCGCGCCCGCGGCGGCAGGTCGACTACCGCGTCGATGTCCGGGTAGTGGAGCACGCCGCACGTCGCGACCGCGAGCCCGGTCGCGCTGGTGTCGTCGAGCGGGAACGGGAACTGCGCGGCGACCTCCGCCTGGTTGGCGCCGTGGTAGGCCGCCAGCCGCACCATGCCGTCCTCGCCGATCACGTTGATCTGCCCGACCTTCCCCGCGAAGAGCCGCTCGCAGCTCGCGAGGATTCGCTCGAACACGGGCGTCGTGTCCGCGATCGAGCCGCTGATCGCCGCGAGCACCTCGGCCGAGGCGCGTTGCTGCTCGAGCGCCTCGTTCGTCTCGTTGAACAGGCGCGCGTTCTGGATGGCGATCACGGCCTGGTCGCCGAACGTCTTGAGCAGCACGAGCTCCTTGTCGCTGAATGGCCTGGGCGGCTGCCTCAGCGCGACGATAGAGCCTATGCCGCGGCCTTCCCACAGCATCGGCGCCCACACGATCGAGCAGTGGCCGACCAGGTCGACGACGTTGCGGGGCGCGGCCGGCAGCTCGCGCACTGCCGACGTATCCGGAATCTGGATGGCGCGTCGCTCCTCGATCACCTGCGCCGTCATCGTTTCCGCGAGCGGCTTGGGAAACGTGCGCGCGACGGCCTCGAGCGCCGACCCGCGCCATGCGGCCGTGTGCAGGAGTCCGTCGTCGCGCGCGAGGAAGATGCCGAGCTGCTCGGTCGCGAACAGGTGCGCGCAGCTCTCGAGGATCTTGTCGAAGACCGGTGCGGTGTCCGCCACCGAGCTGCTGATCACCTGCAGCACCTCGGCCGTGGCGGTCTGCTGCTCCAGCGCCTCCTTCGTCTCGTTGAACAGGCGCGCGTTCTGGATGGCGATCACCGCCTGGTCCGCGAATGTCTTGAGCAGCGCCGTGTCTTTGTCGGAGAACGGACCGGCGTAGGCACGGCCGACGAAGATCACGCCGATGGCTTTGCCCTCCCAGACCAGCGGCGCGAAGATCACGGACTTGTAGCCGACCGCCTTGCACGCGCGACGCGTGCCTTCGGGGACGCCTTCGCCATGCTCGACGTCCGGGTAATGGATGATGCTGCGCGTCGCAATCGCGATCCCCGAGCCGGTCTCGGTTCCGACCGGAAGCGGGAACACGCGCTCGAGGTCTTCCCTGCCCGGACCGTGGTACGCCCGAACGCGAATGAGATCGTCGTCGCCCACCAGGAGGATGCCGGCGACCTTGCCCGCAAACAGGCGTTCGCAGCTTGCGAGGATCGTCTCGAAGACCGGCTGCGTGTCGGCAATCGAGTTGCTGATGGCGGCGAGCACTTCGGCCGAGGCCCGCTGCTGGTTCAGCGCTTCGTTGGTCTCGTTGAACAGCCGCACGTTCTCAATGGCGATCACCGCCTGGTCGGCGAACGTCGCCAGCAGCGCCATCTGCTTGTCCGACAGCGCCCCCGGCAGAGGGGAGGACACCGAGATGACGCCGATCGCCGCGCCGTCGCGCACGAGGGGTGCCGTGGCAATGGACCGGAACGCCAGCCGCTCGGCGTTGGCGCGCACGTACGGCGTGGCGCCCGGCGCATGCGTGTCGGCATCCTGCAATGCCCGGCACTCGAGAACGGCGCGACCGACCAGGCTGTCGCGATCGACCGGCAGGACCTCCGCGCCGTGGAACTCGTCGCCCGCCTCGTAGCTGCGCGCCCGCCGCCGCAGTCCGTCGCCCTCGACCGTCCGCAGGGCCGCCTTGCGCCCGAACAGCCGCGCGGCACTCCCGACGATGGCTTCGAACACAGGCTGGGTGTCGGTGGGCGAGCTGCTGATGACCTTGAGGACCTCCGCCGTCGCGGTCTGCCGCTCCAGCGCCTCCTTCGTTTCGTTGAACAGCCGCACGTTCTCGATGGCGATCAGCGCCTGGTCGGCGAAGGCCTCGGCCAGCGCGATCTCGGCGTCGCGGAACGGACCAGGCGTCCTGCGCCCGAACACCAGCACGCCGATGCACTCGCCTTCGCGGACCATCGGCATCATCAGCGACGCGGTCATGCCGCTCGACGCGCGGATGCGCCGCTCCCTTTCGGGAAGTTCGATGGCCGTCCAATCGGGCAGGTGCAGCATCCTGCCGGTCGCGAGCACGCGCGCCGGGAAGTTGTCGGCCGGGTCGATCGGCGCGTCCCCGGACCTGATCCCGAGGGGAGAGCCGTCCGCGGTCGCCCCGGCGACCATCGATTGCGAATTCCCGGATCGCAGGACAACCCCCGTCAGGTCGCACGCGAGCAGCCGCACCGCCGTCGTGACGATCGCGTCGAACACCGGCTGGACGCTCGTCGGCGAGCTGCTGATCACGCGCAGGATGTCGGCGGTCGCGGTCTGGCGCGCGAGTGCCTCCTGGGTCTCGTTGAACAGACGCGCGTTCTGGATCGCGATCACCGCCTGGTCGGCGAAGGTCGCGAGCAGCGCGAGCTCTGCCTGCGAGAACGCACGCGGCGGCTGGCAGATGATGTCGATCGTGCCGATTCCGTGCCCCTCCCACTGCATCGGCGCGTTGACCACGGAGAAGTCCCCGACCTCTCGTGCCATCTCCCGCGCGTACTCGGGCAGGTCGGGCGACGCCAGGACGCTGTTGCGGTAGAGCACCGAGCCCTGCCGGATGGTCATCTCGCTGATCGTCCCGGCGAGAGGCCGCGGGAACGTCCGCCGGACCACTTCCGGGAAGTGGGCGCGCGTGGCGCCCATCGTCAGCGCGTCCCCGTCGACCAGGCACACCGAAAACCCCGCCTTGCCGAAGAGCCGCTCGCAGCTGTCGAGGATCTTCTCGAACACCGGCTTCGGGTCGTCCATCGACCCGCTGATCACCTGGAGCACTTCGGCCGACGCCGTCTGCCGCTCCAGCGCCTCCGACGTCTCGTTGAAGAGGCGCGCATTCTGCAGCGCGACCGCCGCCTGCAGCGACAGCCCGACCAGGAACTCGAGTTCGTGCGGCTCGAACGGGCTGCCGCCCGTGCGCCACACCGCCATCGCGCCCTGCACCTGGTCGCCGGCGACGAGCGGTACCACCATCATGCGTTCGTCGTGCTGCGGCTGCGTCCCAGGAATCAGCACGGCGCGCGGGTCGGCCTGCGTGTCGTTGATGAATTCCGGCTGCCCGCTCTGCAGGAGCCTGCCGATGATGCCCTCGCCCGCGACGATCGACGTGGCCTTGATCTGGGCGGCGGATGCTCCGAGCGCCACGATGGCGCGGTAATTCCGGCCGTCCGGCGCCGGAAGGAAGATCGCGCTGTCGTTGGCCGCGAGCAGGTCCTTGGCGTGCGCCGCGATGCGATCCATCACGGTCGCCAGGTCGAGCGTCGACGACAGGTCGCGGCCGACGTCGGCGAGCGCCGTCGCCTCGCGGCCGCGGCGCTGCGTCTCCTTCAGCAGCCGCTGCGTCTCGGCGAAGAGGCGTGCGTTCTCGAGCGCGACGCCCATGCTCGCGGCGACCGTGGCGAGCAGGCGAATCTCGGATTCGCCGAAGGCGTTCTCGCGCTCGTAGTTCTCGAGCACGATCGACCCCAGCACGCGGTCGCCGCCGGCGATGGGGACGTACGCACCCGACTTGCAGGTGTCGGTGCCGGGGATCACGCCGATGCCCAGTGCGTCGGCATCGGCCTGCGTGTTCAGCACGACCGGTTCGCGGCGGTTCAACGCCCGGTACATCCCGCTCTCGCGCTCGAGCGGCATCGGGGAGAGTCGCAGCCGGGTGCCGTGTTCGTACTCGTAGAGGTAGTGCACGAGGCTTCGCTCCTCGTCCACCCAGCGGATGCCCAGGTCGCCGGTGCCGAACACCTCGCGCAGCTTGTCGCCGGCCAGGTCGACGATCGCCTGGAAGTCGAGGCTCGCCGCCATGCCTTCCTGGATGCCGTTGATGATCGCAAGCTCGTTCGCGCGCTGCGCGAGCAACGCGTTGCTCGCCGACAGCTCCTCGGTGCGCTGCGCGACCTTCTGCTCCAGCCCCTGCGACCACTGCGCGTTGTCCAGCGCCACCGCCGCCTGGCTCGCCAGCATGGCGAGCAGATCGCGGTCGGCTTCGTGGAAGCGGCCGAACGCGCCGTCGATGTCGGCGTACAGCACGCCGAGCAGTTCGTTGCGCGCGACCAGCGGCGCGACGATGCGCGAGCGCTGTGCGAGGTCCGGCGCGCCGTCGGGGGCGTGTGCGAGGCTCGCGATCCGCGTGCGCGCGACGTCGGCGAGCGTGAGCGCGGCGTCCTGCATGACCCTCGACGCGTCCTCGCCTTTCGGCACGAGCGAGCCCGCGAGGCGCGGCCCGGCGGACGTCTCGAGGATCAGCAGCACGCGCTCCGCTCCCGAGATCTCGGTGGCCTCGTCGATCAGGAACTCCTGCAGCTCGTCGCGCGAGCGCAGCGCGTTCATGCGCAGGCCGGTGTCGACGAGCCGCTCGAAGGGCTCCTGCAGGCTCGAGGCGACTGCCAGGTGCGCCGGCCGGTGCCTGGATCCGGCCGGTCGGCGGCGAGCGGCCAGCGTCGCCTCGACGATCTTGCGGTGCACGTCGACCTTGTTGAGATAGTTGCGCCGCAGGCCCTCGTCGGTGAGCTTGCGGATGCGCTCGACCAGGAACCGGTACGCGACGGCCAGTGCGCGCTGCGCGGCGGCGGTCCTCCCGCTGGCCTGCAGCGCCCGGTGGTATTGCCACCACAGTTCCCGCGTGTCGATGCCCGAGATCTCGGCCAGGTCGTGCGCGCGATGGAGGGACGTGGCGCGCTCCGCCGCCGTCAGCGCCGCGTCGGCGCGACCGGCGGCCAGGTACGCCTCGGACAGTCCGCACAGGGCGTTGGTCGCGAACGCGACCTGGTCCGAGTCGCGCAGGATCCGGACCCCTTCCTCGTAGAGGGTCACGGCAGATTGCGGATCGCCTTCGCACAGCGCGAGCTGGCCGTACACCACCGGCCGATAGGCGGCGTAGTTTGCGGCGCGGGAGGTCTCCCAGCAGCGGACCGCTTCGACGAAGTTCGCGCGCGCGGCCGCCGCGTTGCCGAGCTCATGTTCGGCATTGCCGAGCATCCACAGCGTCGTCGCGAGCCCGGAGCCCGCCTTTCCGGCTCGGCGGTACGCGTCGTCGGCCTGCAGGAACAGCCGCCGCGCGCGCCGGTAGAGTCCGAGACCGTGGTACTGGTTGCCCAGATTGTGGGTGACGACCCCCTGCCGTTCGGCGTAGCCGGCGGCCTCGAACGCGGCCAGCGCCTCCTTCAGCAGGCGCATGCACTTCGCGATGTCCGGCTCGTGGAACGTCAGCATGTTGATCGCGTTGCCCACGCCGTACAGATCGCCGGCACGCCGGGCGAGCGCGAGCGCGCGGGTGGCCGCGCGGTTGCCATCCTCGACGCGGCCCTGGCCGCCGCGGGCGACCGCGACGCCCCACCATGCCCGCCCTTCCCACGCTGCCTGCCCCGATGCCTTGAACATGCGGACGGCCCGGCCACAGTTCCGGGCGGCCAGGGTGTTGGCGTTGGCCCGGAACTGGGCTTCGCCCAGGCGCAGCAGCGCGATCGCCTCCAGCACCGGATCGCGCGAGCGGCCGGCCGCGTCCATGGCTTCCTGTGCCGTCGTCAACGCGTCGTGCGCCCGTCCGGAGCGAATTTCGACATACGCACGCCGGTTGAGCGCCTGTGCCACCATCCCCGGCTTCCTCGCGCGACGCGCGATGGCGAGCATCGCTTCGGCGTCGGCGCCCGCGGCGTCGAGGCCGCCGGTCGCGATGTGGCTCTCGGCGCGCAGGTCCAGGAGTTCGAGACGTTCGGTCGCGGCGCGCCGCGCGGCCGCGAGCGCCGCGCTCGCCGCCGCGATGGCCTCCGCGTGGCGGCCCGCGCGCGCGAGCGCCGCGACCGCGGACATCGCCGGCGCGGACGGGGACGACTTGCCCTTGGCGACCCGGCCCGGACGTGCGCTCGACTTCGGCTGCTTGCGGGGCATGCGGTAGGCTCCCCTGTCGTTTTCGCGGCGCGCCCGCGCTGCGGCCGACGTTCCCCCGGGACGCTAGTCTACAGCGCGCACCCGCCGCCGGAAGCCCCTCGGCCCGGCAACGCGGCGCCATTTGACAGCGCGCGCGCGAGTGCGTAGCCTACGCATTGCGCCGATTTGAGGCTTCAGCTTGCGGGCGCTTAATAAATTCCGCTAAAGCGAGGTTCGCTCCAGTCAGGAGATACCTGACGGAGCACACGAAACCCGTTTGGCGGATGCCCAAACGGGTTTTTTGTTTTGTACGCACGGATCGAATCATGAGCGACGAGATCAAGCGCGGCTTCACCACCGCGATCCTCCATTCCGACCGCGACGCGGCCGTCGAGCACGGCGCGCTGCACAAGCCGCTGCACCTGTCGGTCGCCTACGGCTACCGCGACGCGCGCGAGCTCGCGGCGGTATTCCAGGGCCGCGCGCCGGGCTATGCATACGGGCGGCAGGGCAACCCGACGTCGGCCGCCCTGGAGGCGAAGGTCACGGCGATGGAAGGCGGTGTGGGCACGGTGACGTTCGCGACCGGCATGGCCGCCATCGGCGCAATCATGCTCGCGTTGTTCAAGGCCGGCGACCACATCGTGTCGAGCCAGTTCGTGTTCGGCAACACGTCGAGCCTGCTGCTCACGCTGGAGGCGCACGGTCATCCGGTGACGTTCGTCGACGCGACGGACGTCGCGGCCGTCGAGGCCGCGCTGACGCCCGCGACGCGCGTCGTCTTCGTCGAGACGATCGCCAATCCGCGCGTGCAGGTGGCGGACTTGAAGCGCATCGGCGACCTGTGCCGCGCGCGCGGCATCCTCTACGTGGTCGACAACACGATGACGTCGCCGTGGCTGTTCCGGCCGAGGGACGTCGGCGCGGGGCTCGTCGTCAACGCGCTCACCAAGTACATCGGCGGCCACGGCAACGCGCTTGCCGGGGCGATCACCGACACCGGGGCCTTCGACTGGACCGCGTTCCCGAACATCGCCGACGCGTACAAGGGTCAGCCGCCCCGCAACTGGGGGTTGCAGCAGCTGCGCAAGAAGGGACTGCGCGACTGGGGCGGCACGCTGGCCGCCGAGCAGGCGCACCACATCGCGGTCGGCGCCGAGACGCTCGCGTTGCGGATGGACCGGATCTGCGCCAACGCGCTCGCGCTCGCGCAGTGGCTGCAGCAGCAGCCGCAGGTGCGGACCGTGTACTACCCCGGGCTCGCGACGCACCCGCAGCATGCACTGGCGAGCGAACTGTTCCGCGGCTTCGGCGGTCTCCTGTCGTTCGAGCTGGCCGACGGGCTCGACCCGTTCGACTTCCTCAACCGGCTGAAGGTCGTCGTGCTGTCGTCGAACCTGGGCGACAACCGGACGCTCGCGATTCCCGTGGCGCACACGATCTACCACGAGATGGGGGCGGAGCGCCGCGCAGCGATGGGCATCGCCGATTCGCTGATCCGGATTTCGGTCGGCATCGAGGACCGCGACGACCTGCTCGGGGATTTCGGGCAGGCGCTGGCCTGACCCTCCACCCCTCACCCCGACCCTCTCCCCGTTCCGGGGAGAGGGCGGATGCCAGCCGCATCACCCGTAGACTTCGTGCGCGTGCACGCCATCCGCGCCCACCGCGAGGTAGTGCCCGCGGTCGTGCCAGTCGGCGAGGACGAAGCGCTCGCACCGCGTGCCGTCGACGTCGAGTTCGTGCCGCGCCGGCCGGTGCGTGTGGCCGTGGATCAGCCGCCGTGCCCGGTGGTCGCGCAGCGCCGCGACGACGGCGCTCCCCGCGACGTCCATGATCGCCTCGGGCTTCAGCGCGTTCTCGTTGCCGCTCCGGCGCCGCAGCCACCACGCGATGCCGAGGCGCACGAAGTACGGCAGCGCGAGCAGTCGTGCCTGCGTCTCCGGCGCGCGCATTCGCGCGCGGTACGCCTGGTACTCGGTGTCGTCGGTGCACAGCTCGTCACCGTGGCAGAGCAGCGTGCGCACGCCGTGCAGGTCGACGACCGTGAAGTCGGGGAGCAGTGTCGCGCCCGTCGCGCGCGCGAAGCGCTCGCCCAGCAGGAAGTCGCGGTTGCCGCAGCCGACGAAGATGGGTACGCCGACCTTCGCAATGCCGGCGAGCGACGCCACCACGGCCGCGGCGAGCCGGTTGCCCATCTGATCGTCGCCGACCCACCAGTCGAAGAGGTCGCCCAGCACGTAGACGGCGGCCGCGTCGCGCGCCGGCCCGGAGGCGAACGCGTGGAAGGCGGCGACCGCGCCCGGACGGTCCGGCGACAGGTGCAGGTCGGACAGGAACAGCGTCGGGCGCGGATCAGTTCCCATGGTCGCCGCCGTGCCGCAGTGGCCTCACATGGCCCGTCGGTTCGGTGCGACAGCAGATCCCTCGCTTCGCTCGGGATGACACCACATGAAGTGGACTGCCTGAGCGGTTGTGCAAGGCGGCCTAGAGCACTTCCGCCTTGACGATCACGACGTCTTCCTTCGGGACGTTCTGATGGAAGCCGCTGTTGCCGGTGGGCACCGCGCGGATCCGGTCGACGACGTCCTGGCCGCCGACCACCTTGCCGAACACGCAATAGCCCCAGCCGTTGGCGGACGGCGACTTGTAGTCGAGGAAGTCGTTGTCGGCGACGTTGATGAAGAACTGCGCGGTCGCCGAGTGCGGCTCGGACGTGCGGGCCATCGCGACCGTGTAGACCTTGTTCTTGAGTCCGTTGGTGGCTTCGTTGGCGACCGGGGCGCGCGTCGGCTTCTGCTTCATGCCGGGCTCCATGCCGCCGCCCTGAATCATGAAACCGTCGATGACGCGGTGGAAGATCGTGTTGTCGTAGTGCCCGTCGCGCACGTACTGCAGGAAGTTGGCCACCGTGGCGGGCGCGTTCTCCGCGTCGAGTTCGAGGCGGATCTCGCCGTGGCTGGTTTTGAGTACGACCATGGACTTCTCCTGATAGGCGCGGCGTCAGCCGCCGATGACCTTGGCGGACTTGATGACGACGAGCGTGGCGGGAACGTCGGCCGGATTCATCTCTTCGTGGACCTTGCCCGTGGCGCCCTTCGGCGCCTTCGCGATCTTGGTCACGACGTCCATGCCCTCGATCACCTTGCCAAATACCGTGTAGCCGTAGCCCTGCGGCGTGGCGGACGTGAAGTTCAGTCGCGCGTTGTCGTTGACGTTGATGAAGAACTGCGCGCTGGCGGAGTTCGGGTCGGACGTGCGCGCCATCGCGATCGTGCCCGGCACGTTCCTGAGGCCCGCCTTCAGCGAACTCTCGGACTCGATCGGAATCGGCGGCCGCGTGGGCTTCTTGACGTAGTCCGCGGTGAAGCCACCGCCCTGGATCATGAAGCCGTCGATCACGCGGTGGAACTGCGTGCCCGCGTAGAAGCCGCTCTTCACGTACTCGAGAAAATTGGCAACGGTCTTGGGCGCGGCGTCCGGGTACAGCTCGAGCTTGATGACGCCCGCCGTCGTGTCGAACTCGACCTGCGGATTGGCGGCGAGCGCCGGCGTCGCGGCGAGCGCGGCGAATCCGGCGGCGAGGATGAGCTTGCGCAGCATGGTGGTTCTCCTTGGGGGTAAGCAGTCGACAGTCGTCACTTCGCCGGAGCGGGCGGCGGGGCGGACGCGGCCGGCGCAGGCGTGGGCGGTGCTGAGGTGGCCGGCGCAGGTGCGGGCGCGAGCACGTCGCGCGCGAGCTTGAGCTTTGCCGGTGCGGTACGGTTGCGCGGGTCGCGGGCGATCGCCTTCTCGTAGTTGACGGCGGCGAGTCGCGCGTGGACGTCGCCCAGGTTCTCGTAGGCGATCGCGTAGTCGGGCGCGGCGGCGATGGCCGCCTCGAGCTCCGTGCGCGCGAGATCGTACTCGCCCTTCTTCGCGTACAGCACGGCGAGGTTGTTGTGCGGTTCGGGCAGTTCGGGGTAGTCGCCGAGCACCGCCTGGAACACGACGATCGCCTCGTCGGTCCTGCCCGTGTCGGTGAGCGCGACGCCCTTCAGGAAGCGCGCCTGCGGCTCGCGCGGGCGCTCGGCGGAGAGCTGGTCGAGCACGGCAATCGCCTCGGCGTACTTCATGTCGGCGATGAGCGCGCGCGCGTTGCGCAGCGCCAGCCCGTAGGCCTGCCGCGCGGCTTCGCTGAACTCGCGCGGGTCGGTGGTTGCGTCCGACTGCGCGAGCGCGGGCGCGGCGCCAAGGGCGCAGACGAGGGCGAGCAGGGTAGCCAGTGATCGCATGGGTGCTTGCGGCGGTCCGGGGCGCGCCGCCGACCGGAACGCGATTCTAGCAGCCGGGGGCCGACGGGGAGAGCGCAGGTCCTTACCGCGTTTCCTCGCGGCCATCGAGGGTCCGGTCCCGCAGCCGCGCGGCCGTCGCCTCGATGAGCCGGCGGGCGATCGACACCGACGGCGGCAATTTCGGCAGCGCGTCGGCCGCGAACCAGCGCGCCTCGGCGATCTCCTCGTCGTCCAGCCGGATCTCGCCGCCCGCGTACTCGGCCGTGTACGCGATCATCAGCGAGTGCGGAAACGCCCACGACTGGCTCGCGAAGTAGGTGAGCGCGCCGACCTCGACGCCGACCTCCTCGCGCACCTCGCGCCGGATGCAGTCCTCGATGGTCTCGCCGGGCTCGACGAAGCCGGCGAGCGCGCTGTACATGCCCGGCGCGAAGCGGTGCGCGCGCGCAAGCAGGATGTCGCGGCCGCGCGTGACGAGCGCCATCATCGCCGGCGACACGCGCGGATACGCGACGAGGCCGCAGGCGGGGCACTCCTTCGCCCGCTCGCTCGCGCGATCGTGCGTCGGCAATCCGCAGCGACCGCAGTAGCGGTGCGAGCGGTCCCAGTCGACGACCTGGAACGCGCGCGCCGCGAGCGCGAGCAGCGGCTCGGGAACCTTGAAGAACAGCGAGCGCAGACCCGCGTAGCGCATGCCGGGCGGCTCCGGCGCGTCGTCGGGGAGATTCAGTGCAACGCAGGCGACTGTGCCGAGGGTGCCGAGAAAGTGCACGGGACCGGCCACGCCCGCCTGCGCCAGTTCGCCCAGCGTCGGGAGCGCGAGCGACTCGTCGGGGCCCACGAACACGAGGATGCGGTCGCCGCGGAACGCGAATGCATGCGCGTCGCCGGGGAGGACGGCGGGCAGGAGATGCGACGGGACGAAGCCTTCGGGCGTGTGCATCGGATCGCAGGGGCAGGGCGCCTGCGCGACGGCGACGGTGTCAGCCCGCCGTGCGCCGCAGCCGGATCTGGTTGGGCAGCGGCACCGAGCGGCGCAGCACGTCCTCGGCGAGCCAGATCGCCGATCGCCGCGCGCGTTCGGCGACCGTCGCCGCCGGCATGCGCGCGTAGTCGTCGTTGTAGACGTCGAAGCAGTAGTCGCCGCGGTAGCCCAGCGCGTCGAGCCGTGTTACGAGGTCGGCGAGCGCCTCGCTGTGCGCACCCTCGCCGGGGAACACGCGGTGATGCCGATCCGTGGAGATCCGTTCCTCGTCGGTGCGCGCCTCCGGCCACATGAAGTCGGCGAGCTTCACGACGAAGATGCCTTCCGGCGACAGCATCTCGAGGTCGTCGAGCGGAGCCTGCGCGGCGAACGTGTGGAACGAGTCGATGGCGATGCCGAGGTTCGGCGCGTCCGCCCGGCAGACGGCGTCCCACGCGGCCGCGAAGTCGCGCACCGAGCGGCCCCAGGACAGGCCCTCGTACGCGATCCGGATCCCGAACGGGACTGCCAGCATCGCGAGCTTGCGCAGGTCGCGCGCGATCGCGTCCTCGTCGCCCGACGCGTGCACCGACGTCGACGACGCGACGAGCAGCACCTTTGCGCCGATGGCCGCGCACATCTCGAGCATCGCCTTGGCGACGTCGACCTTGTAGGCGTGCAGGCGTCCCGCCAGGCCTTCGAAGTCGGAGAGCGCCTCGAAGCCGGTCACGCGCAGGCCGCTGCCGCGGATCGCGCGCGCCGCGGCGTCGACGCCGCCCGGGTGCTCGGCCACGTCGCGTGCCGACAGCATGATCTGCGCGAAGCCCGCGTCGCGGACGACGGCGAGCTTGGCCGCGAGCGATCCGGCCAACGAGACCGCGCCCATCCCGAAGTCGTCGATGTTGATGTGGGCGGTGCTCATCGGGATTCGCTCGTGCGCGCGTCAGGGCCGCTCGTCGTGGACGAGCTCGAACATGACGCCACCCAGGTAGCTCTGCGTCAGCGCGCCGCGCGGGTCCGAGTGGACGCCCTGCGACTCGACGAAGCCCACGCCGCGCTCGCGCAGCGCGGCGACCGCCTTCAGCACGTCCGGCGTCCCGAGCCCGACGCGCTGCAGGCACTCCTCCGGCTCGACGTCGAGGATCCCCGGCTTGGGCTCGATCAGCTGCAGGAAGAACTTGCCGCACGGACTCTGCAGCACGTGACCCTTGGGGAGGATGCCGTGGCGCACGGTGTCGGGCAGCTTGCGGAACCCGAACAACTCCGCGTAGAACTCGGTCCAGTCGTCCATCCGGTCGTTGCCGATGTACTGGACGATGCCGAACCAGCGCATGCCGGCGAGCGCGGGAGGATGCGGGTCGACGGTCGGGATCAGCGTGAAGTCGACGTCGTAGATGGAGAACTCGCGGTAGCGGTCGACGAAGTAGACGCGCGACGTGCCCACACCGTGGATCGCCGGGATGTTGAGCTCCATCACCTCGACGTGCGTCGGCACCGCCCAGGCGCCGCGGTCGATCGCGTACCGGTACGCGGCGGCGGCGTCGCGCACGCGCAGCGCGACGGCCGCGATGACGGGCACCTCGGACGGTCGCGCGCTGCGCGGCAGTCCGGCGAAGTGCGCGTTGACGACGACGTTCATGTCGCCCTGCCGATAGAGCAGCACCTCGCGCGACCGGTGCTTGGCGATCGGCCGGAAGCCCATCATCTCCAGCACCTGCCCCAGCGCCTGCGGCTTGCTGGTCGAGTACTCGATGAACTCGATGCCGTCGAGACCGAGCGGATTGCTCGCGTCGGCGATGAGTTCGCGGTCGGCTGCCTCGGTCATTGCGCGGCTCCTCCTGCCGCGTATTGTGGCACGGACGCTGCCCCTCGAAATGGGGTCAGGTTCGGTTTCCGCGAGGGATGGCAGCCGGGGCGCGCTTCATGGCCGCGGAAACCGAGCCTGACCCCATTTCGCGGCGCGTTCCTACGTCAGCGCCAGCGGCAACGTGCGCAGCCGCTTGCCGGTCGCCGCGGCCAAGGCGTTGGCGACCGCGGGCGCGATCACCGGCACGCCCGGCTCGCCCACGCCCGAGGGCTTGGCGGTCGACGGCACGATGTGGACGTCGATGGCCGGCATCTCGTTGATGCGCAGCAGCGGGTAGTCGTGGAAATTCGACTGCTCGACCAGGCCGTCCTTGATCGTGATCTTGCCGTACAGCGCCGCGGTGAGGCCGAAGCCGATGCCTCCCTCCATCTGTGCGCGGACGTTGTCGGGGTTGACGGCGAGGCCACACTCGACCGCGCAGACGACGCGGTCGACGCGGAACCTGTTGTCCCTGGCGACCGTCACTTCCGCGACCTGCGCGACGACGGTTCCGAACGACTCGTGCACGGCAATGCCGCGCCCGCGCTTCTCGCCCGGTTTGCCGGCCGGGAGCGGCTTGCCCCAGCCGGCCTTGTCCGCCGCGAGTTCCAGCGCCGCGAGGTGCCGCGGATGCTTCGCGAGCATCGTTCGGCGGAACGCGACGGGGTCCTTCCCGGCGGCGGCGGCGAGCTCGTCGACGAAGGTCTCCGTCGCGTACGCCGTGTGCGTCGAGCCCACCGAGCGCCACCACAGCACCGGCACCGGCACCTTCGGCGAGTGCAGCTCGACTGCCAGGTGCGCGATCGCGTACGGCAGCGTCGACGCGCCCTCGACGCTGGTGACGTCGATGCCGTCCTTGACCATGTCCGCCTCGAACGCCGTGCCGGCGAGGATCGACTGGCCGACGATCCGGTGGTGCCAGCCGACGACGTTGCCGGATCCGTCGAGCCCGGCCTTCAGCGCGTGGAAGTACAGCGGGCGGTAATACCCGCCCTTCATGTCGTCCTCGCGCGTCCAGACCAGCTTGACCGGGATGCCGGGGCGGCCGCCGCGCGCCAGCGCGACCGCGATCGACACGGCCTCCAGCACGTAGTCCGACGCGTGGCTGGCGCGGCGCCCGAAGCTGCCGCCCGCGAACAGCATGTTGAGCTTTACCTGTTCGGGCTTCAATCCCGTGTACTTGGCGATCGCGAACTGGTCGCCGGTCTGGAACTGCTCGCCGTTCCAGACCTCGCAGCTGTCCGCCGTGACCCTCGCGACGCAGTTCAGCGGCTCCATCGCCGCGTGCGCGAGGTACGGGAACTCGAACGCCGCCTCGAGCTTCTTCGCGGCGCCGTCGATCGCCTTCGCCGCGTCGCCGTCGTTGCGCGCCGCCTTGCCCGGCGTGGCCGCGAGCCGCCGGTACTCGGCCATCAGCTCGTCCGACGAGCCGCGCCAGCCGGACTTCGCGTCCCATTCGACCTTGAGCGCGTCGCGGCCCTTCTTCGCGGCCCAGAACGACGACGCGATGATCGCCACTCCCGTCGGGATCTCGATGACGAAGCGGATGCCGGGAATGCCCTGCACGCTCGCCGTGTCGAAGCCCGCGAGCTGCTGGCCGAAGCGCGGTGCGTGCGCGACGACCGCCGTCAGCATGTCCGGCAGTTTCACGTCCTGCGTGAACTGCGCGGTGCCGTTGGACTTTGCCTTCGAGTCCGTGCGCGGCACGTGCTTGCCGATGAAGACGAAGTCCTTCGCGTCCTTCACCTTCACCGTCGCCGGCACCGGCTGCTTCGCCGCGGCGTCCGCGAGCTCGCCGAACGTCGCCTTCTTTCCGTTCGCGTGGAAGACGACGCCGTTGCTGACCCGGATCGAGTCCGCCGGCACCTTCCACTGCTCGGCCGCGGCGGCGACCAGCATCGCGCGCGCTGCGGCGCCGGCCTGCCGGTACTGCTCGAACGAGTTGGCCATCGCCGTCGAGCCGCCGGTGCCCTGCGCCTGGCCCCAGAACAGGTTGTTGTAGCGCGTCGCGTCGGCCGGGGCGCCTTCCGCGCGCACCTGCGACCAGGCGGCGTCGAGCTCCTCGGCGATCAGCGTCGGCAGGCCGGTGTACGTACCCTGTCCCATCTCGAGGTGCTTGACGACGACCGTCACCGTGTTGTCGCGGCCGATCCGCAGGAACGCGTTCGGCGCGAACGCGCCGGTGGCGGCGGTGCCGACCGTGCGGCCGGGGCCGGACGCCTGCGCGGCCGCCTCGCCGAAGTAGAGGGCGAGTGTCAAGCCGGCGCCGGCGGCGGCGGTGGACTTGAGGAAGACGCGGCGCGACATCGTGGCGTCGCGGGCCGCATCGTGGGGGCGCATGCGCATCGGATTCATCGTCGTCTCCCTACGCCAGCGCCCTGGCGGCTTCCTTGATCGCCGCGCGGATGCGCACGTAGGTGGCGCACCGGCACGCGATGCCCGTCATCGCCTCGTCGATGTCGGCGTCGGTCGGGCGCTTCTTCTTCGCGAGCAGCGCCGCCGCCGCCATCACCTGCCCGGACTGGCAGTAGCCGCACTGCGGCACGTCGAGCTTCTCCCACGCCGCCTGCACGGCACGGCCCTCCTTCGTGGCGAGGCCCTCGATCGTCGTGACCTCCACCCCCGGCTTCAGCGACGACAGCGGCGTCGTGCACGAGCGCACCGGCTGACCGTCGACGTACACGGTGCACGCGCCGCACAGCGACATCCCGCAGCCGTACTTGGTGCCGGTGAGGTTCAGGTTGTCGCGCAGGATCCACAGGAGCGGCGTGTCGCCGGGCACGCTGGCCGCGATGTCGACGCGCTCCTTGTTGACGAAGATGGTGGGCATGACGGGCTCCGCAGGGAGGATGGGCGGCCGCGTCGCGGGCGCCGAGGGCGCGATTTTACCCGTGCGGCGCGGCCGGCGGGCCACGTCGGCGCGCGCCCGGTGCGTCGCGTATAATTCCATGTTTCGCAAAAGGAAATTTTCATGGAAGCCGAGCAGATCAATGCCATCGCCAACACGCTCGCCGACGTCGCCCAGCGCGCGGCCGAGTTGCGGAGGTATCTTTGACTTCGACGTGAAGTCGGAGCGGCTCGCCGTCGTCGCCCGCGAACTGGAGGACCCCAGGGTCTGGGACGACCCGCAGCGAGCGCAGGACCTCGGCAAGGAGAAGAAGGCGCTCGACCAGATCGTCGGCACCCTGACGGGCCTCGACGCCGGGCTGCGCGACAGCCGGGAACTCTTCGACCTCGCGAAGGCCGAGGCCGACGACGCGACGCTGCTGGCGGTCAGGGAGGACGCGGCGCGGCTCGAGCAGACCGTGGCCGACCTCGAGTTCCGGCGCATGTTCAACAACCCGCTGGACCCGGCCAACTGCTTCATCGACATCCAGGCGGGCAGCGGCGGCACCGAGGCGCAGGACTGGGCGTCGATGCTGCTGCGCATGTACCTGCGCTATTGCGAGCGCAAGGGCTACCGGGCCGAGGTGCTGGAGGAATCCGCGGGCGACGTCGCCGGCATCAAGAGCGCGTCGGTCAAGGTCGAGGGCGACTACGCGTACGGCTACCTGCGCACCGAGGTCGGCGTGCACCGGCTGGTGCGCAAGAGCCCGTTCGACGCCAACGCGCGGCGGCACACGTCGTTCGCCAGCGTGTTCGTGTACCCGGAGGTCGACGAGTCGATCGAAGTCGACATCAACCCGGCCGACCTGCGCATCGACACGTATCGCGCGTCCGGGGCCGGCGGCCAGCACGTCAACAAGACGGATTCCGCGGTGCGCATCACCCACCTGCCGACCAATATCGTCGTGCAGTGCCAGAACGACCGGTCGCAGCACCGCAACCGCGCCGAGGCGATGGCGATGCTGAAGTCGAAGCTCTACGAGCTCGAGGTGCGCAAGCGGCGTGAGGAGCAGCAGAAGCTCGAGGACTCCAAGACCGACATCGGCTGGGGCCACCAGATCCGCTCGTACGTGCTCGACCAGTCGCGGATCAAGGACCTGCGGACCAACTACGAGGTCGGCAACACGCAGGCGATCCTCGACGGCGACCTCGACGACTTCATCGCGGCGAGCCTGAAACAAGGGGTGTAGAACCGATGGCCAACGACAAGACTCCGCAGGCTGCCGCGCCGGCGCCGGTCGACGAGAACCAGATCATGGCCGAGCGCCGCGGCAAGCTCGCGGCGCTCCGCGCGCACGGACAGGCGTTCCCGAACGACTTCCGGCGCGACGCGCTGGCCGCCGACCTGCACGCGAAATACGGCGAGGTTCCGAACGAGACGCTGGAGCCGCAGGGCATCGGCGTCGCCGTGGCCGGTCGGATGATGCTGAAGCGCGTGATGGGCAAGGCGTGCTTCGCGACGCTGCAGGACATGTCCGGGCGCATTCAGCTCTACGTGACGCTGGACGCGGTCGGCGCCGAAGCGCTCGACGCGTTCAAGCACTGGGACTTAGGCGACATCGTCGGCGCCGTCGGGACGCTGTTCCGGACGCGGACGGGCGAGTTGTCGGTGCGCGCCACCGGGATCCGCCTGCTCGCGAAGGCGCTGCGCCCGCTGCCGGAGAAGTTCCACGGCATGACGGACCTCGAGCAGCGCTACCGGCAGCGCTACGTCGACCTCATCACCAATCCGGCGTCGCGCGACGTGTTCGTCAAGCGCTCGCAGATCGTGCAATGCATCCGCGAGTTCTTCGTGCGGCGCGGCTACCTCGAAGTCGAGACGCCGATGATGCACCCGATCCCGGGCGGCGCCGCGGCGCGGCCGTTCGTCACGCACCACAACGCGCTCGACATGCAGCTCTTCCTGCGCATCGCACCCGAGCTCTATCTGAAGAAGCTCGTGGTCGGCGGCATGGAGCGCGTGTTCGAGATCAACCGCAACTTCCGCAACGAGGGCATCTCGACCCGGCACAACCCGGAATTCACGATGCTCGAGTTCTACGAGGCCTACCGGGACTACCACTACCTGATGGACCTGACGGAGGAGCTGATCCGCGAGGTCGCGCTGGCGGTGCGCACAACGACGGCCATCGAGTACCAGGGCACGCCGATCGACCTCGGCAAGCCGTTCGACCGGCTGACGATGGCGCAGGCGATCCACCGGTACAACCCGCAGTATCCGCTGGCCGAGCTTGCGCAGCCCGAGTACCTGAAGGTGGCGCTGGCGCCGTTCGACGTCGAGGTGTTCGAGACCGATGGTGTGGGCCTGCTGCAGCTGAAGCTCTTCGAGGAAACGACGGAGGCGAAGCTCGTGCAGCCGACGTTCATCGTCGCGCACCCGACCGACGTGTCGCCGCTCGCCCGCGCGAACGAGGCGAATCCGGCGGTCACCGACCGCTTCGAGCTCTTCATCACGGGCCGCGAAATGGCCAACGGCTTCTCGGAGCTGAACGATCCCGAGGACCAGGCGGCGCGCTTCCGCGCACAGGTGGAGGCGCGCGAGGCCGGCGACGAGGAGGCGATGTTTTTCGACGCCGATTACCTGCGCGCCATGGAGTACGGGCTGCCGCCGACCGCGGGCGAGGGCATCGGCATCGACCGGCTGGTGATGCTGCTGACCGACGCGCCGTCGATCCGCGACGTGATCCTCTTCCCGCAGCTGAAGCCGGAATAGGCCCGTAGCGGGCGACCCCGTCAAATACCCAGTAGGGGTATCTTGACATATACCGGTAAGGGGTATATGTTGACGGTCATGGACGCTACCACCACCGCCTCCCCCGCGCCCGAGCGTGTCGAGCTCGGCCTGACCGGCATGACGTGCGCGGCCTGCGCGACGCGCATCGAGAAGGTACTGAACCGCGTGCCCGGCGTGGCCGCGACCGTCAACTTCGCGACCGAGACGGCCACCGTCGGCTACGACCCCGCGCAGGCCGGCCCCGAACAGGTGATCGCCGCGGTCGCCCGCGCCGGCTACGGCGCGTCCGTGCGCCGCGACCCGGAGGCCGACCGCAAGGCCGACCAGGCGCGCAAGGCGGCGGCGTTCGCCGCGCTGAAGCGCGAGTTCGCCATCTCGGCGCTCCTGACCGCGCCGCTGCTGGTGCAGATGGTGCCGATGCTCGCGGCCGGCGGGCTCTTCGCCGGCGCGCACGCGGACCTGCTGCCGCGCTGGCTGCAGCTGGTATTCGCCACCCCCGTGCAGTTCTGGATCGGCCGCCGCTTCTACGTCGCCGCGTGGAACGCGCTGCGCGGCGGCGGCGCCAACATGGACGTGCTGGTGTCGCTCGGCACGACGATGGCGTACGCGTTCAGCGCGTTCGTCACGGTGTTCGGATGGCACGGGCAGCACGTCTACTTCGAGGCGGGCGCCGCCGTGATCACGCTGGTGCTGCTGGGCAAGCTGCTGGAGGCGCGCGCGAAGGCCGGAACGTCGGCGGCGCTGGAAGGGCTCTTGCGCCTCACGCCGAAGACCGCGCACGTGCTGCGCGACGGCGCGGCCGTCGACGTGCCGCTCGCCGCCGTCGTCGCCGGCGACCGCTTCCTCGTACGTGCCGGCGAGAGCGTGCCGGTGGACGGCATCGTGCGCGACGGCACGACGGCGATCGACGAGAGCATGCTGACCGGCGAAAGCCGCGCGGTGGCGAAGGCGCCGGGCGCGCGCGTCTACGCGGGCACCGTGAACCAGGACGGCCTCGTCACCTGCGAGGCGACGGGTGTGGGCAGCCACACGCTGCTCGCCGGCATCGTGCGGCTCGTCGCGGAGGCGCAGGGGAGCAAGGCGCCGATCCAGCGGCTCGCCGACCGTGTCTCCGGCATTTTCGTGCCGGTCGTCGTCGTCATCGCCGCCGTCACCTTCGCCGCGACGTGGTGGGTGGCCGGCGACGCGACGGCCGCGCTCGTGCACGCGGTTGCCGTGCTGGTGATCGCGTGTCCGTGCGCGCTCGGGCTCGCCACGCCGACGGCGGTCATGGTCGGCACCGGCCGCGGTGCGCAGTCGGGCATCCTGATCCGCAACGCGGCGGCGCTGGAGCATGCCGGGCGGCTGCAGACGCTCGTCGTCGACAAGACCGGCACGCTCACCGAGGGCCGACCCGTCGTGACCGACGTCGTCGCCTACGGCGACGCCAGCCGTGCCGACGTGCTGCGGGTGGCGGCAAGCCTCGAGCAGGGATCGACGCATCCGCTGGCGCTGGCGATCCTCGCGGCAGCGAAGGCCGAGGGCATTGCGCCGCTGCCGGTCGCCGACTTCGTGTCGACGCCCGGCCGCGGGCTCGCCGGTCGCATCGGCGACGACGCCGACGCGACCGCGCTCGGCGCGCTGGCGTTCGTCGCGCAGCGCGGCTTCGACCCGCCGACGCCCGACATCCTGACGCTGGAGGGAGAGGGCAAGTCGATCGTCGGGATCGTTCGCGGTGGCCGCGCGCTCGGCGTCGTCGCGCTGGCGGATGCCGTGCGGCCGACGTCGGCCGCGGCGGTGCGCCGCCTGAAGGCGATCGGTGTCGACGTCGTCATGCTGACCGGCGACAACGGCGCCGCCGCGCAGGCGGTCGCGGCGGCGGTCGGCATCGAGCGGTTCGAGGCCGGCGTGCTGCCGGCCGACAAGGCGGATGCCGTGCGCGAGCTGAAGGCGAAGGGACTCGTCACCGGCATGGTCGGTGACGGCGTCAACGACGCGCCCGCGCTCGCCGCGGCCGACGTGAGCTTCGCGATCGGCGCCGGTTCCGACATCGCGGTCGAGGCCGCCGACGTCACGCTGATCCGCAGCGACCTCGAGGCCGTCGTCGACGCGATCCTGCTGTCGCGCGCCACGCTCGCGAAGATCCGGCAGAACCTCTTCTTCGCGTTCGCCTACAACGTGCTCGGCATCCCGCTCGCGGCGGTCGGCATGCTCAACCCCGTGATCGCCGGCGCGGCGATGGCGGCGAGCTCGGTGTCGGTCGTCACCAATGCACTGCTGCTCAAGCGCTGGCGGCCGCCGGCGTGAATTTCACCAGGGAGAGAACGATGGAAACGATCACGATGAACGTCAAGGGCATGACCTGCGGCGGGTGTGTGGCGAGCGTCACGCGGGTGCTGAAGGCGGTGCCGGGTGTCGCCGACGTCGCGGTGACGCTGCAGCCCGGCGCCGCCACGGTGACGTACGACCCCGCGCAGACGGCCGCGCCGGCGCTGCGGACCGCGATCGAGGACGCGGGCTATGACGTCGTCGGCTAGGGCCGCTGCGCCGCGCGCCCACCACGCGCACCCGGCTGTCGCGCGCAGCGACGGCGCGGCGCTGGGCAAGCGCATCAACCGCATCGAGGGGCAGGTGCGCGGCATCGGCAGGATGATCGCCGAGGACCGCTACTGCATCGACATCCTGACGCAGGTCGCCGCCGTGCAATCGGCGCTCGACGCGCTGGCGCTGCAACTGCTCGAGCACCACCTGCACGGGTGCGTCGCGCACGCGATCAAGTCCGGCGACGGCGCCCACGCGATCGACGAGGCGCTGGCGGTGATCCGCAAGTTCGCGCGGTAACGGTCCGCGCGCGTTTGCCGGCATTGCGCCGCGATGGCACAATCCGCAGGTTCGGGGTGTAGCGCAGCCCGGTAGCGCGCTTGCTTTGGGAGCAAGATGTCGCAGGTTCGAATCCTGTCACCCCGACCAGACCGAATGCCGCGATGATCGCGCTCTACTACTTCCCCGGCAACGCGAGCTTGACGCCGCACATGGTGCTGGAGGAGATCGGGGCGCCGTTCGAGCTCGAGCGCGTCGACCGCGAGCACGCGGCGCACAAGTCTCCCGAGTACCTGAAGCTGAACCCGATGGGCCAGATCCCGGTCCTGGTGGACGGGGACCTCGTGCTCTACGAGACGGCCGCGATCTGCCTGCATCTTGCCGACACGCACCCGGACGCGCGGCTCGCGCCGCCGCTTGCCACGCCGGAGCGCGCCCACTATTACAAATGGCTCGTCTGGTGCACGAACACGCTGCAGGCGACGCTGATGCACTACTTCTATCCCGAGCGCATGGTGAACGACGGCGACGCCGCGGCCGCCGCGCAGGTGAAGGCGCGGGCGGAGGCGCGGGTGGGCGCCATGCTCGACGTGCTCGATGCGCAATTCGCGGCGCACGGCGGCGACTGGCTGCTCGGGGCGCAGTACAGTGCGGCCGACCCGTTCGCGCTGATGCTGTGCCGCTGGACGCGCGGCTTCGCGCGGCCGGCGCGCAGCCTGCCCCACCTCGGGCCTTACCTGCAACGGATGCTCGCGCGACCCGCGGTCCAGCGCGCGTTCGCGACGGAGAAACTGGCGGCGCCGCTGGTCTGAGCGCCGACCCGGCCGGTCGTCGGCAACGAACCGCAATGGCGGCGCCCGACGATGCCGGCCCGTCATATTCCTCCCCGGGGGTACCAATGAACATGCCGAACGCCAACGTGCCGCGCGACCTGACGCGCACCGTGCTCGCGGTGCTGCTGATCGCGACGCTGATCGCGGCGTCGTTCTGGATCCTGCGCCCGTTTCTGCTGGCCGTCGTCTGGGCGGCGATGATCGTCGTGGCCACGTGGCCGCTGATGCTCAAGGTGCAGGGCTGGGTGCGGCGGCGCGGGTGGGCGGTCGCCATCATGACCGGCGCGATGCTGCTGCTGCTCGTCGTGCCGCTGGTGCTCGCGATCAAGGCCATCGTCGAGAACACGGGTGCGATCGCTGGATTCGTCGAGTCGCTCGCCACCCGCGACATTCCGCCGCCGCCGGACTGGGTGGCGAGGATTCCGATGGTCGGCGCGACCGTCTCCGAAAACTGGGCGGAGGTGGCGGCAGGCGGGAAGGAAGGCCTCGCCGCGCGCGCGGCGCCGTATGCGGCCGACGCCGCGAAGTGGCTCGCCTCCCAGTTCGGCGACGTCGGAGTGACTCTGTTCCAGTTCCTGCTGACCGTCGGCATCGCCGCGCTCATGTACGCGCAGGGCGAGGTGGCGAGCGCCGGCGTGATCCGCTTCTGCCGGCGCCTGGCCGGCGACCGGGGCGAGGACGTGGCGCGCCTCGCCGGGCAGTCGATCCGCGGCGTGGCGCTGGGTGTGGTGGTCACCGCGCTGGTGCAGACGCTGCTGGCCGGGATCGGCCTCGCCGTAGCGGGCATTCCGTTCGCGGCGGTGCTCACGGCGGTCATCCTGTTCCTGTGCATTGCGCAGGTCGGGCCGCTGCTGGTGCTGATCCCCGCCGTGATCTGGCTGTTCTACACGGACGCGACGGTCATGGGCGTCGTGCTGGGCGTGTGGAGCGTCGTGGTCGGCCTGCTCGACAACGTGCTGCGCCCGGTCCTGATCCGCATGGGCGCCGACCTGCCGATGCTGCTCATCTTCTCGGGCGTGATCGGCGGGCTGTTCGCGTTCGGCATCATCGGCCTCTTCGTCGGGCCGGTCGTCCTCGCCGTCGCGTACACGCTGGTCCGCGAGTGGGTGAACGAACAGCCGGAGTGATCCGGCGCGCGGGGCTTTCGGGGCGCGGTACGGCGCGGCCACTTGCGCGCGCCGTGTTTCTTGGTAAATTGACCTGCCATCTGCCTTCCTGCCCGCACGGAGGTACGCGATGGAGGTCTTCGACAGGATCGCCGACCAGCTCGACGCGGTCGGGCTTCCGCTGTTCGCGGTCACGCTGACCGCGCTGCCCCGCCCGCATACGCCGGTGCTGCTGATGCTGCACTGGCACGGGTTCCGGGCCGACCCGGAACGCGCGGCCGAGTCTGCCGCCGCCGTGCCGATGAGCCCGGTGCCGGGCTCCGCGCTGCAGCTCAATCCGTTGTGGGACGCCCTCGAATGGCTCGACCGCGCGATGCTCGACGCGGCGTGGCGGCTGGGGGCGTGGGAACTCGACCGCGAGGAGCGGCGCGGCTGCCGCACGGCCGGCGCGTCGGGGCGCGAAGCGCTCGAGTGCCGGCAGGCGTTCGGCGCGCCGCTCTTCGGCGACGACGGGGACGACTTCATGCTCGCGGAGGCGCCGGACCGGCCGCAGATGCTCGAGATGGGCGAGCGCGTCGGCTACGTGCACTGGCGGTTCCGCCCGGTGCGCGGCGGCGTGTGGCGCGACGTGGCGCGCGACGACACGCTCGCCGGCGACGGCGGCCGCGCGCCGCCGTGCCCGGTGCGGGCGGCGGCGGGCGCCGGCGCGGGCCGGCTCCGCTACATGCTGGGCCGGGTCCAACCGGTCGGCGAGGCCTAGCGCGTCCGGCGGGCGCGCCGCGGGGCCGTGGCGCGGTTCAGATCGCGCAGTCGGCGCGCAGTGCCGCGATGCGCTCCGGCGTGTAGCCGAGCTCGGCCAGGATCGCGTCCGTGTGCTGGCCGACGGCCGGCACGGCGTCGCAGCGGGGTTCGCCTTCTTCCCATGATCCGGGCGGAAGCAGTGCCGGAATCCGGCCGGCCGGCGTGGCGACATCGCGCCAGCGCCCGCGCGCCGCGAGTTGCGGGTGTCCCCACACGTCGTGCATGTCGTTGACGCGGGCGTTGGCGATTCCCGCCGTGTCGAGCCGGGCGACCACTTCCGCGCCCGACAGCGGCGCGAACGCCGCCACGATCAGCTCGCGCAGCGCATCGCGGTTCGCGCTGCGCTGCGCGACCGTCGCGAACCGCTCGTCGCCGGCCAGCGCGGGCTGCCGCAGCACGTCGGCGCAGAACGCCGCCCACTCGCGCTCGTTCTGGAGCCCGAGCATGACGACGGTGCCGTCGCCGGCGGGGAACGGGCCGTACGGATAGATCGCGGCGTGCGCGGCGCCGCTGCGCGGCGGCGGCGGTGCGCCGGCGAATGCGTAGTAGAGCGGGAAGCCCATCCACTCGACCAGCGATTCCAGCATCGAGACGTCGATGTGCTGGCCGCGGCCCGTCTGCTGCCGATGCAGCAGTGCCGCGAGGATGTTCGAGTATGCGTACATGCCGGCCGCGATGTCGGCGACGGGCACCCCGGCCTTCGCCGGCGCCTGCCCGGTGCCCGTGACCGAGACGAAGCCGGCCTCGCTCTGGATCAGCAGGTCGTACGCCTTGCGGTCGCGGTGCGGGCCGTCGCCGCCGTAGCCGGAGATGTCGCACACGATGAGCGAGGGCTTCTCTCGCGCCAGCGCGTCCCAGCCGAGGCCGATCCGCGCCGCGGCGCCGGGCGCCAGGTTCTGCACGACGACGTCGGCGCTCTCGCGGACGAGCCGATGCAGGATCGCCTGCGCTTCGGGGTGCTTGACGTCGAGCGTCAGGCTCTCCTTCGACCGGTTGGTCCACACGAAGTGCGAAGCGAGGCCGCGAACGCGTGCGTCGTAGCTCCGCGCGAAGTCGCCGACACCGGGACGCTCGACCTTGATGACCCGCGCACCGAGGTCGGCGAGCTGGCGCGTGGCGAACGGCGCGGCGATCGCGTGCTCCAGCGCAACGACGGTGATGCCGGCGAGCGGGCGCATCGCGTGGACCCTTCAGCGGACGACCGCCGTCGCTTCCATCGCCGTGCAGCCCGCGTGGTCGCGGATCCACAGCCGGTACGACGTGCCGCCGGGCTGCGGCTGCCCGCACGCGAAGAACGGGTGGAGGTCGAACACCGGCCTGATCGCGCGGAACTCGTAGCGCGCCACGAAGACTCCGGGAAGCGCATCGCGCATGAGGTCGAGCAGAAGCGTCGCCAGCAGCGGCCCATGCACGACCAGCCCCGGGTAGCCCTCGACCTCCGTGACGTAGCGGCGGTCGTAGTGGATCCGGTGCCCGTTGAACGTGAGTGCCGAGTAGCGGAACAGCAGCACGTCGTCGGGCACCCAGCGGCGCTCCCAGGCGCTCGCCGGCGGCGCGGGTCGCGGTGATGGCGCGAGATCGCCGGGCTTCGCCGCCTCGCGGTAGACGATGTCGTGGAACTCGGTGAGCGCGACGGCGGCCTCGCCGTCGCGCCGGATCTCGTGCCGGACGCGGACGAAGACCAGCGCCCCGGTGCGCCCGCTCTTTTCGGAGACGCCGTCGATCGTCGACGTGCGCGTGACCGCGTCGCCGATCGCGAGCGGCGCGTGGAACTCGAACTGGCTGCCTGCCCACATCCGGCGCGGCAACGGCACCGGCGGCAGGAACCCGCCACGCTTCGCGTGACCGTCCGGCCCGATTTCGGACTGCCGGGGCAGCGGCAGGAAGTACAGCCAGTGCCACAGCGGCGGCAGCGCCGTTCCCGGGGCGGGCCGCTCCGGGGAGCGGTCGAGGGTGGCGGCAAGCGCGGCCCAGGGTGTCGGCGTCAGCACGTCGGACACCACTTCCGTCCTGCCGATCCATTGGCCGAGGTTCATGCACAGCGCTCCCGCGAGCAGGTGCCCGCCGCCGCGATCTTACCTGCCGGACCCACGCGGGTGGCGGCGCTGGCGCGTCCGCCGCGCGCGGCGCGGTGCTGTCAGGCCGCCCCGTTCCGATCGTCCCCGGTTCCGCCGGCGAGGACCTGCCGCGCCGCGCGCTGCAGCGCGTGCCACGACGCCTCGTGTGCGCCGGTGCGCGGCGTCGTGCGGGCGAGCCGGCGGACGACCCGTTCGAGCGCCTCGATCCGCTGCGCCATGCGCTCGGCGTCCGCCTGCAACGAGCGGTGCTCGCCGGCGTAGACGAACTCCACCTTGCGGTCCTCGCAGATGCCCACGCAGTTCTGCGGCGCGTCGATGCGGCCGCAGCCGATGCACTGCCACGCCTTCACGTAGTCGGTCATGTCGCGGGCTCCGCAGCCGGCGTGCGCACGCACTGCGCCGCGCCGGCAGCCAGCGCGGCGACGAAGAGGGCGGCGAGCGCGTTGTGGACCAGGGTCAGCGGCAGCGATGGCCGCGCGGCGAGCGCCAGCGCACCCGCCGCGGCCGTCGCCAGCGCCAGCGCCGCGAGCCGCCGCGCGACCGCAGGCTGCGCGCGGCGCAGCAGAAACGCCAGCCCGATCGCGGCGAGCGCGACGATGGCGCCCGCGGCCCCGTGCAGCGAACACAGTCCCGCCGCCGCTGCAGGCGGTGCGATGCCCCCGGCGACCACGCGCAACGTCTGGAACGGCGCCACCGCGTCGAGCGACGCCAGCGCGGCCGCCAGCGTCCCGGGCGCCGCGCACCGCGCCAATCCGAACTGAGCGCCGACGGAGCCGCCGAGCACCGCGGCGGCGACGGCGAGGCCGAGGACGACGAAGAGCGCCGCCAACGCCCGCGCGTCCGCGGCGTGCCTGCGCGTCCCGTCCGGGTCGCGCTCGCGTGCGAGCGCCACGACGGCGGCGAGCAGCGCCAGGATCGCGTAGCCGCCGAGCAGGTTGCCGAGCGCGACCGCGGGCAGCAGGCTGCCGGGAGTGGCGACGCCGAGCACGGCAAGGCCGAGCGCGAGTGCAAGCGCGAGCGCCGCCAGCGAGCCCGCGCGCGTGCGTCGTGGCGTCTGCGTCCACGCGACGAGCAGCAGTCCGGCGATGGCCACCAGCACGCCGCTGGCGGCGAGGCGATGCGCGAGGCGCGCGGCGCGCACGGGCAGCGGCGGCGTCGCGACGGCTTCGGCGTCGACGCGGCCGTAGCACGCGGGCCAGTCCGGGCACGCGAGGCCGGCCTGCCAGTGCCGCATGAAGGCACTGGCGACGATCACGACGAACATCAGCGCCGCCGCCGCTACGGCGAGCCGCACGAACCACACGCGCACGCGCGTCGCGTCGGCGCCGGGGCGCGGACTCACTGGGCTACCTTCGCGCTGCGCGCTCCGGCTCATTTGCCACCTCGGCCCTCGGGGCGGTCCGTCGGGCTCACGGCGCCGCGTCCGGCGGCCGGTCGCCGCCGCGCGGCCGGCGCGCGACCGCGACGACGACGACCACGACGAACAGCATGCCGCCGACGATGGCGATCAGTCCGCCCAGGCCCATCAGGCCCATGCCGGCGACCTGCTCGAACGAACGCTCGGCGACGGCGCCGTCGGCGACCTTGCGCTGCACGCCGTAGCCGCCCGACCACACGAGGCCGACGATGTGCAGCAGTTGCCCGGCGCCGTAGACCGCGGGCTGCCAGGTCGCGACACGCGGCATCGGCGCCGCGAAACGCAGACGCGGCAGCAGCCAGTACGCGACGCCCATCATCGCGATCGTGACACCGACGATGGCGCCGTGATAGTGGGCGGGAATGCGCACGTCGCTGCCGCGGATCGCGAAGCCGATGAGGCCGCCGACGCCGAACAGCACGATCGACGCGACCAGCGCCGACGCCAGCGGTCCCGTGCGCGGATCGCGGGCGCGCGCGGCGCGCGCGCGGCGCCACAGCGCCCAGGCGACGGCGACGGCGACGGGCGCGATCGCGAGCCCGCCGCCGAAGCGCATCATCCAAGTCTGCAGCCGGTGGTGCTCGACCGACGTCACGCCGTAGGCGAAGTAGACGAGCGGCGTGGCGAAGACGCAGGCGAGCCCGATGCCGAACAGCAGCGCGACCACGCGCGGCGACAGCGGCACGCGCGCGCCAACGGCGTCGGCGAGCAGCAGCCACGCGACCAGCAGCAGCAGCGTCCACGCGAACTGCAGCACGTGTCCGCCGCCCCAGAACAGCAGCTCGTAGTACGCCTTGCCGTCGAGTGCGCCGGGCACGGCGGCGTACGACCACGCGAACGCGAGCAGCGCGACGGCGGTCGCGACGATCGCGCCGTTCAGGCCGAAGCGCAGCGCGCCCGGGCCGTCGAGGCGCACGCCGACGAGCGGCGACGCGAAGAGCCCGCGGCCGACGAGCAGGACGAGCCCGGCGCCGAAGAGGACGAGTCCCGCGAGAAACGGGCGCGACTCGATGACCGGCACGTAGTTGGCCATGATCGGCACGCCGCCGAAGAACGGGGCCACCGCGATCGTCGCGGTCCCGGCCGCGCACAGCGCGAGTGCGGCGACCCCGAGCGGGAGCCACCGGCGCGTGCTGTTGAGGCTCCACAGCACGCCGCCGCAGGCGACGAACCAGACGAGCACGGAGAGGTCGACGTGCGCGACCAGCGCGGCGTGGAAGAAGCCGGCCACCGGAAACAGCTTTGCGAGCCACGGCGTGCGCGAGAGCACGAGCAGGACGGCGAGCAGGCCCGACGCGGCGAGCGCGGCGATGCCGAGCGCCAGCCAGCCGCGCGCGAGTTGCATCCGCGCGTCGTGCGGGATGGCGAGCGTGAACCGGCCGAACGCCAGGTCGACGGCGAGGTGCGCCGGAGGTGCCGCGCAAAGGGTGGCCGGAGGTCGCGGTGCCAGCATCAGCGCCTGCTCGTCACGCGGGGCGGGCGGCCGTGCCGCCGCCGATCCGCTTGGGCGGTACGTGTGGCGTGTCCGCCAGCGACACCGCGGTCAGCGACGCGCGAAACGCCGTCAGTGCGTCCGCGAGCCCCCGCGTGTCGCGGCGGTCCACCCACGCCGTGCGCACCCGCGTGCGCGCGACGGCCGTGCGCAGGTGCGGCTCGCGCGCGGCCGCGATGCGCTCGGTGGTCCAGCGGTCGCCGAGCCGGAACGCGCAGTCGCCGGTGCGGCAGCCGGTGACCATCACGCCGTCGGCGCCCGAGCGCAGCGCGAACTCGACGAACGACGGCGGCACCTGCGCGGCACAGAGCACGCCTATCGCCGCGGTGCGCGCGTCCGCGAGTCGCGCGAGCGTGGACGTGTCGCCTTCCGGCGCGCAGCCGAACACGACGATGCGCGGCCGCGCCGGGTCCGCGGCGATCGCCGCGAAGCGCGCGAGCGCCGCGTCGAGGGCCGCGCGCAGCGCGTGCACGGTTGCCTGCGGCAGGTCGATGCCGGTCACGAGGTCGCGGACCGAGCGGAAGGGTGTGGACGACGGGCATGCGCCGGCGCAGATGCCGCAGCCGGCGCACAGTGCGGGGTCGACGACGGCCTGCCGCGGCAGGGCCTTGCCGTCGGTGCGCTGCGTCATCGTGACGGCCGCGTAAGGGCAATCGGCAAAGCAGCGCCCGCAGCCGTTGCAGTTGGCGAGGTCGACGACGGCGGCGGGCGGCGGCGCCCGCCGCGCCGGGACCGACCACCACGCCAGCGCGGCCAGCCAGGACGTGAGTGCGACCGCCGCGAGCCACAGCATGCCGGGCGAGGCCGTGTCCGCGAATGCATGGACGCCGAGATAGAACCAGTCGAGCGGCAGCGTGCCGGGCGCCGTAGCCAGGTCGGCAGGCGGTGCGCTCGCGACCGGCCGCACGATCGCCAGCAGCGCCAGCGCGGCGGTCACCCCCCACGCCAGCGCGCGCGGTGGATGCGTGCGCGGGCGCGCGAGCCGCTGCAGGTGCACCCACATCAGCGCGAGCAGCGCGAGCGGGAAGCCGATGTGCAGGAACACGAGCAGCGAGAAAAAGCGGTCGCTGACGGCGTCGGCCGCGATGAAGTTGCGCACGAGCGCGCCGCCGAAGAACGGCAGCGCGTCGAGCCACTCCGCGGTGGCGATCAGGCTGTACTGCGCGAGGCGGTCCCAGACGAGCCAGAAGCCGCCGATCCCCGATGCAAATACGAGCCACAGCAGCGCCACGCCGGTGAGCCACGAAAAGCGCCGGAAGTGCGCGTAGCGCTCGAATGCCCATTCGCGCGCGAGGTGCGCGAGCACCACGACGACAAACGCGTCGGACGCGTAGCGGTGCAGGCTGCGCGCGAACGAGCCCAGGGGAAACGCGTTGGAGGAGAGCGCCGCCACCGACGCGTACGCGCCGTCGGCGCGCGAGTCGTAGCCGATGTAGACGTAGATGCCGGTGACCGCGACGATCCAGAAGAGCAGGAAGCCGAGCGCGCCCAGCTGCCGCCATGGATTGGCCGCCGCGCCGAACGGACGGTCGAACGCGCGGTCGGCCGCGGCGAATGCCGCCTGTGCGGCGCGGCGGACCGCACCGGTGCGGCGACCGCCGCTCACGTCCGGAAGATCCAGCCGCCGCGGTTCGCATCGAAGTCGAGGACCAGCACGCGGCCCGCCTGCAGGTCGACCGTGCGGTCCACCACGAAGGTGAACCCACCGGTGGCCGAGTCGCGCATGCGTGCGACGAAGCGATGCGACCCGGCGGGAACGGCCACACGGCGATAGATCGACGACGCGCCGTCCCTCGCGAAACCGGACGGCGGCGCGGTGACCGCGAACAGCGGCTCTCCGTCGACCTCGACCTCGACCGTCACCGGCGCGCGCTCGCGCGGACACAGCGTGGCCGAGCGCATGTTGGGCGCGAGCTTCGCCAACTCCTCCGGCGTGCGCTCGCGGCACTCCTCCTTGCGTTGCCCGGCGTGCTGGATCGACAGCTTCACCAGCGCCTTCCCTTCCGGCAGGTGCACGTACGGCGGCGACGTCGAAAAGTAGCCGACGACCGCCATGAACGCCGCGTAGCAGACGGCCTGCAGCCCGTAACTCGTCCACCTGCCTGCCATGTGAGCGCTCATCGTTCTTCCCTCGCGTCAGGACCCGCCGAGCTTGACCATGTCCGCACCTTCGTCCCTGCGCGCGACGTGCGGCGCCAGGCGGAACGCGTCCGAGAAGCAGTCGTCCTGCTGCATGCCGTGCGCGGTGAAGGCGGGGTGCGCGGCCTCGATCATCTTCACCGAACCGCACGCGTAGATCTGGTGGCCGGCAAGGTCGGGGAAGTCGTGCAGGATCGCCTCGTGCACGAGGCCGGTGCGACCTGCCCAGTGGTCCTCGGGCTTCGGCTCCGAGAGCACGGGCACGAACGTGAAGTGCGGGTGCTCGGCCGCCCATTGCGCCGGCAGGTTCGGCATGTAGAGGTCGGACAGCGACCGCACACCCCAGTACAGGTACATCCGCCGCTTCATCCCGACGTGCAGCGCGTGCTCGACCATGCTCTTCACCGGCGCGAAGCCGGTGGCGCCGGCGACGAAGACGATCGGCTTCTTCGAGTCCTCGCGCAGGAAGAACGAGCCCAGCGGCCCTTCGATGCGCAGCGTGTCGCCGACCTTCATCTTCTCGAACACATGCGTCGTGAAGCGGCCGCCCGGGATCAGCCGGATCTGCAGCTCGACTTCCGCGTGATCGTGCGGCGCCGTCGCGAACGAGAAGCTGCGCCGCTGCCCGTCGTCGAGGATCACGTTGACGTACTGGCCCGCGTAGAAGCGGATGGGTTCGCCGGCGACCTTCAGCCGCACGATCATCACGTCGGCCGAGGCCTTGCGCATCGCCGTGACCTTGGCGTGGTGTTCGCGTGGCGCGAGGTTGCCGAGCGGCGCGACCGGCACGTACTCGAGCTCGAGGTCGGACCGGGGGGTGGCCGAGCACGCGAGCACCATCCCCTGCGCGCGTTCCGCGTCGGACAGCGCGTCCTCCTGGTGCGGACCCTGCTCGACGTCCCCGTAGACGACCTTGCACTTGCACTTCCCGCAGCCGCCGTTGCGGCACTCGTACGGAAAGGCGATGCGTTCGCGCAGCACGGCCTCGAGGATCGACTCCCCGGGGCGGACGGGAACGATGTGGTTGTCCGGCCGCACGAGCAGGTGCAGGTCCTCCTTCGCCGCGCGCTTCGGCGGCAGCCACGGCAGCGCGGCGCACAGGAGCCCGAGCGCGACGACCAGGCCCCACGCGGCGCCGGGCGACCACTCGTAGATCAGCGGATAGACCGGCAGGTAGAACCAGTCGAGCGGAATCGTCGTCGGCGCGGCGGCGAGGTTCGCGGGCGGGCCGGACAGGGCCGGCTTCACCAGCGACAGCACGAGCAGCCCGGCGGTCACGCCGATCCATATCGGCCGCGGCGGATGGGTCTTCGCGCCGGGCACGCGCTGCGTGTGCACCCACAAGAGCGCGAGCACGCCGAGCGGCAGCCCGATGTGCAGGAACGACAGCAGCGAGAACAGGCGGTCGCTGACCGCGTCGGGCGTGATGAAGTTGCGGACCAGCGCGCCGTTGAAGGCGGGCAGCCAGTCGAGCCACTCGGCGGTCGCGACGGTGACGAACTGGGCGGTCATGTCCCACGGCAGCATGTAGCCGTTGATGCCGGCGACGTACGTCAGCCACAGCAGGATGAGGCCGGTCGCCCACGAGAACCAGCGGAAGCTGCGGTAGTGGTCGAACACGAAGTGGCGGACGAGGTGCAGCCCCATCGCCAGCACCATCGCGTCGGACGCGTACCGGTGGAAGCTGCGCATGATGCCGCCCAGCCACCACTGTTCGTGCGTGAGCGCCTCGACCGAGTCGTACGCCTCGTTGACGCCTGTCTTGAAGAAGATGTACAGGTAGAGCCCGCTGCCGACCACCACCCACATCAGGAAATAGGCGATCGCGCCCAGGTAGTAGAACGGATTGAGTTCGTTGCCGAACACGCGGTTGAACAGTCCCTCGGCGGCGAGGAACGCGCGCTGGCCGGTGCGCTGGACGAGCTTCAGCATCGGGCAGCGGCGCGGAAGGGGAGCGGGCGCGGGCGCGAGTTTGGCATGCGGCATGCTAAACGGGACGGCGCGGGCCTGGAATGACGTGCATCAAGCCACGGCCCGGGGCCGCGGGACCCGCAGATCACCCCATTGGCGCCGGGGACTTCCGCGGGTCGGTGCGGGCGCTCGCCGACGCTACGGCGCGCGCAGCGCCCGCTGCCGCCGCCACTCGCCTGCGAGGTACCACAGGATGGCGACCAGCACGGTGAACCCGACGAAGATTTCGATCAGCAGCGCGTAGTCGAGCCGGTAGCGTCCCTCGCGTGCGTCGTACACGGTGCACAGGATGCGAATGCGCTCGACGAGTTCGGTGAGCGAGGGTGCGGACGCCGGCTTGCCGGCGACGAGTTCCGAGAGCGGGACGACGAGCATCGCCGCGTCGAACGCGTCGCCGTAGACCTGCCGGTACACGCGGCCGCCCGCGTCGACGATCGTCACCTGCGTCAGGTGGTTGAAGCCGGACGCGGTCGGCGTCCACGCGAACCCGGTGGCGCGCGCGAGTGCGTCGATCGTGGCCGCGTCGGCTGCGAGGAAGTCCCAGTTCGGCCGGGTGATCCCCTGCCGCCGCTGGAAGTCGCGCATCGCGTCCGGCGTGTCGAACGGCAGGTTGAACCCCACGGTGATCGTGCGGAACGCATTCGGGCCGAGCGCGCGCTGCGCTTCACCCACGGCACGGTCGAGGACCTTGGTCGTGACCGGGCAGACCTGGAAGCATCCGGTGTAGACGAACTGCAGCACCAGCGGCTTGTCGCGCAGGCTGGCCAGGCGCACCGGAGCGTCCGCGGCGTCGCGCAACGTGAGATCGCCGACGGGCCGACCGATCGCCCCTTGCGACAGCGCGAGCGCGTCGCGCGGCGCGAGCGCGGTCCCGGCCGGCAACTCCTGCGCGAACAGCAATCCCGCGACCAGCCACACGACGAGGCCGATCGCCGCCGCCAGCAGCAGCTTGTTGTGGTCGACCGGCGGGCGGCGTGGGTCAGGCATCTCGGGGCGCGTCGGCGATCGCGGCCACGAGCAGCAGGGTGAGCTGGATCAGCGACGCGTGGAAGGCGGCGAGCGCCGTCTGGCGATCGGGTGCGCGCGCGAGCGCCGCGGCCTTGACGATCAGGTACGCGCCGCCGCCGGCCGCGGCCGCCAGGTAGACGAGCCCCATGCCGAGCAGCGCGGGGACGAGCGATGCGGCGACCATCAGCACGGCGCCCGCAAGCACGGCGCGCGCGGCGCGCGGAATGCCGACGACGACGGGGAGCATCGGCACGCGGGCGGCGGCGTAGTCGTCGCGGAAGGCGATCGCGAGGCTCCAGAAGTGCGGCGGCGTCCACAGGAACAGCACGACGGCGAGCGCGAGCGGCAGCGGTCCGAGGGTGTCCGGGGTCACGGCCGCGGCGCCGGCCAGGACGGCGAAGCTGCCGGCCAGCCCGCCGATCACGATGTTCCACCACGTGCGACGCTTCAGCCACACCGTGTAGACGACGCCGTACGTGAACGCGCCGAGGAACGTGTAGACAGCCGCCGTCGTGTTCGCGACGAGCGCGGCCAGCAGCACGCCGGCAGCGCCGATGAGCGTGATCGCGGCGAGCCAGGCCGGCCCGGCGACCAGGCGGCCGGTCACGAAGGCGCGCTTGCGCGTGCGGCTCATCACCGCGTCGAGGTCGCGCTCGACGTACTGGTTGAAGGCGCCGGCCGCCGCCGAGGCCATGGTCACGGCGAGCGCGAGCGCGAGGATCCGCCAGCCGCCGACGGCGGGACCGGGCGTGATCGCGAGCCCGGCGACCGCGGTGAAGCCGATCACGAGCCCGATGCGCAGCTTGAACAGGTCGAAGAAGAGACGCACCGGCGACGCGCGCGCCGCGCCGTACGTCATCGTTGCCTCGTCGCCATGCGCCATGAGCGTCCCCTCCAGGGCTGGTCGTCCGTACGTCGCGCCGCCGGTGGTGGCGGCCCCGGCCCGCCGCCACCGCGCCGCGGCCGCCGCTCCCCTAGGACAGCGGCCACACGGTCGACAGGTACTTCCAGTTGACGAAGTAGTACAGGACGAACGAGAGCAGGAACACGAGCGCCAGCACGAACGTTCCGGGCGCGACGAAGCCGGCGGTGCCGATATTCGACCCGTGCGCCTCGAACGCGACCTCGACCGGCTTCATCGTCGGCGCGACGCCATCGCGCGCCTTGACGTACGCGAAGTCCGGTGTCGCGATCCGCTTGCCGAGGAACACGCTGCCCACGGTGATCAGCAGGTACATCGCGCCGCCGACGGTCGCGAGCAGTCCGCAGATGGCCATCGCCGCGATCATCAGCCACGCGGTACCGCCCGCCCACCCGTCGTACGCGAGCGGATTGCCGGCGAACGTGATGTCCCAGTGCCGGCGCGGCACGCCGAGCGTGCCGGCACCCATCATGAACAGCGAGAAGCCGGCCATGCCGAGTCCGAACACGTAGGGCTGCCACTTGGCCATGCCGGGAAACATCAGCTCGCGCCGGAACAGCGTCGGGATCAGGAAGTACGTCAGCCCCATGAAGGCGAGCGTCGTGCCGATCACGACCGTCGCGTGGAAGTGGCCCGGCACGTAGATCGTGTTGTGGATGATGAGGTTCAGCTGCTCGGTGCCCATCATCACGCCGGAGATCCCGCCGAGAAAGCCGAAGCCGATCAGCGAAATGAACATCGCCGAGAAGCTGGGGTTGCCCCACGGCGCCTTGCGCAGCCACTCGAAGAGCCCCTTGTTGTAGCCCTTCTGGCGCTGCGCGACCTCGATGGCGCCCGGCACCGTCAGCCCGTGCACCATCGACGCCAGCACGGCGAGGTACATCGCGTAGCTGGTGTTGAAGATCTTCCAGTGCGACGTCAGGCCGGGGTCGGCCAGCAGGTGGTGCGCGGAGGCAAGCTGCAGGAACAGGATGTAGAGCAGGAACGCCGTGCGCGATACCTTCTCCGACATCGGCTTCGCGCCGAACACGATCGCGGCGATCGCGTACCAGACCGACACGTGGGCGGCGACGTTGATCTGCTGCGAGCTGTGCCCGAACGCCCACCACACGGTCCGGTACATCAGCGAGTCGATGTGCCCGATGAGGCCGACCGACCAGAGGAACGTCGGGATCAGGATGATCGCGCCGGAGGCGATCGTGAAGATCGCGATGATCGCGGCCGTGATGGCCCCGAAGGTGACCAGCGGCACCGACCCGTGATAGGTCTTCTCGCTCTTCGCGACGGCCAGCGTGCCCAGGAACACGAAGCAGGCGATCAGCGCGCCGACGGCGAACAGGATGAGGCCCAGGTAGAAGGCCGGGTGCGCGCCCATCGGCACGTACGACGTGAACATCACGGACGAGTCGCCGCGGAACACCGCGACGTTGTTCACCAGCGCGCCGACGATCATCAGCCAGAAGCCCGCCCACGCCCAGTTCGGCGCCGCGAGCCGGCAGCGCAGCAGCGTCGACGCGCAGAAGTAGAGGACGGCGATCTCGAAGAAGATGATCCAGAACACGAGCATGTCGAGCCCGTGCGCGGTCAGCAGCAGGTAGAACCAGTCGGGCGGCAGCAGGTGCACCGCCTGCCAGCGCGTGAGCACGATCAGCACCGCCAGCACGCCGCCGACCAGCAGCGACACGACCGCCGCGACCGCGTTCCAGCGCATCAGCTTCTCGGCGGGCTCGTGATAGGACAGGCCCGTGGACGGGCAGACGCGGAAGTTCCGGTTGACGGCCATCGCTTTCTCCCCCTACTTGGACTTGACCACGTACAGCCGGCTCACCATCGTCGCGTGGTTGATGCCGCAGTACTCGTTGCAGACGATGCCGTAGGTTCCCGCGCGGGTGGGCGTGAGCGTGACGACGTGGTCGTAGTTCGGATGGACCTGGATGTTGATGTTCTCCGGCTGCAGCGAGAAGCCGTGCAGGTAGTCGAGCGAGGCCAGATGCAGCCGGTAGGTCTTGCCCTCCTCGAGCTCGAGCATCGGCCACCACGCCCACAGCCGTGCGATCAGGTAGACGTCGCTGCCCGCGGGCGGACGCACGACCGGGATCTTCTGGTCGGTCTCCACGCGGACCGTGTACTTGTCGACCATCGCCTGCGTCTTGGCGGTGAACGCCTCGGGCGTCGTGCGGTAGGCCTCGTTGGCGAGGTTCTGCTTACCGAACACGTGCCAGTACGGCATCATGAAGAACATGACGAGGCACCAGACGAACGCGATGACGATCCACATGCCCTCGACGCGGTCGAGCGGCTGCTTCCACCAGACGCGCTGGGTGGGGGGGGAAATGGCACTCACGGGGGCATCCTCCTTGCGTGGCGGCGTGCGCGCCGGGACCTACTTGGCGATGGGGATGCCGACGATTTCCATCACGCCCCACACGATGTAGAGCACGGTCGGCATCGCGATTCCCAGGAAGAGCAGCAGGAACGGGTTGTCGAGCAGTTGCTGCATTGCGGGAATCGGCTCGTCCGGCACTTCGTTCGCGGGCGTGCTGTCGGTGCTGGCGGTGTCCATGGGTGCTCCTCCTAGTCGCGGCGCCCGTTGCGCGGGCTTGCCGGTGTCGCCTGTTCCGCAGGCGGAATCGCGCGGTTCGCGCGTGCCCGTTCGGTGGTTCGGCGGACTCTACGGCTGCCGTCGCAGCGGAAGAATTGATGCGCATCAAGGATTCCGGAACATCATGCGAGTGTGGTCTATCGCGATGCGTCGGCGGCACGCGCCGCCGCGCGCGGAATCGCTTGACGCGCGTCAAGGAGACGCGCGTGGTCGCGCCGAACAATGCGCTCACCGCACTCCGCGGCAGGTCGGGGCCCGATGCCATGAGCGAACAACCGGAGGAACGCTTGGTCACGCTCGACGTGCGCGGCATGGAGCCGCCGGAGCCGATGCTGCGCGTGCTCGAGACGATCGACCGCTTCGGCGAGCACGACCGGCTGCGGCTCGTCATCGACTGCACGCCGACGCCGCTGCTGCGCATCCTCGACCGCAACGGCTTCGACTACGAGATGGTGCCCGGCCGCGAGTCCGTGCACGAGATCACCATTCGCCGGCGGCCGGGCGCCGCGCGCTGACGCCGCGTCCCCGGCCACGCGGATCGCGGCCTGCCGGCGCACTGGCAGGCTTCTTGCCCCGATACGGCTACCGCGCTGCCGGCGCCCGCGTCCGGCCGGAATCCGGTCGCCGACGGTCAGTCCCTGACCGAAAAGTGTCACACTGCCGCCGCGCCGCGCCTCCGGCGCGGCCCTCCGCGGGCCCCGTGCCCGGCCGCGCGAGTGCGATGAGAGATGCCGTTGCCACCCGAACCGAAGCTCGTTGACGCCGGCGCCGCCGCCTTCGGCACGCTGGCCGGTCAGCGCCGCGACCGCGACCTCCTGTTCGCGCGCCGCGTCCATCGGCTGCGCACGCTCGGCCTCGGCCTGGGCGCGATCTGCGTGGCGTCGGTGCTCTGGCTGCACGGCGCGGCCCCCGGGTGGTGGCTGGCGGCCGCGCTGAACGGTCTCGCCTGGCCGCACGTCGCGCTCCACGTGTCGCTGCGCGCCGCCGAGCCGCGCCGCGCCGAGGTGCGCAACCTGACGCTCGACGCGGCGCTCGGCGGGATGTGGGTCGCCGTGATGCAGTTCAACCTGCTGCCGAGCGTCCTGCTGGTGACGATGCTGGTCATCGACAAGGTGGGCATCGGCGGCGCACGCCTGCTCGCGCGCACGCTGGCGAGCCTCGCCGTCGGCTGCGCCGTGACGTCGGCGCTCCTGGGCTTCCCGGTGGACGTGGCCACGCCCATGCCGGTGATCGTCGCGTGCCTGCCTTTCCTCGTCGTGTACCCGCTGGCGATCAGCAACGTGGCCTACGCGCTGGCGCGGCGGGTGACCGAGCAGAACCGGCGGCTGGAGGAACTCGGGCGCACGGACGTGCTGACCGGCCTCGCCAACCGCAGGCAGGGTTTCGCGGTGGCGGAAGGCGAGCTGTCGCGGCACTTCCGCACCGGCCGGCCCGTGTCGCTGCTCATCCTCGACGTCGACCGGTTCAAGAGCATCAACGACCGCTTCGGCCACCCGGTCGGTGACGCGATCCTCCGCGGCGTCGCGACGGTGCTGCGCGAGTGCTGCCGCGCGACCGACACGCCCGCGCGCTATGGCGGCGACGAGTTCATGCTGATCCTGCCGGAGACCGACCTCGCGGGTGCGGAGGAGGTTGCCGCGCGCATCCGCCGGCACCTGGAGCGGATGTCCTTCAAGCAGGCGCCCGGCCTCGCGTGCACGGTGAGCCTGGGCGCGGCGGAGGCGAACCGCGAGATCGCCAACATCGACGCGTGGATCCAGCGCGCCGACGCGGCGCTCTATCGCGCGAAGGACGGCGGGCGCGATCGCTTCGAGGGCGCCGTCGCTCTCGACTCGAAGCGCGGCGTCACGCGCGCGGCGGGGGCGTGAAGCGGGGCCGCGCGGTTCAGCCCGGCGCCTCCCACACCAGCCGCGCGTCGAGCCCCGACGCGTGACCCGCAGGGGGGCTCGTCAGCACGAGGCGCGCGCCCATCCGCCGCGCGAGCGTGTCGACGATCGACAGGCCGAGGCCGGCGCCGGTGCCCTTCGCCGCGCTGCCGCGGGCGAAGCGCTTCAGCAGCGCCGGAATCTGCGCGCCGGGGATGCCCGGTCCGTCGTCGACGACGGCAACGATGGCGGCGCGGCCGTCGTCCCTGCAGGTCACGCGGATCGCGGTGCCGCCGGAACCGTGGACGAGCGCGTTCTCGACCAGATTGCGCACGGCCAGGCCGACCGCGTCGAAGTCACCGCGAACGCGGACGGGCGTCGCGTCGACGACCAGCCGCCGTCCCTGCAGCCGGCCGCTGTGGCGGAACTCGTCCGCGACGAGGCGCGCGACCTGCGCCAGGTCGACCCACTCGTCCGCCAGCGGCGCGGTGCCCTCGGCGCGGGCGAGCGCGAGCAGGCGTTCGGCGAGGCGGGAGAGCCGCCGCAGCGCGGCGACCGTCGCGTCGGCCTGCGCCTTGAGCGGCGAGTCCTCGGCCATGGCCGCGAGCAGCTGCGCCTGCGCCAGCGCCGCGGCGATCGGCGTGCGCAGTTCGTGCGCGCTGTTGTACGTGAAGCTGCGCTCGGTCTCGAACGCGTCGGCGAAGCGCGCGAACAGCCGGTTGGCCGCCTCGACCGCCGGCTTCATCTCGGTGACGACGCCGTCGAGCGGGAGCATCCCGAGCGCCTGCGGATCCTGGCGCGACACGGCGCTCGCCGTCCGCTGTACCTGCCGCACCAGCGTGCGCGAAGCGCGGAACACGATCAGCACCGCGAACGCGAGGAGCGCGGCGAGCGGCAGCGTCAGCCACAGCATCGAGTGCACTAGCGCGGCGCGGCGCTCGGCGAGCGGATCGGCGAGCTGCAGGACACGACCGCTCCCGGGATCGGCCACGGTCGCGACGCGCCAGTCGCCGACATCGTCGAAGCCTTCCGCCAGCGCCGCGTCGGCCAGCGCCGGCGGCGCGTTGTGCGAGCGCAGCAGTACGCGCCCCGACGTGTCGCGGACCTGGTAGACGAACCGCTCGTGCACGGCGCCGTGCGGATACGGCGTCCTGACCTCGCCCAGCACCGCGGCGGCGACCAGCAGGTCGTCGGTGTGGCGGACCAGCGACATCATGATCGCCGCGCTCTCCATCAGCTCGTCGTCCGACTTCTCGTCGATCAGGCGCTTCAGCACGACGCCACTGCCGACGACCCCCAGCAGCCACAGCAGGGACAGGCCGACGACGAGGCTCTTCGTCAGCGCGCGGGTCACGGAGCCCGGGCCGGGGAGCGTCACGGACGGGCCTTCCCGCCGTCGCCGTCGACGGCCCCCCACTGGTAACCGATGCCGCGGACGGTGCGGATCGCCCCGGCACCGAACTTGCGGCGCAGGCGCGACACGTAGACCTCGACCACGTTGCTGACCGTGCCACGGTCGAGCGCGTACAGCGTGTCCTCCAGCTGCGTCCGCGTGAGCACGCGCTGCGGATGCTCGGCAAGTGCCACGACCAGCGCGTATTCGTGCGCGGTGAGGTCGACCGGGCAACCGTCGCGCGCGACGACGTGCGCCGCCGGATCGATCGTCAGCGCGCCGAGCTCGATCACCGGCGCGTGCCGGCCCGCACGCCGCCGGGCCACGGCGCGCAGCCGCGCCGCGAGTTCCGGCAGGTCGAACGGCTTGACGACGTAGTCGTCGGCGCCGGCATCGAGCCCGCGCACGCGATCGGACAGCCGGTCGCGCGCGGTGAGGATCAGCACGGCCGGCGGCTCCGCCTGCCGGCGGATGTCGGGAAGCAGTGCGAGGCCGTCGCCGTCGGGGAGCCCCAGGTCCAGCACGATGGCCGCGTAGTTGCCGGGCAGGCACGCGCGTGCGGCGCCGGCGCGCTCGACCCAGTCGACCGCGTGGCCGTCCCGTGCCAGATAATCCCGCACCGCCGACCCGAGCGCCGGATCGTCCTCGACCAGTAGAACCCGCATGCGCGTAGCGTACGACGGTTGACCGGCGGCTGCCACCGCGCGGCCGCGCGCCGGAAAAAAAGCCCGCGTGCCGCGCTCCGGAGGTGCGCGCAGCACGCGGGTCAGGGCGAACGGTTGCCGGCTACGCGAACGCGTCCTTCATCAGCGTGTCGAACCAGATGAACATGTCCTCGTAGTGGTCCTTGCTCGGTGCGTGGGCCTCGCCGGAGGACGCCGGGACGGCGGCCATGGCACGGGCCACCGGGTCGTAGGCGAACACGGACGTCAGCCACGACGCGGTCTCCCGCGTGATCGGCGAGTAGCACGCCGAGTTGGTGACCGGCGACGGATCGGGTGCCAGTCCCGCCATCAGCCTGATCATCGCGTCCGCGCAGACCTTCGCCTCCTGGTTCGCGATGTGCCCGGCCTTCGGCATCGTGGTCGCCGCCGCGTCGCCGATGACGTGGATGCCCGGGATCATCGTCGACTCGTAGGAGAGCACGTCGACGACCGCGAACTTGCCGACGGGGTCGTTGGCGAGGCCGGCGTCGGCGACGATGCGGCCGGCGCGGTGCGGCGGGATCACGTTGAGCACGTCGCCGTGGAACGGCGTGCTTCCGAACGTCGTGTAGACGAAGTGCGCGCCGATGTCGACGGTCGTGACCGCGGCGTTGGGAATGTAGGTGACGATTCCCTGATAGGTGACGTTGAATGCCCGCGTGAACGTCGCCACTTCCGCGGTGATGCCGGGGTTGGCGTCGAGCACGAGCACCTTGGAGCCGGGCTTGTTGCGCCGCAGCCAGTCGGCGACCACGCAGGCGCGTTCGTACGGCCCAGGTGGGCAGCGGTACGGCTTGGCCGGAATCGTCATCAGAAACGTCCCGCCGGCCGGCATCGCCTTCAGCTGGTCGCGCAACGCGAGCGTCTGTGCGCCGGCCTTCCAGGCGTGCGGCGCCGCGAGCTGCGCCTCGGCGGTGGTCAATCCGGGAGGGAAGTCGAAGTCGATGCCGGGTGCGAGCACCAGCCGGTCGTAGGGCAGTTCGCCCGGCAGGCCATTGCGCATGTAGTGCACGCGGCGCGCGACGGCGTCGACGCCGTCCACGTTGGCCTGCAGCACCTTCACGCCATAGCTCGACGCAACCTTCGCGTAGCCGAAGGACAGCGAACTCATCGCGACGTTGCCGTTGAGCACGAGGTTCGACAGGATGTTGGACGTGTAGGCGCCCTCGCGCTCGACCAGCGTGACGTCGATGCCGGCACCGCCCCACAGCCGCAGATACTTGGCCAGCGTCACGCCGGCCATGCCACCGCCGACGATCACGACCTTGCCCTTGATTCCGGTCACCGGCAGCGGCACCGGGCCGGTCGTCGACGATCGCGGGCGGCGGTCGTGTTCGCCGTCGTCCGCGCGTGCCGGCATCGCGCCGGCGAGCAGGGCGGCCGACAGCCCGCCGAGGGTCGCCAGCATCCGGCGACGGTTCATCACGTTCTTCATCTTCGGCCTCACTTTCGCGTGGCGAGGTAGTCGCCGATCAGCTTGAGCTGAGCGTCCGTGTAGCCGGCCGCGTGACGGTTCATGATCTCGCCCGGCTTGTTCTCCGCACGCATCTCCTTCAGCTTGTTCACGATCTCCGACGGCGACTTGCCGGCGATCTCGTCGAACCCGCCGCGGCCGTCGGTGCCGTGGCACTGGAAGCAGTTCGACGCGAGCAGGCGGCCCGGCACCGAGGCAGGCGCCTGCGCGTGGGCGAGTGCGGGTGCCGCGAGTGCGGCGGCGAGCAGAACGGCGTGACGCATGATCGCTCCTTCGATGCGGCGGGCCGGGGTGGCCCGCGCGCCCGGAGCCATCGTGCGCGCCAATCCTGAAAGGACGCTGAACGGCGGCGCGCGGCGCGCGCCGGGGCCTCAGGCCGTGCCGGCGGTCCAGTCCTCGCCGGCGTCGCGGGGCGCCAGCGCCTGCAGGTGGTGGTGGGCTTCCTCGGCCGACTCGTAGATGTGCGGCGCGAGCCCGCGCTGCGCCAGCGCATCGCCCAGCTTCATGCGCAGGAAGTTCGACGTCGTGTAGCGGGTGACGCCCCAGTAGTAGCGGTCGACGAGCGCCTTCACCATCTCCGTCCACGCGTCGATGAGCTCGGGCGCGATCGCGAAGTTGTCGTAGTTGACGATCGCGTACACCTTGCGGCCCAGCGGCGCGAGCTGGCGGTCGATCTCCGCGCGCACGTCGTCGATGTCGCGCCGCGTCCGGATCGCGAGGCGCTCGAAATTGATGAAGAACACGTTCTGGTCGGCCGCGTACGTGAGGCGCCGGGCCAGCGGGACCGCGAGCATCCGCTCGCGCAGGTTCATCGGGCCGTCGGCGAAGATCGCCGCGTCCATGAGCTTCGGGTCGCCGCGGATGACCGGCTGAAAGCCCATCTGCGCGAGGATGTCGCGCTCGATGTCGATGCCGGGGGCGACCTCGGTCAACTCGAGGCCGTCCTCGGCCAGGCGGAACACGCAGCGCTCGGTCACGTAGAGGACCGGCTGCCGGCGGCGCCACGCGTAGCTGCCGGAGAACGTCCGGTGCTCGACGTCGGGGACGAACTTGCGCGACCGCCCCTCGGCGAGGATCGCGAGCTTGCCGCCCTCGACCCGCACGACGAGCTGGCCGGCGGTGAACGTGCCGACGAACACGACCGACTTCGCGCTCTGGCTGATGTTGATGAAGCCGCCCGCGCCCGCGAGGCGCGGCCCGAATTTCGACACGTTGAGGTTGCCCTCGCGGTCGGCCTGCGCGAGGCCGAGGAAGGCGAGGTCGAGCCCGCCGCCGTCGTAGAAGTCGAACTGGTACGGCTGGTCGATGATCGCCTGCGTGTTGACGGCGGCGCCGAAGTTGAGCCCGCCGGCCGGAATGCCGCCGACCACGCCGGGCTCCGCGGTGAGCGTGAGCAGGTCGATGACCTTCTCCTCGGCGGCGACGCTCGCGATGCCCTCGGGCATGCCGATGCCGAGATTCACCACGCAGTTGGGGCGCAGCTCGAGCGCGGCGCGGCGCGCGATGATCTTGCGCTCGGACATCGTCATCGTCGGCACGTGCGACGCCGGCACGCGGATCTCGCCGGCGAACCCCGCGCTGTACGGCTCGATGAACGTCTGCATGTGGTATTCGGGCTTCTCGGCCACGACGACGCAGTCGACGAGGACGCCCGGGATCTTCACCTGCCGCGGGTTGAGCGAGCCGCGATCGGCGATCCGCTCGACCTGCGCGATCACGATGCCGCCGGAGTTGCGCGCCGCCATCGCGATCGCGAGGCCTTCGAGCGTGAGCGCCTCGCGCTCCATCGTGATGTTGCCGTCGGGATCGGCGGTCGTGCCGCGCACGATGCCGACGTTGATCGGGAACGCGCGGTAGAACAGGTACTCGGCCTCGCCGACCGGCATCAGCGTGACCAGGTCCTCGGTCGTGACGTCGTTGATCTTTCCCCCGCCGAAGCGCGGGTCGACGAACGTGCCCAGCCCGATGCGCGACAGGTGGCCGGGTTTGCCGGCGGCGATGTCGCGAAACAGGTGCGTGATCACGCCCTGCGGCAGGTTGTACGCCTCGACCTGGTTGCCCACCGCGAGCGCCTGCAGCTTGGGCACCAGCCCCCAGTGGCCGCCGACGACGCGCTTGACGAGGCCCGGGTGCCCGAGGTGGTTGAGGCCGCGCTCCTTGCCGTCGCCTTGCCCGGCCGCGTAGACGAGCGTCAGGTTGCGGGGGCTGCCGGTGCCGCTCGCCGACTCCTGCGCGGCCGCGAGGAAGCGCGCCTCCAGCGCGACGGCGATGTTCTCGGCGAAGCCGATGCCCACGAAGCCGGTCGTCGCCAGCGTGTCGCCGTCGCGGATCAGCGCGACCGCCTGGTGCGCGGCGACGACCTTGCCGTGCTCGAACGTGTGGAGGGCGGCTACGACGTCGCTGACGGTGCTGGCGCTCATGGAATTCCCGCGGGTGGGCTAGGGTGGCGCGTCCGGGGTCGGCGGCGCGCGGCGAAGGTCCGGCATGGTAGCGCGGGGCCCGCGGTGGCGCCACGCGGCGACCCCGCCGGCACGACGTTGATCCTGGTCATGGTCGCTGCGCGAGTGCGCGCCGATCGCGGGTCCGGCTGGTACGATGACCATTGCCCACTCGGCGGCGATTCCCTGCGCAGATCGACGGACGAACCCACATGAGCGAACCGAAACGCCACTTCCACGACATGACGCAGGAGGTCACGCACAACCTCGCGTACATGCGCGCGGAACTGCCCGACGTGATGAAGGGCTTCCACGACCTGGGCCGCGCCACCGCGCACGCGGGCGCGCTCGACACGAAGACCAAGGAGCTGATCGCCGTGGCGCTGGGGGTCGCCGCGCACTGCGACCCGTGCATCGGCTTCCACGTCAAGGCGTTCGTTCGCCACGGCGGCACGAAGCGGGAACTCGCCGAGGCGCTCGGCATGGCCGTCTACATGGGCGGCGGACCGTCGCTCATGTACGCGGCGAACGCGCTCGCCGCGATCGACGAGTTCCTGGCAGCAGCGCAGGCGAAGGCCGCGGCCGCGACCTGACGCCGCCGGGGCCGCGTCACACGTCGACGAGGGGCCGCGCCGCGGCCCCTTGTGTTTCCCGCGCATTGGCCGACAATCCGCACCTGCGGCCGGGTTCGGCGTGGCGCGCCGGCCCGCCGGCGATGCTGCCGAGCCGGCGGATCCAATCAGGGAGAGAACATGTCAGGCAACGCCAATCGCATCGCGCGGGTCGTGGCGGTTGCGGCGCTCGCAGCCGTCGTCGCGGGGCCATGGACGTCGGTGGCCCACGCGCAGCCGACGCCCTGTCCCGGCGCGTCGTGCGACGTGATCGTCACCGTGACCGGCAGCCGCGCCGCGCCGGTGGTCGCCGTGAGCGCCAACGAGCTCAAGATGGCGAGGGGACAGCGCAACGTCGTGATCACCTGGAAGCTGCAGGCGCCCGACTACGAGTTCCGCGCCGACAGCATCACGGCGCACACGGCGCCGCCTTCCGGCGGCAAGCTCACGACGACGTCGCAGGCGTGGCGCGACCAGTGCACGACGCTCAATCACACGGCGACCACGTACCGGATCCGCAACCGCAACACGAAGGCGGGTCCGCTGTTCTACAACGTCAAGGTCTTCCACAAGGCGACGGGCACGCCGGTCGTGCTCGACCCGGCGATCATCAACGATCCCTGACGCTGGCACGACGGCGCGTGCCGCGCCGCCGTCAGGGCAGCGGGATCCACTCGGTCTCGCCGGGAATCGCGCCCATCCGCTGCGCCGTCCAGTCCGCCTTCGCGCGCTCGATGCGCTCGCGGCGCGACGACACGAAGTTCCACCAGATGAAGCGGGTGCCGTCGAGCGGCGCGCCGCCGATGATCACGTAGCGGCCGCCGCGCGGCGCGACGATGGTCGCCGGCGCGCCGGGCGCGAGCACGGCGAGCGCGTGCGGCGGCACGTCCGCGCCGTCGACGGCGAGCGGCGCGTCGACGGCGTAGACCGCGCGCTCGAATGCGTCGCCGAACGCGGGCAACTCGAGCACGGCGCCCGGACGCGCGGCCACGTCGACGTAGAGCGTCGGCGCGAACGTGGCGACCGGCGAGCGGCACCCGAACGCTTCGCCGATCAACAGACGCACGTCGGCACCGCCCTCGGTCCACGCGGGGATCGCCGCGGCCGGCGTGTGCACGAACGACGGCTCGGCCTCCTCGAACGCCTGCGGCAGTGCCGCCCATAGCTGGAGCCCGTGTGCAATGCTGGTCACGGACGCCAGGTCCGGCGGCCGGCGCTCGGAGTGCACGATGCCGCGGCCGGCGGTCATCCAGTTGATCGCGCCCGGCTCGATGCGCTGGACGCAGGAGAGGCTGTCCCGGTGCAGCATCGCGCCCTCGAACAGGTACGTGACCGTGGCGAGTCCGATGTGCGGGTGCGGGCGCACGTCGTGGTTGTCCTCGGGGCGCGCGGTCACCGGCCCGAAGTGGTCGAAGAACACGAACGGCCCCACACCCTGGCGCGGGAACGCCGGCAGCAGGCGGCGGACCGTGAACCCGCCGCCCAGGTCCCTGGCGCGCGGCGGCAGCAGTTCGGCGATGGGCATGGCGTTTGGGGGGGGGGGTTTCCTTCGTCGTCCCCCCGGGGGGGGGGGCCCCGGCGGCGCTTTTCCTTCCCTTTTTCCTTTCCTGGCGCGGGGGCCCCCCCCCCCGGGGGGGGCGGGGGGGGGGGGGGCCCGGGGGGCGGGAACCCCCTCCCCCCCCCTTCCACCTAGCCCTCGTCCGACGCGAGCTCGGTCGCGATCTCGGTGGCCGCCTGCGTCATCAGCTTGTGCACCGGACACTTGCCGGCGACCGCCAGCAATTCGTCGCGCTGGGCCGCGGTCAGGGCGCCGGTGAGCGCGAGCCGCGTGCGCAGCCGGTAGGTGCCCTTGCGCTCGTCCGCGTCGTCGCGGTCGACGCTGACCTCGATGCCCTCGACCGGTATGCCCTTGCGCTTGGCGTACCAGAGGACGGTCAGCGCCTTGCACGACGCGACGGCGGCGTCGTACAGGTCGTGCGGCGTCGGGCCGGTGTCGTCGCCGCCGACCGCCGGCAGCTCGTCCACGGCGATCGCATGGGTACGTACGCGCGCGACGTGGCGCATGCGGGCGGTCCGGTCGCGGGTCACGGTGATCGTCATCGCGGGTCCTCCGGGGGCGGCGTGCCTGGCGGCGGCAACGGCGAGGATACCCTCGATTTCTTCTCGCGCGTCCTTGCGCATCGCGGCCGAACCGGGTTTAGACTACGCGCGTCCCGTGCCGCCGGCCCGGTCGTGCCGAGGAGCACCGTCATGCGCGAGTACCTGCCGTTGGGCTCGTTCTCCCCTGCGCTGTCCGGCGCCTGTACGCTGACCCGTCCCGCGCCGGGGCGCGTCACGCTCGACTCCCCGGCGCTCGACGTGATGACCGACTTCGCGCAGGTGGCCGCGGCCACGATCGAGCGGTCCGCCTCGCTCGCCACCGCGAACGACTACATGGTCACGCGCGGCGTGCGGTCGCTGTTCGTCGTCGCGCCCGACGGCCGGATGGCCGGGCTGATCACGACCACCGATCTGCTGGGCGAAGGCCCGGTGCGCGCCAGCCACACGCGGGGCGTCAAGCGGCACGAGCTCACCGTCGGCGACGTGATGACGCCGGCCGCGGACATCGTCGCGCTGAAGCTCGAGGACGTCCGGTCCGCCAAGGTCGGCCACGTCGTGGCGTCGCTGAAGCAGGCGGGCCGGCACCACGAGCTCGTCGCCGAGACGCTGGCGGGCGGCGAGGTGCGCATCCGCGGGATGTTCTCGGTGTCGCAGATCGCCCGCCAGCTGGGGATGCCGCTGCAGATCAGCGAGCTCGCGCGGACGTTCGCCGAGATCGAGCACGCGCTGGCGGAGTCGGGGTAGCGCGGCGCGCGCCGCACGTTGGAGAGGAGCGCCGACCGTCGCTGTGTGCCGGGCGGGAGGCGGCGAATCGGCCGATTGCCGAGTCGAGACCATGGGGAGGCAGCACGTGAACACGAGAAACTGGATCTGCGCAATCGCAGCCGCGGCGTTCCTGCTGGGTTGCGCGTCGACGGACTCCACGTCATCGGGGCCGCGGATGCTGCGGACGAAGACGTGTCCGGCGGCGATGTGCGACGCGATCGTGACCGTGGACGACTCGTCCGGCACTCCCGTCGTCAGCATGTACTACGACGTCATGAAGATGAAGCGCGGCAGCAATCCCACGATCACGTGGGTGCTGGATGCGCCGGATGGGTACGAGTTCCGGCAGGACAGCATCGCCCCTCACACGGGCGCCGCGGGGGGCGGCAAGCAGACGACCACCGCGACGCAGTGGACGAACCAGATCCGGTTCCTCAACGTGCAGACAAACCGCTACAGGGTGAAGAACGCGAACAGCACGCCGGGGACGCTGTACTACGACGTCAGGGTCTACAAGACGGGAACGGCCCAATCGTGGCTGCTTGACCCGGCGATCATGAACGACCCTTGACGCCGAACGGGCGCGGCCGCGCCGGCGCCTTGCTCACGTCGGCGCAGCCGGCCGCGCCGAGCGTCCCGCGTCGGGGGCGAGCCACGCGCCCGCCTCGTCGAGGGCCTCCTCGAGAGACAGACTCCATCCTTCCCGTTCCGCGACGGCGAACCGATCCGGGCCAAGCGCCGCGCGCGCGCCGGCAATGAGCGGCCGCAGGAACGCCTCGTCGGCGGCGTCCCGGCACAGGCCCGTCTTCCGGGCCTGGGCCTCGGCGGCGCCGTAGAGCCGGGCCGCGCGCGGCCACTCCGCGGCGACCGCCGCGAGACCGGCGGACGCCTCGATCGCGGATTGGCCCGCGGGCCGCGAGCCGATCTCCCGCGCGATCGCCATGCCCTGCAGCATGTGTTCCTGCGCACGCCGCGTGTCGCCGCGGACGATGGCCACCATTGCCAGATTGAGCAGCCCGACCGCGACGCTCTCCCGGTCGCCCAGCTCGCGGCAGGTCTGCAGGGCGCGCTCGTTGAGCGCCTCGGCTTCGTCGAGCGCGCCTTCCGCCCGGTGCAGTTGCGCGAGCGCGGTCTGCGCCGCGGCGATCTCGCGGCGCTTGCCGATCGCCTCCGCCAGCGCCAGCGCTTCCTGCAGCCGCGCGCGCGCGGTCACGAAGTCGCCGACCCCGAGCGACGCCATACCCAGCGGCTGGAGCACCGCGGCGATGCGTTCCGGATCGTCGATCTCCCGCGCAATGGCGAGGCTTTCCTCGAGATGGCGCCGCGCCTCGGGATGGCGGCCCATGTACAGGGCGAGCTGGCCGGCGCCGGACAGCCCCCGGCAGCGCACGAGGTTGCGCGTCTGCGCGCCGGGCCTGGCGAGGGCGTCCAGCGTCAGCTGCAGGCCCAGCCCGAGCAGGCCCCGCGTGAACCAATACACCTGGATCGACCGCACGAGCTGCAGCCCGAGCTCGCCGCCGTTCTCCGCGCGATCGCACCAGGCCTGCGCGGCGACGATGTTCTCGCGCTCGGCGTCGAGCCGTTCGAGCCATTCGCGCTGCCGCGGCCCGACGAGCTCGGGCCGCGCGCGCGCGGCGAGCACGAGGAAGTAGCGAAGCTGGCGGTCGCGCGTCGCTGCGAGCTCGCCCGCCCGTTCCAGTTGCTCGCGCGCGTACTCCCGCACCGTCTCCAGCATCCGGTAGCGCTCGCCCGCCGCGTCGAGCATCAGCAGCGACTTCTCGACCAGCCGGCTCACGAGGTCGACCACGTCGCCTTCCGCGATGTCGCCACCCGCGCCGACCTTTTCCGCGGCGTCGAGCGTGAAGCCGCCGGCGAACACCGACAGGCGCCGGAACAGCACGCGCTCGGCCGGCTCGAGGAGGTCGTGGCTCCAGTCGATGAGCGCCCGCAACGTCTGCTGGCGCGGCAGCGCCGTGCGGTCGCCGCTCGTCAGCAGGCGGAAGCGGTCGGACAGGCGTTCGGCGACGCGCTCGACCGGCATCGAGCGCAGCCGCGCGGCAGCGAGCTCCAGCGCGAGGGGAATCCCGTCGAGCCGCTGGCAGATCGCCGCGACGGACTCGGCATTGTCGTCGGTGACGTGGAACGATGGCGAAGCCGACGCCGCGCGGTCGGCGAAGAGCTGCACGGACGGGATGGCGGCGATCGCCGCGGCACGCAGGCCGGCCTCGGGGGTCGGCACCAGCAGCGGCGCCAGCGGATACACGCGCTCGCCGCGGACGTTGAGCGCCTCGCGGCTGGACGCCAGGATCGTGACGCCGGCCCCGGCCTCCAGCAGCTGCCGCGCGACGTCCGCGCACGCCTGCACGACGTGCTCGCAGTTGTCGAGCACCAGCAGGAACTGCCGCGCGCGCGCGAACGCGAGCACCGCGTCCTGCACCGAAAGCCCGGGCGACTCCTTGACGCCGAGCACCGACGCGATCGCCTGCGGCACGAGCCGCGGATCGCCGACCGGCGCCAGCTCGACCAGCCAGACACCGTCCGCGTATGCATCGAGTGCGAGCGCGGCCGCCTGCAGCGTCAGCCGCGTCTTGCCGAAGCCGCCGCCGCCTAACACCGTCAGCAGCCGCGCTTCGCGCAGGAGCGCCAGGACGTCGGCGAGCTCGTCGTCGCGGCCGACGAAGGACGTCAGCTGCTGCGGCAGGTTGTTCGGCGTGGCCTCCAGCGAGCGCAGCGCCGGAAACTCGCGCCGCAGCGACGGATGCGCGACCTGCCACACCCGCTCGGGTTGCGCGAGACCGCGCAGCCGCACGCTGCCCAGGTCAAGCAGCGAGACTCCCTCCGGCAGGCGCTCTCCGACCAGCGAAGCGACCGTCTGCGAGACGAGGATCTGGCCGCCGTGCGCGACGCTCATCACGCGCGCGGCGCGATTCACCGCGTTGCCGAAGAAGTCGTTGTCGCGCTTCGCCTCGACCCCGGCGTGCATGCCGCAACGGACGCAGAGCGCGATCCCGGCGGTCGCGGCCGGATCGGACAGCGCCCGCTCGAGCGCCACGGCCGCGCTCAGCGCGGCACAGGGGTCGGTGAACACGGCGTGGATGCCGTCGCCGGTGGACTTGACCAGCGTGCCGCGCTGGTCGGCCACGCACGCGCGCGCGATCGCATCGTGCGCCGCGAGCGCGGCGCGCATGCGCTCGGGCGCCTGCTCCCACAGGCGCGTGCTGCCTTCGATGTCGGTGAACAGGAACGTCGTGACCGCGGCGGATTCGTCCACGCTGGAGTCGAGGGTCGGCGGCTGAGCGCGGGGCTCCCACTTTACGGGAGCCGCCCCCGCGCGGCCAGAGGGGCGCGCACCGGGCGCATCGCGCCGGGGACGCCGGCGCTGTGCTAGTATGGTCGCCCGAATTCTCGGGGGGCGGACCTCCGGCATGCCCGGTGCGCCGACTGGCGCCGCAGCCGCCCCTCGGTCCGACAGGTTTCGCGCCCGTAGCTCAATTGGATAGAGCACCGGCCTTCTAAGCCGGGGGTAACAGGTTCGAGTCCTGTCGGGCGCGCCAGCAATCCGCACGCTGGCGCATCCTCGAGTTCGACGGTGGCTGTAGCTCAGCGGTAGAGTCCCGGATTGTGATTCCGGTTGTCGTGGGTTCGAATCCCATCAGCCACCCCACCCCTGCGCATCGCGCGCGCTCCGGCGGCGCGCACGCGCGACCCGTCTCCCCCTGACAGGCGGAGGCGGGCGCGCGATCCGGGGACGAACGGCGGGTGCGCGGCGGCTGCGGTCAGTCGACGCGGACGTCGATCCGCCGAGGCTGCGCGTGCTCGGCCTTCGGGATGCGCAGCGTGAGCACGCCGTGCTTCAGCTCCGCGCTCACCTTGCCGGGGTCGAGTTCCTTCGACAGCGTGAACACGCGCCGGAACCGCGGCACGCTCACCTCGGCGTACGTCGGCTCGATGCCCTCCGGCGTCGGGATGCCGACCTCGCCCTCGATCGTCAGCGTGTCGGACTCCACCTGCAGCGTCAGCTTGTCCTTCGGCACGCCCGGCAGGTCCGCGCGCAGCGTGATGCCGGTGGCGTCCTCGATCACGTCCACCGGCGGGATCAGCGCCGTCTCGGCGCGCGGCGCCGCCTCGCTCTGCGCGGCCGCTGCGCGCGCGCCCGGCGCGTTGCGGGCGACTGCGGTCGAATCGTTCATCGTCGTTCCTCCCCTCGTCACTGGATCGCGATGCGGCGCGGCTGCGCCGACTCGCGGCGTTTCGCGGTGATGTGCAGCACGCCGTCGCGGTAGCTGGCGGCCACACCGTTCGGGTCGACGTCGTCCGCGAGCGTCAGCACGCGGCGGAAGCGACCGCTGAAGCGCTCGCTGATGTGCACGGCGGCCTTGTCGTCGCGGTCGGACGGCAGGCTCGACGGGCGCTCGCCGGCGATGGTGAGCACGCCGCGGTCGAGGTTCACTTCCACCGTCGCGGGATCGAGCCCGGGCGCGAACGCGAAGATCTCCACCGATTGCGGCGTACCGCCGATGTTGAGCGCGGGGAAGCCCCCACGGCCCACGCCGCGGATCGACGGCGAGAGGTCGGACGCCTCGCGCATCTCGCGTTGCAGGCGGTCCAGCTCGGCGAGGACGTCGCGAGGAAACAGGGATCGGTACATTCCAGCATCCTCCTTGCGTCGGTCATGACATGGCGCACCGGCGCTGCGGCCGCCGCGCCTCCGACCGCGGAAATAGGGATGCGCCGCGGGATTTCAAGGGCCGCGCCGCTCGCCCCCGCGCAGGCGCGGCCGTGCGCTGGCCCCGCGCGGGCAGTTGCTAGACTACGGTCGGCGCCGCGTCCCGCGCGCGCCGTCCGGTTCGCCCCCTGGTTCCGCACTCGCCCCCGCCCGATGAAGCTCGCCGTCATCCCCGTCACCCCGTTCCAGCAGAATTGCTCGCTCGTCGTCTGTGCGGCGACCGGCAAGGCCGCGTTCGTCGACCCCGGAGGCGAGGTGCCGCGCCTGCTCGCCACGCTCGAAAAGAGCGGCGCGACGCTCGAGAAGATCCTCGTCACGCACGGCCACGCGGACCACTGCGGCGGCGTGGCCGAACTGGCCGAGCGCACCGGCGTGCCGGTCGAGGGTCCGCACCCCGACGACCGGTTCTGGATCGACCAGCTCGCACAGGCAGGCTCGAGCTTCGGCATCGCCGGCGCACGCACGTTCACGCCCGACCGCTGGCTCGCCGGCGGCGACGCGGTCACCGTGGGCGAGCTCACCTTCGACGTCCGGCACTGCCCGGGGCACACGCCGGGCCACGTCGTGTTCGTCGCGCCGGACCGGCGGATCGCGTTCGTCGGCGACGTGCTGTTCCAGGGCTCGGTCGGGCGCACCGACTTCCCGCGCGGCGATTTCGCGACGCTGGTGCGGTCGATCACGCAGGAGCTCTGGCCGTACGGCGACGACGTGCAGTTCGTGCCCGGCCACGGGCCGATGTCGACGTTCGGCGCCGAGCGCCGCACCAACCCGTTCGTCGGCGACGCGGCGCTCGCGCGGTAGCGGCCTCCCGCCGCCGCGGTTCTGCTACATTCGACCGGGACCCATCCCGAAGCGGAGGCATGCATGGCCGACGGCACGCTCGACATGAAGCGCATCGTGAAGGCGTCGCGGGAGTTCTCGCGTCCGTTCCGCGTCGACCGCGGCCGCGGCTTCCGGCTGAAGGACATCGACCCCGGCGACACCGGCGCGCTGGGCGACGAGGACAAGCCCCGCGCGCAGGAGGCGCTGGAGGTCGGCCGCAACGCGCTCGCCGAGCTGCAGGACATGCTCTATGCGCAGGACCGGTGGGCCGTGCTGCTCGTGTTCCAGGCGATGGACGCCGCCGGCAAGGACGGCGCGATCAAGCACGTGATGTCGGGCGTGAATCCGCAGGGCTGCCAGGTGTTCTCGTTCAAGGCGCCGACGTCGGAGGAACTCGACCACGACTGGATGTGGCGCTGCATGAAGAGCCTGCCGGAGCGCGGGCGCATCGGCATCTTCAATCGCAGCTACTACGAGGAGGTGCTGGTCGTGAAGGTGCACCCGGAATTCCTCGCCGCGCAGAAGCTGCCGCCGCAGCTCATCGGCCGCGACCTCTGGGACAACCGCTACCAGGACATCCGCGCGGCCGAACGCTATCTGTCGCGCAATGGCGTGCTCATCCGCAAGTTCTTCCTCCACGTCTCGCGGGCCGAGCAGAAGAAGCGCTTCCTCGAGCGCATCGACGAGCCGGAGAAGAACTGGAAGTTCTCGGCGGGCGACGTCAAGGAGCGCGGCCACTGGAGCGCGTACATGGACGCGTACGAGACGATGATCCGCGAGACGGCCACCCAGGAGAGCCCGTGGTACGTGGTGCCGGCCGACAACAAGTGGTTCACGCGCGTCGTGGTCGCCGCGGCGATCATCGACGCGCTGGCTTCGCTCGACCTGCACTACCCGAAGGTCGACCGCGAGAAGCTGTCGCAGCTCGCCGTGGCGAAGAAGTCGCTGCTCGCGGAAAAGCGCTGACGGCGCCGCCGGGCCGTCCCAAGGCGCACGGCCCCCTTGGGGGGCAAGGCGCGCAGCGCCTCCAGGGGGGAATTGCTAGTGCGTCGGCGCCATGCGGCGGGACGCGGCAGGCGACGCGGCACCGGAGGCGGCCCGGCTCACCCACTGCACGACCGCACGCACCAGGCGGTCCGTTTCCTCGCGGCGCATTCGCCGCGCGTAGCGGTCGAGCGCGAAGCGATCGGGAAAGAGGTTCGGATCGAGGCGGGCCATGATGCTCTCCGTGGACGGGCGCGGGGTCGCGCCATGGGGCAACGATAATTCCAACCAAGTTGGACGACAATCCGTCCCGTTGGAATTTCATTCATGACATAATGGAACAAATAACCCCCCACGGCCTCGACCATGGAAACGACGCTCGCCATGACCGCATTCGTGCGTGCGATCGAGCGCAACGGGTTCTCGCCGGCGGCGCGCGACCTCGGCGTCACGCCCTCGGCCGTGTCCAAGCTGGTGAGCCGCCTCGAGCGGCGGCTGGGCGTCACGCTGCTGCACCGGACGACGCGCCGGCTCGCGCTCACGGCGGAAGGCGAGATCTACTTCGAGCGCGCGCAGCGCATCGTCGATGCCATCGCCGACGCCGAGGCGGAGGTGATGCGCTTCGGCGAGCGGCCACGCGGCCGGCTGCGCATCAACGTCGGCGTCGCCTTCGGCACGTACGCGCTGGTGCCGGCGCTGCCGGAATTCTTCGCGCGCTACCCGGAGATCGACCTCGAGCTCGCGCTGACCGACCAGGTCGTGGACCTGGCCGCCGTCGGCGCCGACCTCGCGATCCGCCTCCCCCCGCTCGGCGACGCCAACCTCGTCGCGCGCAAGCTCACCGACTTCACCCGCGTCGTCTGCGCCGCGCCGGCCTATCTCGCACGGCACGGCACGCCGCGCACGCCCGACGACCTGGCGCAGCACGAATGCCTGACGATCGGCGGCGTGTCGGGCCAGCGCGAATGGCCGTTCGAGGCTGCCGATGGCGTGCGGCAGGTGGCCGTGCGCGGCGCGATCACCGTCAACAACGCGGAGACGCTCTACGAGCTCGGGCTGATGGGAATGGGCGTCATCCGGCTGTCCGACGTGATCGTGGGGCCGGCGATCCGCGACGGCCGCCTCGTGCCGTTGCTCGTGGACGCGCATCGGCCCGAGGCGCTGCCGCTGTACGCGGTGTACCCGGCAAGCCGCTGGCGCCCGCTCAAGGTCGCCGCGATGATCGACTTCCTGGTGGAGAAGTGCGCCGATCCGCCGTGGAAGCTGCCGCCGGCGCTGCTTGCGGCGGCCCGGCCCCGCCCGCCGGCGCGCCGGCGCAGGTAGCGCGCCGCGCGCCGGCGGGTGCGCGCGGTCAGCGCGCGAGCCAGCGGTCGACGGCGAGCCGGCCCGGTCCGTAGACGGCGAGCACCGCCAGCAGCGCGCCCCACAGCACGTGGTCCTTCAGGCCCGCGTCGCTCAGGTCCGGGTACGAAATCACCGCGACGACGTTGAAGGCGAAGAGCGCGAGCGCCGCGAAACGGGTGCCGAGCCCCAGCAGCAGCAGAACCGGCAGCGCGAGCTCCGCCGCGGTGCCGGCGAGCGCCGCGACGGCCGGCGACAGCAGCGGCACGCGGTACTCGTTCTCGAACAGCGCGACGGTCAGGCTCCAGTCGTCGAGTTTGGTCAGGCCCGACAGCAGGAACACGCGCGCGACATAGACGCGGATCGCGAGCGCGGCCAGCGACTGCAGGCGGTCGCAGAACTGCGCGACCGCGGCGTTGATCCGCGCGGCGCGCGCGAAGAGCGAATAGGACAAGGTGGTGGTCGACATCGCGGACTCCCGGTTGGAAACTCACCGTTAGTCGGGGCGTCGCGTGAATCCTGTCAGGCGATGCCGCGCAGCGTTCCGTCCGCGATGCGCCGTGCGAGCGCCGGTGCCACGTCGAACGCCGGATCGGTGGCGAGCGCCGCGTCGAGCGCATCGGCGAGGTCGGCGCCGGCCGCGAGCGCGGCGAGCCACGCGAACTCGCCCGCTGGCATGCGCTCGATGGCGACGTCTTCGGCCGCGCGGCGCACCAGCAGGAAATCCGGGCCGGAGGCGAGGTCGACCTGGCGGTCACCGGCGCAACCCTCCTGATGGACCTGCCAGATGCGCAGCACCGGGAAGTCCGAGCGCAGCAGCCGGTGCGACGGGTCGACGCGCAGGCGGGTCGCCGCGAGGTCGGCCGGGGCGACGGCGGCGAGCGCCGCCAGCATGTGCTCGGGCGAACCGTCGGCGTCGGCCGCGCGCGCGGCCTCGTCCTGCGCCCACTCGAGCCGCGCGACGTCGGGCAGGTACGGCAGCGGCGCCGCGTACGGGTACGCGGCGAGGAAGTCGCCGAGCCCGCCGCCGTAGACGTTGAGGTCGCCGCTACGCGACGGGTGCGCGGCCGCGAACGCGTCGACGGCGGCGTGGAAGAACGGCGTCCCGGTCAGCGCGCACACGACCGGATAGCTCGCGCGCAGCGCGTTGCGGTAGTTCGCGCGCACGGCGTTGCGATAGACGGCGAGTCCGGGATCCTCGATGCCGTCGGGCGCGGCGATCGCCGCAGCGAACCGGCGCTGGAGGTCAGGCAGGCAACGCATGGTGCGCGTCGAGAACGCCCTGCGCGGTCGCCGCCTCGCGCGCGAGGACGGCGAACGCCGGAATGTCGGTGTCCCACTCGATCAGCGTCGGCACCGGGCCGAAGCGCGCGATCGCGGTCCGGTACAGCGCCCACACCTCGGGCGCGACCGGCGCGCCGTGCGTGTCGATGACGATCGGTCCGCTCGCGTCGAATCCCGCGAGATGGATCTCGGCGACGGCGGCCGGCGGGATCGCCGCGAGGTACGCGAGCGGGTCGATGCCGTGGTTGCGCGCGTTGACGTGGATGTTGTTGACGTCGACCAGCAGCCGGCAGCCGGTGCGCGCCGCGACGGCGGCGACGAACTCGTACTCGGGAATCTCGTCCTCCGGGAAGGCGTAGTAGGCGGACACGTTCTCGACCAGCAGCTCGCGGCCGAGGACCTCCTGCACGGCCGCCACGCGCGCGCACACGTGCGCGAGCGCCTCTTCGGTGTACGGCAGCGGCAGGAGGTCGTTGTAGTGGCGACCGTCCACGCCGCTCCAGCACAGGTGCTCGGAGACGGCGGCGGGCTCGATGCGGGCGGCGAGCCGCGCGAGCTTCGCCAGATGCTCGCGGTCGAGCGGGTCGGCCGAGCCCAGCGACATGCCCACGCCGTGCAGCGCTACGGGATAGTCGGCGCGCACGCGGTCGAGCGCGGCGAGCGCCGCGCCGCCGTCGGCGAAGTAGTTCTCGCTGTGGACCTCGAACCACGCGACGGGCGGGCGGCGTTCCAGCACCTCGCGCACGTGCGGCGCGCGCAGGCCGATGCCGGCGGCGACGGGGAGCGTGGCGGAGATCACGATGCAGAGGCGCGGCGCGCACCCGCGAGGGGCGGCGCCGCGCCGGCAATGCGGACGGAACGGAGGCCGGCTACTTCGGCGCCATCATCTTGCCGCCCATCTTGTCGCACGTGCCCTTGGCGACGTATTTCCATTCGGCGGGATCGTTGTCGGTCTTGGCCATGCCGGCGCACGCGTGCTTCGCGGTGCCGCAGTCGTTCTTGCCGGCCTTGGCGACACCGTAGCACTTTTCGGTGCCCGCCTTCTGCGGAACCGGCTGCGCGGCGACGAGCGACGCGAAACCGAGCGCGACGATGCCGGCGACGGCGGCCTGGATCCTGGCTTGGTGATTCATGGTGGCGACTCCTGTCGGAAGTGGTGGGGTGGCAACGGAGCCGGCGGCCCCGTCTGCGCGAATGGTCGCCGGCGCGCACCGATCCTTACGACTCGCGGCGGCCCGCTCGCGCATTTGCCTTTCACCGTAAGCCGTGCGCAGACGCGGCGACCAACGGCCCGTGCACCGCTTCGCGTTCGTCCGCCGCCGCGTCCGTCGTGACGCGCGGAAGCGATTCCGAAGATGCGCAATCCGCGGCGCGCCGCGGCTCACCCCACCATCGACCCACAGGAGACTTGCGATCATGCAGAAGTACACACAGCAGCAACCGATGTGGCAGCGCCTCGCGTTCGCGGGGGCCGTCGCCGCCGCGCTCGCGTTCACGACGTCCGCCGTGCAGGCCGGCGAGTGCCCGGCCGGCAGCCGCGTGGCCGACGGCAAGGGCCAGCCGCCCGGTCCGTCGATGCCCGTCGGCGTGACCGACGTCGTGCGCGCGACGACCGACCTGGCGCAGGAACCCGCGATGATCGCGGACCGCCAGTTCCGCCTGCGCCAGCTCGAGATGAAGCCGGGCGGCGTGGTGCCGTGGCACAGCCACGACAACCGGCCCGCGATGATCTACATCGTGGCGGGCGAGGTCGTCGAGTACGCGAGCAACTGCGCGGTGCCGATCGTCCACAAGGCCGGCGACGTCGCGCCCGAGAAGAAGGGCACGTCGCACTGGTGGAAGAACGCCGGCAGCGCGCCGGCCGTGCTCATCTCGGTCGACCTGTTCCCGGTCGGGATGAGGATGGACGACCACATGATGTGACGGTGCGCCGCGACAGGCACCGTCCGCCGGGGCGACCGGCCGCGATGCGGCCGGCCCCGCTTCCTTCCACGCAGCACCACAACGATCGGACCGACGATGGACGGCACCGGCATTCACGCGCATGCCACTGCGACGCGCTCCGCGGCCGGCCGCGTCGCGATGCGCTCGCTGATCATCGGGCTCACGGCGTTCCTGACCGTCGTCGACCTGTTTGCGACGCAGGCGATCCTGCCGACGCTCGCCTCCGCCTACGGCGTGTCGCCGGCGGCCATGGGGTTCGCCGTCAACGCGAGCACGATGGGCATGGCGGTTGCCGGGCTCGCGGTCGCGTTCTTCAGCCGGCGGATCGACCGGCGCCTCGGCATCGTCGCGAGCCTCGCGCTGCTCGCGCTTCCGACGGCGCTGCTCGCGGTCGCGCCGGACCTTGCGACATTCACGGTGCTGCGCATCGCGCAGGGGTTGTGCATGGCCTGCGCGTTCGCGCTGACGCTGTCCTACCTCGGCGAGGCGTGCTCGGCTGCCGACACGGCCGGCGCGTTCGCCGCGTACATCACCGGCAACGTCGCTTCCAACCTGTTCGGCCGCCTGCTGGCCGCCGGCCTCGTCGATCACCTGGGCCTCGCCGGCAACTTCTTCGTGTTCGCGGCGCTGAACCTCGCCGGCGCGGTGCTCGTTTGGTTCTACCTGCGCGGCACGTCTGCGCCGCCGGTGCCCGCTGCGGCGGGCCGCTCGCCGGTCGCGGTCTGGCGCGACCTCGCGCGCGACCCCGCGCTGCGCGCGGCGTTCGCGCTGGGCTTCTGTCTCCTGTTCGCGTTCATCGGCACCTTCACCTACGTGAACTTCGTGCTCGTACGTCCGCCGCTCGCGCTGTCGCCGATGGCGCTGGGCTTCGTCTACTTCGTGTTCCTGCCGTCGATCCTGACCACGCCGGTCGCCGGCACCGTCGTCGCGCGTTGCGGCACGCGGCCGACGCTGGGGGCCGCGCTCGCGGTCGCCGGTGCCGGGTTGCCGCTGTTGCTGGTGGCGCAGTTGCCGGCGGTGCTCGCCGGGCTGGCGCTGGTCGGCGTCGGCACCTTCTTCGCGCAGGCGGTGGCCACCGGCTTCGTCGGCCGCGCGGCGAGCCTCGACCGCGGCGCGGCGAGCGGCCTCTATCTCGCCAGCTACTTCGCCGGTGGACTGGTCGGCAGCGCCGTGTTGGGACAGATTTTCGACCGGCTGGGCTGGGCCGCCTGCGTGGCCGGCGTTGCCGCTGCGCTCGCTGCGGGCGCGGTGCTCGCGCTCAGGCTGCGGCTGCCCGCGGGCGCGGACACGCCCGCCGTCCCCACCGATTCACTCGCCGGCGCGGCCGCGCGCCGGTAACCCACCCAAGGAGATCCTCGCCATGAACGCACGCCGCAGCTATCTTTCCGCCACCCTCGCCGCGGTGGTCCTGTCCGCCGCCCCGCTCGCGTCCGCGCAACGCGCCGCACCCGCCGCCGACGGCATCGTCCGCGTGAAGAGTGCATTTCCGATGGACGAAACGATCGCGCGCATCAAGGCCGACATCGCGCAGAAGGGCATCATGTTCTTCACGGCCGTCGACCAGCGGCAACTCGCGGCGGGCGCCGGCATCGCGCTGCCGCCGTCGACGCTGCTGATGTTCGGCAACCCGGCGCTGGGCTCCCAGTTCATCACGGCCCGGGGCGAGGCAGGTCTCGACTGGCCGGTGCGCCTGCTCGTCCAGCAGGACGCCGACGGCAATGTCTGGGCGATCTACACGGACTTCGGCTGGATCGCGCGGCGGCACGGCATCACGACCCGCGACCCGCAGTTCGCGATGGCGAACGGCGTCGTGGCGTCGATCACGTCGGCGATCAGCGCGAACTGACGATCGCGCTTCCGTGTTCGCCTGGAAGGCCGCGAACACGGCGCAGCGAAAGAAAGGGGCCAGGCCCCTCCGTATAAAAGGGGCCAGGCCCCTCCGTATAAAGAAGGGGGCCAGGCCCCTCCGTATAGAGAAGGGGGCCAGGCCCCTCCTTATCGGGACGCGCTCGACTTGCCCCGGAATTGCCCGCCCTCACTGCATTGCGAGTCGGGACCTCGCGGGCGTCCCGGTGCACGGGCGACGCACGAACGCCCGAGCGCGCGCTCGATCATTGCGACGAAGCTTTCGCTTCCCAGCGGGTTGCCGCGCACGAGCGCGGTTCGGATGTCTGCGACAGGATCAGGGTCTGGCGCGTCGCGAAACAGCGCCCGGTAAGCCGCGCCGCGCGCAGCGCTACCGCTACCCAGGGCGGCGTAGGTCTGATGCGCCGTCAGCAAGGGGTCCATTCCCCCTCGGGCGTTCGCTTCGTAGCTCGACCATCGGTACTCGGCCGGGTCACGCACGATGCCGGCGCGCACCGGGTTCTGCTCGATGTAGCGCATGCATGCCAGGAGGTAGGTGTCGGACTCCACGAGCGACGAGTGGTACCGGCGGTCCCAAAGCGTTCCCGTGCGGCCGTAGGCGGCATTGATGCGCTGAACGAACTTGCGTCCGAGCGCGATCGCGAGCCGCGGAACGAGTGAGGCATCGCGCGGCGTCACGAGCAGGTGCACGTGATTGGTCATCAGGACGTACGCGTGCAAAGCGCACTGCGCATCCCGCAGCGCGTCGCCCAGGCAATGAAGGTACATCCCGTAGTCCGAGTCCGAAAAGAAGCAGGGGGCGCGGTTGTGGCCGCGCTGCACGATGTGCAGTGGCACGTCATCGACATGCATGCGAGGGCGCCTGGGCATTCCGCCACGTTATGGGATACCCGCGACGCTCGCCATCCGACGAAAGTCGGACCAGCGCAGGGAGTACGGCCCGCCTGGGGCCTGGCCCCTCTTTGGTGCAGGGAGTACGGCCCGCCTGGGGCCTGGCCCCTTTTTGGTGGGGCCTGGCCCCGTTTTCGGGGGCTGGCCAGTCGTTCCCGTGCTGCCGGTGTTACCGGGTCCTGCCCGCGTACCCGTCCACGCCCTGCGCGAGCCTCGGCGCGAACTCGCGCGCGGCGTCGTGGATGATCACGCCCTCGGTGGGATCGGCCGGCTTGCGCCACGGCGCGCGGCGCAGCATGCGCCTGGCGTCGGCGTAGCCCGCCTGCCAGCGTGCGCGGATGCCGCCCGGCGTGAAGTCGATGTCCTTCGTGTGGTCCTCGCCGTCGAGCTTCGGCGCGACGAGCCGCACGACGTGCATCGTCGTGCCGCAGCCCCACGACGATAGCTCGCGGACGTCGGCTGCGCGGCGGACGTCGTCGGGCAGCTTGCGCGCGAGCTCGCGGATCACGTGCCGCAGGTGGTGGATCTGCTTCTGCCGCGCGATGTGGCTGCGTGCGCGGCTCGCGTACTGGATGTCCTTCTGCCGGCCCATCACCTGCCACAGCGTCTCGGGCTCGGGGCCCTCCGGGTTCCACATGTGGACGGTGAAGATCAGCGAGTCGCGGCGCGGCTTGTCGTCGAGCACCGCCTCGATCGGCGTGTTCGAATAGATGCCGCCGTCCCAGTACGGGTCGCCGTCGATGCGCACGGCGGGGAATGCCGGCGGCAGCGCGCCGGACGCCATCACGTGGTCGAGGTGGACCGGCTCGTCGCGGCTGTCGAAGTAGCGCATCTCGCCGTTGCGCACGTTCACGGCGCCGACGGTGAGTCGCGTGTGGCGCGCGGCGATGCGGTCGAGGTCGACCAGATCGGCCAGCGTGTCGCGCAGCGGGGCCGTCGTGTAGTAGCCGGCGTGTTCGACGCCGAGCTGCGCGTGCGCGGACAGCCACGCGAGCGGGTTCGGTGCGAAGAACGCCGGGATTCCGTGCACGACGGTCGTCAGGTTGGCCGGCAGGTTGGCAAGCCCGGTGAACAGGCGCGTGAAGTCGTGCGCAGCGGCCTGCTCGACGCGCGCCCAGAACGCGCGCAGCCGGTCGAGCCGGTGTTCGCGCGCGTTGCCGGCGATCAGCGCCGCGTTGATCGCGCCGATCGACGTGCCGATCACCCAGTCGGGCTCCACACCCGCTTCGTGCAGCGCCTCGTAGACACCGGCCTGATAGGCGCCGAGGGCGCCGCCGCCCTGCAGCACGAGCACCGTCTGTCCGGCGGGCGCCGGCGCGTCGGAGGCGGGCCCGGTGCGGCCATTGCCGCGTCGCGTGCGTTTCGTCGTGGTCATCGCGGATTCCTTCGGCAGCGGCCCGTTACTGCGCGGTCCAGCCGCCGTCGACCGGCAGCACGGCACCCGTCACCGACGCAGCGCCGTCGCTCGCGAGGTAGGTCGCGAGCGCGGCGATCTCGTCGATCCGCACGAACTGCTTGGTCGGCTGCGCGTGCAGCAGCACGTCGTGGACGACTTCGGCTTCGCTGATGCCGCGCGCCCTGGCCGTGTCGGGGATCTGGCGCTCGACCAGCGGCGTCCACACGTAGCCCGGGCAGATCGCGTTCATCGTGATGCCCTGCTGCGCCACCTCCAGCGCCACCGTCTTGGTGAGCCCGGCGATGCCGTGCTTCGCCGCCACGTACGCCGACTTGTACGGGCTCGCGACCAACGCGTGCGCGGAGGCGATGTTGATGATCCGGCCCCACTTCTTCGCCTTCATCGGCGGCAGCGCGAGGCGGATGGTGTGGAACGACGCCGTGAGGTTGAGCGCGAGGATCGCGTCCCATTTGACCGTCGGAAACTCGTCGATCGGCGCGACGTGCTGGATGCCGGCGTTGTTGACGAGGACGTCGACGGCGCCGAATTCGGCGAGCGCCCGGCCCATCATCGCCTCGATCGCCTCCTGCTGCATGAGGTTCGCGCCGTCGTACCGGACGCTCGCGCCGGTCTCTTCCGCGAGGCCGGCGCGCAGCGCCTCGGTTGCGGCGGCGTCGCCGAAGCCGTTGAGGATGACGTTGGCGCCCTGCGCGGCGAGCGCGCGGGCGATCCCCAGGCCGATGCCGCTGGTCGAGCCGGTCACCAGCGCGGTCTTTCCGTGCAGCATGGGAAATCTCCTGTGGTCGCGTGGGAAGTTGCGCCGGCCGCGCGAAGTTCGCGCGCCGGCCTGCCAGCGATAGTCCGTCGCCGCCGCGCATCCTTACGGCCGCGACGATGCGTGTAAGCAACGCGGGTGCCGCCCGACCATCTTGCGAGGCGCGCGCCGGCCGTCGGCGTGCGCAACCATTCGCGGCCGTCCGGCCGCCGGGAGGAACGACGTGAAGACGATCGCGATCGTCGGCGGCGGCTTCGCCGGCACCACGCTGCTGCGCGAGCTCGACGGCCGGCTTCCACGGGGTTACGAGCTGCTGCTGCTCAGCGACGAGAGCTACACCACGTTCAACCCGTTGCTGCCGGAGGCGCTCGGCGCGTCGGTGTTCCCCGAGCAGGTCGTGGCGCCGATCCGCCCGATGGTCCGCACGGCTCGGTTCGTGATGGGACGCGTCAACGCGGTGGATCCGGTCCGCCGGACGCTTCGCTGCGAGACGCTCGCCGGTACCCGCGACGAGCGCTACGAGCACCTGTTGCTGGCCTTCGGCAACCGCGCCCGCCTCGACCTGCTACCCGGCCTCGCCGAGCACGGGCTGGCGCTGAAGACCGTCGGCGACGCGCTGCACGTGCGCAACATGGTGCTGCGCCGCGTGGCGCGGATCGAGCTCGAGACGGATCCGGCGCTGCGCGCACGCCTCGGCCACTTCGTCGTCATCGGCGGCGGGTTCTCCGGCGTCGAGACCGCCGGCGAACTCGTCGACTGCCTGGCCGGCATCCACCGCTACTACCCGCGGGTGGACGCCGCCGAGCTCAGGGTCACGCTGCTGCACGACCATTCGCGCCTGCTGCCCGAGCTCTCCGAGCGGCTCGGCAACGCCGCGCATGCGTCATTGGCGGCGCGCGGCGTGCAGGTTCGCGTCGGCGCGCGCGCGCGGCTCGTCGGCGAGCGCGGCGTGATGCTCGCGACCGGCGAGTTCGTGCCGGCGGCCACGGTGATCTGCACGATCGGCACGCGGCCGAACGCGCTGGTGGAGCGGATGCTGCTGCCGACCGAGCGCGGCCGCATCGTCGTGAACCCGGACCTGTCGGTGCAGGGCGTGCCCGGGCTCTGGGCGCTGGGCGACTGCGCCCTCGTGCCGAACGCGCTCGACGGGAAGCACGCGCCGCCGACCGCGCAGTTCGCCGTGCGCGAGGCGAAGGTCGCTGCGGCCAACCTGCTCGCCACGCTCGCGGGCCGGCCGACGCGGGCGTTCCGCTACCGCGCGCGCGGCGTCATGGCCGCGATCGGCCACCGACGCGGCGTGGCCGCCGTGTTCGGAATCCCGCTGTCGGGCCTGCCGGCCTGGCTGCTGTGGCGCGCGTACTACCTGTCGCAGATGCCGACGTTCGGACGGAAGCTGCGGATCTTCGTCGAGTGGACGTGGGCGATGTTCTTCGGCAGCGACGTCACCCACCTGCGCTTCACGCGCAGTCACGAACTCGACGACGCGGCGCCGCCGCAGCCGGTGCCGAACGCACGGGCGGCGAACGGGTAGGGCGCTACTACGCCTTCTTCGGCGGCTCGAGCCTGCCGCCCATCTTCTGGCAGGTTCCCTTCGGCACGAACTTCCACTCGTCGGGGTCGCGATCGACCTTGGCGAGCGCCGCGCAGCTGTGCTTCGCCGTCGCGCAGTCGTTCTGACCAGCCTTGGCGACCCCGTAACACTTCTCGGTGGCGCCGGCCTTCGGGTCCTGGGCCTGCGCCCCGGCTTGGTGCGCGAACCCGAGCGCGACGAGACTCGCGACGGCGGCGTGAATGACGTTCGATCGACGGGACATGGGCGCTCCAGCGGCGCGTGGCGGACGACGGCACGGGAGCGTGCATTATCGCGCCGTTTGCCGCGGTCGCACGGGATTCCCGTTAACATGAGGGGCGCCACCGCTTCGCCTTCGCCCCTCCGATGCAGTTCACCGTCGCCACCTACAACATCCACAAGGGCTTCTCCCACCTGACGCGGCGCATGGTGATCCATGAGCTCAAGGAGAAGCTGCACGGCCTGTCCGCGGACCTCGTGTTCCTGCAGGAGGTGCTGGGCGCGCACCGCCGGCACGCGGGTCGCTACCACGACTGGCCGGGCAAGCCGCAGCACGAGTTCATCGCCGACACGATGTGGCGCGAGGTCGCCTACGGCCGCAACGCCGTCTACCGGCACGGGCATCACGGCAACGCCGTGCTGTCGCGGTATCCGATCGTCGGGCACGAGAACGAGGACATCTCGGCGCACGCGTTCGAGAGCCGGGGCCTGCTCCACTGCGAGATCAGGATCGCCGACCGCGCCCCGCCGCTCCACTGCATCAACGTCCACCTCGGGCTCTTCGAGCGCGGCCGCCAGCGGCAGATCCGCGCCATGGTCGACCGCATCCGCGACACCGTGCCGCGCGACGCGCCGATGATCATCGCCGGCGACTTCAACGACTGGCGGCGCAAGGGCGACCGCACGCTGACCGACGCGCTCGGCGTCTACGAGGTGTTCGAGGAGGTCAAGGGACGGCCGGCGCGCACCTTTCCGTCGGTGCTGCCGGTGTTCCGGCTCGACCGCATCTACGCGCGCGGCCTCAACGTCGTCGACGCGCACGTGCACTATGCATTCCCCTCGGGGCGGATGTCGGACCACGCAGCGCTGGCGGCGACCTTCGAGGTGCCGCGCCGCCGCCGCGCGAGCGGCTGAGACGGACGCGGGGCGATGAACCGCTTCACGCCCGGCAACAGGATCGAACTGCTGCGCAGCGGAGGGGAGTACTTTCCCGCACTCGCGGCAGCCATCGACGCCGCCGAGCGCGAGGTCTGGCTCGAGACCTACATCTTCGCCGACGACGAGGCCGGCCGCGCGATTGCCGGGGCGCTGGTGCGCGCGGCGGCGCGCGGCGTGACCGTGCGGGTACTGGTGGACGGCTGGGGGGCCAAGCTCTACCTGACGAAGCGGCTCGAACGGACGCTGCGCGACGGGCGCGTCCACCTGCTCAAGTACCGCCCCGAGGTGGCGCCCTGGCAGTTCCGCTCGCACCGGCTGCGGCGGCTGCACCGCAAGCTGTGCCACGTCGACCGGCGCGTCGCCTTCATCGGCGGCATCAACCTGATCGACGACATGAACACGCCGCACCAGAAGCCGCCGCGCATGGACTTCGCCGTGCGCGTCTCCGGGCCGCTGCTGAATCCGCTCGTGCAGACGATGCAGCGGCTGTGGGCACTGGTCGAACTGGTCCAGTTCGAGCGCAGCGACGTGCCGCTGTTCCCCGATCCGATCGAGGTCCCGCGCGCGGGCACGCAGACCGCCAAGTTCGTGATCCGCGACAACCTGCGCTATCGCCGCGACATCGAGCGCGCGTACCTCGCGGCGATCCGGACCGCCAAGCGGGAGATATTGATCGCCAACGCGTACTTCTTTCCCGGCGTGCGCTTCCGGCACGCGCTGATCGCCGCCGCCGCGCGCGGCGTCAAGGTTACGCTGCTGCTGCAGGCGCGTGTCGAGTACCGGCTGCTGCACTACGCATCGCGCGCTCTCTACGGGCACCTGCTCGCGGCCGGCGTGACGATCGCCGAGTACCACCGGTCGTTCCTGCACGCGAAGGTCGCGGTCGTCGACGACCGCTGGGCGACGGTCGGCTCGTCGAACATCGATCCTTACTCGCTGCTGATGGCGCGCGAGGCCAACGTGTTCGTGCGCGACCCGCACTTCGCCGGGGAGTTGCGCAGCGAACTGCTGCAGATGCTCGACACCGGCACGCGACCGGTCGAGCGGCAGCACTGGATCGAGCGGCCGCTGCTGGCGAAGGCCGTCACGTGGATCGCGTACGGCGTCGTCCGGCTCGGCATGGGCCTGCTGGGATACGGGGGCGACGAGTGGTTCCCGCGACGCAAGCGAGTCCCGAAGCGTCCCGCGCCTTGAGCTGCGAACGGAGTCGGCACGAGCGGCTTCGGGCGCGCGTTGTTGGGGGGGGGGGGGGGGGGGGGGGGGGCCGCCGGGGGGGCCGCGCCCGGCCTCGCCGCGATCCCCACTTCGTGGGGTCCCTCACCGGCTGCTCGCGTCGCCGCCGATTGCCGATCGTGCGCAAGAAGCGCGGAACGCAGCGGCCGGAGTCGCCGGCCGTTAGCAGGCCGTTGAAGTTCGTGCCAACATCCGATTTCCGGTGACATCCCGAGCGCCGCGAGGGATCTGCTCTCCCGGCGGATCAGTGGCGTGCGCGATGGCAGATCCCTCTTCGCTACGCTCGTCGGGATGACACCGTGAGAATTTCAACAGCCTGTCAGGCAGCGCGCGCCCGCGGGCCGACAGCCCCGGTGCACGGCATCGCGGCACGGCCGCACGCACGTGGGTTCAGCGCGCCTGCGGCGCCCCCTCTGCCCGCGCAGCGGGCAGAGGGTCGGGGTGAGGGGCGCGGCGAAGGAGGCCCCTGCTAGACTGTCCCGATCCCGCCGCGCATCCCGAGCAAGCGCGGCGCCCACGATGCGCGGCTCCAAGTTCTCCTCCCTTCCGGCCCCGGCCGACGTCGACATTCCCCGCACGCGACACGGCGACTGGGCGACGATCCGCACGCTGCTGCCGTACCTGTGGGAGTACAAGGGGCGCGTGCTGGCGGCGATCGCCTGCCTCGTGCTCGCCAAGGTCGCCAACGTCGGCGTGCCGGTCCTGCTGAAGCGCATCGTCGACAGCCTCGACCGCGAGACGGCGGCGCTGGCGGTGCCGCTCGCGCTGCTCGTCGCCTACGGCGCGCTGCGGCTGGCGACGACGCTGTTCACCGAACTGCGCGAGTTCCTGTTCGCGAAGGTGACGCAGCGCGCGGTGCGCAACATCGCGCTGCAGGTGTTCCGCCACCTGCACGCGCTGTCGCTGCGCTTCCACCTGACGCGGCAGACGGGCGGGCTCACCCGCGACGTCGAGCGCGGCCAGCGCGGCATCTCGACGCTGATCAGCTTCACGCTGTTCTCGATCCTGCCCACGCTGGTCGAGATCGCGCTGGTGTCCGCGATCCTGGTCGCCCGCTACGACTGGACGTTCATGGCGATCACCGGCGGCGCACTCGTCCTCTACATCGCGTTCACCGTGACCGTGACCGAGTGGCGCACGCACTTCCGGCGCACGGCGAACGACCTCGACTCGAAGGCCAACACGCGCGCGATCGACAGCCTGCTCAACTACGAGACGGTCAAGTACTTCGGCAACGAGGAATGGGAGGCGCGCCGGTACGACGAGAGCATGCAGCGCTGGGAGCGCGCGGCGGTGAAGAGCCAGACGTCGCTGTCCGCGCTCAACATCGGGCAGAGCGCGATCATCGCGGTGGCCGTCACGCTGATCATGTGGCGCGCGACGGTCGGCGTCGTCGCCGGCGACATGACGATCGGCGACCTCGTGCTGGTCAACGCATTCATGATCCAGCTCTACATCCCGCTCAACTTCCTGGGTGTGCTCTACCGCGAGATCCGGCAGGCGCTGGCGGACATGGAGCGGCTGTTCAGCCTGATCGAGGAGAATGCGGAGGTCCGCGACCGCCCCGGCGCGCCGCCGCTCGCGATCCGCGGCGCGGAGGTGCGCTTCGAGCAGGTCGACTTCAGCTACGAGCCGAACCGGCAGATCCTGTTCGGGGTGTCGTTCACGGTTCCCGCGGGCCGCACGGTCGCCGTCGTCGGACCGTCGGGCTCGGGCAAGTCCACGCTCGCGCGGCTGCTCTACCGGTTCTACGACGTCGGCGGGGGGCGCATTGTCATCGACGGGCAGGACCTCCGCGACGTGCAGCAAACGACGCTGCGCGCGGCGATCGCGATCGTCCCGCAGGACACGGTGCTGTTCAACGACACGATCGAGTACAACATCGCGTACGGCCGGCCGGGCGCGACGCACGAGGCGATCGTCGCGGCGGCGCGGCTCGCCCAGATCCACGACTTCGTCGCCGCGCTGCCCGACGGCTACGCGACGATGGTCGGCGAGCGTGGACTCAAGCTCTCCGGGGGCGAGAAGCAGCGGGTCGCAATCGCGCGCGCCGTCCTCAAGGCGCCGCACATCCTGATCTTCGACGAGGCGACGAGCGCGCTCGATTCGCGAGCGGAGAAGGCGATCCAGGCGGAGCTGCGCGCGATCGCGCGCAACCACACGACGCTGACGATCGCGCACCGGCTCTCCACGATCGTCGACGCCGACGAGATCCTCGTGCTCGAGGCCGGACGCATCGTCGAGCGCGGGTCGCACGCCGCGCTCCTCGCGCGCGACGCCGTCTACGCGCGGATGTGGCGGCTGCAGCAGGAGGACGAGCGGCGGGATCCCGGCGGCGGCGCAGCGGGGGACTCCGGTCCCGTGCGGAGTGCCGGCGTGCCCGCCACGGGCCGGACCGGCGGCTAAACCCATGAAGTGCATAGGGTATTGACGCCGCGCGCCGGACTGTGAGATAACCGGCACACGATTATGAGAAGCTTCCTGATGAAACGTTTCCTGACGCTTGTTTTTGCGGGATTTGCAGCGGCGTCCGCCGGTGCGGCGCCCGTCGCGCTCGACGCGACGAAACTGCGCCTGGCGTCGGCCAATGCGATCGTGCTCGATGCCGGCGACGGCCAGCCGGTGTACGCGAAGGCGGCCGACGAGGTGACGCCGATCGCGTCGCTGACGAAGCTGATGACGGCGATGGTCGTCCTCGACGCGAACCTGCCGGGCGACGAGGCGCTGGAGATCGACGTCGACGACTTCGACTTCCTGAAGGGCACGCGGTCGCGGCTGCGGATGGGTGCGACGCTGACGCGCGACGAGATGCTCCGGCTCGCGCTGATGGCGTCCGAGAACCGCGCCGCACACGCGCTCGCGCGCAACTACCCGGGCGGCACGCCCGCGTTCGTCGCGGCGATGAACGCCAAGGCGGCGGCGCTCGGCATGACACGCACGCGCTACGAGGATCCGACCGGGCTTTCGCCGCGCAACGTCTCGACGGCGAGCGATCTCGCCCGCCTCGTGCGCGCCGCCGCGGACTACCCGCTGATCCGCGACTACTCGACCACGCCGGCGCACTACGTCGATGTGCAGCCGACCGGGCAGACGCTGGGCTTCTCCAACTCGAACGCCCTCGTCAAGAAGGGCGAGTGGGATATCCAGCTGCAGAAGACCGGCTACATCCGCGAAGCCGGCCGGTGCGTGGTGATGCTGGTGACGATCGCCAGCCGGCCGATGGTCATCGTGCTGCTCGACTCGATCGGCAAGCTCGCCCGCCTGTCCGACGCCGAGCGCGTCCGTTACTGGCTCGAGACCGGCGAGGCGCTGCCGCCACCGGTGGTGAAGAAGGCCGTCGCGAAATCAGTGCCGAAGGCGGCCACGAAGCGTGCACCGGTGCGGGTCAAGTACCCCAACGGTACCAAGGCGCGCCGGCGCTAGTCGCCAGCCGCGTTCTTCACGCGCAACGGCCGCCCGGGGGCGGCCGTTGCATTTCTTGCCGGCCTGAACGCCGGCGCCGCGCGGTCACGCCACGCGCAGCGTCGCCATCATTCCGGTCGCCTGGTGCTCGAGGACGTGGCAGTGGAACATCCAGTCGCCGGGGTTGTCGGCGACGAACGCGATCTCGGCGGTTTCCCGCGGTGCGAGCAGCGTCGTGTCGGCGAGGTCGCGCCGCGGCAGCGGGCGCCCGTTGCGCGACAGGATGCGAAACGAGTGCCCGTGCACGTGGATCGGGTGAAACCACGCCGTCTGATTGCGCAGCTCGATCACGTGCGTGCGACCCTGCGCGAGAGTCAGCAGCGGTGCGTGCGCGTGCGTCTCGTCGGTCATGGCGACCCCGTTGACCGCCCAGACGGCGCCGCCGCCCATCATGCCGCCGCCCATGCCCCCGCCGCCCATCCCCCCCATCATGCCGCCGGTGAACGTCACGACGTGGCGTTCCGCGTTCGCCACGTCCGGCTCCGGGACGGGGTTCGGCGGCAGGCGCACGAGGTCAGCGGTCAGCGGGGCACCCAACGTGCGCAGCCGGTCGGGCCCGTACGCGAGCGTGACCACCTCGTAAGCCTGCCCCGGATAGAAGTCGTCGATGACGCGAAACGCGGCGCCCGGCTCGCCGATGGCCTCGAGGACCAGGTCGGCGCGCATCCCCGGCCCGAGCACGACGCGGCCGCGGCGCGGCTGGTACGGCGCGCACGGCATGCCGTCGTGCGCGACCACCCACGGCGCGTGGCCGTCGAACCGGAGCGCGAACACGCGCGCGTTGGCGACGTTGACGAGCCGCAGCCGGAGGCGCTCGCCGGCGGCGAGCGCGACGCGATCGGGCAGCGTGCCGTTGATGGTCACCGTGTTGCCGATGCGCCCCGCGTGCGACGCGTCGAACATCGCGCCGAAGTCGGCGGCGCTTACCTGTCCTTCGCGCGTCAGGCGCCAGTCGTCCAGCACCCACAGGACGTCGCGGTCGACGGCAGGCTTCTCCGGCTCGTCGACGATCAGCACGCCGTGGAGCCCCATCGCGACCTGCACGTGGCCGCGCAGGTGCGGGTGGTACCAGAACGTCCCGGCGTCGGGGCACGCGAACGCATAGTCGAACGTGCCGCCGGCCGCCGCGATCGGCCGCTGCGTCACGCCGGGCACGCCGTCCATCGCGTTCGGAATCCGCAGGCCGTGCCAGTGGATCGTCGTCGGCTCGGCAAGGTCGTTGGTCGCGCGCACGCGCAGCACGTCGCCCTGCGCGACGCGCAGCACGGGGCCCGGCACCTGCCCGTTGTATGCCCACACCGACGTCACCGGCTGCCCGTCGCCCAGCATCGCGACCCGCGCCGGCGCTGCGCGCAGCGCGACGGAGGCAGGCGGCGCACCTTGCGCGCGCGCCGCCCGCGGCAGCAGCGATGCGAACGGCGCCAGCGCGGCCACGCCGAGCGCGGCCACTGCGCGGCGGCGCCGGGAGTCGGGACCGGGGGATTCGCTCACGTCGACACGGTGTTCCACGATGCGCGCACGATAGCGTGCCGTCTGCGCCGCCGCATTGCGCGCCGTCAAGCGCGCCGGTGGAGCTCGTAGAGCTCCTTCGCGTGCGCGCGCGTCTTGGCCGTGACGGCGGCGCCGCCCAGCATGCGTGCGAGCTCGTCGACGCGTTCGCCGGCGGACAGCCGCGCGAGCTCGGACGTGACGGCGTCGCGGTTGCCCGCCTTCGTCACGCGAAAGTGCGTGTCGGCGAACGCCGCCACCTGCGGCAGGTGCGTGACGCACAGGACCTGCCGGCGCGCGGCGAGCTTTTGCAGCAGCGAGCCCACGGTAGCGGCGACCGCGCCGCCGATGCCGCTGTCGACCTCGTCGAACACGAGCGTGCCGACGTCGCCGGCCTCGCTCGCGACGACCTGGATCGCGAGCGCGATGCGCGACAGCTCGCCGCCGGACGCGACGCGCGCGAGCGGGCCGAGCGGCTGCTTCGGGTGCGTGGCCACGCGCAGCTCCAGCTGCTCCAGCCCGTGGCTCGCCGGCTCGCGCACGGGCACCAGCGCGACCTCGAGCCGCCCGCCGGCCATCGCGAGCGTCTGCATCGCCTCGGTGACTCGGTGCGCGAGCTCGGCGGCCGCGAACTGCCGCTTCTTCGTGAGCTGCGTGGCGGCATCGCGGTACGCAGCCTCTGCCGCGTCGGCGCGGCGGGCGAGCGCCGCGGCGTCGGCAGACTCGGCCAGCGCCGCGAGCCGCGCCTCGGTCTCGGCGAGCAACGCCGGCAGCGCGTCGGGACGCACGCGGTGCTTGCGCGCGACGTCATGGATGGCGGACAGCCGCTCCTCGACCTGCCGCAACGCGTCCGGATCCACGTCCAGTCGCCGCAGGTAGTCGCGCAATGCGCGCGCGGCCTCGTCGACGGCGATGGCCGCCGGCTCGAGCAGCGCGACGGCCTCGGCCAGCGCCGGATCGTGCGCGGCCGCGCCGCGCAGGCGCTGCGCGACCTGCGCCAGCCGCGAACCCAGCGCGTCGTCCGACTCGGACAGAGCGGCCACGCCCTCGTTCGCCGCGGCGGTCAGGTCGGCCGCGTTGGCGAGCCGCGACTGCGCCGCCGACAGCTCTGCCCACTCGTCATCGGTCACCGCCAGTGCGGTGAGCTCGCGCCGGCGCTCGTCGAGGAACGCGCGCTCGGACGCCGTCGCCTGCGCGGCCTGCGCCGCCGCGTCGCGCCGCTCCGCGGCCGCGCGCCACGCCGCCCAGCGCGCCGCCACTTCGCGTGCAAGGACGGTGAAGCCGCCGAACCCGTCGACGAGCGCACGCTGCGCGGCGGGCTCGGAGAGTGTCTGGTGCGCGTGCTGGCCGTGGATGGCGACGAGCAGGGCGCCCAGCTCCGCGAGCTGTGCGAGCGTGGCGGTGCGCCCGTTGATCCACGCGCGGCTCTTGCCCTGCGCGTCGAGCACGCGCCGCAGCAGCAGCGACTCGCCATCCTCGGGGGCCAGGTCCTGGTCGGCGAGCCACGCCTGCGCGGCCGGCGCGTCGTCGAGCGTGAATTCGGCGGCGAGCTCCGCGCGCTCCGCACCTGGGCGCAGCTGGCCCGCCTCGAAGCGGTCGCCGAGCAGCAGCGACAGCGCGTCGAGCAGGATCGACTTGCCGGCGCCGGTCTCTCCGGTCAGCACGGTGAACCCGCCGGCGAACTCGACGTCGAGCACCGATACGACGACGAAGTTGCGGATCGCGAGCGAGCGCAGCATGGGTGGGCGCGGCCCCCGCAGGCTAGCGGGCCGGCGGCCGCGCGATGCGCTCCGGCGTGGCGCTCCAGTGCAGCTTCTCGCGCAGCATCGCGAAGTAGTCGTGGCCCTCGGGATAGAGGAAGCGCGCGTGGAACGCCGCGCGTCTGAGCCGCACGCAGTCGCCCTCGGCGAGCGAGTAGTGGTTCTGCCCGTCGCAGTGCACGCCGGCATCCTTGCCGTGGATGACCGTGATGACGATCTCGGCGTCGTCGCCGATGGCGATCGGCCGGTGCGTCAGCGCGTGCGGTGCCACCGGCACCAGCAGGAACGCCGGCAGCTGCGGTGTCAGGATCGGGCCGCCGGCCGACAGCGCGTACGCGGTCGAGCCGGTGGGCGTGGCGACGATGATGCCATCCGCACGCATCGCGTAGGCGAAGCGCGCGTCGATGTCGACGGCGCACTCGATCATGCTGCCGAGCGACCCGCGGTTGACGACGACGTCGTTGAGCGCCAGCAGCCGCTCGCCGCCGCCGCCGGCGCGCTCGACGTCGACCGCGAGCAGCGTGCGCCGCTGCTCGACGTGGCGGCCGGCGAGCATCGCGTCGAGCGTCTCCTCCATGCGCGCGGGCGGAATGTCGGTGAGGAACCCCAGGCGGCCCTGGTTGATGCCGATGAGGGGAACGTCGAACGGCGCCAGCTGCCGCGCCACCGAGAGCACGGTCCCGTCGCCGCCGACCACGATGGCGAGGTCGGCCTGGCGCGCGAGGTCGGCGGTCGGCGCGGTCGGATGGCCGGGGACCGGCGCGTCGGCGGCGGTCTCGGCGTCCACGACCACGGTGTGGCCGCGCGCGGAGAGGAACGCCGCGAGCCGGTGCAGCGGCAGGGCGATGCCGGGGCTCGCGAGGCGGCCGACCAGCGCGACGCGGGCGAAGCGGGCGGGAGCGGGCGGCGAGGCCATGGCCGCGATTAAACCATAGCGGCCCCAGGCGCCTCCCTCGGCCGGAGGGCGGAGCGGCGGTAGAATCGCGGGGATGCTGGACGCACGGTCGCAACACCTCCTCAAGACGCTGATCGAGCGGTACGTCAGCGACGGCCAGCCGGTCGGTTCGCGCGCTCTGTCGCGCCACTCGGGGCTCGACCTGTCGCCGGCCACCGTGCGCAACGTGATGGCCGACCTCGAGGAGATGGGCTTCATCGCGAGCCCGCACACGTCCGCGGGCCGCGTGCCCACCGCCAAGGGTTACCGGTTCTTCGTCGACAGCCTGATGGTGGCGAAGCCGCTCGAGCAGGTCGAGATCAGGCGCCTCGCGGGCGAGCTCAACGCCGAGCGCCCGCAGCAGCTCGCGAGCGCCGCGGCGGGGATGCTGTCGCAGCTCACGCACTTCGCGGGCCTCGTGATGACGCCGCGCCGCCGCGAGGCCGCGTTCCGGCACCTCGAGTTCCTGCGGCTCGCCGAGCGGCGCGTGCTGCTGATCCTCGTCACCAGCGAGGGCGACGTGCAGAACCGCATCCTGCACACCGACCAGCCGTACACGCAGTCGCAGCTGGTCGAGGCGGCGAACTTCTTCAACCAGCATTACGCCGGCCAGCCGTTCGCCACGATCCGTGCGCGCATCGCCGACGAGCTGCGTGCGCTGTCCGGGGACATCGCGCACCTGATGACGGCGGCCGTCGACGCGGGCGAGGGTGCGCTCGCGCAGGGCGAGTCGCTGGTCGTCACCGGCGAGCGCAACCTGCTCGACACCGCGGACTTCGCCTCGAACATGCAGCGGCTGCGCGGGCTGTTCGACCTCTTCGACCAGAAGACGTCGATCCTGCACCTGCTCGACGTCGCGCAGCGCGCGCAGGGCGTGCGCATCTACATCGGCGGCGAATCCGGGCTGGCCCCGCTCGACGACTGCAGCGTGGTGACCGCGCCGTACGAGGCCAACGGCCAGGTGATCGGCACGCTGGGCGTCATCGGCCCCACGCGGATGGCCTACGAGCGCGTGGTGCCGATCGTCGACGTCACCGCCAAGCTCCTGTCCAACGCGATCTCGCAGGCGCTGGCCGAGGACTGACGCCGCCATGCACCCGCACGCCGAGCTCGTCGACCGCCTCTACGCGTCGTTCGCGCGCCGCGACGCCGCCGCGATGGCCGCCTGCTACGTGCCGGACGCCGTGTTCCGCGACCCGATCTTCGAGGTGCGGGGCGCCGACGTCACCGCGATGTGGGCAATGTTCTGCGACCGCGGCGGCGACCTCGAGCTCTCCTGGCGCGGCGTGCGCGCCGACGACGCGGCGGGTGCGGCGCACTGGGAGCCGCGCTACACGTTCTCCGTGACCGGCCGCCGGGTGCACAACGTGATCGAGTCGCGGTTCACGTTCCGCGACGGCCGGATCGCGACCCACACCGACCGCTTCGATCTGTGGCGGTGGAGCCGGATGGCCATCGGTCCGAAGGGGGCGCTGCTGGGCTGGACGCCGTTCGTGCGCAAGGCGATCCGCGCCGAGGCGCGGCGCAGCTTCGACGGCTGGAAGGCGCGGCGGGCGGCGCCCGTGCCGACCGGCGCGTGACCGCCGGCAGCGCCCGGACGCGACCGCAGGCGAATCGACATGGCCCACGCACCGGCGCCCCCGTTCGCGCACGACCGCACGCCGCGGACCGGCATCCTGCTCGTGAACCTCGGCACGCCGGACGCGGCCACGCCTGCCGCGGTGCGGCGCTACCTGGCGCAGTTCCTGTCCGACCCGCGCGTCGTCGAGATCCCGCCGCTCGTGTGGAAGCCGATCCTGCACGCCGTCGTCCTGCGCGTGCGGCCGGCGAAGTCGGCCGCGAAGTACCGCGCGATCTGGACGAAGGACGGCTCGCCGCTGCTCGTGCACAGCCTGCGGCAGCGGTCGCTGCTGCTGGGCTATCTGGGGCAGCGGCTGAAGTCGGCCGGCTATCCGGCCGACCTGTGTCCGGTCGAACTCGGGATGCGCTACGGCAACCCGTCGATCGGGAGCGCGCTCGACAAGCTGCTCGCCGCGCAGTGCGAGCGCATCCTGGTGCTGCCCCTCTACCCGCAGTACTCGGCCAGCACCACGGGCTCAGCGTTCGACGCGGTGGCCGCGCGCCTCGCGACCGCGCGCTGGGTGCCCGGCGTGCGCTTCGTCGACACGTTCCACGCCGACGAGGGCTACGTGAAGGCGCTCGCGCAGAACGTCAACGACTACTGGGTGAAGCACGGTCGCCCCGACCGGCTGGTCCTGTCGTTCCACGGCGTTCCGCGCCGGACGCTGGAGCTGGGCGACCCCTATCACTGCTTCTGCCACGTGACCGCGCGGAAGCTGATCCGCGAACTGGGGCTGGGCCCGAAGGAGTGGGTGCTCACTTTCCAGTCGCGGTTCGGGCGTGCCGAGTGGCTGACCCCCTACACGGCGGACGTGCTGGCGCAACTGCCGAAGGAGGGCGTGGGCCGGGTCGACGTGTTCTGTCCCGGGTTCGTGGCCGACTGCCTGGAGACCCTCGAGGAGATCGGCATCGAGGGCCGGCAGACGTTCATGGCGGCCGGCGGCAGCGCGTTCCACCAGATCCCCTGTCTCAACGAGCATCCGCACTGGATCGCCGCGCTGGCGGACCTCGCCCTCCGCCACCTGGCGGGCTGGCTGGCGCTGCCGCCCGACCCCGATGCCCGCGACCTGACGCTGGTGCGCGCGAAGGCGCTGGGCGCCCGCCTCTAGCGGCCCGGCGGGCGTCCGCAACTGCCTGATCCGTAAATATTCCTGGTCGGATCTGCCGCCGGGGTTGAATTCCCCGCCTTGACCCCAACGTGCGTGCGGGTAGCCAACTTCGCGCCACAGGACCGTCCCGCATGACCGCCACCCCGAAGCCCACCGACGCGACCGCCGACGTCGCTGCCGCCGCCGCCCCGTTGCCGGAGCCCGGCGAGTCCGTGCCCGCGGCCGACGACCTGGCCGCGCAACTCGCCCGCGCCCAGGCGGAGGTCGCCGAGCTCAAGGATGCCTGGCTGCGCGCCAAGGCGGAGACCGAGAACGCCCGCAGGATCGCGCAGGCGGACGTCGCCAAGGCGCACAAGTTCGCGGTCGAGCGCTTTGCCGAGGACCTGCTGCCGGTGGCCGACGCGCTGGAGAAGACGCTCGCCGCGGGCGACGTCACGCTGGAGACGCTGAAGGCCGGCGCCGACCTCACGCTCCGCGCACTGCGCTCGGCGTTCGACCGCGCGCAGGTCGTCGAGGTGAACCCGGCCGGCGAGAAGTTCGACCCGCACCGGCACCAGGCGATGCAGATGGTGCCGTCCGAACTGCCCGCCAACACCGTCGTCGACGTGTTCCAGAAGGGCTACCTCGTGAGCGACCGCGTGCTGCGCCCCGCGCTCGTCACCGTGTCGAGCGGCGCGCCGGCCGAGGGCTGAAGGCGCGCGCAGCGGGTTGATCCGCGGCGCCGGGACCCCCATCTGACGGCCAGGCAACCATTTCGCATACCGGAGACACCACACCATGGGCAAGATCATCGGCATCGACCTCGGCACGACCAACAGCTGCGTGTCCATCATGGAAGGCGGCACGCCCAAGGTCATCGAGAACTCGGAAGGCGCGCGCACGACCCCGTCGGTCGTCGCGTACATGGAGGACGGCGAGATCCTGGTCGGCGCACCGGCCAAGCGGCAGGCCGTCACCAACGCCAAGAACACGATCTACGCGGTCAAGCGGCTGATCGGCCGCAAGTTCGAGGAGAAGGAGGTCCAGAAGGACATCGACCTCATGCCGTACCGGATCGTGAAGGCGGACAACGGCGACGCGTGGGTCGAGGTCCGCGGCAAGAAGATCTCGGCGCAGCAGGTGTCCGCCGAGATCCTGCGCAAGATGAAGAAGACCGCCGAGGACTACCTCGGCGAGGACGTCACCGAGGCCGTCATCACGGTTCCCGCGTACTTCAACGACTCGCAGCGGCAGGCGACCAAGGACGCCGGCCGCATCGCCGGCCTCGAGGTCAAGCGGATCATCAACGAGCCCACGGCCGCCGCGCTCGCGTTCGGACTCGACAAGCGGGAGGGCGACCGCAAGATCGCCGTCTACGACCTGGGTGGCGGCACGTTCGACATCTCGATCATCGAGATCGCCAACGTGGACGGCGAGCACCAGTTCGAGGTGATGTCGACCAACGGCGACACGTTCCTGGGCGGCGAGGACTTCGACCAGCGCCTGATCGACTACATCGTCACCGAATACCGGAAGGAAGCGGGCGTCGACCTCAAGAACGACGTGCTGGCGCTGCAGCGCCTCAAGGACGCCGCCGAGAAGGCGAAGATCGAGCTGTCCAGCTCGCAGCAGACCGAGATCAACCTGCCGTACATCACGGCCGACCAGTCCGGTCCGAAGCACCTGTCGATGAAGGTCACGCGCGCGAAGTTCGAGTCGCTGGTCGAGGAGCTGATCGAGCGGACGATCGAGCCGTGCCGCATCGCGATCAAGGACGCCGGGATCAAGCTGTCCGACGTGTCCGACGTGATCCTCGTCGGCGGCCAGACGCGGATGCCCAAGGTGCAGGAGAAGGTCAAGGAGTTCTTCGGCCGCGAGCCGCGCCGCGACGTCAACCCGGACGAGGCGGTCGCCGTCGGCGCCGCGATCCAGGGCGGCGTGCTGAAGGGCGACGTCAAGGACGTGCTGCTGCTCGACGTGACGCCGCTGTCGCTCGGCATCGAGACGCTGGGGGGCGTGCTGACCAAGCTCATCCAGAAGAACACGACGATCCCGACCAAGGCGCAGCAGGTGTTCTCGACGGCCGACGACAACCAGGGTGCGGTGACGATCCACGTGCTGCAGGGCGAGCGCGACATGGCCTCGGGCAACAAGAGCCTGGGTCAGTTCAACCTCGAGGGTATCCCGCCGGCGCCGCGCGGCATGCCGCAGATCGAGGTGACGTTCGACATCGACGCCAACGGGATCCTGCACGTGTCGGCGCGCGACAAGGCGACCGGCAAGGAGAACAAGATCACGATCAAGGCGAACTCCGGGCTGTCCGAGGACGAAATCCAGCGGATGGTGAAGGACGCCGAGTCGCACGCCGCCGAGGACCGCAAGCTGATGGAGACCGTGCAGGCGCGCAACAGCCTCGACGCGCTCGTGCACAGCGTGAACAAGTCGGTGGCCGAGTACGGCGACAAGGTCGGCGCCGACGAGAAGGCGAAGATCGAGGCCGCGGTGAAGGACGCCGAGGAGCTGCTGAAGCAGAAGGACGTGGCGAAGGAGAAGCTCGAGGCGAAGGCCGAGGAGCTCGCCAAGGCGGCGCAGAAGCTGGGCGAGATCATGTACGCGCAGGCGCAGGCCGCGCCCGGCGGCGGTGCCGGCGGCCCGGGCGGGGGTGCGGCCGGCGCGGGCGGCGCGCCGGGCGGCGGCGCGCAGGCGGACGAGAAGGTGGTGGACGCGGAATTCACGGAGGTGAAGTCCGACCAGAAGTGATATTCCGTCGCGGCGCGCGGCTTCGCTTCGGCGAGCGGCGGCACGCGACGTAATATCTGGCCGAGTTCGAGCGATCGCCTGACGGCGACGCTCAACTCGGCCTTTCCGCGTCTCCGGTGCCTGACGCGCGGATGGGGCATGGCACGCGGCATCAGCAGACGAGCAGGGTTTCCTCATGTCGAAGCGCGATTACTACACGGTCCTCGGCGTCAACCGCGACGCCACGGAGGACGACATCAAGAAGGCGTATCGCAAGCTCGCGATGAAGCACCATCCGGACCGCAATCCGGAAGACAAGAGCGCGGAGGCCCGGTTCAAGGAAGCGAAGGAGGCGTACGAAGTCCTGTCGGACGCGCGCAAGCGCGCCGCGTACGACCAGTTCGGGCACGCCGGCGTCGATCCGTCGGCGGGTTTCGCCGGCGGCCGCGGCGGCCCCGAGGGCTTCGGCGGTTTCGCCGACGCGTTCGGCGACATCTTCGGCGAGATCTTCGGGCAGCAGGGCCGCGGCGGCGGGCGCGGCGGCGTGTATCGCGGCGCGGACCTGCGCTACAACCTCGAGCTGTCGCTCGAGGATGCGGCGCGCGGCGCCGAGGTCAAGATCCGCATCCCGGCGCTCGAGAAGTGCGAGGCGTGCCACGGCTCCGGCGCCAAGCCCGGCACCGAGCCCAAGCAGTGCGGGACGTGCCACGGCCGCGGCGAAGTGCGCGTGTCGCAGGGCTTCTTCTCGATCCAGCAGACGTGCCCGACCTGCCACGGCACCGGCAAGGTGATTCCCGACCCGTGCGGCACCTGCCACGGCGCGGGTCGCGTCAAGAAGCACAAGACGCTGTCGGTCAAGATTCCGCCGGGCGTCGACCAGGACGACCGCATCCGCCTGACCGGCGAGGGCGAGGCCGGCGTCAACGGCGGCCCACCGGGCGACCTGTACGTGGTCGTCAACCTGAAGCCGCACGCGGTGTTCCAGCGCGAGGGTGCCGACCTGCACTGCGAGATGCCGATCAGCTTCGCGACGGCCGCACTCGGCGGCGAGCTCGAGATTCCGACGCTCGACGGCCACGCGACGATCAAGATCCCGCCCGAGACGCAGACCGGCCAGACGTTCCGGCTGCGCAACAAGGGCATCCGGCCGGTGCGCGGCTCGGTGCACGGCGACCTCTACTGCCACGTGGCCGTCGAGACGCCGGTCAAGCTCACCGCGCGGCAGAAGGACCTGTTGCGCGAGTTCGAGGCGATCAACGCCGAGGACCCGGGCAAGCACAACCCGCGCGCGAAGGGCTGGTTCGAGAAGGTGAAGGAGTTCTTCGGCGATTAGCGGTGGAACCCCGGGGACGTCGTTTCCGTTTGGCACTCGGCAGCCGCATGCAATCCGCCGTCGTCCCCGCGAAAGCGGGGACCCAGCGGCGTTGCTCCGGCCGTCTTCGCCAGGACAGCCACGACACTGGGTCCCCGCCTTCGCGGGGACGACGGTCGTGCTGAAGCCATGCGACTCGGAAGCGCCATGGGACCGGAAGCAACGAATCGAAGCCTCGCCACTGGCAAGGATCGGGGCGCGCATCCGTGGACTTCGACGTAGCCGTCATCGGGGCCGGCGCCGCCGGGATGATGTGCGCCGCACAGGCGGGGCAGCGTGGCCGGCGCGTGCTGCTGATCGAGCACTACCACGCGCTCGGCGAGAAGATCCGCATCTCCGGCGGTGGCCGCTGCAACTTCACCAACGTCAACGCCGGCCCCGCGAACTACCTGTCGCGCAACCCGGACTTCTGCCGGTCCGCACTCGCGCGCTACACGCCCGCGCACTTCGTGCGGCTGGTCGAGCGCCACGGCATCGCGTACCACGAGAAGAAGCTCGGCCAGCTCTTCTGCGACGACTCGTCCCTCGACCTCATCCGGATGCTGAAGCGCGAGTGCGACGCCGGCTGCGTGCAGTGGCGGATGCCGTGCGCGGTCGCCGACGTGACGCGCGAAGGCGACCACTTCGCCGTCGCGACGGCGGAAGGGCCGGTGCGCGCTTCGTCGCTCGTCGTCGCCACCGGCGGCCTCACGGTGCCGAAGATCGGCGCCACGCCCTTCGGCTATCGCATCGCGGAGCGGTTCGGGCTCGCCGTCGTGCCGCCGCGCCCGGCGCTGGTGCCGCTCGCGTTCGCGCCGGACGCGCTCGCGCGCTACGGCGACCTGACGGGCGTCTCGGTCGACGCCGAGGTGTCGTGCAACGGCGGCCGCTTCCGCGAGAACCTGCTGTTCACGCACCGCGGGCTGTCGGGCCCGGCGATCCTGCAGATCTCGTCGTACTGGGACGGCCGCGCGCCGCTCGCGATCGACCTGATGCCGGGCACCGACGCGCAGGCGTGGCTGTTCGCGCGCCGGCGGTCCGACGCGCGGCTTTCCAACCTGCTCGCCGAGCGGCTGCCGAAGCGCTTCGCGCAGCAGTGGTGCGCGGCGCACGGCGTCGCCGCGCCGGTGCGCGATCTCCCCGAGGCGCGCCTGCGCGAGGTCGCGCGTGCGCTCGCGCACTGGGAGGTCCTGCCGTCGGGCACGCTCGGCTACCAGAAGGCGGAGGTGACGGCGGGCGGCGTGGACACCCGCGGCCTCTCGTCGCGGACGATGGCGGCGACCGCGGTGCCCGGCCTCTTCTTCATCGGTGAAGTCGTCGACGTCACCGGCTGGCTGGGGGGCTACAATTTCCAGTGGGCCTGGTCGTCGGGCCACGCGGCGGGGCAGTTTGCCTGACAGTGCCGGCGCGCCGCCGCCAATTGCGCATCCGAAGGAGTTCCCGTGTTCCCTCGTCTCGCTCTGTGCTGCCTCGCCCTCGCGCTGTCGTCGATCGCGGCCGCGCAGGTCAAGGTCGGCCTCATGGTGTCGGCGACCGGCCCCACCACCGCGATCGGCATCCCGCAGAAGAACACCGGCGACCTGCTGCCGCGGAAGGTCGGCGACACCACCGTCGAGTACATCCAGCTCGACGACGGCGGCGACACGACGCGCGCCGTGCAGAACATCAAGAAGCTGATCCAGGAGCACAACATCGACGCGCTGATCGGCCCGTCGACGACGCCGAACGCGCTCGCGATCCTCGACGTGATCGCCGAGGCGAAGGTGCCGGTGATGGCGACGGTGGGCACGTCGTCCGTCGTCGAGCCTCTCGACGCGAAGCGCCGCTGGGTGTTCAAGACGACGCAGAACGACGACCTCATCGCCGCCGCGCTGATCAGGCACATGACGAAGAACGGTGTTGCGACGATCGGCTTCATCGGCTTCAACGATCCCTACGGCGAGAACTGGCACAAGGTGTTCTCGGGGCTCGCCGATAAGGCCGGCATCCGGATCGTCGCCAGCGAGCGCTACGCGCGCACCGACCAGAGCGTCACCGGGCAGACGCTGAAGCTCGTCGCCGCGAAGCCGGACGCCGTGCTGATCGCCGCCGTCGGCGGCCCGGCCGTGCTGCCGCAGGCGACGCTGTTCGACCAGGGCTTCAAGGGCCGCGTCTACCAGACGCACGCCGTGGCGACCGAAGACTTCATCAGGCTCGGGAAGGAAAAGGTCGAGGGCACCGTGCTCGCAGCCGGGCCGATGCTGGTCATCGACGAAATTCCCGCCGGCAATCCCACGAAGAAGGTCGCGCAGGAATACATTGCCGCGTACGAGCAGCGGTTCGGCAGCAAGCCGGCGACGTTCGGCGCCAACACGTGGGACGGCGGCATCCTGCTCGCGCGCGCGATTCCCGTTGCGCTGAAGGCCGGCAAGCCGGGCACCGAGGCGTTCCGTGTGGCGCTGCGCGACGCGCTCGAGCGCGAGCGCGACGTGGTCGGCACGCAGGGCGTGTTCAACATGTCGCCGACCAACCACAACGGGATGGACGAGCGCGCGCGCGTGCTGGTCGTGGTGAAGGACGGCAGGTTCCGGCTGCTGCCGGAATGACGCCGATCGCCGCCGGCGACCGCGGGCGAGGTGCCCGCGGCACGCGACCCGCAAGCCGCGGCCGGGAAGCCCGCCCAACCGTGTAGGCTGACCGGTCCGTCCTGGGAACACTGCCATCCGCATCGTTGGCCTCCTCCTCGCCGCCGGCCGCGGCGCACGCTTCGGCGGCGCCAAGCTGATGGCCCCGCTGCCCGCGGCCGCGCACGGCGTGGGCGCCGGCACGCCCGTCGGCGCCGCCGCCGCGACGCATCTGGTCGCGGCCCTGAGCGACGTCGTGGCCGTGGTGCGACCCGGCGATCATCTGCTGCAGCGCGCGCTCGAAGCGACGGGCGCGCGGGTCGTCGCGTGCCCGCGCGCGGACGAAGGGATGGGCGCGAGCCTCGCCTGCGCGGTCGCTGCCGCCGCCGACGCCGACGGCTGGGTGGTGGCGCTGGGCGACATGCCGTGGATCGCGCCGGCGACGATCTCCGCCGTGGCGGACGCGCTGCGTGCCGGTGCCGAGATTGCCGCGCCGACCCATCGCGGCGAGCGCGGGCACCCCGTCGCCTTCGCGCGCGCGTACGGACCGCTGCTCGCGGCGCTGACCGGCGACGAGGGCGCACGCGCCATCCTCAACGCGCGCCAGTGGTTGCTGCGCCTGGTCGACGTCGACGATGCCGGCACGCTGCGCGACATCGATCACCCGCGGGACCTGGGCTAGGAGCGAAGTTTCGGGGCGATGTGCACGAGCTGCACATCCGTCGTCCCCGCGAAGGCGGGGACCCAGCGGCGTTACGCCGCGATCCCCTTGCACGAGAAGAGCCACGTCACGGGGTCCCCGCCTTCGCGGGGACGACGGCCGATGGGTTGCGGCCGGCGCCTGCCAGGCAGGAGGAAACAACGTCCGTCCGGCGCCGAGCCGGGGATCAGGACCGCTGCCACAGGTCCGCCTGCCGCGCGCTGCCCTGGTGCAGTTCCTCCTGGATCCGCCACCACGAGCGCAGGTCGGCCTCGGACAGCGGGTGCGCGATGAGGAAGCCCTGCGCCTCCTCGCAGCCGTGGGACTTGAGGAAGCTCCACTGCGCCGGCGTCTCCACGCCCTCGGCGATGCAGCGCAGGCCGAGCGAGTGCGACAGCGCGATGATCGCCTGCGTGATCGCCTCGTCGTTGCGGTTCTGCTCGAGGCCGTGGATGAAGCGCTGGTCGATCTTCACGCCCTGGATCGGCAGCCGGGCGAGGTACGACAGGCTCGAGTAACCGGTGCCGAAGTCGTCGACGGTGATCGAAACGCCCATCTGCTTCAGCTTCACGAGCGTGGCGACCGCCTTCTCCGGATGCGTGATGATCACGCTTTCGGTGATCTCGAGGTCGAGATAGCGTGCGGCGAGGCCGCTTCCGCGCAGCGCGTCCTCGACGACCGCGATCCAGCTGTCGTGCTGCAGTTGCTGCACCGACAGATTGACCGACAGCCGCAGCGGCATGTCCTGCCGGTGCCACTGCGCGACCTGCCGGCACGCGTCGCGCAGCACGCGGGCGCCGAGCGCCTGGATCATGCCGGACTCCTCGGCCACCGGGATGAACTCCGCCGGGCCGATGATGCCGCGCTCCGGATCGCGCCACCGCAACAGCGCCTCCACGCCGCACGCGCGGCCCGTCGACAGTTCGATGACCGGCTGGTACACGAGGAAGAACTCGTCGTCCATCAGCCCCCGGCGCATGTCGGTCTCGAGCTGCAGCCGCAGCTGCACGCGCGCGTTCATGTCGGCGGTGAAGAAGCGGTAGGCGTTGCGCCCGGCGTCCTTCGCCGCGTACATCGCCGTGTCGGCCTGCTTGATGAGGCCGACCCCGTCCTGCGCGTCGCCGGGGTAGAGCGCGACGCCGATCGAGCACGTGAGCGTGGGGGTCTGGTCGGCGAGCCGGAACGGCGCCTGGAACGCGTCGCGCACGCGCGTCAGCACCGTCATCACCTCGAACATGGCCGGTTCCGGGTCGAGGCCCGGCAGGATCACCACGAATTCGTCCCCGCCCAGCCGCGCAACCGTGTCCGACTCGCGCACGGCGCCCGCAAGCCGCTGCGCGATCGCCTGCAGCAGCTGGTCGCCGGCGTCGTGGCCGAGGGTGTCGTTGATCCGCTTGAAGTGGTCGAAGTCGAGGAACAGGCAGGCGACGTGCGTGCCGTCGCGCTGCGCCTGTGCGAGGATCTGCCGCAGCCGCTGATTGAGCAGCGACCGGTTCGGCAGGCCGGTGAGGATGTCGTGCTGCGCGAGCTTGTACGCCTGCGCGGTCGCGACCTCGAGCTCGCGGGTTCGCTGGGCGACCTTCTCCTCCAGCGTCCGCTGGTAGTTGCCGACCTCCGACTGCGACGCGGCGAGCTTCTGCGTCATGTGGTTGAACGTGTGGGTCAGCAGGCCCAGTTCGTCGGACGAGTGCGCGGGCACGTAGACGTCGAGGCGGCCCGCGCCGACGGCGCGCGCGGCGCGCATCAGCCTGCGCATGGGCGCCACCAGCCGCCGCGTCAGCAGCAGCGTGGCGACGATCGCGACGACGACGAGCAGGCTCACCACGCCGATCGCGCCGATCACCTGCTCGCGGAACTGCCGCCGCTGGGCCTCGAGCGACATGCCGAGCCGGATCAGGCCGAGCGGCCGCGCGACGCCGTCCTTCGCGCCTGCGGCGGTTCCGGCGTCGGATGTCTCCGGCGCCGGTGGCTTCGACGCGACCACCGGACCGACGAGTTCGATGTACCGCTGCCCCTCGATGACGACGTCCGAGCTCACGGCCGGCCCCGGCGTCGACCGGAACCGCTCGGCAGAGAGCGCGGGCAGCGCCGTCTTCGCGATGCCGGGCGCAAAGCGGCGCTCCGCCAGCACCTGACGCTTCATGTCGAGGACGGCGATGTACGCGACGCGCGGGTCGCCACCCAGCCCGTCGAGGATCTGCTCGAGGTAGGCGTTGTCGGTCGTCTGGAGCCCGTAATCGGCGAGCTCCACCAGGACGCGGACCAGCGACACGCCCTGCGTGCGCAGCTCCTCCACCTCCTCGCGCCACTGCTGCGTGAAGTGGAATGCGGTGATCGTGACCGCCGTCAGGAAGATGAGCCCGATCGTCAGCAGGTTGAGCTTGGCGAGCAATCCCATCCGCACCGGGGGGAGGTCGAGCATCGACGCCGAGTCGGCGCCGAGCGGCGTCAGGTGGCGGCGCAGCGAACGGCGCAGCGGCTTCATCGGCGTGGCCTCCCGGCGGCGGCCGCCGGCGTCGGGGCGGTGCGCACGCCGGCGCGGACGGCCGGTCGCGGGTCCGCAGCGGGGTGGCGCGCGGGCGGCGGGCAGGGGCCGGCGTCGCGCACCGGCGTTGGGGGACGAGGAGCCACGTGCACGAATAGCACGGGCCGTGCCACGGGAGTCGCCCCCGGCGGGCGCACGCGGCGGGCCGTCAGTCGGCGGTGACCGGGATCTTGCCGATCCGCGCCTGCCACTCCTTCGGCGCCGTGTGGTGGATGGACGTCCCGCGGGCGTCGACGGCGACCGTGACCGGCATGTCCTTCACGTCGAACTCGTAGATTGCCTCCATGCCGAGGTCGGCGAAGGCGACGACGCGCGAGGCCCGGATCGCCTTCGACACGAGGTAGGCCGCGCCGCCGACCGCCATCAGGTAGACGGCGCCGAACTTGCGGATCGCCTCGATCGCGACGGGGCCGCGCTCGGCCTTGCCGATCATCGCCAGCAGCCCGTGGTGTTCGAGCATCATGTGCGTGAACTTGTCCATTCGCGTCGACGTGGTCGGGCCCGCCGGGCCCACGACCTCGTCGCGCACCGGGTCGACCGGGCCCACGTAGTAGATGACGCGGTTGCGGAAGTCGACTCCCTCCGGCAGCTTCTCGCCGCGCGCCAGGTGGTCGGCGATGCGCTTGTGCGCGGCGTCGCGCCCGGTCAGCATCTTCCCGGAGAGGAGCAGCGTGTCGCCGGGCTGCCACGTCGCCGCCTCCTCGCGCGTGAGCGTGTCGAGGTTCACCCGCTTCGCGGTCGGGGCCGGCGACCAGTGCACGTCCGGCCACTGCGCGAGGTCCGGCGGCGCGAGGTGCGCGGCACCTGTCCCGTCGAGCGTGAAGTGGGCGTGGCGCGTGGCGGCGCAGTTGGGGATCATCGCGACCGGCAGGCTCGCCGCGTGCGTCGGGCAGTCGAGGATCTTGACGTCGAGCACCGTCGCCAGCCCGCCCAGACCCTGCGCGCCGATGCCGAGCGCGTTGACCTTGTCGTAGAGCTCGATGCGCAGCTCCTCGAGCCTGTTCTTCGGCCCGCGCTTGCGGAGCTCGTGCATGTCGATCGGCGCCATCAGCGCCTCCTTCGCGAGCACCATGGCCTTCTCCGCCGTGCCGCCGACGCCGATGCCGAGCATGCCGGGCGGGCACCAGCCCGCGCCCATCGTCGGCACGGTCTTCAGCACCCAGTCGACGATGGAGTCCGACGGGTTCAGCATCACGAACTTCGACTTGTTCTCGGAGCCGCCGCCCTTCGCCGCGATGCTGACCTCGACCCGGTCGCCGGGCACGAGCTCGCAGTGGACGACCGCGGGCGTGTTGTCCTTCGTGTTCCGGCGCGCCCCCGCCGGGTCGGCGACGACCGACGCGCGCAGCCGGTTGTCGGGGTCCATGTAGGCGAGGCGCGTGCCCTCGCTGACCATGTCGGCCACCGACATCGTCGCGTCTTCCCAGCGCACGGCCATGCCGACCTTGACGAACGCGACGACGATCCCGGTGTCCTGGCAGATCGGGCGGTGCCCCTCGGCGCACATGCGCGAGTTCTCGAGGATTTGCGCGATCGCGTCCTTCGCGGCCGGCGACGCCTCGGCGTGGTACGCGTCGCCCAGCGCCCGGATGTAGTCGACCGGGTGGTAGTACGAGATGAACTGGAGGGCGTCGGCGACGCTCTGGATCAGGTCCTGCTGGCGTATCGTGGTCATCGCAGCTCCTCGGGCAGGCCGTTGGCGGGGCCGGCGTCGTGGCCGCCGGACCGGTGCGCGGCCCTGCCCGGCAGCATGATGCGGTCGACGGCGGCGATCGCCAGCGCCGACAGCAGGAACGTGATGTGGATCACCGTCTGGTAGAACAGCGCCTTCTCGGTGAACTGCTCGGCGTTGATGAACGTCTTCAGCAGGTGGATCGACGAGATGCCGATGATCGCGGTCGCGAGCTTGACCTTCAGCACCGACGCGTTGACGTGCGACAGCCACTCCGGCTGGTCCGGGTGTCCCTCGAGGCGCATCCGCGACACGAACGTCTCGTAGCCGCCGACGATCACCATGATGAGCAGGTTCGAGATCATCACGACGTCGATGAGGCCGAGCACGACCAGCATCGTCAGCGTCTCGCGCGACTTGATCTCGAACCCCTCGGCGCCGGGCACGGCGACGCTGCGCCGGATGATGTCGATCGCCTCCTGGTTGCCCATCGCAGCCTCCACGAGGTGCACGAGCTCGACCCAGAACTGGACCACGTAGACCACCTGCGCGACGATGAGGCCGACGTACAGCGGCACCTGCAGCCAGCGGCTCATGAAGATGAAGCGCGGCAGCGTGCTCATGCGGGGATCTTTCGGGTAGCGGCGGTCGACCATCGGGGGGGGGCGCAGAATGGAGGCGAGCCTTTCAGTCTACCATCGGGGAGCGGCGGCCGCGCTTGCCACCCCAGGTGTAACGGCGCCCCGCAAGGCTCCCGCAATTCGGGCCGGCCACAGCCACCTCCAGGCCCCGCGGCGGCCGCGCCGTTGCGCCGGCCGCGACGCAGCAGGTAGACTCGCCTGTCCAACGAGGCGCATAGCGAACCCCCTGGAGGAGAACGGGAAATGTCGTCGACGATCGAATCGGTTCTGACTGAAAGCCGCGTGTTCCCGCCGGCGCCGGACTTCGTCCGGCAGGCGAACATTTCCGGCATGGACGCCTACCGCGCGATGTGCGCGGAGGCCGAGCGCGACTTCGAGGGCTTCTGGGCGAAGCACGCGCGCGCCGAACTGCTGTGGCACAAGCCGTTCACGCGAACGCTCGACGAGTCCGCCGCGCCCTTCTACAAGTGGTTCGACGACGGCGAGCTGAACGCGTCGTACAACTGCCTCGACCGGCACCTCGCCACGCAGCCGTCGAAGGTCGCGATCATCTTCGAGGCGGACGACGGCGCGGTCACGACGATCACGTACAAGGAGCTCTACCACGACGTCTGCCGGTTCGCGAACGCGCTGAAGGCGCACGGCATCGCGGCCGGCGACCGCGTGCTCGTCTACATGCCGATGTCGATCCAGGCGGTCGTCGCGATGCAGGCGTGCGCGCGCATCGGCGCCACGCACTCGGTCGTGTTCGGCGGCTTTTCGGCGAAGAGCATCCAGGAGCGGATCGTCGACGCCGGCGCGGTCGCCGTGATCACCGCCGACGGGCAGTTCCGCGGCGGCCGCGAAATCCCGCTGAAGCCCGTCGTCGACGAGGCGCTCGCGATGGGCGACTGCGACGGCATCAAGACGGTGTTCGTCTGGAAGCGGACGGGGTCGGCGGTCCCGATGAAGGCCGGCCGGGACGTCTGGTGGCACGACGCCGTCGCGGGCCAGGCCGACACGTGCGAGCCGACGTGGGTCGGCGCCGAGCATCCGCTCTTCATCCTCTACACGTCGGGCTCGACCGGCAAGCCGAAGGGCGTCCAGCACGCGACCGGCGGCTACCTGCTGCAGGCGATCCTGACGATGAAGTGGACGTTCGACTACAAGCCCACCGACGTCTTCTGGTGCACGGCCGACGTCGGCTGGGTGACCGGCCACACGTACATAGCGTACGGGCCGCTTGCCTGCGGCGCGACCGAGGTGATGTTCGAGGGCGTGCCGACGTACCCGGACGCCGGCCGCTTCTGGAAGATGATCCAGGACCACAAGGTCACGGTGTTCTACACGGCGCCGACGGCGATCCGCTCGCTGATCAAGGCGGGCGGCGACCTGCCGAAGAAGTACGACCTCACGCAGCTGCGCATCCTCGGCACCGTCGGCGAGCCGATCAATCCCGAGGCGTGGATGTGGTACTACGAGACGGTCGGCGGCGCGCGCTGCCCGATCGTCGACACGTGGTGGCAAACGGAGACCGGCGGCCACATGATCACGCCGCTGCCGGGGGCGACGCCGCTGAAGCCCGGCTCGTGCACGTTCCCGCTGCCGGGCATCATCGCCGAAATCGTGGACGAAACCGGGCATGCCGTCGAGTTCGGCAAGGGCGGCATCCTCGTGATCAAGCGGCCGTGGCCGGGGATGATCCGCACGATCTGGGGCGACCCCGATCGGTTCCGGAAGAGCTACTACCCCGAGGACTTCCAGGGGAAGTACTACCTCGCCGGCGACGGCGCGTCGCGCGACCTCGAGGGCTACATCCGCATCATGGGCCGCATCGACGACGTGCTCAATGTGTCGGGGCACCGGCTGGGCACGATGGAAATCGAGTCGGCGCTCGTCGCGAACCCGCTGGTCGCCGAGGCCGCCGTCGTCGGCCGGCCGGACGATCTCACCGGCGAGGCGGTCTGCGCGTTCGTCGTGCTGAAGCAGGCGCGCCCGGCCGGGCCGGACGCGGAGAAGATCGCGAAGGAACTGCGCGACTGGGTGGCCAGGGAGATCGGCCCGATCGCCAAGCCGAAGGACATCCGCTTCGGCGAAAACCTGCCCAAGACGCGCTCCGGCAAGATCATGCGCCGGCTGCTGCGCTCGATCGCCAAGGGCGAGGAGATCAAGCAGGACACGTCGACGCTGGAGAACCCCGCGATCCTCGACCAGCTGAAGCAGGTCTCTTAGGGTCAGACGCCCGGGCGCGGCGATCGGCACGTTGCTTGCCGCACGCCGGCGCCGGGTTCCGCACGAGGGAGGGCCGACTCCTCCGCGGCAGCCGGAGAGTCGGCGCCACGCCTCGGGAGCGTAAGCGCGGCAGCGGGTCGGACCCTGCCTGAGTGATATCGTGGCGCTGGCGAGGTGTATGCGCCTCGCTTTGCGCGACCGTCCAAGGGTCTGACCCTATGCGCCAACTCCTCGGCACCATCCAACTCGTTGTCGCGATCGCGATGATGGCCCTCGTCGGCCAGGCCGTGCTGTACGTGCTCGCCGGCCGCGAGCGCGACAAGAACCTCTTCTACCAGGTCGTGCGGATCATCCCGTCGCCGTTCGTCAAGCTCGTGCGGCTGATCACGCCGCGCGTGTTCGAGGACCGCGTGATGCCCTTCGCGACGTTCTGCATCCTCGCGGCGGTGTTCCTGTGGCTCGCCTTCGCGATTCCGCAGACCGCGCCGTGACCGCCGGGAGCATCCGGTGAGCGCGGGCCTGCGGCGCTGGTTCTGGGTGCAGGTCGCGAACTGGTGCCACGTCTTCCGCCAGCGGGAGACGGCGCTCAAGTTCTTCGGGCTCGCGCTGGAGGCGGCCCCGGGCGACCCGCGCATCCTCGCCAGCATGGGCTACGAGCTGCTGCTGGCCGGCCGCAAGCGCGAGGCGCTCGCCATGTTCGACCGCGCGGTCGCCGTGCGACCGGACTGGGCCGAGGTCCAGTTCGGCCGCGCCATGCTGTTGCAGGAGAGCAACGACCACGAAGGCGCGCTCGCCGCGTTCGACGCCGCCCTCGCGGCCAACCCCGATCACGACCGTGCGCTGTACGGCAAGGCGCTCTCGCTCATTGCACTGCAACGCAAGGACGAGGCGGTCGCGCCGCTGGAGCGCAACACGAAGCTGCAGCCGATGAGCCCGTACGGCTGGTACCAGCTGGCGCGCGTGCAGTTCGACCGCGGCAAGCCCGACAAGGCGCGGGCGATCATCGACCACCTCGCCACGTTCGAGCCCAACGTGGCGGCGCAACTCGCGCGCGAGACCGGCCTGCCCGCCCCGCCGCGGCCGTAGGCGCCCCGGGCCCGCATCGTCGCCACGGCGACAAATATCAAGGAAACCGACGCCGGAACCCGAACGGGCTTGTTGCGGCGGAAAAAACGCGTTTATACTCCGGCCAATTTGCCGCGGTGGTGGTACTCGCCGACGGCAGCCGGGACGACGCCGACAAGAGCGTCGCGCGGGTCGCATAATTCGGGACGGGGCAGCCGCCGCCGTCCCCAATGCGGAGGAGGCAAGCCATGCAGTTGACCCAGAAACACCTGGAATACTGGAGCAAGAACCTCCGTATGACCGGGTTCCTGCTTCTCGTCTGGTTCGTCGCGACGTTCGTCGTCGGGTACTTTTCCCGTGAGTTGAGCTTCAACTTCTTCGGCTGGCCGTTCTCGTTCTACATGATGGCGCAGGGATCGCTGATCATCTACGTGGTGATCATCTGGTTCTACGCGCGCTACATGAACACGCTCGATCTCGAGTACGACGTGCACGAAGGGGAGGAAGACTGATGGCTACGTCCGGAGAAGGCTCGCGGGGGATCTTCGGCGCCACCTCGCAGCGCGCGTTCAACGCGCAGATCAAGAAGGTGTACAAGTGGTACACCGGCGGCTTCCTCGTCTTCATCGTCGCGCTGGCGATCCTGGAGCAGCTCGGGCTGCCGCGCGCGTGGATCGGCTACCTGTTCCTGCTCGCCACGATCGGCCTGTACGCCGGCATCGGCGTGATGAGCCGGACCTCCGAGGCCGCCGAGTACTACGTGGCGGGCCGGCGGGTGCCGGCGCTGTTCAACGGCATGGCCACCGGCGCCGACTGGATGTCGGCGGCGTCGTTCATCGGCATGGCCGGCACGCTGTACCTGCTGGGTTTCAACGGTCTCGCGTTCGTCACCGGCTGGACCGGCGGGTATTGCCTGGTCGCGCTGCTGCTGGCGCCCTACCTGCGCAAGTTCGGCCAGTTCACGATCCCCGACTTCCTCGGCGCGCGCTACGGCGGCAACATCCCGCGGTTCGTCGGCATCCTCGCGGCGATCCTGTGCTCGTTCACGTACGTGGTGGCGCAGATCTACGGTGTCGGCCTCATCACGACGCGCCTGACGGGCGTGGCGTTCGAGCTCGGCATCTTCCTCGGCCTCGGCGGCATCCTCGTCTGCTCGTTCCTGGGCGGGATGCGCGCGGTGACGTGGACGCAGGTCGCGCAGTACATCATCCTGATCATCGCCTACATGATCCCGGTCGTGTGGCTGTCGGTGAAGCAGACCGGCGTCCCGCTGCCGCAGTTCGTCTACGGCAAGGTGCTGGAAAAGGTGACGGCGCGCGAAGCCGACCTGATCAAGGACCCGAAGGAACTCCAGGTCCGCGACATCTTCAAGCAGCGGGCGGCCGACGCGTCGGCCAAGCTGAAGGACCTCGACAAGTCGTTCGCGGACGGCAAGGCCGCGCTCGCGGCCGCGGTCGCGAAGGCCGAGGCGGACAACGCCGGCGCCGACGCCGTCGATGCCGCCAAGAAGGCGCTCGAAGCCTACCCGAAGGACGCGGCGGCCGCCAAGGCCGCGTGGACCAAGGAATCCAGGCTCGCGGCACGCGCCAATCCACCGCTCCGGCACGCCGAGGCGTTCCCCGGCAAGGACGACGCTGCGCGCGACGTGTCGCGGCGCAACTTCCTGGCGCTGGTGTTCTGCCTGATGATCGGCACGGCCGCGCTGCCGCACATCCTGATGCGGTACTACACGACGCCGTCGGTGCGGGAGGCGCGCCAGTCGGTGTTCTGGTCGCTGTTCTTCATCTTCCTGCTGTACTTCACGGCGCCGGCGCTCGCGGTGCTCGCCAAGTACGACGTCTACACGAACCTCGTGGGGACGGCGTTCGCCAGTCTGCCGCAGTGGGTCGCGTCGTGGCAGAAGGTCGATCCATCGCTGCTGTCGATCATCGACGTCAACCGGGACGGCATCGTCCAGCTGGCCGAGATCTCGATCGGCGGGGACATCATCGTGCTGGCGACGCCGGAGATCGCGGGCCTGCCGTACGTGGTGTCGGGCCTCGTGGCGGCCGGCGGCCTCGCCGCGGCGCTGTCCACCGCCGACGGCCTGCTGCTGACGATCGCCAACGCGCTGTCGCACGACTTCTACTACAAGATGCTCGACCCGACCGCGTCGACGACGCGCCGCGTGACGATTTCGAAGATCCTGCTGCTGGTCGTCGCGTTGGCCGCGGCGACCGTCGCGGCGCAGAAGCCGGCGGACATCCTGTTCCTGGTGTCCGCGGCGTTCTCGTTCGCGGCGGCGGCGTTCTTCCCGGCGCTCGTGCTGGGCATCTTCTGGAAGCGCGCCAACAAGTGGGGCGCCATTCTCGGCATGATCGCCGGCCTGGGCATCACGTTCTACTACATGGCGACCACCCAGGCGTGGATGCGCGGCATCTTCGGCGTGACCGAGCCCGATCGCCGACAACATCTGGTGGGGCATCCAGCCGATCTCGGCCGGCCTGTTCGGCGTGCCGCTCGGCTTCGCGGTGATCATCATCGTGAGCCTGCTGACGCCGGCGCCCGACCGGGAGACGCAGGAACTGGTCGAGCACGTCCGGTATCCGAACCTCGCCGGCGACACGGTGAACACCGTCGGGACCTGACCGCGAGGGCAGCGCACGACGAAGAAGGCCCGCAGCGATGCGGGCCTTTTTCTTTGCGGCGGGAAGCGCGGCGACGCCACCCGCGGCGCCGCGCTCGCTGGTGCCGCGCATGCGGCCCGGCGTCGCGCGGCGACCGGGAGGGCCGGGCGCACGCGCGTGCTAGACTGGTCGTACCTTCCGCGAGACTCACGATGAGCGCCGACGCCGACCTGGCCGCCCTCACCGCGCTGTCGCCGCTCGACGGCCGCTACGCCGCCAAGGTGGCCGCGCTCACCGGGCACTTCTCCGAGTACGGGCTCGTGCGCCACCGCGTGCGCGTCGAGCTCGCGTGGCTCACTGCGTTGGCCGACGAGACCGCGATAGTCGAGCTGCCGCCGTTCTCCGCCGACGCGCGTGCCGAGATCGACAAGGTCGCCGCCGCGTTCGGGCCGGCCGACGCCGCGCGCGTGAAGGCGATCGAGCGCACGACGAACCACGACGTCAAGGCGGTCGAGTACTGGCTGAAGGAGCGCTTCGCCGGTGTGCCGGAGGTGGCGCGGGCGGCGGAGTTCATCCACTTCGCGTGCACGTCGGAGGACATCAACAACCTGGCGCACGGCATCGCGCTCGCGCAGGCGCGCGCCGAGATCCTGCTGCCGGCGCTCCATGCGATCGCGTCCGACCTGCGCGCGCTCGCGCACACGCACGCGGGCACGGCGATGCTCGCGCGCACGCACGGGCAGCCGGCCACGCCCACGACCCTCGGCAAGGAGCTCGCCAACGTCGTCGCGCGCGTCGAGCGGCAGGCGGCGCAGATCGAGCGCGTGCCGCTGCTGGGCAAGATGAACGGCGCGGTCGGCAACTACAACGCCCACGCGGCCGCGTACCCGGACGTGGACTGGGAGCGGCTCTCCGCCCGTGTCGTCGCCGGCCTCGGGCTCGAGCAGAACCCGTACACGACGCAGATCGAGCCGCACGACTACATGGCGGAGCTCTTCGACGCCGTCGCGCGCGCGAACACGATCCTGATCGACCTCGACCGCGACGTCTGGGGCTACGTATCGCTCGGCTACTTCCGGCAGCGGGTGAAGGAAGGCGAGGTCGGCTCGTCGACGATGCCGCACAAGGTCAACCCGATCGACTTCGAGAACTCGGAAGGCAACCTGGGGCTCGCCAACGCGCTGCTGCGGCACCTGGCCGAGAAGCTGCCCATCTCGCGCTGGCAGCGCGACCTCACCGATTCCACGGTGCTGCGCAACATGGGCGTGGCGCTGGGCTACGCGCTGCTCGGCTGGGTGTCGCTGCGGCAGGGGCTCGCGAAGCTGGAGGCCGATCCCGCGCGCATCGCCGCGGACCTCGACGCCAACTGGGAAGTGCTGGCCGAGCCGATCCAGACCGTCATGCGCCGCTACGGTGTCGCGAACCCGTACGAGCAGCTGAAGGCGCTCACGCGCGGCCGCACCGGCATGACGCGGGAATCGCTGCACGCGTTCATCGACGGCCTGGCGCTCCCCGCGGACGCGAAGGCCCGCCTGAAGGCGCTGTCGCCTGCCGCGTACACCGGGCTCGCCGCGGCGCTGGCGAAGCGGATCTGACCGCGCGGCGGCGCGGCCTCAGGCACGCGTCCGCGCGCGCTCCTGGAAGTACGTGGTGACCGCCGGGATCAGCGACACCACGACGATGCCGATCACGATCAGCGTCAGGTTGCTCTTCACCCACGGGATGTTGCCGAACAGGTAGCCCGCGTAAACGAGCGACGTGATCCACAGGACGGCGCCGATCACGTTGTAGGTCAGGAACCGGCGGTACGACATGCCGGCCACGCCGGCCAGGAACGGCGCGAACGTCCGCACGATCGGCACGAAGCGGCCGATGATGATGGTGACGCCGCCGTAGCGGTCGTAGAACGCCTGCGTGCGGCGCAGGTACTCCTGCCGAAACCACCGCGAGTCGGGTTTGTCGAACACCTTCGGGCCGATGTAGTGGCCGATCGCGTAGTTGACGGAGTCGCCGAGGATCGCGGCGGCGATCAGCAGCGCGACCAGCAGGTGGACGTTCAGGTCGGCGGCCGACGCGGTGACCGCGCCGGCGACGAACAGCAGCGAGTCCCCCGGCAGGAACGGCGTGACGACGAGTCCGGTCTCGGCGAAGATGACCACGAACAGCAGCGCATACAGCCACGCGCCGTACTGGCTCGCGAGCGCGGCCAGCGTCTGGTCGAGCGACAGCAGCGCGTGGAAGAGGGTGGTCAACATCGCGAATTGGGGTCACGAAAACGGGGCCAGGTTCGGCTTTCCCCGGCGCGGCCAAGCATGTGGGCGTGCCGAACCCGCGAAAACCGAACCTGGCCCCAATTTCGCTACGGCAGGATCTTGTCGCCCGCCGCGCCGCCCTTCTTCTCGGGCTTGACGAGGTCCTCGCGCGACACGCCGAGCCACATGACCAGCGTGGCCATGACCAGCGCCGACGAATAGATGCCGAAGCAGATGCCGATCGCCAGCGCCAGCGCGAAGTAGTGCAGCGTCTCGCCGCCGAAGAAGTAGATCGACATCACCATCATCAGCGTGCTGCCGTGCGTGATGATCGTCCGCGACAGCGTGCTGGTGATCGCGTTGTCGATGACGTGCGTGACCGTCGCCCGCCGCATCTTGCGAAAGTTCTCGCGGATGCGGTCGGCGATGACGACCGACTCGTTGACCGAGTAGCCGAGCACCGCGAGGATCGCCGCCAGCACCGGCAGCGAGAATTCCCACTGGAACAGCGCGAAGAAGCCGAGGATGATCACGATGTCGTGCAGGTTGGCGACGATGGCCGCGACGGCGAAGCGCCACTCGAAGCGCAGCGCGAGGTAGCCGACGATCCCGAGCGACACCAGCAGCAGCGCCAGCGCGCCGTTTTCGTAGAGCTCCTTCCCCACCTGCGGGCCGACGAACTCGACCCGCTGCTGCGTCGCCGTCGGGTCGTCGGCCTTGAGCGCGCCCATCACCTTCTCGGACAGCGCGGCCGACGACAGGCCCTCCGCGAGCGGCATGCGGATCAGCGCGGTGTCCGAGCGGCCGAACGCCTGCGCCGAGTACTCGCCGAGCTCGAGCTTGTCGAGCGCGGCGCGCATGCGCGTGAAGTCGACCGCGTGGCCGTAATTGACCTCGATCACCGTGCCGCCGCGGAAGTCGACGCCGAGATTGAGCCCCTTCGTCGCGAGGAAGACCACGGCGAGCAGGAACGTCACGAGCGAGATCACGTTGAACGCGAGCGCATGCCGCATGAACGGGATGTCGCGCGTGATCCGGAAGAATTCCATGGGCGGCCTTTCGTCTGTCTCGGGCTGGCGGTGTCGCTGCGCGCTAGGCCTTGGTCGGCGCCGCGGGCGGCGGCGCCTGCGGCTTCCACACCTGGCCGATCGAAATCCGGTCGAGTTTCTTGCGGCCGCCGTAAACCAGCGCGACGATGCCGCGCGACACGAACACGGCCGAGAACATCGACGTCAGGATGCCGATGCAGTGCACGACGGCGAAGCCGCGCACCGGGCCGGAGCCGAACAGGAACAGCGCGATGCCGGCGATCAGCGTGGTGACGTTGGAGTCGAAGATCGTGCCCCACGCGCGCTCGTAACCGGCCTGCAGCGCCGCGTGCGGCGTCGCGCCCCAGCGCAGCTCCTCGCGGATGCGCTCGTTGATCAGCACGTTGGCGTCGATCGCCATGCCCAGCGTCAGCGCGATCGCCGCGATGCCCGGCAGCGTGAGCGTGGCCTGCAGCATCGACAGGATCGCGACCAGCAGCAGCAGGTTGACGGACAGCGCGATGGTCGAGATGAGGCCCATCAGCAGGTAGTACACGCACATGAAGGCCGACAGCACGACGAAACCGTACAGCACCGACTTGAAGCCCTTGTCGATGTTCTCGGCGCCGAGCGACGGGCCGACCGTGCGCTCCTCGACAATTTCCATCGGCGCCGCCAGCGCGCCGGCGCGCATCAGCAGCGCGACGTCGTTGGCCTCGCGCGTCGTCATCCGGCCGGAGATCTGCACGCGGCCTCCGCCGATCTCCTCGCGGATCACCGGTGCGGTGATGACCTCGGCCTTGCCCTTCTCGACCAGCACGATGGCCATCCGCTTGCCGACGTTCTCGCGCGTGACCTCCTTGAAGATGCGCGCGCCGGTGCCGTCGAGGTTCACGTGGACCGCGGGCTCGTTCGAGCGCGAGTCGAAGCCCGGCTGCGCGTCGTTGATGCGGTCGCCGGTCAGCACGACCTGCCGCCGCACGACCAGCGGCGCGCCGCCGCGCTCGGTGAAGAGGTCGCTGCCCAGCGGGACGCTGCCGGCCACCGCCGCCTCGAGCACGCCGGGCTCGTCGTTGACCATCCGGATCTCGAGGGACGCCGTGCGGCCCAGAATGTCCTTCGCCCGCGCGGTGTCCTGCACGCCGGGCAGCTGCACGACGACGCGCTCGGCGCCCTGCTGCTGGATGATCGGCTCGGCCACGCCCAGCTCGTTGACGCGGTTGCGCAGGATCTGGATGTTCTGCGCGACCGCGCCGTCCTGGATGCGCTTCTGCGCCTCGGGCTTCAACCCCGCGATCAGCCGCAGGTCGCCGCCGGACGCCTCGGCCTCGCGCAGCAGCAGGTCCGGGTAGTTCTTCTCGATGGCGAGCCGCGCCTTCGTCCGCTCCGCCTCGTCGCGGAAGCGCAGGACGACGTTGGCGCCCTCGCGCGCGATGCCCGCGTACTGGACCTTTTCGCCGCGCATCAGCGAGCGCAGATCGGTCGAGTAGCGGTCGGCCGCCTTGTCGAGCGCCGCCTTCATGTCGACCTGCAGCAGGAAGTGCACGCCGCCGCGCAGGTCGAGCCCCAGGTACATCGGCATCGCGCCGATGGCGGAGAGCCACTGCGGCGACGCCGACAGCAGGTTGAGCGCGACGATGTAGTTGTCGCCGAGCTTCGCGGCGAGCGCGTCCTTCGCGCGGATCTGCGTGTCCGGGTCGGCGAAGCGTACCTTGATGCCCGTGGCGTCGAGCGCCGCGCCGCGGAACGGGATGTTCGCCGCCTTCAGCGTCTCCTCGACCGTGCCGAGCAGCGCCGTGTCGACCTTGACCTTCGCCGACGACACCTGGACCGCCGGCACCTCCGGAAAGAGGTTGGGGAGCGCGAACAGCGCGCCGGTCGAGAGCGCGACGGCGATGACGATGTACTTCCAGAGCGGATAGCGGTTCATGGCGTGCGGCCCGGTGCGGGTGGGCGCCGGCGGTGACGGCGGCGGGGACTCTCTCCGGCGGGCCGTCCGGCCGCGCGCGGGCGCGGCGCGCGGCCCGGTGCGGTCAGAGGGCCTTGATCGTGCCCTTGGGCAGGAGCTGCGCGATGGCCGCGCGCTGGACGCTGATCTCGACGTTCGGGGCGATCTCGATCGCCGCGTACTGGTCGGTGAGTCTGGAGATCTTCCCGACGACGCCGCCGGCGGTCACGATCTCGTCGCCCTTCTGCAGCGCCTCCAGCATCAGCTTCGTCTCCTTGGCGCGCTTCTGCTGCGGGCGGATCAGCAGGAAGTAGAACACGACGAAGATGGCGATCATCGGCAGGAACGTCATCAGGTCGCTTCCGGTCGAAGCGCCGGCGGCCTGGGCGTAGGCGGGGCTGATCAGCACGTTGGCTCCTCCAGTGGCGGGCAGCGGGGGCGCTCGCGCCGTAGCCTTCGCGATCCCGCGCGCGGCTTCCGCACGCGGCCCGTCAGGCCCGCTGCCTTGTTCGAAAACTCACGATTCTAGCATGCGGGCGCGTTCGGCCCGGAACCGCGCGACGTACGCCGGCAGCGTGTCGGCGGCGACGGCGTCGCGCAGCTCCGCCATCAGCGTGTGGTAGTAGAAGAGGTTGTGGACGGTCGCGAGCCGCGCGCCCAGGATCTCGTTGACGCGCTGCAGGTGGTGCAGGTAGCCGCGCGAGAAGCCGCGGCAGGTCGGGCAGGCGCACTCCGGGTCGACCGGCCCGGTGTCGGCCTTGTGCCGCGCGTTGCGGATCTTGACGTCGCCCCAGCGCGTGAACAGCCAGCCGTTGCGCGCGTTGCGTGTCGGCATCACGCAGTCGAACATGTCGATGCCGGCGGCCACGCCGGCCACGAGGTCCTCGGGCGTGCCCACGCCCATCAGGTAACGCGGCCGGTCGGCGGGCATCCGCGGCGCCATCCGGGCCAGCACGCGCAGCATCTCCTCCTTCGGCTCGCCGACCGACAGGCCTCCGAGCGCGTACCCGGAGAAGCCGATGTCCGCGAGGGCGCCGAGCGACGCATCGCGCAGGTCGTCGTACATGCCACCCTGGACGATGCCGAAGAGCGCGTTCGGGTTGGCCAGCCGCTCGAACTCGTCGCGCGACCGCCGCGCCCAGCGCAGCGACAGCGCCATCGACGCCGCGGCCTCGTCGCGCGTCGCCGGCCACGGCGTGCACTCGTCGAAGACCATCGCGATGTCGGAGTCGAGCGCGCGCTGGATCTGCATCGACACCTCCGGCGTCAGGAACAACCGGTCGCCGTTGACCGGCGAGGCGAAGGCAACGCCCGCTTCCTCGACGCGCCGCAGCGGCCCCAGGCTCCACACCTGGAAGCCGCCGGAGTCGGTGAGGATCGGTCGGTCCCAGCCCATGAAGCGGTGCAGCCCCCCGTGCGCGGCGACGACGGGAAGGCCGGGGCGCAGCCAGAGGTGGAAGGTGTTGCCGAGGACGATCTGCGAGCCGACGTCGACCAACTCGGACGGCGCCATCGCCTTGACCGTGCCGTAGGTGCCGACCGGCATGAACACCGGCGTCTCGACGGCGCCGTGCGCGAGTTCGAGGCGGCCGCGCCGGGCGGCGCCCGACGTGGCGAGGACCGAGAAGCGCATTGGGCGCGCGGCGGCCGGATGGCGGCCGAGGGCGGTTGCCGCGCCGGCTAGCGCGCGCGGCGGCGACGCTGGAACACGGCGCCGGCGCCGACGAGGAGCGCCGTGAGCGCGAGCCCCAGTGGCGACAGCGTCGGGATAGCCGCGGCTTCCGGTGGTGCGGCCTCGGAGGTCGAGGCGGTGCAGGCCTTCGCGGCGAAGTCGAACGCGTTGCCCCAGGCGCGGTGGAAGTCGCCCGAGTAGCCGGTCGCGGCGTCCGGGGTGGACGGATAGTTCGGCGCGATCGCGACCTGGATGATGCAGGCGGCGCCGGTGATCCGATACGCGATGGCGGGGTCGGGCTTGCCCTGCGCGTTCGGCTCCTTCCACCACGCGACGACCGTCGTCCCGGGCTTGGCCTGGTTGCCGCCGGCGAACTTGGCGCTGGAGAGCGACTTCAACCCCGCCGTGAGCGGGTGCACCGCCATGGACGCGGTGTCGAGCGTGCGCGGCGCGTACGGCGTGCCCGTGCCGTCCGTCGTGTTCGGGTCGAGTTGCTCCAGCGCGCCCCAGCCGTGCGGCGAGTTGACCGCCGGCGCGTCCGAGCGATCCTGGTCGTAGAACGTGCCGAGCACCACCGGGCGTCCGGTGTTCGCGAACGCGGCGGCGACGTTGCCGACCGACGTCGCGTTCCCGTACGTCGCGTCCTCGAAGATCAGAATCGCGTCGAATGCGTTGGTGAGCGCCGCGAGCGTGGGGATCGCGGCCGACGTATCGACGGCCGTGAACGTGTGGCGGCTCATGCTCGCGTTGAAGTCGGCCGCCGTCTGCGTCCCGTACTTGTTCGTCAGGATGCCGATGCGCGCCGCCGCCGCGGGCGCGGCGACCCCCGCGGCAGCAGCGAAGACGATCAGGACGCGCGCCACGCGGGCGCGCACGGAATTCGCATTCATGGAAACGCGGAAATCCCCGCCAAACACGGAAGCGAGGCGGTTTCCGCCAAGAAATCAGTTGCGCCAAGAGTAGCGCGTTCGCGCCTTGCTGCCAAGCCAATTGCCGACGCGCGGACGTCCGGGCCGCACGAATGTTGCGACAAAATCAGGGCAAAGCACGGATGTCGCTCGCTGGCGACGCTTTCCGGCACTGAAGTGTCGGGATTTGACGTCAGCCCGGCGCGCCCGCGGCCCCGGGGCCGCGCTCGAGCAGCAGCGCGTCGCCGTAGCTGTAGAAGCGATAGCGGGCGGCGATCGCATGCGCGTAGGCGGCGCGGATCGCGTCGAAGCCGGCAAAGGCGCTCACCAGCATCAGCAGCGTCGAGCGTGGCAGGTGGAAATTGGTGAGCAGGCGGTCGACGATCCGGAACCGGAAGCCGGGCGTGACGAACAGCGACGTCTCGGCGGCGCCCGCGCGCAGCGTGCCGTCCGCGAGCGCAGCCGACTCGAGCGCGCGCAGCGACGTGGTTCCGACCGCGACCACGCGGCCCCTGCGTGCGCGGGTCGCCGCGACGGCGTCGACGGTCGCTTGCGGGAGTTCGTACCACTCGGCGTGCATCCGGTGCAACGCGAGATCCTCCGCCTGCACGGGCTGGAACGTGCCGGCACCCACGTGCAGCGTCACGAATGCCCGCTCGACGCCCCGCGCGGCCAGCGCGGCGAACATCGCCTCGTCGAAGTGCAGGCCGGCGGTCGGCGCCGCGACGGCGCCGGGTGCGCGCGCGTACACCGTCTGGTAGCGCGCATCGTCCTCGCGCCGTGCCTGGCGCCCGATGTACGGCGGCAGCGGCACTTCGCCGTGCCGCGCGAGCCACGCCGGCAGATCGGCGTCCACGTCGAACGCGAGGCGGTAGAACCTGCCTTCGCGGGCCAGAACGCGCGCGGCCGCGCCACCCGGCAGCCGCAACACCGCGCCGGGCTTGGGGGGGTGGCTCGCGCGCAACTGCGACCACGCCTCGCGCGGCCCCGCCATGCGCTCGAGCAGCAGCTCGACCTTGCCGCCGCTGGACTTCTCGGCGCGCACGCGCGCGTGGATGACACGCGTGTCGTTGAGGACGAGCAGGTCCCCGGGCCGCAGCAGCGATGGCAGGTCCGTGAACGCGCGGTCGGCGAGGCGCGTGCCGACGACGTGCAGCAGGCGGCTGCCGGAGCGCTGCGCGGAAGGGACCTGCGCGATCAGGTCGGGCGGCAGCTCGAAGTCGAAGTCGGAAAGCCGGTAACCCATGGGTCGGTCAGCGCACGCCGTTCGACCGTCGCCGGCGATGCGTCAGCGCCAACGCGCGAGTCTGCGCGGCGACGGTCAACGTCACGGGGTGAACAGCGCGGTCACGCGAATCGGGGCCAGACTCGAACGTTCGGAGGTGTCGGCAAGCGGCAGGACGGCTTCGCGCGCAAATCCGAGTCCTGCCCCGTTGCATCATGTGGTGCCGGGAGGGGGAATCGAACCCCCACGCTGTTGCCAGCGGCGGATTTTGAGTCCGCTACGTCTACCAGTTCCGTCATCCCGGCCGCGGGTGCCGCCGCGCGTTGCCCGTGCGCGGCGAAACGGTCATTATCGCCGAAATCGCCGCGCGGCACCGCGCGTGCGGCGATCCGATCGCCCGAATTCGAGCCAACGATGAGCGCCGTGCGCAACGTCCTGTTCATCATGTGCGACCAGCTGCGCCGCGACCACCTGTCGTGCTACGGCGGCCGCGTTCCCACGCCGCACCTCGACGCGCTGGCGGCGCGCGGCGTCGTCTTCGACCACGCGTACGTGCAGTCGGGCGTGTGCGGCCCGTCGCGGATGTCGTTCTACACGGGTCGGTACGTCGGCGCGCACGGCGCCACGTGGAACCGCGTGCCGCTGTCGCTCGCCGAACCCACGCTCGGCGATCACCTCGCCGCTGCCGGACGGAGCATGGCGCTTGCCGGCAAGACGCACGTGATGCCCGACGACGAGGGCCTCGCCCGCTTTGGCATCCCGCCCGAGTCGCCGCGCGGGCGCCTGCTGCGCGCCGGCGGTTTCGTCGAGATCGACCGCTACGACGGGCACACGCCGCCCGGACCGGAGTCGGCGTATGCCGACTGGCTGCGTGCGCGCGGCTATGCAGGCACCGACCCGTGGTCGGACTACGTGATCGCCGCCGACGACGGTGGCCGCGTCGTGTCGGGCTGGCAGATGCGCCACGTGCACCTGCCGGCGCGTGTGGCCGAGGAACACTCGGAGACGGCGTACATGACGGACGTCGCGCGCGACTGGATCCGCGCGCAGGGCGAGGCGCCGTGGGCGCTGCACCTGTCGTACGTCAAGCCGCACTGGCCGTACGTTGCGCCGGCGCCGTACCACGCGCTGTTCCGTGGCGCGGACACGGGCCCGATCGTGCACGGGCCGCAGGACGGCACTGCCGACGAGCACCCGGTGGTCGCCGCGTACCGCCGGCACGACGAGTGCGAGAGCTTTGCGCGCGAGGACGTCGCGCGCCACGTCCGGCCCGCGTACATGGGCCTCGTCGCGCAGGTCGACGCGCACGTGGGCCGGCTGCTGGCCGCGCTGGAGGTCGACGGCCGCCTCGCCGACACGCTGATCGTCTTCACGTCCGACCACGGCGAGTTCCTGGGCGACCGGGGCCTGGGCGAAAAGGAGCTTTTCCACGACGAGGTCGTGCGTGTGCCGCTCGTCGTCGTCGACCCCGACGCACGCGCCGATGCGACGCGCGGGCGCCGCGACGCCCGTTTCGTCGAGGCCATCGACGTCGTGCCCACCGTGCTGGACGCGCTGGGCATCGCGCCGCCCGCGCACCGCTGCGAGGGACGGTCGCTCATCCCCCTGCTGCGCGGCGAGCCAGTCGCCGCGTGGCGCGACTGCGCGTTCGCCGAGCTCGACTACGGGTTCCGGCGCGCGCGGCAGGTGCTCGGACGGCGGGCGGACGAATGCCGCGCGCACATGGTGCGCACGGCCGAATGGAAATACGTGGCGTGGCAGGGCTTCCGGCCGCAGCTCTTCGCCGTCGCACACGATCCGCTCGAGTTGAACGATCTCGGCGCCGCGCCCGGCCTCGACCGCGTGCGCGCCGACCTGCATGCGCGCCTGTTCGACTGGCTCGGGGGTCTCAAGCGCCGGACGACGGTTGCCGACGACGAGATCGAGCGGCGCACGGACGCGCACCGCCGGCACGGCATTCACATCGGGATCTGGTAGCGCTGCGGCGCGTCAGCGCTCAGGCGCGCGCTCGTACGTGACGAACGCGTAGCCGAAGCCCTCGGGGGCACGATGTGTCGCGCGCGCCGTTTCGCGCCACGCCGCGCGGGCGAATGCCGGGAACGCCGTGTCGCCTGCGAAGTCGCGGTCGATCTCGGTCAGGTACAGCACGTCGGCGCACGCGAGCGCGTCCGCATAGAGTTCCCCGCCGCCGATGCAGAACGCGGGTGCGTGCATGCGCACGCGCGCGAGCGCGTCGGCGAGCGACGCCGCCGTCTCGGCGCCCGCGAAGGTCCGGTCCGGCGCGCGGGTGACGACGATGTTCTGCCGCCCCGGCAGCGCGTGCGGCAGCGACTCCCACGTCCGGCGGCCCATGATCACCGCGTGTCCGGTCGTCAGCGCGCGAAAGTGCGCAAGATCGGCCGGCAGGCGCCACGGCAGCGCGTTGCCGGCGCCGATGACGCCGTTGCGCGCGATGGCGGCGATGAGCGCCAGCGTGGGCGCGGAGTGAGAGACGCTTTCGCTCATCGGGGTTGCGCGGGGTCGGGACGGATGCGGTCGGCGTCGCACGCGCGGCGCTGCCCGTGCACACCCGCGCGCCGCCGGGCGACGGGGGGTGCCATAATGCGGGCGATTATATCGGCGGCCCCTTCGCGTGTATTACCCGCGCTCGTTCCTCAAGTTCATCCTGCTGGGCTTCCTGCTGGTGAGCCTGCCGCTGCTCTACGCGCTGGGGGAACTCATCCTGTCGCTGGACCGGCTCGCCACGCAGAGCCGCGAGGAGGTGCTGCAGGCGGCGCAGGCGGGGCGCTCGAGCCGGCTGCTGTTCGAGCAGGCGACGACACTCGAGCGGCTCGCGCGCCAGCAGATCATCCTCGAGGATCCGGCGCTGCTCGAGGACTATGGACGGGTGCGCCAGGAGTTCCTGCAGACGACCCGCGCGCTCTCGCTGCTGCCGCTCGAGCGCCCGCAGGTCGCGGCGCTCGAGGGCCTGCGCGCGCGCGAGGCGCGGCTGTACGCGACGTTGAGCGCGCCGCAGCGCACACCGCTGCAGCTCTCCGAGCTGGCCGACGGGTACGGGGCGCTGGTCGAACACACGCAGGGCATGCTGAACGCGACGGTGCAGCTCACGCAGCGCGCGATCGAGCGGCTGCAGGAGACCGCGGCGCAGGGGCGGGAGAAGTGGCTGTGGCTGGCGCTCGCGACGGTGGCGATCGCCATCGCGCTCGCCATCCTGTTCGCCGTGCTGATCGCGCGGCCGATCCGCCAGCTCGACCAGGCGATCCGCCGAATGGGGACAGCTGACTTCACGCACGCGATCGAGGTGAACGGGCCGCAGGACCTGCGCTACGTCGGGCAGCGACTCGAGTGGCTGCGCGCGCGGCTGAACGAGCTCGAGCAGCAGCAGACGCGGTTCCTGCGCCACGTGTCGCACGAGCTGAAGACGCCGCTCACCGCCGTCCGCGAAGGCGCCGAACTCCTGCGCGACAACGTCGGCGGCCGCCTGTCGACCGAGCAGCAGGACATCGTGCGCATCGTGCGCGAGAACACGCTGTCGCTGCAAAAGCTGATCGAGGACCTGCTCACGTACCACCAGACGCGGGCGATGGAGCCGGTGACGCTGGCGCCGGTGCCGCTGCCCGACGTCGTCCGGCGCGTGCTGCGCGAGCAGAAGCTCGCCGCACTCGCGCGGATGATCACGTTCGCCGACGACCTGGCGCCGCTGGTCGTCGTCGGCGACGCGGAGAAGATCCGCACGGTGGTCGACAATCTGCTGTCGAATGCCATCAAGTATTCGCCGCGCTCCGGCGTCATCGGGCTTTCGCTGTTCGCGCAGGACGGTTTCGCCGTGCTCGACGTCACCGACCACGGGCCCGGCATCGCGCCGGCCGAGCGGGAACGCGTATTCGACTCGTTCTATTCGGGCAAGGCGCCGGTCGACGGCAAGGTCAAGGGTTCGGGGCTGGGCCTTGCCATCGCCCGCGAGTACGCCGTCGCGCAGGCCGGGCGGCTCGAGGTGCTCGACCGCGCGGACGGCAAGCGCGGCATTCGCTTCCGGCTGTGGCTGCCGTTGTCGGCCGGCGCCGGTGTTGCCGCCGCGGCGGACGTCTCGCGGCCGGCGCCGGTGACGGTCGGGAGTCACAAGTGACGCGCGGTGGCCGGGGCGGCATCGCACCGTGGCTGGCGGTCGTCGTGCTCGCCGGGTGTGCGAGCGTCCCGCCGCCGCCGCCGGTGACGATCGAGGAGGAGTACGAGCCGGAGCGCGTCGCGGTGCCGACGCCGCTCATCGAATATCCGCCGATCGAGCCGGTCGAGCCGCCGATGCCGGCCACGCAGCCGCTCGACGCGCCGGCGCCTGCGCCCGCGGCGTCCGCCCCCGAGTCCGTTGCGATGGCCGCGCCGCCCGCCGTGGCGGCGCCGCCGGCAGCGGTGCGCGAGGCGCCGCGCGAAGACGTCGAGCTCATCGTGCTGCTGGCGGATCTCCAGCGCTACGGCGGGCTCGGCCCCGACGACGTCCGGCGCGAGCTCGCGAACATGACGGTCGTGTTGACGCGGCAGCGCACCGACGCCAACCGCGTCCGTCTTGCCGTGCTGTACACGCTCGTGAAGGCGAGCCCGCAGGACGACCAGCGCGCGCTGCAGCTGCTCGACAACGTGTCGAAGAGCAATCCTGGCTCGCCGGCGGTCAAACAGCTCGCGATCGTGCTGCAGGCGCAGATCGTCGGACGGCAGCGCGCGGTGCGCGAGGAACAGCTGAAGGCCGACGCCGCGTTGCAGAAGCTCGAGGCGCTGCGCAACATGGAGCGCAGCCTGCTGCGCGAGCGCGCGCGCAGCGGCGGCGGTGGCGGCAGTGGCAGCGGCGGCGGCGGCGGCTCGGGCGGCAGCGGTGGCGGCAGCGGTGGCGGCGGATGACCAGAGAGCGAGAGCGAGGCCTACGATGAGTTCGGGTGACATCCTCCTGGTCGACGACGACCCGGACCTGCTGAAACTGATCAGCCTGCGGCTGACTTCGGCCGGCTATCGCGTACGCACGGCGGAGAGCGGCGAGACCGCGCTCGCGGCGATCGCCGTCCGCCGCCCGGCGGCGGTCGTGACCGACCTCCGGATGCCCGGCATCGACGGCCTGCAGCTGTTCGACGCGATCCACCGCCAGCACGGCGGGCTGCCGGTGCTGATCCTGACCGCGCACGGCACCATTCCGGATGCGGTGGCGGCCACGCAGCGCGGCGTATTCGGCTTCCTCACCAAGCCGTTCGACAGCCAGCAGCTGCTGCAGAAGGTCGCGGAGGCGCTGAAACTCTCCGGTGACGACGCCGGGCGCGGCGACGCGCAGGCCGAGGAGTGGCGCGAGGGCATCATCACGCGCAGCCCGGCGATGGAGGACCTGCTGCGGCAGGCGAAGCTCGTTGCGGAGTCGGACGCCAGCGTGCTGATCCACGGCGACTCCGGCACCGGCAAGGAGCTCTTCGCGCGCGCGATCCACCGCGCGAGCCCGCGCCGCGACCACCCGTTCGTGGCCGTCAACTGCGGGGCGATTCCTGCCGAACTGCTCGAGTCGGAGCTCTTCGGCCACGCCCGCGGCGCGTTCACGGGGGCGGTGCAGGCGCACAAGGGCCTGTTCCAGGCTGCCGACGGCGGAACGCTGCTGCTGGACGAGATCGGCGACATGCCGCTGCCGCTGCAGGTCAAGCTGCTGCGCGTGCTGCAGGAGGGCGAGGTGCGCCCGGTCGGGTCGACGCAGGCGATCCCCGTCAACGTGCGCGTGATCTCCGCGACGCACCGCGACCTCGATGCGCAGAAGGCTTCCGGCCAGTTCCGCGAGGATCTCTACTACCGCCTCAACGTCGTGTCGCTGCGGCTGCCGCCGCTGGCGGAACGGCGCGAGGATATCCCGGTGCTGGCCGCGCACTTCCTGCGGCGGCTGGCCGAGCGCTACCGCAAGCCGACGCCCACGCTCGCCCCCGACGCCATGGCGCTCCTGGTGGCCGCGCCGTGGCCGGGCAACGTCCGCCAGCTCCTGAACCTCCTCGAGCAGGCGCTGGCGCTGGCGACGACCAGCATGATCCCGGCCACGCTGGTGCAGAACGCGCTCAAGGAGGACGCGGCCGCCCTCGTGCCGTTCGAGGAGGCGCGCAAGTCCTTCGAGCGGGACTACCTCGTGCGGCTGCTCAAGATCACGGGCGGCAACGTCACGCAGGCGGCGCAGCTCGCCAAGCGCAACCGCACCGAGTTCTACAAGCTCCTGCAGCGACACCGGCTGGAGCCCGCGATGTTCAAGGAAGCGAAGACCTGAGCGCGTCTCCTGGAAATCGGCTGTCGGGCCGCGGCGACATTTTTTCCGCAGCGAAATCATCGCCTTAATGCTATTGTCATGAAGTGCGTCGGCGGATTGCGACAATCGTGCGCGGCCGGGCACCGCGAACCACGCCGGCGCCGCCGTGCAGCGGCGGCGCAGTTTCCCTCGTAAGCATCGCGGTCGGAACGCCGACCAATCACGCATCGGCCACTCCTGGCACGTCAATTGCTATGACGATGGCAGGTGGTGGCATTCTGCGTCGAGGCTTGCGATGGATACGTTCGCTCCCGAATTCTCGAAGTTCTGGCGGCCGGAGGCCCGGGCGGGTGCGGCCGACGCGGCGATCGCGGCCAGCGACGACGACTCGGGCGCCCAGCAGGCGGCGCTGCAGGAACTGGCGGAGCGCGTGAGCGCCGCTCGCAGCGTGATCTGAAACCTTTTGCGCCCCGGGCTGCGGATGCCCGGACCCCGCGGAGTGGGTCAAAGCTCCGGTCATCGGAATCCCCCTTGCCCGCTACATTCCTCCCGGCGGGCTTTTTTTTGTCCGTTTGCCGGCGGCCGCGTGTCGCGGGCGAAGTGCGACAATCGCGCGGTCCCGTTCACCGGAGCCGCGCATGGGCGCTGCGATCGAACTGACGTCGCCGGACGGATTCCGGCCGATGGCCTACCGCGCCGACCCGCCCGGCACGCCGCGCGGCGGTCTCGTCGTCGTGCAGGAGATCTTCGGCGTCAACGCGCACATTCGCAGCGTCTGCGACGGCTATGCGGCCGACGGCTACGTGGCGGTCGCGCCGGCGCTGTTCGACCGCTACCAGCGGGACGTGGACTGGGGCTACACGCCGGAGGACATCACGCGAGGCCGCGACGTGCGCGCGCGCGCGGACGCTGCGGCGGCGCTGATGGACATCGTCGCGGCGCGCGCCGTCGCCGCACGCGCAGGCCGGGTCGGCATCGTCGGCTATTGCTGGGGCGGCTTCATCGCGTGGCTGGCCGCCGCCCGCGTCGACGGCCTGGCGTGTGCGATCGCCTACTACGGCGGGGGCATGCCCGACGCCATCGGCGAGAAGCCGCGCTGTCCGGTGCTCGCCCACTTCGGCGAGCAGGACGCGATGATCCCCGTCGCCGGCGTGCAGGCGCTCGCGGCCGCGCATCCGACCATGCAGGTCCACCTCTACGCGGCCGGGCATGGCTTCAACTGCGACCAGCGGGGTTCGTACGACGCGGCGGCGGCCGCCACGGCGCGCGCGCGAACGCTCGCGTTCCTGCGGCAGTACGTCGGGTGATGGCCGGAAAGCCGGGCCAGGCGCGTCGCTCGCGGAAAATCGAGCCCGGAAAACCGAGCCAGGCTCGGTACTCGGGCCCCGGCGCCTCAGACGGCGACGGGCGCCTTCAGCGCCGGATGGCACTGGTAACCCTCGATCGCGACGTCGTCGTACGCGTAATCGAACAGCGTCGGCGGCCGGCGGCCGAGCACGAGCCGAGGCGGCGCGTACGGCGTGCGCGCGAGTTGCGTCGCGACCTGCGCCAGATGATTGACGTACAGGTGACAGTCCCCGCCGGTCCACACGAAGTCGCCGACGCCGAGGTCGCACTGCTGCGCGACCATGTGCGTCAGCAGCGCGTAGGAGGCGATGTTGAACGGCACGCCGAGGAAGATGTCGGCGCTGCGCTGGTACAGCTGGCACGACAGCCGGCCGCCGGCGACGTAGAACTGGAAGAAGGCGTGGCACGGCGGCAGCTTCATCCGCGGGATGTCGCCGACGTTCCACGCCGACACGATGAGCCGGCGCGAGTCCGGGTTGCGGCGGATCTCGGCGACGACGTTGGCGAGCTGGTCGACGTGGCGCCCGTCGGGTGCCGGCCACGACCGCCACTGGTAGCCGTAGACCGGCCCCAGGTCGCCGTTGGCGTCGGCCCATTCGTCCCAGATGGTGACGCCGTTGGCCTGCAGGTACCCGATGTTGGTCTCGCCGCGCAGGAACCACAGGAGCTCGTGCACGATCGACTTCGTGTGCACCTTCTTCGTCGTCAGCAGCGGAAAGCCGCGCGCGAGGTCGAAGCGCATCTGGTAGCCGAACACCGACAGCGTGCCCGTGCCGGTGCGGTCGTCCTTGCGCTGCCCGTGGTCGCGCACGTGGCGCATGAAGTCGAGGTACGGCTGCATGCGGCGCATTGTAGCGTGGCCCCGGACGCGCCGCGCCGTTCGTCGGGCCCCGCCGGCGCGTCGCTTGACGGCAGCCGCGGACCCGTGCCTAATCCTGACTACATGACTAATTATTTCGTCATATAAGGGACGCCCGATGCGACCGAGCTACGCCCGGACGCTGCCGCGCCCGTGGCAGCGCACCGCGCGGATGTTCACGGCGCTGGGCGACGGCCATCGCCAGCGCATTCTGCTGATGTTCGAACCGGGCGAGCGGCTGACCGTCGGGCAGATCGTCGCCGCGTCCACGCTTTCGCGCTCGGCGGTGGCGCATCACCTGAAGGTGCTGCGCGAGGCCGGCGTGCTCCACGCGGAGAAGGTCGGCAAGGAGGTCTGGTACCGCACGGACCCGGGCGCCGTGCGCGCCGGACTCCTGTCGGTCCTCGACTACCTCACGCAACTCGAGGGGCGCGGGGGGGGGGGGGGGGGGGGGGGGGGGGGGGGGGGGCGGGGGGGGGGGGGGGGGGGGGGGGGGGGGGGGGGGGGGGGGGGGGGGGGGGGGGGGGGGGGGGGGGGGGGGGGGGGGGGGGGGGCATGAGCGCCGCCGGGCCGCCCCAAGGCGCTCGCCCCCCTGGGGGGGAGCGGCGCGCAGCGCCGCTCGGGGGGGACCACACCCGCGCCGCCGGGCCGCCCCAAGGCGCTCGCCCCCCTGGGGGGGAGCGGCGCGCAGCGCCGCTCGGGGGAACACCTCCGCGCCGCCGGGCCGCCCAAGGCGCTCGCCCCCCTGGGGGGGAGCGGCGCGGCACCGCCGCCGGGGGGGGGGGGGGGGGGGGGGGGGGCCGCCCCAAGGCGCTCGCCCCTGGGGGGGGGGGGGGGGGGGGGCGGGGGGGGCCCCCGCGGCGGGGGGCCCCCCCCCGGGCGGCGCGCGCGCGGGGGCCACACGAGCGCGGCAGGCGGCTCCGAAGGCCGAAGCGTCCAAACCGCCGGAGCGCGCAGCGCGAAGGTGCTCCAATGAATCGCCGGCGCTTCCTCGGCGCCGCGGGCGCCGGCGCGGCCGCGCTCGTCGCCGGCTGCGACTATTCGCTGTCCGACGGAGTCCTCAACGCCTGCCACGCCGGCATGCCGCCGCACCTGCGCACGCACGCGCTCGTCGCCGCGGCCTGGCGCGGCATCGACCCGCGCAACGTGTGGGACGCGCACTGCCACGTGTTCGGCAACGGCGATTCCGGCCAGGGCCTCTGGATCAACCCGGCGATGGAGCGTATCTGGTCGCCCGCCCAGTACGTGCAGCGGCTGTTCTACATGAACGCCGGCTGCGCGCACGACTCGCCGGGCCGCATCGACGCGTCGGTGGTCGACCGGCTGCTCAACCAGTGCGAGGCGATGCCGGAGGGCTTCCGCGCGCTGCTCTTTGCGTTCGACTGGGCGCGCGACGACGCGGGGAACCCGGTTCCGGAGCGCTCGACGTTCTTCGTGCCGGACGCCTACGCGGCGGAACTCGCGCGGCGGCATCCGGACCACTTCGAGTGGGCGGCGTCGGTCCACCCGTACGCGCCCGACGCGCGCGACCGCCTCGACGCTGCGAAGGCGCGCGGCGCGCGCGCCGTGAAATGGCTGCCCTCGGCGCAGAACATCGACCCCGCGTCCGCACGCTGCGACCGCTTCTACGCCCAGCTCTCCGACCTCAAGCTGCCGCTGATCACGCATGCCGGCGACGAGCGCGCCGTGCAGGGGCACGGCGAGCACCTCGGCAACCCGCTGCTGCTGCGGCGCCCCCTCGACGCCGGCGTGCAGGTCGTCGTCGCCCACTGCGCGTCGCTCGGCATGGGTCGCGACCTCGACCACGGCGGCACGGCACTCGTGCCCAACTTCGACCTCTTTGCGCGGCTGATGGACGAGCCGCGGCCGCGCGCGAACCTGCGCGGCGACATCTCGGCAGTCACCCAGGGCAACCGCATGGACGTGGTCGAGGTCCTTCTCGCACGGCGCGACTGGCACGCGCGGCTCGTCAACGGCTCCGACTACCCGCTGCCCGGGATCCTGCCTCTGGTGTCGCTGCCCGCGCTCGTCGCGCGCAACCTGCTCGACCCCGGCGCCTCCGCGCCGCTGCGCGAACTGCGCAACCACAACACGCTGCTGTTCGACTTCGTGCTGAAGCGCAGCCTCGCCCGCGGGGGCAACGGCTTCGCGCCTTCGGTGTTCGAGACCCGCGCGTTCTTCGCGCCCACCTGACCGGCTGCGCCAGGATGAAACGACCCCCACGCTCGCGGTACTCGCTGCCCCCCGAGCCGCCCTCGCGCGCGGGCCGGAGGCAAGGCTCGCAGAGCGCGTCCGCGCGCGAGGGCGACGGCCGACGCGCCGCCATCCGCATGCCGCACCCTTGCGAGGAGGCCGTGGCAGGTCAGTCCCTCGGGACGGCCCTTCGGGACTGACATGCACGCGCCCAACCAGTACGACCTACTGCGGCAGCGCCGCTTCGCGCCGTTCTTCTGGACGCAGTTCCTCGGCGCCGGCAACGACAACGTCTACAAGAACGCGCTGATCATCTTTGTCGCCTTCCACGCGGCCGCGCACTCCGCGTACGACGCGAACACGCTGGTCAACGTCGCCGCCGGCGTGTTCATCCTGCCGTTCGTCATCCTGTCGGCGACGGCGGGCCAGCTCGCCGACAAGTACGAGAAGTCGCGGTTGATCCGGCTGGTCAAGCTCTTCGAGATCGCGATCATGGTCGTCGGCGCCGCCGGGTTCTGGCTGCAGGATCTGACGCTCCTGTTCGCGGCGCTCGCGCTGATGGGCGTGCACTCGACGCTGTTCGGGCCGGTCAAGTACGCGATCCTGCCGCAGCACCTCAAGCCCGAGGAGCTGATCGGCGGCAACGGCCTGGTCGAGATGGGGACGTTCGTCGCGATCCTGCTGGGCACGATCGCCGGCGGCGTCGTCGTCGCGATCCCGGGCTACGGCCCGGTGCTCGCCGGCCTCGTCGCGGTGGCGGTGGCGATCGCCGGCTGGCTCGTGAGCCGCGGCATCCCGCACACGCCGGCGGTCGCGCCGGACCTCGTGCTCAACTGGAATCCGTTCACCGAGACGGTGAAGAACATCCGTTTCGCCTACGGCAACCGCGTGGTCTGGTTGTCGATGCTGGGCATCTCGTGGTTCTGGTACTACGGCGCGACGTTCCTCACGCAGTTCCCGAACTTCGCCAAGGACGTGCTGGGTGGCGACGAGCACGTCGTGACGCTGCTGCTCGCGCTCTTCTCCATCGGCATCGGCGCCGGCTCGCTGCTGTGCGAGCGCCTGTCCGGGCGTAAGGTCGAAATCGGGCTGGTGCCGTTCGGCTCGATCGGACTCACCGTGTTCGCGATCGACCTGTGGCTCGCCACGCGGTCGCTGCACGCGACGGAGCTGGCCGGCATCGCCGCCTTCCTCGCGCGGCCGGAGCACTGGCGCGTGGTCGCCGACCTGATGCTGATCGGCCTGTTCGGCGGCTTCTACATCGTGCCGCTGTACGCGCTGATCCAGGAGCGCTCGGAGGCGTCGCACCGGTCGCGGATCATCGCCGCGAACAACATCCTCAACGCGGTGTTCATGGTCGCGTCCGCGGGGTTCGCGATCGTGCTGCTCGGGCAGGGGCTGTCGATCGCCGAGCTGTTCCTGGTGACTGCCATCCTGAACGCGGTGATCGCGCTCTTCATCTACCAGCTGGTGCCCGAGTTCCTGATGCGGTTCCTCGCGTGGCTGCTGATCCACACGATGTACCGCGTGCGCAAGGAAGGTCTCGAGAACGTGCCCGACGAGGGCGGCTGCATCGTCGTGTGCAACCACGTGAGCTACGTCGACGCGATCGTGATCGCCGCGTGCGTGCGCCGGCCGATCCGCTTCATCATGGACCACCGGATCTTCCGGGTCCCCGTGCTCAACTGGCTGTTCCGGACGATGCAGGCGATTCCGGTCGCGTCGGCGCGCGAGGACCCCGCGGTCAAGGAGGCGGCGTTTACGACCGCGGCGGCCGCGCTGCGCGCCGGCGAGGTCGTCGGCATCTTCCCCGAAGGCGCGCTGACCGGCGACGGCGAGATGCACGCGTTCCGCCCCGGGATCGAGCGGATGGTGGCGGACACGCCGGTGCCTGTCGTGCCGATGGCGCTGTCCGGGCTCTGGGGCAGCTTCTTCTCACGGTCGTACGAGGGCCGCGCGATGCGCCGCCTGCGCGGCGTGTTCTCGCGCATCGCGCTGACGGTCGCGCCGCCGGTGCCGCCGGAGCGCGCGACGCCGGAGGCGCTGCGCGCGCAGGTGCTCGCGCTGCGCGGCGACGCCCGCTGACGCCGGCGCTGCACAGGCGCGTGGCTGCCAACGCGAAGGGGACCGCATGATCGTGCTCGGCATCGTGGTCGGATTCATCGTCGGCGCCATCGCGCTCGGCATCGCGGGCGGCGTCGCCGGCGCCTTCGTCGGCTTCATCGTGATGCTCGCGTGGCGCTCGCGCGCGCAGGCGCAGCAGGCGCAGCAGGCGCAGCAGGCGGCGCAGCGGCCGGCGCCTGCGGGCGCGATGCAGCCGGCGTTGACCGCGCGAGCGGACGTGCCCGCGCCGCGCGGCGACGTCGCCCAGGCGGCGATCGCGCAGCGTCTCGACGCGATCGAGCGGCGCCTGGCGACGCTGGAGCAGATGGCCGGCGTGGCGGCAGCGCCGGACGCGCCGCCGCCGGTCGAGCCGGTTCGCGCTGCCGCGGCGCTCGCGCCGGAGCGGATGGCGATCGACATCCCGGCGCCGGCGGCAGGCGTGCCGACGGGCTTCGAGCGCGCATCGGACGGTACGCTCGCACCGACGGCCGCGGGCGCCGTGGCGGCGACACCAACGCCCGTTGCACCGCGCGCGCCCGTGGCGCCGCAGGCGCCCGCGGCCGCTGCACCGAATCCGCTGTGGGCATGGTTCACCGGCGGCAACGCGCTGACGCGCATCGGCGTGGTCGTGTTGTTCTTCGGCGTCGCGTTCCTGCTGCGGTTCCTGGTGGAGATCGTGACGATTCCGATCGAGGCGAAGCTCGCGGGCGTCGCGCTCGCCGGTGGCGCGCTGGTGGCGCTCGGTGCCTGGCTCGCGCGCACGCGGCCGGGCTACGGCCTGTCGCTCGAGGGTGCCGGCGCGGGGGTCCTGTACCTGACGATCTTTGCCGCGTTCCGACTGTACGAGGTGCTGCCGGCGTGGCCGGCGTTCGCGCTGCTCTTCGCGGTCGCCGTCCTGACCGTCGTGCTCGCGGTGCGCGCCGACTCGCAGCCGCTCGCCGGTCTCGCGATCGCCGGCGGCTTCCTGGCACCGTTCCTCGTCGCCACGTCGGCCGGCGCCCCCGCGCGCCTGTTCGGCTACTTCGCCGTGCTCAACGCCGCGATCTTCGCGCTCGCGTGGCTGCGCGCGTGGCGTGCGCTCAACGCGCTGGGGTTCGTGTTCACGTTCGTGCTCGCCGTGTTCTGGGGCGAGCGCTACTACCGGCCCGAGCACTTCGCGACGGTCGAGCCGTTCCTCGTCGCCTTCTTCCTGTTCTACGTGACCATCGCGGTCCTGTACGCGAAGCGCGAGTCGTTCACGGCGCGCGCGCCGGTCGACGCACTGCTCGTGTTCGGGGTGCCGCTGGTCGCGTTCGCGCTGCAGGCCTCCCTCGTGCACGACCATCGCTACGGCGTGGCGTGGAGCGCATTCGCGCTGGCGCTGTTCTACGCCGGGCTGGCGCTGGCACTGATCCGGCGACCCGAGCCGGGGCTGGCGCTGCTCGCGCGCGCCTTCGCGGCACTCGCGATCGTCTTCGGCACGGTCGCCATACCGTTCGCCGCCGATCCGCGCTGGACGTCGGCGTGGTGGGCGCTGGAAGCCGCCGGCGTGTACTGGATCGGCTGCCGGCAGCGGCAGCCGCTCGCGCGTGGCTTCGCGCTGCTGCTGCAGCTCGCGGCCGCCGCCGCGTTCGTCCTCTCCGACATCGACGCCGGCGGGCGGCTGTTCCTCAACGCGAACTATTTCGGCGCGACGCTGATCGCGCTGGCCGCGCTCGCGACGGCGTTCGTGGCGGACCGGCACCGCGACGGAATCGGGCGCCACGAGCAGGCGCTCGTGCCGCTCGCCGTGCTGTGGGGAGTGGCGTGGTGGTACGGCGGCGGCGCGCTCGAGCTCGACCGCGCGCTGCCGGCGCGCGCGGTCGGCAATGCGTTCCTCGCGTACGCGGCGGGCAGCGTCGCGCTCGCGCTGGTGCTGCAGCGGCGGCTGCGCTGGCCGCGGCTCGCGTGGTTCGGCGCCGCGCTGCTGCCGGCGATGGCCATCGTCGCCTACGCCGACTGGGACCGCATGCGCACGACGCTGTCCGCATACGGCTGGCTCGTGTGGCCGCTCGCGTGGGCGACCCAGTGGCGCGTGCTGTTCGCCGCAGACGCGCTGCGCGCCCGCGCCGCCGATGCTCCTGCGGACGACCGCACGGCGCGCGTGCTGGCCTTCGCCCACGCCGCCTCCGCGATCGGCATCGTCGCATGGACGTCGTGGGAGGCGAGCGAGTGGGTTGGCCGCGCGTTCGCGGAGGGCACCGTGTGGATGCCGAGCGCGGCGGCGTGGCCGGCGATCGGCTTTCTCGTGCTGATGGCGCGGGCGGCGGACTGGCCGCACTGGCCGCTGTCCGCGTACCGCGCCGCCTACGCCAGCAGCGCGGCGACGACGGTCGCCACGCTGCTCGCCGTCTGGTTCGCGCTGGTCAACGCGATCTCCCCCGGAGGCACGGCGCCGCTGCCGTACGTGCCGCTCGCCAACCCGCTCGACGTCACGTTGATCGCGGCGCTCGCGGCGCTCGTCGTCTGGGCGCGCGCGACCGTGCGCGTGGCCGAGACCACGCTGTACGCGTGGTTCGGCGCCGCGGTGTTCCTGTTCGTCAACGCGCTGGTGTTCCGCGCCGTGCACCAGTGGCTGGACGTGCCGTGGCGGCTCGCGCCGCTGCTCGCGTCGAAGCCGCTGCAGGCGGCGCTGACGCTGACGTGGACCGGCACGGCGCTGCCGCTGATGCTGGTCGCGACGCGCCGCGCGATCCGGCCGCTGTGGATGGTCGGCGCCGCGCTGCTCGCCGTGGTGGTCGTCAAGCTGTTTGCCGTCGACCTGTCCGCGTTGTCCGGACTGCCGCGCGTCGTCGCCTTCCTGGGCGTTGGCGTGCTGCTGCTGCTGATCGGCTACCTCGCGCCGCTGCCGCCCGCGCGCGCCGGCGACGAACGCACGCGCTGACCGCGGGCGGGGCTTTCGCTACCGGGCGGGAAACGCCGCCGCGACAAGCGCCGGCAGCACGGCGCCGGCCGGTCCGCGCAGCACGTCGTCGGCGTGCGCCGACAGCGGTGTCTCGCTCGGGTTGACCTCGACGACGCGCGCGCCGCGGGACAGTGCCGCGTCGGGCAGCGCGGCCGCCGGGTAGACCTCGGCCGACGTGCCGGCGACGATCAGCACGTCGCAGCGCCGCGCGGCGCTCTCGGCGGCGGCGAGCGCGTCCGGCGGCAGCAGCTCCTCGAACCAGACGACGTCGGGTCGCAGGAAGGCGCCGCACTGCGGGCAGCGCGGCGGCGCGGCGTCGTCGCCGGCGTCCCAGCGCGCGATCACGGTGCCCTCGCGCGAGCAGCGCACGCGCGTGATGTTGCCGTGCAGCTCGACGACGCGCGCGCTGCCGGCGCGCTGGTGCAGGCCGTCGACGTTCTGTGTGGCGAGCAGGAACTCCGGCACGCGGCGCTCGAGCGCGGCGAGCGCGAAGTGGCCGGGGTTGGGCGCGACGCGGCCGACCATCTCGCGGCGCATCGCGTACCAGTCCCAAACGCGCCTCGGATTGCGCGCGAACCCCGACGGGGTCGCGAGCTCGAGCGGGTCGAACTGCGCCCACAGTCCCTGCTGCGCGTCGCGGAACGTCGGCACGCCGGACTCGGCCGACACGCCTGCACCCGTGAGCACGGCGACGAAGCGCGCGGCACGCAGCGCGGCGGCGAGCGCCACGGGAATGGCGAGCGATGCGTTCACCGCGTCATTGTCGCACCGGAGCGCGGCCGCGGCGGAGGGCCGCGACCTGCGTGCTACACTCGACGGCGGTTCCGTCGTTGGCATCGACTTCCATGTCCGGCAACACGTTCGGCACGCTGTTCCGCTTCACTTCGTTCGGCGAATCGCACGGCCCGGCGATCGGCTGCGTCGTCGACGGCTGCCCGCCGGGGATGGGGCTGGCGCAAGCCGACATCCAGCGCGAGCTCGACCGCCGCAAGCCCGGCACGTCGCGCCACGTCACGCAGCGCCGCGAGTCCGACACCGTCGAGATCCTGTCGGGCACCTTCGAGGGACGCACGACGGGCACGCCGATCGCGCTCGTCATCCGCAACGAGGACCAGAAGAGCCGCGACTACGCCAACATCGCCGACACGTTCCGGCCCGGCCACGCCGACTACACGTACTGGCAGAAGTACGGCATCCGCGACTATCGCGGCGGCGGCCGGCAGTCGGCGCGCGAGACTGCCGTGCGCGTCGCCGCCGGCGCGATCGCGAAGAAGTGGCTGCGCGAGCGCTGCGGGGTCGAGATCCGCGGCCACCTGACGCAGCTCGGCCCGAACGCGATCCCGTTCGAAGGGTGGCAGCACGTCGACGCCAGCCCGTTCTTCGTGGCCAACGCGGCGATCGTGCCGGAGCTCGCGGCATTCATGGACCGGCTGCGCAAGGCGGGCGACTCCTGCGGCGCGCGGATCGAGATCGTGGCGAGGGGGGTGCCGGTCGGCTGGGGCGAGCCCGTCTACGGCAAGCTCGACGCGGACCTCGCGGCCGCGATGATGGGGATCAACGCGGTCAAGGGCGTGGAGATCGGCGCCGGCTTCGCGGCCGTGGCCCAGCGCGGCACCGAGCACTCGGACGAGATGGCGCCCGAGGGCTTTCTGACCAACCACGCCGGCGGCATCCTGGGCGGCATTTCCACCGGGCAGGACGTCCGCGTGGCGATCGCCGTGAAGCCGACGTCGTCGATCCGGCTCGACCGGCAGTCGATCGACAAGGCGGGCAACCCCGTCGTCGTCAACACGCACGGCCGCCACGACCCGTGCGTCGGCATCCGCGCGACCCCGATCGCCGAGGCGATGATGGCCGTCGTGCTGATGGACCACGCGCTGCGCCACCGCGCGCAGAACGCCGACGTGCAGGTGGCCACGCCGAAGATCGCGGCGCAGGCGCCGGCAGAGGTCGCGGCGAAGTTCGTGCGCCCGGTGCTGCCGGTCGACGATCCGGAGCCGGACGAGGCCTGAGCGCGAAGGGCGTCTCACCAGTAGACGGGGGGGGGGGCGCGCGCGGCGCCCGGGCCCGGGGGCGGGGGGGGGGGCGGGGGGCCGGGGCGCGGGGGGCCCGGGGGGGGGGGGGGGGGGGGGGGGGGGGGGCTCAGCCGGGGCGACGGGTGTCAGGATCTCGCCCCCCGCGAGTCGTCGCGTCCGCGCCGCCGCGCGCGAAGCGCAGCGCCACTGCGTCGCCCGGCGCGACCTGCCGCGCGTCGACGACGATGGACCCGTCCGCCGCCGCCACGATCGCGTAGCCCCGCTCCAGCACGCGCTGCGGGTCGAGGTGCGCGAGCGCCTGCGCCAGCGCCGCCACGCGCTCGTGCGCGCGCGCGAGCCGCTCGCGGCCCGTCCGCGACCACGCATCCCGCAACCGGTCGACGCGGGCGGCAGCCGGCAGCGGTGCGCGCAACTCGCGCAGCAGCCGGCCCTGCAATCCGGCGACGCGCGCCGCGCGCGTGGCGGCGTCGAGCGCTGCGCGCCGGACGAGCCGGCGCGCGAGCTCGTCGACGCGGAAGCGCTGCTGCGCGAGGCGCGCCGCCGGGTGTACGAGGCGCCGCGTCGCGTGGTCGAGGCGCTGCGCGCGCACGGCAACCGCGTGGGCGATCGAGCGCGCCAGCGCGCGCCGCAGCGCCGCCGCCCGCTCGCCGAGCGCCGCGCGGTCCGGCACCGCCAGCGCGGCGGCCGCCGTCGGCGTCGGTGCGCGTGCGTCGGCGACGAAATCGCAGATCGTGAAGTCGGTTTCGTGCCCGACGCCCGACACGACCGGCAACCGCGACGCGTGGACCGCCTGCGCGACGACCTCCTCGTTGAACGCCCACAGATCCTCGATCGAGCCGCCGCCGCGCGCGACGATCAGCACGTCGACTTCGGCGCGGGCGTTGGCCGCACGGATCGCCTGGGCGATCTCCGCCGCCGCGCCGCCGCCCTGCACCGCGGTCGGGTAGAGGATCACGCGCGCGACCGGCCAGCGCCGGCGCAGCGTGGTCAGCATGTCGGACAGCGCGGCGGCACGCGGCGACGTCACGAGCCCGACCGCGCGGGGGAACGGCGGCAGCGGGCGCTTGCGCTCGGGCGCGAACCAGCCTGCCGCTTCGAGCTTCGCCTTCAGCCGGGCGAACTGCTCGTACAGCGCGCCCACGCCCGCGAGCCGCACGTTGTCGACGTTGAGCTGGAACTCGCCGCGCGCCTCGTAGATCGTCGGCGTCGCGCGCACCTCGACGGCCAGCCCGTCGCGCAGCGCGAAGGCCACGCCCTGCGCGCGCTGGCGGAACAGCACGCACCGCACCTGCGCTTGCGCGTCCTTGAGATTGAAGTAGCAGTGGCCTGACGCGGCCCGCGTGAAGTTGGAGATCTCCCCGCCGACCCACACGAGACCCAGGTGCCGCTCGACCAGCAGGCGCGCGGAGGCCACCAGCGCGGAAACGGGCAGGACCGCCGCGCCGGGTGCGGCCGGAGTGTCGGCGATGCCGCCGGGTCGGCCGTTGATCATTCGGGACTGGGCGGGAACGGGGATCGACAACGCAGGCGCAACATGGATTTTGTCCTGGACGTTAATGGTCCAAGTATCAAGGCGTCGCGCGCGGTCAGGTGCCCGCCGAAGGGCCGCCAGCACGCTTCGCCGCCCGAGGAAGGCTGCTCCAAGTAACTGTAATGATTCTGAAAAATATCGGCATGAAATCGGGCATCGCAACGTTTTTCCGTGCGTGACCGTGACTTAGGCGCCGAATTTACAAGATATGCACACCAGTATCCACAGGATTTGTGGAAAACGTCGGCCCGCCGGGGCCGGGCATGCCGCGGAAACCCTTGCGGGGCGCGGATTTCCGGGGGTTGGCCGCGCGCGCCCTAGGGCGCAGCCGGTGACGTGTTCCCCGGCCTTGGTTAGAATGTGTCACGTTCCCGTCTTGTTCATGAACAAACGATAAATGTCTGCTGCGCCGCCGCAAATCGCCGATCCCGCCGCTTCGCCAAAGTCGGCGGCCGGCGGCGCCGCGCCCGCCTCCGGGTCGCGCGCGGCCGGGCGCGACGCGCCGGGGCCGAATTTCCTGCGCGCCATCGTCGCGGACGACCTGCGCACCGGCAAGCACGGCGGCCGCGTGGTCACCCGCTTCCCGCCCGAGCCCAACGGCTACCTGCACTACGGCCACGCCAAGTCGATCATCCTCAACTTCGGCCTCGCCGCGGAAAACGGCGGGACCTGCCACCTGCGCTACGACGACACGAACCCGCTGAAGGAGGAGGTCGAGTACGAGGACGCGATCGCCGAGTCCGTGCGCTGGCTGGGCTACGACTGGGGCGACCACCGCTACCACGCGTCGGACTACTACGACGACCTCTACCGGTTCGCCGAGTGGTTCATCGAGAACAACCTGGCCTACGTCGACAGCCAGACGGCCGCGGAGGTGCGCGCGACCCGCGGCACGCTCACCGAGCCCGGCCTCGACAGCCCGTACCGCCACCGCTCCGTCGCCGAGAACCTCGACCTGTTCCGCCGCATGCGCGCGGGCGAATTCCCCGACGGCGCGCACGTGCTGCGGCTGAAGATCGACATGGGCAGCCCGAACGTGAACCTGCGCGACCCGGCGATCTACCGGATCCGCCACGCGGCGCACCACCGGACCGGCGACAAGTGGTGCATCTACCCGCTGTACGACTACACGCACTGCATTTCGGACGCGCTCGAGCGCATCACGCACTCGATCTGCACGCTGGAGTTCCAGGACCATCGGCCGCTGTACGACTGGGTGATCGAGAAGCTCGCCGACGGCGGCATGCTCCCCCGGCCCTTGCCGCAGCAGTTCGAATTCGCGCGCCTGAATCTCACGTTCGTCGTGCTGTCGAAGCGCAAGCTGATCGAACTCGTCGCCCGGGGCCACGTCGACGGCTGGGACGACCCGCGGATGCCGACGCTGGTCGGCGCCCGCCGCCGCGGCTTCACGCCCGAGGGGTTTCGCCTGCTCGCCGAGCGCATCGGCGTGTCGAAAACGGACTCGTGGATCGACATGAGCGTGCTCGAGGATTGCATGCGCGACGACATGAACGCGCGCGCGCCACGGCGCATCGCCGTGCTCGACCCGGTGCGGCTCGTCATCGACAACTATCCGGCCGACCGGAGCGAGCCGTGCCACGCGCCCAATCACCCACAGCGGCCCGAACTCGGCAAGCGCGAGCTGCCGCTGACGCGCGAGTTGTGGATCGAGCGCGACGACTACACCGAAACGCCGGCAAAGGGCTACTTCCGGCTCACCCCCGGCGCCGAGGTTCGGCTGCGCTACGGCTACATCGTCAAGTGCACGGGCGCGGACAAGGACGCCGCCGGCAACGTGACGGCCGTCCATTGCACGTACGACCCGGACACGCGCAGCGGCACGCCCGGCGCGGACGCGCGCAAGGTCAAGGGCAACATCCACTGGCTTTCCGCCGCGCACGCGGTGCCCGCCGAGGTGCGCATCTACGATCGGCTGTTCCGCGTGCCGTTTCCGGGCGCGCGCAATCCGTGGGGCGCGCGCGGCGACGCCGCGACGCCGGAAGCGCCGCTGCCGGCGCACCACACGGCGGTCGCCGGCGACGAGGACGACGACGTCGAGGTCGCCGAGCGCAACTACCTGGACGACCTCAATCCGGACTCGAAGCGCGTGCTCACGGCGTACGTCGAGCCGGCGCTGGCCGCGGCCATTCCGGAGGAGCGCTTCCAGTTCGAGCGTCACGGCTACTTCGTCGCCGACCTCGCCGACCACGCGCCGGGGCGGCCGGTGTTCAACCGCGCGGTGACGCTCAAGGACTCCTGGTCGAAGCCCTGACCCGGGCGCGCCGTCGCCGGCGTGCCCTCTTGAAGCGGACGGATCCCGTCCCCACATCCCGATTCGTTCCACGCGCCGTGCGGCCGCGCTAAACTTCGGCCGCCCCACGTCTTCGCGGAAGGCCCGCCATGAAACGCGTCATCCTCTTCGTCCTCACGAACGTCGCCGTCCTGGTCGTGCTGTCGATCGTGCTGCGGCTCACCGGCCTCGACCGTGCGGGCGGCGCCGGCGCCGGGCACGTCGAGTTGCTGCTGTTCTCCGCCGTCGTCGGCTTCACCGGCTCGATCATCTCGCTGCTCATGTCGAAGTCGATGGCCAAGTGGTCGACCGGCGCGCACGTGATCGAGCAACCGGCCAACGACGTCGAGTCGTGGCTCGTCGCCACCGTACAGCGGCTCGCGCAGAAAGCGGGCATCGGGATGCCGGAGGTCGCGATCTACGAAGGGGATCCGAACGCGTTCGCGACCGGCGCCTTCAGGAACTCGGCGCTCGTCGCCGTTTCCACCGGCCTGCTGCAGTCGATGAACAAGGAGGAGGTCGAGGCGGTGCTCGCGCACGAGGTCGCGCACGTCGCGAACGGCGACATGGTGACGCTGACGCTTATCCAGGGCGTGGTCAACACGTTCGTGATCTTCGCCTCGCGCGTCATCGGCTCGATCGTCGACCGCGCGGTGTTCCGCAGCGAGCGCGGCAACGGCCCCGGCTACTTCATCACGGTGATCGTGCTGCAGATCGTGCTCGGGATCCTCGCGTCGATGATCGTCGCGTGGTTCTCGCGCCAGCGCGAGTTCCGCGCCGACGCCGGCTCGGCGCAGTACCTCGGCACGCCCAATCCCATGGTCAACGCGCTGCGGCGCCTGGGTGGCGTCGAGCCAGGCACGCTGCCGGAGGCGATGAAGGCGTTCGGCATCACCGACCGCGCGGGCATCATGGCGCTTTTCTCGACGCACCCGCCGATCGAGCAGCGGATCGCCGCGCTGCAGGGGCGCGCGTAGTTCCCCGTGCGGTACAAGATCGAGTACGAGGACGATCGCGGCCTCTGGCACGACGTCTTCGGCGACGACGGCAAGTTGCTCGTGTTCGAGCAGGAGACCGACGCGCGCGCGGCGCTCGCCGAGCGTTTCCCGATCCTCGTGAAGATGGAGCGGTACGCCGGCGGCAAGCGCACGCGGGTGATCCGGATCCTCGAGGACGAGGACGACTGGCCGAAGAAGCAGGGCGCGTAGGTGCGGATTGACTGCTACGGTCGGCGTGTGGCGGCGGCAGACCGAACACCGTCGTCCCCGCGAAAGCGGGGACCCGGTGTCGTGGCTGTCCCGACGAGGGCAGGTCGCCGAATGCCGCCGGGTCCACGCTCTCGCGGGGACGACGCTTGTGCGGGCGTCGTGCGATGCGGAAGCAACGTCCGGAATCCTCGGTCTCAAGGGCGCCGGATCGCGGAGCGAACGCGATGATCGACCTGTACACGGCCAACTCGTCCAACGGCCAGCGCGCCGCGATCATGCTGGAGGAGTGCGGCCTATCGTACCGGCTGCGCAAGCTCGACCTCGCGGCCGGCGAGCAACGAGAACCCTGGTTCCTCGCGATCAATCCCGCCGGCACGATTCCCGCGATCGTCGATGGCGACGCGCCGGGGGGCGCGCCGCTGCCGCTCGCGCAGTCCGGCGCGATCCTGCTCTATCTGGCGATGAAGACCGGGCGCTTCTTCCCGCTCGATCCCGCGCTGCGCGCGCAGGCGTTCGGCTGGCTGATGCACGCGGTCACGGACACCGCCGCGGCGTCGATGACGATCTTCCTGCTCCAGAACTACACGCCGGAGAAGTCCGAGGCCAATGTCCGCTGGTTCGAGGAGCGCGCGGTGAAGTTCTTTCGCGTGGCCGACGGCCGGCTCGCCGACCACGAGTACCTGGCCGGCGACGTGTCGATTGCCGACTTCGCGCTCTATCCGCTCACCGCCGTCAGGCGGCCGCTGATCGACCGCGCCGGCGACCTGCCGCACCTCGCGCGCTGGGCCGCGGCGATGGCCGCGCGGCCGGGGGTGCAGCGCGGGATGCAGGCGGCCGCGTGACCGCCGCGGACCGCAAGCGCGCGCGGACGCCGATCGCGCCGCGCCGTGTCTCAACCTAGGCCCGCCCGCGCGTCGCCATGGAAGCGGTGATTCGTGCGGTGCTGTCGAATCCGTCGCTGACGTTCGTCGCGCTCGGATTGGTCGCGGCGGCGGTCGCCATCGCGCGCATGCCGGCGCCACGCGCCGCCGTCGGCGTGTACGACGCACTGCTGCGGTGGTACCTGTTCTTCTCGATCGGCGCCGGCATGCTCTACAACTTCGTCGTCCACGTGTTCTTCGGGGCATCGACGGCGCGCTTCATCGGCTGGGCCGACAGCCCGTTCCAGACCGAAGTGGGATTGGCGAGCCTGGGCTTCTCTGCCGTCGGCTTTCTCGCGTACCGCCGCGGCTTCGACGTGCGGCTGGCGGCGGTCCTCGGGCCGGCGTGCTTCCTGATCGGCGCCGGCGTGGGGCACGTCCGGCAGATCGTGACCACGGGCAACCTGGCCGCGGGCAACGCCGGCGTCGTGCTCTACACGGACTTCCTGCTGCCGGTGCTGGGGTTCGCGCTGCTGTGGCGGTGGCGGCGCGCGTCGGCGTGAATGCCGGCACGGAGCCTGCCAAACAGAACGGCCGGCTCGCGCGTCGCCGCGCTGCCGGCCGTTTCGACCCACGGTGCGACGCTCGCGCGCCGCACGAATCGTCGCGGGCTTACTTCAGGTGATTCGAGACGAGCTTCGTCATCTCGAACATCGAGACCTTGCCCTTGCCGCCGAACACGGCCTTCAGCTTCTCGTCGGCGTTGATCAGGCGGCGATTGATCGCATCCTGCAGCTTGTTCTTCTTGATGTAGTCCCAGATCTTCTTGGTGACTTCGGTGCGCGGCATCGGCATGGCGCCGACGACTGCGGCGAGGGCGGCCGAAGGCGTCATCGCCTTCATGAACGCGGCATTGGGCTTGCGCTTGGCAGCGGCCTTCTTCGCGGGCTTCTTCGCGGCAGGCTTCTTCTTGGCGGGGGCGGCCTTCTTGGCCGCGGGCTTCTTGGCGGCGGGCTTCTTCGCCGCCGGCTTCTTCGCGGCGGGCTTCTTGGCAGCGGGCTTTTTCGCAGCTTTCTTGGCAGTAGCCATGGTTCTCCTTCCTGTCGTTTGGTGCGAGCGGACGATGCCGATCGGTCTGAAGCAGTCCCTCCTGTCGCGGGATCCCGCTTCATCGCGGCCGACTATACCGCATTTTCCGAGGAAGGGAAGGCGATTTCCGAGGGAAAACGACGGTGCGGTGCGCGAGTGTTGCGCGGCACGTACCGGGGGGTTCCCCGCGTGGAGCGCCCGGCGCGGCGACGCCCGCGTCCCATTGGCAGGCTCGGCGGCGCGCGCGAGAATGCAAATGGTTCCCAGATCGCTCCGCGCCCGTGCCGCGGAGATCCGCTGCCGTGCGCCGCTTCCGCCGCCTAGCCGCCGCCGTCGTCCTCGTCGCCAGCCTGCCGGCTGCCGGCGCGCCGCTGACGCTCCTCACCGAGGAGAATCCGCCGTTCAACTATTCCGAGGACGGCCGGCTGACCGGCATGGTCGCGGAGCTGGTGGTCGAAGCGCTGGCGCGCGCGAAGGTGCCGTACGCGATCGAGGTGCTGCCGTGGACACGGGCATACGCGCGTGCGCAGGCGGAGCGCGACACGTGCCTGTTCGCCACGGCGCGGCTGCCCGCCCGCGAGAAGCTCTTCACCTGGGTCGGGCCGCTCGCGGCGAACCTGTGGGGGACCTACGGCCGCGGCGATTTCTCCGGCAGCGTGCGCACGCTGGCCGACTTGCGGCGGCTGCGCATCGGCGGCGTGGCCAGCGACGCCAAGGTCGAGTACCTCAGGGAAAACGGCGTCACGAACATCCGCGTGGCGCCGGAGGACCGCCTCAACCCCCCGCTGCTGTCTCTCCCGGCCGGGCACCCCGACCGCATCGACCTGTGGGTGACCGGGTACTACGGCGCCCGCGCCGTGGCGCGTGCGGCCAAGGCGACCGACATCAAGCTGGTGTTCATCGTCCGCGAGATCCCGCTCTACCTTGCCTGCAACCCGCAGACGTCCAAGGCGGCACTGACGGCGCTCGCGGAGGCCGTCGACGCGATGCGCGCCGACGGCCTCCTCGAGCGAGTCGCGGCCACGTACGAGAAGAGGCTTGCGCGTTAGTCGCGCCCGGCGGCGCGCGCTGCGGCTGCTCGCCCTCGCGGCGGCGGCGCCTGCGGCCGTCGCCGCGGCCGCCGCCGCCGTGCCGTTCTCCCGCGGGCTGTTGTTCCGCATCGACGCATCGGGCAAGCCGCCGTCGTGGGTGTTCGGCACGATGCACTCGAACGACGCACGGGTGACGCGCCTGCCGGCCGCCGTGACTTCGGCGCTCGCCGCGTCGCGGTGGTTCGCCGCGGAGATCCTGCTGCTGCAGGCGGAGCCTTCCGCGTTCTTCGCCGCCGCGCAGTTCGACGACGGGCGCCGACTGACCGATCACTTCGACGACGCCACGCTGGCGCAGGTTCGCGACGTGCTGGGCGGCGGTGCGCCGTCGCCGGAGGCCTTCTCCCGCCTGAAGCCGTGGGCGGTGCTGCTGCTGCTGGCGCAGCCGCCGGCGACGGGCGGCGGACCCACGCTCGACGAGATTCTGATCGACGTGGCGCGGCGGCAGCGGATGACCGCCGTCGGCCTCGAACTGCCGGAGGAGCAGGTGGCGGCACTCGACGCCGTACCCCTGGCGAGCCAGGCCGCGCTCGTGCGCTGGACGCTCGCGCACCGCGCGGAGCTTCCCTTCGACCACGAGCGCGCCGTGCGTACGTGGATGCGCGGCGATCTCGCGGGACTCGCCGCGCTCGCCGCGGCACCCGGTCGCAGGGATCCGGCCGTCGCGCCCCACTTCGCCGAACTGACGAAGCACCTCGTCGTCAACCGCTCGGCACAGATGGCGCACCGCCTGTTCGTTCCCCTGCGCACGGGCCGCGTGTTCGTCGCCGTCGGCGCGTTGCACCTGTACGGGACGCAGGGGCTGCCGGCGCTGATCCGCGACCAGGGCCATCGCGTGACCCGGATCGGTTGACCTCGCGCGTCGGGCGGACCGCGTCCGCGGCGGGGTAGAATCGGCGGTCGACCGCGCGGCGCCGAGCGTGCCGCGTTCGCCCGCATGCCGCATACCCACAGGATGCATCACGCCCGCCCGCGCGCGCACGCCGATGCGTGCAGGCCCCTCGGGCGGCGCGCGCCGTGACGCGGCTTCCCGGCCGCAATCCGCGACTGGTCGCGCTGATCGCCCTCGGGATTGCCAACCACACGGCGCTTGGAGGCAGTCGCGTCGTCATTACACTCGAGGCGCTGCGGCTGGGGGCGTCCACGGCGGTGGTCGGCGTCCTGCTGGCGCTCTACGCGCTGCTGCCGATGGTGTTCGCCGTGGCGACCGGGCGGCTGTCCGACCGCGTCGGCGTGCGGCGGCCGATGCTCGTCGGATCGGTCGCGCTGGCCGCGGGATCCGCGCTGCCGGCCGTCGCGCCCGGGTTCGCGGCGCTGTTCGTCAGCGCCACGGTCGTCGGCGTCGGCTTCATGCTGTTCCAGGTGCCTGCGCAGAACGCGACCGGCGAGATGGGGCCGCCGGAGGACCGCGCGCACAACTTCAGCCTGCTGGCCCTGGGCTACTCGATCTCGGGCTTCTTCGGGCCGCTCGTCGCCGGACTCACGATCGACCACGGCGGCTTCGCCGCCGCGTTCGCGGTGTTGGCGCTGCTGCCGGTCGTGCCGGCGGTCGTCCTGGCGCGCGGGCGGTTGCCGCTGCCGGGCCCGCATCCGGCGCGCGCGGGGGGCCACGCGGGCGGGGCCCTCGAACTCGTCACGCACCGCAAGCTGCGCTGGGTGTTCTTCGTCAACGCGCTGCTGGCGATCGGCTGGGACCTGCACACGATCGTGATCCCCGTCTACGGTGCGAAGATCGGCCTGTCGGCCTCGGCGATCGGCCTCATCCTCGCGTCGTTCGCGGCCGCCACGTTCGTCGTGCGTTTTTCGATGCGCTGGATCGTGCGCCACGCGAACGAGCGGCAGGTGCTCCGGGCCTCCCTGCTGATCGCGGGCGCCGTGTACCTGCTGTTCCCGTTCTCGGACGGCGCGCCGACGCTGATGGCGCTGTCGTTCTGTCTCGGCCTCGGCCTCGGCATGAGCCAGCCGATGGTGATGTCGCTGCTGCACAGCCACGCGCCGCCCGGCCGGATGGGCGAGGCCGCCGGCGTGCGCATGTCGCTGGTGCAGGCGATGGCGGTGGCGGTGCCGCTCGCCTTCGGCGCGCTGGGCGCGACCGCGGGGCTGACGCCGGTGTTCTGGTCGGTCGGCGCGTGCCTCGCCGCCGGCGGCCTCCTGGCGAAGCGCGCGCGCTAGCGCCGCAACCGCTCCGCGAACGACTTGCGGAACTTCGCGACCTTCGGCGCGACGACGAACATGCAGTACGGCTGCGCCGGGTTGCGGTCGAAGTAGTCCTGGTGGTAGCCCTCGGCGGGGTAGAACGGCGCCGCGTCCGCGATCTCGGTGACGATCGGCGCGCCGAACAGTTTCTGCGTCGTCAGCGCGCGCACGACGTCCTCGGCCGTCGCGCGCTGCGCCGGCGTCTGGCAGAACACGACCGACCGGTACTGCGTGCCGACGTCGTTGCCCTGCCGGTCGCGCGTCGTGGGATCGTGGATCGTGAAGAAGACGCTCAGCAGGTCGCGGAACGAAATGACCGCGGGGTCGAACGCGACCCTGACCACCTCGGCGTGCCCGGTCCGGCCCGTGCAGACGTCCTCGTACGACGGATTCGCGCCGGCACCGCCCGCGTAGCCCGACTCGACGGAAGCCACGCCGACCAGGCCGCGGAACACCGCGTCGAGGCACCAGAAGCAGCCGCCGCCGAGCACGGCGATCTCGGTGGCGGCGGGGGCGGGGGTGGCGTCGGTCATCGCGTGCGCTCCGTGAATGGGACCGGAAGCGGCCGGCCCCGATCGTACTGTCGAGTGGACGGCGGCGAGCTTACGCCAATTCCGCAAGCGCGCGACCGCGCGGGGCCGCGCCATCGGCGGCCGGCGCACGCGCGAAATCGTGCCAGGCTCGGACGGGGAAATCGAGCCAGGCTCGAACGTCGGAGCCAGGCTCGAGTCCCGTCGCCGTGTGCCGGCCCCGCGGCTCCGCCGGCACGGCCCCGCCGGCGCGGGCGGCCGCGGGCGGTCGCGTGCGCGCGGTCTGGGATAATGGTCCGGCCATGGCATTCGTCGGCCCCTTCACGCTGTTCCGCCGCGTCGCGACCCGGCTGGACGGCGTGGGCTGGACCCGCGCCGCGGGCAGCCTCGCGTTCACGACCGTGCTGGGCCTCGTGCCGATCGTCACCGTCGCGTTCGCGTTCGTCGCGAACTTCCCGGTGTTCCAGGACTTCGTCCGCGTCCTCGAGAACTACCTGCTGCGCTACACGCTGCCCGAGAACGCGCGTGCACTCGTCCAGACGTACATCGTCGGCCTCGCGGCGGAGGCCGCGAGCCTGCAGGGCGTGTGGATCCTGTTCGTCGTCGTCACCGCGGCCTTCGTCGTCGACACGGTCGAGTCGGAGATCAACGCGATCTGGGGCATCCGGCGCAAGCGGCCGCTGCTGCGCCGCGTGATGGTCTACGTCATCGGCGTGACCGCCGGTCCCGCGCTCGTCGGCGCCGCGATCACGCTGCTCATGTGGGTGCTGCAGCAGTCGATCGCGGCCGTGCCGCTGCAGCCCGTCACCGTGCGCGCGATCCTCGAGCCGGTCCCGTTCCTGGTTGCGACCGCGTTCTTCACGCTGCTCTACGCTCTGGCGCCCGCGCGCCCGGTGGCGTGGTCGCACGCGCTCGTCAGCGCGCTGCTGGCCTCCGCCGCATTCGAGGTGACCCGGCGCGGCTTCGCGTACTACGTCGCGCACGCGCCGTCGTACGAGATCATGTACGGCACGCTGGCCGCGGTCCCGCTGTTCCTGTTGTGGATCTTCCTGTTCTGGATGATCGTTCTTGCCGGCGCCGCGGTCACCGCGTCGCTGGCCGATGCCCGGGACGAGCCGTGAGTCCGCGTCGCGGGCCGCCCGCTTTCTTGCCGAATCACCGCCCGCACGCTACATTCTGGGCACCCTTGCGTCAGGAGCTTCCCTCGTGTGGTCCATCATCCAGGCAGCGGGCTGGCCGATCTGGCCGCTGATCTTCGCCTCCGTCATCGCGCTTGCGCTGATCATCGAACGGCTGTGGTCGCTGCGCCTGGCGATCGTGGCGCCGCCGGGCATGGTCGACCGCGTGCTCGGGGAGTTCCGGCAGGCCGGTGCCACGCCCGAGCTCCTGCAGAAGACGGCGGCGCAGGGCCCGCTGGGGCGCATCCTCGCGGCCGGCCTCGCCAACGTGAAGGCGCCGCGGCCCGTGATGAAGGAGGCCATCGAGGAGGTCGGCCGCGTCGTCACGCACGACCTCGAGCGCTTCCTCACGACGCTCGGCACCATCGCTGTCGCGGCGCCGCTGCTGGGCCTGCTCGGCACGGTCATCGGCATGATCGAGATCTTCGGCTCGCAGACGGCGGTCGGCTCGAACCCGATCCAGCTCGCGCACGGCATCTCGATCGCGCTGTACAACACGGCGATGGGGATCATCGTAGCGGTGCCCGCGCTCATCTTCTACCGCCACTTCCGCGCCAAGGTGGACGAGCTGGTCGTCGAGATGGAGCAGCAGGCGATCAAGCTGGTCGACTTCGCGCACGGCGAGCGCAAGTAGCGGACCCCGGCCATGAACCTGCGCGGCAACCGGGGACGCGACGATCCGGAGATCAACTTCATCCCGCTGATCGACGTCCTGCTCGTCATCCTGATCTTCCTGATGGTGACGACGACGTACCAGCGGGTCGCCGAGCTGCAGATCACGCTGCCCGAGGCGGAAGCCGACGCGTCGAAGCCGCGGCCGAAGGAGGTCAACGTCGGCATCGACGCGCAGGGTCGCTACGTCGTCGACAAGACCGTCTTCACGTTCACCAATGTCGGCGCGCTCGCCGACATGCTGAAGCGCGCGGCCGGCGACGCGAAGGACCCGGTCATCGTCATCAACGCCGACGCCAACGCGACGCACCAGTCGGTGATCCACGTCATGGAAGCCGCGCGCCAGGCGGGGCTCGTGCACCTCACGTTCGCCACCCAGTCCCCCGGCAAGTGACGATGGCGCCCGAAGGGCGCCGTCGTCATCCCGAGGAGCGCAGCGACGAGGGATCCCGGCGTGGCGCAACTCAGCGACGAGGGAACCGCTGTTGCGCCGTGCCACGAGGGACCTGCCGGTACGCAGCGCGACTAGGGATGTCCCGATGCCGGGAACGGACGCGCGCATGACCTTCGCCGACCGCCTCGTCGCCGCCTGGTACGCGCCGCGCGTGACGCCGCTCGCGGCGCTGCTGTGGCCGGCGTCGCTGCTCTTCCGCGTCGCCGTGGCCGTCCGGCGCGCGCTGTACCGCGCCGGCGCGCTGCGCGCGCGACGCCTGCCCGTGCCGGTCGTCGTCGTCGGCAACATCACGGTCGGCGGCGGCGGCAAGACGCCGCTGGCATGCGCGCTGGCCGCGGCGCTCGCCGCACGCGGCGTCCGCCCCGCGTTCGTGAGCCGCGGCTACGGCGGCAGCGCGACGGGGGTGCGCGCCGTCGCGGCGGGCGACGACCCGGCCGTGGTCGGCGACGAGCCGCTGATCCTCGCGGCCACCGGGCACCCGGTCTGGATCGGCCGCGATCGCGTGGCGGCGGCGCGCGCGCTCCTCGCGGCGCACCCGGAGTGCGACGTCGTGATCGCCGACGACGGGCTTCAGCACTACCGGCTCGCCCGCGACGTCGAAGTGGTCGCCGTCGACGGAACACGCGGCTTCGGCAACGGACTCATGCTGCCGGCGGGACCGCTGCGCGAGCCGGTCGCGCGACTCGCAGCCGCCGCCGCCGTCGTGCGGGTCTTCGTGGATCCGCGAGCGCAGGACGTGCAGGCGGCCGGGCGGGAGACGATCGCCGTGCTCGAGCCGTTGCCGTGGCGCAACGTCGCGGACCCGACGCGCACGATGGATCCCGCGGCGTGGCGCGCGCTCGACGTGCACGCGGTCGCCGGCATCGCCAACCCGGCGCGCTTCTTCGCCACGGTCCGGGCGCAAGGCGTCGCGGTGACCGAGCACGCGTTCCCCGACCACCACCGGTTCACTGCGGCGGACCTGACGTTCCCCGGCGCGGCTGCGATCCTGATGACGCAGAAGGACGCGGTAAAATGCGCGCGTCTGGCCGACGAGCGCTGCTGGTACCTGCCGGTGCGCGCGGTGCTCGATCCGGCGCTGGTCGCGCTCGTGGAGGACAAGGTCCGTGGATCCCAAACTGCTTGAGATGCTGGTGTGCCCGGTGACCAAGGGTCCGCTCGTCTACGACCGCGAGAAGCAGGAGCTGATCTCGAAGTCGGCGCGGCTCGCCTATCCGATCCGCGACGGCATCCCCGTGATGCTGGAGGAGGAAGCGCGGCGGCTGCGCCCCGACGAGCATCCGTGAGGCGGTGAGGGCGTCCGGTGCGCGGCGCCGGTGTCCCGATCCGGCCTTCCCGTCGTCCCGCCCCCCGTTTCCACTCCCGCTCACGGAAGCACCGTGTCGTTCATCGTCCTGATCCCCGCCAGGTACGCGTCGACCCGACTGCCCGGCAAGCCGCTCGCCGACATCGCCGGCAAGCCGATGGTCGTGCGCGTCGCCGAGCACGCGCAGGCCAGCGGTGCTGCGCGCGTCGTGGTGGCGACCGACGACGCGCGCGTCGAGGCGGCCGTCGCCGCGCACGGGATCGCCGTGTGCATGACCCGCGCCGACCATCCGACCGGCACCGACCGGCTCGCCGAGGCCGCCGCCGCGCTTGCGCTGCCCGACGACGCGATCGTCGTGAACGTGCAGGGCGACGAGCCGCTGCTCGACCCGGTCCTGATGCGGCGGATGGCCGAGGTGCTCGGGCAGCGGCCGGACGCGGCCATCGCGACCGCGTGCCACCCGATCGCCGACGCCGCCGAAGCGTTCAACCCGAACGTCGTGAAAGTAGTGCTCGACGCCAACGGCTATGCGATGTACTTCAGCCGCGCGACCATACCGTGGGCGCGCGACGCGTTCGCGGCGACGCGCGACGCGCTCCCCGCCGGCCTGCCGCTCTACCGCCACTACGGTCTCTACGCGTATCGCGTTTCGTTCCTGCGCGCCTATCCGCGCCTGGCGCCGGCGCCGGTCGAGCGCTTCGAGGCGCTGGAGCAGCTGCGCGCGCTCTGGCACGGCTACCGGATCGCCGTCGAGGTCACGCACGGCACGCCGGCGCCGGGCATCGACACGCCGGAGGACCTGGAGCGGGTGCGGGCGCTGTTCGCCGCGCGCGGTGCGGCCCGGGGATAGAGATTCGCGGCGTCGTACCGGCGTTGCATGACGGGCCCGCAGCCGACGCTCCCCGCGCAGGCGGGGACCTGGCAGCGTTCCGGGCCGATTGCCGTGGCCGGCGTCGCGACACCGGGCCCCCCTTCGCGGGCGGCGCCGGTGGTGGGGATGCGTCGACTCCAAGGTCGAACCGGAGCGCGTTCCGCTTGATCTATGCCAAGAGCCGCCGCCGCGGCCCGCGCGGGATACGGGTTACCATAGCGGCCCGAGCCGGGGGCGCCGGACCGGCAGGAGAGCGCCGGTACCGCATCGACTCGAACCAGAACGACCCTCCACCCGAGCCACCACCATGCGACTGATCCTGCTCGGCCCGCCCGGCGCGGGCAAGGGTACCCAGGCCTCGTACATCACGGGCGCCTACGGCATCCCGCAGATCTCGACCGGCGACATGCTGCGCGGGGCGATCAAGGCCGGCACCCCGCTGGGGCTCGCGGCGAAGAAGGTGATGGACAGCGGCAATCTCGTGTCGGACGACATCATCGTCGCCCTCGTGCTGGAGCGCCTCAAGGCCGCCGACTGCGCCAATGGCTACCTGTTCGACGGCTTTCCACGCACGCTGCCGCAGGCCGACGCGATGAAGAAGGCCGGCGTCGCGATCGACTACGTGCTCGAGATCGACGTGCCGGACTCCGCGATCGTCGAGCGGATGGGCGGGCGCCGCGTGCACGTCGCGTCGGGCCGCACGTATCACGTGAAGTACAACCCGCCGAAGGTCGCCGGCCGCGACGACGCGACCGGCGAGGAACTGATCCAGCGCGACGACGACCGCGAGGAGACGGTGAAGAACCGGCTCGCCGTCTACCACGCGCAGACCGAGCCGCTCGTCGCCTGGTACAAGTCGTGGGCGGCGACCGGCGACCCGCGCGCGCCGAGACACCTCAAGGTCGACGGCCTCGGAGGGGTGGACGCCGTGCGCGACGCGTGCCTCGCGGCGCTCGCGTCGTGACCGCACCGTCTCCGCCATCTCCCGCACCGCACGCGCCATGACCAAACGCAACGCCTTTTACGCCCAGTCCGGCGGCGTGACCGCCGTCATCAACGCCAGCGCCGCCGGCGTCATCGAAACGGCGCGCAAGCACCGCGACCGCATCGGCCGCGTCTACGCGGGCCGCAACGGCATCATCGGCGCGCTGACCGAGGACCTGATCGACACGAGCCGCGAGCCGGCGCGCGCGATCGCCGCGCTGCGCTACACGCCGGCCGGCGCCTTCGGCTCCTGCCGCTACAAGCTGAAGGGGCTCGCGGAGAACCGCGCGCAGTACGAGCGGCTGATCGAGGTGTTCCGCGCGCACGACATCGGCTACTTCTTCTACAACGGCGGCAACGACTCCGCCGACACGTGCCTCAAGGTGGCGCAGTTCGCCGAGACGATGGGCTACCCGCTGACCGCGGTCCACGTGCCGAAGACCGTCGACAACGACCTGCCGATCACCGACAACTGCCCGGGCTTCGGCTCCGTCGCGAAGTACGTCGCGACGTCGATGCGCGAGGCGGCGTTCGACGTGGCGTCGATGGCCAAGACCTCGACCAAGGTGTTCGTGCTCGAGGTGATGGGCCGGCACGCCGGCTGGATCACGGCGGCGGTCGGCATGGCCGACGACGCGGGCACGCCGATCCCGCTGGTACTGCTGTTCCCGGAGATCCCGTTCGACGAGGCGGCGTTCCTCGCGGCGGTCGACGCGAAGGTGAAGGCCGCGGGCTACTGCTGCGTCGGCGTGTCGGAAGGGCTCCTGAACGCCGACGGCAAGCTGATGGCGGAGGCAGGCACGCGCGACGCGTTCGGCCACGCGCAGTTGGGCGGTGTGGGGCCGCTGATCGCGACTCTGGTCAAGGACAGGCTCGGTTGCAAGTACCACTGGGCGGTCGCCGACTACCTGCAGCGCGCGGCGCGGCACTTGGCGTCGAAGACCGACGTCGAGCAGTCCTACGCGGTCGGCCGCGCGGCGGTCGAGATGGCGCTGAAGGGCCGCAATGCCGTGATGCCGGCTATCACGCGCGTGTCGGACAAGCCGTACAAGTGGAAGATCACCGAGGCGCCGCTCGCCAAGGTCGCCAACGTCGAGAAGATGCTGCCGCGCGACTTCATCACGAAGGACGGCTACGGCATCACGGCCAAGGCCCGCGCGTACCTGGGTCCGCTGATGAAGGGCGAGGACCCGCCGCCGTTCCGCGACGGGCTGCCGCAGTACGTGCGGCTGAAGAACGTCGCCGTCGCGAAAAAGCTCGCGACGCAGTTCAAGGTCTAGGATGGCCGGCGCAGACGCTGCCCGGTCACCGGCGCAGCGAGATCTGCTGTGGCCCGCGCCGTCGTCGAGCAGATCCGCTGCGCTCGGGATGACACGGCAGGTGGACAGGATCCGGTAAAGCGAGGTACGCATGGGCAGGACGATGGACTACTATCTCGCGGCCAATTCGCCGTGGACGTACTTTGGCCACGACCGCTTCGTCGCGCTGGCGAACGAGCACGGCGCGGCGATCGCCGTGAAGCCGGTCAACCTGGGCGAGGTGTTCCCGGTGTCGGGTGGGCTGCCGCTGCCGAAGCGCGCGCCGCAGCGGCAGGCGTATCGCCTCGTCGAGCTGAAACGCTGGGCGGAGTTCCTCGGCAAGCCGATCAACGTCCAGCCGAAGTTCTTCCCGGTCGACGGCAATCCGGCCGCACTGTGGATCCTCGCAGCGGCGGAAGCGGGCACTCCGCAGGCGCTGGCGCTGTATGGCGCCATCGGCCGTGCCCTGTGGGAAGAGGAGCGCGACATCGCCGATCCCGCGACGCTGGCCGCCATCGCGTCCGCATGCGGGTTCGACGCCAGGGCGCTCGCCGCGCGTGCGCAGGACGCTGACATGTCAGCGCGCTATTCCGCATTGACGCAGGAGGCCATCGCCGCCGGCGTGTTCGGCGCGCCGACCTACGTGCTCGACGGCGAACTCTTCTGGGGGCAGGACCGGCTCGACTTCCTCGCCCGCAAACTGGCAAAATAGCGCGTTTTCCTCCGGCCGGGACCTCCGGCCGGCGGGGCAAGGGGGAATACCCGCCCGGGCGCGCGGCCAGCCTTCAAGAAGGGCCGCCGGCCGGGCGCGCGAAGGGCGCCCGCACGAAGGCGCTCCCGCGTTGCGCTTCAAGCCACATTTCAAAGGGAGCATCAAGCCATGTCCACAGGTCTCATCTTCGCGCTCGTCTGCGCGGTGGCGGCGATTGTCTACGGCATCCTCTCGATCAACTGGATCCTCGCCAAGCCGGCGGGCAACGCGCGGATGCAGGAAATCGCCGCCGCGATCCAGGCGGGTGCCAAGGCCTATCTCAATCGCCAGTACACGACGATCGCCATCGTCGGCGTCATCCTCTTCGCCATCATCTGGTGGGCACTCGGCGGGCGCACCGCGGGCGGCTTCGCGCTCGGCGCGATCCTCTCCGGCCTGACGGGCTACATCGGAATGAACGTGTCGGTGCGCTCGAACGTGCGCACGGCGGAAGCGGCGCGCACAGGCCTGAACGAGGCGCTCGCGGTCGCGTTCCGCGGCGGCGCCATCACGGGGATGCTCGTCGTCGGGCTGGCGCTGCTCGGCGTCGCCGGCTTCTACTGGTTCCTCACGGGCTCGGCCCACTGGGCGCCGAACCCGACCAAGGACAGCCTGCATCACATCATCCAGCCGCTGGTCGGCCTCGCGTTCGGCGGCTCGCTGATCTCGATCTTCGCGCGGCTGGGCGGCGGCATCTTCACCAAGGGTGCCGACGTCGGCGCCGACCTCGTGGGCAAGGTCGAGGCCGGCATTCCGGAAGACGACCCGCGCAATCCCGCGGTGATCGCCGACAACGTGGGCGACAACGTCGGCGACTGCGCGGGCATGGCGGCGGACCTCTTCGAAACGTACGCGGTGACCATCGTCGCGACGATGCTGCTGGGCGCGCTGCTGCTGCCCACGGTCGCGGAGGGCGCGGTCGTCTATCCGCTGGTGCTGGGCGGCTTCTCGATCCTCGCGTCGATCGTCGGCTGCTACTTCGTCAAGGCCACGCCCGGCGGCAAGATCATGAACGCGCTGTACAAGGGGCTCGCGGTCGCGGGCGTGCTGTCGGCGATCGGCTTCTGGTTCATCACCGACCGCATGACCGTCGGCTTCGCGGCGGCGGATCCCCTGCTGACGCCGGTGCGCCTGTTTGGCGCCTCGATCGTCGGCCTCGTCCTGACCGCGCTGATGGTGATCATCACCGAGTACTACACCGGCACCGATTTCAAGCCGGTCAAGCACGTGGCGCAGGCGTCGACGACCGGCCACGGCACCAACATCATCGCGGGTCTCGGCGTGTCGATGCGGGCGACCGCGTGGCCGGTGCTGGCCGTGTGCGCGGCGATCCTCGCGTCGTACTGGCTCGCGGGCCTCTACGGCATCGCGATCGCGGCCACGGCGATGCTGTCGATGACGGGCATCATCGTCGCGCTCGACGCGTACGGCCCCATCACCGACAACGCGGGCGGCATCGCCGAAATGTCGGACCTGCCGGACTCGGTGCGCGCGATCACGGATCCGCTCGACGCCGTCGGCAACACGACGAAGGCCGTCACCAAGGGCTACGCGATCGGCTCCGCCGGCCTGGCCGCGCTGGTGCTCTTCGCCGACTACACGCATGCGCTGGAGACGGCCAACATCGCCACGACGTTCGACCTGTCGAACCACATGGTGATCGTCGGCCTGTTCATCGGCGGCCTCATTCCGTATCTGTTCGGCGCGATGGCGATGGAAGCGGTCGGCCGCGCGGCGGGCTCGGTGGTGATCGAGGTGCGCCGCCAGTTCAAGGAGATCAAGGGCATCATGGAGGGCACCGCCAAGCCGGAGTACGGCGTGGCGGTCGACATGCTGACCAAGGCGGCGATCAAGGAAATGATCGTGCCGTCGCTGCTGCCGGTGTTGGTACCCGTGGTCGTGGGGCTCGTGCTCGGGCCGCAGGCGCTGGGCGGCCTGCTGATGGGCACGATCATCACCGGCCTCTTCGTCGCGATCTCGATGACGACCGGCGGCGGCGCGTGGGACAACGCGAAGAAGTACATCGAGGACGGCAACTACGGCGGCAAGGGCTCCGAGGCGCACAAGGCCGCGGTGACCGGCGACACGGTCGGCGACCCGTACAAGGACACGGCGGGCCCCGCGGTGAATCCGCTGATCAAGATCATCAACATCGTCGCGCTGATGATCGTGCCGCTGCTCGCCACGTGGGGCGGCAAGGCCGACACCAAGCCGGCCGCGGCGCCGGCCGCGCAGCCGGCGGCCGTCGCGACTGCGCCTGCCGCGGCGACGGCACCGGTCGCCGTGATGACGATCGAGGTCGTGAAGCTGTACTTCGACACGGGCAAGGCGGACCTGCCGGCCGACGCCGCGGGCAAGATCGCGCCGATTGCCGAGAAGGCCAAGGCCGCCGGGCAGAAGCTCAAGGTCTCCGGCTACCACGACGCAAGCGGCAACCTCGAGCAGAACCAGGAACTCGCAAAGCAGCGTGCGTTCAAGGTGCGCGACCAGTTGCAGTCGGCCGGCATCGCGGAAGACAAGATCGAAATGGCGAAGCCCGAGTTGACGCAGGGCTCCGGCGACAATGCCGAGGCGCGGCGGGTCGAGATCATCCTGATCAAGTAGCGCGCGCGGCCGGACGTTCCGGCCGCGATCGAAGGGCGAAGGGCAGCGGCGAACCCGCTGCCCTTTGTCTTTTCCGCACGCCCCTCACCCCAGCTCTCTCCCCGCTCCGCGGGGAGAGGGAGAGCTTAGGCAAGCGGCGGCGATGATCGGCGTCGGCAAGCGGCGGCGATGATCGGCTCCCTCTCCCCGCGGAGCGGGGAGAGGGTTGGGGTGAGAGGCGCGTGCAGTCTCGTAACCGCGCGTCATCGGACTATAATCGGCGCCGCGCAGGCCCGGCGTCGTTCGACCGCGCCAACACGAAGTTTCATCCCTCCGACTTCCCATGCCCCGCCCTCCGGTTTCCCTGATCGGCGCACCGACCGACATCGGCGCGTCCGTGCGCGGCGCGAGCATGGGGCCGGAGGCGCTGCGCGTCGCGGGCCTCGCCGAAGCGCTGACAGGTCACGGCATCGACGTCGCGGATCGCGGCAACCTCGTCGGCCCGGCGAATCCCTGGCAGCCGCCGGTCGAAGGCTACCGCCACCTGCCGGAAGTCGCCGCGTGGAACCGCGCCGTGCACGACGCCGTGCACGCGGAACTCGCCGGCGGCCGCCTGCCGATCCTGATGGGCGGCGACCACTGCCTCGCGATCGGCTCGATCAGCGCGGTCGCGCGCCACTGCCGCGAGGCGGGCAAGAAGCTGCGCGTGCTGTGGCTCGACGCGCACGCCGACTTCAACACGAGCGAACTCACACCGAGCGGCAACGTGCACGGCATGCCGGTCGCGTGCCTGTGCGGCCACGGGCCGGCCGAACTGACCGGCCTGTCCGGCGCGACGCCGGCGCTCGAGCCCCGCCGCGTGCGCGAGATCGGCATCCGCAGCGTGGATGCCGGCGAGAAGCGCTTCGTGCACGAGGTGGGGCTCGAGGTGTTCGACATGCGCTACATCGACGAGATGGGCATGCGCCACGCGATGGAGCTCGCCCTCGCGATGCTCACCGAGCACACGCACCTGCACGTGAGCTTCGACGTCGACTTTCTCGACCCGGAGATCGCGCCGGGTGTGGGCACGACCGTGCCCGGCGGCCCGACCTACCGCGAAGCCCAGCTGTGCATGGAGATGATCGCCGACTCCGGGCGGCTCGCCTCGCTTGACCTGATGGAACTCAATCCGGCGCTCGACGTGCGCAACAAGACCGCCGACCTCACGGTCGACCTGGTCGAGAGCCTGTTCGGCAAGAGCACGCTGATGCGCGCGTAGCGTGCGGTCGCGTCAAGCGCCTGCGCCTCGTCTGAAGCGCCATCCCGAGCGCCGCGAGGGATCCGCTTCGAGGCGTAAGAAAGGTCTGTCGCACCTGCGGATCCCTCGCGGCGCTCGGGATGACACCGGGAATGAATGTCGGCGCGAGTTTCAACAGCCTGGTAGCGCAGGAATGGCAAGTGCGAACGCGTTTCCCGATCGCGGGATGCCGGGATTCGACGTGTGCGCAAGTGGCGCACGGGCGCGGGCGGCAGCGGCGGATCGGTCGGCCCGACGGGGACTAGAGCAGCATCGTGGCCCCCGGGCGCAGCGGCTCCCGCGGCGGCCAGGCAGGACAGAGCGCCTCGACGACCGCCATCAGGTCGTCGAGCGCGCGATAGGGGTCGCCGTCCGGCAGGGACGGGACCCCGGGAGCGCCGGCAGCGGCCAGCGGCGGCTCAACGGATTTCGCGCAGGAGTTCATCGAGGAGGCTCTCGCGGTCGAAGAGAGCAAAGTAGCCGCGCACCTCGTCCGTGTCCAGCGTCGCGTGGTTGGCGCGCAGCAGCCGGCGGATGTCCTCGAGGTCCTGCGTGCGCGTCGGATCGTTGACGAGCGCCTGCAGCTTGAACCCGATGAGCCCTTCCGCGCTGACGACGCGCAGCGCGCCCAGCACCGTCGCCAGTTCGTGCGCAGACGCGAGCAGCCGGCGCGCGGCGGGCCGGCGCGCGTACAGGAAGTCGACGCGCTCGTCGCCGCGGACGTACGAGGCGGCGTCGTCGCTGCGATGCACACGGCGATAGCCCTGCGTGTCCAGCGCCGCCTCGGCGGCGTCCGCCTGTTCCGCCGCGACCAGCAGATCGACGTCCTGCGTTGCGCGAACCACCTTGTGCGAGGCAAGTGCCAACCCACCGATCAGGGCGAACGGCACGCCCGCTTCGCGCAATGCGGCGGCAACGTCCGCGATCTGCCTGCCGAGCCTGGACGACGTCATGCCGCTATCGTGGCACAAACGGCCGGGCACGGACACGGCCGGCGCGGCGGCGCTCGCGGTGCATCGCATACAATGGCGCGGGCAACTCCTACGTCCCACTTGCCTTGGGCCACGAAAACGTCCCCTCGCTGCGCCGGTGCTTGCTGCTGTTCGTGCTCGCGCCCGCGCTCGCGCTCGCGCAGAAGCAGGCACCCGAGCGCCCGTCCGGCTGGACCGACAAGGCGCCGGTCCACGCGAAGCACTGGATGGTCGCGGCCGCGAATCCGCACGCGGTCGACGCCGGCTACCGGATCCTGAAACAGGGCGGCACGGCGGTCGATGCGGCGATTGCCGTGCAACTCGTGCTCGGCCTGGTCGAGCCGCAGTCGTCCGGCATCGGCGGCGGCGCGTTCGTGCTGCTGCACGACGCGCGTTCGAAGCGGCTCATCGCCTACGACGGGCGGGAGACGGCGCCCGCCGCGGCAAAGCCCGACCGGTTCCTGAAGAACGGCAAGCCGCTGGAGTTCTTCGACGCGGTCGTCGGCGGGAAGTCGGTCGGCGTGCCCGGCACCGTGCGCCTGCTCGAAGCCGTCCATCGCAAGCACGGCCGCATCGCGTGGGCGAAGCTGTTCGACCCGGCAATCGCGCTCGCGGAGAACGGCTTTGCAATGTCGCCGCGGCTGCACACGCTGCTCGCGGCGGAAAAGTACATGACGCAGCCGCGCCTGCGCGCGTACTTCTTCGACGCGAACGGCAAGGTGCTGCCGGTGGGCACGATCCTGCGCAACCCGGCGTACGCGCGGACGCTGCGCGCGATCGCCGCGGGTGGCGCCGACGCGTTCTACACGGGCGCGATCGCGCAGGACATCGTCGACGCGGTCGCGCGGCACCCGTTCAACCCCGGCGACCTCACGCTCGCGGACCTCGCAGGCTACCGGGTCGTCGTGCGCGAGCCGGTCTGCGGTGGATACCGCGCGTATCGCGTCTGCGGCTTCCCGCTGCCGTCATCCGGTGGCCTCACCGTGCTGCAGATGCTGGCGATGCTCGAGCGCTTCGACGTCGCGGCGATGGCGCCCGCGGGGTTCTGGAGCGTGCATTTCATGAGCGAAGCCGGGCGCCTCGCGTTCGCCGACCGCAGCGTCTACATGGCCGACCCCGCGTTCTTCACGCCGCCGGCCGGGCTGCTCGATCCGGCGTACCTTGCGGCGCGGTCGGCGCTGATCCGCGCCGACGCCAGCATGCGGCGGGCGCAACCGGGCGACCCGCCGGCGCGCGCTGCGACGGCCGCGAAGATCGCGTGGGGTGCCGGCACGTCGCTCGACCTGCCGTCGACGACGCACGTCTCGATCGTCGACCGTTACGGCAACGCGCTCGCGATGACGAGCACGATCGAGAACCAGTTCGGCGCGCGGCTGATGACCGAAGGCGGGTTCCTGCTCAACAACCAGCTCACCGACTTTTCGTTCGTGCCGGAGGAGGACGGCAAGCCGGTGGCCAACCGCGTCGAGGGCGGCAAGCGGCCGCGCTCGTCGATGGCGCCGACGATCGCCTACGACCGCTTCGGGCGTGTCGCGATCGTCGCCGGGTCGCCCGGTGGCAGCGCGATCATCAACTACGTGACGAAGACGCTGCTCGGCATCGTCGACTGGAGCCTCGACCCGCAGGCGGCGATCGCGCTGCCCAACTTCGGCAGCCGCAACGGCCCGACCGAGCTCGAGCGCGGCACGGACGTCGTCGACCTGGCGCCGAAGTTGCGCGCGCTGGGCGCCGACGTCGCCGTGGTCGAGCTCGCCAGCGGCGCGCAGGCGATCGTGCGCACGAAGTCCGGCTGGGTCGGCGGCGCCGATCCGCGGCGCGAGGGCGTCGTGCGCGGGGAATGAGCGCGGCGGCCGAGGCGAAGCCGAGGGAGGCGCGCAGTGCGCGTCGCCGCGCGATTGACGCTCGCCGACACGTGGGGGTCGCGTGCGACGAATCGATCCAAGGCGGCGAGGAGTAGGCAACGCATGAGCACAAACATCCCCGTCCAGCGCCTGTCCGCGAACGCCAACGACGCGTACCGCGCGCACCTGCTGGCGCTGCCGCCGGACGACGTCCGGCTGCGCTTCGGCGCCCCGATGGCGGCGGAGGGAATCGCCGCGTACGTCGCGCGCATCGACTTCGACACCGACGAGATCTTCGGTGCGTTCGGCGCGGCCATGCAGCTCGAAGGCGCGGCGCACCTCGCGTTCGGCGAGGGGCTCGCGGAACTCGGCGTCTCCGTGCTGCCGTCCGCGCGTGGCCGCGGCATCGGCCACGCGCTGGTCGCACGCGCGGCCGAGCACGCGCGCAACCGGTCGGTGCCGCGCCTGTTCATGCACTGCCTCGCCGAGAACGCGGCGATGATCCGGATCGCCCGCAACGCGGGCATGGCGGTGGTCGTGGACACCGGCGAGGCCGACGCGCACGTGGCGTTGCCGCCGATGACGCCTGCGTCGCTCGCGAGCGAGGCGCTGGCGGAGCGCGTCGCGCTGTACGACTACGCGCTCAAGAGCAACGTCGAAGCGTGGCGGCGGATCGGGGTCGCGCTCGCCGGAGGGAAGGACGCCTGATGCGCCCGCGTGCGTGCGCCGTCGCACTTGCAGCGTGCTGCGTCGCCGTCGCGCCGATGGCGCGCGCGGAGCTGCCGGCGCCGCTCTCCACGCCGCCGCCGCTACGGGCGCACGCGCCCGACCGCGCGGCGCGCAGCGCGCTGTTCGACGCCGGCGCCGCGGACGACGCGCGTGCCCGCCAGCAGCCGCAGTACGTCGAGCGCATCGTCGTCGAAGGCCGCGATCCCGACGCGCGGCGGCCGAAGCCGCGATCCGTCGAGCAGCGGTTCGCCGAAGCGCTGCTGGCGCCGCCGCCGTCGCCGCTGGCCGGCCTGCGCATGCTCGACACGACGCCGTGCATGTCGGTGCTGTCGACACGCAACGACCTCGGCAACTCCTATGCGCCGATCACCGGCTGCCCGTAAGATGCGCGGATGAGCGCCGCCGCGGCGACTGCCGGCAGACCTGCGCATCGCATCGTGATCGTCGGCGGCGGCGCCGGCGGGCTGCCGCTCGCCACGGCGCTGGGCGACCGCTACGGCCGCGACGGCCCCGTGCAGGTCACGCTGGTCGATCGCAACGCGACGCACGTGTGGAAGCCGCTGCTGCACGAGGTCGCGGCGGGGCGCATGGACGCGGACGCGCACGACCTCGACTACCTCGCGATCGCGCATTGGCACAAGTTCCGGTTCCGGCAGGGGGCGCTCGCCGGCCTCGACCGCACGCGGCGTGAGATCGCGCTCGCCGCGGTGAACGGACCGGACGGCGAGGAGATCCTGCCGCCGCGCACGCTGCCGTACGACACGCTGGTGATCTGCGTGGGCAGCGTGGGTAACGACTTCGGCGTGCCCGGCGCCGCGCAGCATCCGATCTCGCTCGACACGCTCGACGACGCCGAGCGCTTCCACCGCCGGCTGCTCGCCGTCTGCGTGCGTGCGGACGGCCGCGCCGCGGTGGGCGAGACCGCGCGCGTCGACATCGTGATCATCGGGGCGGGTGCGACCGGCGTCGAGCTCGCCGCCGAGATCCGGCAGACGACGCGCGCGCACGCGGGCTACGGGCTCGACTACCTCGACCCGGCGCGCGACATCCGGATCACGCTGATCGAAGCATCGCCCCGCATACTGCCGCCGTTGTCGGAGCACGTGGCGTCGGCCGCCGCCGAACTGCTGGCCAGGCTCGACGTCGACGTGCGCACCGGGCAGCGCGTCACCGAGGTGACCGCCGACGGCGTGCACACGGCCGACGGCGCGTTCTTCCCGGCCGACCTCATCGTGTGGGCCGCCGGCATCATGGCGCCGGCGGTGCTCGCCGACCTCGACGGCCTAGAGGCGAACCGGTCGAACCAGCTCGTCGTGACGCCGACGCTGCAGACGACGCGCGATCCCGACGTGTTCGCGTTCGGCGACTGCGCGGCAGCGCCGTGGCTCGGGCATAAGGCCGGCACCAGTCCCGACGGGCCGTCCCGAGGGACTGGTCTGCCCCCTCGGGGGGCAGCGAGCGAAGCGAGCGTGGGGGCTGTTCACCGTCCCGACGGGCCGTCCCGAGGGACTGGTCTGCCCCCTCGGGGGGCAGCGAGCGAAGCGAGCGTGGGGGCCGTTCGACTACTGCCGCCGCGGGCGCAGGTGGCGCACCAGCAAGCCACGTTGCTCGTCAAATCGATGAAGGCGCGGCTCGCCGGCAGGCTGCTGCCCGAGTTCCGGTTCACCGACTTCGGCTCGCTGGTGTCGCTCGGCGAACTGTCCGCGGTCGGCACGCTGATGGGCTCGCTGATCGGCGGCAGCCTGCTGATCCAGGGGCTGATCGCGCGGGTCATGTACACATCGCTCTACAAGATGCACCAGGTGTCGATCCACGGCTTCGTGCGCGTGGCCTTCGACACGCTGGGTCGAATCCTGCGCGAGCGGCTCGAGCCGCGGGTGAAGCTGCATTGATGTTCGGCGCACGCCCCTCACCCCAGCCCTCCCTTGCAGGGCGCGCCATCGCTTGCAGGCGATGGCCGCTCGAGCGGCGCCGAGCATGCTCGGCGAAACCCCGCTCTCGCCCCCGCAAGCGGGGAGAGGGAGCACCGTTGCGTCGTGTCGCTGTCTGTCCCTCTCCCGGCAGGGGAGAGGGTGCGCGGCTGCACGATGAACGCGTCACTCCCTCTCCCCACAGGGGAGAGGGTGCCCGAAGGGCGGGTGAGGGGGCATCGGCCGGAGCCCGCCCATGAGCCCGCTGGTCGCAGGCTTCACGTGGCTGCTGCTGTTCCAGTGCGCGGGCGAGGCGGTCGTGCAGCTCGCCGGTCTTCCCGTGCCCGGCCCCGTGGCGGGCATGGCGCTGCTGTTCGCTGCATTGCTCGTGCGCGGCCACGCGCCGTCCGCGCTCGACGTGGCGGCCGACGGTCTGGCGAAGCACCTGTCGCTGCTGTTCGTTCCCGCGGGGGTGGGCGTGATGCTGCACGTCGCCCGGGTTGCCGACGAGTGGGTACCGATTGTCGTCGCGCTCCTCGTCAGCACGGTGCTGGCGATCGCGGTGACGGCGTACGTGTTCCAGCACCTCGCGCAGCGGCACGAGTCGCGCGATCCCGGCGCCGAGTCATGAGCGCGCAGCCTCTGTTCGAGCTGTGGGTCTACCTCGCGGCGACGCCGCTCGCGGGGCTCACGCTCACGCTCGTCGCGTACGCGGCCGGCTGGTGGTGCTACGCGCGCACCGGCATGCACCCGCTGGCCAACCCCGTGCTGATCGCCGTCGCGCTGATCGTCGCGGCGCTGGCCGCGGCGGGTACGTCGTACCGGACGTACTTCGACGGCGCGCAGTTCGTGCACTTCCTGCTCGGGCCCGCGGTGGTCGGCCTCGCCGTGCCGCTCGCGCGGGAGTGGCGCAGCGTGCGGCGGCTCGCCGTTCCGATCGCCGGTGCGCTTGCCGCCGGGTCGCTGGTGGCGCTCGTGAGCGCCGTCGGCCTCGCGTACGCGCTCGGCGCCTCGCCCGCGACGCTGCTGTCGCTGGCACCGAAGTCGGTGACCGCGCCGATCGCGATGGGCATTGCCGAGAAACTCTCCGGCCTGCCGGCGCTCGCGGCGGTGTTCGCAGTCACGACGGGGATCCTCGGGGCCGCGCTCGGCAAGTACGTGCTCGACGCGTGCCGGGTGCGCGACTGGCGTGCGCGCGGCTTCGCGCTCGGCCTCGCCGCGCACGGCATTGGCACCGCGCGCGCGTTCCAGGTCAACCCCGACGCCGGCGCGTACGCGGGCCTCGCGTTCGCGCTGCACGGCCTCGTCGCGGCGATCCTGTTCCCGCTCGGCTGGTGGTGGCTGCGCAGCGGCGCGTAGCAGCGCCGGGCTATACTGCGCGCGGCCCCGGCCCGGGCCGGGGGACAACGATGAACTACACCGACCTCTTCTCCGCGACGATCCTGCTGGTCCTCGTCCTCGATCCCTTCGGCAACCTGCCGCTGGTCGTCGCCGCGCTGGACAAGGTGGCGCCGGCGCGCCACGTCAAGATCCTGCTGCGCGAGTCGTTCATCGCGTTCGTGCTGCTGCTGCTGTTCATGGTCGGCGGCCGCACGTTCATGACGTGGCTCGGGCTGTCCGACGTGTCGCTGTCGATCACCGGCGGCATCATCCTGTTCCTGATCGCGCTGCGGATGGTGTTTTCGCACAAGGAGGGGATCTTCGGCGAGATCCAGGGCGGCGAGCCGTTCATCGTCCCGCTCGCCGTGCCGATGATCGCTGGTCCGTCGGCGCTGGCGACGGTGATGCTGATGGCCTCGCGCGATCCGGACAAGCTCTACACGTGGGCGGTCGCGCTGACGCTCGCGATGGTGGTGTCGACCGCCGTGCTGCTGATGGCCGGGAAGCTCAAGGCCGTGCTGGGCGAGCGCGTGGTCAACGCGTTCGAGCGGCTGATGGGGCTGCTGCTGACCGCGCTCGCAGTGGAGATGCTGCTCAACGGTATCCGGACGTTCGTCGCGTCGCTGGCTAAGTGACGGCGGAAACGACGAGGCCGGGCTTGCGGCCCGGCCTCGCGCGGCGCAGCGGACTGCGTCAGTCCTTGAGCGCTTCGAAACCGATGTTGAGGCCGATCTCGTCGCCGATGTTCGGGATGCCGTACTTCATGCCGAAGTCGCTGCGCTTGAAGCTGCCGGTCGCGTTCCCGCCGCAGCGCTCCTTGTTGTTGCCCTGCGCCGGATTGCACTTCCAGCGGTCGATCTTGAGGTTGACCGGCTTGGTGACGCCGAGCATCGTGAGGTTCCCCTCGATCGCCGACGGGTTGTCGCCGGTGAAGGCGATTCTCGTCGATTTGTAGGTGATCCGCGGGAACTCCGCGACGTTGAAGAAGTCGGCCGCGCGCAGGTGGTCGTCGCGCGACTGGGAGCGCGAGCCCTTGACGCCGTCGCCGGTGTCGATGGACGCGGCCTCGATCGTGATTTCGAGCGAGCCCGACTTGGCGGCACGGTCCACGGTCGCCTTGCCTGTCGTCCTGTTGAAACGGCCAAACATCGTCGAGACGCCGAGATGGTCGATCGAGAAGTTTGGATAGGTGTGGTACGGGTCGATCGTGAACGACTCCGGTGCGGCGGCAGCGGCCAGCGGCAGGGCAAGCAGCGAGACAGCGGTGATGCGTTTCAGCACAACGGACTCCTATGCGAGAAAGTGAAGGACTACGACACGGATCCGCGCGCCGCGAACCACGCGGCGGCGATGGGAACGAGCGACGCGGCGAGCGCGTACAGCGAAAGGACGAAAGCGCGGGCGAACGTCGACGCCGACTCGTTGACAGGCAGCCGGACGGCGAGCGGAACGAGCAGTGACGCGGCCAGCGCGAACCACGGCATCTGCGCCAGCATCAGCGCGCCCTCGGCGAACAGCGCGATCAGCAGGCCGATGGTCAGCGTGCCGAGCAGGCCCGGCGCGATCGGCCGCGACGTTACGACCCAGTACAAGAGCAGCGCGCCGGCGGAAGCCGCGACGGCGATGCCCGACAGCAGGAAGCCGATCGACGCGGACAGGACGGCGGCGACACCGATGCCCACGCCCAGGCCGACGGCGGCGGCGCCGGTGCGCACCGGGTCGTCGCGCAACGAAACCACCGCGTAGACCATCGCGGCCGCAAACGCCAGCACGCCGAGGGCCGACACCCATGCGCCGCCGCCTTCCTGCTGCGACAGCACCGAAAGGAACACCCACGGCGCCGCGATGCCGGCGACGACGGCCAGCGCCAGCGCGACCGGGCGGGAGCGCGCGAACCACGTGTCGGCGACGAAGCCGACCGCCGGCGCGAGCAGGCCGAGCAGCAGGATCTTGCGCGAGGCGGTCAGCGGCGAGAACGAGATGCCGTTGGCGAGCGCGTAGCTCGTTGCCCAGCCGGCGACGATCGCGAGCCACGCGAACCGGGTGCGGCCGAGGGCGAGCGCGACGACGAGCGCCACGACGAACGGCGCGACGCCGCCCTGGACGGCCGGATGTTCGAGGAGTTGGGACACAGACTTGGGCTTTCGTCGTTCAATGGTCATCCGGGCTTCCCTTACGGGAAGTCTCGGATCGATCTCCTGGTGGGCGCGCTGCTGCAAACAGGCTTGGGCGATGCGCTGTTCCTTCGCGCAACGGCCGCATGGCCGGCGCCGCCGCGAATTCTATCGGATTGCCGCGTTTGCGCGGCCGTTCGATGTTTGCTCCAATGGTGCGCATCGCCGGGATGGGAACGCACGGCATGGACTCCGAATCGGCATCGAAGTTCGCGGTTGCGGTGTGGGACTGGCCCGTGCGCCTGGCGCACTGGGTCATCGTCGTGCTGGTCGTCGCGCTGATCACGACCGGCAAGATCGGCAACGACGCGCTCGTGTGGCACATCCGTTGCGGCGAGACGCTGCTCGCCGTCGTCCTGTTCCGCGTCGCGTGGGGCTTCGCGGGCAGCGGCAACGCGCACTTCGCGTCGTTCGTGCGCGGCCCGGCGGCCGTTGCGCGCTATGTCCGGTCACTGCTGCGCGGGCCGCACGAAGTCCACGCGACGCACAACCCGCTCGGCGGCTGGATGGTGATCGCGCTGCTGCTGGCGATGCTCGTGCAGGCCGGCACCGGGCTCATGACGCAAGACGACATCGGCAACGAGGGGCCGCTGGTGAAAGTCGTGTCCGACGCGCTGTCCGAATCGGCCGGCTACGTGCACCGCCGGGCGTGGTGGGTCGTGGCCGCGCTCGCCGTCGTGCACGTCGCGGCCGTGCTCGCGTACCTCGTCGTCCTGCGCGACAACCTCGTGCGGCCGATGTTCACGGGGGAGAAGCGACTGCCCGCTGGCGATGCGGATCCGACGGGCGCGACCGCGTCGACCGGGCGCGCGGTCGTGCTCCTCGCCGCGTGCGCGGGAATCGTATGGTGGGTTGCAAGCCAGCTCTAGATTCGCGGGCGCCCGGCGGCCGGTACCGCCGGGGCGCCGCGCGTCACTGCTTCTGGAAGTCGTCGTGGCAGTTGTTGCAGGCCTTGCCGACCGCGCCGACAGCGGCGCGCAATTGCGCGACGTCGCCGGAGTTGGCAGCGGCGACGAGCTTGGGCGTCTCCGACTGCATTTCCTGCGCGAGCCGGTCGAACTTCGCCTTGTCCTTCCAGACGTCCGGTCTCGCCTTCGTGTTTCCACTGTCCGAGACCGGGACGAAACCCTCCCACGACATCTTGGAGAGTTCGTTGACGAACGTCGCCGCACGCACCGCCTGATCCTTGTTGTAGGGGATCTCGCCCTTGGCCATGCGCGAGAGCACGCCCATCTGCCAGCCCTGCGCCTGCATGATGCCCTGCCGGTATTTGATCGCGCGGTCCGGACGCATGTCCTGCGCGACGACCGCCGCCGAGAACACGGCGACGACGGCGAAGGCAGAGGCGGCGGCAAAGGCATTTCTGTTCATGGGTCCTCCCGGGTTCAGCGGACGGGTAAGTCGGGAACGACATCCGGTGAAAACAGCGGCACGCGAATTATATTCCGGCAAATCTACGCAACGACCAGATCGCCGTCCTCGACGCGGACCACGCCGGCGCGCGTCAACTCGTCGACCAGCATCGCCGCGAGATCGCGCGGGGTCATCCGCAGGACGAGGGCGTTGATGTCCCGGTAGATGCCGATCCGTTCGACATACGCCGGCAGGTCGGCAACCGGCATGCGCCGGCGGTGCAGCAGGTTGAAGGTCAGGATGACCTTGGCGGCGTGGCGGCCGATGCGCCTCTCGTCGGCCTCGAATGCTGCGGTGCGCCGATAGGCGCGGTCGAGCGCGGCGGCGACGTCGCGGAAGGGCTCGCCGTGGCCCGGGATGACCACGCGCACGTCGAGCCCGGCAATCACGTCGAGCGTGTCGCGCGTGGCCGGCAGCGCGTCCGGGTCGAGTGAGGGCGGCATGATGAGCCCGTAGCCGTTCTCCCACAGCGCGTCGCCGGACACGAGAATCCGGTGCTCGGGGTTGTAGAAGACGAGCGCGCCCATGTCGTGTCCGGGCGCGGCGAAGAGCTGCCATTCGAGGTCACCCCACACGTGCGTCGAGCCGGGTTGCAGGAGCTCGTCGACGGTGAAGCGGTCCGCGGTCTGGTCCGCCCACGACAGCCACAGCGCGCGCTCGTCCCAGCGCTCGATCAGCGGCGCCTCGGCTGCCGGAAAGGCGATCGGGCAGCCGTACTTCGCGCGCACGGTCGCGTTGCCGCCGATGTGGTCGGAGTGGCCGTGCGTGTTGACGAGCTTCGCGAGCGGCTCGTCGGCCAGGCCGCGCGGCGAGGCGAGCAGCGCCAGCGTCAGCGGCGCGTGGCTGACGTAGCCCGAGTCGATCAGCACGTGGCCGTCGCGGCTCTTCAGCAGGATGTTGTTCGCCGACAGCCAGTCGCGGACGAACACGTGCATCTGCGGGGGGAGGGGGCTGTGCATGCGAAGGTCGGTCAGACGTCGACGCCGTCCGCGGATCGCCAGATCGACGGCGACGCGCAGGACCTGGCGCGCCGCACCTGCGCGCAATGTGTCATCCCGAATCCCCGCGCCAGCCGGGTGAGGAATCCGCTTGTACGTCGCGTAGATCGTACCACTCGGCGGCGAGATCGATCCATGCCGGGTTGGTCGATTCGATCAGTGCAACCTTCTTCTCGCGCCGCCATGCCTTGAGCGCCTTCTCGCGGGCCAGCGCCGAGTGGACGTAATCCGTTTCCTCGAGGTGAACGAGGCGGTCGACGCGATACTTGGTTGTGAATTCCGAGCCTTCACGCTGCTTGTGCTGGAGGACTCTTCGGACGATGTCTCCAGAGACGCCGATGTAGAGCGTCCGGGCGCGGCTTGCGAGGATGTAGACGAAGTAGCGGCGCATCCGCGCAGTGAAGCAGATCCCTCCCTGCGGTCGGGATGACGCCAATGGATGAGGTGGGAGCGGTGGGCAATTGCGGCATCGCCTCCGGAAAGCAGATCCCTCCCTGCAGTCGGGATGACACAGTTCTATGAGGCGGTGCAGTCTGATTGGGAGGCACCGCATCGGACGGCGCAGTTAACGATGGACCGGACCAACGACACCGGTGTCATCCCGACCGCAGGGAGGGATCTGCTGCTGCCGTAGAACGCCACTCCGATAGCGGCAGGTCGGAACGCAGCCGCAGACTAGGCCAGCCGCCCGAGAAAGTCCTTCACCAGCGCGATGCGCTCGGGCAGCTTCGGCGCCGCACGCTCGATGCGCACGCGGTCGGGACCGGCGAAGCGGACGCGGCCGTCCTTCTGCGCCAGCAGGATCAGCGCGCCGGCGTCGAACGGCGGCTGCTTGACGAACTGGATCGTCGTGCGCTCGGGGCCCGCGTCGACCTTGGTCACGCCGAGCGGCTTCGCGGCGAGCCGCAGCCGGTGGCACGCGAGCAGCGCCTGTGCCTGCTCCGGGGTCGGCCCGAAGCGGTCGACCAGCTCCTCCTGGATGCCGTCGAGCTCGTCGACGCTCTCCGCGCTCGCGAGCCGCTTGTAGAGGACGAGCCGCTCGTGCACGTCGTTGCAGTAGCGCTCGGGCAGCAGCGCCGGCACGTGCAGGTTGATCTCGGTCGTGACGCCGAGCGGCTCGGTCAGGTCCGGCTCGCGGCCGGCTTTGAGCGCCGACACCGCCGCGCGCAGCATGTCGTTGTAGAGCTGGAAGCCGATCTGCTGCATCTCGCCCGACTGCGAGTCGCCGAGCACCTCGCCCGCGCCGCGGATCTCGAGGTCGTGCATCGCGAGGTAGAAGCCCGAGCCCAGGTCCTCCATCATCTGGATGGCCTCCAGCCGCTTCTTCGCCTGCGCGGAGAGCGCGTCGCCCGGCGGTGTCAACAGGTAGGCGTACGCCTGGTGGTGCGAGCGGCCGACGCGCCCGCGCAGCTGGTGCAGCTGCGCCAGGCCGAAGCGGTCGGCGCGGTCGATGATGATCGTGTTCGCGGTCGGCACGTCGATGCCGGTCTCGATGATCGTCGAACACACCAGCAGGTTGACGCGCTGCTGGTAGAAGTCGCGCATCACGTGCTCCAGCTCGCGCTCGGCCATCTGCCCGTGCGCGACGGCGATGCGCGCCTCGGGCAAGAGCCGCGCGAGCCCGTCGGCGCGGGTGGCGATCGTCGACACGTCGTTGTGCAGGAAGTAGATCTGCCCGCCACGCTTCAATTCGCGCAGCGCCGCCTCGCGCACGATCCCCTGCGAGTACGCGGCGACGAACGTCTTGATGGAGAGCCGCCGCTCCGGCGCGGTCGCGATCACCGAGAAGTCGCGGATGCCCTCGAGCGACATCGCGAGCGTGCGCGGAATCGGCGTGGCGGTGAGGGTCAGCACGTCGACCTCGGCGCGCAGGCGTTTCAGCAGCTCCTTCTGCCGCACGCCGAACCGGTGCTCCTCGTCGATGATGACGAGCCCGAGGTTGCGGAACTTCACGTCCGCCTGCAGGAGCTTGTGCGTGCCGATGACGAGGTCGATGCTCCCCTTCGTCAGGCCTTCGAGCGCGGCCTTCGTTTCCTTGCCCGTGCGGAAGCGCGACAGCTCGGCGATGCGCACGGGAAAGTCGGCGAAGCGGTCGGAGAACGTCTGGAAGTGCTGCTCGGCCAGCAGCGTGGTCGGCACCAGCAGCGCGACCTGCCGGCCGTCGAGGAGCGCCACGAACGCCGCGCGCAGCGCGACCTCCGTCTTGCCGAAGCCGACGTCGCCGCACACGAGGCGGTCCATCGCGCGGCCGGCGGTCATATCCTTGATCACCGCCTCGATCGCGCCCGCCTGGTCAGCGGTCTCGTCGAAGCCGAATCCTTCCGCGAAGCGCTCGTAGTCGCGCGGCTTCAGCGCGAACGCGTGGCCCTGCCGCGCCGCGCGCTGCGCGTAGAGGTTGAGGAGCTCGGCCGCGGTGTCGTGCGCCTGCTGCGCCGCCTTGCGCTTCGCCTTCTCCCACTGTCCGCTGCCCAGCTCGTGCAGCGGCGCCGCTTCGGGCGACGCGCCGCTGTAGCGGCTGATGAGGTGCAGGCTGGAAACCGGGACGTACAGCTTCGCGTCGTTGGCGTAGACGAGCTGCAGGAACTCGTTCGGCCCGTCGCCCAGGTCGAGCGTGCCGAGGCCGAGATAGCGGCCGATGCCGTGCTCCTCGTGCACGACCGGGTCGCCGATGCGCACCTCCGAGAGGTCGCGCACCATCGCGTCGACGTTCGAGCGCTTGGCGGCCTCGCGCGCCGTGCGGCGCACCACGCCCGCGTACAGCTCGGCCTCGGTGACGAACGCGAGCCCGCCCTCCGGCCACGCGAAGCCGGCCGCCAGCGGCGCCGCGGTCAGCGTCAGGCGATCCTTGCCGGCGGCGAACGCGGCGAAGTCCTCGCCAAGCGCTGGCGTGACATCGAACTCGGCAAAGAAGTGCTGCATCGTCTCGCGGCGGCCCGCGCTCTCGGCGACGATCGCGACCTTGAGCTTGGTGCCCGCGAGGAAGCGCTTCAGCGCGACCAGCGGATCGTCGGCGCGGCGGTCCACCTGCACCGGCGGCAGCGGCTGCGTGGGGCCGGCGCCCTCGCGCTGCAGCTCGACGCGCGCCAGCGCCTTCAGCGTCCCGTTGAACTCGTCCTCGGGCAGAAACAGCTCGGTCGGCGGCAGCAGCGGGCGCGCCTTGTCGCCGCGCAGCAGCCGGTAGCGCGCCTCGGTGTCCTGCCAGAAGTGCCCGATCGCGCCGCGCACGTCGCCGTGCAGCGCGGCGATGGTCGCAGGCGGCAGGTAGTCGGCGAGCGTGGCCGTGTGCTCGAAGAACAGCGGCAGGTAGTACTCGATGCCGGCCGGCACCACGCCGGCCGAGATGTCCTTGTACAGCGACGAGCGCGACGGGTCGCCCTCGAACACCTCGCGGAAGCGGCTGCGGAAGCGCGTGCGTCCCGCGTCGTCGAGCGGGAACTCGCGCGCCGGCAGCAGGCGCACGTTCGGCACCGGGTAGAGCGTGCGCTGCGTGTCGACGTCGAAGGTTTTGATCGTCTCGATGTCGTTGGCGAAGAGGTCGATCCGGTAGGGCAGCGCCGACCCCATCGGAAAGAGGTCGATCAGGCCGCCGCGCACGCTGAACTCGCCAGGCGAGACGACCTGCGTGACGTGCGAGTAGCCAGCGAGCGCCAGTTGCGCGCGCAGCGCGTCGACGTCGAGCGTCTCGCCCTGCGTGAGGAAGAAAGTGAACGCGGCGAGGTACGACGGCGGCGCCAGCCGCGACAGCGCGGTGGTCGCGGCGACGACCAGCACGTCGCACTCGCCGCGCGACACGCGATAGAGGGTGGCGAGCCGCTCGGACACCAGGTCCTGGTGCGGCGAGAACTGGTCGTACGGCAGCGTTTCCCAGTCGGGCAGCAGCGCGACGCGCAGCTCCGGCGCGAACCACGGAACTTCGGCGGCCAGCCGCTGCGCCGACTGCGGATCGGCGGTGACGAGCGCGACCATCCGCTTCTCGGCGGCCGCACGGCGCGCGAGTTCCGCGAGCGCCAGCGCGTCGGACGAGCCCGCGAACGGACCCGCGGCAACGCGCCTGCCCGCGGCGGGCAGCTCCGGGATCAGCGAGGGAAGGGAGGCGACGCGCGCGCCGGTCGCCGGCGGCGCGGCCGGCGAAGTCGCGTCGGTGTTCAAGGGTGGAATTATACCGGCGGCACGACGCCGGTTCCGCCGCGCCGCACCTGCGAAGTTCGGTGGACGGAACCGTGGACGCTGCTTTCGGCAGACCGTTCCAACTTCCACTGTGTCATCCCGAGGAGCGCAGCGACGAGGGAACTGCTGTTGCCGGCGTTGGCGCGGATCGCCGCAACAGCAGATCCCTCCCTGCGGTCGGGATGACACGGTGGGGTGGAGGTCGGCTTGACTTCGATCGGCCGCCGGTGATCGCGCAACGCAGGCGATCCCCTATACTCCGCGCATGGCCGCGCCGCGCAGCGTCTCCCCGTACCTGCTGCTGACGCTGACGCCATTCTTCTGGGCGTGCAACTGGATCGTCGGCCGCGGGCTGCACGCGGACATCCCGCCGATGGGGATGACGTTCTTCCGGTGGTTTTTCGCGATCCTCATCCTCGCGCCGTTCGCGTGGCCGCACGTGCGGCGCGACTGGCCGATCATCCGCCGCAACTGGAAGGTCATGCTGATGCTGGGCGCGATCGGCGTCGGTACACACAACGCGCTCGCGTACTTGGGCCTCAACTACACGACCGCCACCAACGGCGTCATCCTCAACTCGTTCATTCCGGTGATGATCGTCACCATCTCGTGGGTGTTCCTGCACGAGCGGCTGGCGCCGCTGCAGATCGCCGGCGTGGCGATCTCGCTGGGTGGGGTCCTGTCCATCCTGTCCGAGGGCAGCCTCGCCACGCTGCTCGGGTTCAGGCTCAACGTGGGCGATCTCTTCGTCATTCTGTCGATGGCGATGTGGTCCGTGTACACGGTCGCGCTGCGCTGGCGGCCGGCAGGGCTCGACGTGAAGTCGTTCCTGCTGGTCGTGGCGATCGTCGGCGACCTGTGCGTGCTGCCGCTGTGGCTCGCCGAGATGGCGCTGGGCCACACGATCGCGTGGTCGTGGCCGAACTTCGCGGCGCTGCTGGCCGTCGCCGCGTTCTCGTCGGTGCTCGCGTACCTGTTCTGGAACCGCGGCGTGGCCGAAGTCGGCGCCAACGTCGCCGGCCTGTTCGTCCACCTGATGCCGGTGTTCGGCATCGTGCTCGCGTGGCTGTTCCTGGGCGAGCGGCTGGCGGGGTTCCACGTGGTGGGCATCGTGCTGATTCTCGGCGGCATCTGGCTCACCAGCCGCTACGGCCGGCGGCGGCCGGACGTCGACGAGGCGGCGGCGGTGGGGACCGATTGAGCGCGGCGCCCCTCACCCCAACCCTCTGCCCGCACGCGGGGAGAGGGTTGGGGTGAGGGGCGCGGCGGCGGACGCGAGGTGGGAACGGGGAGGTCACGAGTGAGCGACAACGACGACATCGGCGGGCCGATCGGCGACGCGGCGCGGGTCGCGCTGCAGGAGCGCATCGTCGAGTTGAAGCTCGAGCACCGGGACCTCGACATGGCGATCGCCCGGCTCGAACTCGACGCCGATCACGACGAGCTTCAGGTTCGGCGCATGAAGCGGCGGAAGCTGCTGCTCAAGGACCAGCTCGCCCGGCTGGAGCGGCAGATGGATCCAGACGTTCCGGCGTAGGAGGTGGGTTGGGCGCCGTTCATCGGCGCGCGCTTGCCTGACTGGTGCGGCGTCGCCGTCAAACCACTTGACGGCCGGGATTGAATTTGTACGCTACAAATAGATCCTCGAATGGCCGGCCGTGAGGCGAACCTGACGACGCGCCGATCTGTAGACCGAGTGAAAGATCGAACATCATCGGGCCGGCCCGTGGACATCTGGTGCCCGCGTCCGTCCGGCTGTAGCCCACGCAATCGCGAGCTTCGCCAGACGCCCGCGCGCCGGCGAGCGCGATCGCGCCTGGCATTTCCGGCAAACCGCATGCCGATGTCAATAACGTGGATCAAGCAATCGGAAAAATCCGTTGCTATTGTCGCGGAGGCGATTATCATTCCGCCCCACAGCACCGCGGACCTGTCGTCCGCACCCTCAATTAGAAGAAAGCCGCACCAGCGGCGAACCGCAGCCGCCGTTTTTGGGGCAGCGTCCACCTCTTCCGGGGAGAATCCATGAAGAACGGCATGCGCGGAACAACAGATTCTTCTCGGGACCCTGGCGGCGCTCGCGCTGATGTCCGGCCCCGCAATGGGCGCGGAGAAGCAGTTCAGCCTCGCCTTCAATCCGGGGTCCCCCGCGGCGCCATGGCCTCATCCCGGGCCTGGTCCGGATCAAGAACAGTCGACCGAACGGCAATTCGACGATCAATTCGATCGAGCCTCGTTCTTCCGACCGGCTGGTCGATCCCGGCGGCGCCGCAGTTCCAGCCGGCGACGGGCAACATCGACTGGACGCGCGCCGCGCCACGCAGATCACCGCAACGACATCAACCCGCTCGACCGGGGCCGGGTCAGTCCATGTTCGTCACCCTCCCGGTCAACGTGTCCGGCTCGGCGTCATGCGCGTCGAGCAACTGGAACCAGACGGTGGCATGGACGGGATCGAGTCTGGCGCGGCCAGACGTTCCAATCGAAGACCGCTACTTCGCTCCCGTCACGGCTATGGCGCGCCGACCACGGTGTCCGGTGCGCTCTCGCTGGCGATCGTAACGCCGACGACCAGACCACGTCGCGGGAACAACCAACAGCGCGACTTTCACGGTGACGGCGGCCCGCAGGCACCCCGACCGGGGCAGGGCCGCGGCGGTTCGCTGGCGGGTTCCACCTTCACGACGGGACCGATTACCGCGAACTGAGGGCGCGACGACCTTCGGCGCCCTACACCATCACGGTCGTCACACCCGACCCCGTCTACGCGGACGGCAATCCTTTCAACGTATCCGTGACCCTCGAAGGACCGATCGTGCCCGTCTCGCTCGGAGCCGACATTCGCCGGCGGTCACCATCACGGTCGAGCCCGCGTCAGCAGCGACGACCTTCACCGCCAAGGCAAACGCGGGGGTCCACGCCAAGGGAGGCGACCTGCTCTGGTCAACGCGACTTTGCCAACATATCCACGACGTCGACAGTCCATCACGGCCAACGCCGGGCACGCATGCTGCACCCCGACGACGAACAAGGTCTGCAACTCGTGAACTGGCAGGCCAACTGACGCTGGTCGCCTGCGGATCTGGGGCCCCATCCGGCAACACAACGGCGGAGATTGCGTCGTACGTCCCGACACGTGCTGGTCACCGACGGTGACCCGCGTGCCTGAAGGCACAGCTTCATCGTGCCACCGGGCACGGCAGGCGGGATGGGCCCGGCGTGACTTCGGTCGGCTGGAACGGCAACCACCGCCTCTCTCGGCGGCCGATCGTTGCACGCGTTCGGACCATCGTTCGGCCGAAGCTCGGCTGGAAACGGATACCGCTCGAGGAACCGCGGATCTACATACCCGCGTTGTCGCGGTCAGGGGACCCAGATGACTTCTCGGCGCATGAAGAATGGGTCTACAGGGGGCCGCCGTACACGTTCGAAGCCGAAGCCAACTACGCGAAGCGGGCAGCCCTCACGCCGACTGCGGCCCCTAGCCCGATCGGCGGGAAGGCTCAACATGTGCATCTTCGCAGCTGGGTTGGACGTCGGTCGGAAAGGACGGACCAGCGGCAACACCGCGGTCACTTGGGACCAAGGTGATCGACAACGGCGACGGTTTCATGTCCCTCGACTAGGACGAACTCGTACGCACCAGCGAAAAGCGGCCCCTCGGGGCCGCTTTTCATTTCCGCGCGACGACGCGTCAGCCGGCAGGCATCGGCACCGTCGGCAACGTTCGAATCGCGAGCCGCGCGACCAGCGCGTCGCCCTCGGCAACGACCTCGGCCGGCGGCTCAGTGCCGGCACAGCGATACGCTGCGCGCAGCGAGTGCAGCGCCAGCGCCGTCTCCTGCAGGTCCTTGCGTGTACGCGCCGCGGCGAGGCTCTCCTCCAGTGCTTCCCGCGCAGCCGCGCAGTCACCCATGCGCAAGAGTGCGTGCCCACGCACGCGTTGCAGCACCGAAACCGCTTTGCCGCCGACCTTCGATACTCGCGCACGGGCGAGTGCGTCCGTCGCAGAAGCGAGCCCCGCCTCGGCGTCGCCGGCAAACACCCGGCACTCGGCGATGCGCGCGTCGACGTCGAGCGTCTCCTCCTCGCGCTTGACCGCGACGAACAGCGCACGCGCCTCCTCGAGCCGCGCACGCGCTTCGCCGATCCGCCCGGCACGCAGCGAGACGCGACCGAGCAGCCACAGGCAGCCGCCGAGCAGGTAACGATAGCGCGACGCGCGCCACACCGGCAGCGTGTCGAGCAGCAGCGCCTGCGCCTCGTCGAGTTCGCCACGGTCGGACAGGATCTCGGCGACGTTCATCCGCGCGAGCGCGGCGTCGAACATGTTGCCGAGCTTCAACGTCTCCGCGCGGCCGCGCTCGTAGTACGCGAGCGCCTCGTCCCAGCGGCCTTCCCACTGGCAGATGACGCCGAGGTTCGACAGCAGCGCGGCCTGCCGCAGCAGGTTTCCCGACCGGCGATACGCGTCCAGCGCGCGTTGCAGGTACGGCTCTGCGCCGTCCTTGCCGAGGACGCCGTACGCCCAGCCCATGACGAAGCACGCGGCGCCGAGCGCCTCGGGTCGTCGGCGGCCTCCGCTTCGCGGATCGCGCGGTCGGCCCAGCGCATCGCGTCGGCACTGCGCCCCTCCGCCTGCAGCACGTTCGCGTACCACGCGCTGGAGCGTGCGGCCTGCTTCGCGGGTTCACCGCCGCTGAGGCCTTCGACCGCCTTGCCCGCACGCGCGGCCCAGCGCAGCGCCTGCGCGTAGTGGCCGAGCTTCTCCTCCAGCTTGGAGCGCTTGAGCAGGAGTTCCGAAGCCTGCAGCGGGTCGCTCGGCGCGATCCGCAGCGCCTGAGTAGCCGTCGACCGCCTTCGGGAACTCGCCGACGCGATACCAGCAGTCCGCGAGCGACTCGTGCACCGAGGCCAACTCCCGCTGCGGCACGTCGTGCAGGCGCCGCCCCGCCTCCAGCGCCCGCGCGTACATCCGCGCCGCCTCGACGAACGCGAAATCGTCCTGCGCGTTCTTCGCCGCGATCGTCGCGTAGCGCCAGGCCGCGCGGTGCTCGCCCGCGACGAGAAAGTGCAGCGACAGGAGGTCCGCCTCCTCTTCGGGCTGCGCGAGCTCGCGCTCCATGCGCGTCGCGACCGCCCCGTGCAGCTGGCGGCGCAGCTTGTACGGCAGCCCCTCATAGGCCGCGTCGCGCAGCAGCGACCGGCGGAAGCGCACGTACCCGTCGTCCTCCTGCTCGAAGAGCTCCGACAGCCGCGCCCACGTGCCCGGGGTCGGGTGGTGCCGCCGCGTCGTCCGTCTCGAGCCACGCCAGCATCCGCGGGTGGAACGTGAGCCCGAACACCGCGGCGCGGCGGATGACCACGCGATCCTCCGGGCGCAGCGCGTCGATGCGCGCCATCGTCGCGGCCTCGGCGGAGTCGGGCAGGCCGCCGACGCCGCCGGAAACGATCGCCGCGCGCAGGAGGTCGCGCAGGAATTGCGGATTGCCGCCGGAGCGTGCTGCGACGACGTCGAGCACGTGCGGCGGCAGCGGGTTGTGCTCGGCCGCAAGTTGCGTCAGCCGGCGCGCGTCCTGCTCGGCGAGCGGCGCGAGGTCGATGCGCAGCGCGGCCGGCGCGTCCGCCGGCGGCGCGCCGCTGGCGCCGGGACGGCGCGCCACGCCGACGAGCCACGGATGGCTGACCGCCACCCTCGCCACGTGTGCGAGCAGTTCGGCGGACGCGGGGTCTATGTGGTGCGCGTTCTCGAACACGGCCAGCGTCGGCCCGGGCAGGGTGGCCGCCAGGAACGCCTCGACGGACTCGTGCAGCTTCGGCCGGCGGTTCTTCTCCGCCAGCATCTCGACCTCGGCGGTGGCGGGCAGGTCGAGCCCGAACGCGATGCCGATCAGCGGCAGCCACGGCAGCAGGTGCGGTGTCGTGCTCGCGACGGTTGCGCGCAGGCGCTGCTCGACCGCGTCGTCGGTGTCGTCGCGGCCGAAACCCGAGGCCTCGCGCAGCAGCTCCTGCCACACCGCGTACGGCGTCGACGCCGTGTAGGCTTCGCACACCGCGTGCAGGACGCGGAAGTCCCCGGCACCCTCCCGCAGCGCGTCGATGAGCCGAGTCTTGCCTACACCGGCCTCGCCCACGACGTCGACGAGGCGGCCGTTGCCCGCACGCGCGGCGGCGAGCGCATCGCGCAACAGCGCGAGTTCCGCGTCGCGTCCCGTCAGCGGCAATTGCTCCAGCGCCGCTTGCCGGGCGCGCGACCCGGTCGCGGGCCCCACCGCCCACGCCTCGATCGGCTGCGCCTTCCCCTTGACCATGAACGGCTCGAGCGCGGTCGTCGCGAACAGCGTGTTCGAGCGGTCGAGCACGTCGGCGGTCGCGTAGATGTGACCCGGCACGGCCTTGGCCATCAGCCGCGCCGCGAGGTTCACCGCGTCGCCCATCACCGTGTACGTGCGCCGGTAGAACGGGCCGATGTCGCCGGCGAAGATCGAGCCGCGGTTGACGCCGATGCGGATCGGGATCGGGACGCCGGCGTCGACGATCCGGCGCAGCGCGAGCAGCATCCGCTCCTCGTCGTCGCCGGTCACCGTCGGCGCACCGGCGGTCAGGATGAGCTTGCCGCCGTCGGCGTCGACGTCGGAGGCGAGCAGCGCAACGCCGAACTCGTCCGCCGCGGCGTCGACCGCGGCGACCAGCCGTTGCAGCGCGTCGGCGGCGGCGTCCGGGCCGTGCTGCGCGATGAGCGCATCCGTGCCTTCGTACCGGATGAACGCGATCGTGACGGGGCGATGCTCGGACGAGCCGCCGCCGGCCAGCACGTGCGCGCGCACCGCGGGCGGCAGGCACCGTTCGAGCGTTTCGGGCGCGATGCGCGGGCGCGGCACCAGAGGCAGCTTTTCGGCGGCGCCGGCGGGCTCGCGCGCGAGCAGCACGCCGGGCCCCTTGGGCTTGCCCAGGCACCGCGCCGGCAGCAGCGGGACCGTCTCGGTGCTCACGAGAATCTCGCCGGCGGTCGCCGCGTGCTCCATCTCGACCACGCGGCTCCACGCCGGGCCGACGGGGAGCATCTCGAAGTGCGTCGCGCCGACCGCGAAGAAGTGGAACAGTCCCGAGTGCACGCCCTGCGACATCCGCAGCGTGACCTTCGCACCCGGTACCTCGATGCGGCCGACTTCGCGCAGCACGCGGCGCATCAGGACGGCGGCGCGGCAGGCGCGCGTCGCGTGGCCGGCGTCCTGGAACCACAGCAGCAGCGCGTCGCCGCCGAACTTGAGCAGGCTCGCGCCGTTGTCGTACGCGACGGCGAGGATCGATTCGAAGCTCCGGCCGATCACGTCGGTGATCTGCTCCGACCCTTCACGGCCCTTGCGTGCGAGCCGCTCGGAGAGCTTGGTGAAGCCGGAGATGTCGACGAACACGACGGTGCCGTCGGCCGCCCACCAGCGGCCGTCGGGGTTGTCGGCAAGGTGCTGCTGGAGGATGCGCGGTGTGTAGAGGCCGGCGCGTTCGGCGCGGGTGGCGGATTGCTGCAACGTGCGGCTCCGGCGGCTTCGGAATGAGGACGCGCCGAGTTTACGTTAGTCGCGACAGCCTACCCACGGTCCCGCTTGACGATGCGCAGGTTCGCTCGCGGCGTACATCGTCGTCCCCGCGCAAGCGGGGACCCAGTGGTTTTCGACGTGAAGCGAACGCCGCTGGGTTCCCGCATTCGCGGGAACGACGGCAAGTTCGATGCACCCGTGCGTCCATGCACCCGCACGAGTGCCGGCTTGAGCGCGGTGGCTCGCGCTACCTGAAATCGGCCGTCACCCGCCGCTGCAGCAGCTCCTTCGCCCACCGGTTGCGCGCGCGCAGCCGCGGGTCGAGGACGATGCCGGACACGGTGCCGACGATGGCGCTGACCACGCCCATCAGCGGCAGCGCGAGGATGAGGCCGGGGATGCCCGCCACCGCGCCGCCGATGAACACCATCAGCACGGTCGGGAGCGGGTGCATCTGGATGCTGCGCCCGACGGTGAGCGGGATGAAGAAGAAGTTGTCGAGCGTCCGCACGAGGGCGAACAGGCCCACCGTCGCGTAGACGACCCACGGATCGTTGGGGAACGCGGTGGCGGCGATGAGCACGGCCAGCCCGGCGCCGGCGATCGTTCCGACCACCGGGATCCACTCGAACAGCGCGGCGACCAGCCCGATCCCGAAGGCACCCGGCAGACCGATGAGCCACAGGCCGACGCCGAGGAACAGCGTGTCGATCGCGGTCAGCTTGAGCTGGCCCTGGAAGTATGCGCGGGTCGTCGCGTCGACGCGGTCGAACATGTAGATCGTCCGCTCGAAAAAAGCGTTGGGCACGCCGCGCGTGACCAGCTGCTTGAACACCTGCCCGTCACGCAGGAAGAAGAACGCGAAGAACGGCGCCAGCAGCATCGTCGGCAGCGAGACCGCGGCGGCCAGCAGCGTCTCGGCGATCTTCTTCTGCAGCGCGGTGTCGCCGAACTCGGCGGCGCGCTTGCTCATCTCGGCGTGGAAGTCCATCTTCGCGAGGAACGCGAACTGCTTCTCGAGGCCCGCGAGCGTGCGGTCGATCAACACGCGTCCGCCCTCGAGGTAGCGGTAGAACGTCTCCTCGCTGCCGACCGACTGCGCGGCGAGCCACGGCAGCAGCGGGACCATCACGGCAACGGCGAGGATGGTGACGCTGCCGGCGACGATCGCCGCCGCGGCATCGCGGCTGACGCCGGACAGCACGAGCCGGTGCACGATCGGGTACAGCATGTAGTAGAGGATGATCCCGAACAGCAGCGGGACGACAAGCCACAGCGCCTTCGCCGACGCCACCAGCAGCAGCGACGTGACGACGATGGTGACGAGCCCGACGAGCGGACCCGACGCGAAGGCGGAGTCCTTCACTGCGGCCGCATCTCCAGGGTCAAGTGCCGCGCGACCAGCTTGCGGCCCAGGTCGCGCGCGAGTTGCAGCGCGATCTTCGACGCGATCGCGCCGTGCGTCTCGACGAGCCCGCTGAAGTCGGCGCGCGTGAGCGCGGCGACCGCGCAATCCTCGGCGGCGCGCGCCTGCGCCGTGCGCGGCGTGCCCTCGAGCAGCGCCAGCTCGCCGAACAGCGCGCCGGCGGGAATCTCGGCGATGCGGCCGCCGTCGGGCGCGCCCGGCCGGCAGATGAGCACGCGGCCGGAGAGCACGACGTAGAGCGCCTGGCCCTCCTCGCCCTCGTCGAAGATGACCTCGTCCTCGAGGTACCGGCGCTCGTGCAGCAGGCCGTCGACGACGCGCAACTCGCGCGGGCCGAGCGTGGCGAACAGGTGAAGCTGCCGAATCTGGCTCAGCCGCGGGTGCTCAGGTCGTCCCTTCAGGAAGCCCAACATCGCCGATCCACCCTCTCGTTGCCGGGGTCGCTCCCCACGGTGCGGGATTGTCGCACGCGAGGGCGCACAGGGGGAGCCGGTCCGGCCGGCGCCTTTCGCCCCGGGCGGGGATGGCTTAAAGTGGCAGCGCTTGCGCCAACCCGCTCGTGGAGGACGTCATCCGCCGTCGCAGTCACCCTGTCGCGCCGTGCTCGGATCCCGCATGGCCGCGGTCCCTGGTTCGTGGGCGCGGGCCGGCGGGATGCGCGTGCCGGATCGCCGACCGATGACGGCTCCCGCCGCCAGCGCCGCGCGGTTCTCCGCACTCTGGGACCGCTGCGTGGCCGCGCCGCCGTCGCCGGCCGCCGCGGCGGTGTACGGCGAGCTCACCCGGCTGCTCGACGGGCCGGACCGCCGCTTCCACAACTCGAGTCACATCGCCGATTGCCTCGCCCGGTTCGACGAGGTGGCCCCGCTGCTGCACGACCGGGACGCGGTCGAGATGGCGATCTGGTTCCACGACGCGATCTACGTGCCCGGCGACCCGACCAACGAGCGGCGCAGCGCGGAACTGTTCCTGCTTCGCTCCGAGGGCGCCCGGCCGCTGTTCCGCCGGCGGGTCTGCGCGCTGATCATGACGACGAAGCGCGCGGTGGCGGCACGCGGCAACGACCGGAAGTTCATCGACGACATCGACCTCGCCGGCTTCGGCGCGTCGTGGGAAGAGTTCATGCGCCACGGCGACCTGCTGCGCGACGAGTTCGCGGCGCAGAACGATGGCGAATATTACGGCGGGCTGGCCGCGTTCATCGCGATGCTGCGCGCGCGCCCGCACTTCTTCGGAACCGACTACTACCGCGCACGGCACGAGCCGGCGGCGCGCCGGAATCTCGATCGGCTGTACGCGCTGCTGGTCGAGGACGGCTGGGGGGGGGGGCCGGGGGGGGGGTGGGCGTTCCCGGCGGGGCCCCCCCGCGGGGGGCCCCGCCGGGCCTCCCCCCTCCCGGTTTCTTTGCTTCGCGGGGCCCTCTCTTCCCCCCGGGGGGCTCCCCCCCCCCCTTTCCGGGGTTGTTGGTTCGCCTTCCCCCGGCCCCGCCCGGGCCCGCCCGGCGCCCCCGCGGCCCGCCCGCGCCCCCCCCCCCTTCTACGCGCCCCGCTGGGGGGGGGGGAGGCGTGGCGATGCGGTTCCCGGCGGCGTCATCGCGAGACGCGCGCAACGACGCTGTGCGGACGTCACGCGAGTCGGAAGCACATGAGAGCTTCAGCGAAGGACGACGCGCCCGTACGCGTCATCGAAGCGGACGACGTCGTCCGCGTCGATGTGGTCCTCACAGGTAACATCCGCAATGCCGAGCCTGGCTCGAATTACTGAGTTCCTTCGATCGGTCGAACGTGGCGCCGGGCGCCACCCCTTACCCCTCACCCCGGCACTCGCCCCGCGCGCGGAGAGCGGGCGGAATTTCACGCCGCCGCCGGCGTTGCTCCCTCGCGCGCGCAGCGGGCAAGGCCAGGTCGAGGCGCGAGCGCGCGAGCGAGTCCACCCCGGGGGGCGATCCGCCCGTACTTGTCGTCGAAGCGGACGATGTCGTCCTCCTCGATGTAGTCGCCGCAGGCGACTTCGATCAGAGCGAGCACGTCGTGGCCGCGGTTTTCGAGCCGGTGCCGGGTCTCGATCGGAATGAACGTCGATTCGCCGGCCGGGACGTCGTAGCTCACCTCTCCGCGCGTGACGTGCGCGGTGCCGCGCACGACCACCCAGTGCTCGGAGCGGCGATGATGCAGCTGCAGCGACAGCGAGCCCCCGGGCTTGACCTCGATGCGCTTGATCTTGAATCCCGGTCCCTGCTCGAGCAGCGTGTACGTGCCCCACGGCCGCGCGACGGTCCGGTGCAGTTTGTAGGCGTCGTGGCCGCGCGCCTTCAACTCGCCGACCACTTCCTTGACGCGCTGCAGGTGGTCGCGGTGCGCGACCAGCACGGCGTCGGGCGTGTCGACGATGACGAGGTTCTCGACGCCGATGGTCGCGACGACGCGGTCCTCCGAGTGCACGAACGTCCCGCGCGTCGCGATGGCCACGCGCTCGCCGCTGCCGCGGTTGCCGTCGGCGTCGGCATCGGAGAGCTCGGACACCGCCTGCCACGAGCCGACGTCGCTCCAGTCGAAGTCGCCGCGCACGACGGCCACCATGCCGTCGGCCGCGGCCTTCTCCATCACCGCGTAGTCGATCGACACGTCGGGCGCGGCGGCGAACGTCGCCGCGTCGATCTCCAGCATCGCGTCGTGCGCGCGCGGCGCGAGCGGCTGCCACACGGTGCGCGCCGCCGTGGCGACCACGGGCGCGTACTTCTCGAAGGCCGCGAGAATCGCGCGTGGCGTGAACGCGAACATGCCCGCGTTCCACACGTAGTTGCCGGCGGCGAGGTAGTCGCGGGCCTTCGCGAGCGGCGGCTTCTCGACGAACTTCGCGGCGGCGAACACGCGGTCGGCGAGCGCCGCGCCGCACTCGATGTAGCCGAAGCCGGTTTCCGGCAGCGTGGGCGTGATGCCGAACGTCACGAGCTTTCCGGCGCGCGCCGTCTCCGCCGCGCGCGCGACGGCCGCGGCGAACGCCGCCTCGTCGCGGATCAGGTGGTCGGCGGCGAGCACCAGCATCACCGCGTCGTCGCCGTAGCGTGCGCGCACGAGGTGCGCGGCGACCGCGACCGCGGGCGCCGTGTTGCGGCCGAACGGCTCCAGCAGGTACGCGGCGTCCTGTGGCTCGCGCGCGAGGAGGCCCGCGTACACGTCCTTGGTGTGGAAGTAGTAGTCGCGGTTGGTGACGGTGACGAGCCCGCGCGAGTCCGGCACGCGGGTGGCGCGGTGCGCGGTCTTGTGCAGCAGCGTCTCGCCGTCGGGCAGCGGCATGAACGGCTTCGGCGCCGCCTCGCGCGACAGCGGCCACAGGCGGGTGCCGGCGCCGCCGGAGAGGATGACGGGGACGATCGCGTGCATGGCGGCCTGTGCGGAAGGCGCCCCGACGGGGCGCGCCAGAGCGCGATTCTAGCGCGCGGCGCCGGCGGGCCCGGCGCGCCGGCGTTACGAGGCCGGCGTGCGGACGAGCCGCGACGGGTCGTAGCCCAGCGCCGGCAGCCGCGCGACGATCCGCTGCCAGTCCGCGTCGGGCAGCCGCGGCTCGCGCGCGAGGACCCACAGGTACTCGCGCGACGGCTCGCCGACGACCGCGTAGCGGTAGTCGTCGGCCAGGTCGATCACCCAGTAGTCGCCCCACACCAGCGGCAGCCACGCGAGCCACGCCGGCGCGAAGCGCACGGCGAGCGTCGCCGGCGGCGTCACCATGCGCGCCACGCCCTGCGCGCGCATCGTCTCGCCGTCGGCCTTGCGGCACGCGTTGACGACGCCGATCGTGCCGTCGGCGTTGCGCGTGTAGGTCGCCGTGACGTCGCCCGCACACGACTCCTGGAAGCGGTTCGGGTAGCGGGCGATCTCGTGCCAGACGCCCACGTAGCGGTCGAGGTCGAGCGCCGGCACCGTCGGCAGCGGCGCGGCGGCGTGCGCCGCCGGTGCCGCGAGCACGGCGGCGAGCGCGGCGACGGCGAGGAAGCGTGTGGCGGAGGTCATGCCGGGGCCTTGAACGAGTGGTCGACCGTCCACATATTGGGACCATCGCGGCAATGCGCAACCCGGACAGCGGCAGCGGGATCCGGGGCGGGCGTTGCTATAATGCGAAAGCCGTGCAGTGGCGACGAGCCGCACGCACGGCGCCGATCCATCCGGGGGTGAACTGGTCTCGACGGGGGTCGTGAAGCAGCTTGGGGCATGCCGAGGTGTTGGTCCTCGTTAAACCCTGACAATCGCAAACTTAACTGCGAACGACGAAACGTACGCTCTGGCGGCTTAATCCCGCCGGACCTTGCACCGGGCAGCGCTCGGCCCGGGTGACGAAGCTGGCAACAGCGTAGTCACGGCAAGGACATTCAGAGCGATCGCGCCCGCCCGGGTCACTTGGGCGAGGCGTCAAATCAAGGTGACTGGTCCCCTCGCCGTCTGTCCGTCAACGGTTCGGGGATGAGAGCACAATGACGCGACTAAGCATGTAGTCCTGACTGTGGAGCACCTTCGGACGCGAGTTCGATTCTCGCCACCTCCACCAACAGCAGCAACGACGGCCCCCGCGTGGGGCCGTCTTCCTTTCACCCAGTCGTCGATTCCACGGCTACGTGTGCAGCTCCACGACGTCCCGGTCCGCGACCACGTGCTCGGGCCCGACGTGCTGGCCGTCGAAGCCTGCGGCGCCCCAGACGCGCGCGAAGCGCAGCGAGTGGACGAGGTCGCGGTGCACGAGGTTCGCGACGTCGCCGACGGTCTGGCCGCGGCGCAGCGTGAACGGCCGCTGCCGGTCGGCCGGGTGCCCCGGCACCTTCGTGTACACGCGAACGATGGCCAGGCGCGCGAAGAGCCACGGCGCGATCTCGCCCAGCCCGAGGCCGGTGGTCGCCGACACCGCGAGCACCGGATAGTCGGCGCCCGCCAGTTCCTCGAGCGCCTGCAGTTCCGCGGCCACGTCGGCCACGCCTTCGGCCTTGTTGGCGACGAGCAGCGTCGGCAGGTGCACGGCGAACGGGTCACCGCCACCGTCGGCCTCGGCGGACGACGCGCCGGCCGCACTTGTATCTCCGACCAGTTCCACGCGCTTCTGCGCGAGCAACGAACGGACTTCCCGCAACTGGTCGACGTCGGCGGGCTCGGTGAGGTCGACGACCAGCAGCGCGGCGTCGGCCGTCTGCAGCGTGCCCGCGAGCCATGGCACCGGATGTTCCGCCGCGATCGCGGGCAGGTCGATCAGCTGGAAGTGGATGTCCTCGTACGGCAGCATGCCCGGCGTCGGGAACTGCGTGGTGAACGGGTACGGCGCGACGTGCGCGCCGGAGCCGGTGAGGCGCGCGTGCAACGCGGACTTGCCGGCGTTCGGCGGTCCGAGCAGCGCGACCTGCGCCGCGCCTTCCGGGCGGATCACCAGCGCGGGTCCGCCGTGGCCGCCGCTCCTGCGCGCGCCGTCGAGTTCGCCGGAGAGGTCCTTGATGCGCGCCTTGATGTCCGCCTGCAGGTGCTCGGTGCCCTTGTGCTTGGGAATGGTCCGCAGCATCTCGCGCAGCCGGTCGAGCCGCTCGCGCGGATCGCGGCTCTTGCGGAAGGCCGCCTCGGCGGCCTTGTATTCGGGCGACAGGTTGGCGGGCACGGCGACAACGGTAGCCAATCGGCGTGCGGGCGTCGAGTCCCGGGCGATCGCCGGTGCGCGCAGGCGCGGCCTCACCGCCGATGCACGCGCCCGATCATCGTCGCCAGCAGGATTCCAAGCAGCGACGCTGTCCCGGTGACGGTCCACGTCCACTGCCATCCGCCGGTCGACGCGGCCACCCACGCGACGATCGGCGGCCCGACGAACTGGCCGAGCGCCGAGAACTGCAGCATCCAGCCGACGGTCGTCGACACCGCCTTCGGACCTGGCGCGAACCGCACGGCCAGCGCGAACAGCGCGCCGGGAACGAGACCGCCGACCGCGGAGAGCAGCAGCACCGCCGCGTAGCGCAGCAGGAACGGCGTCGACGCGGGCAAACCGAACGCCGCGACCCCGCATACCAGCATCGTGGCGAAACCGATGTACAGGACGCGCTCGGGCCGCATGCCCGCGTGCAGCAGGCGGCCGGAGCCCACGTTGCCGAGCGCGTTGACCGCGGCGACGAGCGCGGTCAGCGCGCCCGCCGCCGCGACCGACAGGCCCGACTGCGCGTAGATCGACGGCAGGAACCCGACGATCGACAGCCACTGGCTCGCGTACATCGCGAACGTCAGCGCGACGAGCCACGGACCCGCCGCCGACAGCGTCGCGCGCAGGCGATGCGTCCAGCCGGCGTCCATGTGGAACGTGCCCGCTTCGGCATCTACTTCGGCGGTGTGCCGGCGATCGCGATCCGCCGGCACGGCAAGCGCGGTCCAGGCGGCCATCGCCGCCGTCAGTGCGGCGAGCGACCACCACCAGCCGGGCCAGCCGACCGCCGCCATCACCCAGGGGCCGCAGAGCAGCGCGAGCGCGGTGCCCGTGGGCATGAACGTGCCCCACAGTCCGAGCCGGAGGTTGAGGCGCTCGGGAGGAACCAGCTCGCGCAGCAGGCTCGGCACCGGCAGCACCGCGAGGAAGAAGCCCAGGCTCTCGAGCGCGCGCAGCGCCATGAGCTGGGTGGCGTCGTGCGCCGCGCCGCCGGCGGCGCTCGCGGCGGTGAGGATGGCGAGGCCGACGATCACGCTGCGCTTCAAACCGATGCCGTCGGCAGCCGCGCCGATGAAGATGCCGCCGACCATGCCGGCGAACTGCACGAGCGCCAGCAGGAATCCGGCCTGCAGCAGCGTGATGTCGAGCACGTCGCGCAGCACGGGGATCGCCGGCGGCATCTTGCCGACGTGCATCGCGGCGGAGACGCCGGCGAGGATGACGACGAGGTCGGCGGAGAGGAAGCGGGGCGGCATTGCGTAGGCGAGCGGCCCGCTGGTGGCAGGGCGACCGGGAACCGCGGGTCCGGGTACGCATCGCTGCGCCCGGACAGCGGCGAAGGTAGCAGGTTCGCCGGATGCGCGCGGCGGCGCGTGCAAACGAGGCGCCCCTCACCCCAACCCTCTCCCCGCAGGCGGGGGGCGGTGCCGTGCGCGATGAGGGCAGGGGTGCCGTGCGCGATGCCTGTGCCGGCGCCGGCACAGGGCGCCGAGCCCGTCCGCGCGCAAGGCGGTGCGCACGCAGACCGCGCCGCCGGCGCCACGGTGGCTCCCTCGCTCCGCCTGCGGGGAGAGGGCTGGGGTGAGGGGCCGTCGTCTGCTATCGTCTGCGACACGCCCTTCGTCCGCGCGAACGCGCCCCCGCCATGTCACGCATTCCCATTGCCGTCATCGGCGCCGGCCTGATCGGCCGCACCCACATCGACCGCGCCCTGCGAGAGCCGAAGTTCGAGCTCGTGGCCATCGCGGATCCTTCCGACGACGGACGCGCGCTCGCCGAAGGGGTCGGCGTGCGCTGGTTCGCCGACGCCGGAGCACTGCTCGCGGCGACGCGACCGCGCGGCGCGATCGTTGCGACGCCGAACGCGACGCACGCGGACCTCGCCGTGCGCTGCCTCGAAGCGGGCGCGGCGGTGTTCGTCGAGAAGCCGGTCGCGGACACGGTCGCCGACGCGCGGCGCGTCTGCACGGCCGCCGCGGCCACGCGCCTGCCGGTGATGGTCGGCCACCAGCGCCGGCACAACCCGATCGTGCGGCGCGCGAAGGACATGATCACGGCGGGGATGCTCGGCCGTCCGGTGTGCCTGACGGCGATGGCGACGTGGTACAAGCCGCCCGAGTACTTCGACACGACGTGGCGGCGCGAGAAGGGCGGCGGCCCGATCCTCATCAACCTGATCCACGACGTCGACCTGCTGCGCTTCCTGTTCGGCGACATCGCCGCCGTGCAGGCGATCGCGTCGCACGCGGTGCGCGGCCTGGCGGTCGAGGACACGGTGGCCGTGCTGCTGCAGTTCCGCAATGGCGCGGTCGGCACGGTCACGGTCTCGGACACGGCCGTGGCGCCGTGGAACTGGGACTTGGCCGCCGGCGAGGCCGAGCGCTTCCCGCGGCAGGACGTGAACTCGCACTTCCTGTCCGGGACCGAAGGTTCGCTGACGCTGCCGCGCCTCGAGTACTGGCATTACCGCGGCAACCGCGGCTGGCACGACGAGATCACGCAGGCGCGCACGGCGCTGCATCTCGGCGATCCGTTCGCCGAGCAGATGCGTCAATTCGCCGCCGTCATCGAGGGCCGCGAGGAGCCGCTGTGCTCGGGCGAGGACGGCATGCGCTCGCTGGAGGCCACGCTCGCGGTGCGCGCGGCGGCGGACAGCGGCAAGCCCGTCACGCTCGCGGCCTGAGCCTCGGACCCGGCGGCGGGACCGGCGCCGAACCGCGCCCCGTCACTTCGGTGTAGACGTAGCCGTGGTGCTGCCTGCCGCCGGTGGCGCGGCGTTTTGCAGCGTCGAGCCGCCCGGCAGACCCGGGGCCGGCTGGCCGACGCCGGCAGTTCGCGTGTTGTTGCTGCGCGATTCGTTGAACGTCTTCTTCGCCGCCGCGTCGCCCGCCGGCGCGCTGCCGCTGGCGCCGCCCACGGACCGCGTGTTGTTGCTGCGCGACTCGTTGAACGTCTTCTTCGCTGCCGTTTCGCCGGCCGGCGCGACGGTCTGCGCGCCGGCCGCGGCCGGCTGGACCTTGGCGCCCGTGGCGCCGGACATCGGCGCCGGCTGCGCCAGCGCGAGACGGGTGCACGCCATGCACGCAGCGAAGCCAACGACTGCAAGCCTGGTCAATGACATCGGCGACTCCCCGTCGGTGCAGCCGGACGGGCTGCCCGATCCACTATAGGCTGCCGGCCGATCGGAAACAACGCCGGCCGGCGGAGCCTTGCGATAGCTTCAGGGGGCGTCGGGCGACTGCCGCGCCTTGAACTCGCGCAGCAGGAACTCCTCGTCGGCCGGATCGACGTCGAAGCGCTGGCAGGCCTCGTCGATGAGGTGCGCAGTCCACGGCCCCTGCTCGGCAAGCCACAGGATGGCGCGCCGCAGCGGCTCGCTCTTCGGCAGCAACGGCGCGATGCTCATGCCGCGATGGTACGCGCGTCCGACGGTAGGAAAGCGGCCGGCATGGCAGGCATGCCGGCCGTGGCGAGGGTGTGGCGCGCTATCCGACGATGGCGAGCCACGGCAGCGTCACCGCGAGGAACAGCGCGATGAAGATCGCGCCGAACACCGCGCCCAGCCGCCAGAAGTCCTTCGCCGGCAGGTAGCCCGATCCGTAGTACACCGGGCTCGGGCCCGTCGCATACGGCGTCAGGATCCCCATGATGCCGAGCGTCAGGCACAGCAGCAGCGCGAACTGCGCCATGTCGATGCCGGGGATCGTCGCCGCGACCGCGAGCATGACCGGCAGCAGCGCCGTCACGTGCGCGGTGATGCTGGCGAACAGGTAATGCGTGACGAAGAACACGAGCACGAGCGCGACCATCGCCATGAACGGCGTGAAGCCGGTCATGTGCGCGGCGACCGCGTCCGCGAACCACTTGACGAAGCCGACGCGGTTCAGCCCGTCGGCGAGGGCGACCAGCGTGGCGAACCACGCCAGCGTGTTCCACGCCGTGTGGTTCTTCACCATGTCGTCCCACGTGACCACGCCGGTGACGAGCATCAGGCTGATCACGACCAGCGCGGCTGCGGTCGCGTTGATCCAGTTGCCGCCGAAGATCCACAGCGCCAGCGCGACGACGACCAGCACCGCGAGCGTGATCTCGCGCCGCGTGAGGCCGCCCATCTTCGCCAGCTCGGCGGCCGCCCACTTCGGTACCTCGTCGCCTTCCTTGACCTCGGGCGGATAGAGCCAGTACGTCACGAGCGGGATCAGCAGCAGCAGCGCGATGCCGATCGGCGCGAACGCGACGAACCACTGCGTCCACGTCAGGCTCACCTTGGCCGTCTTGTTGACCAGCTCGACCGCGAGCAGGTTGGGCGCGAGCGCGGTCAGGAACAGCGAGCTCGTCACGCAGGTCGTGGCAATCGCGACCCACATCAGGTACGAGCCGATGCGCCGCGCCGACGGATCGTCGGGCCTGCTGTCGTAGAGTGCGGGCAGGTTGCGGATCACCGGGTAGATCGTCCCGCCCGACCGCGCCGTGTTCGACGGCGTGAACGGCGCCAGGATCGTGTCGGCGGCGGTGATCGCGTACCCCAGCGTCAGCGTGCGCCGGCCCATCAGGCGGACGAGCACCAGCGCGATCCGCTTGCCGAGCCCGGTCTTCTCGTAGCCCAGCGCGAACATGAACGCGCCGAAGATCAGCCACACCGTGCTGTTGGAAAAGCCGGACAACGACCAGTTCAGCGCCGCGTTGGCGGCCTTGAACCCGGGCTTGGCGAGTTCCGCCGGCGCGTAGAGCACCCACGGCGCGAGGACCGCGACGACGGTGACACCGATGAGGCCGATCGCGCCGCCCGGCAGCGGCTCGAGCATCAGGCCGACGATGACGCCGGCGAAAATCGCGAAGAAGTACCACGCGTGAAGCGCGAGGCCCTCCGGCGCCGGCAGCAGCGCCAGCGCCAGCGTGACCGCGAGTGGCAGCCACGCGCGCCATGCGACGTGCGGCAGCTTGAGCGGTGGCGCCGTCAGGACGGTGGGGGAGTTCCCGCAGCGGGAACACGGTCGGGAGTGGTGGAAATGGCCATCGAAAGCCCTCCGTTCGAGAATGCGACGGGGAACCGCGCGCGGCCTACGACCACATCGACACCGGCGCGCGGAACCGCACGCCATGACGTCCATGTTCCACACCGCGAGCGTGGTCGCGTTGACGATGGTCAACGCAGCGCTGCGGTTGCCGCCGATCGCGTGCGCATGCCGAACGGCGAACCGCGTCCGGTGGGCGACACTCGAACGGTTGGCGATACCCGTTTGGTCGGCGACACGCGCGTGGTCGGCGACACGCGTCCCCCCTCACCCCGGCCCGCTCCCCTCGGGGAGAGGGAGGGGATCAGCGGACGCGCGCGTTGGCTCGCTCGTTCTCCCGCCCGTGGCGGGAGAGGGCCGGGATGAGGGTGGGGACGGCAGTGTTCGAAGCCGCCGGCGACCCGAAACAACGCCGGCCCCCGCGCGGAGGCCGGCACCCGGATGCGACCGGATCGACCGCGTGCTCCTACGGCCCGTACATGTTCACCGGCTGCGTATTGACGAGGCACGTCCAGCACTGCCCCATCGCCGCGGCGTTCTGGATCACCGAGTACGTGTTGAGGTGCGGCGTCGTGGTGTCGGTGGCGATGAAGCTCGCGCTGCCGTCCGGGTTCGGCACGAGGCTGAAGGCGCGCACGGGTGTCTGCGGGAACGTGCTGAAGTTGATCCAGTTCAGGTTGTTTCCGTAGACCTGGATGAGGCCGGGCGGGCTCGCGATGCTCGGCGCTTCGAAGAACACACCCTGGAACGACTGTCCCGACGTGGTCCAGCCCTGGTCGACGACGACGCCGTTGACGTTCAGCGGCCCCAGCGACTTCAGCACGATCGCGCCGGGAAACACGAAGTCGTTCGTGCCGCCGTCGAAAAGCGTCATCTGGCCGGACGCCTGCAGGATCATGCTGCCGCCGCCGTACGCGGGCTGCGGCACGCCCGGCGCGCGCGATCCGCCCGGCGGGACCACGGCGTTGTTGGCGGGCACCGTGTAGCCGGGCGGCCACGCCGACGGCATCCAGACGGTGGCGTTGCCGTTGGCGAACAGGTTGAACACCTGCGGCGCGGGGCCGTAGCCGTTCAGCGTCAGCATGATCTCGTTGCCCGAGCCCGGATACAGCTGCAATCCGTTCTGCAGGAAGAACGCGCCATTCACCGGGTTGTTCGCGTTGCCGAACGTACGGATCGTGATCGCGTTGCCCCGGAACTGCCCGTCGCCGTTGGCCTTCGCGACCTTGAGCTCGAGGTTCGGCCCGCCGTCGAGGACGCCGGCGTTGAACAGCGGCCCGCCCGTGGTCCACGTCGCGCCGAGCGTGTCGACGCCGAGCCCGGCCTGCGCGGCGACGCTTCCGCCGACCGGAATGGTGACGCCATTGCGGTTCTTCACGTAGATGTACGGCGGCGGCGCGCCGTTGCCGCCCTCCGCGAGCAGCGAGCCGGCGATCGCCGTGCCCATGGTGCCGGTGTTGACGAGGACCACGGTCTGTCCCGGGGCGCCCGAGCGCAGCGTAAGGCTGTTGCCGACGCCGAGGTTGAGCGACAGGAAGTCGATCTGCGCGGCGCTGCCCGGCGCGCCGGCGGTGCTGCCGAGCTGGATCGTCGCCGCCGCCGAGAAGTTGAGGATCGTGTTGCCGTTGACCGTCGCGCCGGAGACCGAAAATGGGCCGTACGGATTGGCGACGACCGTGGCGGTGCCTGGAATCGCCTGCACGATCCACTGCGTGAGCGAAGCGGAGGCCGTGCCGTGGTCGGCGTCGCCGCTGTAGTTCGCGCTGATCGGGTGCGTGCCCAGGGACAGCGACGCGACCGTGCACGCCGCCGTGCGCGTGTTGCCGGTGCCCGCGAGCGCGACGGCCGAGCAGCCGGCGAGCACGGTGGCGCTGTCCTTGAACTGGACCGTGCCGGTCGGATTGGCGCCCGTGACGGTTGCGGTGAACGTGATCGCGCTGCCCGCGAACGTCGGATTGCCCGAGCTCATCAGCGCGACGGTGGCGACGGCAATGACGATCTGCGTGAGGTTCGCGGACGTCGGGGCGTTGTTGATGTCGCCGGAGTATGTCGCCTTCATCGCGTGGCTGCCGGCGGCGAGCGTGCTGGTCGTGCACGCCGCCGTGCGCGAGTTGCCCGACCCGGTCAGCGGCACCGCCTCGCAGCCCGCCAGTGCCGTCGCGCCGTCCTCGAACTTGACGGTGCCGGTCGGCGCGTTGCCGACGACGGTCATCGTGAACGTGATCGGCGATCCGGCCGGCCCGGGGTTGGCCGAACTTGCGAGCGCGGTACCCGCGTTGAGCGCGGCCGCGACCGCGGCGGCGGCGTCGATGATGCCGGCGCCGCACAGCGACTTGGTGCAGTTGCACGCGGAGGGTTGCGGGATGGCGCTGCACGCGGGTCCGGGCGTGGGGAACGTGCGCGCGGTCGTCTGGATCATCGACGACACCTGCGCGGGCGTCAGCGCGGGATTGACGGACAGCATCAGCGACGCCACGCCGGCGACGTGCGGCGCCGCCATGCTCGTGCCGGCATAGCGGACGTAGTTGTAGCCGTTGGCGTTCGGGAGCGTCGCGCCGCTGTTGAGCGTGGACAGGATGTCCGGGTCGATGCCGTCGGCGTTCCCGCCGGGTGCGGCGATGTCGACCACGGCGCCGTAGTTGCTGTAGCGGGCCCGGCGCCCGTCCTTGATCGTCGCCGCGACCGTGATGACGCCGGAGCAACTGGCCGGACTGTAGCCGGCCGCGTTCGCGTTGGCGTTCCCGGCGGAAACCACGACGACCGCACCGGCCGCGAGCGCGGCGTTGATCGCATTCTGCTCGGTGGCGCTGCAGCTGCCGCCGCCGCCGAGGCTCAGGTTCAGCACGCGCGCAATGTTGGCGTTCATCGGCAGCCCGACAATCGCGCCGCCGGTGGCCCAGACCATCGCATCGGCGATGTCGCTGTCGTAGCCGCCGCACTTGCCGAGCACGCGCATCGGGACGATCTTGCTGACCCAGTTGATCCCGGCGATCCCCATGCCGTTGTTGGCGATCGCGCCGATCGTCCCCGCCACGTGCGTGCCGTGCCACGAGCTGCCATCGACGTGGCAGTCGAAGAACCAGTCGTAGGGAGGCTGGCCGGGTCCGAGTCCGGTAGACTCCTGCGGCGTGATCCAGTCGCCCGCGTCGGCCGGGTTGGGATCGCGGCTCAGCAGGTTGGGCTGGTTGAGCGGATAGACCCCCGACCACGTGCACACGCCGGGCTGCGAGTCGTTCGCCACGGCGCAGTCCATGATCATGTCGTAACCGCCGACGAAGCGGTTGGCGAGATCCGGATGGCTGGGCAGCGCCCCCGTGTCGATCACGGCCACCCGGATGTCGGGCGAGCCGGTGGTGATGTTCCACGCGCCCGGCATGTTGATGCCGCCGACCGGGTCGAACAGGTCCCACTGGTACCCGCCGTTGCACGCCGCCACGCTCGGCGACAGGTAGCACGGGTCGCTCGGCACCGCCTGCACGGTGCGAATGTAGTCGGGGTGCGCGTACAGGACGTCCGGGTCGAGCGCGATCCTGGCCGCGGCCGCCTCGGCGTCCGCGAGCGGTATCCGGGCGAACATCTGCAAGACCTGGATCCCGTCGAACCCCTGCCGCAGCCACGTCAACGGCATGCCCGCCGCGGCCGACAGCTGTCCCATGCGCCCGGCGTCCGGGCCGACGCCCGCTCCCGCTGCCTGCGGTCCCGTGCCGGCGCGAAACTTCACGACCAGCCGGTCCGTCGGACGGCCGGTGGTCGCCGGAACCGGGGCACCCGGGGCAACGTTGGCATAGAGCACGCTCGGATCGAGCCGCAGGCGGTTGAGCGCGGCGCGGGCGGCGTCGTCGCCGACAGGGGTCGGCAGCACCAGCACGAATGCGCCGTCGCGCGTGCGGCCCCCGGTGGCCACGGAAACGCCGAAGGCGGCCTCGACCGCCGCCCGCGTCGGCGCCGGCAGCGCTTCTGTCGCGGGGACGGCGAGTTTGACGGCAATGGCGCCGACCTCCGCGTCGGCGCCGGCGGGCAATGCAGCCCACCCTGCCAGGGCGATCGCCATGGTCAAGGCGCGGATCCGGGTGCGGGCGGTACGACAGGAGGCGTGCGGCGCGGCAGACGCGGTCATTGGATTCCTCGATGCGGGGGCTTGCGGCGGGCGAGGCGGGGATTCTTGCATGAATTCCATGCCATCGTCATCGCTGGCCGTCGCCGACAAGTGGTGGCGTAAGCCATTTGTCAGCGCTCGGCGCCACGGGTCGGCGACGCGAGGACAGCGCCTGGCACGCCGTGGGCGCACCGGCGGTGCCGGCGGAAAAAGCCGTTGTCGGGCAATGGCTTGTGCAGGCTGCTGACCACGTCGGCGGTGGCGCGTCGAGCGCACCCGGTTCGTTCACGATCCGTCAGCGATTGGCCAGCGCCTGCGCGGCAGACTGCCGCCCTGGCCGGACGAATCCGGCGGTGTCGAAACGGGATGGCAGCCATGGGCAGGGCTTTGATCGGACGGTTGGTCGAATTCGGGCGGTTGCTGCGGAAGGCAGGGCCCTACGTCGTGCTCGAGGTGGTCCTCCCCGGCGGCACGCTGTTCGCCCTGCTGCTGTATCTGCATCGTTCCGGGCAGCTGCGCGACCTCAAGGTGGCGCGGGCATTGGCGCGCGCCGTGAATCGGGCGGGGTCGGACACGTTCGATCGGCTCGCCTATGTCTGGCAGCCGACCGCGCGGGATTGACCGCGACGCGCGGTCGCCCGCGAAGCCCGCGCAGGACGCAACTGCGAGCCTGGCTCGGTCTTCCCGGACGTCGGCGCTGCCCCGGCGACCCGCGCGCATCCTCCGCCTGCCGGCACGGCGCAAGGGCCGCGGCGGGACGTGGGCCGGCGCGCCTGTCCAGCGCCGCCGATTCCCGAAACGGCGTCCAGGCCTCAGAATTGATACGGGTCAACAACATGCGGTCGCCAGCGGCTAGATTGCGGGAATGAGCCATCCACGACACTGGACGCTCGGGGTCAAGCTCGCGCTCGTCGCGACCCCGTTCGTCGTCCTGGCGCTCCTGTCGATCGCGCTCACGCTGTGGGTGTCCTGGCAGCTCGACGGCGGCGCCGCCGCCGTCAACGAGGCCGGGCGGATGCGGATGCAGACGTACCGGATGTCGCTGTCGATCGGCACCGGCGCGCTCGACGCGCTGCCCGGACAGGCGGCGGAGTTCGAGCGCAGCCTCACGCTGCTGCGCCACGGCGACTACGAGCGGCCGCTGTTCGTGCCGTGGGACGACGCGGCGCGCCAGCAGTTCGCCGTCGTCGAGGACGCCTGGCAGCGCTTCCGCCGCGATTGGATCGCCGCCGCGCCGGCCGCCGGCGACGGCCTGCCCGCGCACGCCGCCGCGTTCGTCGCCGACATCGACACGCTGGTGGCCGGCATCGAGCGCCAAATGGCGCGCTGGACGGCGATGCTGCACTTGCTGCAGATGGCGATGATGGGTTTTGCGGTGGTCGGCTCGGCCGTGCTGCTCTATGCGGGGTACCTGTTCGTGCTGGAGCCGGTGGGCCGCCTGAAGCTCGCCACCGAGCGCCTCCAGCGCGGCGACTTCTCGGCGCGCGTCGACCGGATGACCAGCGACGAGTTCGGCACGCTCGCCGAGTGCTTCAACGGGATGGCGGAGCACCTGCAGTCGATGTACCGCGACCTCGAGGGCAAGGTCGCCGCCAAGACCTCGGAACTCGAGGAGAAGCGCGAACGGCTCGAGGCGCTCTACGACGTCACGGCGCTGGTGGCGAAGGCGACGAGCCTCGGCGAGCTCGCAAGCGGCTTTGCCGAGCGCGTGCGCCGCGTCGCGCGCGCCGACGGCGTCGCGCTGCGGTGGTCCGACGAGGCGAACGAGCGCTTCCTGCTGCTCGCGGCCGAGGGCCTGCCGGCATCGATGGCCGACGGCGAGCAGTGCCTGCGCGCCGGCGACTGCGGCTGCGGCAACCTCAAGCCCGCCGACGGCGTGCGCGTGATCCCGATCGAGCAGGCGAATTCCCTTGCGCTGCGGCACTGCGGGCAGGCCGGGTACGCGACGCTGGTGTCGATTCCGGTCCGGCTGCACGAGCGGCTGATGGGGGAGGTCGACCTGCTCTACCACGCGCAGATCCGCCTGTCGGGCGCCGAGCGCTCGCTGCTGGAGGCGCTCGCCGCGCACCTGGCCGGCGCGATGGAGAACCTGCGCCTCAACGCGCTCGAGCGCGAGGCGGCGGTCGCGCAGGAGCGCACGTTCATCGCCCGCGAACTGCACGACTCGATCGCGCAGTCGCTCGCGTTCCTGAAGATCCAGGTGCAGCTGATGCGCGACGCGCTCGACGCCGGCGATGCGCCGCGCGCGGCGCGCGTGCTGGCCGAGATCGACGCCGGCGTACGCGAGAGCTACGGCGACGTGCGCGAGCTGCTCGTGCACTTCCGCACGCGGTCGCAGGGCGAGGACATCGAGCCGGCGCTGCACACCACGCTGCGCAAGTTCGAGCACCAGAGCGGACTCAAGGCGTCGATGCAGGTGCAGGGCCAGGGCATGCCGCTTTCGCCCGACCTGCAGATCCAGGTGCTGCACATCGTGCAGGAGGCGCTGTCGAACGTGCGCAAGCACGCCCACGCGACACGCGTCTGGCTCGACGTCGTGCAGCAGCCGCAGTGGCGCTTCGAGGTCCGCGACGACGGCGTGGGCTTCGCGCCCGAGCACGCGGGCAGCGACGAGACGCACGTCGGCCTGCGCATCATGGCCGAGCGCGCGGCGAGGATCGGCGCCGCGCTCGACGTCGTGTCCACGCCCGAGCGCGGGACGTCCATCGTGCTGACGCTGCCGCCGCCGGCGAGTCCGCCGGCGCCCGAACCGCCGCAACGCGAGGCCGCCGCCGCCGGCATCGCCGCGGAGTGAGCCGGCCCGCCATGCCGACCCCGCCGATCCGCATCCTCGTCGTCGACGACCACACGCTGTTCCGGCGCGGCCTGACCGCGCTGCTCGCGCGCGATCCGCAGCTCGAGGTCGTCGGCGACGCGGCGGACGCGGGCGAGGCGCTGCGCCGGGCGGCGGAGCTCGCGCCCGACCTGATCCTGCTCGACAACCACCTGCCGGGCGTGAATGGCGTCGACGCGCTGCCGGGGCTGCTCGAGGCCGTGCCCGGCGTGCGCATCCTGATGCTGACGGTCAGCGAGGACGAACACGACCTCGCGGCTGCGCTGCGCGGCGGCGCCTCGGGCTACCTGCTGAAGACGATCGAGGGCGACGCGCTGGTGGCGGCGATCGTGCGCGCGATGCGCGGCGAGTCGGTCGTCGCGCCCGAGATGACCGGGAAGCTGGTGGCCGCCTATCGCGGCGCGGCCGGCGGTGCCGGGGCCGCCATGGCCGCCGCCGCGCCGGCGGCGTCGCCGATCGAAGCGCTGTCGCCGCGCGAGCAGGAGATCCTGCGGGGCATCGCGCGCGGGGCGTCCAACAAGGAGATCGGCCGCAGCCTCGGCATTGCCGAGACGACGGTGAAGATCCACGTGCAGCACGTGCTGCGCAAGCTCGACGTCGCCTCGCGCGTCCAGGCCGCCGTTATCGCGTCGGAGCACGGGCTGGTTTGATCCGGCGCAAGGTACGCCCGATTCCCGCCTGACATAGTTCTTCCGGAGGATGCCGGCCCGGCCGGCATCCTCCCTTCGCGTTGCCGCCGGCGTCCGTCAGGCGGATGCCGGCCGAGGCGCCCGTTCCCTACGATTCCATGCAGTGCTGGACCGGCAGGGATCACCCTCTGAAGGAACGACCATGACTTCCATCGACACGACCCGCGCCGCCGCGAATCCCGTCCACGGCGGCGACATCGCCGACTGGCGCCCGGAGGACAACGCATTCTGGGAGAGCACCGGCAAGAAGATCGCCTACCGCAACCTCGCGATCTCGGTGCCGGCGCTGCTGTGCGGCTTCGCGGTCTGGGGGATGTGGGGCATCATCACCGTGCAGATGCTGAACCTCGGCTTCCCGTTCACGCAGGCCGAGCTCTTCACGCTGACCGCGATCGCCGGCATTGCCGGCGCGACGATGCGCATCCCGGCGTCGTTCTTCATCCGCCTGGCCGGCGGGCGCAACACGATCTTCCTGACCACGGCGATGCTGCTGGCGCCGGCGATCGGCACCGGCATCGTGCTGCAGCACAAGGACTGGCCGCTGTGGGCGTTCCAGCTGATGGCGCTGTGGTCGGGCGTGGGCGGCGGCAACTTCGCCTCCTCGATGTCGAACATCAGCACGTTCTTCCCGAAGCGGCTGCAGGGCACGGCGCTCGGCATCAACGCCGGCATCGGCAACTTCGGCGTGACGACGATGCAGATCGTCATCCCGCTGGTGATGACGCTGGGGCTGTTCGGCGCGGTCGGCGGCGAGCCGATGAGCCTGATCAAGGACAGCGGCTGGATCTTCGGCAAGATCACCGCCGGCACGTCGACGTGGATCCAGAACGCCGGCTTCGCGTGGGTGCTCTCGCTGGTGCCGCTGTCGATCCTCTGCTGGTTCGGCATGAACAACCTGAAGACGGTGTCGCCCCGCACCGGCAATCCGATCGTCGCCTTCGGCAAGGTCACGTACCTGTACACGCTGGCATTCATTCCCTCGATCCTGGGCCTTTACCTGTACCTGCCCAAGCCGACCGGCCTCGGCCTCATCAACATGTGGGTCGCGATCCCGCTCGACGTCATCGCCGCGCTGCTGGTGATGAAGATCGCCGCGTTCGGCGAGATGAAGGAGGGGATCCAGAAGCAGTTCGCGATCTTCCGCGACAAGCACACGTGGTCGCTGACGGCGCTGTACATCGTGACGTTCGGCTCGTTCATCGGCTTCTCGATGGCGCTGCCGCTCGCGATCACCGTGATCTTCGGCATCAGCCACGTACCCGACGCCGCCGGCGTCATGACGCACACGGTCAAGAACCCGAACGCGCCGTCGGCGTTCACCTACGCGTGGATCGGTCCCTTCGTCGGCGCGGCGATCCGCCCGGTCGGCGGCTGGATCTCGGACAAGGTCGGCGGGTCGATCGTGACCCAGATCATCTCGGTCGTCATGGTCGCGGCCTCGGTCGCCGTCGGCTACGTGATGATGCTGGCGTACGGCTCGGCCACCCCCGAGCAGTACTTCGTGCCGTTCCTGCTGCTGTTCCTCGTGCTGTTCGCGGCGTCGGGCATCGGCAACGGCTCGACGTTCCGCACGATCGGCGTGATCTTCGACCGCACGCAGGCCGGCCCGGTGCTCGGCTGGACGTCGGCGATCGCCGCGTACGGCGCGTTCGTCGCCCCCATCGTGATCGGCGAGCAGATCAAGGCCGGCACGCCGCAGGTGGCGATGTACGGCTTCGCCGTGTTCTACGCGCTGTGCCTGATCCTCAACTGGTGGTTCTACCTGCGCACCAACGCGTACGTGAAGAACCCGTGACCCCCTGGGCATCCAAGCCGGTCGCTCGATCGGTTCCCAACCTGCGACGCAGCCGCTGCGGAGATTCAAGATGAGCCATTTTCTCGACCGACTCAGTTACTTCTCGAACCCGAAGGAGCCGTTTTCCGGCGACCACGGGGTGACCACCGGGGAGGACCGGACGTGGGAGGACGCGTACCGCAACCGCTGGGCGCACGACAAGATCGTGCGCTCGACGCACGGCGTCAACTGCACGGGCTCCTGCTCGTGGAAGATCTACGTGAAGGGCGGCATCGTCACGTGGGAGACGCAGCAGACCGACTATCCGCGCACGCGCTGGGACATGCCCAACCACGAGCCGCGCGGCTGCGCGCGGGGCGCCAGCTACAGCTGGTACCTGTACAGCGCGAACCGGGTCAAGTACCCGATGGTGCGCGGGCGGCTGCTCAAGCGCTGGCGCGCGGCGCGCCTCGCGCACGACCCCGTGGCCGCGTGGACGTCGATCGTCGAGGACGATGCGGCGCGCCGCGACTACCAGAGCGTGCGCGGCCTGGGCGGCTTCGTGCGCTCGAGCTGGGACGAGGTCAACGAGATCATCGCCGCCGCCAACGTCTACACGATCAAGAAGTACGGCCCCGACCGCGTGGTCGGCTTCTCGCCGATCCCGGCGATGTCGATGGTCAGCTACGCGGCGGGCAGCCGTTACCTGAGCCTCATCGGCGGCGTGTGCATGAGCTTCTACGACTGGTACTGCGACCTGCCGCCGTCGTCGCCGCAGATCTGGGGCGAGCAGACCGACGTGCCCGAGTCGGCCGACTGGTACAACTCGAACTTCATCATCGCGTGGGGCTCCAACGTCCCGCAGACGCGCACGCCCGACGCGCACTTCTTCACCGAGGTCCGCTACAAGGGCACCAAGACCGTCGCGGTGACGCCCGACTACTCCGAAGTCGCCAAGCTGGCCGACATCTGGATGCACCCGAAGCAGGGCACCGACGCCGCCGTGGCGATGGCGATGGGCCACGTGATCCTGAAGGAGTTCTATTTCCCCGACGGCGGCGGGCAGCGCAGCGCGTACTTCGACGACTACGTGCGGCGCTTTACCGACATGCCGATGCTGGTGATGCTGAAGGAGCACAAGCTCCCGAGCGGCGAGACCGTCATGGTGCCCGACCGCTACGTCCGCGCGTCGGACTTCAACGGCAAGCTCGGCCAGGCGAACAATCCCGAGTGGAAGACGGTCGCGTTCGACGAGGCGGGCAAGGTCGTGCTGCCCAACGGCGCGATCGGCTTCCGCTGGGGGCCCGACGGGCGGGCCGACCAGGGCCAGTGGAACCTCGAGGCAAAGGAGGCGCGCCACGGCCAGGACGTGAAGCTCAAGCTGTCGGTGCAGGAAGGCGCGAACCCGAGCGCGGACACGGCGAAAGTCGGCTTCCCGTACTTCGGCGGCATCGCCAGCGAGCACTTCCCGAACAGCGTGCTCAAGGGCGACAGCGGCGACGTGCTGGTGCGCACGGTGCCGGTCCAGCGCATCTCGCTGGGCAAGGAAGGCGAGAAGCGCGAGGCGCTGGTCGCCACGGTGTTCGATCTGCAGGTCGCGAATTACGGCGTCGCGCGGGGGCTCCCCGGCGAGTTCGCCGCGGCGAGCTTCGACGACGACGTGCCGTACACGCCCGCGTGGCAGGAGCGCATCACGGGCACGCCACGCGCGCAGGTGATCACGGTAGCGCGGCAGTTCGCCGAGAACGCGCACAAGACGCAGGGGCGGTCGATGGTGATCATCGGCGCGGCGATGAACCACTGGTACCACTGCGACATGAACTACCGCGGCATCATCAACATGCTGATGCTGTGCGGCTGCATCGGCAAGAGCGGCGGCGGCTGGGCGCACTACGTCGGCCAGGAAAAGCTGCGCCCGCAGACCGGCTGGACCGCGCTCGCCTTCGCGCTCGACTGGATGCGCCCGCCGCGCCAGCAGAACAGCACGAGCTTCTTCTACGCGCACACCGACCAGTGGCGCTACGAGAAGCTGACGATGGGCGAAGTGATCTCGCCGCTCGCCGACAAGGTCTACGGCGGCAGCATGATCGACTACAACGTGCGCGCCGAGCGCATGGGGTGGCTGCCGTCCGCGCCGCAGCTGCAGACCAATCCGCTGCAGGTCGTGCGCGATGCGCAGGCCGCCGGCGTCGACCCGAAGGAGTACACGGTCAAGGCGCTGAAGGACGGCTCGCTGAAGATGAGCTGCGAGGACCCCGACCATCCGAGCAACTGGCCGCGCAACCTCTTCGTGTGGCGCTCCAACCTGCTGGGCTCGAGCGGCAAGGGCCACGAGTACTTCCTGAAGCACCTGCTCGGCACCAGCAACGGCGTGCAGGGCAAGGACCTCGGACCGCAGGACGCGAAACCGGAGGAGGTCGTCTGGCACGACAAGGCGCCCGAGGGCAAGCTCGACCTGCTGGTCACGCTGGACTTCCGGATGAGCACGACGTGCCTGTACTCGGACATCGTGCTGCCGACGGCGACCTGGTACGAGAAGAACGACTTGAACACCAGCGACATGCACCCGTTCATCCACCCGCTGTCGACGGCGGTCGACCCGGCGTGGCAGTCGCGCAGCGACTGGGACATCTACAAGGGCTTTGCGAAGAAGTTGAGCGAGATCTGCGTCGGACATCTGGGCGTGGAGCGCGAGGTCGTGCTGACGCCGCTGATGCACGACAGTCCGGGCGAGCTGGCGCAGCCGCTCGACGTCAAGGAATGGAAGCGGGGCGAGGTCGATCTGATCCCGGGCAAGACCGCGCCGCAGATCGCGGTGGTCGAGCGCGACTATCCGAACGTCCACAAGCGGTTCACGGCGCTCGGCCCCTTGATGAACAAGGTCGGCAACGGCGGCAAGGGCATCGCCTGGAACACGCAGACGGAGGTGAAGCAGCTCTCCGAGTTGAACGGCGTCGTCAATGCCGAGGGCGCGACGCGCGGCATGCCACGGATCGAGTCCGACATCGACGCGTGCGAGGTGATCCTGCAGCTCGCGCCGGAGACCAACGGCCATGTCGCGGTCAAGGCGTGGGAAGCGCTGTCCAAGGCGACCGGCCGCGAGCACGCGCACCTGGCGCTGCACCGCGAGGACGAGAAGATCCGCTACCGCGACGTGCAGGCGCAGCCGCGCAAGATCATCAGCTCGCCGACGTGGAGCGGCATCGAGAGCGAAACCGTCTCGTACAACGCCGGCTACACGAACGTCCACGAGCTGATCCCCTGGCGCACGCTGACCGGTCGCCAGCAGTTCTACATGGACCACCCGTGGATGATCGCCTTCGGCGAGGGCTTCTCGAGCTACCGTCCGCCGGTGGACTTGAAGACCACGGCCGGCATCCACAACGTGCGGAGCAACGGCAATCCCGAGATCCTGCTGAACTTCATCACGCCGCACCAGAAGTGGGGGATCCACTCGACGTACACCGACAACCTGATCATGCTCACGTTGAGCCGCGGGGGACCGTGCATCTGGCTGTCCGAGGACGACGCGAAGCGCGCCGGCATCGTCGACAACGACTGGGTCGAACTCTTCAACGTCAATGGCGCGATCGCGGCGCGCGCGGTCGTCAGCCAGCGCGTCAATCCCGGCATGGTGCTGATGTACCACGCGCAGGAGAAGATCGTGAACACGCCGGGTTCGGAGATCACCGGCGTGCGCGGCGGCATCCACAACTCGGTGACGCGCATCGTGCTCAAGCCGACGCACATGATCGGCGGCTACGCGCAGTTCAGCTACGGCTTCAACTACTACGGCACGATCGGCACCAATCGCGACGAGTTCGTCGTCGTGCGCAAGATGGCGAAGGTCGACTGGCTCGATACCCCGGTCGCTCAGGAGCTGATACGCCCGACGCAGGCGCAGGGAGAAAGTCTATGAAAATCCGCGCACAAATCGGCATGGTGCTGAACCTCGACAAGTGCATCGGCTGCCACACCTGTTCGGTCACCTGCAAGAACGTCTGGACCAGCCGTCCCGGCATGGAATACGCGTGGTTCAACAACGTCGAGACCAAGCCCGGCATCGGCTATCCCAAGGAATGGGAGAACCAGGACAAGTGGAACGGCGGCTGGGTGCGCCGCGCCAACGGCAGCATCGAGCCGCGGCAGGGCGCCAAGTGGAAGCTGCTGATGCGGATCTTCGCGAATCCGAACCTGCCGGAGATCGACGATTACTACGAGCCGTTCACGTTCGACTACGACCACCTGCAGTCGGCGCCCGAGATGAAGGCGGCGCCGACGGCGCGGCCGCGCAGCCTGATCACCGGCATGCAGATGGAGAAGATCGTCTGGGGCCCGAACTGGGAGGAAATCCTCGGCGGCGAGTTCTCGAAGCGCTCGAAGGACCGCAACTTCGACGACGTCCAGAAGGACATCTTCGGCCAGTTCGAGAACACGTTCATGATGTATCTGCCGCGGCTGTGCGAGCACTGCCTCAACCCGGCGTGCGTCGCGAGCTGCCCGTCCGGATCGATCTACAAGCGCGAGGAAGACGGCATCGTGCTGATCGACCAGGACAAGTGCCGCGGCTGGCGCATGTGCGTGTCCGGCTGCCCGTACAAGAAGATCTACTACAACTGGAAGAGCGGCAAGGCCGAGAAGTGCATCTTCTGCTACCCGCGCATCGAGGCGGGACAGCCGACCGTGTGCTCGGAAACGTGCGTGGGCCGCATCCGCTACCTCGGCGTGCTGCTCTACGACGCCGACCGCATTGCCGAAGCGGCAAGCGTGGAGCGCGACCGCGACCTGTACGAAGCGCAGCTGTCGATCTTCCTCGACCCGAACGACCCGAAGGTGATCGAGCAGGCGCGGGCCGACGGCATCCCCGACAACTGGCTCGAGGCGGCGCGCAGGAGCCCCGTCTACAAGATGGCCGTCGACTGGAAGGTGGCGCTGCCGCTGCACCCGGAGTACCGGACGCTGCCGATGGTCTGGTACGTGCCGCCGCTGTCGCCGATCACCGCCGCCGCCAACGCGGGGCAGGTCGGCACCAACGGCCAGATCCCGGACGTGAACCAGCTGCGCATCCCGGTCAAGTACCTGGCCAACCTGCTGACCGCCGGCGACACGGCGCCCGTGGTGCGCGCGCTCGAGCGGATGCTCGCGATGCGCGCCTACCAGCGCGCCAAGCACGTCGACGGCGAGTCCAACACGGCGGTGCTGACGCAGGTCGGGATCACGCAGGCCGAGGTGGAGGACATGTACCACGTGATGGCCATCGCCAACTACGAGGACCGCTTCGTGATTCCGAGCACGCACCGCGAATATGCGGAGAACGCATTCAGCGTGCGCGGTGGCTGCGGTTTCTCTTTCGGCAACGGCTGCTCCGAGGGCATTTCCGAGACGAGCCTCTTCGGCAGCGAAAAGAAGCGCACGATTCCGATCAAGGCGAACGTATGAAGATCCTTGGCAATTCGAAGCCGGCGGCGGCGGCGGGCACGCTGAGAGTGCTGGGGGCGCTGCTGTCCTACCCCGACGCGCAGCGGCGCGCCTGGCTGCCGGAGATGGCGCGGATCCTGCGCGGCGAACGCGCGGTGCCGGCCGCCCGGTTGGCCGAACTCGACGCGCTGATCGACAAGCTGCGCGTCGCCGACCCGTTCGACGTCGAGGCGGAGTACGTGCAGATCTTCGACCGCGGCCGGGGCACGTCGCTGCACCTCTTCGAGCACGTGCACGGCGACTCGCGCGACCGCGGCCCGGCGATGATCGACCTCGCGCAGACGTACGAGAAGGCGGGCCTGCTGCTGGCACCCGGCGAGCTGCCCGACTACCTTCCGGCGGTGCTGGAATTCGTGTCCACGCAGCCGCCGCGCGAGGCGAAGGCGTTCCTCGGCGAAACGGCGCACATCCTCAACGCGATCTTCGGCGCGCTGCAGAAGCGCGGAAGCCCCTATGCAAGCGTGCTGGGCGCGTTGCTTGAACTCGCGGGTGAGAAGGCGCAGGGCGTCGCGCCGCCGGCGGAGGCACCTCTCGACGAGACCTGGGCCGAGCCGCCGGTGTTCGGCGGATGCTCGACGGAAGGGCAGGCGCGCCCAGGTGATCCGCAGCCGATACAGATGATGCAAAGGAAGCCGCGGCCGGGAGCAATCGTGAGCACCGCCGGGCCGCCCCAAGGTGCGAACAGCGCCCCCTCCGGGGGCAGCGTAGCGGCGCCAGCCGCAAGCGTGGGGGTCAATTACCGCACCGCCGGGCCGCCCCAAGGTGCGAACAGCGCCCCCTCCGGGGGCAGCGTAGCGGCGCCAGCCGCAAGCGTGGGGGTCAATTACCGCGCCGCCGGGCCGCCCCAAGGTGCGAACAGCGCCCCCTCCGGGGGCAGCGTAGCGGCGACAGCCGCAAGCGTGGGGGTCGTCCAATCATGAACAACTATCTCAACAACTTCGCGTTCGTCGTCTATCCGTACATCTGCCTCGCCGTCTTCCTGATGGGCAGCCTGGCGCGGTTCGACCGCGACCAGTACACGTGGAAGAGCGACTCGTCGCAGATGCTGCGCACCGGCACGCTGCGCTGGGGCAGCAACCTGTTCCACGCCGGCATCCTGTTCCTGTTCTTCGGGCACCTGTTCGGGCAGCTGATGCCGCACTGGATGTACGAGCCGTTCATCAGCGCTCCGCAGAAGCAGGTGGTCGCGATCGTCGCGGGCGGCGTGGCGGGCGTGATCTGCTTCGTCGGCCTGACGCTGCTCCTGCACCGGCGCATCTTCGACCCGCGCATCCGGCTGACCAGCCACCGCACGGACATCGCGATCCTGATCATCCTCTGGGTACAGCTGGTGATTGGCCTCATCACGCTGCCCTCATCGTGGGGGCATCGCCACGACGCGGGAACGATGCTGATCCTGGCGAGTTACCTGCAGAGCATCGTGATGCTGAATCCCGACCCCAGCGCGCTGGCGGGCGTGGGTTGGGAGTACAAGGTGCACATGGTGCTCGGCATGACGATCTTCCTGCTGTTCCCGTTCAGCCGCCTCGTGCACGTGTGGAGCGGATTCGCTTCGCTCGGCTATCTGCTGCGGCCCTACCAGGTCGTGCGCAGCCGGCGTCTCAACGTGCCCACGGGCCGCAACCTGCCGGGCCAGTCCGGCGCCGCCGACTGATGGAGACGCCGACGATGTCCGCCACCACCGACGCGACCGGCCACGACGACGCCGTCGCGCGCATCAACGGCGTCGCGCTGCACGCGCCCGGCGAGGCGCTCGCGGCCGACGCGCTCCGCCAGCGCGCTTGTACCGAGTTGCTGCGCCAGGCAGCGCAGCGCGAGGGACTGCTGGCGCTTACCGATCCGCCCGCGCCCGACGGTGCGATCAGCGAAGCCGCGAGCGCGGCGATCGACGCGCTGCTCGCGCGCGCACTGGCGGTGCCGGAGCCCTCGGAAGACGCCTGCCGCAGGCACCACGCGGCGCATGCGTCCAGGTTCGCGTCCGGCGAGCGGGTGCAGGTTCGGCACATCCTGTTCGCGGTGACGCCCGGCGTGGACGTCGTCGCGCTGCGCGGACGCGCCGAGACCACGCTGCTCGACGTCCGCTGCCACGATGGCACGGCGGGTGACGGTTTCGCGCACGCGGCGCGCACGCTGTCGAACTGCCCCAGCGGCGCGGAGGGCGGCGCGCTGGGCTGGCTCACGGCGGACGACTGCGCGCCGGAGTTCGCGCGCGAGATCTTCGGTCACGCGGAAATCGGCGTGCTGCCGCGACTCGTGCACAGCCGCCATGGCCTGCACGTGGTCGAGGTGCAGGCGCGCGCGCCGGGCGTGGCGCCCGCGTTCGAGGCGGTGCGGAGCGCCGTGGTGAATTCGCTGCGCCAGCAGGGCTTCGTCACCGCACTGCGGCAGTACCTGCAAGTGCTGGCGGGTGCCGCGGAGGTCGAGGGCGTGGACCTCGACAGCGCCGAGTCGCCGCTCGTTCAGTAGGCCGCGGCGAGCCGCGCGCGCATCGGGGATCAGCATGGAGATCACGTGCTTCGACGACCTGCTGCAGGCGGCGCGCGAGCAGCCCCAGCCGCAGCGCCTGCTGTTCGTCTTCGCGGGCGCTGAACTGCCGGACAACGCCACTGCGCTGCAACGCGCGCAATTCGAGGCTGGCGAGGGCGGCGAGCTTGCGCCGCTGATGTGCGTGGACAAGGCGCCTGAGGAGCTCTCCGGATTCGCCGTGTTCGCCGCCGAGGCGGCGCAGGCGGGACCACCGTGGTCGATCGTCTTCGCGGCCGCCATGTCCGGACGCGACGGCGTGCCGCCGACGAGCCGGGATGCGGAAGCGCCGTTGCAGCGGATGGTCGACGCGATCAAGGCCGGCCGCCTCGACGGTATGCTGCCGTTCGATCGCCGCGGCGAGCCCGTCAGTTTCGGCTGAACGTCATCGGGACCTTCGTCGATGGCGGACGAGCACGGACAATCCGGCACCGGACCTGAGGCGACGGCGCCGCCGGACGAGTTGCTGCAGCGGCTGCGCCGGTTCCACGACGACTACTTTCCCGGCGTCGCCGACCAGTTCCAGGACCTCGTCCGCGACGGGCAGCACCCGACGATCCTGTTCATCGGCTGCTCGGACTCGCGGATCGTTCCGTACCTGCTGACCGGTACCGGGCCTGGCGAGCTCTTCATCATCCGCAACGTCGGCGCGTTCGTGCCGCCGTACGATGGCTCCGCGGGTTACCACGGCACGGCCGCCGCGATCGAGTTCGCCGTGCTCAATCTCAAGGTCGCACGCATCGTCGTCTGCGGGCACACGCATTGCGGCGGCATCCGTGCGCTCTACGAGGATCCGCCGGCGCAGGCCGTCAATCTGAAGGCGTGGCTTGAACTCGGCCGCGAGGCCGTCCTGCCGGTGCAGGTGACCGAGGAGGCGCTGCGCCGCACCGAACAGCGCGCGATCGTGCTGCAGCTCGAGCGGCTGATGGGTTATCCGATGGTGCGCGAGCGCGTCGAAGCCGGGAAGCTGGCACTGCACGGCTGGCACTACGTGCTCGAAGACGGCGAGGTGCACGTGTTCGACGTGAAGTCCGGCCGCTTCCTGCCGACCGCACACGCGCAGCACAGCGGCACCGGGCCCTACGAGCCGTACGTGGATCAGGCACCGCCTGCGGGCGCCTGAGCGCGCCGTCGGCGCGTCACCTGCAGGTGTACGCGGCGCTTCCCCGGGGCTACGGTCTCGGCAGCGGCGCGCTCAGCGTCTCGAGAAACGCGACCAGGTCGTCGATCCCGTACCGGTCGAGGCCAAGCGGCTTCAGGATCCGCTCGCCGTCGGCATGCAGCCGGTCCTCGGGGAGGTCCGAGTAGTGGCGGACGACGTCGCGCAGCGTGGCGAGGCTGCCGTTGTGCATGTACGGCGCGGTGCGCGCGACGTTGCGCAAGCCGGGCACCTTGAACTCGCCGTAGTTGCGATGTTCGAGCGAAACATGCCGGGTCGACGTCCCCGGCGCGCGCACCGGATCGTCGTTGAACGGACCGGTGAGGGTGTGGCGGCTCGCGCCGAGCCTGCGGATCCCCGCGTGCCGACCCGGGTCGACGCGGCCGGGCTCGACGAAGAACGGGATGCCGATGTCGTGGAACTCGCCGTTGGTGAAGCGGGGGCCCAGGTGGCACGCCGTGCAATTGCCGGCGCCGACGAAGGTCTTCAGGCCGCGCTGCGCGGCCTGCGGGTAGCGCGCCATCGCCGCCGCGTCGCCGCGCGCGAGCGCGTCGCGGAAGTCGTCGAACGGCGTGCGCGGCGTCGCGAGGACCTCCTGGTACGCGGCGAGCGCCTTCGCGACGTCGACCGCGACGACCTCGTCGTCGGCCGGTGGCGGGCGGCCGAACACCGCCACGTATCGCTCGCGCAGGTCGCCATGCGTGCGCACGGCGGCCGCGACGTGCGCGACGCCGTCGCCCATCTCGCGCGGGTCGACGAGCGGCCGCAGGCTCTGCGCCCACAGGTTGTCGTGCGCGCCGTCCCATCCGTACCAGCGCTGGCCGCCGACGTCGTTGACCGTCGGCGTGTTGCGGTCGACGCGCGCCAAGCCCTGCGCACGCGGCAGGCCGTCGGTGAACGCGCGCCCGGGCTGGTGGCACGTCGTGCAGGCGATCGCGCCGTTCGTCGACAGTCGCGGATCGGCGAACAAACGGGTGCCGAAGGCGATGGCCTCGGCCTTGCCCGACACGCGGTTGGACGGATCGACGACGGGAGGCGGAGGCCACGGGCCGAGGGACAGGATGCGGCGGACTTCGGCGTCGGTGAACGTCACCGGCGGCGGCGCCTGCGCGATGGCAGGCACCGCCGCGGCGACCAGCGCGATCGCCGCGAGTTGGCGTGCACTCGCCATGCGGGCTGGGGCACTCCAGGGCGGCCGCGCGCAGCGACGGTGTTCACGGTGCGCGCGCCCCTCACCCCGACCCTCTCCCCACGGCGTGGGGAGAGGGAACCCTATGGACGCGCCGGCCGAACACTCCCTCTCCTCGCCTGCCGGCGATGGCGCGCCCTGCAAGGGTGGGTTGGGGTGAGGGGCCGCCGCGCTCACTCGACCCGCAGCGTCGACGTCAGCCGCTGCGTCGCGCCGTCGGCGACGACGTCGAACGTCAGGTCCCAGCGGCCCGGCATGTGGAACAGCAGGCCTTCGGCGCGGAAGACGCCGGCGCGCGGCGACGTGATGCTCGCGCGGTAGTTCATGCCGTGCCGGTGCTCCGGCATGCTCGCGTCGATGCGCACCGATTGCGGCGCGGGCACACCGCCCTTCGCGCACACGGCGAGGTCCAAGCTGAAGTGCTGCCCGACGACGATCGGCGCCGGCGACGTCGTGTACGCGACCGTGTACTTGCCGCCCTCGACCGTCGTCCGCGCGCCGCCCAGGCTCTCGCCGCACGCGACCGCCGCGCCGGCGGCGGCCAGCACGCAGCCGGTGGCCGCGATCCGCAGGAACCTCATTGCGCTGCCGCGGGCTTCCAGAACGCGAACAGCGCGTCGCCGTTGCGCCACGCGATCCGCTCCCCGAGCGCAGGCGGCAGGTCGGCGAGCCACGCGCGCGACCAGTTCGCGTGCTCGACGACGTAGTGCCAGCGCTCGGGCGTGAACGTGTCGGTGCCGACCATGAAGCGGTCGGGGAACTCCGTGAACAGCGCGCGCCACTCGGCCGGCACCTTGCCGCCGCCACCGTGCTCGCTGCGGAACGCGAGGTCGCACCAGAGGTTCCGGTGCTTGCGCAGCATGTCGCGCACCATATCGGGCCGGTCGAAGCCGGAGTGCGCCCACAGGATGCGCGCATCCGGGTCCTGCCGGTAGATGCGCTCGAGCGCGTCGACGTCCGAGTGCGCGTGCAGCACGGCCTTGTGCTGCTTCGCGAGCGCGACCATCCGCCTCGGCACCGGCAGGTCGGCGTCGGCGCCGTACAGGTGGAACTCGCCGATCGCCGCGTAGCGCGCGTTGCGCAACCGCTCCTCGAGGAAGGCCACGACCGTGTCGTCGCGCACCCACGTGGACAACTCGCCGCGCGTGCGGTACGGCCGCAGCGACGGCACGACGAGGTCCGGCGCGAGGGCCACGAGGCGCTGCGTGCCGGCGTCGCCCGAACTCGACACCAGCGCGCGCCGCAACCCCGCCTTGCGCAGGATCGCGATCGCCTCCGGCGGCGGCGTGATCTCCCACGCGTCGTGGCTGTAGTGGACGTGCGCGTCGAAGATCGGCAGGTCGGCGGCCGCCGCCGGCGACGCCGCAGCGAGCGAGCACAGCAAGGCGAGGGTGCGGGGGTTCATCCGCGTATCTTCGTGGTTAAATCGGCGGATGCCAAGTGTACGCAGCGCGCCCCGCCGGTGCGCGTGGTGCGGCGACGATCCGCTGTACGTCGCGTACCACGACCGCGAGTGGGGTTTTCCGGTGGCCGACGACCGGCGCCTGTTCGAGAAGATCTGCCTCGAAGGATTCCAGGCGGGCCTGTCGTGGCTCACCATCCTGCGCAAGCGCGACGCGTTCCGCGACGCGTTTCACGGCTTCGACTTCGAGCGCGTCGCGCGCATGGGCGCCCGCGACGTCGAGCGGCTGCTCGGCAACGCCGGCATCGTCCGCCATCGCGGCAAGATCGAGTCGACGCTGAACAACGCGAAGCGCGCCCGCGACGTCGCGGCCGAGCACGGCTCGCTCGCCGCGTACTTCTGGCGCTGGGAGCCTGGGCGCATGGCGCGGCCGGCGAAGGTCACGCCCGCGGTGCTGGCGGCGATGGCGACCACGCCGGAATCGGTTGCACTTGCGCACGACCTGAAGCGCCGCGGCTGGTCGTTCGTCGGGCCGACGACCGTCTACGCGTTCATGCAGGCGATGGGCCTCGTCAACGACCACGTGCACGATTGCGCCACGCGCAGGGACGTCGCTTCGGCCCGGGCACGGTTCGTGCTGCCGGGCACCGCGTAACACGGGGTTACAAAGTGCCGTGCGCGCAGCGGGCCGCCGGCCCGTTGTGGCAGGGGTGCCGGGTGGCACGACGACGAGGGGAGCGATCATGATTCGACGCAAGCGCATATCCGTGGCGCTGGCCGCGCTCACGCTGGCGGTCGCGGCCGCGCCCGCGCCGGCCGCCGCGAAGCAGGGCGACAAGACGAAGACGCACAGCGTGCAACGGTCCAAGGGCGCCGACGGTGCCGTCGACGCGGCGCGCACCGGGCCGAAGGGTGGCACGACCACCGTCAACCGCAGCAAAGGTGCCGACGGCGTCACCGACACCACGGTGACCGGCCCCAAGGGCAAGACCGCGACGACCGACCGCTACCGCGGAGCGGACGGCGCCGTCGACGCGACGCACACCGGTCGCAAGGGCAGGACGGCGACGGTCGACCGGACCAGGGGTGCCGACGGCCTGACCGACAAGTCGGTCGCCGGGCCGAACGGCAGGACGGCGACCGCCGACCGCGCGTACGGTGCGGACGGCGTCGTCGACAAGTCGGTTACCGGGCCGCGGGGCGGCACCACCGTCGTCGACCGGAGCCGCGGCAGCGACGGCCTGGTCGACAAGACGGTCAGCGGCCCCCGCGGCGGCAGCGCGTCCACCGACCGAACGCGCGGTGCGGACGGCGCCGTCGACTCGACGGTCGCGGGCCCGAAGGGCGGCACCACCACCGTCGACCGCTCGGCGAACGCCGACGGCACGACGAACGCGGTCAGGACGGGACCGCAGGGTCAGGTGTCCACGGCGACGCGTGCGAAGGACGCGAGCGGCGCCGTCGACGCGGTCCGTGCCGGTCCGGGTGGCACGGCGGTCGTCGACCGGACGAGGAACCCGGACGGCACCGTCAACAGGACGGTGACGACGACGAGGAACTAGCCCGCCGGCGACCGCGCGTCACGGCGCGCCCACCAGCCTCGTGTAGACCCAGGCTGAGCAGCCGTTCAAGTTGCAGGCGCGCAGCCGATACCCGTACATGCCAGCGCCTGCGAGTGGATCGTCGTACGCAATCGTGTCCTGGGCGAGGTTGGGGACCAACGGCACGTAGTTGCAGAGAAGGCTGACTGCCGTGCAGCGCTCGAGCTCGTAGCGCGCCTCGGCCGCGACGTCGGCCCACGCGACGCGGATGACGCGCGGAGCGATCAGCGTCGCGGTCACCGACGCGGGCGGGCCGGGCGGCGTCGGCGGCACGGCGACCGTGAACGCCAGCGTCGCCTCCGGACCGACGTTGCCGGCGCCATCGCGCGCCTTGACGTGGAACGTATACGCGCCGTCGGCGAGATTCGCATAGCCGGCGGAGGTCCCGCCCGCGAACGTCCCGGGGTCGGACTCGATCGGATCCAGCCACCGCGCGTACTGCAGGTTCGCCGCAGGGGTCAGGTCGTCGCTGCCCGACCACGTGAACTGCGCGGTCGGCAGCGGCGACGGGGACGCGGGACCCGTGGTGATCGTCACGGCGGGCGGCAGGTCGGGTGCGTCGATCGTGAAGGCGCGTCGATTCGTCGCGCCCGGGGCGGCACCCGGCGCCTCCACGTTGCCCGCGCTGTCGCGCGCGATCACGTGGAACGTGTAGGCGCCGTTCGGCAACGCCGCGTAGCTGCGCGACTTCGCCGCGCCGAAGGCGGAGAAGGCGGCCTCGATGGGGTCGAGTCGATACGCGTAGGTCAGCGGCAGGCTGCCGCTGCCGGGAAGGTCGGTGGACGACCACGCGAACGAGACGTCGTGGGCGCTGACCGTGGCGTCCTCGGCCGGGCTGGGCGGCGTCGTGAGCGTCGTCACCGGTGCCACTGAATCCGCACCGGGGATGCCCAGCCAGACGCTGCAGCCGCGAACCTCGCCATCGTAGTTCAGGACGAAGTGCGTGCCGCCGACGAACAGGCCGTACGGCGACGCCATGATGCTGCGCAGGCCCTGCTGCTGCCAGTTGCCGAAGCCGTTCCTGCTGACCGTCGTCCAGTTGACGCCGTCGCTGGTCGCGAAGAGGTCGAAGCCGTACGATGCGGCGCCGCCATCCGGTCCCTGGAAAGTTCCCATGTAGAGGCGCCCGTCGCCCAGCGGCGCTGCCGTCGGGTCGTGAGCGTAGTGGTACACCCGCCAGAAGTAGTACTGGGGCCCGTCGGCGTAGCCGACTTGGGCATTCCCGATGGCGCCGTATCCGGCGCCGCGCCGCGAGGACGGCGGGCAGTCGTTCGCGCCCCCGATGCCGTCGAGGTCCTCGAGCGGCACGCCGCAGCGCAGGTTCGCCGGCAGGCCCGGGTTGGTGCCCAGGTTGAGCCGGGGCTCGCCGATCAGCACCTCGAACTTGTCGTCGGGGCGCAACTTCCACAGCTCCGCGGTGACGGGGATGAGCTGCAGCGCGGGTCGGCTCAACGTCAGGTACAGGTCGTCGCCGAATCCGACCATGTCCGCGAAGCCGGTGTTCTGGATGTCGCCATTCGCGTTGCGCGGGCGCCCGCCCCCGCGATCGATGACCTTGGTCCAGGTGGGCACGGTCGGGATGAACGACCCTTGTCCTTCGAGCCCCCGGGTGCGCCACAGCTGCGCGCCCGTGACTTCGTTGTAGACGCCCGCGTACAGCCATCCGCGATGCGCCGTCAGCGTGAAGATCACGTTGTTGTCGGGGTCGCCCATGCGCATCGCGCTGTAATTGCGCCACCGGGCACCACCCGTCGGATCGTCGTTGACGAGGACGATCGGGTTGTCGCTGGTGTCCGAGTCGAAGGTCAGCGGCGTCCCCGCCTTGCCGACCGGTGACACCGCCAGCACCGTCCGGCCGCTGGGTTCCGTGAAGCACGTGATGGTGCGGAAGCCGACCGTGGCACTCGGCATTCCGGTGCGACTCGTCGGCTGGAAGTTGACGCCGTCGGCGCTGTACAGGATGTTGCCCTGCAGCGGACCTAGTGTGGACACGAACAGGTACTCGGTGCCCCGGAACGTGCAGGTGGTCATCCAGCGGTAGCCGGCTTCGCGGTAGCCGATCACCCCGGGCGGCGACTCGAACACGCGCGACCAGGTGCCGGTCGCACCGTCCGGTCCCCCTGGCGTATAGGCCCAGATCTGCCCGGCCCCTGGCAGGCCGGTGACGGGATCGCGCTGGAACTGGCCGGTACCGACGTAGAGCTTGCCCCTGAACCACGCCATCGACCACGCGTAATCGTTCTCGTCCGTGCCCTCCGCGTGCGCGCCGTCGATCGCCTGCTCGAAGCCCAGCCGCGCGAGGAGCTTGAAGTCGTCGTTGCTGTCGAGAAGTGGCACGGCGAGCGCCGTGCCCGAAGGCAGAACGGCCGCGCCGAGCACGAGGATGGTGGTGCACACGATGTGGCGCACAAGACGCCGCCCGTACAGCAACAGTGGATGCATGATCGAAATCCTTTGCGGCTGCAATGCGCGCCCTCGATGTGCGAGGGTTGCATGCCATGCAATGGGGGTCAAGCGATGCTCGCTGCGGCTCACAGGCGCTCCAGCGCCGGGCCACCGGCCGGCCCGAACCACGCGTTCGCGAACGACCGCCGTGCGGCCTGCTCGCCCGCCGCGTCGCCGCGGCGGCGGTAAGTCTCCGCGAGCCCGGCCAGCGCCCAGCCGTTGTTGCGCACGCGTGCGAGCGATTCCCGGAACGCGGCCTCCGCCTCGTCGAGCCTGCCCTGCTCGAGGCGCACGGCGCCCAGCGACTGGCGCAGCGGGTAGTACCAGTACGGCGGCTCCATGTAGGCGAGCGCGTCCTCGATGAAGATCGCTTCTTCGTAGGCCTTCGCCGCGCCGTCGAGGTCGCCGTTCGCGGCCGCCAGGCGCGCGGTTGCGACCAGGCGCGCGGTCGCGACGATCTCCTTTGCCGGCACGCCCCACTCGGCGAAAGGCTTGAAGTCGGTCTCGCGCTCGATGCGCGCGAGGGCGTCGATCTCGCCGCGTGCCGCCGCAGCATCCTTCTTCTGCGCGTACGCGACCGCGCGCGCGTAGCGGTGCATCGCCGCGACCAGCGCGAGGTTCGCGGGCGGCGCGGGCAGCGCGAGGATCGTGTCCGGCGCGCTGAACTGCGCGTGCGTCGTGTACGGCGCCGCCTTCACCGGCTGCATGATCGCGAACTGCGCGACGACCTCCGCGGGCATCGCCGCGTCGAGCTTCGCGGCCGCCGCGATCGCCGCCGCGCCGTCGCCGCCCAGCTGCGCCGATACCATCAGGAAGTGGATGTTGTGCGGGTAGTACGCGGCCTTGTACAGCGGGTCCGACGGCGAACTTCGGAAGTAGGCCTCGTCGGCGGCCAGCGCGCGCTGGTTGGCGGCGAGCGATTCGCGGTACATGCCGACGCGGTAGTAGATGTGCGCCGGCATGTGCACGATATGCCCGGCGCCCGGCATCAGCGCGGCGAGCCGGTTCGCGTACGGCAGCGCCTTTTGCGGCTGCGTCGACGCCTCCACCGCGTGGATGTACAGGTGGATCGCGCCCGGATGACGGGGATTGCGCGCGAGCACGGTTTCGAGCGCGGCGACGATCGCGGCACCGCGGCCCTTGGGCCTGGCGCCGCCGGCTTGCCAGTAGTCCCACGGCTGCGTGTCCATCATTGCTTCCGCGAAGAGCGTCAGCACGGTGTCGTCGGCGGGATAGCGCTGCGCGACGGCGGCCATCGCGTCCGCGTACGCGGCGTCGAGCGCGGCGCGGTCGGCCTTCGGATCGGCGGCATATCGCTTGGCAAGCGCCTCGATCAGGAAGCGGTCGCGCGCCGGCGCCGCCGACTCCAGCGCGACGGCCTTCGCCACCGCGGCGAGCGCGGGCGCGTGGGCGTCCGGCATCATCGGCACGTTGATGTTCGGGCCGAGCACCAGCGCCTCGCCCCAGAAGCACAGCGCGCAGCGTGGGTCTTCCTTCTGCGCCTCGCGGAACGCGCGTAGCGCCTCCGCGTGGTTGAACGCGAAGGCGAGCCGGAGGCCCTGGTCGAACCACGCCTGCGCCCGCGCGGTGCGCGTGCCGGCCTTGAACGACAGCGTGCCGAGGTTGCCGAAGAGCACGGGCGATTCGGCGAGCGCGGGCAAGGCGGGCACCGGCTGGAACGGCGCGGTCTCCGTCGCCGCAAGCACCAGATTGCGCAGCACCGCGGGTGGGCCGCCGGCGGGGGCCGCGCACAGCGCGCCGCCGTCGAGAAGCGGGTCGAAGGCCGCGTTGCCGCCGGCGCCGGGCGCGAGGGCAAGGCCCGCCGTCCCGGCCACGGCCAGCGCGATGCGCAGGCGCGTAGCTTGCATGCTCGCTCCTCGACAGGGGCAGCGGCCGGCGCCCGCCAAGGCGGGGCCGGCGCCCCGAAGGGAGATCATCTTTCGCGCGTCGCCGCGGCGTGTCAAGCGCGCGCCGGGCGCACTTGCGAGCGGCCGCGTTCGTCCTATCCAATGCGGATGCGCGACCGTCGCGAGTCCGCGGCGCGCGCGACAGCGGGGGGACGGGCATGCGGGTGACGATCCGGGCACTGCTCGCGTACGCAGCCATCGCCGCGGCGCCGGTCGCCTCGCTCGCGGCCACGCCGGCGCAGGAGAGGCAGTTCGTCGACACGTACCGGAAGGCGTACGAGCGACGCGACCACGGGACGCTGGTGTCGCTGCTGTATACGGACGGCGCCAACGCGCAGGCACTCGTGTTCTACAAATCGATGCTCGGCGCGGAGATGGGCGGCCGGATCGCGTCGATCGAACTCGCCGACCTGACGCCCGAGGACAAGGTGCGGTCCGAGCGCGCGCAGGGCCTCGACGGCCGGACCTGCAGGCTCGTGCTGCCGGCGACGAAGAAGCTGGTCGTCAGGACCGCGACGAAGGACCGGAACGGCTCGTCGTCGGCGACCAGCGAAGTGTTCGTCGGGGAGCGCGGCGGCCGACTCTGGATTCTCGTGCCGGCCGCCGCGAAGTGACCGTGCCGGCGCCCGCAGCGAGCGCGTTGCCGCGGCGTCAGCGCGCGGCGGGCGGCACGCGCCGGCCCTGCTGGTACCGCGCGTGCGCGTCGGCGGCGTCTGCGTCGTCGGCCGGTGCCGGCAGCGTCCGGAACGTCGCCGGATCCGCACCGCGGACCGGCTCGCCGCGATACCAGACCTCCGCCGCGCTGCGCGCGTAGTCGAAGGGCAGCACGGCGAACGACGCGGTCTCGCGGGTCAGCACGCGGTCGCGGTACCACGCCTGCGCGGCGTCGTGCGCGTAGCCGGAGTCCAGCACGCGAAAGGTCGCGGGCTGCGCGTCCGGAAGCGCCACGGCCCTCACGTACGGGCCGCGCGCGCCGTCGTCGGTCGCGATCTCCGCGTAGTACACGCGCGAGCGGTCCTTCGCGTAGTGCGCGCCGGCGACTGCGAACGTCGCGCCGTCGCTGCCGGCGATCTCCTGCTGCTGGTAGTAGCCGGCGACGCGATCGCGAGCGAAGCCGTCGTCGAGCGGCACGAACGTCGCCGTGTCGCGGACCGGGATCTGCGCGCCCTCGTAGTACACGCGGCTTGCGTCGCGCGCGTAGTCGTGGGCAAGCAGGCGAAACGTTGCGGGATCGGCGCCGGCGACCGCGCGCACGCGGTCGTGCCGGATGGCGAAATACTCGCGGCCGTCGCGGTAGTGGTCGGCGTAGTAGACGTGCGCGCGATCCTTCGCGTAGCGGTCGGAGAGTGCGGTGAACGTCGCCGCGTCGGCATCGGGGATCGGCGTATCCCGGTAGCGCCAGACGCCATCGACCTTGTGGAAGGCCGGTGCGGGCTTCGAGTCGCAGCCGGGAAGCCACGCGAGCAGGGCCAGCGCGACAGCGGCGGCCGCCGGGGCTGCGCGGGGGTGCGTCATGGCCCGTACAGGGCGTAGAGCAGGTGGAACCAGACCGGCGCTGCGAACGCGATGCCGGCAGGTCGGCCGAGGATCGCGCGCCCGTCGAACGCCGCGTCCCCGCCGCCGCGCTCCGGCGCGATGACCGCCATCACCCGGCTCCCGAGCAACGCCAGCAAGGCGAGGAGCAGCGCCAGCGCGCCGGCCGCGAGCGGCGGAAACGGCGTCAGCCAGTACAGCGCGGCGCCGATCGCGGCGGCGAGCGCGGCGCAGGCCGCGGCGGCCGGTCCGCGGACGGCCGCGCGGGCCGAGCGCGGCAGTTCGCCCACGCTCGCGACGATGACGACGAACGCGGCCGGCAGGCCGGCGCGGCCGGCGAAACCGGGAACGTCGAGCATGAGCACGGCGGGCACGTGCGACACGCAGTAGACACAGAGCAGCACCCCCCAGCCCGCCTCGGCGATCCGGTCGGCGAGATCGCGGGTGTCGCGCGCGGCGATCGCGAGCAGCGGCAGCGCCAGCGCGACGACGAGCGGCAGGCACAGCGCGAAGGGGCCGACGGACCCGGACGCGACGAACGCGTACTGCACCGGCACGCACGCGTAGCACGCGGCCCTCAGCGCGCGGTCGCCGGCCCGGCGCGGCAGCCGCGCGAAGAACGCGGACAGTGCGAGCGCCGAGACTACCGCGAACACGGCCGTCACCGCGAAGTCGGAGAGCCAGGCCGCGCTCGCGGCAATCCCGGCGACCAGCCACCACGTCCCCAGGCGGATCGCCGCGACCGTCGGCATGGCGCGCCGGCCACGCGCGCCCGCGCGCTGCCGGCCGCCGACGAGCGCCGCGACCAGCAGCGCGCCCGACAGCGACGCGGCGAGCGCGAGCAGCGCAAACAGCAGCGGGCCGGTCGGCGACGTCATGCGCGGCGCGGACTGGTCACGCCGCGGTCGCACGCGCGGCGCCGCGCCGGCGGCCGAGCCACCAGCCAATGGCGAGTCCCGCGAGCAGCGCGACGACGCCGCCGGCGATGCCGTCGCGGATCAGCGTGCGCGACACCTTGGTCAGCACCGGGTTGTCGAGGTGGTTGGTGCCGAAGTGGATCGCACGCAGCCGCCACTTGCCGTCGTCGCCGCGCACGAGCACCGCCGTCCACCGCGTGACGAAGTCGAACCGGTCGCCGTCCTTCGCCTCGTAGTGCTCGAGCGCCTTGCCGCGCACGAGGCCCCAGCTCCTGTCGGGCGAGAGCTCGGTCAGCTTGTCGGCGTCGAGCTTCATCTCCATCCTGCGCATGTAGCCGGCCGGTCCGAACCACGCCTTGAAGTAGTTGGACACATCGGCGCGACTGCTCATCACTTCCTGCGTGACGCTGGTCGCCTCGACGTTCTCGGTCATGTACGGGAGCATCCGGTCGTACTCGCCGGCGTTGATCGCGCCGACGATGGCGCGCAGGACGCCGCGCAGCTCCTCGTGGATCGCGTGGTCGGGCTCTTCGGCACCAGCGGCGGTCGCCGCGCACAACAGCGCCGCCGAAAGCAGCGCAGCAAGCAGTCTCAAGGGTTGTCTCCGGTGGTCGGGCGTGGCGAGCCACGAGATTAGACCGGTGTGCCTGCGCCGTGGCAAGCGGGCGGCCTGCTCCCGGTGGCCGCGGCCGGCGCCGGCGATGGGCGGGTCGGCGTGCTAAGCTTGACATCCCGAACGCCGCGCCCCGGCCGCATCCTGGAGTTCACCATGCCCGGCCTCCTGCCCGACATCGATCCCGAAGGACTGCTCGAGTACTCCGTCGTCTTCACCGACCGCGCGCGCAATCACATGTCGCGCGACTTCCAGGGCGTGATGCGCGACGTCTCGGGCATCCTCAAGCACGCGTACAACGCGAAGGCCGCGGTCGTCGTGCCCGGCAGCGGCACGTTCGGCATGGAAGCCGTCGCGCGCCAGTTCGCCACCGGCCGCAAGTGCCTCGTGATCCGCAACGGCTGGTTCTCGTACCGCTGGACGCAGATTTTCGAGATGGGGAACATTCCATCCGCCGCGATCGTCCTGAAGGCGCGGCGCGCGGGCGACGACCGGCACGCGCCGTTCGCGCCGCCGCCGATCGCCGAGGTGGTCGCGACGATCACCGCGGAGAAGCCCGCGGTCGTGTTCGCGCCGCACGTCGAGACGGCGTCGGGCATCCTGCTGCCCGGCGCCTACCTGCGCGCGGTCGGCGACGCCGTGCACGCGGCCGGCGGCCTGTTCGTGCTCGACTGCATCGCCTCCGGCGCGATGTGGGTCGACATGGAAGCCACCGGTGTCGACGTGCTGATCAGCGCGCCGCAGAAGGGCTGGAGCGGCTCGCCGTGCTGTGCGTTCGTGATGCTGTCGGCGCGCGCGCGCGACGCCATCGACGCCACGACGTCGACGAGCTACGCGTGCGACCTGAAGAAGTGGCTCGGCATCATGGAAGCCTACGAGAAGGGCGGCCACGCGTACCACGCGACGATGCCCACCGACGCGCTGACCCGCACGCGGGACATGATGCGCGAGACCGAGCGCTTCGGCTTCGAGCGCGCGCGCACCGCGCAGGCCGAACTGGGGACCAAGGTGCGCGCGATGCTCGCGCGCTTCGGCATTGCGAGTGTGGCGGCCGAGGGCTTCGAGGCGCCGGGGGTCGTCGTCTGCTACACCGACGACCGCGATGTGCACACCGGGAAGAAGTTCATCGACCAGGGCCTGCAGACGGCGGCCGGTGTGCCGCTGCAGTGCGACGAGGGCGCGGACTTCCAGACGTTCCGGGTCGGCCTCTTCGGCCTCGACAAGCTCGGCAACGTCAACCGCACCGTGGCGAACCTCGAGCGCGCCGTTGCGGAGATCGCCGCGCCGGTGCTCGAGCAGCGCTGACCGGCTGTTGAAATGCGACCCGACTTCCACCAATGGGTGTCATCCCGAGCGGAGCGAGGGACCTGCTGTTGCCACGAAGCAAGGGGTTGCGTAACAGCAGATCCCTCGTCGCTGCGCTCCTCGGGATGACACCGGGGAAGCTTCGGCAGCCGGCCAGCCGCTAGATTCCCGACGCGGCGACCATCGTGGTCGTCGTGTCCGGCGGGGGCGGTGCGGTCCGCTCGCGCCACTCGCGGCGCTTGATCGAGACGTACGCTTCGGCAGGCATCTCGGCGAGTTGCGTCGCGTAGCGGTCGGTCAGCACGGCCATCCGTTGCACGCTGCGGTCGAAGCGCTCGGCCGCCGGTGCGTCGAGCGACGCCAGCCACGCGTCGAGCGCGAGGAAGTTGCGCATCGCGTTGCGCTCGACGATGCCGCGCACGCCGCCGATCCACACGGGAGAGCCCGCGGCGTCGCGCCCGACGACCGTGAAGCCCGGCTTGCCGCGGCCGGCGGTCGCGAGGTAGGCGGCGGTCGCCATGCGGCTGCCCGCCGACGGCCGGAACCCGTAGGCGAGCACGACGAACGTGCGGTCGCCGACCGGCGCGGCCTCGAGCGTCAGCGTGTAGTCGCGCGTCGCGAGAGGTCCGGACGGCGCGAACAGTGCGATGCGAAGGAAGTCGGCGGACGCGGACGCGACGGTGAAGCGGTAGCGGATGGCGTGCGTCGCGGACCCGTACTCCTTGCGGCCGCTGCGGACGGTGACCACGTCGCCTTCGGCCGTGCGCTCGTGCGCGCAGGACTTGACGTTGAGGTGCAGTACGACCACCGCGCACCACTCGGATGGCGTGCGCAGCCGCGCGGCCAGTGGCGCGAACGGATGCGCGAGTTCGCCGCGGATCGTGCCGCCGACGCGCTCGCCGCCGTCGTCCGAGTCGACGACCAGCGGCCGGCCGAACGGCGACGCGTCCATCCGGGCCTTCAGGGCCGCGTGCTGCGCGGCCATCGCCGCCGCCTCGGGGGAGGCCGCGTGGGCGAGGGTGCCGACGGCGAGCAGCAGGGCGAGGCACGCGCCGCCGATCGCCAGCGCGATCCAGCGGATCGAGTCGGCCCAGTGCGTGCGTTCCGGCACCGGATCGGCGCCTGCCGTGCGTTCCCTCGTCGTGTCCATCGTGCCCTCCGGCGCCCGCGCCCCCGCGCGGGCCATGGGGCGACTCTACGGGGCGGCGGGCGGCCGGGCGGCCGAGCATTCCGATGGCAGGGTGCGGAATATTCGCGTGTCCGGAAACGCGAAGGGCGCCATTCGGCGCCCTTCGGAGACTTCCAGGGCGGCCGGCGCCGCCCTTGGCCTGCCTACACGCGGCGCTTGTACTCGCCCGTGCGGGTGTCGATCTCGATGCGATCGCCGGTCGTGACGAACAGCGGCACCTGGACCTCGAAGCCGTTGGCGAGCTTGGCGGGCTTCAGTACCTTGCCCGACGTGTCGCCCTTGACCGCCGGCTCCGTGTAGGTGACCTCGCGGTCGACCGAATTCGGCAGTTCGACGGAGATGGCGCGGCCCTCGTAGAACGTGAGCTCGCAGGGCAGGCCTTCCTCGAGGTACGGCAGCGCGTCGCCCAGGTTGTCCTTTTCCACGTCGAACTGGTTGAACTCCTGGTCCATGAACACGTACATCGGGTCGGCGTAGTACGAGTACGTCACTTCCTTCTTTTCGAGCTGGATCGTGTCGAACTTCTCGTCGGCCCGATACACGGTCTCCGTGCCGCTGCCGGACAGGAGGTTCCTGAGCTTCATCTTGACGACCGACGCGTTACGGCCGGACTTCGTGAATTCGGCCTTCTGCACGACCATCGGGTCCTTGCCGACCATGATGACGTTGCCGGCGCGCACTTCCTGAGCGAGTTTCATGGGGGTTCCCTGAGTGGGCTGTCGTCGGGGGCGGCCCGCCGCGCGGGTCCTGCCGCCTCGTATGAGTCATATGGGGGCGAGCCCCCGGGAAACCTATAATTATAAACGATTTTCGCAGAATCTGACTAGCCCCTCGGCCAAGTCCGTCTGGCGTGCCAGCGCCCGCGCCCACGCGCGGGCGAGCACGGCGATCGCCGGCATCTTCGCCCGAAAATCCGGCCACGCGGCCGCAGTGGCCACGGGATCGCCGGCGTTCCATCCGTACCACAGCGGACGCAGGCCGAGCCGGTGGCCCTCGGGGACGCTGCCCTCCAGCCGGGTCACGAACGCGTCCATCTTGGCCAGGTGCGCGTCGTCGGCCTGCGGGTACGCCTGCCACACGTACGGCTGTCCCGCCCACTGGGCGCGGACGAACGAGTCTTCGCCCCGGACGAAGTTGAGGTCGGCCGCCCACAGCCGGTGGTCGAACGCGCGCTGATCCACGAACGGGGCAACGGCCAGCGTCAGGCGGCCCCGCCGCAGCGGCGTGCCCGGGTGAGGCACGGCGCCGCCGGACCAGCGGTCGAGCTCGGACCGCGCCACGCCCTCGGGCACGATGCACGCCACGGGCTCGTCCCCCTCGGCCCACGCGTCGAGCAGCGCCGGCACCGCCGGGTTCTCGTAGCAGAAAAGCGAGACGCAGAGCGCCTCCGGGTCGGGCAGGAGCCCGGCGGCGCGCCACACGCCGTCGCGCGCCGCGGGGTCGAGCCGAAAGGCGTCGCGCGCCGCGAGCAGGCCCGCCTCGCGCAGCACTCCGCCGGACTTCGGCGTGAAGCCCGGGAACCAGAACCACCGCGTGAGCGGCAGGCGCGGATGCGGCGACGGGAGCCCGTGCGACGCGTCGATCCACGGTTCCGCCGACAGGTACTCGAGCACGACCCAGACGGGGGGCCGCGGGCGCTGCGCCATGGCCGCGACGTAGGCGTCCGGCAGCCCGCACCCGAAGGCCTCGACGACGACGTCCGGCGGCGCCGTGCCGTCGGGCACGTCGCCCGCGAGCCGGCGGACCCGCACGCCGGTGGCCGCCTGGTCGGCCCGCTGCGCGCCGAGCGAAGGCGCGATGCGCGCGAGGCTCGCCACTTCGTCGATCCACAACGTGACCGCGATGCCGTGCTCGTCGGCGAGCTGCCGCGCGAGGCGCCACGCCACCCCCGCGTCGCCGAAGTTGTCGACGACACGGCAGAAGATGTCCCAGCGGATCGAGGGCGGCATTGATCGGCGCTCGTGCGTGCGTGCGCGCCATTATCACCTTAAGGGTCTGACCCTTAGGCCATTGTCATGGCGGCGGTCGGCGAGGTGGATAATCCTGGACTCGGATCTCGTGACCTGGCGAAAGGAGCCGGCGTGCTCGAAAGGCTGACCATCGACGTCGTCTCCGACGTCGTCTGCCCGTGGTGCTACATCGGCAAGCGGCGGCTGGAAGCCGCGCTCGCGCGCCTCAAGGAGATGGAGCCCGACCTGCCGGTCGACGTGCGCTGGCATCCGTTCCAGCTCAACCCGGACTTGCCGCGGGAGGGCGTGGACCGGCGCGGCTACCTGGAGGCGAAGTTCGGCGGCCCCGAAGGCGCGCGCGAGGTCTATGCCCGCGTCGAGGCCGCCGGCCGCAGCGTCGACATCCCGTTCGCGTTCGATTCCATCAGGCGCCAGCCGAACACGCTCGACGCGCATCGCCTGATCGCGTGGGCGCAATCGCGGCGCGAGGGCGATCCGGACGCGCTGGTCGAGCGCCTGTTCCGCGCGTACTTCCTCGAAGGCCGGTTCGTCGGCGACCGTGACGAGTTGGTGCGACTCGCGGTGGACGCCGGTTACGATGCCGACGACGCGCGCGTGTTCCTGGCGTCCGACGCGTTCGTTGCCGATATCGCCGAGGCCGACCGGCAGGCGCGCACGCTCGGCGTGTCCGGCGTTCCGTTCTTCGTGTTCGGGGGCAAGGCCGCGCTCTCCGGCGCGCACGAGTCGGAGACGCTGCTCGCGGCGATCGCGCAGGCGCGGAGCGGGTGAAAGATCTCAGGAGGCGCAGAGACCCAGAGACGCAGAGACGCAGAGACGCAGAGAAGGCAGGACTACTCTGCGTCTCGGCGCCTCCTGGTGAACGGCGGTCCGGCGTGTCGGCTCAGAACGCGTCGTCCCACGGCATCGACAGCCGGATCGCCGAGTTGATCAGTCCGACCATGCTGTAGGTCTGGACGAAGTTGCCCCAGGCCTCGCCGGTCGCCGGATCGATGTGCTCGGCGAGCAGTCCGTGCCGGTTGCGGCGTGCGAGCATCCGCTCGAACAGCGCGCGCGCGTCGTCGCGGCGGCCGATCGCGGCCAGTGCGTCGACGAGCCAGAACGAGCAGACGACGAACGCGTTGCGCGGAACGCCGAAATCGTCCTGCTCGATGTAGCGGAACAGGAATCCGCCACGTTCCAGGTCGCGCTCGATCGCGTTGACCGTCGCCACGAAGCGCGGGTCGTCGGCCGCGACGAAGTTGAGCTCGGCCAGCAGCAGCAGCGAGGCATCGAGCTCGCGTCCGCCGGCCGTCGCCACGAACGTGCCGAGTTCCGCGTTCCAGCCGTGCGCGTCGACGAACGCGCGGATGCGGTCGGCCTCGGCGCGCCAATGCTGCGCGCGCGCGGGCAGCCCGAGCCGGTCCGCGATGCGCGCGAGCCGGTCGCACGCCGCCCAGCACATGACGCTCGAGAACGTGTGGACGCGCGCGCTGCCGCGCAGCTCCCACAACCCGGCGTCGGGCTGGTCGTGCACGGCCACCGCCCGCTGGCCTGCCGGCTCCAGCCGCTCGAACAGCGCGACGTCGCCGCCGTGCGTCAGTCGGGCGTCGAAGAACACGTGCGTGGCGGCCAGCACGGCCGCGCCGTAGACGTCGTGCTGCACCTGCCGCCACGCGTCGTTGCCCACGCGCACCGGACCCATGCCGCGGTAGCCGGGCAGCGAAGGCAGGACGCGCTCGGGCAGTTCGCCACTGCCGCTGATCCGGTATACGGGCTGGAGCGGGCCGCCGCTCGCCGCCGCGCCGATGCCCACCAGGTAGTGCAGGTAGCGTTCCATCGTCGCGGTGGCGCCCAGGCGGTTCAGCGCGTTGACGACGAAGTAGCCGTCGCGCAGCCAGCAGAAGCGGTAGTCCCAGTTGCGGCCCGAGTCGGCGGCCTCGGGGATGGATGTCGTCATCGCGGCGACGATGGCGCCCGTGTCGTCGAACGCGTTGAGCTTCAGCGTGATGGCGGCGCGGATGACCGCCTGCTGCCACTCGTACGGAATGGCGAGGGTGCGCACCCAGTTGCGCCAGTACGCGAGCGTCGCCTCCTCGAACTGCCGACCGAGGCCCGACAGCTGTTCGGCGACCGGCTCGTCGCTGCCGAGCATAAGCGTCACCGCATCGTCGACGAAGAATGGCCGCTCCTCGAGAATCGCGGTCAGCGAGGCGTCGGTCGTGAGCCGCAGCGCGAAGTCCGGCCCCACGTAGCGGACGTGATGGCTGCCGGTCGTGACGGCCGGCGCGGTCCGGCCGTATTCGAAGGAGGGCCGCAGCCGCACGACGACGCGCGGGCTGCCCGCGATCCGGCGCACGCGCCGGACGATCGTCGTCGGCTGATGCAGCCGTCCGTGGTGCAGGAAGCGCGGTGCGAAGTCGATGATCTCCACGGTGCCGCCCGCGCGGTCGGTGAGCCGCGTCACCAGCACCGCGGTGTTGTCGGCGTACGACTGCTCCGCGCCGACGCCGTCGACGACCTCGATGGTCCAGACGCCGCGCGCGGACGCCGTCGGGGCGGTGTCGAGCAGCGCACAGAACAGGGGATCCCCGTCGAAGCGCGGAAAGCACGCCCAGACGATCGACGCGTCGGCGTCCACCAGCGCCCCGATGCGACCATTGCCGATCAGCGCGAGATCGAGTGTGCGCATCGCGGCGCCCCCGGCACCGGGCGGCGGAAGCTCGTGCGGTGCGGTCATCGCGCGCCCGGGCCGCCGATGAGCGCGCACCGGGCAACGAGCGGTGCCATCAGCCACTGGTGCACCGCCGCCGGTTCCGCGAGCCGAAACCGCGCCGCCGTGCGGCCCGCACCGACCTTGACCGTCCAGCCGCCCAGCCGCTCGACCGCGGCGAAGCCGTGCTCGTCGGTGAGGTCGTCGCCGACGAACACGGGCACCCGGCCTGCGAACGGGTCCTCGGCCATGAAGGCGTCGATCGCCGTGCCTTTGTCGCTTCCCTCCGGCCGCACTTCGAGCAGCAGCTTGCCCGGCTGCACGAAGTAGCCTTCCTCCATCGCGACCGACTGCCGCACGGTTCGGTGCACGTGCGCGGCGAGATGCGGCGCGCCCCGGTAATGGAGCGCGAGCGACGCGCCCTTGTCCTCCAGCAGCAGCTGCGGGTGGCGCTTGGCCAGACGCTGCAGCAGGCGCCGCAGCCGCGCCTGCGTCCTCCGCGCGGGCGCGTGCAGGTGGATGCCCCCGGCGGCATCGCGGCGCTCCCAGCCGTGCTGCCCCGCCATCGGCAGCGCCAGTCCCGGAAACAGGCGGTCCGCGCTGGTGATCGTGCGGCCGGTGACGAGCGCGAGCGCGCCACCGAGCCAGCGTGCGAGGCGCGGCAGCGCCGCGGCGATCGCGTCGTCGATGTGCACGGCGTCCGGAGACTGCGCCAGGTCGGCGATCGTTCCATCGATGTCGAGGAACAGCGCGCAGTCGCTGTCGAGCGGCGGCGGCGGCGGGCGGACGAATCGCGTCGGGCGCGGCGTTGGCGTCGTCATCGGCGCGCTCCCCGCTTCCTCATGCATCGATGCGGTCGCGGAACCGCTTGCGCTGGCGCATCGCCGCGGCGTCGAGCAGCATGCGGCCGGCCCAGCGGTAGACGTTGAACTCGCGCACGAGGTTGCGCATCAGGCGCATCCGGTCGCGCTGCTCGTCTGCCGGCATCGTGAGCGCCACGTGCAGCGCCTCGGCGCACTGGTCGGCGTCGTAGGGGTTGACGATGAGCGCCTCCGGCAGCTCGCGCGACGCGCCGGCGAACTGCGAGAGGATCAGCACGCCACGCTCGTCGTCGCGCGCGGCGATGAACTCCTTCGCGACCAGGTTCATGCCGTCGTGCAGGCTGCTGACGAAGCAGATGTCGCTCGCGCGGTGGTACTCGTAGACCGCGTCGGGCTCGTGGTGCTCGGCGACCAGCACGATCGGCGGGTGGGCGGCTCCGGGGAACCGGTCGTTGATCGCTGCGGCTGTCCGGCGCACGCGCTCCGCGTAGTCGCGGTAGTCGTCGATGGTGCCGCGCGTGGGTGCGGCGATCTGCACGAACGTGAAGCGCCCGACCCACTCGGGATGCAGCTCGAGCATCCGTCCGATCGCGTTGAAGCGCTCGACGATGCCCTTCGTGTAGTCCATGCGGTCGATGCCGACGCCGAGCCTGTGGTCGCGCGGCAGGTTGAAGCGGACCCGCACCCGCTCGTGCGCCTCGTCGACGGTCGGCGCCTGCGCGAGCGGCGCCGGCGGCCACTCGATCGAGATCGGGTAGCGGTGCACGGCGGTGCGCTCGCCGCCGCAGACGACGGTGAACGTCTCGCGGTCGATGCGCGCCTCGACGAAGCGGTCGACGGTCTCCATGAAGTTGTTGCAGTGGAATTGCGTGTGGAAGCCGAGGATGTCGCTGCCGAGCAGGCCGTCGAGGAGCTCGTCGCGCCACGGGCAGATGCCGAACGACTCCGGGTTGGGCCACGGGATGTGCCAGAACGTGATGATCGTCGCGTTCGGCAGCCGCTCGCGGATCATCCGCGGCAGCAGCGCGAAGTGGTAGTCCTGCACGAGCACGACGGGATCGTCGCTGTGCGCCTCGGCGACAACGGCGTCGGCGAACTTCGCGTTCACCGCGCGATACTGCTCCCAGTCGGACGTCCGGAACGTCGGGCGCACGTGCGCGATGTGGCACAGCGGCCACATGCCCTCGTTGGCGAAGCCGTCGTAGTAGCCGGCGGTCTCTTCCGGCGTCAGCCAGAGCCGGCGGATCCGGTAGCGCGGATGCCCGGGTGGCACCGCGACGTGGTCGTGACGATCGACCGTCTCGCGGTCGGCGCTGCCGCTGCCGTGGGCAATCCACGTGCCGGAGCAGGCGCGCATCACGGGCTCGAGCGCCGTGACGAGGCCGCTGGCCGGGCGTTGCACGCGCACGCCCTGCGGCGTGGCCACGTGGATGTACGGTTCGCGGTTCGACACGACGATGATGTCGTCGCCGCGCATCTCGCCGCGCAGCACGGCACGCAGCGTCTCCTCGGTCCAGCGCTGCTGCGACTCGTCGGTCGGGCGGAACTGGTGCTCGAGCTCGCGCAGCAGCGCCTGCACGTCGCGCGCGATCGGTCGGAGCTCGGGCGCGGTCCCCGCCGACGGTCGCAGGATGCCCTCGCCGCGCAGCAGCGCCCGCAGGCCGGCGACCCAGCCGCGCCACGACAGCTGGGCGATGACGACGGTGATGAGCGCGACGGACGCCGACAGCGCCACGAAGAACCAGAAGAGGTAACGCCGTGTCTCCTCGCTGCGCCGCTCGATGAAGCTCATGTCGTGCACGAGCACCAGGTCCGCGCGGTCCTGCGCGTCCCGCCCGACCGGCCGCACCGCAACGTGCACCACGCCCTTGGCCGTGCGCAGCAGGTGGTCGCCCACCGTGAGGTAGGGTGCCAACGCCGAGCACCGCAACTCGGGCGGGAATGCGCCGGTTGCGATCGGCGCCGGCCGGTCGGGCAGGCACAGGCCGACCGCGTACAGCCGCTCGTCGCTGGTGAGGCGGTGGAAGAAGGCGAGGATGCGCGTCGACGATCCGGTCTCGATCAGGTCGGCAAGCGGCTCCGCGACCGTGCTCGCGATGAGGTTCGACCGGATGTCGAGGTCGCGCACGAACCAGCGCGTCGTCAGCGTGTCGACGAGCGGCACGGCGGCGTACGCGAAGAGCGCGAGCGCGACGAGGAGCGGAACGAGGAAGCGGAGCGACAGACGCATGCGGCCGGGCGCCGGCAAGTGCGGCGCGCGTGATTCGGAATCCGATCATACGCCCGCGGCTGGCGGGCGGGGATTGCCCGGCGGCGCACGCGACTGTCGGACTTGTCCTACAAGCGGGGCCGCGCGCGGGGGCGAATCACAAAGAGACGCACAGACGCAGAGGAAAACTCATGATGCGGCGCCTCGTCTGTACCTCCGCGTCTCATTGTGAAGGATGCCTGCCCGCTTAGTCGATGAAACCGACCCCCGTCGCGCGCAGTTCCGCGATCGTGGCGTCGGCGAAGCCCCAGTCGCGCAGCGCCGCGCGCCCGCCGGCGCCGCGCTCGGGCGGCGCGCCGCGTACCGAGCCAGGTGTGCGCGAGAAGCGCGGCGCGGGCGCGGGTTGCTGCACGTCGCCGACGCTCACGTGGCTGCCGCGCAGCTGCGCGTGCGGATGCGTGGGCGCGTCGGCGAACGACAGCACCGGCGCCACGCACGCGTCGCTGCCCTCGAACACCTGCGTCCACTCGTCACGAGTGCGGGCAGCGAACGCCACGGCCAGACGCGCGCGCAGCTCCGGCCAGCGTGCGCGATCGTGCTGCGCGGGCAGCGCCTCCCCCGCGAGCCCGAGCCGCTGCAGCAGCTCGGCGTAGAACTTGCCTTCGATGGCGCCGACGGCCATGTACGCGTCATCGCGGGTGCGGTAGGTGTCGTACCACGGCGCGCCCGAGTCGAGCACGTTCTCGCCGCGCGCGTCGCTCCACTGGCGCGCGGCGCGCATGCCCCAGAACATCGTCGTCAGCAGCGCCGCGCCGTCGACCATCGCGGCGTCGACGACCTGCCCGCGGCCCGTGCGCTGCGCGGCGAGGAGCGCGCAGACGATCCCGAAACCGAGCAGCATGCCGCCGCCGCCGAAGTCGCCGACGAGGTTGAGCGGCGGCACGGGCGCTTCGCCCGCGCGGCCGATCGCGTGCAGCGCGCCGGTCAGCGCGATGTAGTCGATGTCGTGCCCGGCGCGCCCGGCGAGGGGGCCCTCCTGTCCCCAGCCGGTCATCCGTCCGTACACGAGCTTCGGATGCTGCGCGAGCAGGGCGTCGGGACCGAGCCCGAGGCGCTCCATCACCCCGGGACGGAAGCCCTCGACGAGGGCGTCGGCACGCGCGGCCAACCGGCGCGCAGCGGACGTTCCCTCCGGAGTCTTGAGGTCGAGCGTAACGGAGCGCCGTCCGCGCAGCATCGCATCGTGCCGGCGCTCGTGCGGAAAGCCCAGTCCCGGGTCCTGCGGCCGGTCGACCAGCAGCACGTCCGCACCCATGTCGGCGAGCAGCATCGCGCAGAACGGGCCCGGGCCCAGCGCCTCGAACTCGAGGACGCGGATGCCGGCCAGCGGGCCGCCGCCCGCCGTCATGCAGCACCGATCGGCATCACGCGCCCGCCCCGGCCGGCGCCGCGCGCGCGCCGTTGCGCTCGCGGTGGAGGTCCCACCAGGCCGCCGCGTCGTCCTGCGTCCACGCGAGTCGGCTCGCCAGGCGGTCGAGCGCCTCGATCACCGCGGCCATCGCCTGCGGCCGCCGCGCGCGGTCCTTCTCGAGGCACGCGGCGATCAGCGCGTCGAGGCCCTCGGGGATGCCGGCGATGCCGCTCGCCGCCACGCGCGGCGCCGGCGCGTGCAGCACCTGGTTGCTGATTTGCAGGTTGTCGTCGCCGTCGAAGATCGGCTTGCCCGTGAGCAGGAAGTAGCCGACCGCGCCGAGGGCGTAGATGTCGGAGCGCGCGTCGGCGTCCTTCGGGTTCAGGAGGCGCTCGGGCGCCATGTAGCGCGGTGTGCCGAGGATCTTGATCTGCTTGGTGACGTCGCGCGTCTGCTCGGTCTCGAGGCTCTTCACCAGGCCGAAGTCAAGCAGCTTCACGACGTCGTCCTCGCCGCGGCGGCACAGCATCACGTTCTCGGGCTTGACGTCCCGGTGAATCATCCCGTGCTCGTGCGCCTCGCGCAGCGCGGCGCCGACCTGGCGCAGGATGTGGATGACGCGGCCCGGGGGCACCGGTCCCGTTTCGGCGACGAGCTCGGCGAGCGTCACGCCGTCGAGGTACTCCATCACGTAGTACGGCAGGCCGTCCTTCGTGCGCCCGAAGTCGTAGATGCGGACCGTGTTGGGGTGCAAGAGCTGGCTCGCCACCTGCACCTCGCGCTCGAAGCGGTGGATGAACTCGTCGGTCGCCACGTGCTTCTTCAGCACCTTGACCGCCGTCGGCCGCTTGAGCAGCGCGTGGCGCGCGAGGTAGATGGTGGCCATGCCGCCCTCGCTGATCTGGCGCTCCAGCGTGTACGCGCCCAGGCGCTGCAGCTTGCCGAACTGCCGCTGCAGTTGCGACAGCGACAGGCTGGACGTCAGCGCCGCGCCGAGCGACAGCACGACGAAGCCGCCGATCACCGCGAAGCTGATCCACAGGTAGCGCAGCGGCGCGAACGTCTCCGTGGCGGAGATCTCGGCGATCACGCCGATGTCGTACGCCGGCAGCCAGCGCCACGCGCCGATCACCTCGTCGCCGCGATAGCCGCGGTACGGCGTGACCAGAACCCCCTCGCGGTCGCTGCCGAGGCTCTTGCCGCGGGCCGCGACGGCGAGTGCTGCGGCCTGGGTGAGTGGACGCGCCGCCGCCTCGAGCCGGGGTGTGTACCCGGCGCCGAGCTCGCCACCGGGGTCGCGCACGGGGATGGCGAACGCCGACGGCGGCGTGCCCGATTCGGGCAGCATGCCTGCGGCGATCAGCGCGTCGGTGAAGCGCGTCGGCGTCAGCATCAGGCCGTCGTCGGAAAACGCGTACGCCTCGGTCGATACCCCGGGCCGTGCGGCCGAGAATACGGCGGCAAGGTCGCGGTCGGCGACGACGCCGACGGCGAGTCCTACGCCTGCGGGCGCGGTCGACACGCGGATCGGCGCGATCGTCCACGCGACGGGCCGCCGCCGACCGTTGGCGCCTTCGATCGACAGCTCGGGATCCGGGTGCGGGCGCACGAACTGCGACACGCCGTCGAGCGCGCGGTCGAGCCGCTGACGGAACAGCACCGAATGCAGGCGTTGCCCGCAGCTTGCCGGATTCTCGGAGGCGACGATGACGCCGGTGCGGTCGACGACGAGCATCGCGGCCATGCCGCGCGTGCCCAGCCGCGCCTGCAGCATTCGCGACAGCTCGACGGCGTCCGCCGATTCGCACTGCTTGCGGATCGCCGCGGGCTCGCGCGCTGCTGCCGCCGCCAGCCGCAGCGCGCGCTCCTGGAGCCACGGCTGCTGCGCGAGGCGCTCGGTCTCCGCCCGGTGCTCGCCGACCCAGACGTCGACGCCGCTGGTCACGGTGCCGAGCAGCGCCTGCAGCCCGACCGCCTGGGTCTCCGCGATCGAGTTGCGCACGCCGTTGTACGCCCAGTAGCCCAGCCCGATCAGCAGCGCGGCCATCAGCACCGTGGCCGCGTTGCGCCAGGTCTCCGTCTCGACCAGATGCGCGATGATGTTCGGGATCGCGTTGGCCGGGGCCTCCGGGTCGCCGGCGCCGACGTCGAGGATGCGCGGGCGTTCCGCGCCGCGCTCGGCGGGGGATTTCGCGGATCCCGTCATGGCACGAGGCGGGCGCCGGCGCAGGTCGCGTACCTGCGCATGTCAGTCGCGAAGGGCCGCCCCGAGCGACTGACCTGCCCCCTCGGGGGGCAGCGAGCGCAGCGAGCGTGGGGGCCGTTCATCCTAGTGGCGAAGGGCCGCCCCGAGCGACTGACCTGCCCCCTCGGGGGGCAGCGAGTACCGCGAGCGTGGGGGCGGTTCATCCGAGTGGCGAAGGGCCGCCCCGAGCCACTGACCTGCCCCCGCGGGGGGCAGCGAGTACCGCGAGCGTGGGGGCGGTTCATTCTAGCGCCGCGCCGTACGCCGCGCGGAGACGGCGTTCCAGCCGAGGATCGAGAACACGACGGCGAGGCCGACGACGTTCGGCCAGAACTGGTTGAAGACGAGCGCCAGCCCGGCGATCGTCAGCGCCACCTTCTCCGGGCGCTCGAGCGGCCCGCGGAACCAGCCGATGTACGCGGCGGACAGCGCGGTGATGCCGGCGAGGCCGCAGAACGCCGCGGAGGCGAACGCGGCCCACGTGAAGTCGATGAACAGCAGCGCGGGCGTGTAGACGAACATGAACGGCACCAGCGCCTTGCCCATCGACAGCCGGAACGCCGTCATGCCGGTGCGCATCGGTTCCGAGCCTGCGATACCGGCAGCCGCGTAGGCGGCCAGCGCGACCGGCGGCGTCACGTCCGCGAGCACGCCGTAGTAGAAGACGAAGAAGTGCGTCGCGATCAGCGGCACGCCGAGCGTGGCCAGCGCCGGCGCTGCGATCGAAGCGAGGATGATGTAGGTGGGCGTCGTCGGCACGCCGGTGCCCATCATGATGCAGGCGATCGCGACGAACAGCAGGCCGAAGAACACCTTGCCGCCCGTCTCGGTGAACAGCGCGAACGGATCGATCGCGCGGACCCACGCCGACACCGTTCCGGCGAGCTCGATCACGGCCCCGGAGAACTTGAAGCCCAGCCCGGACAGCGTCAGCACGCCGAGAATGAGACCGACGCACGCGCAGGCGGCGCCGATCGCGAGCGCGTACTTGGCGCCTTCCTCGAGGCCGACGATCAGCGGCTTCCACGTCAGCGTCTGTCCGTGCAGCCGGTCGTTGCCGAACCGCCGTGCGACGAGCGGGATGTACGAGCAGACGAAGCACAGCACGATGCCCCAGAACGCCGCGAGGAACGGCGTGAAGTCGAGCAGCAGCATCGTCACCAGCGCGATCAGCGGGAACACGAGGTGCCAGCTCGACGCCAGCACGGACGAGAGCTTCGGGATCAGGTGCGCCTCGACGCCGTGGAGCCGCAGCCGTTTCGCCTCGAAGTGCACCATCAGCAGGCAGGCGAAGTAGTGGAACAGCGCCGGCACGATCGCGATGATCACGAGCTCCTTGTACGGGACGCCGAGCAGTTCGGCCATCACGAACGCGGATGCACCCATCACCGGCGGCGTGACCTGCCCGCCGCACGACGCGGAGGCCTCGACCGCGCCGGCGAAGCGCGGCGTGAAGCCGTACTTCTTCATCAGCGGGATCGTCAGCGAGCCCGTCGTGACGGCGTTGGCGACCGACGAGCCCGAGATCATCCCGAACAGGCCGGACGACACGACGCACGCCTTGGCCGGCCCGCCGGCGTAGCGGCCGGCGGCGATGGTCGCGAGCTCCATGAACAGCCGCCCGAGCCCCGTCATCTGCGCAAGCACGCCGAACAGAACGAAGTGGAACACGTAGGTCGCGACGACGCCGACGGCGATGCCGTAGATGCCCTCGGTGCCGACGTAGATGTGGTTGACGACGCGCACGACGCTGTAGCCGCGGTGCGCGAGCACGCCGGGCATATAGCGGCCGAGCAGTGCGTACAGCAGGCAGGCCATGCCGATCGCCGGTAGCAGCGGACCCATCGTCCGCCGCGTGGCCTCCATCACCATGACGATCGCGAGCACGCCCATCATGTAGTCCTGCGCGATCGGGGAGCCGACGCGGCGGACGAAGATGTCGTCGAAGAACACGAGCTGGTAGAGCGAGACCGCGGCCGCGAGCGCCGCCAGCGGCCAGTCGATCCACGACGCCTTGTCGTCGTAGCCGCCGAAGCGGCGGAGCGGCAGCGAAAGCACCACGACGAACGCAACCAGCGCGAGGAACCACGCGCCGTTCGCGAGTTCACCGGTCGCCGTCAGGCGGTCGACCAGGTCCCACGCGAGGTAGAGGTAGAACGCGCCGAACACGACGGCCCAGCCCCACTCCTGCGCGGCGGCGCGCGCGCCCGCCGCGGGCCGCGGGCGCGGGAAGACGAGGAAGATGAGGCCCAGCACCAGCGCGAGGTGGAACGCGCGGTGCTTGATCTCGACCAGCAGGCCGAATCCCGCCGTGTAGATGTGGAAGCCCGACAGGACGACGGCGATCGTCGTCACCAGCAGGCCGACCGGACCGACGAGCTTGCGGAAGTTCGACTCGTGGTCGAACTGGCGGATGAGCCGCTTCTGCTGCTCCTCCGAGACCGCCTCGATGGTGTCGGTCAGCGTGCCGCCGTGGGGATTGGGCGTGGTCATCGTCGGCCGTCAGGAAGCGGGGCAGGGGCCGGGCGCCACGGACAGCGCGAGCGCGCGGTTGCCCCACGCCGCGAGGTCCGCGCTCGCGCCGCCGGCGGTGAGCCGCGGCAACTGGTCCGCGTGCACGCGCATGACGACGACCGGAAAGCGTCGGGCCATCGTCACCACGAACTGCCCGTCGCGGCGCTCGAACGCGCCGCCGGTATCGGCCTGCGTCGGCAGCCCGGGGCCGTGCTGCGCAAAGCGGATCTCGGTCTGCACGATGGTGCCGTTGTCGACGCGATAGCGCTCAACCACGGGCGTGCGCGTCACCGAATGCACGTAGGCCACCGTGAACCACGGCGCGGCGGCAGGCACGTCGAACTGCGCGACCACGCCGCCTTCGGGGTGCGCGGCGAGCGCGATGCAGGCGGGCTCGCCGCCGGTCGCGACCATCATGCCGAACAAGGCGGTCGCTGCCCCTGTCACGACGCGCGGCGCGCCGGCGCGTTCCAGGTCCCGACCGCAGGCGGGTGCATGAGCCCCTTCTCGCCGTAGCGGGCGCGGAGCGTCACTTGATGAGGCCCTTCTCGCGATAGTACTTCGCGGCGCCCGGGTGCAGCGGGATCGAAACCGACTGCAGCGCCGTCTTGAGCGCGATCTCCTTGCCCTTCGGGTGCACCTGGCCCAGCGTCTCGGTGTTCTCGTACAGCGCCTTGGTCACCTCGTAGGCCATCTGCTCGGACACGCCGTCGTGCGTCGCCCACACCGCCATCACGGCCAGCGTGTTGACCGGTGCGGTCTGACCCTTGTAGGTGTTGGCGGGCAGCAGGACGTTCGCGTAGTACGGCTGCTTCTTGCGCAGCGTCTCGATTTCCGGGCCGGCCAGCGGCACCACGCGGATGTCGCGCGCGTTCGCGAGGTCGGAGATCGACGACGTCGGCGCGCCGGCGGTGATCAGCGACGCCGTCAGGTTGCCGTCCTTGATCTTGTCGACCGACTGCGTGAACGACGACAGATCCTCGCCGATGTCCTTGCGCGTCATCCCGTGCGCCTCCAGCAGGTCGCCGAGGAGCTGCCACTGGCCGGAACCCGGCGAGCCCGACGACACCGACTTGCCCTTCAGATCCTTGAAGCCCTGGACGTTGGCACTCGCGAGCGTCACGAGCTGCACCTGCTCCGGATAGAGCGCGCCGAGCGCGCGCAGGTTCTTCACGGCCTTGCCTTCGAACTGGCCCTTGCCGTTGTACGCGGCGTCGAGGATGTCGGCGGCGACGAACGCACTCTCGATGTCCTTGCGCCCGAGCAGCTGCGCGTTGGCGACCGACGCGCCGGCGGTCTCCGCGGTGGCGGAGAGCTTCTTGCCGCCGATCGTGACCTTGTTCGAGATGAGCTGCGCGAGCATCCCGCCCAGCGGATAGTAGGTGCCGCCGGTGCCGCCGGTGGCGATGCCGAAGAACACGCGGTCCTGCGCCGGTGCGGACGTCGCGAAGGCGACGCCGGCGACGAGCGCCGCGGCGGCGATACGGGTGCGCAAAGCCATGAACTCCTCCCTCGTTGGTTGCTCGTCGCGCCTCGTGCGGACGCGGACCGCGACAGTATGCCCAATCGGGGGCCGGGGCGCCACGCCGCCGCGGCTGGTCTCACAGAGAGGCGCAGAGGCGCAGAGCGAGCCCCCGGGGAACTGCTGTTCTCTGCGTCTCGGCGCCTCTTGGTGAAAAGTGGGGGCTACGACACGGCGCCCGTTCCGTAGCGCCCGGCGAGCAGCCGTCCCGCCGCGAACCGCTCCAACGCGTAGGGCGCGAGCGGCACGTCGGTCGGCAGCCCGAGCGCGCTCTGCGCGAGCAGGCGGCCGACTACCGGCGACAGCTTGAAGCCGTGGCCGGAGAAGCCGTAGGCGACGTGCAGCCCCGCGACGCCGGGCAACGGTCCCAGCACCGGGTTCCAGTCGGGCGTCACGTCGTAGACGCCGGTCCACGACGCGGCGAGGCCGGCCTCCGCGAACGCCGGCAACCGGTGCGCGACCTGCTCGCCGATCTCGGCGACGTAGTCGAGCGGCACGTCGGCCTGCACGGTGTCCGGCGCGGCGATCGTCTCGCCTTCGTTGCCGTCGCCGACCAGGAGCTGCCGGCCGCCGTAGCCGCGCATGTAGAGCTTGCCGGGAGAGGCCAGGTCCTTCAGCACCGGCAGCCCGCGCGCGTAGGGTGTGGGTCCTTCCAGCGTGAACACCGCGTGCCGCGACAGCGTGAGCGGCAGGTCGATCCCGGTCCAGGCCGCGACCTCGCGCGACCAGATGTTCTGCGCGCTGATCACCGTGCCCGCCGCGATCGGGCCCTGCTCAGTGGCAACCCCGGCGACACGGCCGTTCGCGTCGCGGACGAGGCCGGTCACCGCGACGCCCTCGCGCAGCACGGCCCCCAGCCGCCGCGCGTTGCGCGCGAACGCGGTCAGCGTCAGGTAGGCGTCCGCGTAGCCCGACTCCGGCTCCCAGCCGACGGCGGCGATGTCGTCGAGCTGCAGCAGCGGCAGGATCCGCCGTGCCTCGTCGTGCGTGATCGCGCGCGCGTCCACACCCTGCGCGCGCGCGACGGCCAGCGTCTCGCGCAGCGCGTCCGCGCGCGGACCCTCGCCGGCGACGATCAGGAGCCCGCACCGCGTGAATCCCGAGTCCGCCTCCGGGTCCTCGAGGTAGCCGGCGAAGTCGCGGAAGACCGCGAGGCAGCGCCTTGCCAGCGCGACGTTCTCCGGCACCGAGTAGTGCGTGCGCACGATGCACGACGATTGCGCCGTCGTGCCGCCGCCCAGCTGCCCGCGCTCGAGCAGCAGCACGTCGCGGCAGCCCAGGCGCGCGAGGTGATACGCGATCGAAACGCCGATCACGCCGCCGCCGATCACGATCGCGTCGTGGGACTCCATTCGGCGAGTGTACCGCGAGGCGGATCAGTCGCCGCGCATTCGCCGCGCACGAGCGCACGCGCGAGCGCGCAGTGCCGCTCGACCAGCGGCGGCAGGTCCACGGTAGTCAGGTGCCCGTCGCGAATCACGACGCGCCCGTGGATCACCGAGAGCGCTGCGCGCGCGGGGGCGCAGAACACGAGCGCCGCGAGCGGGTCGTGGCCGGCGCCGGCGAAGCCGACGTCGGCCAGGTCGAACGCGACGATGTCGGCCGCCATGCCGGGGGTGAGCTGTCCGATGTCGTCGCGCCCGAGCACGCGCGCGCCACCGCGCGTGGCGAGCGCGAGCGCCTCGCGTGCCGTGAGGGCGGCAGGGCCGCCGCCGACGCGCTGCAGCAGCAGCGCCTGCCGCGCTTCCGCCAGCAGGTGCGACGAGTCGTTGGAGGCCGACCCATCCACGCCGAGGCCGACCGGGACGCCGGCGTCGAGCATCCGCCGCACCGGTGCGATGCCCGATGCAAGGCGCATGTTCGACGTCGGGCAATGCGCTACGCCGGTGCCGGTGCGCGCGAACAGATCGATGCCGTGCGCGTCGAGCTTCACGCAGTGTGCGTGCCACACGTGATCGCCGGTCCAGCCCGCGTCCTGCGCGTACTGCGCCGGCGTGCGGCCGAACCGTTCGCGCGAATACGCGACGTCGTTGTCGCTCTCGGCCAGGTGCGTGTGCAGGCGCACGCCGTAGGCCGTGGCGAGGGCGGCGGTCTCGCGCATCAGGTCCGTCGACACCGAGAACGGCGAGCACGGCGCCGCCGCCACGCGCAGCATCGCGCAGCGCTCCGGGTCGTGATACGTCTCGATCACGCGCCGCGTGTCGGCGAGGATCGCGTCCTCGCGCTCGACGAGCGCGTCGGGCGGCAGGCCGCCGGCCGACTCGCCGACGCTCATCGCGCCGCGGCACGCGTGGAAGCGCAGGCCCAGCATGCGTGCGGCCTCGATCGTGTCGTCGAGCCGCCCGCCATTCGGGAACAGGTACAGGTGGTCGCTCGCCGTCGTGCAGCCGGACAGCATCAACTCGGCGATCGCGACTTGCGCCGACACGTTGAGCATTTCGGGCGTCAGCCGCGCCCAGAGCGGATAGAGCGCCTTCAGCCAACCGAAGAGCTCGGCGTCCTGCGCCGCCGGCACCGCGCGGGTGAGCGTCTGGAAGAAGTGGTGGTGCGTGTTGACGAGCCCCGGCAGCACGACCATGCCGCGGCAGTCGATCACCTCGTCCGCGGCGGCCGGAAGCTCGCGCGTCGGCCCGACCGCCTCGATCGTGTGGCCGCGCACGAGCACGCCGCCGCCCTCGATCTCGCGGCCGGCATCGTCCATGGTCGCGACGACAGTGGCGTCCTTCAGCAGCAGCGAAGGGGGGCGGAGCATGCCGGGACTCTACCGGAAGGCGCCGGCCGCGCGGTTTCCGCGCCGCCCCGGGCCGCGCCGACGGACCGCATTGACCCTCGTCGGCCGCTGCGCTTCAATAGCGGGCCGGCAACGAGCGACGGGGGGCCGTATGCGGATCCTGCACGCGATGACTTTTGCGATGGTGGTCGCGATCGGCCTTGCCCCTGAACCCGGCGCAGCGCAATCGGCGCCTCCCCCGGCGAGGGCTTCGCGCTGAAGAAGCGCATTGCCGTGCTGCGGGTCGACGCCGGCGCCGTCGGCGCCCAGTACGGTGGGGCCGACGCCGGCAACGCGCTGGCGGCGCAACTCACCACCGCCCTCTTCCAGACCGGCCAGTTCATCGTCGTCGAGCGCGCGGAACTCGCGAGCGTCCTGCGCGAGCAGGAGCTGGGCGACAGGAACATCGCCACGCCGGAGACGGCGACCAGGGTGGGCGGGCTCCTCGGCGCGCAACTGCTGGTGCGCGCGTCGGTGACCGAGTTCGACCTCAAGAACAAGGGCGGCGGCGTGCGCATCGGGATCGGCAACGCCAACCTGCTCGGCGGCCTCGGCGTGGCGAGCAACGTCGGCGCCGTCGCGCTCGACGTGCGGCTGATCGACGCCGCCACCGGGGCGATCGTGCAGTCGCAGCGCGTGGAGTCGACGATCGAGGCCAAGGGCATGTCGGCGGACGTCGGTTCGCGCGGCGCCGTGATCGGCGGCGACACGTTCGAGAAGACCCCCCTCGGTCAGGCCACGCGCGAGGCCATCGACAAGGCGGTCGCGTTCATCGTCGCGACCGCCAAGCCGGTGCCGTGGACCGCCAAGGTCGTCGACGTCGCCGGCGAGCAGGTGTTCGTCAACGCCGGCGCGGGCGCGGGGCTGAGGCCCGGCGACGTCCTCGCGGTGAGCACGATCCTGCGCGAGCTGACCGACCCTGCCACCGGCGCCGTGCTCGGCGCGATCGAGAACCGCGCCGGCGACATCGAGATCGTCAGCGTGCAGCAGCAGTTCAGCGTCGCGAAGATGGCGCAGCCGTTCGCGACGAAGCGGGGGGATCTGGTGCGGCCGGCAGGGCCGGCCCGCTAGCAGCGAAGTTCCTGTCGCGGGACACGCGCTGGTACCGGTTCGGTGATCGCAATCATGCGGGATCCCGGGCGAGCGCGTTCACCACATTCCCATCCGGTAGCCAAACGCCCCTTCGGCGTCATTGGCCCATGGAATCCAGTCGCGCCAATTGCGCTCCATGGCGTCGTAGATCGGATCGTTGATGTTGAGCGCGCGGCCCCACCCTCCTTGCGCCGCGATCCACGGGTCGACCGGGCGTCCCCATCCGCGGATGTTGCGCAGCGTGTAGACGTCCTTGATGCTGAGGATGCGGTTGACAACCGCGTGCATGTTCTCCGTGCGCACGACGTTCAGGAGTTCGATGTGCGTGGTGCGCACAGCCGGCAGGACGCCCTTGGTGAGGTCTATGCCGCGCGGAACGGACAGGATCTCGCGCCGGAAGGTCCGGTACAGGAAGATCGCCTGTCCCACGTGGGCGCTGACCTCGCCGCCCCCCATTGCGTGAATTCCTTCGTGGACGATCGTGCTCGCCGCGCTCTCCGAGCGAAAGCGGCCGCCGCCACCGGGCATCCGCCGGATCGCGTCGATGTTGATGTTGACCGCGGTGGGCTCCGCGGGATGCCAGTATCCGGCGGCGCGAGCGATCCCGTCGCCGGCCTGTCCGCTGTACAGGCGCACGGTGAGCTGGCCGTGGCGAATGCGCCGCGCCAGTTCCTGGGACACCTTCGACCCCATGTCGAGATCGAACATCATGTCCTGGACCAGGATGCGCAGGTCGCCACTCCACTGCGAGTTGCGACCGAGGACGAATCCGGGCGGATTGGGTTCGAGCACGGGCAAGGCGCCGGTCCGGGTCTCTGCGAGGGCCGGGTCCGTGAAGCCCGGCTCCACGGCCCTGCGTGCGGGCGCTGCCGTGTGCGTCGGTGGTTGCGGCGCCAGCGCGGCGCCCTGGCGCGCCATGCGGCTGGCGACCGAACGCGCGGCGGCACCGTAGGCGCCGCCCACGAATCCGATCACCCCGTCCATCAACGCGCCGGCCGCCCCGTCGTTCGTAGCGGTGGCAAGCGGGTCCCCGGTGGCCAAGGACAACATCGTTCCCACGGCGAAGCTGACGCCGACGTCGGCTGCGAGCGACTTGACGAGCCCGAATCCGAGTCCGTTGACGAAGCCGCCAGCCATGCCGAACAGCGCGCCGGACGCGAACGCTGCCGCCGCCTCGTTCGCGTCGAAGGGCGACCCGGCGAGGAGCGCCGTCCCGCCGTACACGCCGAACGAGATGCTGCCGCCTGACAGCGCGCTGACCCCGTAGCCCAACGCGGTCTGCCGCGCGGCAAACGAGCCGATCGTGCCGAGGTACGGCGCGACTGCGCCCACGATCGTCGGCGCGAACGCGGCCGCGGTTACCGCGCCGAGGGCGACAAGCCCGGTGGTCTGGGCCGACGAGATCGACTCCGCGAACAGCCCGCGGTCGGCGGCCTTGTGGTAGTTGGGCGCGCGCCGGTAGTCGTGGGAGTGACGCGCGACGTCGTCGCGATAGATCATCGCCGCGAATCCGTCGACCCGCGCCGCACCGCCGATGTACGGCAGGCGCACGCCGGTGCGTCCGACCATCACCGCCTCGCCCGGCGACCGCTCGCCGAGCGGACGTCCGGCGAGCGCATCCATTTGGCGGACCGGGTGCAGGCGTCCGTCGGCGTCCGAAGCCTCCCGTATCGACCCGTTGAGGTCCTCGTGCACGTAGAACCGCCGAGTGTCCTCGTTCGGGTCGGCTTCCGGCCGGCGATCGAACGCGAGCAACTCGCCCGGCCGGCCGCCGTGGATGTAGCGGGCGACGAACCGGGGCAGCGGCCCCGCCTTCGGGTGATTGCGGATAGCTTCCACGATTACGCGGTCGCCGTCGTAGACCAGCCACGTCATCCCCCCGATCCACGGCGGGGCCCACGATACGAGCTGCTGCTTCGGCTCGACGTCGCGCAGCCGATGGATCGCGATCCGGCGGTCGACCGCGTCGTAGTCGAAGCGGACCGACTCGTGGTATCCCCACGGCGCCCAAGTGTCCTGCACGAGCACGAGGCGGTTGCGGAAGTCGTACGCGTAGAGATAGCGGCCGTCCGCCACGAGGTTGCCATTGGCGTCGTACGCAAACGTTTGTTCACCCTTCGCGGCCACTTCGGCCGACGCCATCGCCGTGGGCATCCCGATCGCGGTCGGCACTGCGACCTTGGCGTCGAACCCGCCTTGGGTCACGGTGTGCCGCACGCGATCGGCCTTGTCGTCGTACTCGAGCGTGTCGACGCGCAGGGCGCGCGCCTTGCCGCCCGCGACGCCGTCGAAGGCCATCGACTCGACGAGGCGGGACCCGTCGTAACGCATGGCGGTCGCGCTCGTTTCGTCGGCGGTCGCGCCGCCCGCGCCGACGACCGCGCTCACCGACGTGGTGGTCAGTGTCGCGCGACCGAATCCGTCGCGGGAGAATGCCGTGCGCAGCACGACGTCCGGGCCCGATCCGTCGCCGAAGCGGGTGTCGGTCAGCTCGTCCGCTCCGCGCGTCCCGTAAGCGGCGCGCTGTGCCCAGACGACGCGGCCGAGCGGACCGGCCCCGGCGTCCCGCCTCGCCACCTGCATCAACGTCAGCCGTTCGCGATCGTCGTACTGGAAGCGCGTCTGCACCAGATTGCCCGCGCGGCGTGCCGCGAGGCGATCCAGCCCGCTGTAGGTGTACGTCGCGACGATCCGCCCATCCGCCTCGACGCGCTCGATCCGCCCGATGCGATCCGCGACGTGCCGCACGCGGGTCCCGTCGGCCAGCGTCGGGTAGACCGTCTCCGACCAGCTGAAGTCGTCTGCGTACGTCCGCTCGGTCGTCTGGCGCTGTCCGGCGTAGGTCTGGTGCTCGCGGAAGACGCGATCGAGCCCGTCGTATTCGAGGATCACCTCGCTCCCGCGATCCGTGGTTGCCTTGACGAGGCGGCCCAGCGGGTCGTACGTGTACGTGTGCCTTTGATCGCCTCCGACCAGAGCGAACCCGGGGTGGCCGGGCAGCGACCGTGTCGCGAGTTTGGCCACGACCGTCAGCGGCTGCCCGACCGCGTTCGACGTCGTCGTCACCACGGTCCCGTTGGCATCCTTCACGACGGTCACGTTCCCTTTGTAATCGGTGGTCGTGACCGCGCCGGTGCGCAGGTCCTCGCGCCGCAGCAACCGGCCGTCCGCGTCATACCCGAACCGGAAGCGCCCGCCCGTGCCGCCGATCTCGGCGATGCGTCCGCCGGGCGTGTACGTGAACGATTGCTCAAAGAGCGGACCAGTCGCCCGAAGACGACGGCCGAGGCCGTCGTAGCGCATGGTCGCCAGGTGGCCCGACGAAGATTTGGTCGCGCGGACCCGACCGAGACTGTCGTAAACCGTGTACTCGACGCCGGCCGGCGACTCGACCCGGACGGCCCGCCCTAGCGCGTCGTAGCGCGTCGTCGTCACGCGCTTGCCTGGCGTCTCCACGAACCCGGCCGCTGCCGCATCGGCGCGCCGCTCCGGCGCATGCTGCGTGACCGAGACGAGGCGGCCGGCGAAGTCGTACTCGTTCACCGTGACGTGGCCGAGCGGATCGGTCATCCGCGTCATCCGGTTTCCGATGTCGTACTCGAGGTGCGTCTCACCTCCGTTTGGGCTTTCGATCTTCTCCAGTCGCAAGTGCTCGGAGTAGTGCCATCGCGACACCTCGGTCGGACCGTTCAGCGCGTGCGTGGTGCGCTCGATCGCGTTCCGGTAAGCGTCGAATGCGTAGTCGGTGCGCCGGGCGGCGGAAGTGCCGGAGAACACTTCCACGCGAGTGACATTGCCGGCGTCGTCGTGCATCAGGCGGGTGACGGCACCCAGCGCGTCCGTCCACGACCGAAGCCGCCCGAAGCCGTCGTAGCGCAACGTTCCGACCGCCGTCGCCTTCGCGTATCCGGACTTGACCTCGATCAGTTGCCCGTTAACGTCCCAGGTCCGCGTGGTGGTGTGTGCGGCGGTCGTACCGGCCGCCTCCACCGCCTCGACGAGCAGGCCGCGGGCGTCGTACTTGAACTCCGAGCGGTGCGCCGGCCCCCCCGCGAGTGACGGCGCCTCGATCGACGAGAGCCGTCCGTCGCTGCCGTAGACGAAGACGGACTCCTGCTTGAGGCCGCCGCCCTCGATCGTCTCGTGCGTGACGCGTCCGAGTTCGTCGAGAGTGCGTCGCAGCGTGCGCACGCGCTCAGGCTCGCCGGCGAATCCCGGCAGGTCCGGAGCGCCGTCGAGGTGATCGCGCACGACGGTCGCGACCTCGATCTCCTGCCCGTTTGCGTCGTACTTGTAATCGGTACGCACGCCGAGGCCGCCGGGATCGACGATGCGCCGCGTGACCATGCCGAACGGGTCCCGCGCGTAGCTCGTGGTTCCGGCATGGGTCTCGTGCGTCGTCACGTGCCCGGGGCCCGTGCGGTCGAAGCGCTCGAAGCCCCCGCCCGGGTACCGGATCGCGATGACATTCCCGTCGGAATCGTACGTGTATCGCGTGCGCCCGAGTCCGGTATCGGACACCTCGCGCTGGCCGACGTCGCTGTACTCGAAGCGGTTTGGCGGGCGGGGCAGAACGCTGCCGTCCGGTTGTCGCACGGGTGGATCCTGGATCGACGACGGGTTGCCGCGGTGCCCGGGCGTGAAGTAGTCGCCGTACTCGTAGCGCGTCGTGTTGCCGGCGGAGTCCGTGGCCGCGGCAAGCTGGTTGTACAGGGGCTCGTAGCTCTGGTGGCTCGCGAGCGTGCGGCTGTCGGTGCCCACCAGCTCGACGGTGAGCAGATTGCCGCGGGCGAGGTTGTTCTCGTACGTGATACCGGGCTTGTCGCGGATCGGACCGAGCGTGACGGGCGCGTTGGCAGTCTCGTAGCGGAAGCGCGTGCCGCCGCCTCCAGGATTCGTCAGCTCGATGACCTGCGTATCGTCATTGTGTGCGAACCCGGTCCGCCACGGTCCCCCGTGGTTCTTGTTCTTTGGCACGACCGTGCTGCTGGCGACGACGGGGAAGCCGCCCGCCGCGCCGAGCGCGTAGACGAGCCGGTCGCCGCCCGGAAGCACCACGGTCGTGCCATTGACGCTCGTCGTCTGACCGCCCATCGTCTGGGTCGTCACGCGCAGGCCTGCGTACCCGTTCTTGAGTGTCGGCAGACCCGTGCTGCCGCGCGCGCAGTTGTTCGGGTCGCGATAGTCGGTCATTTGCCGGTTCGAGTCGTAGGCGAACTCCCATCGCCGCGTCGCGCCGCCCAGCACAGTCGTAGTGCCGGCGTCTCCACCCGCCGCGACCGTGACCGCGACCAGCGTTGCGTCGGACGCGCTTCGGTAGTGATACTGCACGGTGAGCCCACCGCCGACCACGCGCTCGATCCGGTGGATCTGTTCGGTGCCGGTCCTCAGCGTGCAGTCGTAGTTGGTCGCGTACGCACCCTGATTGATGGGCGTCGTCTGGACGACGTACTTGCGGCCCGCCGCATCCTCGATCAGCCGCAGCATCCGGTTCTGCGTCAGCGGGTTGATCGGTCCGCCGTAGTACAGCGTCACGCGCACGTTGCGCGCCTTGCTGTCGAAGCGCGACAGGATGTAGATGAGCTGCCCGCGGCAGTTGAAGACGTAGCGGGTGCCGTTCTTCTCGCGCAGAACGTAGAAGATGCGCTCGGTCTTCTCGACGTTCGGGTGCTCGCCGAACGGGTGCGGCTGCTTAGGCAGCAGGATGTAGCGCTCGAACTCGTGGAACTGGCCGTTCGGCGACAGGTAGGTCGTCACGCGGGCACGGAACCGGGTGTCGAAGTTGAAGACGTCGCGCGTGTCGGAGTCACGCTCGACGTAGCGCTCGCCGCGGCCCTGCCCGTTGTAGTACCAGAGCGCCGCTTGCTCGACGCCCGCCTGCTCGGCGAACAGGCCGTTGGCGAGCTTGCGCGCCGCGATCGGGACCAGCCGCTTGTTGTAGACGAAGTCCCAGCCGTGGCCCATGAGGCCGCCGTCCTGGTACTCGACGTCGCCACGGAAATGGCGCGTCCAGACGATGTCGAGCGCGAGCGCCGGCACGTCGAGGTCGATCTGGTTGGTGAAGAACGCGCCGTTGTGCAGGAAAACCTGCACCGCTCCCACGGCCGGGTCGCGCGGTGCCTCGTACTGCGGCGGCGGCTTCAGCGGATCCGTGGTGACCGGGTAGGTGATCAGGCTGCCCTTCATGCCGCAACAGAATTCCTCCTCCTCCAGTTCTTCGCCATAAACCGGCGGCGGCGGTGGCGTCGACGTCGGCGGCTGCTCCGGCGTCTCGGGCGGCATCTTCGGCGGCCGCGGCGTCGAGCCGGGTCCCGCTGGCGGGCGCGGTTGCGACGTGAGCGGTGGCCGCGGCTGGGTTGTCAGCGGCTCCGTCGGGACGATGACGGCGCCCGGCGGCAACGGTGCCGATGGCGTCGAAGGCGGGATCGAAGACTGTGGACGGCCGACGCGACGGATCGTGTCGTCGACGGGCGGCCCTTCGTCGGGCGGTATGGAACCCCCGAGGGGCACCGGCGGTGGCTCGATCAGCTGCCGCGCGCGCGAGCCGCTGCTCGTCGCGGGGCCGATCGGAATCGGTCGTGGCATCTCGCGGCTTCGCGGCTGCTCCGTCGTCGGCGGCGGCTGCGACCCGGCCGGCGGCTTGGACGGCGGGGGCGATGACGCAGGCGGCGGCGCCGACGTCTCCGGCGGCGGCTTGGGCGTCGAGACCGGTGGTGGCGGCGTCGGAACCGGAGGCTGCGGCGTCGAGACTGGCGGTGGCGTCGTCGAGACCGGGGGCTGCGGCGTCGAGACTGGCGGCGGCGACGTCGAAGCCGGAGGCGGTGCCGGCGTCGGTGCCGGCGTCGGTGCCGACGGCGGTGCGGCAACCGGGCACGGCGCGAACGTAGCGGACGGGACGAACACGACCTGCCCGGACGGCAGCTGCCAGTTCGTGCCCTCGCTTACGAACTGCACGCTGCGGCTGCCGTCGGGAAGGCCGGGCGGGCACTGGACGTTCTGGCCGAGGTGCACGCACTTGCACGCCTGCGCCAACGCATGCGAGGCGGCCAGCGCCACGACGAGGGCGATCAACAGCACGGACCAGCGCGTGCGACGAATCGACACGAAGCCTCCGTTCGTGTGCGAACCGCGTGCTTCCCGGCCGGGATAGTGGCGGCGCGTGCGCACCGGCTGCCGTCGGGTCGCACGATGCTACTCCGATGCGCGGCGGTCTCCAATGGCGTCCGTCGGCCCGGGCGCGTTGCTGCCGGGCCAGCCCGGGCACGTACCCGGATGCGATAATCCGCAGAGACCATCGATGCCTTACGCCATGCCCGCCCCGCTCGCAGGATACGGCTGCCGCGGACTTCCGCCCGGGCTGCCGCTTGGCGTCGCCGGCTGCGCCACTTGGCCCGTGAACGTGATCGCCGAGGTCGTCCGGCAGGGCGGCTACCCGTTCCCGACGCGGCAGGCGCACGACGAGGACAAGGTGATGCTCGTCATCCTCGCCGTCTCGGGCGGGACACGCGCGCGCCGGCAGGCAGGATCGTCGAGCAGTCGCCGGAGTTCCAGCGGCTGCTATGCGAGATGGGCGTCCAGAGACTGCCGGCGTCGCTGCCGGCACTGACGGCGAACTGACGGAACATCGACATGACCACATCGAATCCGGCCGGAGGACGGCCATGAACGCCCCGCGCGAGAAGTTCTCCCCGGCCGTGGCCGAGCTCCACCGGCTGTTCGACCTGCAGCGCGAGGCGTTCGCGCGCGAGCGCTATCCGTCGTACGAGGCCCGGCAGGACCGCCTGGCCCGGTTGAGAGCGCTCCTCACGAAGAACGAGACTCGCTTCGCGGCCGCCGTCGACAGCGACTTCGGCGACCGCTCGGAGCACGAGACGCGGCTCGCCGAGCTTTACATCGTCGCGGCCGAGATCGCCGACGCGCAACGGCAGCTGAAGCACTGGATGCGCACGGAGCGGGTGGCCACGCCGCTGCACCTCAAGCCCGGGCGGGCGCGCATCGAGCGGCAGCCGCTTGGCGTGGCCGGCATCATCAGCCCGTGGAACTATCCGGTGCAGCTGGCGCTCGCCCCCGCGCTGGGCGCGCTGGCGGCCGGCAATCGCGCGCTGCTCAAGCCCTCCGAGGTGACGCCGGCGACGTCGGCGCTGCTGCGCGAGCTGGTCGCCGCGAGCTTCGACGAGGACGAGTTCGCGGTGGTGCTGGGCGACGCCGACGTCGGACGCGCATTCGCGCGCGTGCCCTTCGACCACCTGTTCTTCACGGGCTCGACGGCCGTGGGGCGGCAGGTCGCGCTCGCGGCGGCTGAGCACCTGACGCCCGTCACGCTGGAGCTGGGCGGCAAGTCGCCCGCGTTCTTCGCGCCGGACGCCGACCTCGACGTCGCCGCGCCGCGGCTCGTCTCCGGCAAGCTCCTCAACGCCGGCCAGACGTGCATCGCGCCCGACTACGTGCTGGTGCTGGCCGACTGTGCCGATGCGCTGGTCGCAGCGATCCGGAAGGCGGCCGGCCGGCTGTACCCGGCGTACGCGGCCAATTCCGACTACACGGCGATCGTCAACGAGCGGCACTACCGGCGGCTGACGGCGCTCGTCGAGGACGCGCGCGCGAAGGGCGCGAAGATCGTCACGCTGAACCCGGCGAAGGAGAAGCCCGCCGCGGCGTCGCGCAAGCTGCTGCCCACGCTCGTGCTCGGCGTCACCGACGACATGGCGATCATGCGCGAGGAGATCTTCGGTCCGCTGCTGCCGATCGAGACGTACGCGACGCTCGACGAGGCGATCGCGAAGCTCAACGCCCGCCCGCACCCGCTCGCGTTCTACTACTTCGGGCGCGAGGGCCAGCGCAGCGCGAAGGTGCTGCGCGAGACGCTCGCCGGTGGTGTGACCGTGAACGACACGCTGTGGCACTTCGCGCACAAGCACCTGCCGTTCGGCGGCGTCGGCGCGTCGGGCAAGGGCGCGTACCACGGCGAGGCGTCGTTCCTCACGTTCACGCACCGCAAGCCGGTGTTCGTGCAGTCGCGGCTCGCCGCGGCGAAGCTGCTCTATCCGCCCTACGGCGCCGCGTTCGACGGCATGCTCGCCCTGCTGCGCAAGTTGACCGTGTAGCCGGCGCCGGCGAATCGCCGGCGCGGCAGCTACGCCTTCTCGCCCCGCTCGTGCACGAACTGCGCGCGCCCGACGAGCAGCGGGTCGACGGCGCCGATCCGCTCGACGTCCTTCGCCTTGTACGGAAACGAGTGCAGCAGGTAGCGCAGCGCGTTCAGGCGCGCACGCTTCTTGCAGTCGGACTTGATGACGGTCCACGGCGCGTCGGCGGTGTCCGTGTGGAAGAACATCGCCTCCTTCGCCTTCGTGTAGTCGTCCCACTTGTCCAGCGACGCCATGTCGATCGGCGAGAGCTTCCACTGCTTGAGCGGATGCGCCTCGCGCTCGCGGAAGCGCCGCCGCTGCTCGTCGCGGCTCACCGAGAACCAGTACTTGATCAGGTGGATGCCGCTGTGCACGAGGTTGTGCTCGAACTCCGGCGCCTGCCGCATGAACTCGACGTACTCCTGGTCGGTGCAGAAGCCCATCACGCGCTCGACGCCGGCGCGGTTGTACCAGGAGCGGTCGAACAGCACGATCTCGCCGTTGGTGGGCAGGTGCTGCACGTAGCGCTGGAAGTACCACTGCCCGCGCTCGAGCTCGGTGGGCTTCTCCAGCGCGACCACGCGCGCGCCGCGCGGATTGAGGTGCTCCATGTAGCGCTTGATCGTGCCGCCCTTGCCGGCCGCGTCGCGCCCCTCGAACAGCACGACGATCTTCTGCCCGGTCTCCTTCACCCACGCCTGCAGTTTGAGCAGCTCGACCTGCAGCCGGTATTTCTGCTTTTCGTAGCTCTTGCGCCCGAGCAGGTACTTGTAGGGGTAGCCGCCGGCGCGCCAGTCTTCGGCGAGCTCGTCGTCCGGATGGCCCTCCGCTTCGCGGGAGCGCTCCTGCTGGCGAGCGAGCAGCGCGCGCGTCAGCGCCTGCGCGTCCTGGGGCGCGCGCCCTTCGAGGATGTCCTGCAGCGCGCTGGTCTCGGCCTCGCTGGCGGAGGCGATGTTCTCGCCGACGGCTCCGCGCTCGACGGCGTCCGGGCTCGACGTCGGGCCGACGTCGCCCTGTTTCACGAGGCGCGGCTTCCGCTCCCTCGGGACCTTCGGAGTCGTTGCGCGACTGGCCGCTTGCTTCTGCTTCACCGGTGACATTCTGCTCGCACCTTCGTTCGGTTGGGCGACGGCCCGACGACGCTGGCCGCCGCCCGGCGCAGGTCCGGGCGACGGTCAGCCGTGGCAAGCCATCGCGGCGATCAACGGCGCTCGGCCCCGGCTACTTGGACGTGGGGAGCTTCCCGACCACGCCCTCGACGTAGTAGTCCATCCTGGACAGGTCGCCGTCCGCGATGACCTTCCCCGCCGCGAGCCGCTCCTTGCCGGTGTTGTCCTTCATCGGACCCGTGAACGGGTGCAGCTTGCCGGCCGCGATCTCGGCCTCCGCCTTCCTCGCCATCTCCTGCACGTCGGCCGGCACGACCTTGTTGAACGGCGCCAGCTTGATCATGCCGTCCTTGATGCCGCCCCAGACGTTGTCCTGCTGCCACTTGCCGTCGACGGCCGACTGCGCGACCTTCGTGTAGTAGTTGCCCCAGTGGTGGGTGACGGCGGTGAGCTGCGCGTTCGGGCCGTACTTCGACATGTCGGAGTGATAGCCGATCGCGTACACTTTCTTCGCCTCGGCGGCCTGCACGGCGGCTGTCGAGTCCGTGTGGTGCGTGACGACGTCCGCGTTCTGCGAGATCAGCGTGTTGGCGGCCTCCGACTCCTTGCCGGGGTCGAACCACGAGTTGACCCACACGACCTTGACCTCGGCCTTCGGATTGACGCTGCGCATGCCGCGCGCGAACGCGTTGATGCCCATGACGACCTCGGGAATCGGGAACGCGGCGACGTAGCCCGCCACGCCGGTCTTCGACATCTTGCCGGCGACGATGCCCGCGAGGTAGCGGCCCTCGTAGAAGCGCGCGTTGTAGATGCCGACGTTCTTCGACGTCTTGTAGCCGGTTGCATGCTCGAACTTGTGGTTCGGGAACCCCTGCGCGACCTTGATCGTCGGGTTCATGTAGCCGAACGACGTCGTGAAGATCAGGTTGTGGCCGCTCGCGGCGAGCTCGCGGATCACGCGCTCGGCGTCGGCGCCCTCGGGGACGCTTTCGATGTACTTGGTCGTCACCTTGCCGCCGAGCGCCTTCTCCATCTCCTTGCGGCCGGTGTCGTGCTGGAACGTCCAGCCGGCATCGCCGATCGGGCTCACGTAGACGAAGCCGATCTTGAGCGGCTCGCCGGCCTTCGGCTGGGCAGCGGCGGGCACGGCGAGGGCGAGGGCGCACGCGGCCATCGCCGCGAGCGTCGTTCTGCGGGACGTACGGTTCATCGGGGTCTCCTGACGGTATGGGGTGGCGCGGGCAGGGGTGAAATTCTACTGGAAAACCGCTTCACGAAGAGACGCAGTGGCGCCGGGGATGGCGGGCGTCCCCCGGCGTCCCTGCACCTGTTTGTGATCGACCTTCAGCCGTCGGGGTGGAACGGCTTGCCGAGCGAGGCAGGGGCATTGAGGCGGATCGTCGCCGCGTCGCGCGAGATGACCGCGAGCACGACGATGGTCGCCACGTACGGAAGCATCGACAGGTACTGCGCGGAGATCTCGACGCCCAGCGCCTGCGCCTGGAACTGCGCGAGGGTGACGCCGCCGAACAGGTACGCGCCGGCGAGCACGCGCCACGGCTTCCACGTCGCGAACACGACCAGCGCCAGCGCGATCCAGCCCCGTCCCGCGGTCATCCCCTCGACCCACGACGGGTTGTACACGAGCGACAGGTACGCTCCGCCCACGCCCGCGCACGCGCCGCCGAACAGCACGGCGAGGTAGCGGATGCGCACGACCGGGTAGCCGATCGCGTGCGCCGACTGCGGCGACTCGCCCACCGCGCGCACGACGAGGCCCGCGCGCGTGCGGAACAGGAACCACTGGATCGCCGCGAAGAGGACAAGCGACAGATAGACGAGCGGGCTGTGGCCGAACAGCAGCGTGCCGATCACCGGCAGGTCCGGGGTCCCCGGGATCGCGAGCGGCTTGATCGGTTCGATCACGACGCTCACGTACTCGAGCCCGACGAACGCGGAGAGCCCGACGCCGAACAGCGACAGCGCGAGTCCCGACGCCACCTGGTTCGCCTGCAGCGTCAGCGTAACCACGGCGAATACCAGCGCCAGCGCTGCGCCCGCCAGCATGCCGGCGGCCACACCCAGCCACGGCGACTTCGTGGTGGCCGCGACGATGAACGCGACGACCGCGCCCACCAGCATCATGCCCTCCACGCCGAGGTTCAGCACGCCGGACTTCTCGGTCACGAGCTCGCCCAGCGCCGCGTACACGAGCGGCGTGCCGGCGGCGAGCGTGAGCAGCAGGAGCTGTACCGCGTGGTCCATCAGGCAGCCCTCGCGGCCGGTGCCGGCGCGCGCACGATGGAGAGCCGGTAGTGGATGAACACGTCCGCCGCGAGCAGGAACAGGAGCAGCGTGCCCTGGAACAGGCCGGTCACCGACGACGGCAGCGCGAGCTTCATCTGCGCGGCCTCGCCGCCGAGGTAGAGCAGCGACATGAGCAGGCTCGCGAAGAGGATGCCGACCGGGTGCAGCCGGCCCACGAACGCGACGATGATCGCGGCGAAGCCGTAGCCGGGCGAGACGACCGGCAGCAGCTGGCCGACGGGGCCTGCGACTTCCCCCACGCCCGCGGCGCCGGCGCACGCGCCGCCGATCAGCATGCCGAGCCAGACGGTGCGCGACGACGAGATGCCCGCGTAGGTCGCCGCGGCCGGCGCGAGCCCCGCGACACGCATCTGGAACCCGACGAGGCTCCTGCGCAGGAACAGCCAGCCCGCTCCGACGGCCACGAGCGCGAGCAGGATGCCGACGTTGAGTCGCGTCTCCTGCACGAGGATCGGCAGCAGCGCGCTCTGCGTGAACAGCTTTGACTGCGGGAAGTTGAACCCTTCCGGGTCGCGCCAGGCGTCGTGCACGAGCAGCGACAGGACGAGGGTGGCGACATAGACGAGCATCAGCGACACCAGGATCTCGTTGGCATTGAAGCGCGTGCGCAGGAACGCCGGGATCGCCGCCCACAGCATGCCGCCGGCCACGCCGGCGAAGAGCATCGCCGGCAGCACCAGCGGCGATTCGGCGCCGTGAAACGCGAGCGCCACGCCGCCGCCGAAGATCGCGCCCATGACGAGCTGACCCTCGGCGCCGATGTTCCAGACGTTGGCGCGGTAGCCGACGGCAAGGCCGATCGCGCATAGCATGATCGGGCTCGCCTTCAGCAGCAGCTCGCCGACGTCGTACAGCGTGTCGACGGGCTCGACGAAGAACACGTACAGCGCGTGCCACGGGTCCCTGCCCATCGCGCTGAACAGCGCGAAGCCGATCGCGAGCACGGCCGCCGTCGCGACCAGCGGCGAGCCCCACTTGGCGAGCCGCGACGGCTCGGGGCGGGCGACGAGGCGGATGCGCATGTCAGTCGGGAAGGGCCGCCCCGAGCGACTGACCTGCCACGGCCTCCTTGGCCGGGCACGATGTGCGAACGTCCGCGTGTCGGCCGTCGCCCTCGCGCGCGGACGCGCTCTGCGAGCCTGGCCTGCGGCCCACGCGCGAGGGCGTCCCAGGGGGCAGCGAGTACCGCGAGCGTGGGGGCCGTATCATCCTAGTCGAGGCCGAGAACGCCGGCCGGTGAGAACGCGCGATGGCCTTCCGCGCCGGCGTGGATGAACGATCCGGCCATCAGCAGGCCGATCTCCTCGGCGTTGGTGTCGGCGACGGGCTTCGGGTCGGACAGCCGCCCCTGCGCGATCACGGCCAGGCGGTCGCAGATCTCGAACAGCTCGTCCAGCTCTTCCGACACCACGAGCACCGCGACGCCGCTGCCGGCGAGGTCGATCAGCGCCTGCCGGATCTGCGCGGCGGCGCCGACGTCCACCCCCCACGTCGGCTGCGCGGCGATCATGACCCGCGGCCGTTGCCGGATCTCGCGGCCGACGATGTACTTCTGCAGGTTGCCGCCGGACAGGCTGCGCGCCGCGGCGTCGGGGCCGCCGGCCTTGACGCCGTAGTCGCGGATCGTTTCGGCGGCGTACTCGCGCACCGTTTGCGCGCGCACGAACCCCCACGCGACCATGCGTTCCCGCCAGCCGGTCAGCAGCGCGTTTTCCGCGAGCGACATCTCCGGGACCGCACCGCGGCCCAGACGCTCCTCGGGCACGAACCCGAGCCCGAGCGCGCGGCGCGCGCCGGCGTCCAGGCGTGCCGCGGGCGTGCCGAGAATGGTCACGGCGGCCGCGTCATCGAGCAGCCGCTCGCCCGACAACGCCGCCAGCAGCTCCTTCTGCCCGTTGCCGGACACGCCGGCGATGCCGACGATCTCGCCGGCACGCACGGTGAGGTCGATGGCGGAAAGCGTCGTGCCGAACGGGTCGTCGGCAGGCAGCGTAAGGTCGCGGATCACGAGCGCGTCGGCGCCGGGCTGGGCAGTGCGCGGCTGCGGGTGCGGCAGGTCGCCACCGATCATCATCCGCGCGAGCGACGACGACGACTCGCGACGCGGGTCGCAGTCGCCGGTGACGCGGCCTGCGCGCAGCACGGTCGCCTTGTGGCACAGCGCGCGGATCTCGTCCAGCTTGTGGCTGATGTAGAGAATGCTGCAGCCCTCGTCGGCGAGCCGGCGCAGCGTCCCGAACAGCTTCTCGACCGCCTGCGGCGTCAGCACCGACGTTGGCTCGTCCATGATGAGCAGCCGCGGGTCCTGCAGCAGGCAGCGCACGATCTCGACGCGCTGGCGCTCGCCGACCGACATCGTGTGCACGTAGCGGTCGGGGTCGAGTGGCAGGCCGTACTTCGCCGACACGTCGCGGATCCGGGCCGGGAGCGAGGGGCCGGCACGCTCGCCTTCGAGCGCCAGCGCGATATTGTCGGCGGTGGTCAGGGTCTCGAACAGCGAGAAGTGCTGGAACACCATGCCGATGCCGAGCCGGCGCGCGCGCGCCGGATTGGCGATGGCGACGGGCTTGCCTTCCCATGCGATCGTGCCGGCGTCCGGCTTCACGGCGCCGTAGATGATCTTCATCAGTGTCGACTTGCCGGCGCCGTTCTCCCCCAGCACGGCGTGGATCTCGCCCGGGACCACCACGAGGTCGATCCCGGCGTTGGCGACGACGCCGGGATAGGCCTTCGTGATCCCGGACAGCTTCAGGCGAGGGGGCATCGGGAAATCGGGGTCGGGAAATCGGGGTCAGACCCGAATTCTCTGCGGCGTCTCGCCGCGGGCCGGCCCGCCGAGAGAATTCGAGTCTGACCCCGACTTCTCGCGCAGCGCAAGAATCTCCGCCGCGACCGCCACGGCGATGACGCCCGGCTCCTTGCCGCGCAGCGCGAAGGCGCCCGCGCCGATGGGGCAGGTCACGCGGGCGAACGCCTCCGGTGCGCCACCGCGCGCCGCCCAGCGCTTCTCGAACTGCGCGCGCTTCGCGTGCGAGCCGATGACGCCCAGGTAGCGCCAGTCGCCGCGCGCGAGCGCCGCGGCGACGATCTCGTAGTCGAGGGCATGGCTGTGCGTGGTGACCACGACGTAAGTGCCAGGTCGCGCGTCGGCGAGCTCGTCCGCCGGCGCGTCCGCGACGACGACGTCGACGTTGCCGGCGACGGCCGCGGGGAAGGCGGCCTCGCGGCCGTCGATCCAGCGGATGCGCGCCGGCGTGGTCGCGAGCACCTGCACCAGCGCGCGCCCGACGTGGCCGTTGCCGAACACCAGCACGGTGAAATCCTGCGGCACGGCGACGTGCACGAGCAGCGTGACGCCGTCGCGGCCGGGCACCGCGCACAGCGCCGCGCCAGCGGCGGCCGCGTGCACGCGCGGGCGCGCGAGCGCGACCGCGGCCGAGTCGAGCGCGGCGTCGCCGAGCGAGCCCGTGGCGTGGTCGGCGGTGACGACGAGGTGCGCCGGCGCATCCGCGGCGCCGCCGATCCGCGAGACCAGCGCGAACGCCGTCGCGGTGCGCGCGCACGCGACCGCGGCGTCGAGCCACGTCCGCGCCGCCGCGTCGGCGGCGGCGAAGGCGAGCGTGGCGACACCGCCGCAGCACTGCCCGAGGCGCGCGGCGAGCGGAAAGCGGACGAGCCACGCGGCAGGCACCTGCGCGTTCGACAGCGCGTCGCGCGCGATGCGGATCGCCTCGAACTCGAGGTGGCCGCCGCCGATCGTGCCGAACGTGTCTTCCGCCGTGACGATCATCGCCGTGCCCGCCTCGCGGGGCGTGGAGCCGGCCGCGTGCGCGATCGTCACGAGCACGGCGCGGCCCGCGCGGCCGATGCGCACCGCGAGCGCCGGCGCCCAGTCAGCCATGCGTCGCCGCCCGCGCGCGAACGTCCTCGACCGCGGCGAGGACGCGCTCGGCGGTCGCCGGCGCGTCGAGCCGCGGCGGCACGCGGCCGTCGGCTGCGCTTGCCACCGCGTCGCGCAACGCGTGGAAGCCCGCGAGCGCCAGCATGAGCGGCGGCTCGCCGACGGCCTTCGAGCGGTGGATGGTTTCCTCGCGGTTCGGACGCCCGAAGAACTCGACCCGGAAGTGCTCGGGCACGTCGTGCGCGGTGGGAATCTTGTACGTCGACGGCGCGTGCGTCTCCAACTCTCCGCGATCGTTCCACCACAGTTCCTCGTCCGCGAGCCAGCCCCAGCCCTGCACGAATCCGCCCTCGATCTGGCCGCGGTCGATCGCCGGATTCAGCGACGCGCCGACGTCGTGCAGGATGTCGACGGCGAGCAGCCGGTGCTCGCCGGTCAGCGTGTCGATGGCGACTTCGGCGACGGCCGCGCCGTACGCGAAGTAGTAGAACGGCCGGCCCGAAAGCGTCCTGCGGTCGTAGTGGATCTTCGGCGTCGCGTAGAAGCCGGTGGCCGACAGCGGCGTACGCGCCATGTACGCCATGCGCGCGAGCTCGGCGAACGGCAGCGTCCGGTCGCCGGCCGTGACCACACCGTCCGCGAACTCGACGATCTGCGGGTCGCAGTCGAACTTGCGCGCGGCGAAGGCCGCGAGCCGCTGCCGCAGCTTGCGTGCGGCGTCGCGCGCGGCCATGCCGTTCAGGTCGCTGCCCGACGAGGCCGCCGTCGGCGACGCGTTGGGCACCTTGCTCGTGTCGGACGCGGACACGCGCACGCTGGCGAGCGGCACGCCCATCTCGTGCGCGACGACCTGCGCGACCTTGGTGAACAGGCCCTGGCCCATCTCGGTGCCGCCGTGGTTGACGAGCAGCGTGCCGTCGCTGTAGACGTGCAGCAGCGCGCCCGCCTGGTTGTAGTGCGTCGCCGTGAACGAGATGCCGAACTTCACCGGGGTCAGCGCGATGCCGCGCTTGATCACCGGGCTGTCGCGGTTCCACGTGCGGATCGCGGCGCGCCGCGCGCGGTAGCGTGCGGACGCTTCCAGTTGCGCGATCAGCTCCGGCGCGACATTGTCCTCGATCGTCATCCCGTACGGCGTCACGTTGCGCGCCGTCGTGCCGTACAGGTTGGCCCGCCGCACGTCGAGCGGATCGCGGCCGAGCGCGCGCGCGACCTCGTCGAGCACGTGCTCGATGGCGAACATGCCCTGCGGCCCGCCGAACCCGCGGAACGCGGTGTCGGAAACCGTGTTGGTCCGGCAGCGGAAGCTGTGGATCGCGACGTCGGGCAGCCAGTACGCGTTGTCCGCGTGGAAGACGGCACGGTCGTTGATCGGCCCCGACAGGTCGGCGGAGAAGCCGCATCGCGACGCCAGCGTGAGGTCGAGGCCGAGGATGCGCCCGTCGTCGTCGAAGGCGACGTCGTAGTCGTACCGGAACGCGTGCCGCTTGCCGGTCGAGCGCATGTCGTCGTCGCGGTCGAGCCGCAGCTTCGCCGGCTGCCCGGTCTTGCGCGCGACCAGCGCCGCAGCGCACGCGACGAGCGACATCTGCGTCTCCTTGCCGCCGAAGCCGCCGCCCATCCGGCGGCACTCGACGACGACGTCGTGCAGGGCGAGGCGGAGCGCGTGCGCGACCATCTGCTGCACCTCGCCCGGGTGCTGCGTCGAGACGAAGATGTACATGCCGCCGCGCTCGCGCGGCACGGCGAGCGCGACCTGCCCTTCGAGATAGAAGTGGTCCTGCCCTCCGGAGTGCACGGTGCCGGAAAGCCGGTGCGGCGCGCGCGCGAGCGCCGCCGCGGCGTCGCCGCGCGTCACGTGCACCGGCGGCAGCACGTACGACTGCGCGGCCAGCGCCTCGTCGATCGTCAGGATCGCCGGCAGCGGCACGAGATCGAGGCGCGCGAGCCGCGCGGCACGACGCGCCGCGTTCACGCCGGTCGCGGCCACCGCGAACAGCGGCTGGCCGGCGAACTGCACGACGTCTTCCGCGAAGATCGGATCGTCGTGCTCGATCGGACCGACGTCGTTCACGCCGGGGATGTCGGCCGGGGTGACCACGGCGACCACCGCCGGGTCCGCCAGCACTGCCGACAGGTCGACGCCGGCGATGCGTCCGTGGGCGAGCGGCGACACGCCGAGTGCTACGTGCAACGTGCCCCGCGGCTCGGGCAGGTCGTCGGTGTACGGTGCCTGCCCGCGGGCGTGCAGTACCGCGGAATCGTGCGCGACGGGCGCGCCGACGACGGCGCCGGCAAACGCGGAGGCGGGCGGATGCGGCGCGTTCACCGGATCACTCCGCCACGACCTGCTCGACGCGCGTGGGCGTCGCGGCGCCGCCGGTCTCCATCCGGAAGCGGCGCAGGAGGTTCGCGAGCACTGTGCGCCGGTACGCGGCCGACGCGCGCATGTCGTCGATCGGCGCGAACTCCGCGGCGAGGACGCGCGCGGCGGCGTCCGCCGTCGCGTCGTCCCACGCGCGCCCCGCAAGCGCGGCCTCGGTGGCGGCGGCGCGCTTCGGCGTCGCGGCCACGCCGCCGCAGCCGATGCGAGCCGCCGCGATCCGGCCGCCGGCGACGACGAGTGCTAAGCACGCGAACACCGCCGAGATGTCCTGGTCGTAGCGCTTGCTGACCTTGTACGCGCGCACCAGCGTGCCGGGCGGGCGCGCCGGCACCCGCACCTCGACGACGAATTCGGACGGCGCGAGGACGGTCTGCCGGTAGCCGACGTAGAAGTCCTCGAGCGGGACTTCGCGCGTCGCCGCGCCGCGGCGCAGGACGACGGTCGCGCCGAGCGCCAGCAGCACGGGCAGCGAATCGCCGATCGGCGACCCGTTGGCGACGTTGCCGCCCAGCGTGCCGCTGTTGCGGATCGGCACCGACGCGAACCTCGCCCACGCCTCGGCCAGTTCCGGCCACGACGCGGCGAGCGCCGCGAACGCGTCGCTGAGCGCGACTGCCGCGCCGATCGCCAGATGCGATGGCGTCTCGCGCACGCGCGCGAGCTCGCCGACGTCGCCGGTGTACACGAGGTCGCCGAGGTCGCGCTGCTGCTTGGTGATCCACAGGCCGACGTCGGTGGCGCCGGCAACGATGCGCGCCGCGGGGTGCGCGACGAGGATGGCGGCGAGCGCCTCGCACGTGCGCGGCGCCCACCAGCGCCGGTCATCGGCCTCGTAGAGCAACGTGTCCGGCGCGGCGAGCGCCGCGAGCTGCACGGCGAGCGCTTCCTCGTCGCGCGAGACGGCACGGCTGCCGTCGGCGGCCACGCCGGGCCCGCGCCAGCCGCCGCCGCCGTCGGCGGGATCGATGTCGTACATCGCCTGCGCGGCCGCGACGATCGGCCGGTAGCCCGTGCAGCGGCACAGGTTGCCCGCCAGCGCGTCTTCGATGGCGGCGCGCGGCGGCCGGTGCGCGTTCTTGTAGAGTCCGAACAGGCTCATCGCGAAACCGGACGTGCAGAATCCGCACTGCGAGCCGTGCGCGTCGACGAGCGCGCGCTGGACGGGATGCAGCCCGCCGGCGGCGGGGGCCAGGGACTCGACGGTGAACACTGCCCGGCCCGCGACGGACGGCAGCAGGCGGATGCACGCGTTGACCGGGCGCCACCGCAGCGGCGTGCCGCCGTCGCCGGGCTCCGCCAGCACGACCGTGCAGGCGCCGCAGTCGCCTTCGGCGCAGCCTTCCTTGGTGCCGGTCAGTCGCCGGTGCTCGCGCAGGTACTCGAGCAGCGTGGTCTGCGGCGCGATGCCTGTCACCGCCACCGGCTCGCCGTTGAGCAGGAACCGCAGCGGAGCGCGGACAGGGGGCGGAGCGGCGGCCATGTGCGCCTATCGGGGAGGACCGGCCTCGCGGCGCCGGCGTGGCGAGCATCGTCGCGCCGCCGTCCGCGGATGTCAACAGGAGGCGGGCGTTCGGTTGCATACCGGATCGCGTCGCGCGGTGGACGCCCGCGCCGCGACCGTGCGCCTATGGCGCGCACCGCCGGCCACGCGCCGGGCGAGCGCGGCGGGCCGGCTTCGCGCCACAAATCCGAACACATCGTGTATACAGGATGTTGCGGGACAGGTATGCGCCGGGCATTGACCCGGCCGCGGGGCCGACCTATGCTCGACCGCATGGCGGAGCGCAGGCGCAAGGCGGCGGCAAAGGCGGGCGTGGAGGCGCGGATCTGCGCTGCCGTGCGCACCGCGATCCTCGAGCGGCGGCTCGCGCCGGGCACCAAGCTGCAGGAGATTCCGCTCGGCGGCTTCTTCGGCGTGTCGCGGACGATCGTCCGGCAGGCGTTGCGCACGCTCGCGCACGAGGGCATCGTCGCGCTGCGCGACCGCCGCGTGGCCGTCGTCGCGAGGCCGTCGGCGACGGACGTCGCGCACGTGTTCGCCGCCCGGCGCGCGATCGAGGCCGCCGTGGTCGAGCACGCGGTGGCGCGCGCGTCGCGCGCGCAGATCGCCGAACTGCGTCGGCTCGTGCGCGACGAGGAGGCGGCGTACCGAAGCGGCGACCGCGCGGCCGGGCTCGAGCTGTCGCTTGCCTTCCACCGGCGGCTCGGGGCGTTATGCGGCAATCCGGTGCTCGAGCGCTACCTCACGGAGCTCGTGCTGCAGACGTCGCTCGCCGTCGCGCTCTACGAGCGACCGGACCGCGTGCACGCGCACGCCGACCACCTGGCGCTCGTAGGCGCGATCGCGAAGCGCGATGCGAAGCGGTCCGTGCGTCTCATGGCCGAGCACCTCGCGGCGCTGGAGCGCGAACTCGATGTCGGAACGGCAGCGGCTCCGACGCTGGCGGCCATCTTCGGCGGCGACCGGACGCCCGGACGAGCGGCGCCACCACGCTGAAGGATCGACCGCGCCCGACCCGCATGCCGCGGCGGCGTGGCGATCGGCGGACGAACAAAGGGCCCCTTCCGGGGCCCCTTGCGTCGAAGCGTGTGCTGCGGGATGCGTTACTTGCCGCCCGCGGCGCGCGCGACTTCGGCCAGAAGCTTGTCGGCGCCCTTGTTGCTGACGTTGGCCTTGATCAGGATGTCCGGCGGCAGCACCGGCTTGCCGAAATACGCCTTGTTCCATTCGTCCGACAGGTTCACCAGCGTCCCGTCGAGGTTGATGCCGCCGTACACGCCCTTTGCGCGGGTGAACGTGATCAGGTCCGCGACGATGTCCGACTTGGCGCCGGCGCCGACCGGGCCGGCCGCCACGCTGGCGTCGCCGCCCATCTTGAAGTTGGCCGAGAGCAGCGAGTTGAGACCCTTGTCGGTCATCACGAGCGTGACCATCTCCGACACGGCCACGCCGGCCTGGAAGCCGACGCTGGCGGTGGCCATCGTGTAGAACGACGGACCGACCCACCGGTTGCCGGCCTTGGCGACGACGAGCGCACGGCCGCCGGAGCCGCCGAAGATGAAGCCGGCCTTGACGATCTCCGGCGAGATCATCACGGCCTTCGCGCGGCTGAAGTTCTGCTGCAGCCACTTCATTTCCGGGTCGCGCATGAAGTTCGACAGCGTCGTCTGCGACTGGTTGACCAGCACCTGCTGGTCGCCCTGCGCGTGCGCGGGCAGCGCGCCGAAGCCGATGGCTGCGGCAGCGATCGTCACCGCGCCCAACAGCCTTTTCATGAATCCGTTCATCCTGTGTCTCCTGTTCGATTCGTACGTAGTCGTGGTCGGGCCCCTTCGGGCCCGGGTTGCGAACGCCGCGGGCGACCGTTGCCGGTCAGCGCAGCAGTTCGATGCCCGTGCTCGTCACGCGGACGCGGTCGCCGATGCGCAGGCCGGGCGCCGAGGTCTGCTGCACCGTCGCCCAGCTGCCGTCATCGTACCGGATGCCGATGTCCCAGACGAGCGTCTGGCTCTTGTTCGCGAGCTCGTTGCCGACGAAGCCGCCGCCGACCGCGCCCACGACCGTCGCCACCGTGCGGCCCGTGCCGCCGCCGATCAGGCTGCCCAAGCCCCCGCCGATCAGCGCACCGCCGATCGCGCCGACCGCGTTGTCGACGTTCTGCACCGTTCGCGTCTGGATCGATTCGACCGTCCCGACGCGCGCGGCCGGCTGCTCGCTCACCTGGAACGCCGGCGGCGTGTTGCAGCCCGCGAGCAGCATCGTCGCCATCGCGGCGATCGCGGCGGCCGGGCGCCGCCATCCTTGGAAACTCATCATCGTCGTTCTCCGTTCCTTCGTGCCGGACCGTCAGTCCGGGATCGAGTTGAGCAGGTACATCGCGGCGAGCAGGCTCGACGGCCGGCCGAGCTTGCCCAGCCAGTTCGCGAAGATCGTCTCGATCTCGCCGCCCATGTAGACCTGCGTCAGCGCCCGGTTGACCTCGAGGCGCAGCGCGGCGTCGCCGCGCGGCAGCGCGAGCCCGTAGGGCTCGATCGACAGGTCCTCGGCCAGCATCGCGAGCTTCTTCGGGTCCTTCGCCTGCGCCGCGAGGCCGACCAGCTTGATCTTGTCGCCGGCGTACGCGTCGACGCTGCCCGACTCGAGCATCGCCACGCCGTCGTTGGCATTGTTGATCGTGACGACGTTCGCGTTGACGAGGCGGCGCTTCAGCGTGTCGCGCAGCCGCGTCTCGGTCGTCGTCCCGGCGAGCACCGCGATCTTCTTGCCGGAGAGATCGGCCAGGCCGTTGATCGGCGAGGCGACGGTCACGAGGAACCCGCCGCCGTCGACGAAGATCAGGTTCGAGAAATCGACGGATCCGAGCCGCGCGAGCGTCTGCGTCGTGTTCGCGCACTCGAGGTCCGCGCGGCCGGACGCCACCATCTGCAGGCGCTCGGTCACCGAACCGGGCATCCAGTTCACCTTGAGGTTCGGCTCGCCGACGGCGCGGCCGACCTGCGCGATCACGCGCTTGCAGATGTCGATCGAGTAGCCGGCCGGCTGGTTGTCGGGGCCGACGAACGAGAACGGCAGCGAGTCGGTCGAGAACGCGACGTTGATGGCCTTCGCCGCCTTGATCTTGCCGAGCGTGTTCGGCGCCGTCTGGGCGCCGGCGGGCCCGGCGACGAGCGAGACGGCCACGAACAGGCCGAGAAGCAGACTTTTCACGTTGGGCACCTGCAGGTCTGGAATGGAAGGGGTTGCGCACCGCGCGCCGGCCCGACGCCGGTGGCGGCTGGCGTTGCATGTCACAACGCGAATTTTACACGAGCCGGCCGCGCGCCGGTCTCCCGGGGGGGCGGCACGGACCGCGGCGCCCAGGCGGCGTGCATGCCCGTGCTACACTGCCCGCCGCCAGCCAGGCATCCGCCTTCGACATGCCCCTGCCCCGATTCGTTCCCGTGCTGCTCGTCGCCTCCCTCGTCGCGGGCGCCGCGTGCGCCGCGTCGCCGACGCTCGATCGGATCAAGGCGAGCGGGACGGTGACGTTCGGGTACCGCGAAGCCGCCGCACCATTTTCGGTCAGACAGCGCAACGGGCTGGTGCGCGGGTACTCGGTCGAACTGTGCGAGAAAATCGCCGGCGCGATCGGCAAGGCGCTGGGCGTGCCGAACCTCAAGGTGGCATGGCGACCAGTCGACGGCGAGTCGCGCATCGCCGACGTCGTCGCTCGCAGGATCGACGCCGAGTGCGGCACCACGACCATCACGCTGTCGCGGATGGAACGCGTCGACTTTTCCGTGCCGATCTTCGTCGACGGCGGCAGCGCGCTGGTGCGCGCGGGCGCCGCGCTGCGCGAAGTCGCCGATCTCAGGGGCAAGCGGGTTGCGGTGCTGCCGGCGACCACGACCGAGGCCGCGCTGAAGAAGTCGCTCGCCGTCCACGGCGCAACGGCGTCGCTGGTCTCGGTCAAGGACGGCGCGGAGGGGATCGCCGCGGTGCTCGCCGGCCGCGCCGACGCGTACGCGTCGGACCGCATGCTTCTGACGCAGCTGAAGGACGCCAACGCGCGCGGCGGCGAACTCGCGTTCCTTGCCAACGATTTCTCGTTCGAGCCCTACGCGATCGTCCTGCCGCGCGACGACCCGGACTTCCGGCTCCTCGTGAATCGCACGCTGGTCGAGCTCTACAAGACAGGCGGGATCGACCCGATCTTCATTCGCTGGCTCGGACCCTACGGGCGCCCGGCGCCGCTGCTGGACGCGATGTTCTACCTCAATTCGCTGCCCGAATGACGACGCGCGCCGCCGCCGTGCTCTTCGCGTGCCTCGCGTTCGCGGCTGCTGGCGCCTCGGCGCGCGCAGGGGCAGGGGCAGGGTGGCGGGCGACCCGGCTGCGCCGGCGTGTGCGGCGTGATCCAGTCGATGGCGCCCGTGACGGAGCGGCAGGAGTGGTCGCCGCTGGGCTCGGTGATGGCGCTGGGCGGCGGGCCCGCTGCGACGAGTTCGCAGACGACGATGATGCAGATCGGCCCGGGCTTCACGAACCAGGGCCTCGTCGTCGTTGGCGCTGCCGGCGGCGCCGTGTACGCGCAGAAGCCGAACGAGTACCGGCGGCAGCGGTGGGACGTGACGCTGCGGATGGACGACGGTTCCACGCGGGTCGTGTCGCTCAAGTACGAGCCGCTGCTGCTGCAGGAGGGCGACTACGTGCGCGTGGCCGGCAACAACCTCGAACTCGTCGGTCCGTAGGGACGCCCGCCGGCCGATGAAACAGCCCCACGCGGGTCTGCTGCCCACCGCCCTCGCGCGGGGCCAGGCTCCCGGGGCGCCCGAGGGCGAGGCCGACGCAACGCCCCGACGACGGGCCAGAGGCCGTGGCAGGTCAGTCGCTCGGGACGGCCCATCGCGAATGAAACGACCCCCACGCTCGCTGCGCTCGCTGCCCCCCGCGGGGGCAGGTCAGTCGCTCGGGACGGCCCATCGCGACTGACATGAGCACCGCGGCCCTCGCCGTGTCCGAAGCGCCCGACGGGCGCCGCGTGCTCGCGCTGTCCGGCACGCTCGACGCGGAAACGATCCCCGTCGTCTGGCGCGACGCGCTGCGCGCGGTCACCGAGGCGCCGACGCGGCCGGTCGTGGTCGACGCCGCCGGCGTCGAGTACTGCGACGGCGCCGGGATCGCGCTACTCGTCGACCTGCTGCGCCAGCCTCGGCAGGCGCCGGTCGAGGTCGCGAACCTGAACCCCTCGTTCGACGCGCTGCTCAAGCAGTTCGACCCGCACGACCTCGACCACGACCTGGACCCGGAGGTCGCCCGCCGGCCGGCGATCGAGGAGCTCGGCCGCACGACGGCGATTATGTGGCGCGACATGCGCACGCAGATCGAGTTCGTCGGGCAGGCAACGGCCGCGCTCGCGAGCGCGATTCGCCATCCGACGACGATTCGATGGCGCGACGTGTGGGTGGTGTGCGAGCGCGTGGGCGCCGATGCGCTGCCCATCGTGGCGCTGATCTCTTTCCTGTTCGGGCTGATCCTCTCCTTTCAGTCCGCCGTCCCCATGCGGCAATACGGCGCCGAGGTCTTCGTGGCCGACCTGATCGGCCTCGGCATGGTGCGGGAGATGGGCACGCTTCTTACCGCGATCATCCTGGCCGGGCGCTCGGGCGCCGCGTTCGCCGCGGAAATCGGCACGATGCGGGTGAACCAGGAGATCGATGCGCTCACGACGATGGGCATCGACCCCGTGCGCTTTCTCGTCACGACGCGCGTGATCGCAGCGGTGCTGATGACGCCGCTCCTCTCCCTGTTCGCGATGCTGATCGGCATGCTGGGCGGCGCCTTCACCATGCTTTCCTTCGGCATTCCGTTCGTCACGTTCGTGAAGGAGGTGGAGTCCGCCGTCTCGTTCACCGATTTCATGAGCGGCTGGGTCAAGTCGTTCGTCTTCGCCATCGCCATCGCGGGTATCGGTTGCCTGCGCGGACTGCAGACGAGCGCCGGCGCATCCGCGGTCGGCGACTCGACCACGCGGGCGGTGGTGTCGGGTCTCGTGCTTATCGTGATCATCGACGGCGTGTTCGCCGTCCTCTACTTCTTCCTGGATGTCTGATGGACTCCGGCGAAGTCATCATCCGCGTCGAGAATCTCACCGCCGGCTACGAGGGCCGCACGATACTCGAGAACATCAATTTCGAGGTGCGGCGGGGCGAGGTGTTCGTCATCCTCGGCGGGTCGGGCTGCGGCAAGAGCACGCTGCTGAAGCACATGATCGGCCTGTACCCGGTGATGTCCGGCCACGTCTGGATCGACGGGCACGACATCGTCACCGCCGAGGGTGCCGAGAACGAAGCCATCCTGCGCACGTTCGGCGTGATGTACCAGTCGGGCGCCCTGTTCGGGTCGATGACGCTGCTCGAGAACGTGCGCCTGCCGATGGAGACGTTCACCAGCCTCGACATGGAGCAGATGGACCTGCTGGCGCGGATGAAGCTCTCGCTCGTGGGGCTGGTGCAGTTCACCGGCCACCTCCCCAACGAGATCTCGGGCGGCATGCAGAAGCGCGCGGCGATCGCGCGCGCGATGGCGCTCGACCCGCAGATCCTGTTCCTCGACGAGCCGTCGGCGGGCCTCGACCCGATCACGTCCGCCGAGCTCGACGCGCTGATCCGGCGGCTGGCCGACAGCCTCGGGGTGACGTTCGTGATCGTCACGCACGAGCTCGCGTCCATCTATGCGATCGCCGACCGCATCATCATGCTCGACAAGCGCGTCAAGGGGATCATCGCCGACGGCGATCCGCGCCGGATGCGCGACGAAAGCACGGATCCGTACGTGCGCCAGTTCTTCCACCGACAGGCCGAACTTGCCGATGCATAGGATCGAGACCACGCGCGCCGCCGGGCCGTCCCAAGGCGCGCGGCCCCCTTGGGGGGAGGGGCGCGCAGCGCCCTCGGGGGGGACCACAGACACGCGCGCCGCCGGGCCGTCCCAAGGCGTGCGGCCCCCTTGGGGGGAGGGGCGCGCAGCGCCCTCGGGGGGGACCACAGACACGCGCGCCGCCGGGCCGTCCCAAGGCGTGCGGCCCCCTTGGGGGGAGGGGCGCGCAGCGCCCTCGGGCGGGACCACAGACACGCGCGCCGCCGGGCCGTCCCAAGGCGCGCGGCCCCCTTGGGGGGAGGGGCGCGCAGCGCCCTCGGGGGGAAACCCGGACACGCGCGCCGCCGGGCCGTCCCAGGGCGCGCGGCCCCCTTGGGGGGAAAGGCGTGCAGCGCCTTCGGGGGGGAGCATTACTAGATGAGCCAGAAAGCCAACTACTTCAAGCTCGGCCTGTTCGTGATCGGGGCGCTGGTCGCCGGCATCCTGGTGCTGGCGATCGTCGGCACCGGCCGCTTGTTCGAGCGCAAGGTCATCATCGAGACGTACTTCAAGGAGTCGGTGCAGGGGCTCGACATCGGCTCGAAGCTCAAGCTGCGGGGCGTCGTCATCGGCGAGGTCACCAAGATCAGCTTCACGTACGTCTACTACCAGCTCGACCTGCCGATCACGCAGCGCGACCGGCTGGTGCTGGTCGAGGCGCAGCTGCAGCCGCGGCTGGTCGGCGGCCGCGCGGCGGCCGGCGACTGGTCCACGGCCGAGAGCGTCGCGATGGAAGTCGAGAAGGGGCTGCGGCTGCGCCTTGCGCCGCAGGGGATCACGGGTACCAACTACCTAGAGATGGACTGGCTCGATCCGCCACCGCCGGTGCTGCCGATCAACTGGACGCCGCGCAACCCGTACATCCCCAGCGCGCCGTCGACGGTCACGGCGATCGTGAACGCGGCGGAGAGCATCATGGAGAAGCTGCAGAAGGTCGACTTCGAGCAGACGATGGCCAATCTCAACCGGCTGCTGGTGACGACCAACGACCGCGTCGGTTCGCTCGACACCAAGGCATTCCAGCAGCGCGTGGAGACGACGCTCGGCAAGCTCGACACGACGCTCGACGGGATGCAGGCGAAGAAGCTGGCCGACGAGGCCATCGGGCTGCTGTCCGAGCTGCGCGCCACGAACGCGGAACTCAAGAAGACACTCGCCAATCCGGCGATGCAGAAGATCCCGGAGGACGCGGCGGCCGCGGTGGCGCGCGTGAAGGAGCTCGTGTCCGATCCGAAGCTCGCCAGGACGGTGGCGAACATGGAGCGGATCATTGCGCGCTTCGACCGTCTGTTCGGGTCGACCGATACCGACCTCGCGACGACGATCGAGAACCTGCGCCAGATTTCCGACAACCTGCGGGACCTCACCGAGGAGACCAAGCGCTACCCGGCGAGCGTCATCTTCGGCTCGCCGCCCGCGCCGCTGGAGCGCAAGCCATGATTGCATCGCGACGTGCGTGGATCCGCGTGGCCGTGGCGGCCGCGGCGGCCGCTTCGCTGGGAGTGACCGGCGGCTGCAGCCTGTCGAAGCCGGCACCGGTGAAGGAAATGTTCGTCCTCGAGCCGGCCAGCCCGCCTGCGGCCGCGAAGGCGCAGCCCGGGGTGCTGCGCATCGGGACGGTCACCGTCGGCGCGTCGTTTCGCGGCCGCGGCTTCGTCTACCGCGAAGCGGACCTCAAGTACGAGAGCGACTACTACCGCGAGTTCCTCGTGGCGCCGGCGGCGAACATCGGCGAGGCGACGGCGCGCGCGCTGGCCGCGGCCAACGTGTTTGCCACCGTCGTGCCGCCCGGCGTGCCGGCGGATCCCGACTGGGTGCTCGACGGCTTCGTCGAATCGCTCTACGGCGATGCGCGCGAGGCCGGCAAGCCTTACGCGGTGCTCACGGTCACGTGGTACCTGCGGCGCGGCGATGGCGACGCGCCGTTCTGGTCGCGCCGGTACGAACGCCGCGTGGCGTTCACGTCCGGCAGTGCCGCGGCCTACGTGGGCGCGCAGAACAGCGCGCTCACGGACGTGCTGGCGGAACTCGCGCGCGACCTGTCCGCGCTGACGCTGAAGAAGCCGTAGTTCTTCGCGCATCCGGCCCCAAGTGCCGGGAATACCGAGCCTGGCTCGGCTCTCCACGCTTGCCCCGCATCCGGGAGAGGGAGGGCGTGAGGAGGACCGCGCGTCGACCCAAAGCCCGGCACCCGACCCCAAGTGCCGGGAATGCCGAGCCTGGCTCGGTTTCCCGCGCCGTGTTCGCTACGGCGCGGCCGCGCCGCGATCGAGATGCACGTCGAGCTGCGGGAACGGCATCCGGAGGCCGGCCTCGGCGAACGCGACGTCGATCATGTGCAGCAGGTCGCTCTTCACGCGCCGCGAGTCGCTTTCCGGCGTCATGTCGACCCAGTAGGTCAACGCGAAGCGGATCGCGCTGTCGGCATACTCGTCGAGGTAGACCTGCGGCGCCGGGTGCTTCAGCACCAGTCCGTGCCGCGCGAGGACACCCTGCAGGACTTCGGCGGCCTGCCGCAGCGAAGTCCCGTACGCGACTCCGATCACAATCGTCTGCCGCGTCTGCGGATTCGTGTACGTCCAGTTGGTGAGCTTCTGCTCGAGGAAGGCGCTGTTCGGCAGCAGCGACTCGATGCCGTCGGCGGTGCGAACCGTCGACGCGCGGATCCCGATCTCGGTGACGCGGCCACGCACGCCCTCGACTTCGACGAGGTCGCCCAGCCGCATCGGCCGCTCGACCAGCAGGATGATTCCCGCGACGAGGTTCTTGAGCAGCGTCTGCAATCCGAAGCCGGCGGCGATCGCCAGCGCGCCGCCCAGGAACGCGAACACGGTGAGCGGGATGCTGGCGATCGCAAGCGCGATCATGACGAGGACCACGGTGGCCGCGAACTGCACCCAGCTCCGCAGCAGCGCCGCCGACTGCGGCGCGACCCGGCCGCGCGCCACCAGCAGCCGCTCGGTTCGTCGCATGATCCAGCGCGTGAACCAGTAACCGACGACGACGATCAACACCGCGCCCAGTGTCTTGCCGACCGTGATGCCGCGCGAAACGTTGAGCTTGCGGCCGTCGGCGGTCTCGTAGGTGTCGTCGACGGTGAGAATCTCGTAGTTCCACAGCCGCCGCGCCTGCAGCAGCGCGGCGGCGCCCGCGTCGCGTGCTTCGTCGACGACCGACGCGCTGCGCTTCCCCTCGAGGTCGGCGCGGAAGCGCGCCAACAGCTGCTCGAGCGGCTCGCTTGCCTTGATCGCCGCTTGCAGCGCGCCTTCGCGCGCGCGCAGCGTGTCGAGCAGTTTGTCGAGGTGCGCGGCCTCGGTCGCGGATGCGGCGCGCAGCCTGGTCTCGGTCTCGCCGATGCGCGCGGCCGCTGCGGCGATCTCCTGATTCAGGAACTCGCGCCTCGCGTGCAGCGCCGCGAGCGAGCCCGTGAGGCGCTCGTATGCGGCGCGCGCGCGCACCGGATCCGACGCCGCCAGCGCCTCGAACCGCGCCTGCCACCCGACGCGCTCGCCGGCCAGCACGAGCTGGTAGTCGCGCAGCAGTTCGGACCGCAGCGTGGCCGTGGTCGCGGCCTCGCGCGCGAGCGTGGCCTCACGCGCGGCGTCGGCTTCGCGCTCCGCGCGCGCGGAGGCGTCCACGCCGTCGCGCGGTGATTTGCGAATCTGCTCCTGCCGGGCTTCGGCAGCCGTGCGCCGGTCGGCCGCCGCGGCCATGTCGTGGCTCGCCCGCTCGAGCGCGGTCGCGGCCGCACGCGCACGGGCGTCGATGTCGGCCTCGATGGCCGCGAGGTCGTCCCGAGAGAGCGTGACGGCGCCGGCGGCGGCGGCGAGCTGGCGCCGGGCGAGGGCACGGGTCGCCTGCGCCGCCGCTTCCTCTTCGTGCGCCGCGCGCATCCCCATCTGGATCAGCCGCTGCGCGCCGACGTCCGTGCGCGCGCGCAATGCCGTCAAGTCGCGTGCCCACTCGAGCCGTGCCGCGTCCGGCGTCCCGCGCCCCGCGTCCGCCGCCTCGGCCGCCCGGCGCGCGGCGGCCTGGCTTTCCTTGAGCCGCGACTCGATGTCCCGGCTGAACCGCTCGAGCAGCGCCCGCCGGCTGGCGGCGGCGGCGCTGCGGCTTTCGGCCGCTTCGAGGTCGCCGCGGACCGCATCGGTCAGCATGACCGAATACGGTGGCGACCCGGGAAAGCCGGCCCACTCGCGGTCGGCGCGTTCCGTCGCGACGCGCCTGGCCGTCGCTGCGGTGCCGCGCTCCAGCGCGTCGAGTTGCTGCTGCAGCAGTCCGACGAACTGGCGCGCCAACGTGCGCCGCTCGCTGCTCTCGCTTTGAGGGGTCCCGGGCGGTGCGCCGGCCCCCGGACCGGAGGCCTCGATGGCCTCGACTTCCGCTTGAGCGGCGGCGAGTTCGCGGCGCAGCTCCTCGAAAGCGGCCGCGGCGTCCCCTGCCGCGCCGGTGGGGCCGGCCGAAGCGACCGCGGCACCCCTCACGGCCTCCTGCGCCTGCGCGAGTGCGTCGACCGCCGGGACGCAAACGAGCAGCAGCGCCATCGCCGCCGCTGCCCGCAGTCCGGTGCGGATTGCCATGCCGCCGATTATAGGGGTGCGCGACGGCGGCAGAACGCAGGATCGGCGCCGGCGCGGCCGATCCTGCAACCCGGGAACCGATGCGGTCAGCGCGACAGGCCTCGGGCAGCCAGGTGCCCGACGCCGTTCGTCATTGTCCGACGGCCGCCGATCCTACGTGGCCGACACCATCAGCTTGCGTCCCTGCCAGTACATGCCGTTGAGCCGGAGTGCCAGCTTCGGCACCGACTCGAGGTCGCCGCCGGCGAACGTCAGGATTGCCGCGGGGCGCGTGCCGTCGCCGTCGACGCGCTGGATCGCCGTGCACTCGAGGTTGCCCGCGTACTTCGCGACGAACTCGCGCAGCGTTTCGTCGGTGGTGCCGGGCGCCATGTTCCCTATCCAGAGCTTGGTCATCGTTCGCTCCTTGCCGTTCGCAATCGCGCTGCCTTCCGCGTCACGCGGCGGTCCGCCGCTTCGCCTTGCGTGGCGCCGGCTTGCGCGCCGCGGGTGCCTTGCGCGCGCGGGGAGGCTTCGGTTCGATGGTGCGCTCGAGCTCGCCCAGCATCGCGATCTGTGCGCCGGTAGGCTTCGTACGGCGAACCCGCTCGTCCGCGCCGAGCCGCTCGAGCAGCTTGCGCAGCCGCTCGCGGTCGCGCGGGTCGGCGAGGAGTTTGGGCAGCGACGCGATCGCCTGCTCGGGAGCGTAACGCGCGATGATCTCCTGCTCGCCGCGGATCCGCCGCCATTGCTCGGGGGCGACCGCCGGCATCAGGTCCTTGTACTCGGCGACCAGTTCCTGCTTGAGCTCGAGCGCGGACAGAAGCAGCGGCTCGCCCTTGCGCATCAGCAGGTATGCGGCGCGCGCGACGGCCTCGGGATAGCCGCCTTCCTCGATCGCCGACAGCGCGGCCTGCACGAACGGCAGGTCGCGCGGGTCGGCCGCGGCGGCAGACGCTTCCGCCTCGGCCTGGTGCTTGTCCGCGAGGTAGAGCGCGAACACGTTGCCGTAGATCTGGAAGAACGCCGCCTCGCTCTGCGCGTCGCGCAGCGCGCGGTAGTAGTCGAGCGACGCGCTGATGGCCTCCGCTGCGGCTGCCTCGATCCGCTTCGGCACGCTGTCCGCGGACCCCGGCCGGCGGGCCGTCTTCACCGCGTCTGCGGCCGGTGCAAGCCACGCGAGCCACGGGTTCAGGTCCGAGAACGCCCACCGCTGGAAGCGCAGCGGATGAAACTGGCGCGCGACCTTCGCGGAGAACTCGTTGCCGAGCGACTGCACGAACGGCTGTGCGAAGAGTTCGTACGCGCGCTGGTTGAATTCCGAAAGCGTCTCGACGGCCTCGAACGGGCGCTCGTCGGCGCGGTGGAACTTGTTCAGCCGGGCGCCGATGTCCTCCAGCCGGCGCTCGCGGAACTCGACGTCGTACTCGACCGCGCCGTCCTTGCCCTTGCGCTCCTTGATCGCCATGCCGTAGAGCCCGGGCGGCAGCCCCTCGATCGACTGCAGCACCGACACGATCTGCGCGTGCTCCTTCTTCGCCACGGCGCCCGACACGAAGATGCCGAGGTGGCCGACGCTCTCGTGCAGCAGGCCGACGATCACCTGGCCGCGCGCCTTGATTTCCTCGGTCGAGCCGTAGACGTCGGCGACCCAGTTGAACGCCTGCTGGGGCGGCGTGATGTTGTCGCCCATCGACGCGAACAGGATGATCGGCGCCTTGATGTCGCGCAGGTCGAACGGCTTGCCGCCCTTCATCTTCGCGCCGCCCTTCCAGACCTTGTTGCCGACGAAGAGATTGCGCGTGATCCACTCGATCTCTTCCTTGTTCATCAGGTAGAAGCCGCCCCACCAGCGCTCGAACTCGAGGAAGCGCGGCGGCTCGGTGTCGACCTTCGCGTACAGGTTGTAGTACTTGTCCCAGAACGTGTTGGCCGGGTTCAGGTTCTCGAAGTTCTCGACGAGGTACGCGCCGTCGAAGATCCCGTGGCCCAGGTCGGAGGTCAGCGACGCGAGCCACGTGCCGCCGAGGATGCCGCCGCTGTAACGCATCGGGTTGTCGTTGTCGCCTTCCTGCCACGCGCCGCCCCAGTACGACATCGGCGCGCCGTTGATGACGATTGGGCCCGTGTCGTCCGGATCCGCCGCCGCGAGCATCATCGCCGCCCAGCCGCCCTGGCAGTTGCCGACGATCGCGGGCTTCTGGCTCGCCGGGTGGAGCTTGCGCACCTCGCGGACGAACGCTTTCTCGGCCTCGCACACGTCGATGAGCGTCTGGCCCGGCTCCGGGTCGCGGAAGAAGATCACGAAGTACACCGGATGCCCGGCGCGCAGCGCGACGCCGACCTGCGAGTCGTCCTTGAACCCGCCGATGCCCGGACCGTGGCCGGCGCGCGGGTCGATGATCACGTAGGGGCGCCGCTTCGGGTCGACGGTCACGCCTTCCGGCGGGACGATCCGCACCAGCGCGTAGTTGACGGGACGCGGCAGCTTGCGGCCGTCGACGACCATCTCGTGCTCGAAGTGCAGCACCGGCGGCATGCCCGCGCGCGTGTGCTCGACGAAATTGTTGCCGCGCTCGCGCAGCGTGTTCCAGAACAGCACCGTCCGCTGCGCGGCGTCGGTCGCGTAGTCGTACCACTGCGACCACGCGGTGAGCGCCGCGGCCGGATCCTTCGACACCGTGCCGGCGAGCTTCGTGCCGGCCGCGGTGAGCCGATCTCGATAGTGCTTCTGCGCGAGCTCGACCCGCTTTTGCAGCAGCTGTGCGACCTTGCCGGAGACATCGAAGCTTTGCGCGGCGAGCTTGCTGGCATCCATGGCGTTTCCTCGATGATCGAGGCCGCGGGCGGCGGCCGAACGCCATCCGCGCTCGCGGCGCTCCTGCGGATATTATCCTCGAACGCCCGTGACGACCCGTTGACACGGGTCAATCCGGGGGTGGACAGCGACCGGGGCGGCCGTCAGAACAGCGGCTGCGCGCGCGCCCGCTCGGGCAGCGGCTCGGCGCGCCCCGCGGGCGTGGCCGCGTCGGCCAGGTCGATCCAGCCGCCGCCCATCGCCTTGTACACGTTGACGACCTGCGTGTACTGCTCGGCGTACGTGCGCACGGCGGCGAGCTCGGCCGCGAACAGCTCGTTCTCCGCGTACAGCGTCTCGATGTAGCCGGCATAGCCGTTGTTGAAGCGCACGCGCGACAGCCGCGCGTACTCGCGCAGCGACGCAACCCGCTGGACCTGAGCCGCGGCCTCTTCGCGCTTCTTCACGCTGCCCACGAGCGCGTCGTTGGTCTCCCGGAACGCGACGAGGATCGTCTGCTGGTACGTCGCGAGCGCTTCCGCCGCCCCGGCCTCCGCCGACTGGACCTGTCCGGCGATCGCGCCCGCCGTGAACAGCGGACCTGCAAAGCCGGCTGCGATCGTCCACGCGGCGGCCGGGCCGGTGAGGAAGTTCGCGAACGCCGCGCTGACCGAGCCGTAGTTGCCGGTCAGGCTGAACTGCGGGTAGTAGAGCGCCTTCGCGGCGCCGATGTCCGCGTTGGCGGCGATCAGGTTCTGCTCGGCCTGCAGGATGTCGGGCCGGCGCGCGAGCAGCGACGCCGGCAGGCCTTCCGGAATCCGCGGGATCGCGAGCTCGTCGATCGGCTTGCCGCGCGGGATCGGGTACGGGTTCCTGCCCTGCAGCACGGCGATCAGGTTTTCCTGCGCGGCGATCTGCTGCTCGATCTGGGGGATGGCCGCGAGCGCCTGCTGGTATTGCGACTGCACCTGCGCCACCTCCAGCCTCGACACGACGCCGCCCTTGTGCCGCAGCTCGAAGATGCGCAGCGTATCCGCGTTGTTCTTCAGCGTTCGCTGCGAAATCTCGAGCTGGCGGTCGAACGCGCGCAGCGCGAGGTAGCTCGTCGCCATCGCCGTGACGACCGACAGCACGACGCCGCGGCGCCCCTGCTCGGTCGCATAGACGCGCGCCTGCGCGCCTTCCGTCTGCCGCCGGACGCGACCGAAGAGATCGATCTGCCAGCCCGCCCCCAGCGCGACGTTGTAGAGGTTGTAGTAGGGATCCGCGCCGGCGGGCAGCGGCGACACGCCGACCGCGGTGGTCCGATTGCGGCTCGCGTCGCCCGAGTAGCTCACCTGCGGATAGAAGGCCGAGCGCGTGGCCACGAGTCCACCGAGGAACGCGTCCACGCGCGCGGCGGCAATCACGAGGTCGCGGTTCTCCTGCAACGCCGACTCGACGAGCGACGTCAGCACCGGGTCGTCGAACTGCTCCCACCAGCGCGTGTTCGCGGCGTCGGCGGCCTGCGCGTAGTCGATGCGCCACGCGGGCGGCGCGTCCACTGTGGGCTTCACGTAGTCGGGGCCGACCGTGCAGCCGGCGGCGGCGAGCGCGAATGTCGCCGCCAGCGCCATCGCGGTGCGCGCACGGCGCGTCACGACTGCGTCTCCCCGGCGCGTGGCGTGGCCGGCTGCTGGCCGGCGACGCGCCGGGCGAGCGCCTCCAGCAGCCAGAAGAAAAAGGGCGCGAACACGACGCCGATCACCATCGACGCGACGATGCCGCCGATCACGCCGGTGCCGATCGCGCGCAGGCTGTTCGCTCCCGGGCCGGTGGCGATGGCGAGCGGGACGCAGCCCAGGCCGAAGGCGAGCGACGTCATGACGATCGCCCGCAGCCGGAGCTTCGCCGCTTCCAGCGCCGCCTCGCGCGCGGCCATGCCGTGGCGCACGCGCTCGATCGCGAACTCGCAGATCAGGATCGCGTTCTTGGCCGACAGGCCGACCAGCGTGACGAGGCCGACCTGGAAATACACGTCGTTGTCGAGCCCGACCGCCCACGTGAGCGCGAGCGCACCGAACACGGCGACCGGCACCGTCAGCACGACGGCGACCGGAATCGTCCACTTCTCGAACTGCGCGGCGAGCAGCAGGAACACGACGACCAGGCCGAACAGAAACGCCGTGCTCGACGTGCCGCCGGACTCCTTCTCCTGCAGTGCCTGGCCCGCCCATGCGAACGAGAAGTCCGCGGGCAGCGTTTCGCGCGCGACCGCCTCCATCGCGGCGAGCGCCTGGCCCGAGCTGTAGCCCTCCGCCTGGCTGCCGGTCACCTTGACGGCCGGGAAGCCGTTGAACCGCGCGACGATCTTCGGCGAGGCCACGTACCTCGTCGTGATCAGCGCCGACAGCGGCACATTGGCGCCGCTCTTGCTGCGCACGAAGATGCGGTCGAAGTCGGACGGGTTCATCCGGTACTGCGCGTCCGCCTGCAGCACGACCCACCAGACCCGCGAGAACTGCGAGAACTGGCCGGCGATCTGCGAGCCGAAGAAGGCCTGCATCGTCTGGAAGGCGTCGGCGACCGCCACACCCAGCACCTCGGCCTTGCTGCGGTCGAGGTCGATAAACAGCTGCTGTGTCGCCGCGCGGTACGTCGTCGACACGCCGGCCAGTTCCGGCCGCAGCCGTGCCTTCGCGACGAACGCCTCGATCACGCGGCCGGTGGCGCGCGGGTCGCCGGAGCCGCGATTCTGCACGTAGAACTCGAAGCCACCGGTGCTGCCGAGCCCGGGAATCGAGGGCGGGTTCAGCGCGAACACGAAGCCGTCGCGAATCTCTCCGAACTGGCGGTTCATCCGCGGCAGCGCGGCGAACGACAGCAGCGACGGGTCGGTCCGCTCGGAGAAGGGCTTGAGCGATGCGAAGATCACCGCCGAGTTGTTCTGGATCTGGCCGTCGATCAGGCTGTAGCCGGCAACCGTGGCGACGTCCTGCACCGCCGGGTCGGCCGACGCGATCCTCTGCGCCCGCAGTGCGAGGTCGGCTACGACGTCGAGGTTTGCCGTGTCGGAAGCTTCGATGGCGGCGAGAAAGTAGCCCTGGTCCTCGTCCGGGACGAAGCTCGCCGGCACGACCCGGAACAGCAGGAGGATGCCGGCGATCACCGCGCCGTAGACGACGATCGCGACGGGCCACGCGGACAGCGCGCGCGCGACGGTTCCGACGTAGCCGTCGTTCAGCCGCGCGAACGCGCGCTCGAACCAGCGGAAGAAGCCGCGCTTCTCGCCGGGATGCGCCTTGATGATGAGGGCGGCCAGCGCCGGGGATAGCGTCAGCGCCATGATCCCCGAGATCACCATCGAGATGGAGATCGTGATCGCGAACTGTTTGTACAGCGTGCCGGTGACCCCGCCCAGGAACGCGACCGGGAGGAACACGGCGACCAGCACGAGCACGATCGAGACCAGCGCCCCGGCGATCTCGGTCATCGCCTGCTTCGCGGCCTCGAGCGCGGAGAGCCCCTTGCCGGCCATGTTCGCTTCGACGTTCTCGACGACGACGATCGCGTCGTCGACGACGAGGCCGATCGCGAGGATGAGCCCGAACAGCGTCAGCATGTTCACCGAGAAGCCGAGCAGGTGCATGCCGATGAACGTCCCGACGATGGAGACCGGGACCGCGAGGATCGGGATGATCGTCGCGCGCAGCGACTGCAGGAACACGAACACCACCAGCACGACGAGCACGACCGCCTCGAAGAACGTGTGGATGACCTTCTCGATCGAGTTCAGCGTGAACAGGCTCGTGTCGAGGGCGATCCGGTAGTCGAGGCCGGTCGGAAACGACGCCTTCAGTTCCTCCATCCGCTGGCGCACGGCGGTGGCGGTGGCGACCGCGTTGGCGCCCGGTTGCTGGTAGATCGCGATCGTCGTCGCGATCTTCCCGTTCATCCGGCTCTGGACCGAGTAGTCCATCTTGTCGAGCTCGACGCGCGCGATGTCCCGCAGCCGGACGATCGCCGTGCCCTCCTTGGCTGCGCGGACGATGATCGCCTCGAACTCCTCGGGCCTGGTGAGCAGTCCCTGCGCCGTGACGACGAACGTCTGCTGCGTTCCGGGCACGGCGGGCTGGCCGCCGATCTGTCCGATGCCGAATGTCTGGTTCTGGCTCTGGATCGCCTGCGCGACTTCGCCGACGGTGATGCCGAGCTGCGCCATGCGGTCCGGCTGCAGCCACACGCGCATCGCGATGTCGGGCATGCCGATCACCGACGCCCGGTTGGCGCCGGGAACGCGCTTCAGCTCGTCCAGCACGTACAGGTTCGTGTAGTTGTCGACGTACGTCGACGGGTAGCGCTCGTCGGGCGAATAGACCGACAGCACCATCATGATCGACGACGACTGCTTGTCGACCGACACGCCCTGCTGCGTGACCTGCTGCGGCAGCAGCGACAGCGCCTGGCTCACGCGATTCTGCGTGTTCACCTGGTTGATGTCGGGGTCGCTGCCGGGCTGGAACACCACGGAGATCGACACGTTGCCGGACGACGAGCTGGTCGACGTGAAGTACAGCAGGTTGTCGATGCCGTTGAGCTGCGCCTCGATCGGCGCCGCAACCTGGTTGGCGATCACCTCCGCGGTCGCGCCCGAGTAGCGCGCGGAGATCGACACCTGCGGGGGGGCGAGCTCCGGGTACTGCTCGACCGGCGCGACGCTCATCGCGACCGCGCCGGCCAGCACGATCAGGATCGAGATGACCGCCGACAGGATCGGGCGGTCGATGAAGAAGTGCGTGAACACGCGGCGCTACTTCTTCGGTGCCGCCGGTGCCGTGGACGTGGCGGCAGCCTTGCCGGGAGCGTCGGCGGGCGACGCTCCAGGCGGCACGACGGTCACCGGCTGCCCCGGCACCACCTTCAGCACGCCGTCCACCACGACGCGGTCGCCGGCGTGCAGCCCGCCCACGACGACGATGTCCTTCTCGCCCACGTAGTCGCCGACGATGACGGGCCGGATCTCGGCGACGCCGCTGGCGTTGACCACGTACACGAGGTGGCCGTCGCTGCCCTGCTGGATCGCGAGCTGCGGCACGACGATGGCGTTGGGCCGCATGGCGCCGTGCATGAACGCCGTCACGAACATGCCCGGCCGCAGCTCCATCTTCGGGTTGGGGAGCACTGCGCGCACCATGAACGACCCGGTGTCCTGGCTGAACGACGGATCGGAGAAGCTGATCTTGCCGCGGTGCGGGTATTTGATGCCGCCGGGCAGCACGACGTCGACGTCGTAGTTCGCGTCCCTGGGCGGAATGATCTGGCCCTTGACCACCATTTCCTGCCATTTCGCCGCCTGGTTCTGCGATACGCTGAAGTTGACCCAGATCGGGTCGATCGCGGCGACGTAGGTGAGGTTGGCGCTTTCCGCCATCGAGTTGACGAATGCGCCCTGCCTCTGCAGCGCGCGGCTCGCGAGGCCGGTGACGGGCGACGTGATCGTCGCGTAGCCCAGGTTGAGCTCCGCTTCCGACACCTTGGCCTTCGCGCTGTACACGGCGGCCTTCGCGGCGTCGAGCTCGCCCCTGGCCCGGTCCAGGTCCGACAGCGGCAGCGCGTCCTGTTCGGTCAGCGGCTTCACGCGGCCGAAGGTCGCCTCCGCTGTCGCGAGCCGCGCCTGCTGCGACTGCAGCTCGCCCTGCGCGGCGTTGAGCTGCGCGTTGAACGGCTTCGGGTCGAGCACGAACATGAGCTGGCCCTGCTTGACGAGTTCGCCCTCCTGGTACGCAATCCTGTCGAGGAAGCCGGACACGCGCGCGACGATGTTGACCTGGCGCGAACTCTCGGTCTGCGCGACGAATGTCGGCGAGAACGGGATGGTCTTCGGCTCGATCGTAAGCACCGCGACCTGCGGCGCGGCGCGCGGCGGCAGCGGTGCTTCCTTGCCGCAGCCGCCCAGGAGGACGGCAGCGGCCGTCAGAGCGACGGCCGTGACGCGCACGGGTCGCGCGCACGCGACGGACGTTGGCACCATGGACAACCTCGTGGTTGAAGCGCGAGTGCTGGCGACGCGGCGGACGCGTCGCGCCCGCCGCGCCGGACGCAACCTAGAACTTCTCGGCGACGTACTTGTACGGATAGTCGGGATCGACGTAGCCGTGCGCCTTCTGCCGGTCGGGGAGCTTCACCTTTTCGCGCGGCACTTCCTTGTACGGGATGCGGCCCAGCAGGTGCGAGATGATGTTGAGCCGCACGCGCTTCTTGTCCTCGGACTTCGCGACGTACCACGGGGCCCACGGCGTGTCGGTCGCGGCGAACATCTCGTCGCGCGCGCGCGAGTAGTCGTACCAGCGGCTGTACGACTTCAGGTCCATCGGCGAGAGCTTCCAGACCTTGCGGCCGTCGTCGATGCGCGCCTTCAGGCGCCGTGTCTGCTCGTCGGAACTCACCTCCAGCCAGTACTTGATCAGGACGATGCCGGAATCGACCATCGCCCTCTCGATCATCGGCGCGCCTTTGAGGAATCCCTGCGCCTGCTCGTCGGTGCAGAAGCCCATCACGCGCTCGACGCCCGCGCGGTTGTACCAGCTGCGGTCGAAGATGACGACCTCACCGGCCGCCGGAAAGTGCGGGACGTAGCGCTGCAGGTACATCTGCGACTTCTCGCGCTCGGTCGGCGCCGGCAGCGCGACGACGCGGAACACGCGCGGGCTCACGCGCTCGGTGATCGCCTTGATCGTGCCGCCCTTGCCGGCGCCGTCGCGGCCCTCGAACACGATGCAGACCTTGAGCCCCTTGTGGATGACCCATTCCTGCAGCTTGACGAGCTCGACGTGCAGCTTCTTCAACTCCTTCAGGTACTGCTTGTCCGACAGCTTGCCGTCGTCCTTCGCCTTGGCGTCCTTCACGGCTTTCGCGCCCTTCATCGTCCTGGCGACCTTCGCAACCTTCGATGCCTTCGCGGCCTTCGCCGACCTGGCGCCGCTGTCGCCGCCCTTCGCTTTCCTGTCCTTTGCCATGATGGGTGTCCGGGAGGTCAGCGCAGCTTGCGTGCGCGCCGCCTCGAGTGAGTGGGGATGGAACGCGCTTCCTGGATCGTCCGTGCCGCCGTGCGAGCCGCTGCAGGCAGGGCTGCGTTCGCGGTGGTCACCAGGCTAATTTAACACGGCCTGACTTCGACGCGCGCGGTGCGGTGGCGGCGCGCCGCTACAATGCCGCGACCAGAATGCAATGGGGGCGCAGCCGTGAAGATCTTCGAAGTGACCTACCGGTACGACGGCACCGACGACATGGTGCGCCCGCAGCCCGTCGATGCGGACGCGGCGCGCGCCAGGCTGAACGAAGGCAGCCAGTCGGTCGTGGCGCTGCTCGATGGCGTCGCCGACGGCACGGGCGCGGTCGAGCACGTCGTGCACCTCGACCCGCGCGATCTCGGTGTGGAGGTCGGCGGCCGCCGTACGCCGGCGCAGCGCCCGTTCGCCGCTGTGGTCGGCTGCTCGGACGCGCGGGTCCCGATCGAACTCGTGTTCAAGGAGGGGCCGAACGACCTCTTCGTCGTGCGCGTCGCCGGCAACGGCCTGGGCGCCGAGGTGCTGGGCAGCCTCCGGTATGCGGTCGACCACCTGGGCGACAGCCTGAAGCTCGTCGTCGTGCTTGGCCACAGCGGCTGCGGCGCCGTGACGGCGGCCGTCGACGCGTACCTCGAGCCGGCGTCGTACCTCTCGGTCGCCGTCAACCACGCGTTGCGCGGCATCCTCGACCGGCTGCTGGCGGTGATCAACGCGGCGGCCCGCCGGATGGCGGAGGAATTCGGGCCCGACGTCACGCGGCGCCCGGGCTACCGCACGGCGCTGATCGAGGCGGCGAGCGTGTCGCACGCGGCGCTGTCCGCGCACACGCTGCAGCGGCACCTCGGTGACGATGGCCCGCAGGGCCTGCGCGCCGCGTATGGGACATACCTCATCGATGCCCACACGGTCTGGGCGCCGCGCGCCGGCAGCGCCGACTGCACGGGGCTCGCCTACCCGCCCTCCGATCTCGCCGGGTTTGCGGGCTTTGCCGACGCCGTCGTCCGATCGGAGCGCATCCGCGCGATCCTCGCCACCCCGGCACCCTGACGTGCCCGGCCGCGATGCACGGCTTTCGCTGCGACCGGACCGCCCGATTGCGCTGGGCGCATGGCGACCGTGCGTCGTGCCGGGACCCACCCCGTCCCTGCCGGCGTGCGCCGCGCGGCGCCGTCAGCCTCCGCCGGGCGCCGCCTTCGCGGCGCGCTTGCGCCAGACCACGTAGGGTGTGAGCGTCAGCGCGGCGATCAGCGCGTACGCGAGCACCGTGGCGTTGATCGCGGGCGAGGCGTGATTGAGTGCGGCCACCAGCAGCGCGAGGCCGGCATTGCGGGCGGCGGTGGAAATCGCCGTCGCGGTGCGCGTCGCCGGGTCGGGGCCGCCCAGCAGGTGCCCGATGGCGGTCGCCAGCACCGTGACGATGACGATGGCCGCCACGACGCGCCATCCGGCAGCGACGATCGGCTGCCAGACGTCGATGACCAGGATCGCGAGCAGCAGGACCAGCAGCGCGCCGGCGACCTTGCGCAGCCGGGGCTCGAGCCAGGCGGCGGGCACGGGCAGGAAGCGCCGCATCAGCATCGCGAGCCCGAGCGGCAGCAGCTGCGCGACGAACACCTGCCGCGCGAGGTGCCGGGGATCGATGGTCGCCGTGCCGCCGTAGTACTCGTTGAACGCCGCGATGGAGACTGGCATCGACACCGTGGCCAAGAGGGCGAGCGCTATCTGCAGCGCGGGCGCGAACGACCGGTGGCCGCCGGCGCCGAGCGAGCGCCGCAGCGCCACCGGCGCACCGGGCGCGATCGCCATGAGCATGATGCCGACTTCGGCCGGACGCGACAGGTCGAGCGCACGGGCGACCAGCCACGCCAGCGCCGGCATCGCCACGAGCACCGAAAACAGCGCCCTGCCCAGCAGGCCGGGATGCCGCAAGACCGGGCGGAACTCGCCCGGCACGATCGCGAGACCCAGGTCGAACATGACCGTGAACACGGTCGCCACCGCCGCGAAAGCGAACAGCCAATCCGGAACGATGCCCGACTCGATCATCGACGCGGCGCGCCGGAGGCGACGTCCGGCGGCCGTGCGGCGCCGTCAGTCCTGCGGCGGGACACGCGCCGATCCGCCCAGTCCCTGCACGTCGGGGATGCGGGCCAGCGCACGTTCCTCGGAGTTTCGGTAGACCTCGTCGACCAGCCGGTCGAGCAGGTCGAGTTGCTCCTTCAGCGCGGCGTGGCGGTGCGCAGGCAGCGTGCGCAGCAGGTTCTCGAGCAGCGCCCGCTGCCGGCGCACGATCTGCACGCTGGACGCGCCGCACGCCCGGATCTCCGTGCACGCGACGTGCACGTAGTCCTCCCAGTTCGGGGTGCGGAAGATCACGTGCGGCTCGCCGCTCGCGTCGGGGATCAGCTCGCCGCGCAGGTGCCGCCGGCCCACGGCCCGCAGCAGCCGGTGCACCTGGTCCATCGCGAGCACCGCGGTGGTCGGGTCGTTGATCGCCGGCGACAGCGCCTTCAGCGCGATGTCGACCAGGATGCGGAAGGCAAACATCGGGTCCTGCTCGAGCGTGCGCTCCGGGCCCATGGCGACCGCCTCGCGGAGCGCGCCGTCGTCGACGGCCACGGCGTCGCCGTACAGCGCGAACAGGGGATCGTCGGCCGTCACGAAGTCGCCGACCTGCGGCAGGAATTCGACGACGCCATCGCTCGCGCCCGCCAGCGCCACCAGCCGTGCGAGGTCGACTGCGAACACGATTTCGAGCGGCCCTCGTGCCGGACGACCCGGCCCGGCGCGCCGAGCTGCGCGCGCAGCGGCGCGGAGGTCGCGTCGAGGCGGCCGGTGCCTTCCGGATACACGGCCTTGATCACCGCGAGACCGTCGTCGCCGAGCGTCGCGACGACGCTGACCGGCCGCAGCAGGCGCGCCGCGTAGTCGATCAGGAACAGGAACATGGCGATGCACGCGATGCCGAGAACGCCGACGACGGCGACCACCAGCTGGGGCACGGGCTCCTCCAGCCGGTTGAGCGAGACTACGGCGAACATCAGCGTGAACGAGAACAGTCCGACGCTGTAGCGGACCACGTTGTCGCGCAGCAGCAGCGTCGCGATGATGCGCGGCGTCAGCTGGCCGCTGGCCACCTGGATCGCGACCAGCAGCGAGCCGAAGGTGAAGACCAGGAACGACAGCGTCAGCGTGATCACCGTCTGGAACATCGCCTGCGCGCCGGAGACCGCGAGACCGGTGAGGTGCCAGCGCTGCCAGTCGTCGAGGTCGCGCGCCAGCGGGGCCACGATCAGCACGAGCACGATCGCGACGAGCGGGACCGTCCACAGCGCGGCCTTGAGGTAGCTCGTCACGCGATACAGGCGATTCCACGTCGTGGGCGCGCAGCCACAGCGCGAACCCGGGTCCGCGGAGGCGGCGGCTGCCGCCGGCGCGCCGCGGTCGGCAGGGTGCGCATTCATCGGCGAAATCCCGTCATAATGTGAGCATGGCCGCGGGTCGCTTCGGGGCTCCACGGTGTCTCGGGTTCGATTCTAGCGGAAAGGGTGTGGCGGAAGGCATGGCGGACAGCGCGCGCGCGCGGCTGCTCGATCCGGTCGACCGGATCTCGGAGGTGCTGTTCGGCCTCATCATGGCCGTCACCATCGTCGGCTCCATGTCGATCGCGACGGCCGGGCAGGCTGAAGTTCGCACGGTGATGCTGGGCGCGCTGGGCTGCAACATCGCGTGGGGCCTGGTCGACGCGATCATGTACGTCGTGCGCACCGTGACGGGGCGTGCGCGCAACCGGGCGCTGGCGCGCCGGATCATCGACGCGGACGCCGCCACCGCAGGGAACGCTGCTCGCCGACGCGATGCCGCCCGGGCTCGCGGCGCTCGTCGGGACCGACGAGATCGACGGCATGCGCCGCCGGCTGGGGGCGATGGACCTCGCCGGCCGCCCGCTGCTGACGCCGCGCGACTTCCTCGAGGCGTTCGCCGTGTTCGCGCTGGTCGTGCTCGCGACGTTTCCGGTCGTCGTGCCGTTCCTGCTGACCGACGATCTGGCGACGGCCATGCGCATGTCGCGATCGGTGACGCTCGTGATGCTGTTCGTCGCCGGGCATGCGCTGGGGCGCCACGCCATGCACCCGCGCCCGGTTCTCACCGGGGTCGCGGCGGCCGCCTTCGGAGCCGTGCTGATCGTGGTCGTGATGGCGCTCGGCGGGTGAGCACGGTCGCGCGTTGCGCGTGGGTGCTCGCGGCGGCGCTGCTCCTCCTGCCGTGGCGGGCGCAGGCCGGCGACGGCGACACCGCGGACGCGCCGAAGACGACCGTGGCGATCACCGGCTACTACTACGCGATGCGCGACGAGCCGGACTTCGGCGTCGGCGTGGCGGCCATCGACCGCGGTCCGCTGCACCTGGAGGCGCGCTACAACTACGAGGCGCGCAATTCGACGTCGGTGTTCGCCGGCTGGAAATTCTCCGGCGGCGACGCCGTCGCGTGGGAGGTCACGCCGATCATGGGCGGCCTCTTCGGCGCCTCCCGCGGCGTCGTGCCCGGCGTGGAGGCGAGCGTCGCGTGGCGCGAGATCGACTTCTACATCGAGGCCGAATACGTGCGCGACTTGGACGACGCCTCTGCCAGCTACTTCTACAGCTGGAGCGAGTTGGGCTGGCGCCCGGCGCCCTGGCTGCGCGTCGGCCTGGCCGGCCAGCGCACGATGATCGTCGACACGGACCGGGAAATGCAGGGCGGCGTGTTCGTGCAGGGCACCGCCGGCAGCGCGACGCTGTCCGTCTACGCGTTCAACCCGGATGCCGGCAGCCGCTACCTGATCGTCGCGCTGGGCGTGCGCTTCTAGGGAAGGCAACGAAGCAACATGGCGAACGAGAATCCGCAGGCAACGCCTGCCGAAGAGGCACCGCGGGGTTGGCGCGCGGTCTTTCCCATTGCGTACTGGTTGCCGCGCTACCAGGCGGCGTGGCTGCGCCACGACGTGGTCGCCGGCGTGACGCTGGCCGCGTACGCGATTCCCGTGTCGCTTGCGTACGCGACGCTCGCGGGACTCCCGCCGCAGTACGGCATCTACTGCTACCTCGTGGCGGGCCTGGCGTACGCGCTTTTCGGCTCGTCGCGGCAGCTTGCGATCGGGCCGACGTCGGCGATCTCGATGCTGGTCGGCACGACCGTGGCCGGCATGGCCGCCGGCGATCCGGCCCGATTCGCGCAGATCGCCGCGCTGACTGCGCTGGTGTTCGCCGTCGTGAGCCTGATCGCATGGGCGCTGCGGCTGTCGTCGCTGGTGAACTTCATCAGCGAGACGATCCTGCTGGGCTTCAAGGCAGGGGCCGCGCTGACGATCGCGCTGACGCAGCTGCCGAAGCTCTTCGGTGTCAAAGGCGGGGGCGACCACTTCTTCGAGCGGGCGTGGATCCTGGCCACGCAGCTGCCGGACACGAACCTCGCCGTGCTGGGGTTCGGGCTCGTGGCGATCGCGCTGCTCGTCGCCGGCGGGCGCCTGCTGCCCGGGCGCCCGGTCGCGCTGTTCGTCGTCGCCGCTGCGATCGTCGCGCTGTCCGTGACGCCGCTCGCCACGATGGGGTTCAAGACCCTCGGTGCGCTGCCGGCCGGCCTGCCCGACTTCGCGCTACCGTCGCTGCGGCTCTCCGACGTCGACGGGGTGCTGCCATTGGCGCTCGCCTGCTTCCTGCTCGCATACATCGAGGGCGTGTCCGCCGCGCGCACGCTGGCGCAGAAGCACGGCACGGCGATCGATCCGCGGCAGGAACTCCTCGCACTGTCCGCCGCCAACGCGGCGGCGGCGATCGGCCAGGGTTATCCGGTCGCCGGCGGGCTGTCGCAGTCGACGGTGAACGACAAGGCGGGTGCCCGGACGCCGCTGGCGCTGGTCTTCGCGTCGACCGCGATCGCCCTGTGCCTGCTCTTCCTGACCGGCCTGCTGCGCAACCTCCCCGACGTGGTGCTTGCCGCGATCGTGCTGGTCGCCGTCGCCGGCCTGATCGACATTCCGGCACTGCGGCGCACGCGCGCGCTCTCGCGGCTCGAGTTCCACGTCGCGCTGGTCGCGTTCGCCGGGGTGCTCATGCTCGGCATCCTGAAAGGCGTGCTGCTGGCGGCGATCGTGTCGATCCTGTTGCTGATCCGCCGCGCCGCGCACCCGAACGTCGCGCGGCTGGGCCGCGTGCCCGGCACGCGCCGCTACTCCGACGTCGCGCGCAATCCGGACAACGAGGACGTGCCCGGCGTGCTGATCGTCCGTGTCGACGCGGGCCTCCTGTACTTCAATGCGGGCCACGTCGGAGACGAGGTGCGCCGGCTGGTCGCCGCGGCCGGCGACGTGCTGCACGTCGTTGTCTGGGACCTGTCGACCTCACCGTACGTGGACATCGCCGGTGTCCATCTGCTTGGCGAACTGCGACGCGAACTTGCCGAACGCGGCGTCGAGCTGCGGCTCGTCGAGGGCGCGGGCGACGCGGGCGGCAATCGCGCCGCTGCGCGGGTGACGCGCCGGCGCTGGCGCCGAGAGGTCTCGCCGGCGGTCTCGCTCGGGACGACGCGGTGACGGCCTGCGACCCGGTCACGCCTAGTCCGGACCGTCGCGCAGCGCCAGCGTGACGCGGACGATGCCGTCCTCGTGGGCGGTGCGCATCGGCAGACCCGATCGGGCGAACACCGCGAGCATCGCCTTGTTCCCGGCGAGCACCTCGGCCTCGAATGCCGCGATGCCGCGGTCGCGCGCGATCGACGCGAGGTGGCGCAACAGCCTGCCGGCGATGCCGAGGCCGTGGAAGTCCTCCTCGACCATGAACGCGACCTCCGCCGTCAGGGCGCCTTCGGGCCCGCCGGTCACGATGTAGCGGCCGGCCGCGACGATGGTCTCCCCGGCGTCGCCGGCCGTCGTGACGACCAGCACCACCTCCGTGTCCGCGTCGAACCGCATCGCGCGGTCGAGCAGTTCGTCGGTCGGCTTCCGGTAGGCGAAGAATCGCGTGTAGATCGACTCGCGGTCGAGGCCGCGGAGCGCGTGCCCCATCCGCTCGCGGTCGTCGGCGCGGAGCGCGCGAATCGTGACCGCGACGCCGTTGCGCAGCGTGTCGGCGACCTGGAACGCGCGCGGATCGGCCATGGCTCGTGGTACCGGTGCTGCGGTGGAAAGCGAAGGGCGGCGGCATTGCGCCGCCGCCCGCTTCTGAACGAACGCGTCGTGCGCTACTTTTTCGCGGCGGGCACGAGGGCCATCGCCAGCGCCTGCGTGTAGGTCGCTTCGACCTGGTCGCCCTTAGCGATGCGCTTGAACTGCTCGGGATCGGGAATGCGCATGTCGACGGTCTGCTTCGGCCCCTTGAGGGTGATGGTCTGCCTGGCCGGGTCGACGCCGATCACGTCGGCGACGATCGTCACCTGGCGGCCGATGGCACCGGCCGGCGTCGCGCCGGGCTTGGCCGCCGCGGCGCCCTTCTGCTCGGTGCGCGCGACGACGAGGCCGCCGCCTTTCTTGAGCTCGAGCGTCAGCGCCTGCACGTACTCGACGTTGACCTGGTCGCCGACCTTGATCTGGTCGAAGTTCTTGACCGCGGGGCCGGCGGTCAGCGTCACCTCGTTGCCCTGCGGGCCCTTCAGCGTGACGTCGCGCGTCGCCTTGTCGAGCGCGGTGACGGTGGCCGTGATCTTGACGACTTCGGCGACGCCGCCCTTGCCGGGCGCCGAGCCGGCCACGACCGCGCCAGTCTGCGCCGACACGGCTGCGGGAAGAGCGACCACGATTGCAATTCCAAGTGAAGCCAACAGCTTGTTCATTGCGTGAATCCTCTTGGTGGTGGAAATGGAATCCGGCAGGTCACTTCGCGTCGACCGGCGACCAGCCCGTGCCGGGGTCGAAGCGCTTCATCGCGGCGGCCTTCCCCGCCGTGCCGGGTCCGAGGTCGGCCTGGAACACCTTGCCGTCCTGGTTGACGATGAACGTCATCACGCCGGAGCTGCCGTACTTGGCCGGGTAGGCGACGGCCGCGAACCCGCCGATCGCTCGCCCGCGCACGACGTAGTCGACCGCGCCGCCGGCCGCGGCCTTGCCCTGGCCCGACAGCATCCGGTAGTGGTAGCCGTGGTATGGCATAGGCTCGCCCTGCGCACCCTTGTAGCCTTCGCCGGCGGCCTGCACGACCAGCGCGCCCAGCGGGCTCGGCGGCTCGCCGGCCTTCGTCGGCCAGTAGAGGCCGTCGCGCTTGCCCTTGCTGCTCAGGAATTTCCGCGCGTAGGCGAACACGCCGTCGCCGTCGCGGTCGGCCGACGCGTATTCCTGCTGCGCGTCGACGATCGCCTGCATGACCTTGATCGTGTAGAGCTCGTTCTCGCCGATGCGGCGCGCGAGCAGCTCGTCCTTGCCCGCCGCCGTGTCGAAGCGCCACTTGTCGCCGGCCTTCACCAAGGGGAACGCGAACGGGAAGTCGTCGGTGCCGAGCGTGAGCCTGGCCGTGTCGCCGTCGTGGACGATCGCGTGCTTCGCGTCGTACGCCGCGACGAACTTCTGGCCCAGCGCGCGGTCGGCGACAGGATCGCCCGAGGAAATGGCGCCGGGCGCGTGTCCGAGCACGGCGCGAAACGCCGCGCGGTCGTTCGCCTTGGCCGCCTGGATCAGCGCGGCGACGGCATCCTCCGGCGTCGCGAACGTCGTTTGCGCCGGCGCGGCGGCGCGGGCGCCGGTCGCGGCGAAGGCGGCGACGATGGTCGCCAATAGCAGCGTCGCGACGGCACGCGCTGCGCTGCGCGCGCGGCTCGGCGGTCGATCGTCATCGTGGTCTCCGTTGCGGTCGTCGTGGGCATCGCGCGGGGTCTCATCGCCGTCCACCCCCACCCCCGCGGCCGCCGCCACCGCCGCCGCGGGCGCCGCCACCGCCGCCGCCGCCGGCGCGCGCGCCGCTGTAACTGCCGCCGCCCATGTTGCCGGACGACCGCGCCGTGTTCATCGACGACGCACCACGATTGCTGTAGTCGCGGGTCTGGGCGCCGCCCCGGGTGTCCATCGCCGACGCGCTCCGCGTACCGCTCATGTCGCGGCCGCCGCCGTAGCTGCCGCCCCCCATGTCGCGGGAACCGGCCATGTCGCGGCCGTCCCGGCCGGTCGCCATGTCGCGATTCGCAGCGGAGGAAGTGCGGCCGGCGTCGCGCGACGGAACATCGCGCGCCGAGACCTCGCCGCGCTGGATCTGCTCGCGCCCGGCGTCCGCGCGGCCACGGAACTCCTCGCGCGACGCCGCACCCGCCGACTGGCCGCGTCCGTACTGCTGCGCGACGCCCTTGTCGCGGTAGGGCACCGCACCGCGGTGCTGGGCGTTGTGGTTCCAGTTGCCGTTGGAGATGTTCGTCCTGTTGAAGTTGTTGTAGCGGTTGACGTTGACGTTGACGTCGCCGCCGCGCCAGTTGGCGTTGCCCCACAGCGCACCGCCGACGATGACGCCCGCCGTGAATCCGAGCAGCGCGCCGCCC
>JADJWJ010000003.1 GCA_016716425.1 Betaproteobacteria bacterium
ACCAGGTGCGTGGAACGTCGAGTGGCAGAAGTCCGGAAGGGGCCGCCTTCCAGCCGTCAGTCCTCGACGAACACGATGCCCCCGGGTCCGGTACGCCTCCAGCAGCGGACCCGGATCGGCCTCCGCCCGCGGTGCGCCTGCAGCAGCCACGAGAACGGATGCTCGCCGGACACCGAGAAAGCACGAGGTCGCCGCCGGGCCTGACGATGCGGCGGGAGCTCGGCGAGCCACGCGTCTCCGGTACTGCTCGTCCGTGCGTGAACACGCTCTGGTTGAAGACGAGGTCGAAGTGCGCGTCCGGGAACGCGAGCGGCGGCAGGCCGTCGTTGACCGCGCACCTGACTCCACGGGATGTGGGCCTGCGCCCACGCGATCGCCCCGGCGCGTCGATGTCCACGCCGGAGCCGGACCTTGCGCCGACATCCTCGAGGTGAGCAGCATGCGGCCGCAGCTGCAGCCGAACCCGGAGCGCGCGAATAGTCGGTGAACGACTTGCCGGCGATCGAGAGCATCGTGCCGATGTTGGCGATCGACACGCCGCCCGACTTCCAGAACCAGACGTCGTCGGGATGCCCGGCCACGCGCCAGCGGAGGTCGCTTCCCGGCAGTTCGGGGACGTCGGTGTCGGCCATGCATCCTCTCCACGCCGTGCATGCGGATATCGTGAAAGGTAGCACGGCACACAGTGGGGCCGGCCGGCGCCGGCTTGACCTGCCTGCGGCGCGGTCTGTGAGAGGTTATGCACAAGGCCCACCGAGGTGGGCCTTGTGCATGGATGGGTGCTCGACGATGACCTAGTTGAGCGTTTGCCGCCCTCCGGTCGCTTGACGTTCGCCGCGCCCACGTGAGCAACCGCAGTAGTCGGTCACCCGTCGGCATCCTTGCATGCGCACGGCCCACCGAGGTGGGCCTTGTGCGTGGGATGGGTGCCTGACGATGACCTACTTTCGCACGGGAGCTCCGGTACTATCATCGGCGCGCCGCCGTTTCACGGTCCTGCTCGGGATGGGAAGGGGTGGTTCCAGCGGGCTATGGTCGTCAGGCGTAGACAGGAATCAGAGGTCAGGATCCGGATCAGAACGAGGTGGCGATCCGCGCACTGCCGCTGATTCGGAAGGTAAGGGATTGGGTAGGAGTCGGGTCGTGTTGGCGTAGTCAGTTTGGATCAGCAGGCATCTGATGCCTGATCCCTGATCCCCGCAGAGACCCACAATTATGAGGTCAAGCCGCACGGGTTATTAGTACCGGTTAGCTGAACGCACATTGCGCTTCCACACCCGGCCCATCAACGTGTGGTCTGCCACGGCCCTCAGGGGATCGAGTCCCCGGGAGATCATCTTGAGGCGCGTTTCCCACTTAGATGCTTTCAGCGGTTATCGCTGCCAGACTTAGCTACCCAGCAATGCCTCTGGCGAGACAACTGGTACACCAGCGGTAAGTCCACCCGGTCCCCCCGTACCAGGAGCAGCCCTCGTCAAATTTCCAACGCCCACGGCAGAAGGAACCAAACTGTCTCACGACGTTTTGAACCCAGCTCACGTACCACTTTAAATGGCGAACAGCCATACTTTGGGACCGGCTACAGCCCCAGGATGTGATGAGCCGACATCGAGGTGCCAAACACCGCCGTCGATATGAACTCTGGGCGGTATCAGCCTGTTATCCCCGGCGTACCTTTTCGTCCGTTGAGCGATGGCCCTTCCATACAGAACCACCGGATCACTAGGTCTCATTTTCGTACCCGCTCGACTTGTCAGTCTCGCAGTCAAGCTCGCTTGTGCCTTGCACGTCCAGCGCGATGTCCGACCGCGCTAAGCGAACCTTCGAGCCTCCGTTACGCTTTGGGAGGAGACCGCCCAGTCAAACTGCCTACCATGACGGTCCCCGCTCCCGGTGAGGAGCCAAGGTTAGAACCGCAATGACGTCAGGCTGGTATTTCAACGTCGGCTCCAGGAGAGCTAGCGCCCCCTTCATCGCCTCCCAGCTATCCTACACAAACCTCATCACAGTCCAATGCAAAGCTACAGTAAAGGTGCACGGGGTCTTTCCGTCTTGCCGCGGGAGATTGCATCTTCACAAACACTTCAACTTCGCTGAGTCTCGGTGGAGACAGTGGCCATCGTTACGCTATTCGTGCAGGTCGGAACTTACCCGACAAGGAATTTCGCCACCTTAGACCGTTATAGTTACGGCCGCCGTTTACCGGGGCTTCAATCAAGGGCTTGCACCCCATCATTTAACCTTCCGGCACCGGGCAGGCGTCACACCCTATACGTCGACTTTCGTCTTAGCAGAGTGCTGTGTTTTGTTAAACAGTCGCAGCCACCGATTCTTTGCAGCCCTCTCGGTCCCTGCTGTACACGTTCACCTAGCAGAGGCACAACCTTATCCCTGAAGTTACGGTGTCAATTTGCCGAGTTCCTTCACCCGAGTTCCTTCAAGCGCCTGAGCATATTCAGCTCGCCCACCTGTGTCGGCTTGCGGTACGGTCACCCAACGACTGAAGCTAGAGGCTTTTCCTGGAAGCATGGTATCCGCTACTCCAGGCGGGCAAGCCAGCCCTCGTTAACACGCCTCGACTAGCTCACGCGGATTTTTGCCTACGCGGCACGTCTACACGCTTGAACCGGGACGTCCAACACCCGGCCGGCATAACCTTCTCCGTCCCCCCATCGCATCGTTGGCTGGTGCGGGAATATTGACCCGCTTCCCATCGACTACGGCCTCGCCCCTCGTCTTAGGGGTTGACCACCCTGCGCCGATGCACGTGGCGCAGGAAACCTTGGGCTTACGGCGACAGGGCCTTTCACCCTGTTTATCGCTACTCATGTCAGCATTCGCACTTCCGATACCTCCAGCAAGGGTTACCCCTCACCTTCGCAGGCCTACGGAACGCTCTCCTACCATCTGCACCATCCGAAGACAGTACAAATCCGCGATTTCGGTGCCTAGCTTGAGCCCCGTTACATCTTCCGCGCAGGACGACTCGACCAGTGAGCTATTACGCTTTCTTTAAATGATGGCTGCTTCTGGGCCAACATCCTGGCTGTCTGAGCCTTCCCCACCTCGTTTCCCACTTAGCTAGATCTTGGGGGACCTTAATCGGCGGTCTGGGTTGTTTCCTCTCGACACCGGACGTTAGCACCCGATGTCTGTCTCCCAGCCTGCACTTGCCGGTATTCGGAGTTTGCTATGGCGTAGTAGATCGCTATGACCCCCACAACCATGACAGTGCTCTACCCCCGGCAGTGATACGGGAGGCACTACCCCTCAATAGTTTTTGGAGAGAACCAGCTATTTCCGGATTTGTTTAGCCTTTCACCCCTAGCCACAGCTCATCCCCCGTCTTTTTCAACAGACGGGTTCGGGCCCTCCAGCAGGTGTTACCCCACCTTCAGCCTGGCCATGGCTAGATCATCCGGTTTCGGGTCTACGCCCTGCAACCATGCGCCCTATTCGACTGGGCTTTCGCTGCGCCTCCCCTATGCGGTTAAGCTCGCTACAGAACGTAAGTCGCTGACCCATTATACAAAAGGTACGCAGTCACCCCTGCTTCAAACGCTCCGCGTTTGAAGCCAGGAATCAGTCGTCAGGGATCAGGAATCAGATTCAATCACCGCGCGTGTTGCGCGCGCGGCAACTTCTGATCCCTGATCCCTGACTTCTGATCCCTGCAAGCGCGAAGCGCTTGAAGCAGGGGCTCCCACTGTTTGTATGCATGCGGTTTCAGGATCTATTTCACTCCCCTTCCGGGGTTCTTTTCGCCTTTCCCTCACGGTACTGGTGCACTATCGGTCGATTACGAGTATTTAGCCTTGAGGATGGTCCCCCCATCTTCAGACAGGATTTCACGTGTCCCGCCCTACTTGTCGCAAGCTCAGTCTCGCTAATCTGTTTTCGCGTACGGGGCTATCACCCACTACGGCCGCACTTTCCAGAGCGTTCGCCAGCGCGATCGCTAACACTTGCCGGCTGCTCCTGCTTCGCTCGCCACTACTCCGGGAATCTCGGTTGATTTCGTTCCTCCGGCTACTGAGATGTTTCAGTTCACCGGGTTTGCTCCTCCACCCTATGGATTCAGGTGGCGGTGACCCTCGCGGGCCGGGTTTCCCATTCGGACATCTGCGGATCAATGCTCGTTTGCCAGCTCCCCGCAGCTTTTCGCAGGCTGCCACGTCCTTCATCGCCTGTAATCGCCAAGGCATCCACCACATGCACTTAGTCGCTTGACCCCATAACTGTAAGTCCTCGCAGTTGCCTGCTCCGACCCACCGCTTGGGTGATCTCGCGCCACCGGCCACCCCCTTTTTAAAAGGTGCCCGGCTTTTTGAAGATACAACTCAACCCTTTGCGTACGAAGCTCTCATCAAGCTTCGTACACCCTTACCTTCCTGATTGTTAAAGAACAGTGCAGCTCTCAACTTTGCCCTCTGCGACAAAGCGCAAAGTTGAGCGCTGGCCCGTGCAACCGATAGCGGCGGAACCCAGGTCTGATCCCTGATGCCTGACCTGATCCCTGATTGGTGGAGCTGGACGGGATCGAACCGACGACCCCCTGCTTGCAAAGCAGGTGCTCTCCCAACTGAGCTACAGCCCCGGCTCGGTTCCGTTGCCCTTGGTGGGTCTGGATGGATTCGAACCATCGACCCCCGCCTTATCAAGACGGTGCTCTAACCAACTGAGCTACAGGCCCGGTGTCTGGCGTCGTTGCACTTGGCGTGCAACCGATAGGTTGTGGGTACTCGCAGACGGAGATTGGGGATGGCAGGCTAAGCGATCCGGGGTTGATCCCTGATCCCTGATGCCTGATCCCTGCTTCCGAGAAAGGAGGTGATCCAGCCGCACCTTCCGATACGGCTACCTTGTTACGACTTCACCCCAGTCACGAAACGCACCGTGGCAACCGCCCCCCTTGCGGTTAGGCTAGCTGCTTCTGGTACATCCCGCTCCCATGGTGTGACGGGCGGTGTGTACAAGACCCGGGAACGTATTCACCGTGACATGCTGATCCACGATTACTAGCGATTCCGACTTCACGCAGTCGAGTTGCAGATCGCGATCCGGACTACGATCGGCTTTCTGGGATTGGCTCTCGCGGGTTGGCGACCCTCTGTACCGGACCATTGTATGACGTGTGAAGCCCTACCCATATGGGCCATGAGGACTTGACGTCATCCCCACCTTCCTCCGGTTTGTCACCGGCAGTCTCCCTAGAGTGCCCTTGCGTAGCAACTAGGGACAAGGGTTGCGCCTGTTGCGGGACTTAACCCAACATCTCACGACACGAGCTGACGACAGCCATGCAGCACCTGTGTTCCGGTTCCCTTTCAGGCACACCCGCCTCTCAGCAGGCTCCCCGGACATGTCAAGGGTAGGTAAGGTTGTTCGCGCTGCATCGAATTAATCCACATCATCCACCGCTTGTGCGGGTCCCCGTCAATTCCTTGAGTTTTAACCTTGCGGCCGTACTCCCCAGGCGGCTCACTTCACGCGTTAGCTACGGTACCAAGGAATCGCTTCCCAACACCTAGTGAGCATCGTTTAGGCGTGGACTCACCAGGGTATCTAATCCTGTTTGCTCCCCACGCTTCGTGCCTGAGCGTCAGTGTCGGCCCAGGGGCTGCCTTCGCCATCGGTGTTCCTCCGCATCTCTACGCATTTCACCGCTACACGCGGAATTCCACCCCCTCTGCCGCACTCCAGCCCGCCAGTTTCCACGGCCATTCCCAGGTTGAGCCCGGGGCTTTCACCGCAAACTTAACGAACCGCCTGCGCACGCTTTACGCCCAGTAATTCCGATTAACGCTCGCACTTACGTATTACCGCGGCTGCTGGCACGTAGTTAGCCGGTGCTTATTCCGCCGGTACTGTCAAGAACGCCGGGCGTTATCCGGCGCCTTTTCTTCCTGACTAAAAGCGGTTTACAACCCGAAGGCCTTCTTCCCGCACGCGGCATGGCTGGATCAGGGTTGCCCCCATTGTCCAAAATTCCCCACTGCTGCCCTCCTGTAGGAGTCTGGGCCGTGTCTCAGTCCCAGTGTGGCTGATCATCCTCAGACCAGCTACTGATCGTCGCCTTGGTGGGCCTTTTACCCCACCAACTAGCTAATCGGACATCGGTTGCTCCCAGAGCGCGAGGCCCTTTGCAGGTCCCCGCTTTCCTCCTCAGAGCATATGTGGTATTAGCGCCGCTTTCGCGGCGTTATCCCCCACTCCGGGGCACGTTCCGATGTATTCCTCACCCGTTCGCCGCTCGCCGCCAGGATTGCTCCCGCGCTGCCGCTCGACTTGCATGTGTAAAGCATGCCGCCAGCGTTCAATCTGAGCCAGGATCAAACTCTTCAGTTCGATCTTGTGCAAGTAAACTCATACTGACGTTGGCCCTGCCCCCCAGCGCTTCCGCCAGAAGACAAGACGTTCGGCCCCGAACCATTGCTGGCCCGAAGCCCAAACTGCGTCGTGTGAGCACTTCGTGTCTTGGAACTCCCACAGAAAGCCGCCTGACGGCAACTCCCCACGGGCCCCCACCACGAGTACCCACACCTATCGGTTGCAGATTGTTAAAGAGCAGGCCGATCATCCGCCGGGTCATGCGAGCTTCCCGGGATAGACCAGCAGAGAGGCGCGATTATACAACGAAAACAGGGGAGGTCAACAGCCCCCTCCATCGCCGCCGCTGATGACCAACATGGGGATTACCCCTGCCGAAACAAGGGGTGAGCTCACCCACGAGCTGTCACTCCGAGGGGCAACAGGTTTGGCGCGCCGGGCGGCATCCCTGTAATGCAACTACCCTCTAAACATACAAGGGGCGGGGGTGCCGCGCATCGGATACGATCGCCCCGGCGCGCCCCGGCGCCCCGGCGCCCCGACCCGGATCCACTCCTGCGAATGCTCCCCGACCAACCACCCGTCGCCCGCAACGAGCCTTGCCCCTGCGGGAGCGGCCGGCGCTACAAGCAGTGCCACGGGGCGCTCGCCGGCGGACCGTCGCCGCCGCCCGCCGCCGCCGCGCCGGAAGCGCTCACCCGGCAGGGCATCGACGCGCACCGCCGCGGCGATCTCGACGCGGCGGAGCGCGGCTATCGCGCCGCGCTGGCCGCCGCGCCCGACCTGGCGCCCGCGCTCCACTATCTCGGCGTCGTTCTCTACCAGCGCCAGCGGCTCGCCGAAGCGCTGCCGCTGCTCGAGCGCGCCGTCGCGCAGATGCCGCACGAGCCAGAGTTCCACAACAATCTCGGTCTTGCGCTGGCCGCGGCGCAGCGGGACGCGGAGGCGATCGCGGCGTACGGCCGCGCGCTGGCGCTCAAACCCGATCATGCCGGCGCGCTGTCCAACCTGGGACTCGCGCTGCAGGCGACCGGCGACGTCGACGGTGCGGTCGCGGCGTACCGCCGCGGTCTCGCGAGCGCCCCCGACCTTCCGCAGCTGCACTGGAACCTCGCCCTCGCGCTGCTGCTGCGCGGCGATTACGCCGAAGGCTGGCGCGAATACGAATGGCGGCTGCGGGCGCCGGAGACTGCCGCGCAACTGCGGGCGTACGCAGGCCCCGCGTGGACCGGCGATGCAAGTTCCGGGCAGACCGTGCTGCTGCACGCGGAGCAGGGACTGGGCGACGCGCTGATGAACCTCCGGTTCGCGCGCCACGTGGCCGAGCGCGGCGCGCGCGTGGTGGTCGCCGTACCCGACACGCTGCTCCGCCTCGCCGCCACCGCGCCCGGCGTGGCCGCGACCGCGCCGATCGCGGGACCCCTCCCCGCTTACGACGCGCACGCATCGCTGATGTCGCTGCCCGGCGTGCTCGGAATCACGCCCCGGTCGGTCACCGTGCCCGTGCCCTACCTGCGCACCGACGACGCTTTGCGGCGCGCGGCACTCGCCGACGTCGCGCGCGAAGGCGGCGACGCGCTGAAGGTCGGCATTGCATGGTCGGGTGCGCCCGGCAACTCGCTCAATGCGCGCCGGAGCTTCGCGCTGCGGGACGCGGCGCGCCTGCTCGCGTGTCCCGGCGTGCGCTGGTTCTCGCTGAAGCGCCACGGCGAGGCGCTGGCCCCCGACGACGCCGAGGCAGCCGCCCGTCTCGTGCAACTGCCCCTCTCCAACGACTTCGACGGCCTCGCGGCGCTGGTGGACGCGCTCGACGTCGTCGTCAGCGTCGACACGAGCCTCGCGCACCTCGCGGGCGCGCTCGGCAAGCCCGTGTGGGTGCTGCTGTCGCGCGTACCCGACTGGCGCTGGTTCCTCGACTGCACCGACAGCCCGTGGTACCCGACCGCGCGCCTCTTCCGCCAGCGGCGCCACGGCGACTGGTCGCAGCCGCTCGCCGCCGTCGCGGACGCGCTCGCCGGGCTGGTCGCGCGCCGCTAGCCGGACGCGCGATTTCAAGGGGCGCGCGGTCCACGGTATGATGAGCGCCTCGCGCGCCGTCGCGGCGCGCCGCGCCCTCGTCCCGCGTCCGCATCCCGGGCTCCGCTTTCCCGCCATGAACGCCACGCCGCTGCCGAAACAGCCGCTCGCCGTGTTCGCGAGCTTCTGGCGCCATCGGACGCTCATCGTCAACCTCGCGAAGCGCGACGTGGTCGGCCGCTACAGCGGCTCGGTGCTGGGGCTCCTGTGGTCGTTCTTCAACCCGCTGCTGATGCTCGCCGTCTACACGTTCGTGTTCGGCGTCGTCTTCAGGACGCGCTGGAGCCCGGACGGCTCGGGGAGCGTGCTCGAGTTCGCGGTGATCCTGTTCTCGGGGCTGCTGGTGTTCGGCATCTTCGCCGAGTGCGTGAACCGCGCGCCGACGCTGATGCTGCAGAATCCCGGGTTCGTCAAGCGGGTGATCTTCCCGCTGGAAGGGCTGCCGTGGGTCGTGCTGTGCTCGAGCCTGTTCCACGCGGCGATCAGCCTCGTCGTGCTCGCGGCGGTGATGCTGGCGGTGATGGGCTCGCTGCCCGCGACGTGGCCGCTCATCGTGGCCGTGCTGGTGCCGCTGGTGCTGTTCGTGCTCGGCTTCTCGTGGGCGCTGGCCGCGCTCGGCGTCTATCTGCGCGACCTCGCGCAGACGATCAACATCGTGACCGCCGTGCTGATGTTCATGAGCCCGATCTTCTATCCGGCGACCGCGGTGCCGGCCGAATTCCGCTGGGCGATCGAGTGGAACCCGATGACGTACTTCGTCGGCGAGGCGCGGCAGGTGCTGATCTTCGGCCGCCTGCCGGATTTCGCCGGCCTCGCGTGGATGACCGTGGCCGGGCTCGCGGTCGCGTGGCTCGGACTCGCGTTCTTCCAGCACGCGCGCGACGGATTCGCCGATGCCCTCTGACCTCGCCGTCCGCGCCGAAGGCGTGGCGAAGAGCTTCCGGCTTTTCGCTAAGCCGCGCGACCGGCTGAAGCAACTGCTGCTGGGCGGCCGGCGCAGGTACTACCAGGAGTTCTGGGCGCTGCACGACGTGTCGTTCGAGGTCGTACGCGGCGAGACCGTCGGCATCATCGGGCGCAACGGCTCCGGCAAGTCCACGCTGCTGCAGATCGTGTGCGGAACGCTGAAACCGACGGCGGGCCGCGTCGAGACGCACGGGCGCATCGCGGCGATGCTCGAGCTGGGCGCCGGCTTCTCTCCGGAATTCTCCGGCCGCGAGAACATCTTCCTCAACGGCTACATCGTCGGCCTGACGCAGCAGCAGATCGAGGCGCGGTACGACGCGATCTGCGCGTTCGCCGACATCGGCGAATTCATCGAGCAGCCGATCAAGACCTACTCGACCGGCATGGCGGTGCGCCTCGCGTTTGCCGTGATGGCGCACGTCGACGCCGACATCCTGGTCATCGACGAGGCGCTGGCGGTGGGCGACGCGCGCTTCGTGCAGAAGTGCATGCGCTTCCTGCGCGAATTCAAGGAGCGCGGCACGCTGCTGTTCGTCAGCCACGACACGACCGCGGTGGCCAACCTGTGCGATCGCGTGCTGTGGCTCGACGGCGGCCGCGCGAAGGCCATCGGCCCGGCCAAGCACGTGTGCGACCTGTACCTCGAGAACCTGTTCGAATCGGTCCAGGGGGCCTCGCGCGACGCGGTGCCGGTCGCTGCAGCCGCGGGCGCGACCGCGTCGGCCGCGCCTGCCCGCGACCAGCGGCTCGACATCCTGCAGGCGTCGCCGTATCGCAACGACATCGAGATCTTCGAGTTCCACCGCGAGGCGGCGTCGTTCGGCAAGCGCGGCGCGCGCATTGCCGACGTGCGCTTCGAGCACCGGGACGGCGAGCGCCTGGCGTGGGCCGTTGGCGGCGAGACCGTCGTCGTCGCGATCGACATCGAGGCGTCCGCGCCGATCGCGAGCCCGATCGTCGGCTTCCTCGTCCGCGACCGGCTCGGCCAGAACGTGTTCGGCGACAACACGTTCCTGACCACGCAGGCGTCGCCGTTCTCGCTCGCCGCCGGCGACGTGGCGACGGCGCGCTTCGAGTTCGACCTGCCGCTGCTGCCGCCCGGCGACTACTCGATCGCCGTGGCGGTCGCCGACGGGCGGCAGGACGACCACGTCCAGCACGAGTGGATCCACGACGCGCTGACGTTCCGCGTCGAGACGAGCAGCGTCCGCCACTCGCTGGTCGGCCTGCCGATGCGGTCGATCCACTTCGACCGGGTCGCGCGACCGACGACTGCGCCCGGCGTTGCGGACGCCACGACGCGGACATGACGTCACGCTGCGTCGTGTGCGGCGCGGAGGGCCTCGTCGACGTCGACGTGCTGTCGCCTGCGCTGATCGCCGAGTGGGGCCTCGCGCCCGACGAAGTCGCCTGCGTGAACCGGCAGCAGGGACGGCACTGTCCGCGCTGCCGCAGCACGCTGCGCTGCATGGCGCTCGCCACGGCAATCCTCCGTTTCGCCGGCGCCGCAGGCACGTTCGCGGAGTTCGCGCGCACCGGCGCGGCGCGGCGGCTCTCCGTGCTCGAGATCAACGAGGCGGGGGGCGTTTCGGCGTACCTCGCGCAGCTGCCGCGGCGCGTGTTCGCGCAGTTTCCGCAGTTCGACATGCAGGCGCTGCCGCACGCCGACGGCGCGTTCGACCTCGTAGTCCACTCGGACACGCTCGAGCACGTGCCCGACCCGGTACGCGGCCTCGCGGAGTGCCGGCGCGTGCTGCGCGACGGCGGTGCGTGCGTGTTCACCGTGCCGATGGTCGTCGGCCGGCTGACGCGCAGCCGCGCGGGCCTGCCCGCCTCGTATCACGGCACGCCCGCGGATGGTGACGGCTACCTCGTCCACACGGAGTTCGGCGCCGATGCGTGGCGCTGGCCGCTCTCCGCGGGCTTCGCCGAGTGTCGCGTCGTGGCCATCGAGCCTCCCGCGGCGCACGCCTGGACGGCGATCCGAGGGTTGAGGGGCGGTTTCCGGGGTGCGGGGGGGCCGCTGCCGCCCGCGGGGCCGCGGGGGCCGCGCGGCGCGGGGACAACGGGGAGCTCCGCTAGGCGTTCTCCCGCAGCCACTGCGCCAGCGCAGCCACGGGCGCCGCGTCGTCGAAGATGCGCGCCCCCGCCGCGAGGATGCGGCGGGACACCTCGTCGCGCCGCGCCCGGTCCGTCGCCAGCGCCGCGGCGATCCGCACGTAGTCGTCCTCGTCGCGCGCGACGCACGCGTCGACCCCCATCAGACGCAGCATGCCGGCGCTCTGCCGCCCGCGCATGAAGCGGCCGGGCAGCGTGACGAGCGGCAGCCCGCACGCCAGCGCGTCGAGGCTGGTGTTGCCGCCCGACCAGTGGAGCGTGTCGAGCATCACGTCGCACAGCGTGTTGACGCGCAGGTAGTCGTCGTGCCCGCACTGCGGCAGAAGGCGCACGCGCTCCGGCGCGATGCCCGCGGCCGCGAGGCGTGCCGAATACGCCGCCGTGAGCCGCGGATCGCGGCCTTCGAAGCCGACCAGCAGCGCGTCCGGCACCGCGGCGAGCGCGCGCGCGAACAGCGCGTCGTTGTCCGGATGGATCTTGAACAGCGACTGCGGGCACAGCAGCAGCGGCGCGCCGTCCGGCAGGCCGAAGCGCGCGCGCGTCGCGTCGGGCGGAACCTCGGGCGCGCGGTAGCAGGTGCCGATGCCCGGCAGCGTCACCAGCCGCTCCGTGTAGTGCGCGGCGCCGTCCGCCGGTTCCATCGCGGCCACGGACAGGAACACGTCGACGGTTGCGTGGCCGGTGGTCACCGGATGGCCCCATGCCGCGCACTGCAACGGCGCCAGGCGCAGCGCGGCGAGCGCGAACGTGACGGTGCCCATTCCGAGTTCCGGGTACACGAGCACGTCGAGCGCGTCGGCGCGAATGCGCGGCGCCACCTGCGACGGCCGCCACCACGGGCAGTGGCGGAACGTGTCGGCGCGCTGCGCCAGCCGCTGCGCGAGCGCGTCCACCCCCGGCAGCAGGTGATAGACGTGCACGTCGAATTCCTCGCGCGGAAGCGCGGTGATCCAGCGCTCGAAGTAGCGGCCGGCGGTGCCGTCGCGGAAGAACGCCGACGCGAAGCCGATCTTCACGCGTGCGCCGCCGCGCACCCGCGCCGCCAGCGGCCGCCGCCACCCGGGCGCGCGCGCGTCGACGAGGCCGGCGGCGATGCCGGCGAAGCCTGCCTGCAGCACCTTGTCGTCGCCACCCTGGTAGGCGAGCAGGAAGTTGGTCCACCGCAGCTCGTCCAGCAGCCGGTCGGCGGAGAGTGCCGCCGCGCGCGCGGGTGCCTCGGCCTCGACGCGCGCGAGCCCGTCCGCGAACGCCGCGCGCGCCGCCGCGACGGCCGCCGCGCTGCCGGGCACCATCGGCAGCGTCAGCCACTGCCCGAAGAGCGCGCGCAGCAGCTTCGGGTCGCGCATGCCCGCCTCCGCAAACGCCGCGCGCGCACTCGTGAGGTCGTCGGCCTCGGCCAGCGTGCCTCCGAGCTGCAGCATCGCGTTGGCGTCGCGCGGGTCCAGCGTGCCCGCGCGCGCGAACAGCTCCGCGGCGCCCGCGAGATCGCCGCGCTCGCGCAACAGTCCCGCCAGCGTGGTCACCGCGCCGCGCTGGTTCGCGTCGAGCGCCAGTGCACGGCGCAACGCGGCCTCCGCGCGCGCGTCGTCGTCGGTCTCGCGCGCGAGCGCCCCCAGGTTCGACCACGCGAGCGCGTAGCCCGGATCGGAGGCCACCGCGCGGCCGGCCGCGCGCGCAGCGTCGGCGACGCGCCCCGCCGCGCGCAGCGCGTTGGCGAGGTTGTTCCACGCGCGCGCGTAGCCCGGATCGACGCGCGTCGCGTGGTCGAACGCGGCCGCCGCGCGGTCGGCGAGGCCGGCGTCGGCGGCGACCAGGCCGAGCTCGTTCCACACGCGCGCCTGGTTGGGGTCGAGGGCCAGCGCGCCTTCGAGATCGGCGATCGCCTGCCGCAGGTCGCCCTGCGCCTCGTGCGCGCGGGCGCGCAGGACGAAGGCCGCCGCGCGATCCGGCGTGGCGAGCGCCGCGTCGCGCAGCACGTCGTCGGCAAGCGCGCGCGCGCCGGCGGCGTCGCCGGCGGCGAGCCGCGACTGCACGGCGGCGAGGCGCGGGTCGGGCACGCGCGTCAGCCGAGTGCCCCCGGCCCGAGCGCGCGCAGGTAGGCAGCCTCCAGGTTGCGCGTGTGCTGCGCCATATCGACGAGCGGCGACCCGGCGAGCCCCTTCGCGATCGCGGCGCGGACCGCGGTGCGGAACACGGCGTCGTCGGCCAACCGGACCGCGATGGCGACGTAGTCGTTGCCGGTGGCGGCGATCGTCGCGTCGACGCCGAGGTTCTCGAGGATCGAATACGACGTGCGCTCGCCGTGACGGCGGCCGACGAGCGTCACGACGGGGACCTGCATCGCGAGCGCCTCCATGGTCCCGTTGACGCCGCCGAACGGAAGCGTGTCGAGCACGAAGTCGACCAGGTGGTAGCGGGCCTGGTTTTCCGCGTCGTCGCGGCCCTGCGGCAGGAACAGCAGCCGCTCCACGCCGATCTCCGCCGCGGCGGCGAGCCGGACGTACGCGTCGCGCAGCGCGGGATTGGCCGGCGAGAACGCGAGCTTCGCGCGCGGGATGCGCGCGAGTACGTCGCGCCACAGGCGCAGACAGCGGCGCGACAGCTTCAACGGATTCACGAACGCGCCGATCACGATCGCGTCCGGCGCGATGGCCAGGCGCGCCCGCTCGAACGGGTGCTGCGCGGCGGGCGGCACGCTCCGGTACGGAAACACGCAGCCGTCCATCACGAGCATGCGCTCGATCTGGAACGCCTGGCTCTCGGGCACGTCGGCGTAGCGGTCGGTCAGCTTGTAGTCGATCGCCGAGAGGCCGACGGTGCCCGCGCTCGCCACGTGCGTGATCTGCACGCGCGCGGGCTTGTGCGCGAGGATGCCCGGCCGGGCGCCGCGCGTGTGCGTCGACAGGTCGACGAGGAGGTCGAGGTCGTCGACCGCGATCCGCGCGGCCGCGGCAGCGTCGTCGAGCGCTGCAACCACGTCGAAGCGCGTTCCGGCGGCCGCGAACTTCTCCGTCCACTCGTCGCGGACCGCCGATGTGGAATAGAAGTAGAGATCGAAGCGCGCGCGGTCGTGGTGCGCGACGACCGGCCACATCATCTTGCCCATCACGTGGTTGCGCAGGTCCGCCGACAGGTACCCGAGGCGCACCGGGCCCGGGCGGCGGGCCGCCGGCGGCGGCAGCGGCGCTCCGTGCAAACGCCGCGAAACGGCGTCGTACGCCTGCGCGTAGCGCAGCGTCGTCGCGGGCTCGACGTCGAAGAACAGCAGCAGGTACAGGAGCTCTTCCAGCGCGTCGGCCAGCGCCTCGTCGCCATCCGCCTTGAACTCGTCCCGGCGCAGGCCGTCGAGATAGCGGTCGAGGCGCGCGAAGTCCGCCCGGTACTGGCACGCCTCGAGCGCGTACACGGCGAGCGCCAGCGCCGTCGGGCAGCGCGCCTCGAACGCGCGGAAGTTGGCCTGCCACGCGTCGATCTGCCCGTCGGCGAACAGCGCCTCGCCGAGGTTCTTGTATGCGGCAGCGTGCGCAGGGTCGCCGGCGAGCGCGTTGCGGTATGCGGCGATCGCGGCGCGGTGGTTGCCCTGCTGCTGGAACAGCACGCCGAGGTTGAAGTCGGCGGCCGCCATGTCCGGCGCGAACGTCAGCGCACGCTGGTACGCCCGGGCCGCGCCGGTCGCGTCGCCTGCTCGCTGCAGCGCGACGCCGTGGTCGAAGTGGAGCGCGGCGTCCGCCGGCGCCAGCGCCAGCGCGTGGGCGAACGCAGCGGCGGCGCCTGCCCCGTCGCGCCGCGCGAGTTGCGCCCGGCCGCTCATGCGCCACAGCGCGACATTGCCCGGCGAGCGCGCGAGGCCGTCGCCGGCGATGCGCGCGGCCTCGTCGGCCGCGCCGCGCGCGAGCGCCAGTTCGGCGGCGGCGAGCCGCGCCTCGACGAATTCGGGCGCGGCCGCGATCGCGGCCGCATATGCGGCGGCCGCGCGGTCGACCTCGCCCTGCGCGCGCGCGACCTCGCCCGACAGGTGCAGCGCCGGCGCGAAGCCCGGCTGCACGGAGAGAATGCCGACGTACGCGGCGTCGGCGCGCGCGAGGTCGCCCTCCCGGTGCGCGAGCACGGCGGCATCCCACTGCGCCGCAAGCTCCGCCGCGGGGTACGGACACCCGCGCTCCGCGGCAACCGCGTCGCGCAACTGCGCGAGGGCCTCGACGAGGTCGCGGCCGTCCGCGATCGCCCGCTGCACGAGCGGCTCCCGGTGCGCCGGCTCGCCCGCGGCGAGGCTCCACGTCGCGCGCGCCGGACGCGCGGCCAGCATGCCGACGACGTCGGCGGCAAGTCCGGCGCCGTCGACGAGCACGTCGCAGTCGCGGGCCGCGAGGACCCTCGCCGCTGCGGCGTCGGCATGCTCCGGCAGGGCGACGCACGGCGCGCCGGCAAGCGGCGTGTCCGCGAGCGCCGCGCGTACCGCGGCAACGTCGGCCGGACACAGCACGACGTGATCGAGCCCGGTGTCCGTTCCCGCAGGCAAGGCTGCCAGCGCGGCGCGCCAGCGCGGCCACGCCGGCCCGGAGGGCGCCGGCGGGATCCACGCGATCCGCACGTCGACGCCGGCCGTCCGCCGCGGCCAGAGCAGGGGTACCGGCGGCGGCGGCAGCATCGCGCCCAGCGCGCTGTAGGCAGCGGCGAGGCGCGCCGCCGTCGGCGCGTCGCGCGTGTGCAGCGCCAGGGCGAGGCGCCGCGCAGCGTCGAGATCGGACAATGTGAAGCGGCGCGCCGCGATCGCGTCGGGAACGGACACGCCGCGCTCGGCGAGCGCCGCCGCGAGCGGCAGCGGCAGTGTCGATGCGTGCGGCGCGAGCGCGGCCGCCAGCGCTTCGGCCGGCTCGCCGGCCGTCGCGCCGGCGAGCGCCGCGGCCAGCGCCGTCGCGAGCGCCGGGGCGTGCGCGGGCGTTGCATCGACGGCGACCTGCGCGGCGGCGGCGGCGAGCGCGGCGGCATCGCCAAGTGCCGCTCCCGCCACCGCCTGCGTGAGCTTCGCGCGCGCATCCTCCGGCGCCGCCGCGACCGCCTCGCGCGCGGAGTCGAGCGCCGCCACGAAATCGCCGCGCGCGAACGCCGCCTCGGCCAACGCGAGCCGCGGCGGCGCGAACGCGCGGTCGAGCTTCGCGGCCGCCCGCCACGCGCGCTGCGCGTCGTCGGCGAGGCCCAATTGCCACAGCGCTTCGCCCAGGTGGAAGTGCGGCAGCGGCGAGCGCGGGTCCTCGCGCGCCGCGCGCCGGAAGCACGGCAATGCATCGGCCGGCCGTCCCTCCTGCTGGTGCGCGCGGCCGCGCAGCACCCAATCGGCAAACGCGTTCGCGGCCATCAGCGCAGCCGCGCGCGCAAGGCGGCGCGAATACGTGGAGGCACGAGCCGGGCGAGCGCGCGTCCGGCGGGCGTGCGCCCCACGCGCGCGAGCGCACCCGCGGCGCCGGCGGGCGCCGGCGCCGCGGCGACCGCCGGCGGATGCCACGGCACGTACTGCAGCGCATGCCGCAGTCGCGCGGGCGCGAGCGGCCGGTCGCGCGCAGGCGCCCCGGCCGGTGCGGGCGGCAGCGCGCGCTCGTACAGCGCGAACGTCGCCGCGGCCATCCCGGCGAGCGTCGCGTGCGGCAGCGCCCGCGCGGCCTGCGCCGCGGCCGCCAGCGCCGCGCGCGCGGACGGCGCGACCAGCGCGACGATGCGCTCGAGCATGCGCGCCTCGTCGCGCCATTCGTCCTCGGTCAGCACCGTGCCCGCGCCGCTGCCGGCCACGCGTTCGGCCAGCGCGCCGATCGGCGGCACCAGCACCGGCCGTCCGGCCGCCCACGCCTCGGTCAGCGTGTAGCTGAACGTCTCCGGCCCCGCCGACGGATACAGCACCAGCACCGCGCGATAGTGGGCGAGCAGGTCGGGCAGGTCGGCGGTTTCATAGCGCCCGTGCACGGTGAACACGGCGTCGTCGGACTGCCACGGGCCGTGCTCGACGTCCATGTAGCCGATCAGCACGAAGCGCACGCGCGCGCCTTGCGCACGCGCGTGCTCCGCCAGCCGCTCGAGCCGGCGCGCCCCCTTGTCCGGGCCGATCGCACCCAGCACCGCCACGGTGGGCACGTCGTCGTCGGGCAGCATGACCGTCGTGCGCACGCCCGGTGCGCGCGGCAGCAGTCCGGGGGGCGAGCCGTGCGCGATCACCGTCGCTGCGCAGTCCGGGAAGTACCGGTGCAGCGTGTCCGCGACCCAGTGCGAAGGCGCGATCCGGAATGCTGCGCCGGCGAGCAGCGCGTGGTGGCGCGCGCGCCACGCGGCGATGTCCACGCCCGCGAACGCCGGCTGCGCCGCGAGGCAGCGGCTGCACGCCGCCGCGTCGGTCACCGCGCCGCAATACATGCCGTCGGGCCCGAGAAAGGTAATGGTCGGGCAGGCGAAGTTGAGGTCGTGGACGGTGTAGCCGTACGGAACCGGCAGCGCCACGAGCGCGGTGAGGATGCCGTCGCGGCACGCCGAGACGTTGTGCAGGTGGACGAGCGCGATCCCGAACGTCGCCACGATGCCGCCGACGAAGTCGCGCCACGGCTCGTCCGGGTCCCGCGCGAGGTCGAACGTGACGACGGTGCCGTCCGCGCGGTGCTCCTCGACCTGCCACAGGTCGTCGACGGCGATCGCCAGGTAATGCCGCCAGCGGTCGCGCGACCCGCTGATGAGCGCACGCACGTGCGTCTCGGTGCCGCCGCCATGGTGGTGGATGACGTGCAGGACGCCGCGACCCGGCTGCGCGGCGACCGCGAGTCGCATCGCGGCGGCCTCGCGCAGCGGACGCAGCGGATCCGCGGCGATGTACGCGCGCACCATGTCGAGGTAGTGCGGGTGGCGCTCCTGCAGGAGCGCCATGTTGCGCGCACCGAGCTCGCCCTTCTGTCCGGCGAACGAGCGGCCGCCGGTGTGCACGACGAACGCGTTGTCGGCCAGCACGTTGCGCCAGCCGGCGCGCGCTGCCTTCAGGCACAGGTCGTTCTCCTCGCCGTAGCCCAGCCCGAACGCGGGATCGAAGCCGCCGATCTCGTCGAGCAGCGCGCGGCGGATGTACATGCAAAACCCGACGCCGGTCGGCAGGTCCGGGTACGTGGGCACCGCGGTCCCGGCCAGCGCCGCCCGGACCGGCTCCGGATCCGCGCCCGCGGGCCACGGATTGTCCGCGCAGAAGCGCGGGAACGAGCAGATCTCCGCGTTGTTCGAGAACGGCGTGATCGTGCCGGTGCGCGCATCCGTGGCCGCGCAGTGCATGATGGCGTCGAGCCACCCGGCCGTCGGGATCGTGTCCGAGTTGAGCAGCACGACGTCGGCACGCGACAGCGCCATGCCGCGGTTGGCGGTGCCGGTGAAGCCCAGGTTGCGCTCGTTGCGCAGCAGGACGACCTGCGGATGGGCGCGCCGCTCCATCTCCACGAAGAACTCGCCGATCCGCGGATCGGGCGACGCGTCGTCGATCAGCACGATGCGCACGTCGGCGCGCAGGTGCGCGAGCACGGCGTCGACGCAGAGCCGGACGTCTTCCGGCGCGTTGTAGACGGGGACGACGACGTCGATGACGTAGTGCGGCGCCGGCATCGGGTCAGGACGCAAACAGCCGCTTCATCGCCAGCCTCAGGCGCATCCAGGGCAGCGCGAACCACCAGCGCGCGCTCTGCCGGTGCGCGATGATGCGCTCCTGCGCAGCAAGCGCGCGCTCGAGCCGGCCGATCTCGGCCGCGAGCGCCGCCCGCGCCTGCCGCGACGACGCGAGCGCCGCCATTGCGTCGTCGCGCTCGGCCACCGCGGCCGCGTGCTGCTGCGCGAGGCCATCGCGCTCGCGCGCGAGCGCGTCGCGCGCCACGATCGCCCCGTCGCGCGCGGCGTTGGTCGCTGCGAGCTGCGCGTCGCGCTCGACGACGATGCGTTCGCGGTACGCCGCGAGCTGTTCGAGGTGCCGGACGTGTGCCGCCTGCCGGTCGAGCGCGGCGTCGCGCTCGGCGAGCAGCGCATCGAGCCGCAGCACCTCGGCGGCACGCGCGTCGACGCGCGCGAGCTCCGCCTCGTCCCGATCGGTGAACAGCGTCAGCGCGGGACCCGGCGCGGGCAGCGCCGCGGCGTCGCGCGCCGCGACCGCCACCACGTACATCGCGGGCGGCAGCTCCGCCGGTGCGACCTGGGCGCCGTCGCCCGTCCACGCCTCGAACGTCATGTCGCCGCGGTCCTCGCGCCAGAGCGCCGACCCGAACCAGCGGCGCTGGCGCTGCCAGCGGCGCGCAGAGAAGTGCGCGGCCAGCAGCGCGTCGAGCTCATCGCGCGACGGCTCGTGCAGGTGGTGCGGATTGCGGTAGCCGCGCGCCAGCGAGTACTGGGCGGGATCGGGCGCCGAGAGCACGAGCACGCCCGCCGGCGTCAGCACCCGCGCCAGTTCCGCGAGCATCCGCGGTTGCAGCGCGCGCGGCAGATGCTCGATCGTCTCGAACGAAACCGCGACGTCGATGCTCGCGTCGGCCAGCGGCAGCGCGGCCGCCGACGCCTGCACGAAGCGCACGTTCGTGCGCCCGCCGTACGCGGCGCGCGCGTGCGCAACGGCCTCCGGCGCGATGTCCACGCCGGTCACGTGCGCCGCGGCGTCCGCGAGCAGCGCGCTGCCGTAGCCTTCGCCGCAGGACACGTCGAGCACGCGGCGCCCGGCGGCAAACCGCCGCGCGAACGCATAGCGGTGCCAGTGCTCGTGCGCGATCTCGCCGGCGACGCCGGGAACGAATCGCTCGCCGGTGAATTCGAGGTCGGAGGGCATGGACAGGTGGCGCGCGGCACCGCCGCGGCGCGGCCGGATCCCGCGATGTTACGCCTGCGGCGGAGGCCGCCCGCGAGGGGCCCGCGGACGGGCGGTCCGCCGCGCGTCCGTCAGCGGGGCGCGGCCGGCGGCGCCCCGGAGGGCCGCGCTTCGAGCGCGCGGACCGCAGCGTCGCCGTCGACGCGCTGCACGACCGCGCCGACCGCCTCGCGGTTGACCTGCGTTGCCGGGTCGCGGTTGATCGCCGAGATGGCCTCGTCGCGCTTGTCGGCGACGTGCCGCTTCTTCAAGTCGGCCATCAGGGTTTCGCGCGCCTCGTCGAAGGACTTGACCGCGGGCGCCTGCCGGCCATCGAGCCGGATCACGTGCCAGCCGAACTCCGACAGCACGGGTTCGGCGACGTCGCCCGGGCTTTTCAGCGCGAAGGCCGCCTCGGCGAACTCCGGGGCCATGTCCTTCTTCGCGAAGTAGCCGACCGAGCCCAGGTTGCGGCGGGCCGTGGGATCGTCGGACAGATCGGCGGCGAGCTTCGCCATGTCGGCGCCGGCGACGACCTTCGCGCGCGTCTCCTGCGCCAGTCGCTTCGCCTCGTCGGCACCGCGCTTTTTCGGGTCGAACAGGATGTGCGTCGCGCTCACCAACTCCGGCGAGCTGAAGCGCGCGCGGTCCAGCGCGTAGAGCTCGCGCGCGCGCAGCTCGAACCTGGCCCGGTTCGCCTCGAACTCGGCGGCGGCGTCGGCCTCGACGCGCTCCATCATCAGCTGCGCGAGCAGGCGGTCGATCTCGGCCTGCGCGCAGCCGGGCTTCGGGGGATTCGTCGAGCTTCGCCGCGCGCGCCCGTGCCGCGAGCGTCTTCTGCACGAGCATCCGCACGAGCAGGTCGTTGACGCGCCGCGGGTTGGCGGTGACCCCGGCACGCGCGTCGGCCGGGATGCGCAGGAGTTCGGCGTCGAATTCCGCCCGCGTCACGCTGGCGGCGCTGTTGGAGATGAGCACGGTGTCGCCGGCCGCGGTCGGTGCGCAGACGGCGCCCGCACTCGCCATGCATGCGGTGAAGGCCAGCCACGCGAGGCGCGGCCGGAGAAAGGATCGGATGTTCATCGAAGGCACCGGCGGCCGGGATGGCGACCGCGAGACGGGAAGAATGAGGAAGAAAAAGGGGCGAGGATCGCTCCTCGCCCCGAGTGCTGCTTGAACCCGACGCGGTTACTTGACGTCGGTCGTGACCTTGTGGTTGAAGTTGCCGCCGTAGTTCGACTGGACCGCGGAGCCCGGGCCGACCGTAAGCGTCTCGTTCTCGAACGTGATCGCGGCGAAGCCGACGACCGGCAGGCCGTTGAACGTCGTCGACAGCAGGCCGAAGGTGCCGCCGGTGACCGTGTTGAACACCGTCGAGCCACCGCCGACCAGCTGGTGGCGCGTGACCGGGACCGTCGCGCCGCGGAAGTTCAGCGCGATCCAGCCGGCGGTGAACGTCGTCGGGATGTTCGAAACGTTCTTCGAGCCGAGCACGTTGTTGCCGTCGACCGAGATCACGTTCGCTTCCCAGCACAGCGAGTCCGTCTGCGTCGGGGGCGGCGGCGAGAACGACGTCTGCGAGATGATCGTGCGCTCTTCGCGGTCGTACTGCGTGACCACGACGTCGTCGCACGAGCCCGTCGCGCTGAAGTTGCTCTGGAAGAGCTTCGACGCCGAGCCGCTGCCGACCGCGACATACTCGCGCTTGGTCGGGAACGTCACGACCCAGTCGGTGCCCGACTTGGTCGTCGGCTCGACGACGAACTCGTTGTAGACGTTGTCGTGCATCAGCACCGCGGACACCGGGTCGGCCGCGTTGCCCGAGGTCGCCCAGTCGGTGATGAACACGTTCGTGCCCGCCACGACGACCGACCGCTTCGGGTTGACCTGCGCCAGCGTCGGGCGGACGTCGCCCGGCTCGAACCACAGCGGCTGCGTCGAGAAGCCGTTCAGCGCGGTCGCGTCGACGCCGAAGTCCTCGCCCTTCAGGACGTTGATGATCGTCATCGTGCCGAACAGACCGCCGCCACCCGCCTGGGTGTTGTTCGGAGCCGTCGGGGAAGCGAGCGCCGACGGCGTGCACGGCGGAACGCCGTTGACGTGCGTCGCGGCAACGGCGGTCGAGCCGACCACGTCGCCCATCTCGATGATTTCGACGTAGCCTTCACGCGTGCGGTCCAGCGACGTGCCGCCCTTGTCGTCGTTGCTGCCCGAGTAGGCGTAGTTGACGAACGGGGTCGGGGCCTCCGAGCTCGACGACACGATCGGCGTCGTGCAGGACTTGTCCGCCGTGAAGATGCCGGCGCCGTCCGTGGTCGGGATGATCGCGGCGGTCCAGACGTCCTTCGCCGACAGGTACAGGTTGAAGTCGAGGACTTCGCGGCTGTTCTTGCCTTCGAGGAAGCGGACCTTCACCGCCTTCGCCGACGCGGTCGAGTTGACGACCGACAGCAGCGAGTTGTACGAGGCGAGAACGATTTGCCCGGGGATCGGAATGCTGACGTCCCGTACCGTGTAATACGGATAGATCAGGACCTGACCCAGGCCGTCGTGATTGACTGACACCGCCTGCGCAACGCCGGTCGCGGCGAGCGCGCCCAGACCCGCGACAGCGGCGTACAGCGACTTGTGTTTGAACGTATTCATGGTAGGTGACGACTCCTTTTGATTGCCGTTTAAAGTGATCACTTTAAAGCCAACAGCACGCGAATGTTATTACAGGCTACCCCTTTTGACAAACGAAACGGACGGCGCCCGACCGTCCGACTGTGGATTTTCCGCAACGTCTCAAAGCGGCGACACTCGCGTCCGGATCAGTTGCCGCCGTACACGTACCATGCCTGCCCGGCGTCGATTATCCACGATTCCGCGAGCGGCGTCGTGATGCCCTTCATCTTCGGGTGATCGTAGGTCACCTGGAGGCTGACCACGCAGGCGTCGCCCTCGCACGCGACCTTCTCGACGCGGGCGGCGCGGAACGCGCCGCGCCGGGTATTCCCCTTGAATTTGTCGAGGGAAGTCACCGCGCGGGAGCCGGGGCTCAGATAGGCGTAGGCGGCCTCCATGTCGTCGCGCACCATGGCGTCCCAGCGGGCCTGGGCCCTCTGCGCGACGGCCGCCTG
>JADJWJ010000004.1 GCA_016716425.1 Betaproteobacteria bacterium
GGCGCGACGATCGTCACGTACTTGGGATTCGCCCGGATGATCCGCTCGGCGATCCGCACGAGGAAGTCGATGCCGCCGGCGGCGTCCATCACGGAGGCGGCCATGATCACCGCGAGGATGATCAGCATCACGTCGACCGGCGGCGACGTCGGGGCGACGCCGAAGACTGCCACCAGCACCAGCAGGCCGACGGCGCCCCAGAGGCCCAGGCCGACGCCGGAGAAGCGCGCGCCCATCCAGATCGCCGCGAGCACGACGATGAACTGCAGCACGATCGACAGTGTCATGATGGTACTCCGTGGCCGCGGCTTGTCTTACGGTGCATTACGTCGACAAATGACAAGCACTGCGTCGTTCCCGCGAAAGCGGGAACCCAGCGACTTTCCGCGAACGACACCGGGTCCCCGCGTTCGCGGGGACGACGCGAGCCTTGTGGATGTGGACGTCCATTTCCATGGAAGTCACCAGGCTATTGCTCGAACTTCGGGCTGATCAGGTTCTCGAACGAGAACACCTCGTCCCACTTCTCCTGCGTCAGCAGCTTGCGCTCCTTGACCACGATGTCGTGCAGCGACTTGCCGGTCTCGTAGCCCTCGCGCGCGATCTCCGCGCACTGCTTGTAGCCGAGCGAGGGCTTCAGCACCGTGACGATGCCGAGCGAGTTCAACACCATGTCGCGCGAGCGCTCGGCGTTGGCGGTGATGCCGTCGATGCAGTGGACGCGCAGGCTGTCGACCGCGTTCTCCATCGTCGCGATCGACGTGAACAGCGCGAACGTGATCACCGGCTCCATCACGTTCAGCTGCAGCTGCCCGGCCGACGCCGCGAGCGTCACCGTGAGGTCGAGGCCGATCACCAGGAATCCGACCTGGTTCACCACCTCGGGCATCACCGGGTTCACCTTGCCCGGCATGATCGAGCTGCCCGGCTGCATCTGCGGCAGGTTGATCTCGTTGAAGCCGCAGCGCGGGCCCGACGCCAGCAGCCGGATGTCGTTGCAGATCTTGGGTGAGCTTCGCCGACGTGCGCTTCAGCACGCCCGACAGCAGCACGTAGGCGCCGGTGTCGGACGTCGCCTCGATCAGGTCGCCCGCCAGGATGAACTTGGTGCCGGTCAGCTCGGACAGGTACTTCGTCGCGAGCTCCGGGTAGCCCGGATGCGCGGTGACCGTCGTGCCGATGGCGGTCGCGCCGAGGTTGATCTCGTGCAGCAGCGCGCGCACTTCCGCGATGCGCTGCACCTCCTCGCCGATCGTCGTGCCCCAGCCGTGGAACTCCTGGCCGAGCGACATCGGCACGGCGTCCTGCAGGTGCGTGCGGCCCATCTTCAGCACGCGCTCGAACTCCTTGCCCTTCGCGTTGAACGAGGCCTGCAGCTTGCGCAGAGCCTCCATGTAGGCGGTGAGCCGCAGGATCAGCGCGAGCCGGAACGCGGTCGGGTAGATGTCGTTGGTCGACTGCCCGAAGTTCACGTGGTCGTTCGGGTTGACGTGCTGGTACTCGCCCTTCGCGTGCCCGAGCTTCTCCAGCGCGAGGTTGGCGATGACCTCGTTGGCGTTCATGTTGGTCGACGTGCCCGCGCCGCCCTGGATGAAGTCGGTGACGAACTGGTCGCGCATCTCGCCGGCGATCAGCCGGTCGCACGCGGCGGCGATCGCGTCGGCGATCTTTCGCGTCGAGCACGCCGAGGTCGCGATTGGCGAGCGCCGCCGCCTTCTTCACGTACCCGAACGCCTTGACGAAGAACGGCTCCGTCGACATCGGGATGCCCGTGATGTGGAAGTTGTCCTTGCCGCGCAGCGTCTGCACGCCGTAGTACGCGGTGTCCGGAATCTCCTTCGCGCCCAGGAAGTCCTTCTCGATGCGGGTGCCCATGTCGGTGGTCTCCAGGAGGGGGGACTTGTTGATCCGGTGGCGCCGGCGCACGCGCCGGCAACGGCCGCGCGGCCGTCGGAGCGGACTGCAGTGAAACCACTATAGGGTGCCGCGCGCCGCCGCCGTTGACCTCGATCAATGGCGCGCGCGAGCGCGGCGGTAGGCGTTGCGCGGGGTCAACGACCGCAGCGCCGCAGGCGTGGTGCGCTGCGTCAAAACAGCGGCGGTACTCCGCGGTCGCGGTCCTGCACGGGGGTGGCCGCGGTGCCCGTGAGCGCGTCCGCCTGGCCACCCAGCCGCCGCCCATCGCCTTGTAGATGTTGACGTTGGACGAGAACACCGACGCGCGCACCGAGGCGAGCGTGAGCTCCGCGGGAAACAGCGACTGCTCGGCCTGCAGCACCGTCGTGTACGACGTGTAGCCGCCGTCGAACTGCAGCTTCGCTAGGCGCGCGTAGTCTTGCAGCGCCGCGACGAGGCGCTCCTGCGCCGCCTGCTGCTCCTGCAGCTTCTGCGCGGCGACCAGCGCGTTCTCGACGTCGGCAAACGCGTTCTGGATCGCATTGCGGTAGCCGAAGAGCGCCGCCTGCTGCGCGCCCTCGGCCTGCGCGACCTGCCCGCTGACCGCGCCGAACGTGAATATCGGGCCGGTGAGCTGCCCGGCGAACGTCCACACGCGCGCCGGACCGGAGAAGAGATCCGACAGCGCGGCGCTCGCGCTGCCACCCGATCCGGTCAGCGCGATCGTCGGGAAATACAGCGCCTTCGCCGCGCCGATCTGTGCGTTGGCGGCAATCAGCTGGTTCTCCGCCTGCAGGAGGTCGGGCCGGCGCGTGAGCAGCTCCGACGGCACGCCGGCCGGCACCTTCGGCAGCACGAGGTCGTGGACCGATTTGCCGCGCGGGACGGGCCCCGGATTGCGCCCGAGCAGCACGTTGATCGCGTTCTCGGTCTGCGCGATCTGCGACTCGATCTGCGGAATCTGCACGGCGGCGGTCTCGTACTGCGACTGGACCTGCGACACCTGCATCTGCGACACCTGTCCGTACTGGAACTGCAGCTGGTACAGGCGCAGCGACTCGCCGTAGGCGGCGAGCGTCGACTTCGAGACCGCGAGCTGCTCGTCGAGGCCGCGCAGCGTCAGGTAGTTGCCGGCGACGGACGCGACCAGCGACAGGATCACGCCGCGGCGCGCCTCGTCGGTCGCGAGCGCGTTCGCACGCGCCGACTCCGACAGCCGCCGGATGCGGCCCCAGAGGTCGACCTCCCAGCTCACCGTCAGCAGCGCTTCGTACGAGTTCTGCGGATTGGGCACGAGGCGCGCGAGCTCGGGCGCCGCGCCTGCTTCCGTCGAGCGCTGCCGCGCCGCGGTCGCGCCGTAGCCGACCTGCGGGAACAGCCCGGAGCGCGTCTGCGTCAGCACGCCGACCGCGGCCTCGACGTTGGCCGCCGCTTCCTTGACGTTCAGGTTCTGCGCGAGCGCCTCGGCGATCAGCGTGTCGAGCACCGGGTCGCCGAACTGGCGCCACCACTGCGTGTTCGCCGTGTCGGCGGCGTCCTTCGCCGCGTAGACGAACGCGGCCGGCGCGTCCACGGCGGGGCGCTGGTAGTCTGGCCCGACCATGCAGCCCGACAGCGCGATCGCGGCGATGGCGGCAAGGTGCGCGCGGGGGGGACGCTTCATCCTGCTGACCAAAACCGAAATCGGTGAAGGCACCCGCAAGACCACCGTCGTCCCCGCGAAAGCGGGGACCCAGTGTCGTGCGAGGAAAGTCGCTGGGTTCCCGCATTCGCGGGAACGACGGAGTGACGGGCATGAACTAACGTAGCGCTCATCAATCGCCCTCCGCCTTGGGCGCAGCCGCCGGCGCGCCCGGCGTCATGGCGTCGACCACCGGTGTCGCTTCCTCCCGTTTCTCCCCGCGCCCTTCCTTCATCCGGTCGAACAGGTAGAAGAGCAGCGGCACGTACAGCATCGCGAGCGTCGTCTCGCCGAGCATGCCGCCGATGATGCCGGTGCCGATCGAGTGCCGCGCGTTGGCGCCGGCGCCGACGGCGAGCGCCAGCGGCAGGCAGCCGATCGCGAACGCGAGCGAGGTCATGATGATCGGCCGCAGCCGCTGCTCGCCGGCGAGGATCGTCGCCTCCATGATCGACTTGCCCTGCTGGCGGAAGTCGATCGCCGCCGACACCCGCAGCACGGCGTTCTTGGCGCCGAGGCCGATCAGCACGAGGAGGCCGATCTGGAAGTAGACGTCGTTGTCGAGTCCGCGCAGGTGGTTCGTCAGCAGCGCGCCGAGGATGCCGAACGGCACCGCCGACATCACGGCGCCCGGCAACGTCCACGACTCGTACTGCGCGGCCAGCACGAGGAACACGATGATGAAGCCGAACACGAACGCGATGCCCGACGTGCCGCCGGACTGCTTCTCCTCGAACGCGAGGCCGGACCACGCGAACGTGTAGCCGTCGGGCAGCACCTCCTTCGCCACCGCCTCCATCGTCGCGATCGCGTCGCCGGAACTGTGGCCGGCCGACGCGTTGCCGATGATCTTGGCCGCGGTGAAGCCGTTGAAGTGCGGCAGGATGTCGGGGCCGGCCGTCCACTTCGTCGTCACGATCGACGACAGCGGGACCATCTGGCCCTGGTTGTTGCGCGTGTAGAGCCGCGTCAGGTCCTCGGGGTTCTGCCGGTACGGCGCGTCCGACTGGACGATCACCCACCAGACGTTCGAGAACAGGTTGTACTGGCTCACGGTCAGCGAGCCGAACTGCGCCTGGATCGCGCTGTAGACGTCCTGGACCGGGATGCCGAGCAGCTGCGCCTTGTCGCGGTCGACCTCGGCCTTCAGCTGCTGCGTCGACGCGGAGTAGGTCGTGGCGAGGCCGGTCAGCTCCGGCCGCTCGCGCGCCTTCTTCAGGAAGTCCTGCATGACGCCGTCGAGCGCGACCGGATCGCCGGTCGTCGTGTCCTGGATCCAGAACTCGAAGCCGCCGGTCGTGCCGATGCCGGGGATGGCCGGCGGCGCGATCGGGATCACGATCGCGCCCTCGATAGCCCTCGCCTGCGCGAAGAAGCCCTGCAGGATCGCGCGCGCGTTCTCCTTCTTCGTGGTGTCGAGGTCCTTGTAGCGCTCCTCGAAGTCGCGGAACGTGACGAAGATCGTGCCGGCGTTGGTCTTGAAGCCGCTGTCGAGCAGGCTGTAGCCGGTCACCACGGTGCGCGTCTGCACGCCCGGCAGGTCCTTGAAGATCGCGTCGGCACGCTCGGCGATCGCCTGCGTGCGCGCGAGGCTCGCCGCCTGCGGCATGATGATCGCCGCCATCGCGTAGCCCTGGTCCTCGTTGGGCACGAAGCTCGTCGGGATGATCTGGAACAGGTGCCAGATCGAGTACAGGAACACGGCGAGCAGCACCAGCGCGACCGCCGCGAACTTGATCACGTAGGCGACCGCGACGCCGAACGCCTGCGTCACGCGGTCGACCTGGCGGTTGAACCACGCGAACGGCCCCTTCGTCGGCGGGGGCGTGTGCTTCAACAGCACCGCGCACATCGCGGGCGTCAGCGTCAGCGCGATGAAGCCGGACACCGACACCGAGATGACGATCGTGATCGCGAACTGCTTGTACAGCTGCCCCGTGGTGCCGGGCAGGAACGCGGCCGGGATGAACACCGAGCACATGACGAGCACGACGGCGACCAGCGAGCTCGCGATCTCGCCCATCGAGCGGATCGTCGCCTCCTTCGGCGGCAGGTGGTGCTGCGCCATGTTGCGTTCGACGTTCTCGACGACGACGATCGCGTCGTCGACGACCATGCCGATGGCGAGCACCAGGCCGAACAGCGTCAGCAGGTTGATCGAGAAGCCCAGCGCCAGCATCCCGGCGAAGGTCGCGATCAGCGCGACGACGATCGCCACGCTGCAGATGATCGTCGTGCGGAAGCTCTGCAGGAACAGGTAGACGACCAGCACGACCAGCAGGATCGCCTCGAACAGCGTCTTGATCACTTCCTTGATCGACAGCCGGACGAAGTCGTTGGTGTCGAGCGAGATCAGGTAGTCCATCCCGTCGGGGAACCGCGCCTTCATCTGCTCCATCGTCTCGCGGACCGCCTTCGAGACGACGAGGCCGTTGGCCCCCGGCTGCTGGTAGACGGCGATGATCGTCGCGTTGACGCCGTCGAGCTTGCTGTCGACGATGTACTGCTGCAGGCCGATCTCGGCGCGCGCCACGTCGCCGACGCGCACGATCGCGCTGCCGTCCTGGCTCGCCCGCAGGATGATGTTCTCGTATTGCCTGGCCTCCGTGAACTGCGGCTGGGTGACGACCGGGAACGTCAGCTCGACCGGCCCCGCGTTCGGCTGCGAGCCGATCTGGCCGGCGCCGAACAGCTGGTTCTGCTGGCTGATCGCGTTGGCGATGTCGGACGTCGTGATGCCGAGCGAGGCCATCCGGTCCGGGTTCATCCAGACCCGCATCGCCTGGTTCGGCACGCCGAGGATCTGCGCCTGCCCGGCGCCGTTGACGCGCTTCAACGCATCCAGCACGTACACGTTCGCGTAGTTCGCGATGTAGTTCGCGCTGTAGCGGTCGCCCTTCGCGAAGACGGCGACCAGCATCATGATCGACGACGACTTCTTCTGGACGTTGACGCCCTGCTGGACGACCGCGGACGGCAGCTGCGGCAGCGCGAGGTTGACGCGGTTCTGCACCTGCACCTGCGCGATGTCGGGATCGGTGTCGAGCGAGAAGTAGACGGTCATCGTCAGCTGCCCGGTCGACGAGCTGGTCGACGACATGTAGAGCATGTTGTCGACGCCGTTGATCTGCTGCTCGATCGGCGAGGCGACCGAGTTCGCGAGCGTCTGCGAGTCGGCGCCCGGGTAGGTGGCGGTCACCGTGACCTGCACCGGCGTGATGCTCGGGTACTGCGACACCGGCAGCAGCGCCATCGAGACGAGGCCGGCGAGGCAGATGATGATCGCGACCACGGCCGCGAAGATCGGCCGCTCGATGAAGAACCGGGAGAACATGCGGCGCGGCGCCCGTCGCTACTTCGTCACGGCCACGTCGACGCGCCGCGCCTGGTCGTCGCTGCCGCTGCCGGTGACGGTCGCCGGCGGCACCAGCACGATGCGCCGGGGATCGACGCCCAGCTTGACGAGCTCGTCGCGCACGGCGACCGCGCGCCGCTTCGCGAGGTCGGCGTTGGCGGCCGCGTTGCCGGTGCGGTCGGCGTACCCGGTGACGGCGATCTGCGTGCCGATGCCCACGTACGCGGCGGTGGCGATGCGCAGCGCGCGCTGGCCGTCGGTGTCGAGCGCGGCCTGCCCGCGCGGGAAGTGAACGGACACCGACGACGGCGAGGCGGAAGGCGCGACCGGCAAGGCCGCGTTTCGAGCGCCGGCCCGGCGGCGCCGCCGGCGGCACGTACGCCGCGGCCTTGACCGGCGCGCCCTGTGTCAGCCGCAAGCCGCCATCGACGACCACGCGGTCGCCGTTGGCGAGTCCCTCGGAGATGAGCCAGCCGTCGCCGCGCCACTCGCCGACCGTCACCGGCCGCAACTCGGCCTGGCTGTCCTTGTTGACGACCCAGACGAAGTGTCCCTTCGCGCCCTGCTGGACGGCGCGCTGGGGGATCACGACGGCGTTGGGCCGGATCGCGCCCTTGAGGCGAACGCGCACGTACTGGTTCGGGCGCAGCACGCCGGCCGGGTTGTTCACGGTCGCGCGCAGCAGGAAGGTGCCGGTCGTCGGGTTGTATGACGGATCGGCGAACGTGATCTGCCCGGTGTACGGGAACAGGTTGCCGTCGACCATCTCGACCTCGACGATGAACCGCCCGCCTTCCGGCAGGCGCAGCGTGCCGGCGCGCACCTCGTTGCGGATGCGCTCCATTTCGTTCTCGGAGACGCTGAAGTTGACCCACATCGGCGTCAGCACGGACACGGTGGTGAGCTGCGAATTCTGCGGGCTGAGGTACGTGCCGTCGGCGACCACCGCGAAGCTCGACACGCCGTCCACCGGCGAGCGGATCGTCGTGTAGGAGAGGTTGAGCTGCGTCTCGGTGAGCTGCGCCTTCGACTGCTCGACCGCGGCCGCGGTCTGCTCGTACTGCCCCTGCGCGTCGTCCAAGTCCTTTTGCGACAGCGCGTTCTGCTGCGCGAGCGGCTTCGTGCGCGCGAGGTTCGCCTTCGCCACCTCGAACGCCGCCTGGTTGCGCTGCAGCCCCGCCTGCGCGGCGTCCACCTGCGCCTGGAACGGCTTCGGGTCCATCTGGAACAGCACCTGCCCGTTCTTGACGAGCGAGCCCTCGACGTAGACGCGCTTGTCGAGGAACCCGGAGACGCGCGCCTGGATGTTCACCGCCTGCGAGCTCTGCGTCTGCGCGACGTAGACGGCCGTGATCGGCACGTCGCGGCGCTCGACCGAAAGCGCGGTCACCTCGACCGGTCCTTTCTCGGGCGCCTTCGGTGCCTCGCGGCCGCAGCCGGCGGCAAGCGCCATGCATGCGAGGCCTCCGAGGGCGGTCGCCAGGCGCGCGCGACGACGCAGTGCGGGTGAGATGGTCATGGCGGTATCGGGGCGAATGCGGCGAAGACCCGGCGCGCAGCACCGGCGTGCGCCGCGCTGCAATGCACAGGACGTCCGGGGTGGACGCGCCCGGAGTTTTACCGCAACTGCCGGCGATTGTCGAACGAGGCCGGCGGGAATGTCCGCCCGGCGCGACGCGCGGCTCAGCGCGCGACCGCGGAGGCGTCGCCGGTGACGGTCGGCACAGCCGGCATGAAGCTGCCACCGAGGGCCAGATGGAGGTTCACGCGCTGCACGAGGCGATCCGCCTGCACGCGCAGCAGCGCGGCGCGCGCGGTGTGGAGGGCGAGCTGCTGCTGCTGGACTGCGCGCAGGTCGCCCGACCCGACGCGGTAGCGCACGCTCGCGAGCTCCAGCGCGCGCTCGTTCTCGCGCACGGCGCGCGCGAGGATGCGCTCGCGGTCGGTCGCGGCCGCGTTGCCGGCGAGCGCGTTCTCGACCTCGCCGAACGCGCGCGCGCCGACGCGGCCGTAGTCGGCGATCGCGCCCTGCTGCTCGGCGGTGCGCGCGTCCACCTGCGACTGCAGCAGGCCGCCCAAGAACACCGGCTGGACCAGTCCGGCACCGAAACTGAACAGTGGGTTGTTGCGATCCTGCAGCACGAACATTTCGGACGAAATCGACGTGAAGTTCGCGACCAGCGTGATCCGCGGCAGCCGCGCCGCCTTCGCTTCCTCGGTCCGGTAGAACGCCATCGCCACGCGGCGCTCGGCCGCGGCGACGTCGGGACGCCGCTCGAGCAACTCCGCCGGCACGCCGGCGGGCACGTCGCCGGCCCACGCGGGCAACTTCGGCCCCACTGCGATCGCCGCGGCCGGATAGCGGCCGGCCAGCGTCTCGAGCGCGCGCACGGCGTTCGCGTACGCGAGGTCGAGCCCGCGCGCGGTGTCGCGCAGCGATTCGACGTTGGCCTGCGCCAGCGAGACGTCGTACTCGTCGCCGTTGCCGACGCGCACGCGCTCGCGCGCGAGCGCGGCGAGTTGCTCCGCGGACACGAGCATCGCCTCGGTCTGTGCCCATTGGAGCCGCGCGTCGACCGCGGCGAACCACGCCTTGGCGACGAGCGCGGCGACCGATTGCCGCGCGTACTCGGTGTCGAGCCGCGCGGACTCGTACTGCAGCTCGGTCGACCTGGCCGCGGCGCGGACGCGGCCCCAGAGATCGAGTTCCCACGCAGCGAACAGGCCCACACCTTGTATGCCGGACGAGTCGCCGCTCATCTTGCCGCCGCCGCGGGCGACGAGGTTGACCTGCGGCCACAGCGGCGCCTTCGCGGCGGCGACGTACGCCGCCGCGGTGTCGACGCGCGTCCAGGCGACCCGCAGGTCCGCGTTGAACGCGAGCGCCTCGGCGACGAGCGCCTTCAGCAGCGGCTCGTCGAGTCCGGTGAGCCAGTCGTCGGCGACGGCGCCCGGTGCCGCGGACGCTGCGGTCCACTGCGGCGGCGGCACGAGGTTCGGCAGCGCCTGTCTCTGCGTGTCCTCGCGCGGAGGCGCGTCCTTCAGCGCGCACCCGGCAAGGGCAAGCGCCGACAGCGCAATCGTGCCGAGGACGACGAGGCCGCCAGCGAGGCCGAGGCCGACGCCCGAGCAGCGAGCTGGGGCCGCTTCATCCTAGTGGAGCTTGAGGATCAGGTAGTTCATGTACGAGCCGACGCGCAGGATCACCATGCGCAGGATGTGAATGGCGGCGGCGTGCTCGGTGTAGATCGCGGCGGCGCCCGGCGGCGCCGGCCGCGAGGAACAGGTCCTTGTCCTTGTCGGCGACGTCGAACTTCACGGCGAAGCGCTGCTGCGGCGCGTTGAGCACGCCGGTCATCGGGATGGTCCCGCTCGGCGGCAGCTGCCCCGCGCCCGACGCCCAGATGACCGAGTCGACCTTGCCCTTGATGATCCTCCCGGGCAGCGTCTCCAGCGCGAACTCGGCCTCGTTGCCGGGCGCGACCTGGTGCAGCTCGTTCTGGTGGAAGAGGGCGACGACGCCGCCCGTCGTCTCGACGAGCGACATCACCGGCGCCACCGGCAGCGCGGCGACGAAGCCGCCCGGCCGCAGCTGCAAATTGACGACGTAGCAGTCGCACGGCGACCGCGTCGTCGTCTGGTCGAGCTCCCACTCGGCGTTCTCGAGCTGCGCGCGGATCTGGGCCACCTGCGCCAGTTCGCCGCCGCTCTTCGCCCCCAGCTTCTGCAGCACCTGGCCGCGGCCGGCGACGGCCTGCGCCTCGGCGGCGCGCGCCTGCGCCTCTGCGCTGCGCGCGGCCTCCAGCTGTCCGGTCAGCTCGGCGAGGCTCGCCTCGGCCTGCTCGAGGTCGAACCTGTTGCCGGCCCCGCTCGTGGCGAGCTCGCGGTACTGCGCGACGCGCTTGCGCGCGAGGTCGAGCTTCGCGTTGACTTCCGAGATGCGCGCCGTCGCCTGCGCGATGCCGCCGCGCGCCTCGACGATCTTCGCTTCGGCGCCCTTGAGCTGCTCCTGCAGCTCCTTCTCTCCGCCGACCGCGGCGGCGAGCTGCGCCTTCAGCGTATTGACCTGCTGCTGGTACGGCGTCGGGTCGATGCGGAAACAGGACGTCGCCCTTTTTCACCGGCCGGTTGCCTTCCTCGACCGGCACTTCGATCACGCGGCCACGGACCTGCGAGACGATGGGCACCGTGAAGCGGAACACGCGCAGATCGGACGACGACGGCGCGACGACGTTGAGCGTGAGGATCAGCGCCGTCAGCGCCACGATCGGGATGACGACGACCGTGACCTGCGAGTAGATGTTCCACGGCAGCCAGCGGAACTTGATGAAGATCAGCCAGACGAAGAACGAATAGATGCCGAGCAGGAGGACTTCCATTACGCGCCCCCTCCTTCGGCCTTCGACGCCGGCTTGGCCTGCACCGCGTCGAGGTCGGCGCGCAGTTGCCGCAGGTTCGCCGGCAGCGCGCCCCGCGCGGCCATCGCGTCGAGCTCGTGACGCAGGTGGGCGAGCTCATGGTGCAGGAGCTCGCCGGCTTTCGCCTTCTCGCCCATGTCCTCGTGCCACTCCTCGTGCTTGTCGGTGCCGTAGGCCATCTTGTAACCGACCGGCCGCGTGAACGCCCACAGCCACGCGATCGGCCACAGCAGGCCGCCGAACACCAGCGACAGCAGGCACAGCACCTGGATTGCCTGCGCCTGCGGGTGATGCCGCTTCTCGGCGAAGCGCTCGGGCAGCACGTGCACCAGCCAGAACACGACGATGGCCACCACGGGCACCAGGAAGATCACGAAGAGCGCGAGCCAGTCCGCGGCCGTGTCGAGCGTTTCGCCGGACAGGAACGACGCGTGCACGGCCGACGGCGCCAGCAGCGCGAAGAGCGCCGCGAGCACCGGGGTTGCGCGGAAGTTGGTGAACATGGGGGAGGATTCCGGCAGAACGTTGTGTTGGGCAGGGTGGACGCGAGAGAGCGATTCTACGCCGATGCGAGGACGCGCCGACCAGACACCGGTCACGCGCCGGACGGGGCGGGGCGCGCGGTCAAGTCGTGCGCGTCGGCACCGGTGACGACGACGCGTGCGAAGTCGCCGACGCGCAGCGCGCCGCCGCCCGCGACGCGCACGACGCCGTCGATCTCGGGTGCGTCCGCCGCCGACCGCGCGACCGCGGTGTCACCGTCGATCGCGTCGACGAGCACGTCCAGCGTGCGCCCGACCTTGCGCCGGAGCCGCGCGGCGCTGATCCGTGCCTGCGTCTCCATGAAGCGCGCCTGCCGCGCCTCGCGCTCCTCCGGCGGCACCGGGTCGGGCAGCGCGTTGGCGGCCGCACCTTCGACCGGCGAATACGCGAAGCAGCCCACACGGTCCAACTGCGCTTCCTCGAGGAACGCGAGCAATTCGGCGAACTCGGCCTCCGTCTCGCCCGGAAAGCCGGCGATGAACGTCGAGCGGATCGTGAGGTCCGGGCAGATCGCGCGCCACGCGCGGATGCGCGCCAGCGTGTTCTCGGCGTTCGCCGGGCGCTTCATCAGCTTCAGGATCCGCGGGCTCGCGTGCTGGAACGGCACGTCGAGGTAGGGCAGGAGCCTGCCTTCCGCCATCAGCGGGATGACGTCGTCGACGTGCGGGTACGGATACACGTAGTGCAGCCGCACCCACACGCCGAGCTCGCCGAGCGCGCGCGCGAGCTCGGCCATCCGCGTCTTCACCGGACGGCCCTGCCAGAAGCCGGTGCGGTACTTCACGTCCACGCCGTACGCGCTCGTGTCCTGCGACACGACCAGCAGCTCGCGCACGCCGGCCTTCACGAGGTTCTCGGCCTCCTGCATGACCTCGGCCAGCGGCCGGCTCACGAGGTCGCCGCGCATGGTCGGAATGATGCAGAACGTGCAGCGGTGGTTGCAGCCCTCGCTGATCTTCAGGTACGCGTAGTGCGACGGCGTGAGCTTGATCCCCTGCGGCGGGACGAGGTCGACGAACGGGTCGTGGGGCCTGGGCAGGTGCGCGTGCACGGCGGCCATCACCTCGGCCGCCGCGTGCGGGCCGGTGACGGCGAGCACCCTCGGGTGCGCTTCGCGCACGAAGGCGCCGCCGTCCTTCGCGCCGAGGCAACCGGTGACGACGACCTTGCCGTTCTCGGCGAGCGCCTCGCCGATCGCGTCGAGCGACTCCGCAACGGCCGCGTCGATGAAGCCGCACGTGTTGACGACGACGAGGTCGGCGCCCGCGTACGTCGGCGCGACCGCGTAGCCTTCCGCGCGCAGCTGCGTGAGGATCTGCTCGGAGTCGACGAGCGCCTTCGGGCAGCCGAGCGACACGAAGCCGACGCGCGGTTCGGCCGCGGCCTTGCGGCGCTTGGGGGCGGTCACGGCCATGGGGGATCGGATGGGGTCGGCGCGGCGGAAAAGCGGCGCGGGTGGCCGTTAAGGGTCAGACCCTTAACGCCTCGACTCTGCCCGGATGAGGGTCTGACCCTTGACGGGATCCGACCCCGATTCCGGCTGCGTCGCATCAATGCGGCGCAACAACCGCGCGATGCTGCGCCGCTTTGCCGGCTCAGCGCGCCTTCTCTTCCTCGACGCCGGTTTGCTGCGCCGCGCCGAAGTTCGGGAAGGGGAACGCCGAGAACAGGCCGCGGGTCTGGTCCTGCATCCGCTGCTGCATGTCCATGAACAGCTTCGCGCTCTGCTCGAGGTAGTTGCCGAGCATGCCCTGCATCGCCGGCGCCTGCATCTGCATGAACTGCTTCCACAGCTCGGGCGTCAGCAGCATCTTGTCGCCGTAGACCTGCTTCGCCTGGTCCTGCAGCTTCTTCTGGATCGCGAGGAACGCCTTGACGTTCTGCTCCATGTACTGGCCCATGATCGTCTGCTGGGCGCTGCCGTAGAAGCGGATCATCTGCGCGAGCATCTCGCTGCTGAACATCGGCACGCCGCCGCCTTCCTCGTCGAGGATGATCTGCAGCAGGATCGCCCGGGTGAGGTCCTCGCCGCTCTTGGCGTCCACGACCTGGAAGTCGATGTTGTCGAGCACCATCTGCTTGACGTCGGCCAGCGTGATGTAGCCGCTGTTGGCCGTGTCGTACAGCCGGCGGTTCGGGTACTTCTTGATCATGCGGAGGGTGTCGCTCATGAAACGGGCTCCTGCGGGGGATCGCGGGATTATAACCCGCTGATTTATCGGGCGTTTGACTTTCGCTCCCGGGATTCCCGGCCGTCCTTGTGCGATGCACAAAAAACCCTTGACTTGGCTGGAATCCGTCCCTACAATGCAATTTGTGCGGTGCAGCAACCGGCGGTGGCCAAGCCCCGGGCGCGCGCATCGCGGGCGGTCTCCCGAAGCCACGATCCGGACCGCTCCTGCACCTGCAGGGTGGGGCGCCAAGCCCCGGAAGGGTGCAGCCGCCGCAGGCTGGATCGACCGCACCGAACCCGTCCACCGGACATTCACCGCAGAGGAATCGACCATGTACAACCCGACCGAGCAATTCGCCGAAATCAGCAAGGCCAACGTTGCCCAAGCCACGAAGTTCGCGGCGCTCTCGTTCGAGAACGCCGAAAAGCTCGTCAAGTTCAACCTCGGCGCCGCCAAGGTCGCGCTGGCCCAGTCCGTCGAGAGCGCGCAGGCCGTCGCCGCCGTCAAGGACGTGCAGGACCTGATGGCGCTGCGCACGAAGCTCGCCGAAGCGCAAGTCCAGACGGCCGTCGGCTACTCGCGCCACCTGTACGAACTGGCGACCGAAGCGCAGGCCGGCTACTCGGCGCTCGCCGAGGAAGCGTTCGGCAGCTACACGAAGGGCATGGCCGCGTGGGTCGACAAGGCGAGCAAGTCGGCGCCGGCCGGCTCGGACGTCGCCGTCAACGCGTTCAAGTCGACGATCGCCGCGACGACCGCCGCGTTCGACCAGTTCCAGAAGGCCAGCAAGCAGGTCGTGAGCCTCGCCGACGCGAACGTCCGCGCCGCCGCGGCGACCGCCTCGAAGGCCGCGAAGGGCCGCAAGGCTGCGTAAGGCCTTAAGATGCCCCCGCGAAGGCCCGCGCTTCTCCCCGCGGGCCCTTCGCGAAAAAAGATGCCACGGCCGGGAACTTGAAATGCCGGCGCAAGTCACAAGATTGGTGGTGTAGTCTCCTTCTGTATCAATACCTCCTCCTGATTGATACAGCCTCGAGCCCCGCGATGCGAATCGCGGGGTTCTTTTTTGCGCGCGCGAATTAGAGCATTTCGTCGAATCCGGGCAACGGGCGATCGACGCGGATCCCGCACGGCAATCTCGTTCGCGTCGCCGCGTGGCGACCGTGCGTCGCGGCCGCAAGGGCAGACCCCGATCGAGGTTCGCCGGCGCCCTGCGGCAGCGGGGCGCTACGGGTCACCCGAAGGCGCGGACTCTAGCGCGAACCCTGCGAACACTCGACGTTCATGTCCTTGCACACCCGCAGCACGGCATTGAGCACCAGCGCCGCCGCGTCCGGCTGGTTCCCCGTGTGCGCGGACGTGATCATCATGTGGGTCAGCGCATCGGAGAGCGGGTTCACGGCGATGCCCGCGATCTGCACGCCGTTGGTGAACTCGACCACGCGCCGGGTCGCGTCCCGGCGCGTGACGCGGATGCCCTGCGCGCTCCCGACGCCGCGCAGCACTGCCGCGTACACGCGGTCGGCGGGCGCCTCGAGCATCACCGCCGCCGTGTCGTAACTGGCCCCGCCGCCCTGCGGCGACTGCTGCGACATCTGCTCGACGCGCCCGACGGCATGGCGCGCCAGCATGACCCATTGCGCTTCCGCCACCGTCGACGCCAGGAGCGCCACCGCGCCCAATGCCGCCACCACCGAACGCGTTGCCGATCGTCTCATCGCCGTGCCCTCCTCCGCCGCGACCTGCCCGCGCAATCGCGCCGAGCCCGCCGGCTGTGACGTTTCAGGTGGATGTCGCCGCGTCGCATGACTCCCGCACAACCGTCGTCCCCGCGCAAGCGGGAACCCAGTGCCGCGGCTCACGGGGAGCGGTTGGATCGTGGAACGCCACCGGGTCCCCGCCTTCGCGGGGACGACGAACGATGACATGCGCCTGCCGCATGCCCAACCGAAACTACGTATTGAAGCTTCACAGCTAGCGCCGGAATCCGCCACCGCCGCCGCGGCCCGCGAATCCGCCGCGACCCTCGAACCCGCCGCCGCGCAGCGACTGGTACTGCTGCTGCCGCGCGCCGCCGGCCATGCGCGCGTTGCTGTCCCGCTCCAGCTGCGACATGCCCTCGAAGCGGCCACCGCCCGATTCGGCGTTGCCGGCGGCACGCTCGCCGGTCGCCGCGGACGCGCGCTGCGACGCCGTCGCGCTGCCGGCCGGCGCACCTTGCCCGGTCGCGGCGCGCTGCGACGCGCCGGTCGCGGCCGGTTGCGTCGACGCCGTGCGCTGCGATGTCGGCTTGTCGACGTTGTTCCACGAGCCATCGTCGTACTTCTGCCAGCCGTCGTCGGTCTTCTTGTAGACGTTGCCGTCCGCGCCCGCGTACACGTCGCCGCCGGACGTCTTGATCACGCCCGCGCTGTTGCCGCCGGCGCCGGACACGCCGGCGCCCTTGGCGCCGCTCGACGACGTGAACGATCCCGCCGAGCCCTGCGCGTTGCTCTGGCTCTGCGTGTGGACCGTCTGGTTGGGACCCGAGACCGTCGTCGAGCCCCAGCGGCCATACGCGTTGCTGTTCTGCTGCGTCGACCCGGTCCGGCCGGTGTTCGCGTTGTACCAGCTCGCCTGGCCCGCGGCGCCGTCCGGCCCCCACGCCGCGCTGCCGTGCGCATAGCTGCCGGTCGACGGGTTGTACGCGGAGAACGCGCCGGCGCCGCCGTTCGGGCCATAGATCGCGCCGCCCTGTGCCCAGGCGCCGGTCTGCGGGTTGTAGGCGGTGCCGCCCTTGGCCACGCCGCCGTACGGCCCGTAGATGGCGCCGCCCTGCGCCCAGGCGCCGGTCGTCGGGTTGTAGTACGTCGCGCCCGCGTACGAGAACGGGTACGGGTAGTAGATCGGCACCGGCGCCGGATACAGGTATGGCGGGTAGTAGTAGCCGGTGCCGTAGACGACCACGCCTGCGCTCACGTAGCTCATCGTGTACCCCGACGTGTAGCCGAAGGTGACGGTATCGGGCGCCGCCGCGTAGACGCGCACGTACGTGCACGGGTACAGCGGGGAAGACGGCGGGATCGTGTAGATCACGGCGGGCACGCTCGCCGCGAGCAGCCACGGCCCGGTCGGCGCGGCGGCGGCGAACCACGCGCCCTGGTAGCACGACCAGTAGCCTTCGCCTGTCTGGACCACCCTGAACGACGTGTTGACCGCGTAGTTCATCGGCGTGCCGGGAATCGGCGCGAACTGCGGCGGGCCCGCGTAGACGACGTCGAGCTTCGCCGCGGAGCGCGACAGCGTGGCCTGCTGCGGAATCTGCGCCTCGAGCAGCGCCTCCTGCGCCTCCGGCGTACCGGGGACCGACACGCGCACGAAGCCGCGCGGCCCGCTGGCCGGAATGCGCGCGAAGTCCGGCGGCAGGCTCGCCGTCGCGAACGTCCACGGGCCGGCCAGGCTTCCGGCCGCGAACCAGCGGCCCGACACGAGGTAGTAGTAGCGGCCGCTGCCGGTGTCGCGGAACAGCGCGGCGTCGGTGTTGGCGACGTACTGCAGGCCCGTGCCGGCGATGGCGACGTACTGCGGCGGCCCGTTGGTGACGATGATCGCGGCAGGCACCGTCGACACGAACACCGTCGGCGCATCCTGCGGCGCGAGCGGGCGCCCCGGAATCTGCTTCTTCACCGCGGCGAAGTTGGCGTCGCCGGGCAGCGCGGCGAACGCCGGCGGGAGCCGGCCCGCCGGGCGCCACGGTCCCTTCGCGTCCGGCGCCGCCATCCACCCGCCGTTGACGAGCAGGTACCACGTCGCCGTCGTCGCGTCGACGAAGACGTCCCAGTTGGTGTTGACCGCGGCCGCCAGCGTGGAGCCGGCAATCGGCGCCAGCACCGGTTCACCGTCGAACACGACGAGGCTCGCCGCGCGCGCGGCCACGAAGATGCGCGGCGGTGTGTTCTCGAGCGCGACCGCCGGCGGCTTCTCGGCGTTCTCGGCGAGGCTCAGCGTGATCGTGGCCAGCGGCACCCGCTTCACACCCAGCGCGACCAGCGCCGCGCGGATGCGCTCGTCGAACTGCGCGGCCTGCGCCGGGTCGACCGACGGGAAGCGCGACGACACGAGCCGCGCGTCGGACAGGTAGACCACGCGCTCCGCACGGTCGGTCTGCGTGGCGAACGCGACCTCGATCACGCCGACGGCGGGCCGTGCCGCGCCCGTGGGCGTGATGGCGAGCGCGATGCGCGCGTTCAGCGTCTGCTGCCCGGGCCACGCGATCACCTGCGGCTGGTAGACGGTCGCCGTGCCGTTCGCACCGGTGATCGTGTGCGGCCACGCGTCCGCGACGGGTACGGCCGGCGCCGGCGCCGGCACCGGCGCGGCGGCGCCGCCGCCACTCGCCGCGCGCAGCGCCTGCTGGCACGCCGGCGCGAGCTTCGCCGCGTTCTGCCGCAGGCACGCGAGCGCCGCGCCGCCGCCGGGCGAGACGCCGCCGCAGTACGCCTCGAAGTCGGCGCGGCACGACTGGCGGATCGCCGCGGCCTGCGCGAGCGTGGGTTGCTGCGCGGCCGCGGGCATGACGGTCACGGCGAGGGCGAGCAGCACCCCCGCGCGAAGGGTTCGGCGTCGAGTCGCCGGGAAAGCCGCGTGGTGCATGACCTCTCCTCATTCTGCCGATACCTGCGGGACGGGCTGACGGCATCCGCAGAGCACCCGTCGTCCCCGCGAAGGCGGGGACCCAGCGGCTTTCCTGCAACGACTCCGGGTCCCCGCCTTCGCGGGGACGACGGAGTCTGTCGTGCGCTTAGGCGACGCGCGAGAGGCGCCTGCGCCGCGGCGGCGGGCTGCCGCAGGGCGCGCACGCCGGGCCGCGGCCGGCCCGCGCTGTCAGAACATGTGCTGGCCGCCGTTGATCGCGATGTTGGCGCCGGTGACGAACGCCGCTTCCTCGCTCGACAGGTAGGCGACGAGCCCCGCGACCTCCTCGGGCTTGCCGAGCCGCCCCATCGGGATCTGCGGAATGATCTTGCTGTCGAGGACTTCCTTCGGGATCGCCATCACCATCTTGGTGCCGATGTAGCCGGGGGAGATCGTGTTGACGGTGACGCCCTTGCGCGCGTACTCGAGCGCCAGTGCCTTGGTGAAGCCGTGCATGCCGGCCTTGGCCGCCGAGTAGTTGGTCTGGCCGAACGCGCCCTTCTGGCCGTTGACCGACGAGATGTTGATGATGCGGCCCCAGCCGCGGTCGGCCATCGCGTCGCAGACCTGCTTCGTCATGTTGAAGCACGAGTCGAGGTTCGTCTTCATCACGGCGTCCCAGTTCGCCTTGTCCATCTTCTTGAACGTCATGTCGCGCGTGATGCCGGCATTGTTGACCAGCACCTCGACCGGACCGACCTCCTCGATGACCTTCTTGACGCACGCGGCACTCGACTCCCAGTCGGCGACATCGCATGGATACGCATGGAAGGTCAGCCCCTGTGCCTTCATCGCCGCGAGCCACTCGGCTGCCTTCGTATTGCCGGGCGAGTACGTGGTGACCACCGTGTAGCCGAGTGCGGCGAGTTTGATGCAGATCGCCTCGCCGAGTCCGCCCATCCCGCCGGTGACCAGTGCGACGCGATGCGTGTCGTTTGCCATGGTGCCCATCCTCCAGACGATTGTCGTGATGCCGGGGGACGCCGCCGTGCCGCCCCGGTCGGAAGCTGCAGCACGGATGGTAGCGCAGCTTGGCGGCGCCCACACGCGCGTCCCGCGCGGCCGCCTGCCGCACCGAGGGGCCCCCTGCGGATGCGTTCAGGTCGCCTGCAGCGCCGGTCGCTTGATCGCCCGCTCGTCGATCGGCAGGTTGAGCAGGCCCGCGACGATGCCGAGCGCCATCGCGAGGTACCAGACGACGTCGTAGCTGCCGGTCGCGTCGAACAGCTTGCCGCCCAGCCACGCGCCGAGGAAGCTGCCGATCTGGTGCGACAGGAACGTGAACCCGGACAGCATCGCGAGGTAGCGCACGCCGAAGATCTGCGCGACCATCGCATTGGTCGGGGGCACCGTCGACAGCCACAGCAGGCCGAGCGCGACCGCGAACGCGTAGACGGTGAGCTCGGACAGCGGCAGCCAGAAGAACAGCGCGAACACGACGGTGCGCCCGAAGTAGATGCAGGAGAGGATGTACTTCTTGGGCACGCGGCCGCCGAGCCAGCCCGTCGTGTAGGTGCCGACGATGTTGAAGAGGCCGACCAGCATCAGCGCGGTGACGGCGACGTGCGGCGCCATGCCCCGGTCGGCGAGGTACGCGGGCAGGTGAACGCCGACGAACACGACCTGGAAGCCGCAGACGAAGAACCCGAGCGTCAGCAGCACGTAGCCGCGGTGCGCAAACGCCTCGCCGATCGCCTGTCCCGCCGACTGCGCGAACGCGTGCGCGTGCGCTTCGCGCCGCTCCACCATCGCCGCGGCCAGCGGCGCGATCAGGAGCCCCGCCGCCGCCAGCGTGAGCAGCGCGCCGTGCCAGCCGATCGTGGACAGGAGCCACTGCGTGGCCGGCAGCATCGCGAACTGGCCGAACGAGCCGGCCGCCGCGGATATGCCGAGCGCCATGCTGCGCTGCTCGGGCGGGAACCGGCGGCCGAGCACGCCCGACACCACGCTGAACGTGACGCCGGACAGCCCGGCGCCGATCAGCACGCCGGCCGTCAGCACGAACAGCCAGGGCGCGGTCACGCTCGCCATCAGCGCGAGGCCCGCCGCGTACAGCAGTGCGCCGCCCACCATCACGCGCGCGGACCCGAAGCGATCGGCCACCATCCCGGCGAACGGCTGTGTCGCGCCCCAGACCAGGTTCTGCACGGCCATCGCAAGCGCGAACGTCTCCCGGCCCCAGCCCAGATCCGCGGAGATCGGCTGCAGGAAGAGGCCGAAGCCATGCCGGATGCCCATGGCCAGCGTGAGGATCAGGCCGCCGGCGACGAGGACGACGGTCGGCGAGCGCCAGTCGGCGGAGCGGTTGGACATCGCGGATCAGGTGGTCGGTGGGGTCACTTCGTGAGCTGGCCGGGTGCCGGGTGCAGGGCCTCGACCTCGCGCAGGAGGCCGATCAGCGCTTGGCTCTGCTGTGCGCCTAGCTGTCGGGCGACGCATGCCTGCGCGCGCTCCCAGTGCGGCGTGGCCCGCGCGAGCGCGGCCGCGCCCGCACGCGTCAGCGTGACCTCGCGCGTACGCGCGTCGCGGCCCGCCGCGATGCGGACGAGACCCAGCCCCGCGAGCGGCTCCAGCGTGCGCGACAGCGCCGTGCGGTCGAGCAGCGCGGCGGCGGCCAGGTCCGACATCCGCTGGGGGCCGCGCGCGGCGAGCGTGCGCAGCAGCGAGAACTGCGTGATCCGCAGGCCCGACGGCGCCAGCAGGTCGTCGTAGAGTTGGGTCAGCGCGCGGGAGGCACGGCGCAGCCGGCCGCACACGCACGGCGGGACGGCGGTGTTGGTTTCGGCGGCGGCGGTGGGCATCGGGCGGGGCGATACGCGCATATGCACGGAAATGCGAGTATATGCACGTTTCGCCGTCCGCGCAAGCGCGGGGCGGCTCGAAGGACGCGGTGCGGTGCAGGGCGGGGACGACGGCGCGGGGCAGGGCGGCGCCGGCAAGGTGTTGCAGTTCGCGCGACATCCATTTCCGGCGTCATCCCAGCGCAGGAATTCCTCGCCGCGAATCAACGCGGTCGCGCTGGCAGATGGACCCCGCCTTCGCTGGGACGACGCGGTGGGTCGATTGCGACGGCTACGCCCAGCCCTTCGCCCGCCCGACCGCGCGGTCCCACGCCGCGCGCAGCTCGGCAGCGCGGTCAGCCGGCATGGCGGGCTCGAAGCGGCGGTCGATCCGCCAGTTCGCGGCGACCTCGGCGTCGCTCGCCCAGTAGCCGACGGCGAGCCCCGCCAGGTACGCCGCACCCAGCGCGGTCGTCTCGAGCACCTGCGGCCGCACGACGGGCACGCCCAGCACGTCGGCCTGGAACTGCATCAGCAGGTCGTTCGCCGCGGCGCCGCCGTCGACGCGCAGCTCGGCCAACGTGATGCCGGCGTCCCTCTCCATCGCCGCCAGCACGTCGGCGCTCTGGAACGCGATCGCCTCCAGCGCGGCGCGCGCGATGTGCCCGCGCGTCGCGCCGCGGGTGAGGCCCGTGATCGTGCCACGCGCGTACGCGTCCCAGTGCGGCGCGCCCAGGCCCGCGAACGCCGGGACGAGGTAGACGCCGCCGTTGTCGGGCACCGTCGCCGCCAGCGCCTCGACGTCGGCCGCGCTGCGGATGATCCCCAGTCCGTCGCGCAGCCACTGCACGACCGCGCCGGCGATGAACACGCTGCCCTCCAGCGCGTAGTCGAGGCCGGCGGGACGGCGCCACGCGATCGTCGTCAGCAGGTTGTTGCGCGACGCCACCGCGTGCGTCCCCGTGTTGAGCAGCAGGAAGCAGCCGGTGCCGTACGTGTTCTTGGCGAGTCCCGGCGCCGTGCACGCCTGCCCGAACAGCGCCGCCTGCTGGTCGCCGGCGATGCCGGCGATCGGGACGGCCACGCCGTCGATGCGCGCGTCGCCGCACACGCCCTGCGACGGGACGACCGCCGGCAGCACCTCGCGCGGCACGTCGAGAATCCGCAGGAGCTCGTCGTCCCAGTCGCCGGTGCGGATGTTGTAGAGCAGCGTGCGGCTCGCGTTCGACACGTCCGTAGTGTGGACGCGGCCGCCGGTCAGGTTCCAGACGAGCCATGCGTCGATCGTGCCGAACGCGAGCTCGCCGCGCGCGGCGCGCACGCGGGCGCCGTCGACGTGGTCGAGCAGCCACCGGACCTTGGTGCCGGAGAAGTACGCGTCGAGCACGAGCCCGGTCTTCTCGGCGAACAGCGGGGCGAGACCGGCGGCGCGCAGCTCGTCGCACATCGGCGCCGTGCGCCGGTCCTGCCAGACGATCGCGTTGGCGATCGGGCGTCCGGTCGCGCGCTCCCACACGACCGTGGTCTCGCGCTGATTGGTGATGCCGATCGCGGCGAGGTCGCGCGGATGCGCGCCCGCCTTGGCCAGCGCCTCGTGCAGCACGCCCGACTGCGTGGCCCAGATCTCGGTCGGGTCGTGCTCGACCCAGCCCGGGTGCGGGAAGATCTGCCGGAACTCCTGTTGGGCCGACGCCCGCGCGGTGCCGTCGCGATCGAACAGGATCGCGCGCGAGCTGGTCGTTCCCTGGTCGAGCGCCATCACGAGCGGCATGCCTGGCCTCCGTTTGCCGTGCCCGCGCGGCACGGCGTAAAATCGGTCGTTTGCGCCATTCTAGCCACAACGCCGGCGTGCCACGCCGGCCTGCCTGCACCGCCGCCGCGCCGCACACGTCCCGATTCGCGCCGTGACCATTCCCCTGTCCACGCCCACGGTGTCGCGCGAGCGCCTGCACGGCCGCACGGTCACGTTCGACGGCTACCGGCGCCGCGATGGGCTGTTCGACATCGAAGCGCACCTGACCGACGTCAAGGACCACGACTTCGCGCTGCTGACCGGCGTGCGCCTCGCCGGGGTGCCCATCCACGACATGTGGGTGCGCGCGACCATCGACCGCGGCTTCGTGATCCGCGGGATCGAGGCGGTCACCGACAGCATGCCGTATCCCGGCGCGTGCGACCGCATCGGTCCCGCGTACGAGAAGCTGGTCGGGGCGAACCTCATCGACGGCTTCCGCAAGCGCCTGCACGAACTGATGGGCGGCGTGCGCGGCTGCACGCACATCACCGAGCTGCTGCTGTTCCTGCCGACGGCCGCGATCCAGACGTTCGCCGGCCTGCAGCGCGAGGACGAAGGCACGGGGAAGCCGTTCCAGCTCGACCACTGCCACGCGCTCGCGACGACCTCCGCGACCGTGCGCCGGTACTATCCGAAGTGGTATCGCGGGGCCGCGTGACGCCCTCGCTGCCGCAGTCTTCAGGGGAGGAAGTGTGAAGATCCACGAGTACCAGGGCAAGGAGCTCTTCCGCAAGTTCGGCATGCCGGTGCCGCGCGGCATCCCGGCGTTCTCCGTCGACGAGGCCGTGCGCGCCGCGCAGTCGCTGGGCGGGCCGGTGTGGGTCGTCAAGGCGCAGATCCACGCCGGCGGCCGCGGCAAGGGCGGCGGCGTCAAGGTCGCGAAGTCGCTGGACGAGGTCAGGCAGCGCGCGAGCGAGATCCTCGGCATGCAGCTCGTCACGCACCAGACCGGCGCGGCCGGCCAGAAGGTGCGGCGGCTGCTGATCGAGGAGGGCGCCGACATCCGGAAGGAGCTCTACGTCGGCATGGTCGTCGACCGCGGCACGCAGCGGATCGCGCTGATGGCGAGTTCCGAGGGCGGCATGGACATCGAGCACGTCGCCGCCACCACGCCGGAGAAGATCCACAAGGTGTTCGTCGACCCGGCGCAGGGCCTGACCGACGCCGAGGCCGACGACGTCGCGCGCAAGATCGGCGTGCCGGACGGCAGCGTGCGAGAGGCGCGGGCGATGCTGCAGGGACTCTACCGGACGTTCGTCGAGACCGACGCGTCGCTGGCCGAGATCAACCCGCTGGTGATCACCGGGGACGGCCGCGTGATCGCGCTCGACGCCAAGCTCAACTTCGACTCCAACGCTCTTTTCCGCCATCCCGAGATCGTCGAGATGCGCGACCTGGACGAGGAGGATCCGGCCGAGATCGAGGCGTCGAAGTACGACCTCTCCTACATCTCGCTCGACGGCAACATCGGCTGCCTCGTCAACGGCGCCGGGCTCGCGATGGCGACGATGGACACGATCAAGCTCTACGGCGGCGAGCCCGCGAACTTCCTCGACGTCGGCGGCGGCGCCACCGCGGAGAAGGTGACCGAGGCGTTCAAGATCATGCTGCGCAACCCGAACCTGAAGGCGATCCTGGTCAACATCTTCGGCGGCATCATGAAGTGCGACACGATCGCCGAGGGCGTGGTCGCGGCGTCGAAGGCGGTGGGCCTCAAGGTGCCGCTGGTCGTGCGGATGAAGGGCACCAACGAGGACATCGGCCGGAAGATCCTCGCCGAATCGGGGCTGCCGATCATCTCGGCGAACAACATGGCGGAGGCGGCGGAGAAGGTGGTCGCCGCGGCGAAGGGGCAATAGAGCGGTCCGGATCGAACGCTGGCGCTGATTTCAACTCCGTCGTCCCCGCGAAAGCGGGGACCCAGCGGCTTTGCCTGAACGACACTGGGTCCCCGCTTTCGCGGGGACGACGGTGGAGATGGACACGATGGACAAGACGTTCTGCGTCTACATCTTGGCCAGCAAGCGCAACGGCACGCTCTACGTAGGCGTGACGTCGAATTTGGTGCAACGGGTCTGGCAGCACAAGGAGGGCTTCGTCGAGGGATTCACCCGCGAGTACGGTGTCAAGACATTGGTATGGTTGGAACGGCACGACAGCGCGGAAGCGGCGATCACGCGGGAGAAGCAGATCAAGAAGTGGAATCGGGAGTGGAAGGTTCAGCTTATCGAGGCCGCCAACCCGTATTGGAACGACTTGTACCCGGACATCGCGGGCAGCTAAGGACCGAAAACGACGCTGGGTTCCCGCTTTCGCGGGAACGACGGTTGTGGCAGGAACGACGGTTGTGGCAGGAACGACGGTTGTGGCAGGAACGACGGTTGTGGCAGGAACGACGGTTGTGGCAGGAACGACGGTTGTGGCAGGAACGACGGTTGTGGCAGGAACGACGGTTGTGGCAGGAACGACGGTTGTGGCAGGGGCGTGAGAGAAGGGCAAGTCGCTGGGTTCCCGCATTCGCGGGAACGACGGCGTGGCAGGGACAACGGGATCCCGCGGGCGCGGGAGCGACGCGGCAGGGGACACGAATGAGCATTCTGATCAACAAGAACACGAAGGTGATCACGCAGGGCATCACCGGCAAGACCGGCCAGTTCCACACGCGGATGTGCCGCGACTACGCGAACGGCCGCAACTGCTTCGTGGCCGGGGTCAACCCGAAGAAGGCCGGCGAGGACTTCGAGGGCATCCCGATCTTCGCGACCGTGCGCGACGCGAAGGAGGCCACCGGCGCGACCGTGTCCGTGATCTACGTGCCGCCGCCGTTCGCCGCGGCCGCGATCGACGAGGCGGTCGACGCCGGGCTCGACCTCGTCGTCTGCATCACCGAGGGCATCCCCGTGCGCGACATGATCGCCACCCGCCACCGGATGCGCGGCAAGAAGACGTTGCTGCTCGGGCCCAACTGCCCCGGCGTCATCACGCCGGAGGAGATCAAGATCGGCATCATGCCGGGGCACATCCACAAGAAGGGGCGCATCGGCGTGATGTCGCGCTCAGGCACGTTGACGTACGAGGCGGTCGGCCAGCTGACCGAGCTGGGCCTCGGCCAGTCGACGGCGGTGGGCATCGGCGGCGACCCGGTCAACGGCCTGAAGCACATCGACATCCTGCAGCTCTTCAACGACGACCCCGACACCGACGCCGTGGTGATGATCGGCGAGATCGGCGGCGGCGACGAGGAGGCCGCGGCGCTGTGGGCGAAGGACCACATGAAGAAGCCGGTGGTCGGCTTCATCGCCGGCGTGACGGCGCCGCCCGGCAAGCGCATGGGCCACGCCGGTGCGATCATCTCCGGCGGCAAGGGGACGGCGCAGGAGAAGCTCGCCGTGATGGAGGCGTCCGGCATCAAGGTGACGCGCAATCCGGCGGAGATGGGCAAGCTCCTGGCCTCGGTGCTCTGACCCGGCGTCGCGCGCAGCTACACTTCGCAGCCTGATCGCCCGCCCGCCACGCCGCATGAGCGAGACCGCCACCCTCGAAGTCGCGAGCCTGTCCCACCCGGGGATGGTGCGCACGCACAACGAAGACACGGTGTTCGTCGACGGCGAGGCGGGGATCGCCGTGCTCGCGGACGGGATGGGCGGCTACAACGCCGGCGAGGTCGCGAGCGGCATCGCGGTCAACGTCGTGTCCAACGGCATGATGCCGGAGCTCAAATCCGGCCGCGAGCTGTCCAAGATCGACATCGGCAGCGGGTTGACGCACGGCGCGCTGCTGCTGCAGCAGCAGATCGCGGCGGCGAACAAGGGCATCTACGAGGCGGCGCAGGCGCGGCCCGAGTGCGCCGGCATGGGCACGACGATCGTGGCGGCGGTGTTCTGCGGCAACCGCGTGTCGATCGGCCACATCGGCGACTCGCGCTGCTACCGGCTGCGCGGCGAGAAGTTCGAGCAGCTGACCCGCGACCACTCGCTGCTGCAGGAGCAGATCGACAGCGGCGTGCTGACCCCCGAGCAGGCGCGCTACTCGCTCAACAAGAACCTCGTCACCCGCGCGCTCGGCATCGAGGCCATCGTGCCGACCGACATCGCCGAGTACCGGATCGAGGCCAACGACATCTACCTGCTCTGCTCGGACGGCCTCACCGACATGGTCGACCCCGAGGTGATCCACTCGGTGGTCGACGAGAAGCGCAGCGACCTGGCACTCGCCGCGGCGGAACTCATCGACCTCGCGAACCAGAACGGCGGGCGCGACAACATCTCCGTCATCCTCATCCGCGTGCCCCCCGAGTTCCTGCCGACGACGGGGTGGGCGCAGCGCTGGCTCGCCAAGAAGAAGGGGTAGGCGGGTCGGGAACCTGAGGCGGATGCATCGGCATGCAGTGGTAGAAACGACGAATGGAAGCGAAAAAACGCGCGGGCAACAGCGTTTCGATTCAACTCGGCGTCGTCCCCGCCTTCGCGGGGACGACCGTGACGGAGAGCACAGCCAGTCCGCGCTGACTCGCGCGGCTGGGCAACAGGGGAGTTGAACGTTGGGCAAGCTCGTCCTCTACCTGGCCGACGGGACGACGATGGACATCCCGCTGACCAAGGAGCGCATCACGATCGGCCGCCGCGCCGACAACGACGTCTGCCTGCCGTATCCGGCGGTCTCGGGCGAGCACGCGGCGGTGACGACGATCCTCGCGGACTCGTTCCTCGAGGACCTCGGGAGCACCAACGGCACGCTGGTCAACGGCCGCGCGATCGCCAAGCACTTCCTCGTCGACTACGACCAGATCGACATCGGCCGCCAGCGCCTCACCTACCTGTCCGACAACGAGGCGAAGGCCGATCCGCTGCCGCCTGACCTCGCGCGCGCGCAGATGCGCGGCCTCGCCGACAAGGTCGAGCCGGCGAAGCCGCTGCCGCACGTCGACGTGCCGCCGGCGGGCGACCGCCGGCCGCAGTTCGGCGCGCGCGGCACGCCGCTCGTCACCGCGGACATCGAGCGCGAGATCGCGCCGCCCGAGGCGGCGCCTACCGCCGCGCCGCGCCCGGATCCCGGCGCGACGGCGACCGCCGCCGCGCCCGCGACGCCGGTCCCGGCCGAACGCGCGGCGGAAGGCCGCGGCCCGACCGGCCGCGCGGCCGAGGCACGCGCCGAGGGCGCAGCGCCGCCCGCCGCACCGCCGCCCGCGGCGCCGGCGCCGCCCGGCCCGTCGGTGCGCGTGCTTTCCGGCGCGAGCCTCGGCCGCATCGTGCCGTTCCCGGACCGGGAGCTGACGATCGGCCGCGTCGGCGTGCAGGTCGCCGCCGTGCGCAAGGTCGAGGGCGGCTACCGGCTCATCCCGCTCGAGGGCCGCGAGCCGCCACGGATCAACGGCGCGCCGGTGGCGCCGGACGGCTCGCCCCTCCACCCGGGCGACACGTTCGAGGTCGCCGGCGTGCGGCTCGAATTGTCGCTGCCCGCCTGACGGCGACAGGGGTGCCGTTCTACGTCACCCCGGGTTCCCCTTAGCGGCGGATTCGCCGCTTCTCGGCCGACGCGGTCGCGCGAGGAGGTTCTTCAGCACGTCGACCGCTCGTCCGTTCGTCGCCGGAAAACACATTTGGAACAATGTGTTGAGTCGTCACAACGACCGCCGGACGAACGTCCATGCGCTTGGCATATGGCTTGCTCCAAAGGTGACAGCATCGCTGGGTGCCGGGTTTTGGATTCGCCTCACCATCAAGGAGACAGGTCAAATGAAACGGATTCAACAGGGCTTCACGCTGATCGAACTGATGATCGTCGTGGCGATCATCGGCATCCTGGCGGCGATCGCGCTGCCTGCTTATCAGGACTACACGGTTCGGGCGCGGGTGTCGGAAGGCATCACGGCGGCGGGCGCCTGCAAGACGGCCGTGGCCGAGTACGTGGCGTCGAACGGCAGCATGCCGCTCGACCTCACGGCATCCGGTTGCCAATCGGCGACGACGAAGTATGTTACTGGCCTCGACGTCGCCTCCGGCGTCATCACGGTGACGATGAGCGCCGATCCGGCGCTTGCCGGGGCAGCTGGCATGACGATCACGCTGACGCCCTCGGCGGTCAATACGGCGAACGCGATCAGCGACTGGACCTGCCGCGCGCAAACTGGCTACGAAAAGTACGTCCCGGGTTCCTGCCGCGCCTGATCCCGGCGTTGCACAGTCCCCAGGAACGGGCCGCGCATGCGGCCCGTTTCATTTGCGTGTGCGGGTTGCTCCGCATTTCCATGCGGCCGGCACGGATGTCGCCGGCGGACTGCGCGGCCTATCCGAATCGGCGCGCGGCGCGGTCGCTCGCCGGTACCGCTGTGGTCGGCCCGTGCGTCCAGTACGATACCGATCATCGCGTGCCCGGGTTCACATGAAGCTCAGCCTCTTTCGTTCGTCGCGGGAGACCGGAAGCAAGCCCTCTGCGGGTGAGGGCACCGCGGCTCCCGACGCCATGCGAACCAGCGGCGATCGCGCGGAGCCCGGGGATGACCTCCGTGCGGCACGGGTGCACTTCGACGAAGGCCGGCTGCCCCCGGCGCTCGCCGGCGTCGACGCATGCATCGCCCGACGCGGTCCCGAGCAAGCGGCGCTCGTCCTGCGCGCCGCGATTCTCGCCGCGTGGGGGCGCTGTCACGAGGCCGTCGCGACGCTGGGACGTGTTCCGGGCGAAGCGTCGCTGCCGGCGGACGAGGCGCTGCAGGCGGCGCAGGTTCGTTTCCGGTGCGGCGACTTCGAGGCGGCGGAGCGCCTCGCGCGAACGGCGCTGCGGTCGATCGAGAGCGTCCCCGCGCTCGCGTGCCTTGCCGCTTCGCTGCACGCGCAAGACCGACTGGAGGACGCCGCGGCTGCCTACCGGCAGGTGCTGCAACTGCAACCGGCGGCCGTCGACGGTCTGGTCGGACTGGGCAACTGCCTGATGGACATGGGCAGTCTCGAGGACGCCGAGGCGCTGTTCCGATCGGCGGCGGCGGCCGACCCCGACAACGTCGACGCGTGGTCGTTTCTGGCGACCGCGTTGGACCGGCAGGATCGCGAGGCGGAAGCGATCGCGGCGTTCGAACGCGCGGTGGCCGTGCACGCGCGCGCGGGCGCGGACGGCGACGTGCGCTTCGGCCTTGCCGCGAGCCTCGCGACCGCCGGGCGGCTCGCCGAGGCGATCGCGTTGTTCGAGGCGTTCCTTCCGGCGCATCCGTCGGCGAAGGCGTATCTCTTCTACTCGCACACGCTGCTGCTGGCGGGCCGGCTGCCCGAAGGCTGGTGGTTCAACGAATTCCGGTGGATGACCGGCCAGTTCGTCGATCGCAAGCCGAGCTTCGGGCGACCTGCGTGGACCGGCCAGGACCTGCGCGGCAGGACGATCCTGATCCATGTCGAGCAGGGGCTCGGCGACTCGATCCAGTTCGTCCGCTACGTGCCGCGGGTCAAGGCGCTGGGCGCCACGGTCCTGCTGGTCGTGCGCCCGGAACTCGAACGGCTGCTCACCGGGTTTCCCGGCGTCGACCGGCTGCTGGTCGCCGGCGACACGGTGACGCTGGCCTGCGACTACGTCGTTCACCTGCTAAGCCTGCCCGAAGTGTTCCGGACCGCGCTCGACAGCGTGCCGGCCGACGTTCCCTACCTCGAGGCGCCGGAGGACGCCCGGGCGCAGTGGCGCGAACGCCTCGCCGGCGCGCCGGGACTGCGCGTGGGGCTCGTCTGGGCCGGCAACCCCGACCACCCCGGCGATCGGTCCCGCTCGATCGCCCTCGATGCGCTGGCGCCGCTCGGCGCGGTCCCGGGCGTGCGGTACTTCTCGCTGCAGAAAGGCGAACGCGCCGCGCAGGCGCGAACGCCGCCGCCGGGCCTCGATCTCGTCGACCTGTCCGCTGCCATCGGGAACTTCACGGACACGGCCGCGATCATCGCGAACCTCGACCTCGTCGTCTGCGTGGACACGGCCGTGGCCCACCTCGCCGGCGCGCTCGGCAAGGACGTCTGGATGCTGATCTCGCAGCCGCCGGATTGGCGCTGGCTGCTCGGCCGCGCCGACACGCCGTGGTATCCGACGATGCGGTTGTTCCGCCAAGCGGTGCGGGGCCGATGGGACGAGGCGATCGCGGAGGTGGCCGCCGCGCTGCGTGCGCGCGCGGAGTGCGGCCGCGCGGAGGCGACGATCGTGGTTCCGGCGCGACCGGCGCCGGTGTCGGTGCCGATGCCGCCGCCGGTGTGCCTGCCGCCTGCCGGCGTGCGCCCCGGGCACAGCGCCGTGCGCGAGACGCGGCACGGCACGCTGATGTTCCAGCCGGACGCCGGGGACGCGGGACGGGCCATGCTGTGGTACGGCGAGTGGCTGCAGTCGCAGCTGGATCTCGTCCTGCGCCTGTTGCGGCCGGGCGCGACGGTCGTGGAGGTCGACGCCGGCGTCGGAATGCACGCCGTTCGCGTTGCCGCGACGGTCGGGCCGCAGGGACACCTCATTGCCGTGGAGGCGGATCCGGTCCGGCGCGCGATCCTGCGGGAGAACATGAAGACGCATCGCCACCGGCACGTCACGATCCTCGGCGCCTTTTCCGGTGCCCGCGACGCCGGCCCCGCGGGGCGGGCCGATGCGAGTGGCCTGGGGTGCCTGGACGACCTGCAACTCGAGCGGCTCGATTGCCTGAAGGTCAACGGCGCAACAGCGGCGGAGGTCCTGCGCGGCGCGCACGAGACCGCGTGGCGGCTGCGCCCGCTCGTGTGTGTCTGCGCCGTCGACGCCGGGGATCGCGCGCGCGCGCTTCCGGCATTGCAGGCGCTGGGATACCGCTGCTGGGCCGTGGAGGGTCCGCTCTTCAATCCGCACAACTTCGCCGGCAGGAGCGAAGACGTGTTCGCCGGCCGCAGCAGCTTCGCGATCGTCGCGATACCGGAGGAGCAGGACGTGCCGGTCGTCCCGGCCGATTGGAGCGAGGCGGACGCCCCGGACGCCGGCGGGACACCGCCGTGAGGCACGACGGGGGCCGGACATGAGCCTGCTCGACCGCTTCCGCCGGGCCGACGGTCCGGCGAAGGTTCCGCCTGCGATTGCCGCCGTGCCGCGTTCGGAAATCGTGCGGTCCGTGCAGGAAGCGTGTGCCGCCGGGCGGTTCGCGCAGGCGTTGCGCGTCGCGGACGCCGAGGCGGAGCGCGCGCCCCGCGATCCGGAGTGGCACCGCTGGCGAGCCTCCGTGCTCGCCGACTGGGGGCGGCTGCGCGAGGCGCGGCAGGCCTGCGAGACGGCAGCCGCGCTCGGGGACGACGGCATCGCGCTCGCGTTCCTCGCGGGCTCGGTCGCGCTCCGCGAGGGCGATGCCCGGCGCGCGGAGGACCGCATGCGCGCCGTGCTCGCTCGCGAGCCGGACCACCCGCCCGCGCTGCTCACGCTGGCGATCGCGCTCTACGCGCAACGGCGCCTCGCGGAAGCTGCGGCGGCCTTTGCGAAGGCGCTCGCAGTGAACCCCGGCGCGTTCGAGGCCGCGCACATGCTCGCCAATGTCGAGTTCGAGCGCGGCGATCTGCCGACCGCGGAGGCGATGCTGCGCCGCGCGATCGCCATCGACCCGGCGCAGGCCGTCGCATGGAAGGACCTTGCCGCCGTGCTGACCCGCGCCGATCGCCACGACGAGGCGCTGCAGGCGGCCGCCGAAGGCTGGATGCACGACCGCGAGCGCGGCGACGCGTGCGGCGCGTTCGCGAACTACGTCGTCAGCCTGCGCGACGCGGGAAGAGTCGACGAGGCGCTTGCCGTGCTGTCGGCGTCGCTGCCCCGGCACCCCGGTCCGGATGGCCACTACGCCTACGGCATCGCGCTGCTGACCGCCGGGCGGCTGCGGGAAGGCTGGGACCAGTACGAGTTCCGCTGGATGAAGGAGCCGCTGCGGGCGTTGCGCTGCGGCAGCCGCCGGCCCGCGTGGATGGGCCAGGACCTGCGCGGCAAGACGCTGCTGCTGCGCGTCGAGCAGGGCATCGGCGACACGATCCAGATGCTGCGCTACGTGCCGTGGCTGAAAGCGCTCGGCGCCACGCTGATGATGCGCGACTTCGACCCGATCGTCGCGTGCATCGACGGCATCGACCTCCGGATCGGCGAGCACGAGTCACCGGACTACGACTACTACGTGAACCTGTTGAGCCTGCCGCGGATCTTCGGGACGGACCTTGAATCCATTCCGGTCGACGTGCCCTACCTGACGGTGCCCGCCACGCGCCGCGCGAAGTGGGCGCCGCGGCTGGCCGCCGACGGACGCCTGCGGGTCGGCCTGGTCTGGGCGGGCAGCCCGGGGCACACGCGCGATCGCGAACGCTCGATACCGTTGCGCCGGCTCGCGCCGCTCGCCGATCTCGCGGGCATCCGCTGGCTGTCGCTGCAGAAGGGCGCGGGTGAGGCGGCGCTCGCGGACGTTCCGGACTGGCAGGTCGAACGGCTCGGGGCCGAACTCGAAGACCTGACGGACACGGCGGCGGTGATCGACGGGCTGGACCTCGTGCTGGCGGTCGACACGTCGATCGCGCATCTTGCGGGCGCGCTCGGCAAGCCCGTCTGGATGCTGGTGCCGACGCCGGCCGACTGGCGTTGGCTCGACGCGCGCGACGACAGCCCCTGGTACCCCACGATGCGCCTCTTCCGGCAGCGTGTCCGCGGTGACTGGGACGAGGTGATCGCCCGCGTGCGATCGGACCTCTCGGGATGGCGGCCTCCTGCCAGGCAACCGGCGGCCTTCCTGTCGACAGCGCGCGGTGCGCCCCCGGCAACCGACGCGTGGCGCGAGCGGGTCGTGGCCCCCGGCATCTGCACGGTGACCGAGACGCGCTACGGCATCATGCAGCTGCGCACGGACGTACCGGGCGAAGGTCCGGCGCTGCAATGGCTGGGCGAGTGGCAGGAGGGGCAGGCCGACCTCGTGCGCCGATCCCTTGCGGCGGGCGGTACCGTCGTGTTCGCCGGGGCGGGCGCGGGGTCGCGGATCGTGGCGCTTGCGCAATTCGCGGGGGCGCAGGCGCACGTGCTCGTGGTCGAACCCGACGGCTTCGCCCGCCAACTGCTGCGCCAGAATCTCGCGGCGAACGGCATCGGGGGCGTCACGGTGCTCCGCGGACGTCTCGACGGTGACGCGCCCGACGACACGGTGGACGGGCTGCGCATGCAGCAGATGTCGTGGCTGGTGAGCGATGCCGCCGTCGCGCCGGCGCCGCTGATCGCCGGCGCAAGCGAATCGCTGTGGCGGCTGCGCCCGTCGCTGTCGCTTGGCGTGGGCGACGCCGGCGTCGTGGAGGACCTGGCGGACCGCGTGCGCGGCCACGGCTACCGGACCTGGCGCTGCGTCGAGCCATGGTTCCGGCCGGACAACTTCAACGGGCGGACCGACGACATCTTCGGCGGCCGGGCGAGCACGTTTCTGCTCGCGGTGCCGGAGGAGTCGCCGTTCGAGCTTCCGGAGGGCGTCGGCGAGGAACTGTAAGCGCGGACGCAGGTTTCTGCGCGCCGGACGCAGCCACGGGTGCCCCCCTTTGCCGCGTCCCGATGGGCCGTCCCGCGTTGTCGACCTGCCGCCGCGTGGGGGCAGCGAGCATGGGGGCTGTTTCATCCTAGAATGCGAAGGCGGGGACGGCAGCCGCAGTTGGCACGACTCCTGCGTCGCAGTGACTCGCCCAGGGTTGGCTCGACGCGAACGAAGCGGTTGCGCGGACCGATGTGCGCCCGCGCGATCCCGGGCTCGGTGTTTCCATGGAAGGGTTCACGTCAATGGCATTGCTAGGGTTCATGGACACGAAGGACCTCGAGGAATTCGCGACCGCGCTCGCGACCGACCTCGGCCGGCGGTTTCCGCCGGCGTCGGAAGCGCGCACGGACAAGGGCGCGGAGCAGCAGATCAAGGTCATCATGGCCGGGCTGGGCGCACGCGCCGTGCGCTATCGCGACCAGCACAAGCTCGGCATCTACAAGAAGGCGAAGCTCGCCAACGTCTTCAAATGGAAGCTCTCCGACCTGGGCTACAGCGAGGGCTTCGTCGAGAAAGCGACGAAGGAGATCGCGACCCGGCTGGCCGTCAAGTAGCGGTGTTTGGCGTCTGTCGCGAACCACTACTGATGATTCCCGATGTGAGTGACGGTATCCGCAAGACTCACGTCGTCCCCGCGAAGGCGGGGACCCAGTGGCGTACGCGACGCGAGACGCTGGGTCCCCGCCTTCGCGGGGACGACGGAGAGTTTGTCACGTACTTTCGCAATCCTCTCTAGAAGGACACGGCACGTGCAGTTCGGACCCCTGACGCTCAAACGATGCAGGTACGGCTGGATGCTCTATTCCGGACCCTTCATCGGCAAGTGCTTCGAGCTGTACGGTCAGTACAGCGAGGCGGAGGTCCGGCTGATGCGCAACTTCGTGCCGGAGGGCGCCACCGTGGTCGACGTCGGAGCCAACATCGGCGACCTCACGCTGCCGCTGGCCGGCATGGTCGGCGAGCGGGGGCGGGTGTACGCGATCGAGTCGCATGCGGACAACTTCAACGTGCTGTGCGCGAACCTCGCGCTCAACCAGGTGCGCAACACGATGCCCGTCAACGCGTTCGTGTCGCGCACGGCGGATGTCGACACGGGCAGCGCCACCTGGGGGCCGCACGCCTACGTGAGCGATCGCTGGAAGCCGAAGTTCGTCGCGCTCGACGATCTCGGCCTCGAGGCCTGCGATCTGATCAAGGTCGACGTCGACGGCAAGGAGCTCGAAGTGCTGGAGAGCGGCGCGATGCTGATCGAGCAGTTCCGTCCGGTGCTCTACTTCGAGGACGACGTCAGGGAGGTTTCGGAGCCGCTGCTCGAGTTCGTGATGAAGACGCTGGGCTACGACGCGTACCGCCACCCGGCGCCGATCTGGGAACCGGAGAACTTCTTCGGCAATCCGGTCAATCACTGGGCGCCGAAGAACATGGTTTCGTTGATGGTCGTCGGCATACCGCGGGAGCGCAAGGTGGAAGTGCGCGACCTCCACCGGATCTCCCGGCCGGACGAGTGGTGGGAGCTGGAATGACGCCTTCGGAGGCCCGCCGCGTCCGTTTCCGCGCACTCGGGCCGTACCGGTCGGGCGACATGGCCGACGACGGCGCGCGGTCGGGTCAGCGCACGGCGGTTCGTTCCGAGACCGGGTCACCCTGCCGCGTACGGACGGGCGCAACCGCGCTGGTCCCCGACGGTGCCGAGCGTGAGGCGCTCGCCCCGTGAGGCTGGCGATCATGCAGCCCTATCTGTTTCCCTACATCGGGTACTTCCAGCTGATGGCGGCGGTCGATCGCTGGGTCGTCTACGACGACGTGACCTACATCAAGCGTGGCTGGATCAACCGCAACAATCTCAAGGTGAATGGGCAACGGTGCCTGTTCACCGTGCCGGTTGCCGGCGCGAGTCAGTTTCAGCGCATTTGCGACGTCAAGCTCGACGCCGAAGGCTACGATCGGTGGCTCGTGCGCTTCCGGCGCACGCTGCAGCAAAGCTACGGACACGCACCGCACTTCGCCGAAGCCTTCGGATTGGTCGATGACGTGCTCAGCCCGGGCGCGCAGACCATCGCCGAATTGAATCTGCGCGGCCTGCTCGCGGTCCGCGCCTACGTCGGCCTCGGCGCGGAAATCGTTCCGACATCGCGCCGGTACGGAAACCAGGATCTCCGGGGCCAGAACCGGATCCTCGACATCTGCCGGCGGGAGGGCGCCGACACGTACATCAATGCGATCGGGGGAACGGAACTCTACGATGGCCGCACCCTCTCGGCGCAGGGTGTGACGCTCAGGTTTCTCGAACCGGACGCAGTCGCGTATCCGCAGGGCGGTGGCGGCTTCGTGCCGCATCTCTCGGTCATCGACGCCATGATGCACAACGACCGGGCGAAGGTTCGTTCCCTGATCCAGAGCTACCGGCTGGTCGACGGGGTGTCGGTGTGACTCCGGCAGCGACCCGGCGACCGGAGCGCCGGCGCTGCGCATCGCCACCCGGCTTGTATGCGGCAGCATGCCGGTCGTCGCGAACTCGCCGTCGGCGGCGCACGGGCGGACCCGCCGGCGTTCACGGTTCGCTGGCGGCCCGCTGTCCGGACGGCACCCATTCGCTGCGCGAGGTTCGATGATGCAGGAGGAGGGTCGACAGCCGGAACATCGGCGAATTCCGGAACTCGAGCGGCTGCTCGTCGAGCTGAACGCCATCGTCGAAGCCGGAGTGCTCGCGCGCACCGATGCATGGAACCTGCGGCCACGGCGGCCGACGCTTCTGGTCGTCGGGTGTGCCCGCTCCGGCACGACGCTCCTGATGCAATGGCTGGCGGCGAGCGGTCGGTTCGCCTATCCGACGAACCTGGCGAGCCGCCTCTATGCGTCTCCGCTGGTGGGCGCACTCCTGCACCGGATCCTGGTCGAGTTCGACACGCGCGAGGAAATTCTGCCGGCCGCCTCGCGTCGCGTCGACTTCTCGTCGGCGCTCGGGAAGACGCGCGGGGCGTCGCAGCCCCACGAGTACTGGTACTGGTGGCGGCGATTCTTCACGTTCGGAGAGACGCAGCAGATCACGGAAAGCGCGCTGGAGTCCGTGGATGTGCCCCGACTTCTGCACGAACTGGCGCAGATCGAGCAGACGTTCGACCGGCCGGTCGCGCTGAAGGCGATGATCCTCAACTGGAATCTGCCCTTCCTGTTCCGCGTCCTGCCAAGGCCGTTGTTCGTGAACGTGCGCAGGGATCCCGCCGCGAATGCCGCCTCGCTGTTGTCCGCGCGGCGCAACTTCTATGGCAGCACGAGCACCTGGTACTCGTTCAAGCCGCCGGAGTATCGTGTCCTGCTGGACGCGGGTCCGGAAGTGCAGGTCGCGGGACAGGTGCTTGCCACGCAGCGCGCGGTGCAGGCGGGACTGGCGGACGTTCCCGCCGTCAATCGACTCGACGTCGAGTACGAGCGATTCTGCGGCGCGCCGCGGGCAACATGGGACGCGCTCTCGGAGCGGCTCGCCGCGCTCGGTGAGCCGGCGCTCGGTCCCTACGCGGGCCCGCCCTCGTTCGACGCGCCCCGCCAGGCGGCGGACCCGGACTGGTCGCATGCGCTGGCGCACGCGGCCCGCCTGCTGGGTTGATCGTCAGCCGACCGATGAACCCGGGATCGTCGATGCGGGACACGATGGCGCCGGGCGACCGCGCCGGCCGAGGTGCCGGCGCCACAGCCCATCGGGCGGGCCGCTCCGACGCGGCGGTGTCCGCAGTTGCCGTAAGGCGAGTCGCACAGCGCGATTCGCACCTGTCATTGAACGCGCGCCGGGAGGTATGAATGGAAGCCGCTCGCAACCCACAGACTCCGGACACCGGCGACGCGCTGCCCGGGGCCGGCCAGCCGATCTATGTGACCCAGCCGTTTCTTCCGCCACTGGAAGAGTTCATTCCCTACCTGAGGGAGATCTGGGCCACGCGGAAGCTGACCAACGGCGGTCCGTTTCACCAGCAGCTGGAGGCATCGCTGTGCGAGTTCCTCGGCGTGCGGCACATCGCGCTGTTCGCGAACGGTACGCTGGGGCTGGTCACCGCACTGCAGGCGCTTCGCATCACGGGCGAGGTGATCACCACGCCGTACTCCTTCGTCGCTACGGCGCACGCGCTGCTCTGGAACGGCATCAAGCCGGTGTTCGTCGACATCGATCCGGTGACCCTCAACCTCGATCCGGCCCGAATCGAGGCCGCCATCACGCCGCAGACCACGGCGATCCTGCCGGTGCACTGCTACGGCCGGCCCTGCGACGTGGCCGCGATCCAGCGCATCGCCGACATCTACAACCTGCGCGTGATCTACGACGCCGCGCACGCCTTCGGCGTCGGCGACGGGTCCGGAAGCGTTCTCGTCCACGGTGACCTGTCGGTGCTGAGCTTTCACGCAACCAAGGTGTTCACCACGTTCGAAGGCGGAGCGATCGTGTGCCCGGACGCCAAGACCAAGCAACGCATCGATCACCTCAAGAACTTCGGCTTCGTCGACGAGACCACCGTCGTCGCGCCCGGAATCAACGGCAAGATGAGCGAAGTGAACGCCGCGCTGGGGTTGCTGCAGCTGCAGCACTTCGGGCGTGCGATCAACCGGCGCCGGGAGGTCGACGCGCTCTATCGCGAGCGGCTGGCAACCGTCCGCGGCATCCGCTGCCTGCCCGTCGGCGACGATTATTCGAGCAACTTCGCCTACTTCCCGATTCTCGTCGAGGCGGAGTACCCGATCGGGCGCGACGCGCTCTATTCCGCATTGAAGCGTCACGACATCCACCCGCGTCGCTATTTCTACCCGCTCATTTCCGAGTTTCCGATGTACCGCGGCCTGCCATCGGCGGCCCGCGACAACCTGCCGTCCGCGAGCCGCGTCGCGGAGCAGGTGCTCTGCCTCCCGATCTATCCGGCCTTGCAGGATGCCGATGTCGTGCGCGTCGCCGATCTGATTGCCGGCTTCGGCTCCGGGTCGAAGTAAGCGCACCCGACGCCATCGCGCGCCGCGAGGTGCCGGCGGCAGGACGCCGGAGCCTGTGTGGTCGCGCCGGTCACTCGGCGTCGAACCGGAGTGAACCGGCGTCAGGAGGCCCGCGCCAATTGCGCGAGGCCCTCGATCCGCGCCACGAAGTCCCGGAAGTGGAACCGGTCGTGGTAATAGTCGGCGAACCGACGCGATGCCTCCAGATGCGCGTCCGGATCGCGCACGACTGCCGCGCACTTCGCGGCGAGTTCGTCCGCCCGGAAACTGTAGAACAGCGAATCGTACCGCGCGCAGTCCGCAATGCTGTCCTCGAGGTTCGCGCTCGACAGGAACGCCGTCCCGTTGGCCATGGCCCTGCGGGTGCGGTCGTGCAGGTTCTTCGACGGGCTCACGTCCACGATCCCGTACCGCGAGTAATAGAGCGCCTGGCTGTCGGCCATCTGCCGGCCGGCCTCGAACACGTGCGTACGTGGCGCCTCCCGTGCGATCCGGTCCCAGCCGCGTCCGTAGACCCGCACCGGGAAGTCCCGCAGGGCGGCCACGACGGCGATGCTCCGGTAGCTGCGCAGGTAGTGGTCGACCCGGCTGTGGAAGAAGTGGTAGGCGTCGATGTCCCTGGCGGGGTGGAGCGCCGCGAGGTTGCGCTCCTCGATGAGTTCGTCCAGCACGTCGTGGAGTTCGACGTGCCGCTCCTGCGCCAGGCGGGCCTTGAGAATCTCGACCGCCGCCATGTGCGCTTCGTACACCGGCTTGTCGAGTCGCTCCCGCCAGAGGCCCTCGGTCGCGGCCGGGTCGTCGACGTTCTTGGCGAACACGAACCAGTCGCCCTCGCGCGCCGCGAGCCGCTGCTCGCGATGCAGCATCGGGATGTCGATCACCGATGCGCTGCGCAGCCGGCGAAAGTGACGGTTCGAGTAGCGCGCGAAGTCCGCGTTCGTGTACAGGTGGAAGCAGTACGGGCTCTCGAACTGGTGGTTCGCCGGCCGGTGGGACGGATGGTCGCCGTGCACGCAGACGAGCGGAACCTTCAGGAACTCCCAGAGACTCACCTCGCGCTCGCCGGCACGGACCCGGGTGTCGGAGGCGATGCCCTGCCAGGTGAACGCGAAGTCGACGCCATTCGCCGCGTGTTCGGCGATGCGCGCGACCCAGTCGGGCGCCGAGACCTCGACGATCTCCACGTTCTTGCCGCAGGCCATGAAGTGGCGGCGGATCGTCGCGTTCAGCACCGTGAACGGATCGTTCTCGCCGCGGTTCCAGTTGAGGATCACGGTCTTGAGTCCCGGCCGCGTGGCGGTCGTCTGCTCGAGCGCGATCACCGTGCGGGCCCGGTCGCAGCCGGTGCCGGCCGCGGCCGGGGAGCCGCTGGTTCGTCGGAGGGGCGCCTCGCCAGCGAACCGAGTGCGTCGGACAAGACCTGCTTCAGGATGCTCATGCGGCGATGCTCGTGCCTCGGAAAATGATGTCGGGGGTTGCCGTATCGTGCGGTGGACGCGCGGTCGTCGCGAGCGGTCGCGCGACGGCTGGCGGGGCCACGCGGTCAATGCCTCGCCGCATCCCGGGTCCCGTCCGCCATCGCGTACAGGACCGTCTCTTCGTGGTGGATGCTGTAGTGGTCGAGGAAGAAGCGGTAGCCGAAGTCCTGTGCGGAAAGCCAGAGTGGGATCGCGAAGAAGTCGTCCCAGCGGTGGTACAGCGAGATCGCCAGGCCGGGTTTCCAGCGCCGAAGGGCGTTCTCGCCGCCCTGCAGTGCGGAGAGCTCGCTGCCCTCGATGTCCATCTTGACGAAGTCGATCCTGGGGATCTCGTTCGACCTGACCAGACTGTCGAGCGTCCGCGTGGGCAGCCCCTCCTCGAGTCGCGCACCGGGGTTCACGGCGTCCTCGACCGCGTGCGCCGGATCCCGCGGGCGGTCCGCATCGGCGAGGCCTGCGTCGAAGATCTCGATGCGCGAGGCCAGCCCGGGATTCATGCCGAAGACTTCCCGCATGATCTCGCAGTGCTTCAGCATCGGGTCGAACGTGTAGACGCGCCCGTTCGGACCGACGTCCGCCGCGAACGCCAGCGCGGTATCCCCAAGGCAGCCGCCACCGTCGATCACGTGGTCGCCCGGCGCCGGCGCGATGCGCACGCCGCCCCGGTCGAAGTAGTACTGGCCGCTCAGGAACGTGGCGGCAACGTTCGACGCCCGCCCCTTCACCCAGACGTCCTGCCCGCGATAGGGCACCGACCAGATGGACAACGGTTCCTGCATCGCGATGTCCCCCGTCTCGTCGATGCGCCATTCGTCGGGCACGGTGCGCCGGCGGCGCATCTCGGGATTGTTGAAGGGAAGCCGGACGTGATGGTGGCCGAGCAGCCGGTACAGGATCAGGCGATCGAACAGGTCGCGGGAGCCGCCGTCCGCGAACAGGCTGCGCGCGCGATGGAATGCTTCCGCATTCTCGATGACGAACCCCAGGTACTTCGCGTGCGCCTCGAAGAAGAACGTGTCGCGCTGCGCCTCCGGATAGCGGCGGCTGTCGAAGTTGTCCTGCTCGCTGCTGTGCATCGCGCGAAACAGGTCCCGCAGGATCGACCCCAGCCAGTCCTTGGGTGTAGCGAATGCCTGTTCAGCCATCGTGCTCCGTCACGCGCGCGACCGTCGCGCAATCGTTGGAAAATGCGGCCACGCGGACCCGGGCAACAGGCTACCGCCCGGTGCTTCCGAATCCGCCGTGCCCACGCTCGCTCGCCGTGAACGCCTGCACCTCCCGGAACCGCGCCCGCGCGACCGGTACGATCACGAGTTGCGCGAGCCGATCGAGCGGTTTGAGTATGAACGTGTTCGCCCCGCGGTTCCAGCAGCTCACCATCAGCGGACCCTGGTAGTCGGAGTCGATGAGCCCGACCAGGTTGCCGAGCACGATGCCGTGGTTGTGGCCGAGACCGGAGCGGGGCAGGATCAGCGCCGCGTAGCCCGGATCCGCGATGTGGATGGCGACGCCGGTGGGCACGAGGTGGGTCGCGCCAGGCGCGAGCGACAGCGGCGCGTCGATGCACGCGCGCAGGTCGCACCCGGCGGAGCCCGCCGTCGCGTGGACGGGAAGGTGTCCGCGGATGCGCTCGTCGAGCACCTTGAGTTCGACGTCGGGCAGGGGCATCGTGCGCGCTCCGCGCTGCGGTCAGGCGTGAACCCCGGGCCGGCCGGACTGGCGGCCGGCCGCGAGATGCGCGTCGCCCGCGTCGCGACTGCGGCGCGCTTCGTCGTCGGGCGCCCTCCCGGCGGACCCGGCGGCGTTCAGACGGTCGGTCGGCATCGGGCCGGATGCAATGCGTGCGTCACGGCGACGGCAGCCGCCGCGCGATCTCGGCGACCAGCCGCCGCGCAAGCGCGAGCTTGTCCATCCGCGGCAACCGGTGCGCGCCGTCGGCGTCGAGCAGCGTGACTTCGTTGTCGTCGCTCCCGAGCGCGTCCTGCGCGCGGTTGGCGACCAGTAGCGGCAGCTTCTTGCGCTTACGCTTATCCTCGGCGAAGCGCTCGACCTCGTCGCTTTCGGCCGCGAACCCGACGCAGAAGGGTGCGCCGAGGCGCGCCGCGACCGTCGCGAGGATGTCGAGTGTGGGCTTCAGCGTCAGCGTCAGCGGCGCGCCCGACTTCTTGATCTTCTGGGCGTGGGCGGTCTCGGGCGTGTAGTCGGCGACGGCCGCCACACCGACGAAGACGTCGCAGTCGGCCACGCGCGCGAGCACCGCGTCGGCCATCTGCGCCGCACTGGTGACGTCCACGCGGCGCACGCCGGTCGGCGTGGGGAGCGCGGACGGTCCGGCCACGACGGTGACGACGGCGCCGGCCTCGGCTGCCGCCTGCGCGAGCGCGAAGCCCATCTTGCCGGAGCTCGAGTTCGTGATGCCGCGCACGGGATCGATCGCCTCGAACGTGGGGCCGGCGGTCAGCAGCACGCGCTTGCCCGCCAGCAGCTTCGGCACGCGCGACGCCGACAGGGCTGCGATCAGGTCGGCGGGCTCCAGCATCCTGCCTTCGCCGTGCTCCTTGCACGCGAGCTCCCCGGTGTCGGGGCCAAGCACGACCACGCCGTCGGCGACGAGCTGCGCGACATTGCGGCGGGTGGCCGCGTGCGCCCACATCTGCCGGTTCATGGCCGGGGCGACGAACAACGGGCAGTCGCGCGCGAGGCAGAGCGTCGAGAGCAGGTCGTCGGCGCGGCCCTGCGCGAGCTTGGCGAGAAAGTCCGCGGATGCGGGCGCCACCAGGATCGCGTCGGCGCCGCGGGACAGGGCGATGTGACCCATGCCGTCGCCGGCGCCCGATTGCCACAGGTCGGTGAGCACCGGCCGCCCCGACAGGGCCTGGAACGTCATCGGCGTCACGAAGCGGGTGGCCGCGTCGGTCATCACGACGTCGACCGCCGTTCCCGCCTTGACGAGAATGCGCGTCAGCTCGGCGGCCTTGTATGCGGCGATTCCGCCGGTCACGCCGAGCACGACCCGGCCGGGCCCGGCGGGGAGGGCGGTTGGATTCGCGGCGACGCTCGTTTCCACTCGGATGTTCGGACGAGGCTTCAAGGAGACCGTACCGAATCTTACACGCCCCCGCACGCCGAATGCCTGGCCTCGGCAACGCGCGCCGCGCGCGTTGGCACGCGGGCGGTCCGCACGCGCGCGCGGACTCGCCCTGTCAATTCGCCGGCGCGCCCGGCCGCCGCAACAGCGCGTCGAAGTGCGCGATCGTTGCCTTCAGGCCGTCGTCGAGCGCCGTTCGCGGCTCCCACGCGAGCTGCGTGCGCGCGTAGTCGATGTCGGGGCAGCGCTGCACGGGATCGTCGCTGGGCAACGGCTTGAACACGAGCGGGGATCGCGATCCGGTCAGCGCCAGCACGCGCTCGGCCAGATCGCGAACGGTCACTTCGACGGGATTGCCGAGATTGACCGGGCCCGTGACCTCGTCGCCCGTGTCCATCAATCGGCACAGGCCGTCGATCAGGTCGTCGACGTAGCAGAACGAGCGCGTCTGCGTCCCGGTGCCGAAGACCGTGATGGGCTTGCCCTGCAGGGCCTGGACGATGAAGTTCGACACGACGCGTCCGTCGTTCGGGTGCATGCGCGGGCCGTAGGTGTTGAAGATCCGCGCGACCTTGATCCGCAGCCGGTGCTGCCGGTGATAGTCGAAGAACAGGGTTTCCGCGCAGCGCTTGCCCTCGTCGTAGCACGAGCGCACGCCGATCGGATTGACGCGCCCCCAGTAGTCCTCGCGCTGCGGGTGCACCTCGGGGTCGCCGTAGACCTCGCTCGTCGACGCCTGCAGGATGCGGCAGCGCAGCCGCTTGGCGAGGCCCAGCATGTTGATCGCGCCGTGGACGCTGGTCTTGGTCGTCTGCACGGGGTCGTACTGGTAGTGGACCGGCGAAGCGGGGCACGCGAGGTTGTAGATCTCGTCGACCTCGACGAACAGCGGGAACGTGACGTCGTGCCGCAGCAGCTCGAAGTGCGGATGGCCCAGCAGGTGCGCGACGTTCTCCTTGGTGCCGGTGAAGAAGTTGTCGGCGCAGAGCACCTCGTGTCCGTCGCCCAGCAGCCGGTCGCAGAGGAACGAGCCCAGGAACCCGGCGCCGCCGGTGACCAGGATGCTCTTGCGTTCCGGTGTTCTCACATTGACTCCGTGGCTGGGTCTGCGCGCGACCGGCGCGCAGCGACGGTGCGCGAGCCGGAGATGGCGAAAGTGTACGGTGGGTCCAAACGCTTGTCACCGGAACCACGACGCGAGCACCGCACGCATCGCGGGTTCGGCACCAGGCCCACGGAGCGCGCCCTCGGGTCGCCGCCGCCGAAGGGAGGCCAGCCCGCACGACCCGCCGCACGCCTCCATGGGCACGCACGTTGCGACGTCTTCCATGGAACGCGATCCGTTCCGCGGTTGCGAACCCGTCGCGGCACGCGTGCCATCCGGAAGTTTGGACGTGATTCCGCGGGCAGATTACACTCCGGCCGCTTGCCGACGTCGTTCGGGGTGGCGAACGGCGCCGGCGGCACGATGACCTCGCCGGCCCACGACCGAGATGTTCAGTGCCCTTTTTCGCAAGCGGCGCGTGCCCGATGTGGAGGCGGCGCTGGCCGAGGCACGCGCGCTGCAGCGCAGGGGGCGGCTCGACGAGGCCCGGCGCGCGTGCAGGGCCATTCTCGATGCGGTCCCGGAGTGTCGCGAGGCGCTGCGGCTCGCGGGCCTCGTGAGCTTCCGGCGCGAGGCGTACGACGAATTGCTGCTCGTCGCGGACGACGTCGCGCGGCGCGCACCGGATTCCGCCGACGCGGCGGCGCTGCGCGGGCTGGCGTGCCTCGCGCGGGGTCGGCCCGGTGACGCCCTTGCAAGCTGCGACGCGGCGATCGCGCTGGAACCGTCCGCCGGCGACGCCTGGTTCGGCCGCGGCGTCGCGCTCGCCGCGCTGGGGCGTCCCGGCGACGCGCTGGCGAGCTACGAGCGCGCCCTCGCGCTGTGTCCCGACGACAGCGCGACGCTCGTGCGCCTCGGCCAGCTGCAGCAGGCGCTCGGGCGCCCGGAGGACGCCCTGGCCCGGTTCGAGCGCGATGGCGCTCGATGCCGAGTGCGCGCCCGCCCACGGCGGACGGGCGAACGCGCTGGCGGCGCTGGGCAGGCTCGCGGAGGCGGTCGCGAGCTACGGCGAAGCGCTTGCAATAGACCCGTTCCTGGTCGAGGCGCTCATCAATCGCGGCGTCACGCTGCATGCGCTGGGCCGGTCCGGCGACGCGCTCGCGGACTTCGACCGCGCGCTGCAGCTCGCCCCGGAATCGGCGCCAGCCTGGTACAACCACGGCGTCGTGCTGCAGGCGCTGGGGCGGCTGCCGGAGGCGCTGGTCGCGTACGATCGCACGATCGCGATCGCGCCCGCGCACGTCGACGCGCACTTCAACCGGGGCATCGCGCTAGGCCTCGCCAACCGGGCTGCCGACGCGCGCGCGAGCTACGACACCGCGGTCGCGCTCGATCCGGGTTATCCCTACGCGCTCGGCCAGGCCGCCTTCGCCCGCGCCGAGCTCTGCGACTGGGAGGGCTACGCCACGGCGGTGCAGCGGGCGCGGGAAGGCGTCGGGCAGGGCCTGCCGGCGTGCGACCCGTTTGCGCTGCTCGGCTTCACCGACGATCCGGCGCTGCAACTCGCGTGCGCGCGCATCCATGCGGCGCGCCGGTTCCCGCGCTCGCCGCCGCTGTGGCGCGGGCGGCGCCACGCGCACGACCGGATCCGCGTCGCCTATCTGTCCGCGAACTTCTGCGAGCATGCGGTCGGCTACCTCGTCGCCCGCCTGTTCGAGCTCCACGACCGCACACAGTTCGAGACGACCGGAATCTCGTTCGGCCCGGCCGACGAGAAGCCGATGCTCGCGCGCATCCGGTCCGCGTTCGATCGCTTCATCGACGTCCGTGCGCTGGACGACGGGGCCGTCGCGCGGGTCCTGTACGACCTCGAGATCGACATCGCCGTCGATCTGATGGGATACACGAAGGACGCGCGGCCGGCGATTCTCGCGCACCGGCCGGCGCCGATCCAGCTCAACTTCCTCGGGTATCCCGGCACCATGGGCGCCGACTTCATCGACTACATCGTCGCCGACCGGCACCTGATCGCGGCCGGCGACGAACCGCACTACGCCGAGAGCGTCGTGCGCATGCCGGACAGCTACCAGCCGAACGATTCGCTGCGGGCCATCGCGGGGCGGACGCCGGCGCGGCAGGAGATGGGCCTGCCGGAGCGCGGCTTCGTGTTCTGCTGCTTCAACAACAACTACAAGATCACGCCGACCATGTTCACCCTCTGGATGCGGCTCCTGACCGCCGTTCCGGACAGCGTGCTGTGGCTGCTGCCGCTCTCGGCGTCGGTCACGCGCAACCTCCGGCGGGAGGCGCAGAACCGCGGCGTGGATCCGGCGCGGCTGGTGTTCGCGCCGCGCGTGAGCCTGCCCGACCACCTCGCCCGGCACCGGCTCGCCGACCTCTTCCTCGACACGGTGCCGTACAACGCGCACACGACCGCGAGCGACGCGCTGTGGGCGGGCCTGCCCGTCGTCACGTGTGCCGGGAGGTCGTTCGCGTCGCGCGTCGCGGGCAGCCTGCTGCACGCGGTCGGCCTGCCCGAACTGGTGACGACTTCTCTTGCCGACTACGAGGCGCTGGCGTTGCGCCTTGCGCACGATCCCGCGCAGTTGCGCAGCCTGCGCGAAAGGCTCGCGCAGGACCGCCTCTCGCTGCCGCTGTTCGACAGCGACCGCTTCCGCCGCAACATCGAAGCGGCGTACCGCACGATGGTGGCGAGGCACGCGCGTGGTGAGCCTCCGCGCAGCTTCGAAGTCGAGCCACCGCGCCGCTGACCGGGTGGGTCCGGCGCGAACGGGCACCGGACCGCGGCGGCGATCGGCCAACCGGCCGATGGCAGCGCCTGTGCGCGCGGTCGACACTGCTGGCGGCGAGGCGGCGGTTCGCCTCCGGAGATCCGCTCCGCGGCACCCTTGGGAGACACGCGTTGCGCACCAGGCTGACGGCAGGGCACGAACGGCCGCGCGAGCGTCTGCTCGCGTTCGGGCCTGCCGCGCTCACCGACGCCGAGCTGCTGGCCGTCATGCTGCGCACCGGCTCGCGCGGGCACCCCGCACTGGCCATGGCCCGATCGCTGCTGGCGCGCTTCGGCGGTCTGACCGCGCTGCTGGCCGCCGGAACCGCGGACATCCGCGCGCAGCGGGGCGTTGGACCCGCGCGCGCGGCCGAATTGAAGGCGATGGTCGAACTCGTGCGGCGCGCGCTGGTGGAGGAGGCCGCGCAACGCGATGCACTGGCTTCGCCCGAGGCCGTCCGCGACTACCTGAAGCTGACGCTGGCGCCGCTTCCCTACGAGGCGTTTCTCGGCCTGTTCCTCGACAGCCAGAACCGCCTGCTCGCGGCGCGGGAGCTGTTCCGGGGAACGCTGGCGCAGACCTCCGTCTACCCGCGCGAAGTGGTCAAGGCGGCGCTGGCGCACAACGCGGCGGGGGTCATCTTCGCGCACAACCATCCGAGCGGCGTGGCCGAGCCCTCGCGGGCCGACGAGCTCCTCACCGCGTCGTTGAAGCAGGCGCTGGCACTCGTGGACATCCGCACGCTGGACCACTTCGTCGTCGCGGGCGCGCGGGTGGTTTCCTTTGCCGAACGAGGGCTGCTCTGAGCGGCCGGGTCGGCGTCAGGCCCATGAAGGTAAGGGCTTGATTGCAGCCGCGTTTTCGTAGATAATGGCCGGCTTCGCGCGAAGCAGCGCGGTTTGCCACCCGTTCCCGCGGCACGCGCCCGGGCGCAAGAACGAAAGAGGAGCGAGCGATGGCTCGAGTCTGCCAAGTCACCGGAAAGGCCCCGATGGTGGGCAACAACGTTTCGCACGCGAACAACAAGACCAAGCGGCGCTTCCTGCCCAACCTGCAACGCCGCCGGTTCTGGGTCGAGAGCGAGAACAAGTGGGTCAGCCTGCGGCTGACGACCAACGCGCTGCGCACGATCGACAAGAACGGCATCGACGTCGTCCTGGCCGAATTGCGCGCCAAGGGCGAGCGGATCTGAGGAGCCATCATGCCCCGCGACAAGATCAAGCTGGAATCGTCGGCCGGCACCGGCCACTTCTACACGACGTCCAAGAACAAGAAGCTCATGCCCGAGAAGATGGAGATCAAGAAGTTCGATCCCGTCGCGCGCAAGCACGTCATGTACAAGGAAACGAAGCTCAAGTGACCGTTCGCCGCGCAGCGGCCAACGGTCATCCCGAGGCGCGCAGCGCCGAGGGATCTGCTTTTCGGCTCCATCCACGCAAGTAAAAGGCCCGCCACCCGGCGGGTTTTTTTCATCCCATCGGGCGCTGGGGCGCTGCGTGCCGTCAGTCCAGGACGTCCAGCAGCGGCATGCCGCCCGCGCCCTGGAGGCAGTGCCAGAGGTAGACGGCGACGCCCGGATCGCCCGTCCAGAGCGTGTACCGGCCGCGGCCGTACCGCGCGAACATCGCGTCGCGCTGCGCGGTCGCGTGCATCGCGAAGGCGCGCGCGCGCTCGAGCCAGACGGGATCGCCGGTGCGCCGGTGCAGCGCCAGCAGCGCATAGCCGTTGCCCGCCGTGCCGTGGCACAGTCCCGCGCCCTTGGCGAGCGGTCCTGCCGCCCACACGGTCGCGCCGGCGTCCGTCAGCAGCCGGTCCATCTCCGGCGAGCGTCCGGATGGATACGCGGCCAGGCCGGTCACGATGCCCGGCGCGCCGTGACACCACTGGACGAGCAGCTTCGTGCGTCCCGGCCGCGCGGGACCCACGGAGGGTGGCCAATTGACGGCATCGCCCTCGCGCAGCGCGGTCACGCGCAGCGTCTCCGCGCAGCGCTCGTAGAGTTGCTCGCGCCGCTGCGCCGACAGCACGCGGGCCCCGACCAGCAGCGGATACGCGTTGCCGGCGAAGCCGTGACCGGCCCCGAGCAATTGCACGACGCTGCCGTAGAGGTCCTGCGTCCACAGGCGGCACGGCGCGTGCTCGCTCGGCAGCCACGCTTGCCACAGATGCTCGACGTTGGCGACGAACAGGTCGTGCCAGCGGCGCTCGCCGGTGCGCTCCAGCATGTGCCACGCGGCGACCATCGTGCCCGGCGCCGCCCACAGCGCCTCGTTCGTGGGGTTGGCGATGTTGCCCTCGACGCAGGCGAACAGACGATCGGCGGCGGCGCCCGATCCGGTCAGCCGCCATTGCACGAGGAGGATGCCCGCCTCGCCGAGAAAGTACGACGGCACGACCTGGCCGGTGTCGGGCGCCGCGACGTAGTCGTCGTGGACGCCGGCGATCAACGCGACCGGGTCGATGCGCAGCCGCACCGCGCCTGCGCGCGCCAGATACCACAGTGCCCACAGCGCGCCGGCGGCGCCCAAGTAGACGGACTTCTGGCCGGTGGGCGAATCGCGCATCTCGTCCAGCGGATGCGCGGGCCAGACGCCGCGCTCGCCGAGCGCGGCCTCCATGTCGGCGGCGATGGCGCGCACCGCGTCGTGCGCGCGCCCCGCGTCCCATGCGGCGGCGACGAGCGGCTCGTGACGGTCGGCTTCGAACAGCATCGGGGGTTCCGGGAGCGGGGACGGCGACAAAAAAGCCCGCCTTGCGGCGGGCTCGTTGCGCGTGCGGGGCGAGTGCGCGTTACGCGTACCGCTTGAGCTGCAGCGAGAACTGCGCGAGTGGCGGAATGCCCGACGACTCCGCGCGCCGGCACCAGTCCTGCAGCCGGGCCAGCAGCTGCTCGGACGACTCCGTCGAGCGGCCCCACAGCGTGGCGAGCTCCTGCCGCATCGAGTAGATCGTCGCGAGCGCCTTGCTCTTCGCGAGCGCCTCCGCGAGCTTCGCGCGCTCGGCTTCGGGCAGTGTCCCGGCGTCCGCCTGCAGCCAGCGCTTCATGCGGCCCACGGTGGGGACGTCGTCCGCGTGGCGTCCCGCCGCGGTGCGCGCCTTGAGATGCGCGATCTCGTCCCGGCACGCCGCCTTGAGCGAGCGCGCGTACGCGGTCGCCACGTGGTACCGGTGCGTGATCACCGCCTGCAGCGTGGCGAGGTCGGGCACGGCCTTGGCGCGGTCGAACCGGACCTGCGGCGCGACCTTGCGCACCGTGGCGAGCTTCAGCGCCGCCAGCACGCGGATGTACATCCAGCCCAGGTCGAATTCGTACCACTGCGTCGAGAACTTGGCCGACGTCCCGTACGCGTGGTGGTTGTTGTGCAGTTCCTCGCCGCCGATGAAGAATCCCCACGGGACGATGTTGGTCGACGTGTCGGCGCACGCGTAGTTGCGGTAGCCCCAGTAGTGGCCGATGCCGTTGATGATGCCGGCCGCATTGACCGGGATCCACAGCATCTGCACGGCCCAGATGGTCGCGCCGATGGGGCCGAACAGGACGAGGTTGACGGCGAGCATCAGGCCCACACCCTGCCAGCTGAACCGCGTGTACACGTTGCGCTCGAGCCAGTCGTCGGGCGTGCCGTGGCCGTACTTTTCCAGCGTCTCCTGGTTGCGCGATTCGGCGCGGTACAGTTCGGCGCCGCGCAACAGGACCGTCCCGATGCCGCGTGTCTGCGGGCTGTGCGGGTCCTCGGCAGTCTCGACCTTCGCGTGGTGCTTGCGGTGGATCGCGACCCACTCCTTGGTGACCATGCCGGTCGTCAGCCACAGCCAGAACCGGAAGAAGTGCGACACGGCCGGGTGCAGGTCGAGCCCGCGGTGCGCCTGGCTCCGGTGCAGGAAGATCGTGACCGCCGCGATCGTGACGTGCGTCACGACCAGCGTGAAGACCACGTAGCCCCACCACGGCAGGTCGAAAAGACCATGCGACGCGAGGGACAGGAAATCGTAACTCATTGATTATCCGTTCATTATGGGGCGGGCCGACGAGCGGCACCGACGAAGCCCATCATTGTACGCGACCCCGGCCATGGCGGCCATTGGCGGGGCCGCGGGCCCGCGCACGCCTGCCGTCCGGCCGCGGTGCCCGCCGGCTCCCGGTCAGGGAGCGGAGGTCGGCGCCGCCCTGCCGGGTGCCGGGCCCGCTTGCCGCGGTTCCCGCCTCGCCTGCGCAAGCTCGATGCCGTTCGCGCGGAAGGCGTCGTAGATCCGCCGGCTGATGGCGCTCCGGACCGCGCCGGGTCCCGCCTGCGGATCGCGCAGCGAAAACCCGACGTCGAGCGTGATGCCGAGGTCGGTGATCGCCGTCAGCAGCGCCGCCGGGGGGGCGGGCTCCGGCGCCACGCCCGGATCGGTGCGCGCGATCTCCTCCATCAGGCGCAGCGCGGCGTCCACGTCGGCGTCGTGGGCGACCGGCACCGTGACGCTCGCGCGCAGCGGCCGGCCGGCGGACGAGTGATTGAGCACCGTCGTGATCACGAGGGTCTCGTTGGGCACGATCGCGTCGACACCGTCCTGGCTGCGCACGACGACGTAGCGCGACGTCACCCGCGTCACCCGGCCGTGCCGGTTGTCGACGGTGACGAGGTCGCCCAGCCGGATCGAGCGGTCGAGCAGGATCGTGAAGCCGGCGATGTAGTTCGCGGCGAGCTTCTGCAGGCCGAGCCCGATGCCCACGCCGAGCGCGCCGCCGAACACGGTGAGCAGCGTCAGGTCGAAGCCGATCGCCTGCAGCGCGAAGAGGGCGCCGACCGCGAACAGCACGGCGCGCAGGAACTTGGCGAGGAGGGCCTTGACGTTGCTGTCGAGCGACGTGGCGCCGAGCAGCCGTTGCTCGAGCAGGCCCGACAGCCACAGCGTGACGACCAGCGTCAGCACGATCGCGGCGGCGCCCTTGGCGATCGTCAGCAGCGACACCGACGACCTGCCGATGGGGATCACGAGCGCGTCGATCTCCTGCGCGATCTCGGGCAGCACGCCCAGGAAGTGGAGGACGACGAAGCCCCAGATCGTGAACGAGATCGTGCGCTCCGACGTCTTGAGCCACGCCTGCTCGGCGAACACCTGGCGCATGAAGTACACGAGCACGCGGATCACCGCCAGCGCGAACAGCAGCGGGATCGCGATGTCGACGAAGACCGGCGCGACGCCGGCCGCCTTGAGGACGACGCGGTCGAGCGCGAGCAGCGCGAGCGCGAGCAGCGCGAACGTGACGCGCCCGACCCCGGCCTGCAGGTGCGTGTGCGGTCCGGAATCCGCCGCGCGTGCGCGCCGGTGGAGGCGGCGGTCGGCCGCCCACGCGATGCCGATGGCGAGGCCGACGAGCGCCAGGTCCAGCCAGCCCCCGGGGGAGGTCAGCGCGGCTTCGAGTTGCAGTGGTTCGACAGGAACGATCATGGGGAATGCCGGCGGCCCGCGCCGACGGCGCGGGCAGGCGCCTACTTTATCAGCGCGCGCGCTCGAGCACCGCGGCGAAGAAGCCGTCGCAGCCGTGCAGGTGCGGCAGGAGCTTCAACGTCGGGCCGGTGTCGAGGGCGATGCCGGCGCGCGCGAGCTCGACGGCGGCGTCGCCCTGCGCGAACTGCGGGTGGGCCGCGAGGAACGCGGCGACGATCGCCTCGTTCTCGTCGGGCAGCACGCTGCACGTCGCGTAGACGAGGCGCCCGCCGGGCTTCACGAGCGTGGCTGCCGAGGCGAGGATCGCCGCCTGCTTGGCCGCGAGCTCGGCCACGGCGGACTCCGGCTGGCGCCACTTGAGGTCGGGATTGCGGCGCAGCGTGCCGAACCCGGTGCACGGCGCGTCGACCAGCACGCGGTCGATCTTGCCGGCGAGGCGCTTGACCTTGGCGTCGCGCTCGTTCGCGAGGAGCTGCGGGTGCACGTTGGACAGGCCCGAGCGGGCGAGCCGGGGCTTCAGGTTCGCGAGCCGCTTCTCGACGACGTCGAATGCGTACAGCCGCCCCTGCGAGCGCATCAGCGCGCCGAGCAGCAGCGTCTTGCCGCCGGCGCCGGCGCAGAAATCGACGACCATGTCGGAGCGCCGCGGCGCGACGACGAAGCCGACGAGCTGGCTGCCCTCGTCCTGCACCTCGAGCCGGCCGTCGGCGAGCCACGGATGCCGCGCGAGCGACGGCCGGCCCGCGATGCGGATGCCGAGCGGCGAGTACGGCGTGGCCACGGCCGGCAGGCCTTCCGCGACGAGCGCGGCCAGCGCCGCTTCGCGCGTGGTCTTGCCCGGATTCACGCGCAGGTCGAACGGTGCGGGTGCCAACCACGCGTGCGCAAGCGACGACCGCCCGGCCTCGCCGTAGGCGGCGCCGAGACGCGCCCATAACCAGTCGGGGACGTCGTGCGCGACGGCCGGTGGCAGCGGATTGGCCAGGCGCGACTTGAACGCGCGCACCCACACCGCGTCGGCGGCGTTGAGCGCGGGCTCCAGGTCGCGCAGCGAGTGGCCGAGCTCGCGCACGACGACGGCGAGCGCCAGTCGGCGTGGCTCCTGCGACTCGGCGAGCGCCTCGAGCGAGCGCTGCCGACGCAGCAGCGCGAACACGCCGTCGGCGACGAACGCGCGGTCGCGCTGGCCCATGGCCGGATGCGCGCGGAAGAACGCGGACAGACCGGTGTCGGCCGGCGTGTCGAAGCGGCGCACGCGCTCGATCGCGGCGGCGAGCGTGGCGAGCTGGTTCGCGCGCAGCGTCATTGGCCGGTCATCGTCGGGAACGTCGCGGCAGGCTGCGGCTGTGCGATGTCCTGCACCGCGGGCGCCCCGCTCGCCGCGCGCTCGGCGCGGCTCGGCATCCGCAGTTCGTCGCCGCCGGACGCGCCCGCGACCTCGTCGACGCGGATGGCGTCGAGCACGGCCTCGATCGTGCCGCGCTCGCTGTTCACGACACGGATCTTCACCGGGATGTAGCGCAACGTCGGCGCGACCCAGACGTACGCGTCGGTCTTGCCGTCGTCGCTGCGGCGGTGCCAGCGCTCGGCCTCGACCGTCCCCTGCGACCACTCGATCGGTTCCGTGTCCTCGCGCGAGATCGTGTAGCGGAACAGCCGGCGTGGCGTGGCCACCGTGACGGTCACCGCGCGCTCGACCGGCGGCGTGAAGTAGTACTGCCACATCAGCGACAGCGGGTCGAACGTCGGCAGGTCGAGCGGCGCCGTCTTGTTGTCGTGCATCGTCACGATTCCGGCCTCCCAGTCGAACACTGCCGTCTCCACGCGGTCGGGGCCGCCGCGCTCCACCCGCATCGACAGCGGCTGCAGTCCGTCGTCGGTGATCAGGCCGCGGCTCTCCACCTTGCCCTGCCCGCGCAGTACCAGCGCGGCGAGTCCGCGCGCCTCGCCGATGGTCGCGATCCGGTAGCGGTGATCGGCGTGCTCGAAGCGGTAGACGGCCTCGCCGATCAGGAACCCGCGGGTGCCGAGAAACACCTTGTACGCGAGATCGACGCGCGGCGGCAGCGTCTTGACGTCGGTGGCCGCGCCGGGGACGACTTCCGCGTCGGCCCCGGGCGCGGCAGCGGCGTCGATCGCGGGCGCCGGCGTGGCCGGTACGGCGTCCATTTCCGGTGCCGGGACGTCGCCGGTCGCCGCGGGCTGCGGTGCCGCGACCGGTGACGCGCGCCGCGGCTTCGGCTTCGGCGGCGCCGGGGTCGGCGCGGCCACAGCGGGCTTCGGCGGCGGCGGCAACTCGGTGAGCGTCGCCGTCAGCGGCGTCGCGTCCGGATCGGGCGGCGGCGCGACCGGCCAGAGCGTGATCGCAACGTGGACGGCGAGCGACAGCGCGAGCGCCGCCGCCAGCACCTGCCGCGTGCGGCCGCCCGCACGCGCCTGCGCCTGGCGCAGAAGCGACGCGAGCGGAAGCGGGGCGGTGGCGGCAGTGGTCACGGGGGTTGCGTAGCGCGTGCTGCGCGGCGGTCGCGCCGCGCGTCAGTCCCTGCGGGGCGTCCCGAGGGATTGACCTGCTGGCAGCGAGCGTGCGGGCCGCTTCATCCTATCGAGAATTGCGGAAATGCATGACAGGTACTCCGTCGTTCCCGCGAAAGCGGGAACCCAGCGGCTTTCCTCTCACGACACTTGGTCCCCGCCTCCGCGGGGACGACGGTTGTCGTGTGCGCGCGGCCGCCGAATTCCCCGACGATCATTGGTCCGGCCGCGGTACGGCGAGGACGGCGTCGCCGTCGGCGCGCTCGCCGGCGACGCGTACCTGCCGGTCGGCGACGGCGAGGCGCCCAGCGCAGTACCAGCGTACGACCGCCGGCAGCAGCGCATGTTCCGCAGCCAGCACGCGCGCCGCGAGTACGCTCTCGTCGTCGCCGGGCAGCACCGGCACCGCCGCCTGCGCGACGATGGGGCCGACGTCGACGTCCGGCGTCACGAAGTGCACGGTGCACCCGTGGATGCGCGCGCCGTCCGCCAGCGCGCGGCGGTGCGTGTGCAGGCCCGGATAGGCGGGCAGCAGCGACGGGTGGATGTTGATCAGCCGGCCGTCGAAGCGCCGCACGAACGCGGCGCCCAGCACGCGCATGAAGCCCGCCAGCACGACCAGGTCCGGCGCGCACGCATCGACGGCGTCGGCGAGCGCCGCGTCGAACGCGTCGCGCGCGGCGAACGCCCGGTGGTCGAGCACGCGCGTCGGCACGCCGTGCGCGGCGGCGATCGCGAGGCCGCGCGCGTCGGCGCGATTCGAAACGACGGCGACGACGGCGCCGCCCAGCGTGCCGGCCGCCATCGCCGCGAGCAGCGCCTCCAGATTCGAGCCGCGGCCCGAGATCAGCACGCAGATGCGGCGCATGGTCATCGTCAGCGCGTTGGCGCCGCGCAGGGAGGCCATGCCGAAGCAACCACCGCCGTCATTCCCGCGCAAGCGGGAATCCAGCGTCGTCCGGCGAACGACGCTGGGTCCCCGCTTGCGCGGGGACGACGCGAATCGTGTGGGTGTCGTCGATCATGTTCGGGCTTCCCCTGCTGCGGCAGGTACGTGTCCCGCCGTCAGACGACGACGGTCGGCGGCTCGCCGGGCGGCTGCGCGACGATTCCGCCGATGGGCAGCGCGCGCTCGCCGGCAGCGGCGAGCCGCGCGATCGCGCGTTCCGCGTACCCGGCGCCGACGACGACGACCATGCCGATGCCGCAGTTGAACACGCGGTGCATCTCGTCGTCGGCGACGTTGCCGTGCCGCTGCAGCCAGTCGAAGATCGCGGGCCGCGTCCACGCCGCGCGCGCGAGGCGGGCCTGCAGCCCGGCCGGCAGCACGCGCGGCACGTTCTCGAGGAGGCCGCCGCCGGTGATGTGCGCGATGCCCTTGACCGGCAGCTCGTGCAGCAGCGCCAGCATCGGCTTCACGTAGATGCGCGTGGGGGCCATCAGCGCGGCGCCCAGCGTCGTGTTCTCGAACGGCGCGGCGAGGTCGGCGCCGCTCGCCTCGACGATGCGCCGGATCAGCGAGAAGCCGTTCGAGTGCGGCCCCGACGACGCCAAGCCCAGCACCACGTCGCCGGCGGCGATGCTGCGGCCGTCGACGATGGCGGACTTCTCGACGACGCCGACCGCGAAGCCGGCGAGGTCGTACTCGCCGTCGACGTACATGCCCGGCATCTCGGCGGTCTCGCCGCCGATCAGCGCGCAGCCCGCCTGCTCGCAGCCGGCGGCGATGCCACGGATCACGTCGGCGGCGACATCGACGTCGAGCCGGCCGCACGCGAAGTAGTCGAGGAAGAACAGCGGCTCGGCGCCCTGCACGACCACGTCGTTGACGCTCATGGCGACCAGGTCGATGCCGACGGTGTCGTGCTGCGCGAGCGCGAACGCGAGCTTCAACTTGGTGCCCACGCCGTCGGTACCGGCAACGAGCACCGGCTCGCGGAAGCGCTTGCCGATTTCCACGAGCCCGCCGAAGCCGCCGATGCCGGCCAGCACCTCCGGCCGCATCGTGCGCTTGGCGAACGGCTTGATGCGCTCGACCAGCGCGTCCCCGGCGTCGATGTCGACGCCGGCGTCGCGATAGGAAAGGCGCTGCGGGGGCTCGGGAGGGGACATGGCGGGAGGGCGATCCGGTGGCGCGCCGGCATGGAGGCGGGCGGCGACCGCGGTGGCTGTGCCGCGCGCGCCGGTCAAGGCTCTACAATCCGGTACCCGCCGGGCTGGCGCGTGCCGCCTGCGGGGACATCTCGTGAACGCGCCGGATTCTACCGGAAAATGACCCCGCCCCCGCCGCCCGCGCCGGATTCCGAGCCGCCGTCGCGTCCCGCGGATTCCGCCGCCGCCGACGCGCCGCCGGCGCGACCCGCGCGTCGGCCGCTGACGTTGCGCAATTACGCGTGGATCGCGGGCGCCGCGCTCGTCGTCGTCCTCGCGTTGCGGTTTCTGGGCCCGGTGCTGACGCCGTTCCTGATCGGCGCGATCCTGGCGTACCTCGGCACCCCGATCGTCACCTGGGCCGCGGGCCGGGGCGTGCCGCGCGCGCTCGCGACCACGCTGGTCGTCGCGCTCTTCGGACTTCTGCTGCTCGCGCTGTTCCTCGTGCTGGTTCCGTTGGTGCAGGCGGAGGTCATGCTCGCCGCGCGCCGCCTGCCCGATCTCGTGGCGCAGGCCACGGCGCAGGTCGCGCCGTGGCTGCAGCAGCACTTCGGCGTGACGCCTTCGTTCGACCTCGAATCGCTGAAGTCGCTGGTCAGCGAGAACATGGACGACGCGCGCGACCTCTCGCTGCGGCTGCTGTCGGGCGTGACCGCGGGTGGTCTCATCGTCGTGTCGATCCTGGTGAACGTCGTGCTGATCCCGGTCGTCATGTTCTACCTGCTGCGCGACTGGGACATGATCGCGGAACGGCTCGACACGCTGGTGCCGCGCGCCTGGCACGCCAAGGTACGCACGATCGTGGTCGACATCGATCGCGTGCTGGCCGAGTTCCTGCGCGGCCAGCTCGCGGTGATGCTGGTGCTGGCCGTCTACTACGCGGCGGCGCTGTGGCTCGCCGGCCTCGACCGCGCGCTCGCGATCGGGCTGCTCACCGGGCTCCTCGTCTTCATTCCGTACGTGGGCTTCGGGCTCGGATTGATCCTCGGGGTCATCGCCGCGCTGCTCCAGTGGTCGGGCTGGCCGGGCTTCCTCGCCGTGCTCGCCGTGTACGGCGTCGGGCAGCTCGTCGAGGGGTACGTGCTGGTCCCGTACCTCGTAGGCGACCGGATCGGACTGCACCCGCTGGCCGTGATCTTCGCGCTGCTCGCCTTCGGGCAGTTGTTCGGGTTCGCGGGTGTGTTGCTCGCGCTGCCCGTGTCGGCCGCGCTGCTGGTGGGATTGCGGCACCTGCGGGCGGCGTACCTCGAATCGCCCGTGTACCGCGGCACGCATTAGGCCAGGACGGAATGGCCGCCTCGCTCGCTGTGCCCCGGGGGGCCGGGCCCGTCCCCGTCCCCCGCGGCTGCCCATCGGTAGTGAAGTGGAACAGCTGACATTCGACCTCGCGGCGGCCGAAGCCCCTTCGTTCGCGAACTTCGTCGCGGGCAGCAATGCGGAGGCGGTCGCGGCGCTCGCCCGCGTCGCGGCCGGGGAGATGGCCGAGACGGCGGTCCTCGTGTGGGGCCCTCCCGGCGCCGGCCGGACCCACCTGTTGCGCGCGAGCGTCGCCGCCGCGGCACCGGGCCGGCACGCCGAGTTCCACGCCGACGCCGCGAGCGCGCCGGCCGAGCCGCCGGAGCCCGGGGCGCTCGTCGCCGTCGACGACGTCGACCGTGCCGATCCTGCCGCCCAAGCCCGGCTGTTCACGCTGTTCAACGGCTTGCAGGCGACCGGCGGACAGCTGCTGGCGGCGGCCGCCGTTCCCCCGTCGCGGCTGCCGCTGCGCGACGACCTGCGCACGCGGCTGGGCTGGGGGCTCGTGTACGAAGTGGCGCCGCTGGCGGATGCCGACAAGCCGGCGGCGCTTGCGCGGTTCGCCGCCGAGCGCGGGTTCCGGCTCGGCGACGACGTGATCGCCTACCTGCTGGCCCACGGTCGCCGGGACATGCCGTCGCTCGTCGCGACGCTGACCGCCCTCGACCGCTTCGCGCTCGCGGGCAAGCGGCAGGTCACGGTGCCCCTGCTGCGCGAGTGGTTGCAACAGGAAATCGCGCTGCGGCCGCGCGAGCCCTGAGCAGGAGCACGCCGCACCGGCGGGGCCTCGGCAACGCCATGCCACTGTTGCAAAAAAGTCCCGGGCAGCCCCCCGCATCCGCCGCCGGCGCAGATTTTCCGCCTAGTACATTGATTGTTCAGGTAAAATGCCGGCAGGCCCCGTGGTCGAGCGGTTGCGCTGTTGTCAACCGGGCGTGTTGCGCGCCCGTTAAGGGCACACGGCACGGGAAACCGATGTCGGTTGTTCGCTGTTCCAGCAGGGATCGACCGGATGATGCAGTTGTTTGCGGCACTGGAAGCGGCGGCGTTTTCGGCCGCAGCAACCGCGGAAGGCGCCGCCGCCACGACGGCAGCGTAGGCGCATGCGCGCACACGTCCGCGGCACGGGCGAGCCTCACCGGAACGACGAAGACAAACCAGAAGAAGGCCACGAAGTCGCAAGTCGGCGACCCACTTGACCAAGACCACTCCGAAGCCCACGATATAAAAATTAGCGGTACCCACCTGTCCAACCCGAAACCACAGAGGATCGTCAAATGAACAAGCTTCTCGTTGCACTGATCGCCGGCGCGTTCGCCAGCGTCGCCGCCGCCCAGACTGCCCCCGCCAAGCCGACCGCGCAGGAGCGGCAAGCGGACGTCAAGGCCGCGACCCAGGCCGGCTCCGGCAGTTCCGCCAGCACGCAGGCGACCGCCGAGCAGCAAAAGGCGAACGTCAAGGCGTCGAAGGAAACCGCCAAGATGACGACGCAGGAAAAGAACGCGGCCATCAAGGCCTCGAACAAGGCGATGATCAACCCGGACAACCCGTCGGGCAGCGTGGCCGGCACCGCCGCGCAGCAGAAGGCCAACGTGGCCGAGTCGAAGGGCACCCCGAAGGCGAACGTCGACCTGAAGACCAAGGAAGGCCAGAAGAAGCTCGACGAAGGCCTGAAGAAGGCGTCGACGCCGTAAGTATCCGGCGCTTGCAGCAACACCGGGAAGGCAGGGCGTACGCGCCCTGCCTTCTTCGTTTGGGCAGCCGGATGCGCCGCGGCACGCGCCACCTTGATCGCATGCGCTCCGAGGGCCACCGCGCGGGGGGCCACCGAGCGAGCCGCGCGAGGGCAACCCAGTGACCGAACTCGTACCCGCCCGACCCGCCGTCACCGTCGCGACGATCGTCGAGCGCGACGGCCGCTTTCTCGTCGTCGAAGAGGAGACGCGCGCGGGCATGCGGCTCAACCAGCCGGCCGGGCATCTCGAGCCCGGCGAGACGCTGCCGGCGGCCGCCGCGCGCGAGACGCTGGAGGAGACCGGTTGGCGCGTCGAGGCCACGGCGCTGGTCGGCGTGTACCGGTGGGAGGCGCCGGACTCCGGCGCCGCGTTCGTGCGCTTCTCGTTCGCCGGCGCCGCGCACGCGCACGAACCGGCCCGGCCGCTCGACCGCGGGATCGTGCGCGCGCTGTGGCTCACCTACGACGAGATCGTCGCGCGGCGCGCACTCCACCGCAGCCCGCTGGTGCTGCGCTGCCTCGACGACTACCGGGCCGGCGCGCGCTGGCCGCTCGATCTCGTGCAGGAAATTGGCGCGGGGGCGTTGCCGTGAGCGCGCGCCGGCTCCGCGTCGTGCTCGGCATGTCGGGCGGCGTCGACTCGTCGGTCGCCGCGTGGCTGCTCAAGCGGCAGGGCTACGAGGTGATCGGCGTCTTCATGAAGAACTGGGAGGACGACGACACCGAGGAGTACTGCACGTCGCGCACCGATCTGGTCGACGCCGCGTCGGTCGCGCACGTCGTCGGCATCGAGCTCGAGGCGGTGAACTTCGCCGCCGAGTATCGCGAGCGCGTGTTCGCGCACTTCCTGCGCGAGTACGAGGCCGGCCGCACGCCGAACCCGGACGTGCTGTGCAACAGCGAGATCAAGTTCAGCGCGTTCCTCGACTACGCGCTGCGGCTGGGCGCCGACCACGTCGCGACCGGCCACTACGCGCGGGTGCGGCGCGCCGCCGCCGATTCGGCGCGCGTCGAGCTGGTGAAGGCGATTGACGACACCAAGGACCAGAGCTACTTCCTGCACCGGCTGACGCAGCAGCAGCTCTCGCCCGTGCTGTTCCCGCTGGGCGAGCTCACGAAGCGCGACGTGCGCGAAATCGCGCGGCGCGAGGGCATCCCGACGCACGCGAAGAAGGACTCGACCGGCATCTGCTTCATCGGCGAGCGCCCGTTCCGCGACTTCCTCGCGCGCTACCTGCCGCGCACGCCGGGGCCGGTGGTGACGCCGGACGGCGCCACCGTCGGGCGCCACCAGGGGCTCGCCTACTACACGCTGGGGCAGCGGCAGGGACTCGGCATCGGCGGCACGCGGCACGGTACCGACGCGCCGTGGTTCGTCGCGGGCAAGGATCCGGCGCGCAACGCGCTGATCGCGGTGCAGGGCCACGACCACCCGCTGCTCCATCGCTGCGACGTCGACGCGATCGACGCGCACTGGATCGCCGGACACGCGCCCGCGCTGCCGGCGCGGTTCGGCGCCAAGACGCGGTACCGGATGCCGGATGCCGCGTGCACGCTGGAGGCGCGCGACGGCTGCCTGCACGCGGCGTTCGATGCGCCGCAGTGGGCGCCCACGCCCGGGCAATATCTGGTGATCTACGACGGGGAGGTGTGCCTGGGCGGCGGGGTCATCGTGGCCGGGCATGCCGAGGCCGCGCGCCACGCGACGGCAATCGTGCTGGCCTGCTGAGGATTGCCCAAATCGGTGACATCCTCTCCGCACAGTTCGCGTCGTCCCCGCGAGGCGGGACGGCATCCGTCGACGGCGGGATTCCGCTTCGCGGGAACGCGATGTCTGGACCCGAGTGTCGCCTTGCGCAGGCTCGCAGGTCGGGTTCGGTTGCGGCTGAGCGGGCGTGCGCGTCTGCCAGTCCGGGAACGGCCGCGCCGGCGGCCGAGGGTGACGCCGCCGCAGCGCCTACTCGCCGTGCAGGTAGAGGACGTAGGCGTTGAGCAGGTAGAGCACGACGAGGCAGACGCTGGCCCAGCCGACCGTGCGGAAAAGCCGCGACTCCGGCCGGTACAGCAAGGCGACGTCCGGGCTCCGCAGGGGTCGGGGAGGGTGCTGGGCGAAACGGTGCGCGCGGGGGCAGGTGAACAATCGTCGAGGCGGATGGCGATGTTGAACGGTTGCTGCCGGCGGGTTGCGATGGCCATGTCGCGCGCCGATCCGCGGCGATGGTCACGACGAGTTCCGGAAGCGAGGTGGCGCCGGCGACGAAGAGCGTGCCGACGAAGGTGCCGTGCCAGTCCATCACGCGGGCGAGTTCCACGCCGACGAATGGCAACCAGGCTCCGGCAGCGAGGATGCAGAGGGCCGCGGCCGCGTATCGCACCGCAGCCTGCCGCAGCGTGATTCCCGGATAGCGCAGCGATTCCTCGCGCGCGTGGGCCCGGAGCTCCTCGCGTTCGTAGTGGAACACCGCGCGGATCGCCACGAGATAGAGAAGCATCATGACGGGTGCGTAAATGCCGACGTGCCCAAGGCTCAGCGCATCGGCCTTGCGCCCGAGCAGCAGGTTGAGGCCCGCGATCCCGATCAGGATGATGCCGAAACGGCGGGATGGCCCTGCTGGCGCGTCGGAAGACCGCCTCGTCGCGATAGAACAGGTCGACGACCACGAGGATCGAGAGGTTGAACACGCAGCTGCCGAATACGTCGCCGGCGTGTTCGCGCGCCGGCGATGTCAGGCTGCGCCGGTCCGGCAGCGCGTGCCGCCGCGCACCAGCCGACCCAGCTGCGGGGCCGGACTTCTCGGGATCGTCCCCATAGCGCGACGGCGCCTGCGACGGTGTCCGGCCGCGCACGCGGAACTGCAGCCATGCTCGTCAACCGCGTTCATCGGCGCCGTCCGCGCGGCGTCGTGACGGCGGCAGCCCGCAAGCCCGGCGGCCCGGTGGGCCGGAAGGGTGCGGCGGCGGGTGTTCCGTGGGTCGCGCGGTCGCGTATTGCCGCTCCGGCGGCCCTGGGGGGTGGCGGGCAGCCTTTTGCAGGTCGGTGGGGGTGGTGGCGGTCGGCGGGGGGCGGGGTGGTGTGGCGTCGCGTGCTGTCGTTGGCGCCGGCGATGCGGCTGCGGGGGCCGTACATCACCTTCTGGGCGGTTGGTCTGCCCGCGGCGCCCTCCGGACTCGTTCTCGCCCTCGGCGCGCAGATGCGCCACCGCCTCGGGGTTGAGCAGGCCATGCACATACCAGCGTTCGAGCTCCGGCTGCACGTTGAGCAGCAGGATGCGCGCATCCGAGCGCGCAGCTCGTTGCGTGCGCGCGCGCGGCGCGCGCCTCCGTCGGTGGGTCGGCGAGTCCTCATTCGATCCCCTTCGTTTTGCCGCGCGGCGCTCCTCGCCAAGGGTCGCCGGGATTCCGGCTTGCCGGGTTGTGCTGCCCTGCCCGGCGGCGCGACCTCGTTCAGGATATTCGACGCTCTGCGCGCACGGTTGATTGTGCGCAAACTTCAGTCCGCGGCGGCGCGAATGGGCCGGACGGGTGGACGCAGCGGGGCCGCCGCGCGGCGGAGCGCTGCGCGTCAGAACGGGATGTCGTCGTCGAAGTCGTCGACGTTCTTCTTGCCGCCACCGCCACCGCCACCGCCTCCGGCCGGCTTGCCGCCGCCCTCGCGCCGTGCGGGTGCGCCGCCGCCGCCGCCACCGCCACCGCCGAAGTCGGCGTCGCCGCCGCTGCCGCCACCTCCACCGCCGTCCCGCGCGCCGCCGATCAGCTGCATGCGATCGCCGACGATCTCGGTCGAGTACTTCTCGACGCCTTCCTTGTCCGTGTACTTGCGCGTCTGCAGCCGGCCCTCGATGTAGACCGAGCGCCCTTTCTTCAGGTACTCGGCGGCGATCTCCGCCGTGCGGCCGAACAGCACGACAGTGTGCCACTCGGTCTTCTCCTGCTTCTCGCCGCTTTTGTCCTTCCACTGTTCGGTGGTCGCGATGCGCAGGTTGGTCACGGCGTCGCCGCCGGTCGTGTAACGCGTTTCCGGATCGCGGCCGAGATTGCCGAGCAGGATCACCTTGTTGACCGAAGCCATGTCACGTCTCTCCCATCGAGTAATTGGACCGGTAGCGCGCCGGCGGAACCGTCATCGTCGCGCTCGCCGCGAACCAGAGCGCGGTGAGGACGACGCCGAGGACGAACACCGACGCGGCGCCGAAGTGCTGCGCCAGCCAGCCGCCGGCGACGCCGCCGGCGAACGTGCCCAGGAACTGCAGGCACGAGTAGACGCCCACCGCCGTGCCGCGAATGTCTTCCGGCGCGTATTTCGAGATCAGCGACGGCAGCGTCGCTTCCAGCAGGTTGAATGCCGCGAAGAAGAGCGTCAGCGCGAACGCGAGCGCAGCCAGCGAATGCTGCGACAGCGCGAGCGCGACCTGCGCGGCGAGCAGCGTGGCGACGGCGCCGGCGAAGACCCGCTTGCTGCGCGACGGCTCGTCCGCACGACGCAGGAACGGCAGCATCAGCAGGACGGACACGAACAGCACCGGCAGATACATGAGCCAGTGCCGGTCCGCGGCGAGGCCGTTGTCGCGCAGCGCGAACGGCACCTGCACGAACAGCGCCATCAGCACCGCGTGCAGCGCGAACACGCCGAAGTTGAGCCGCGCGAGCTGGCCGTCGCGCAGCGCGCGGGCGAGCGACCCGGGCGGGACGGCACGCACGCCGGCGGGACGCGGCGCGTCGGGGATCGCGTGGCGGACCACTGCCATCGCCGCAAGCGCGAGCGCGCCGGTGAGCAGGAAGATGCCCGGCACGCCGATCCATGCGGTGAGGACCGGTCCGGCGACCAGCGACAGCGCGAACGTCGTGCCGATCGTGACGCCGATCACGGCCATCGCGCGCGTGCGCACCTCGTCGCGCGTCAGGTCGGCGGCCATCGCGATGAGGACGGCCGAGATGGCACCCGCGCCCTGCAGCGCGCGGCCGGCGATGATCCACGCGATGTCGGTCGCGAGTGCTGCGACGACGCTGCCGGCGGCGAAGACCGCGAGCCCGAAGTAGATGACGGGCTTGCGGCCCCAGCGATCGGACGCCCAGCCGAACGGCACCTGCAGCGCGGCCTGCGTGAGCCCGTAGATGCCGAGTGCGGTACCCAGCAGCACGCGGCTCGCGCCGCCGGGCAGCCGCTCCACGTACAGCGCGAGCACCGGCAGGATGACGAACATGCCGAACAGGCGCAGCCCGGAAATGCCGGCGAGGCCGACCGTCGCGCGCCGCTCCGCCGCGGTCATCCGGACGCGCGGTGAGGTCGATGCGGCGGCATCTGGCATGGCGGAATTGAAAGACTTCAAGCGTGTGACCGAAACACAATATACTAACAGGTTCGCCGCTCGTCCCCTGACCCTCGGGACTAGGCCGAGCGGCGGATTGCGCCGCCGCGCGACCGCGCGCCGGAGCAGGAACGGCGCGCGACCGCGCGCCGGAGCAGGAACGGCGCGCGACCGCGCGCCGTAGGGATTCACGGGAAGAACGCACTGCATGGACACGATCCGCATCCGCGGCGCACGCACGCACAACCTCAAGAACCTGAACCTCGATCTGCCGCGGCACCGGCTGATCGTGATCACGGGGCTGTCGGGCTCGGGCAAGAGCTCGCTCGCGTTCGACACGCTGTACGCGGAGGGGCAGCGCCGCTACGTCGAGTCGCTGTCGGCGTACGCCCGGCAGTTCCTGCAGCTGATGGAGAAGCCGGACGTCGACCTGATCGAGGGGTTGTCGCCGGCCATCTCGATCGAGCAGAAGGCGACGTCGCACAACCCGCGCTCGACCGTGGGCACGGTGACCGAGATCCACGACTACCTGCGCCTGCTGTACGCGCGGGTCGGCGACCCGTATTGCCCCGACCACCCGGAACAGAAGCTCGCGGCGATGACGATTTCGCAGATGGTCGACGCCACGCTCGCGCTCGCGAAGCCCGGCGATGTAGAGACGCGGCTCATGATCCTGTCGCCGGTCGTCGTCAACCGCAAGGGCGAGCACCTCGAGCTCTTCGCCGAGCTCCGCGCGAAGGGCTTCGCGCGCGTGCGCGTCGACGGCAAGGTGGTCGAGATCGACGCGGCGCCGAAGCTCGCCAAGTCGACCAAGCACACGATCGAAGTCGTCGTCGACCGGCTGAAGGTGCGCGACGAGTTCAAGCAGCGGCTCGCCGAGTCGTTCGAGACCGCGCTGCGGCACGGCGACGGCCGGGCGATCGCCGTCGAAACGGACACCGGCCGCGAGCACCTGTTCTCGGCGAAGTTCGCGTGCCCGGTGTGCAACTACGCGCTGGCCGAGCTCGAGCCGCGCCTGTTCTCGTTCAACAGCCCGCTGGGCGCCTGCCCGAAGTGCGACGGGCTGGGCTCGATCAGCTTCTTCGATCCGAAGCGCGTCGTCGCCTTCCCGCAGCTGTCGCTCGCGTCCGGCGCGATCCGCGGCTGGGACCGCCGCAACCAGTTCTACTTCCAGTTGCTGCAAAGCCTCGCCAGGCACGTCGGCTTCGACGTCGACCGGCCGTTCGCCAGGCTGCCCGAGCGCGTGCAGAACGTGGTCCTGACGGGTTCCGGCGACGAGAAGATCCCGTTCACCTACCTGTCCGACCGCGGCCGCCCGCTGGTGCGCGAGCACGCATTCGAGGGCATCATCCCCAACCTCGAGCGGCGCTACCGCGAGACCGACTCGGTGATGGTGCGCGAGGAACTCGCGAAGTACCTCAACAACAAGCCGTGCCCGGAGTGCGACGGCACGCGCCTCAGGCGCGAGGCGCGCTTCGTCAAGGTCGGCGAGGGTGACCGCGCGCGCCCGATCTACGAGGTGTCCGCACTGCCGCTCAAGGGCACGATGGCGTTCTTCCGCGACCTCTCGCTCGACGGGCAGAAGGCGGCGATCGCCGACCGCATCGTCAAGGAGATCGTCAGCCGCCTCACGTTCCTCAACAACGTCGGCCTCGACTACCTGGCGCTCGACCGCTCGGCGGAGACGCTGTCGGGCGGCGAGGCGCAGCGCATCCGGCTGGCGTCGCAGATCGGCTCCGGCCTCACCGGCGTCATGTACGTGCTGGACGAGCCGTCGATCGGGCTGCACCAGCGCGACAACGACCGGCTGCTCGCGACGCTCAAGCACCTGCGCGACCTCGGCAACAGCGTGATCGTCGTCGAGCACGACCAGGACGCGATCGACGCGGCCGACTACGTCGTCGACATGGGCCCCGGCGCCGGCGAGCACGGCGGGCAGGTCGTCGCGCAGGGCACCCCCGACGACATCCGCCGCGCCGCGCACTCGCTCACCGGGCAGTACCTGGCCGGCCACCGGCAGATCCCGATCCCGGCGCGGCGCCATCGCGCGGACCCGGGCCGGGCGCTGACCATCGCCGGCGCGACCGGCAACAACCTGCGCAGCGTGAAGCTCGAGCTGCCGGTGGGGCTCTTTGTCTGCGTCACCGGGGTGTCCGGGTCCGGCAAGTCGACGCTCATCAACGACACGCTGTACCACGCGGTCGCGCGCCACCTGTACGACAGCGCGGAGGAACCCGCTCCATTCGCGGAGATCGACGGCCTCGAGCACTTCGACAAGGTGATCAGCGTCGACCAGAGCCCGATCGGCCGCACGCCGCGGTCGAACCCGGCGACCTACACGGGCCTGTTCACGCCGATCCGCGAGCTGTTCGCGCAGGTGAAGGAGGGGCGCGAACGCGGCTACGGTCCGGGCCGCTTCTCGTTCAACGTGAAGGGCGGCCGCTGCGAGGCGTGCCAGGGCGACGGCCTCATCAAGGTCGAGATGCACTTCCTGCCCGACGTCTACGTTCCGTGCGACGTCTGCCATGGCCAGCGGTACAACCGCGAGACGCTGGAGATCCGCTACAAGGGCAAGAACATCCACGAGGTGCTCGCGATGACGGTCGAGCAGGCGTACGCGTTCTTCGAGCCGGTGCCGGCGGTCGCGCGCAAGCTCGCCACGCTGGTCGACGTGGGGCTGTCCTACATCACGCTCGGCCAGTCGGCGACCACGCTGTCCGGCGGCGAGGCGCAGCGCGTGAAGCTGGCGCTCGAGCTGTCCAAGCGCGACACCGGGCGCACGCTGTACATCCTCGACGAGCCGACGACCGGCCTGCACTTCCACGACATCGAGCTCCTGCTGACCGTGCTGCACCGGCTGCGCGACCACGGCAACACCGTCGTCGTCATCGAGCACAACCTCGACGTCATCAAGACCGCCGACTGGATCATCGACCTGGGGCCGGAGGGCGGCGCCGGCGGCGGCACCATCGTCGCGCAGGGAACGCCGGAGACCGTCGCGGTCACGCCAGCGAGTTACACGGGACACTATCTCAAGCCCGTGCTCGACGCGGAAGCGAAGCGCCGCGGCAAGGTGGAGCCCGCGCCGCGCGCGCCGCGCGGGCGCAAGGCGGCGGGCGACCTGCTCGGCTGATCAGGCGAGCAGGCGCGGGGCAGCGCGTTTCGCGGCGTCGCGCGCTGCGGCCACGTTGGGCCCACGCCCGGCCGCGAGATCACGGCCTCGGCGAGCGCTTCGTCGACGAAGTGCAGCGCCGCGCCGTCGTCGGCCGCGTAGCCGGCGGCAAGCGTTGCGTCGGCCACCATGCGCCGGTACGCCGGCCGCCGCTGCGCCTCGCCGTCGTAGTGCGGGCAGGCGCTCCCCGCGAGCCAGCCCAGCCCGCGCAGCGCCGTCAGCGCGCCGGGAACCGAGTCGGTGAGGCCCTGTTCGAACCAGCAGATCATGCCGGCGCTGATGCCGCCCATCACGACGCCGCGCTCGTACGCGGCGCGCAGCGCGGCGTCGAGGCCCCACTCGCGCCACACGGCGAGCAGCGTGCGCGTGTTGCCGCCGCCGACGTAGATCGCGTCCTGCTCGAGCACGAACGACGCCAGATCCGCGGTCGGCGGCTGGACGAGCGACAGGTGCGTGGCGCGGCAGTCGAGCGGCGCCATCGCCTCGTAGAACTTGTACCGCGCGGACTCCGCGTCGCCGCTTGCGGTGCCGACGAAGCACACGCGCGGGCACCGCTGGCCGGTGACGGCGAGGAAGTGCCGGTCGAGTGCGCTTCCTTTCTCCATCAGGAAGCCGCCCCCGCCCTGCACGACGAGCTGGCGCGCGGGCGTGGTCACGGCCCCTGCCCTGGCTCGCCGGCCGCGTCGGCGGGGGCCGCCTTCGTGATCGCGGCGAGGATCCCCTGCAGCAGCGCCGTCGGCGTGGGCGGACATCCCGGCACCTCGACATCGACGGGGATCACGTTGGCGACGCGACCCAGGCTCGCGTAGCTCTCGCCGAAGATGCCGCCGGTGCAGCCGCAGTCGCCGACCGCGACCACCAGCTTGGGATCGGGTGTCGCGTCGTACGTGCGGCGAAGCGCGATCGCCATGTGCTTTGCCACCGGGCCGGTGACGAGCAGCAGGTCAGCGTGCCGCGGGCTCGCGACGAAGCGGATGGAGAGACCCTCGAGGTTGTAGTACGGGTTGCCGAGCGCGTGGATCTCGAGCTCGCAGCCGTTGCACGACCCGGCGTCGACCTGCCGGATCGTCAGTGCGCGGCCGAGCGTGCGCAGGATGCGCTCCTGCAGCCGGGCCTCTACGACCATGTCGCCGGCGGGTGCCGGCGCGGGCTCGGTGCGGATGCCGGTCTTCGCGATCTGCTTCAGGATGTGCAGCATGCGGCGCCTACAGGTCGTGCCCGCTGTACGACAGGTTGAACGACTTGTTGATGAGCGGGAAGTCGGGAACGATGTTGTCGATGATCGCGTGCTCCAGCACGGGCCAGTTCGCCCACGACGGATCCTGCGGGTGGCAGCGGCGGATGCCACCGTTCTCCCCGCTGGTCAGCGCCACCAGCACCGGCCCGCGCCAGCCTTCGATCATCCCGAGGCCGAGCCGGTTCTCGGAAATCTCGGGCAGCGGCGCGGCGACGGCGCCGGACGGCAGGCTGTCGAGGATCGCGCGCACGAGCCGCAGCGACTCCCCGATCTCCTCGAAGCGCACGGCCACGCGGGCGGCGACGTCACCGTCGCCCAGCACGACGCGCCGCACCTCCAGCGTGTCGTACGGCGGCACCGGATGGTCGCAGCGCAGGTCGCGCGCCTGACCGCTCGCGCGGCCGGCGAGCCCGGTGAGTCCGAGGCGCCGCGCGAGCGCCGGCGGCACGCGCCCGCAGTTGCGGAACCGGTCCTGCACGCCGGCGTGATCGTTGTAGATGTCGCGGATGACCCGGACCTCCCGTTCCAGCGACGCGCACTCGTCGCGGATGCGCTCGACGTGCGCGGGGTCGAGGTCGCGGGCCACGCCGCCGGGCACGACGAGGTCCATCAGCAGCCGGTGGCCGAATGCCGAGAGGTTCGTGCGCAGCACGTCCTCCTTCAACCGCGAGAACTGCGCGAGGCCGAACGCGAAGCCCGCGTCGTTACCGAGGTAGCCGAGGTCGCCCAGGTGGTTGGCGATGCGCTCGCGCTCGAGCAGCAGCGCCCGCAGCCACGCGGCGCGGGGCGGCACGTCCGCGCCCGCGATGGCCTCGGCCGCCTGCGCGTACGCCCACGCCCAGGCGACGGTGCTGTCGCCGGAGATCCGTCCCGCGAGACGATGGCCGTCGGCGATCGTCATCGTCTCGAAGCGCTTCTCGATGCCCTTGTGCACCCAGCCCAGGCGCTCCTCGAGCCGCAGCACCTTCTCGCCGACGACCTGGAACCGGAACTGGCCGGGCTCGATGATGCCGGCGTGCACGGGTCCGACCGGGATCTCGTGCACGCCGTCGCCTTCGACGCGCACGAACGCGTACTCCTCCTCGCCCGGCTGCCACTTGTCCTGCGCCGAGAAGTCGCGCCGCAGCGGGAACTGGTCGATGGGCCAGCTCGCCATCCACAGCCACGGCCGCTGGTCGTCGCCGTCGGCCGGGATGCCGGTCAAGTCGAACGCGGCGCGCTGCATCCGGTTGGCGGACGGGAAGATCGGCGAGAGGTCCGGGTAGTGGACGTCGCCGTCCGGCATCGCGTGCTCGATCAGCGTGAGCCCGTCGGCGTCCTGCAGCACGACGCGCAGGCACCAGCCGCGGTCGCGGTCGCGCTCGTCGGCGAGCCACAGCGCCACCAGGCGCCCGTCCTGTTCCCACGCGACGCGGCACGCCGCGAGGAGCTGCCCGGAACTCGCCGACGCGCGGCGCGCGGGGACGGCCGACGGCAGCGCGGCGGCGGTGAGCCCGAGGGGCGAGAGGTTCATCGCGTCGCCGCCGCCGTCATCCGATGAGCCGCGCCGCCTCGCGGTACCAGTCGGCGAGGAACGGCGGAATCCACAGGCCGAGCAGCAGCACGAGCGCCAGGTGGACGAACACCGGGACCATCGCCGGCCGGACCGGCAGCTTCTTCGCGGTCGTCTCGCCGAACACCATCGGCTGCATCTTCGAGAACACCGCGGCGAACGCGAGGCCGAGCGCGCCCAGCAGGAAGGGGGTGGCCCACGGCTGCGACCGCATCGCCGTGGTGAGGATCAGGAACTCGCTCGCGAAGACGCCGAACGGAGGCATGCCGAGGATCGCCAGCGTGCCGAGCGCCAGGCCCCAGCCGATCATCGGACTCACCGTGACGAGTCCGCGGATGTCGTCCATGATCTGCGTGCCGGTCTTCTGCGTCGCGTGGCCGACGGTGAAGAAGATCGCCGACTTGGTCAGCGAGTGCACGGTCATGTGCAGCAGCGCGGCGAAGTTGGCGATGGGCCCGCCCATGCCGAACGCGAACGTGATGATGCCCATGTGCTCGATCGACGAGTACGCGAACAGCCGCTTGATGTCCTTCTGCCGCGACAGCAGGAACGCGGCGACGACGACCGACGTGAGGCCGAAGCCCATCATCAGCTCGCGCGCGAGCGACGTCTGCACGGAGCCCTCGACCAGCACCTTGCAGCGGACGACGGCGTACAGCGCGACGTTGAGCAGCAGGCCGGAGAGCACCGCCGACACCGGCGTGGGCCCCTCCGCGTGCGCGTCGGGCAGCCAGTTGTGCAGCGGCACGAGGCCGACCTTGGTGCCGTAGCCGACGAGGAGGAACACGAATGCGAGGGACAGCACCGTGGGCTCGAGGTCGCCCTTGACGGCGTTGAGCTCCGTCCACAGCAGGGCGCCGCCCTCGGCGCCCAGCAGCTTCTCGGCGGCGAAGTAGAGCAGGATGGTGCCGAACAGCGCCTGCGCGATGCCGACGCCGCAGAGGATGAAGTACTTCCACGCTGCCTCGAGCGACGCCGGCGTCCGGTACAGCGACACCAGCAGCACGGTCGTGAGCGTCGCCGCCTCCATTGCGACCCACAGGATGCCCATGTTGTTGGTCAGCAGCGCGACCAGCATCGTGCAGTTGAAGAGCTGGAACATCGCGTGGTAGAGGCGCAGCCGCGCCGGCGTCAGCCGCTTGTGCTCCTCCTCGATCCGCATGTACGGCTGCGAGAAGATCGACGTCGTGAAACCGACGAACGCGGTGAGCGCCACCAGGAACACGTTGAACGGGTCGACGAAGAACTGCCGGTCGAGCACCAGCAGCGGGCCGTCGCGGATGACGCGCGCGGTCAGCGCGGCCGCAGCGACGAACGTCGCGAGGCTCACGGTGACGTTGACCTGCGGCGCGCTGCGGCGGTCGCCGACGAGCGCCAGCAGCGCGGCGCCGGCGAGCGGCAGCCCGAGGACGAGCAGGATCTCGATCATTCCGGCTCTTTCAGCTTCTCGAGATGCTGCAGGTCGAGACTGTCGAACTGCTCGCGGATCTGGAAGAAGAACACGCCGAGGATCAGCATGCCGACCAGGACGTCGAGCGCGATGCCCAGCTCGACGACCATCGGCATCCCGTAGGTGGCGCTGGTGGCGGCGAAGAAGAGGCCGTTCTCCATCGACAGGAATCCGATCACCTGCGGGATCGCCTTGCGCCGCGTGATCATCATCAGGAACGACAGCATGACGGTTGCCATCGCGATGCCGAGCGTGGCGCGGGTGACGGTGCTCGCGAGCTGCGAGATCGGCACGGCGAGGTTGAACGAGAACACGACCAGCACGAGCCCGATGATCATCGTCGTCGGCACGTTGATCAGGCCCTCGACGTCCCACTTGACGTCGAGCTTGCGCACGAGCCGGTGCAGGATCCACGGCAGCAGCGCGACCTTGAGCACGAGGGTCAGCACCGCGGAGAAGTACAGGTGACGCTGGCCGGTGGCGTAGCCGACGATCGCGGTGGAGCACGCGAGCGCCAGTCCCTGCCACGCGAAGAGGTCGATCAGCGACACGACGCGCCGCTGCGCCAGCATCGCGAACGCGAGCAGCAGCAGCAGCGCCGCGAGCAGGTTGATCAGTTGCGCGTGGAGCGGAAGCGAGGTCACGGCGCTAGGGGCGAAGGCTCATGACGTTGTGACGGGGTCGCGCCGCTTTCGCGCAGGCGCCGTCCCCGCGAAGGCGGGGACCCGCGGCCTGGCATGGCGTGTGTACGCGGGGAAAGCCACGGCACCGGGTCCCCGCTTTGGCGGCGACGACGGCGGATGGGTTGCCGAATGCCGGGCGACGACAACGCGCGGGTGATCCACGGCTAGGCCCCCAGCAGCAAATTGACCAGCATCGCCAGGACCGCGAGCATGAACGCGGTGCCGAGGAACTCCGGCGCGCGGAAGATGCGCATCTTCGCCGACAGCGTCTCGATCAGCGCCAGTCCGAAGCCGCCGATGGCGAGCTTGACGATCAGCAGCGGCGCGGCGCCGAGCAGCGCCAGCCAGTCGGTGCCGCTGACGATCCCGAACGGGAAGAAGATCGCGAGGCCGATGCACGAGTAGTTGAAGAGCTTGAGCGCTGCCGCCCATTCGAGCAGCGCCAGGTGACGCGCCGAATACTCGAGCAGCATCGCCTCGTGGATCATCGTGAGCTCGAGGTGCGTCGCCGGATTGTCGACCGGAATGCGCGCGTTCTCGGCGAGCGACACCATCGTGAACGCGACGCCGGCGAACGCGAGGCTCGGGTAGATGCCGAGCTCGCGGTGCGCGAGCGTCTCGACGATCGTGGGCAGCGACGTCGAGCCGGAGATCAGCGACGCCGTGAACAGCACCATCAGCAGCGCCGGCTCGGCGAGGAAGCCGATGAACATGTCGCGCCGCGCGCCGAGCGAGCCGAACGCCGTGCCGATGTCCATCGCGGCGAGCGCCATGAACACGCGGGCGAGCGCGAACAGCCCCACCAGCGCGATGGCGTCGGCGGCGTGCGCGAACGGCAGGTCGGTCGCGAGCGACGGCACGATCGCCGCCGCGCAGCACATCGCACCGAACACGATGTACGGGGTCAGCCGGAAGAGCGGCGACGCGTTCGCGGCGACGACCGCGTCCTTGAGGAAGAGCTTGCGGATGGTCCGGTAGGGCAGGAGCAGCGACGGCGCGCTCCGGTTCGACAGCCACGCGCGGCATTGCGCGACCCAGCCGGCGAGCAGCGGCGCCAGCATCAGCGCGACCGCGACCTGCAGCAGCTGGGACAGGAAGCCGGAAACGGTCATCGCGCGATCACCGGACGAAGAAGAGCAGCGCCAGCAGCGTGAAGAAGCTGTACGTCAGGTAGACGGAGATTCGTCCCTGCTGGATGTGGCCGACCAGCCGCGCGACGACCTCGGCGCCGCGCACGATCGGCAGGTACAGCCAGTACCACAGCGGATCCTCGGCCTTCACCGAATAGGTAGGCTTCGCGTCGAACGGCGACGGCAGGTGGCGCTGCATCCGGAAGAACGGCTCGAACACGGTCCTGATCGGCTGCCCGAAGCCCTCGGCCGTGTCCTGCATCCGCGGCGTCTGCCCGGGAAAGCCGCAGTCCCACGGCGGCGCGCGCCGCACACGGCCGTGGTAGAAGCGGTGGACGAGCTGGATGGTCAACAGCACGGTCGCGGCGATCACGACCAGTACGATGAGCGGGCTGTAGCTCGACCGGTCGGCGTCGATCGGCGCCAGCAGCAGCCAGCTGCGCGGGCCCGACGGCACCGCGCTCGCGCCGACGAGCAGCGCGTTCACCGGGTCCAGCAGCGCGATCACGTGGATGGGGAACAGCCCGAGCAGCACGCAGCCCGCGGCGAGATACGCCAGCGCCGCGCGCTCCCACGGGCCGGCGTCGTGCGCGTACGCGAGGTTGGCCTCGCGCGGCCGGCCGAGGAACACGATGCCGTAGAACTTCACCATCACGTAGGCGGCGAGCGCGACCGCCAGCACCAGCGCCGCCGTCGCGACCGGCACCAGCATGTTGACGAACGACTGCGGCAGCGTCGGCGTGAACAGGAACGCCTGCAGCAGCAGCCACTCGGACACGAAGCCGTTGAGCGGGGGGAGGCCCGCGATCGCGAGCGTCCCGACGAGCGCCAGCCACGCCACCCATGGCATCCGGTGGATGAGGCCGCCCAGCTTGCCCAGGCTGCGCTCCTTCGTCGCGTGCAGCACCGAGCCCGTCGCGAGGAACAGCAGGCTCTTGAAGAACGCGTGGTTGAGCGCGTGGTAGAGGACCGCGGTCAGCGCGATCGCCGCGAGCGCCGGCTTGTCGTAGGCGCGGAACAGGATCGCGAGCCCGATGCCCGCGACGATGATGCCGATGTTCTCGATCGACGAATAAGCGAGCAGCCGCTTCATGTCCGACTGCACCGCCGCGAACACGACGCCGAACAGCGCGGTGACGAGGCCCACCGCCAGCGCCACCACGCCCCACCACCACAGCTGCGCGTGCATGAGGTCGAACGTCACGCGCAGGATGCCGTAGATCGCGGTCTTCAGCATCACCGCGCTCATCAGCGCCGAAACGGGCGACGGTGCGGCCGGGTGGGCTTCCGGCAGCCACACGTGCAGCGGCACCAGCCCCGCCTTCGCGCCGAAGCCCACGAGCGCCAGGAAGAACGCGACCGTCGGCCAGGCGCCGGGCAGCGCGATCGCGCGCATCGCGTCGAACGTGTAGTCGCCGCTGCCGCCCTGCAGCACGCCGAAGCACAGCAGGATCGCGATCGCGCCGACGTGCGCGATCGTCAGGTAGAGGAAGCCCGCGCGGCGGATTTCCGGGATCCGGTGCTCGGTGGTGACGAGGAAGTACGAGGCCAGCGCCATCGACTCCCACGCGACCATGAACAGGTAGGCGTCGTCGGCGACGAGGACCAGCGCCATCGCAGCCAGGAACGCGTGGTACTGGCAGCAGACGACCCCGGGCGCCGTGCCGTCGCTCGCGCGGAAGTAGCCGGCCGAGTAGACGGACACCGCGGCGCCCGTCGCGCCGAGCAGCACGAGGAAGAACGCCGACAGCGCGTCGAGGCGCAGATGGAACGGCAGGTCGGGCAGGCCGAGCGGCAGCACCAGCGCCTGCGGCGGGGCGTCCATCGCCGCGAGCGCGACGGCGGCGAGCGCGAGTCCGACCGCGCCGCCAACCGGGAACAGCACGTGGCTGATGTACGGGAGGTGGCGGGACCGGACGAGCCCGAGGAGACCCAGGGCGAGCCAGACGCCGATGGCGGCGACGACGAGGTCGAGCGCGTCCACCGATCGTCCCCGCGTCCGGCCTACCGCGAGGCACGCGGGCGCCGCGGCGCCGCGGATGCGGTCATTTGACGCGCATGCCGGGTTCGGCGCCGGCGTCGGGTGCGAGCAGGTAGATTCCCGGGCCGTCGCCGGAGGCGGCGAGCACCATGCCTTCGGACAGGCCGAATTTCATCTTGCGCGGTGCCAAGTTCGCCACCATCGGCGTCAGGCGGCCGACGAGCACGGCCGGGTCGTACGCGGACTTGATGCCGGCGAACACGGTCCGGTGCCGTCCTTCGCCGACGTCGAGCGTGAGCCTAAGGAGCTTGTCGGCGCCGTCGACGTGCTCGGCATTCACGATGCGGGCGATGCGCAGGTCGACCTTGGCGAAGTCGTCGATGGTGATCGTGGCGGCGTCCGCCCCCTCACCCTGGCCCTCTCCCCGCTGGGGAGAGGGGGATGCCGCCGCGGCCGCCGGCGTCGGTCCGGCCTTCGGCTTCACCGCGGCGGGCGCCGACGCGGCGGCGTTCCCTCCCTCTCCCGAGGGAGCGCGAGAGGGTTGGGGTGAGGGTGCGGCCGCCGGCCCCAGCAACAGCGCGTCCAGCTGCTTCGGGTCGATGCGCGCGAGCAGGTGCGAATACGCGCCGACGCGGTCGGGCAGGACGGCACCGTCGGCCCACGTGAAGTCGCGGCCGAGGCCGAAGAACTCGCGCGCGACGCGGCTTGCGGTGACGGGAAGGATCGGCGCCAGCAGTACGGTCAGCAGCTTGAACCCGGCGAGCGCGCGCGAGCAGGCGTCCTGCAGGTCGGCGCGGTGCGCCGGGTCCTTGGCCAGCGTCCATGGCCTGGCCTGGTCGAACGCTTCGTTGATGCGGTCGGCGATCGCCATTGCGTCGCGGACGACCTGCCCGAAGCGGCGCGCGGCGTACGCGTCGGCGGCGAGCTTCGTGGCGTCGCGGGCGGCGTGCGCGAGCTCGCCGGCGACCTTCGGCGAGTACGCGAGCGCCCCGCCGAAGTGCTTGTCGACGAACCCCGCCGCGCGGCTCGCGATGTTCACGTACTTGCCGACGAGGTCGCTGTTCACGCGCGCGACGAAGTCGTCCGGGTTGAAGTCGAGGTCCTCGACGCGCTCGTTCAACTTCGCGGCGATGTAGTAACGCAGCCACTCCGGATTCAGCCCGGACTCGACGTAGCGCTGCGGGCTGATGCCGGTGCCGCGCGACTTCGACATCTTCTCGCCGGACGCCATGACCAGGAAGCCGTGCACGAACACGTTGGTCGGCGTCTTGCGGCCGGAGAAGTGCAGCATGGCGGGCCAGAACAGCGTGTGGAAGTAGACGATGTCCTTGCCGATGAAGTGGTACTGCTCCACACCCGGGTCGGCCAGGAACTGGTCGAACGTGCGCGTCTCGCCCGGGTACGCGCGCCGCGCCGCGCCGGAGTCGAAGTGCTTCTTCAGCGCGGCGAGGTAGCCGATCGGCGCGTCCAGCCACACGTAGAAGTACTTGCCTGGCGCGTCGGGGATGTCGATGCCGAAGTACGGCGGATCGCGGGAGATGTCCCAGTCATTGAGCGCGCGGCCCCCGTCGCCCAGCCACTCCTGGATCTTGTTGTAGACCTCCGGCTGCAGCGGCGTGGCCTTCGTCCAGCGTTCGAGGAACGCGACGACTTCCGGGTCGGACAGCCGGAAGAACAGGTGGGGGGACTCGCGCAGCTCCGGTCTGGCACCCGTCAGCGCCGAACGCGGGTCGATCAGGTCGGTCGGCGCGTAGGTCGACCCGCACACCTCGCAGTTGTCGCCGTTCTGGTCCTGCGCACCGCACTTCGGGCACGTGCCCTTGATGTAGCGGTCGGCCAGGAACATGCCCTTGACCGGGTCGTAGAACTGCTCGATGGTCTTGGTGCCGATCAGCGACGGCCGCCAGTCGCGCAGCGCGCGGTAGATCGACTGCGCGAGCTCGGTGTTTTCCGGCGAGTGCGTCGAGTGCGTGGTGTCGAAGCTGATGCCGTAGCGCCGCCAGTCCTCGGTGTGCGAGGCGCCGACGCGCGCGATGAGCTGCTCCGGCGTGATGCCCTCGGACTGCGCCTTCAGCATGATCGGCGCGCCGTGGGCGTCGTCGGCGCAGACGAAATGCACCTCGTGGCCCTGCATCCGCTGGAAGCGCACCCAGACGTCGGCCTGGATGTACTCCATCAGGTGGCCGATGTGGAACGGTGCGTTCGCGTACGGCAGCGCCGTCGTGACGAACAGCTTGCGGGGCGCGGGAACGGCGGGCGGCGTCACGGATGACCTTGCGGTGCGCAGGGGGACCGGCCGATTCTAGCAAGAAGGCGCGGCGCACCCATCGAGGGCGCCCGAATTCGGCTAGAATTCCAAGGCTTTGAACCCCGCTTCGCGGGATAAGCCCGGAGTCCGCAATGGCATTGACCGAAGCCGCCGTCACCGCATGTCTCAAGACCGTCGTCGATCCCAACACCGGCCGCGATTTCGTGAGCGGGAAGGCGGTGAAGAAAGTGGCCGTCGACGGCGCCGACGTCGCGATCGACCTGGCGCTGGGCTATCCGGCGAAGAGCCAGCACGAGACGCTGCGCAAGCTCGTGCAGGGCGCGGTGGGCGCACTGCCCGGCGCCGGCCGCGTCACCGTGAACCTGTCCACGAAGGTCGTCTCGCACGCCGTGCAGCGCGGCGTCAAGCTCGTTCCCGGCGTGAAGAACATCATCGCGGTGGCGAGCGGCAAGGGCGGCGTGGGCAAGTCGACGACGGCGGTGAACCTGGCGCTCGCGCTGGCCGCGGAAGGCGCCACGGTCGGCGTTCTCGACGCCGACATCTACGGCCCGTCGCAGCCGACGATGCTCGGCATCCACGGCCGGCCGGAGTCGACCGACGGCAAGACGCTCGAGCCGCTGGAGGCCTACGGCGTGCAGGCGATGTCGATCGGCTTCATGATCGACGCGGACACGCCGATGGTCTGGCGCGGGCCGATGGTCACGCAGGCGCTGGAGCAGCTGCTCAAGGACACGCGCTGGCGCGAGGTCGACTACCTGATCGTCGACATGCCTCCCGGCACGGGCGACATCCAGCTCACGCTCGCGCAGAAGGTGCCGGTCACGGGGGCCGTGATCGTCACCACGCCGCAGGACATCGCGCTGATCGACGCGCGCAAGGGGCTCAAGATGTTCGAGAAGGTCGGCGTGCCGATCGTCGGCATCGTCGAGAACATGAGCATCCATATCTGCTCGAAGTGCGGCCATCCCGAGCACATCTTCGGCGAGGGCGGCGCGCAGAAGATGTGCGCCGACTACAAGGTGCCGTTCCTGGGCGGGCTGCCGCTCGACATTCGCATCCGCGAGCAGGCGGATTCGGGGCGGCCCACGGTGGTCGCGGACCCGGACGGCCAGGTTGCCCAGATCTACCGCGACATCGCGCGCAAGGTGGCGATCTCGGTGGCCGAGAAGGCCGCCGACTTCTCGACGAAGTTCCCGAACATCGTCGTCCAGAACACGTGACGCGCGCGCCCCGCGCGATGCTCGTCGCGCGGCGCCTTCGTCGCTCGTGCCGGCGATCCATCCGCCGCGCCGCGCGTCGCGCGAAGTTGAATTGCGCCCTGCATTGACTACAATGAAACGAGAACGTCGGCGCGACGCCAAGCGCGCGAAGAACCGCAGGCATTCGGGGGCGAGGGGATGATCAAGTCGGACAAGTGGATCCGCCGGATGGCGGCGTCGACGCGGATGATCGAGCCGTTCGAGCCGGGGCAGGTCCGCGAGGTGGACGGCAGGAAGATCGTGTCGTACGGCACGTCGAGCTACGGCTACGACATCCGCTGCTCGCGCGAATTCAAGATCTTCACCAACATCAACTCGACGATCGTCGACCCCAAGGCGTTCGATGCCGCCTCGTTCGTCGACTTCACCGGCGACGTCTGCATCATCCCGCCCAACTCGTTCGCGCTGGCGCGCACCGTCGAGTACTTCCGCATTCCGCGCAACGTGCTCACCGTTTGCCTTGGCAAGTGTGTGACGGCCGACACGCGCGTGGTCGACGCGCGGACCGGCGCGCTGGTATCGATTGCCGACATGCGCGCAGGTTCGAGAACGCTGGGACTCGACGGGTGGAAGACGGCGGCCGCGGACGTCTCCGCGTTCCTCCCGCAGGGCAGGAAGCCGGTGTTCGAGTTGCGTACACGTGCAGGCCTGCGCATCAAGGCGACCGCCAATCATCCGTTCCGCCAGCTCGAGGGGTGGACCGCGCTGGAGGCGCTGCGACCGGGCGATCGGATCGCGGTTCCACGCGAGCTTCCGGTGTTCGGCACGACGACACTGCCGGACTGGGAGGCGTCGCTGCTGGGGCTCATGATCTCGGAGGGCCGGTGCCGGACGCCCGGACACAGCCCCACGTTCACCAACGACGACGCGACGCTCGTCGCGCTGCTTTCCCGCTCGGTCGCCGCGGGTAGGCTGGGATGTGTGACCGCGAAGCCCACGCATGGCTATCGCATCGTGAACCATGCCGGCCGCGGCGGCATTCCGGAAGCGAACCGCGCGAGTCGCTGGCTGCAAGGCCATGGACTCGCCGTTACCGCCGAAGGCAAGTTCGTGCCGCAATGCGTGTTCACGGCGCCACGCGCCTCGGTGCGGCTGTTCCTGCAGGCGCTCTTTTCGGGCGATGGCGGCGTGTACCGATCGCGATCTGGCGACAGCTTCTTCGTCGAGTACTACTCGAAATCCCGTCGGCTCATCGACGACGTGCGACATCTGCTGCTCCGGTTCGGCGTGTTCTCGCTGGTCAGGGAAAAGATCACGACGATCGGTACCGAAGCCCACTCGTTGCAGATCACGGACCGCGACCAGATCCGGCGCTTCGCGCGCGACATCGGGTTCTGTCCTGGTTCCGTCAAAGACCTGCGTCTGACGCAGGAAATACTGCCGGCGATTGACGCGATCGCGACGAGGGCAAAGAGCAATTTCGACACGCTTCCCCCGCATGCTTGGGCACTTGTCGCCACTGCCGCTTCCGGCGCAGGTGTATCGCTCAATGGACTCGGCGTAGGCGCGAACCGATCGCAGTCCGTCGGCCGCCGCGCCGTGCACCGCGTCACTGAGGCGACCGGCAGCGTCGACCTCGCCGCACTGCTCGACGGCCCCGTTTGGGACACCGTGCTGTCGATCACGCCGTGCGGCGAGGAAGAAGTGTTCGACATCAGCGTGCCGGCGATCGAGAACTTCGTCGCCAACGACATTTTCGTTCACAATTCGACGTACGCGCGTTGCGGGATAATCGTAAACGTAACCCCCTTCGAGCCCGAGTGGGAAGGCTACGTCACGCTCGAGTTCTCGAACACGACGCCGCTGCCCGCGAAGATCTACGCCAACGAGGGCGTGGCGCAGGTGATCTTCTTCGAGTCGGACGAGGTCTGCGAGACGTCGTACAAGGACCGTGGCGGCAAGTACCAGGGCCAGCAGGGCGTCACGCTGCCCAAGATCTGAAACCGCTTGCCGGTGGTTTGAGATCGACGGTGGCCCGGCGCGCAACCCCGTTGGACCGTCGGCGGGTCCCGTTCGTGAACGAAGCGGACGGCAGCGCGCCGACGTTCAACGGGCCTGCGCGTCGTTGTACGCGACACTGGCGGATCAACCGTCCGGATTCGTGGAAACCGAGCCGCGCTCGATTCACAGAACGCCGAGCGAGGCTCCCGAAAACCAAGCCAGGCTCGGCTCTCCAGGTTCGGCTTCCAGCCGGCTGCCGCCCTCGTTCGCCGAGGCCACCCGATCCTCCCTCTCCCCAGGCAGCGGGGAGCGGGCCGGGGTGAGAGGCGCATCGCGCCGATGCCGGGACGCGCCGTTTGCTGCCCGACGGCCGCAGCCATTGCCTGACGCCCCCGCGTTCCCGTACGCTGCCCCTCCCGTATGGGCTCGATCGCCGGAGACGACAGGATGGCGGCACCCACCAGGCTCGCATCGGTCGCGCTGACATGCCTTCTGCCAGGTCGCGGCGCCTGGCTCGTGGTTCTCGGGGTCGGCCGTGGTGCCGGCGCTGGCGGCCGAGAACCGCCTGTCGGGATTCGCGCAGGCCCCGCTGACCAGCGTTGTGCGGGCGGGCTTCTACTCCGACTCCGCGCAGTTCTCCGCGTCCGTCGCCGAGCTCGCCGACCACTTGCGCGTCGGCACGATGCTCGCCGTGCAGACGGCGCCGGGCTTCATGCTGACGCTGGCGACGATCCACCTGATGTCGCACCTCGTCGCCGCAGTCGGCTGGCGCTACGCGTTCGCGCCGCTTGCCATCGGCCCGGCGCTCGGCGTCCGGGCGCTGGCGCGGCTGCGCGCGCATCCCGATCCGGTGCGGCTCGCCTCCGGCCGCCGCTGACCCGGCGCGATACGCAGTATTGCGTAGTGGCGGTGCGGCTCGCGCGGCGTACGCTGCACGGCGTGCCGGCGCCCGCGGCATGGCGCCGTGCGGGGCGGTCCGACGTTCACGCGCTGGAGGAATGCCATGGCCTATCACCTCGAAGGGCGCCTGCTCGAAGTGTGCAACTGCCGCGTGCTGTGCCCGTGCTGGGTGGGCGAGGATCCCGATTTCGGGACCTGCGACTCGATCAATGCGTGGCACTTCGACCGTGGGAGCATCGACGGCGTCGACGTGGCGGGCTGCACGATCGCCACGATCAACCACATTCCGGGCAACGTCCTGGCCGGCAACTGGCGGTCCGTGATCTACGTCGACGACCACGCGACCCCCGAGCAGGAGCGCGCGATCCTCGACGTGTACGCGGGCAAGCGCGGCGGGCCCGTCGCCGAACTCGCCAAGCTCATCGGCGAGGTCGTCGGCGTCGAGAGAGTGCCCATCGGCTTCGACGTGCACGGCGGTCACGGCACGATCCGCATCGGCGGCGACGGCTACGCGGAACTGACGCCCTACAAGAGCGCGGCCGGCAAGACGACCACGCTCGCCGACACGATCTTCTCGACGGTACCCGGTGCGCCGGTGTACGTCGGCAAGGCGTTGCAGTACCGGGCGAAGAAGGCGAGCCTCGGGATCGATGTCGACCTCAAGGGATTCAACGCGCTGCAGAGCACGTTCGTGTTCGACGCGTAGCCGCGGGGTCGGGCGGGGCGGGTCGCGGGCATGGGAACGCGGGCGTCAAGCATGCGCGCAGGCGCGGCGCCGGCGCGACCGCACCTGCCGCTCGCGGCGGCGGTGCTCGCGCTCTCGGCCGCTGCCTGGATCGCGCTCGCCGCGTGGGGGGCGAGTCCCTGGGCGCGCTATGCCGTGCACGACGGCTGGGTGCGCGCAGGCGCGCTCGCCGCACTCTGCCGCGCCGTCCCGGAAGGCGACGTCGTCGTGCCCGCGGCGCTGCACGCATTGGCGTGGGTGCTGATGATCGCGGCGATGATGCTGCCGACGACCTGGCCGCTGCTGGCGCTGTTCCGACGCATCGTCGCCGGCCGCGCCGATGCGCGCCGGCTCCTCGCGGCAGTCGTCGGCGGCTTCTTCGCCGCGTGGCTCGCCTTCGGGGTCGCCGCTCACGCCGCGGACGCGCTGGTGCACTGGACGGCCGCGCGCACGCCGGCGCTGGCCGCGTGGGACTGGGCGATCGGCGCCGCCGTGCTTGCCGGTGCCGGCGCGTTCCAGTGGAGCGCGCTCAAGTACCGATGCCTCGAGGCGTGCCGTTCGCCGTTCGCGTTCGTGGCGGCGCGCTGGCACGGCCGTGCGCCCGTGCGCGAAGCGTGGCGGCTCGGCGTCGACCACGGCGTCTTCTGCGTGGGCTGCTGCTGGGCGCTGATGCTCCTCATGTTCGTCGTGGGCACCGGCAGCCTCGCCTTGATGCTGGCGCTCGCGGCCGTGATGGCCGCCGAGAAGAACCTCCGGTGGGGCCGCCGCCTGCGCACGCCGCTCGGCGTGGCGCTGGTCGTCGGGGCGGCCGCCGTCGTCGCCGCCCACGTCTGAGCGCGGCCGGCCGGGGGCAACCGGCGCCGCCGGGCGCACTTTGTTGCGCGGACGTCACTGCGGCCCGGTGCCGGGCCCGGCTTCGTGGACCCAAAGTCGACATTTCCGCGGCCACCCGGCGCACAATCGCGGCCAAGCGAGGGGCGCCGCCGGGCAGCGGGCGCCCCCGTTTCCTTTGTTGCGTAGCCCGCCGCAGGAGTGCCGGATGAAGTTCCGCTTTCCCATCGTCATCATCGACGAGGATTTCCGTTCCGAGAACGCCTCCGGGCTCGGCATCCGCGCGCTCGCCAGCGCCATCGAGAAGGAGGGCATGGAGGTGCTCGGCGTGACGAGCTACGGCGACCTGTCGCAGTTCGCCCAGCAGCAGTCGCGGGCGTCGGCGTTCATCCTGTCGATCGACGACGAGGAGTTCACGCCGGGTCCCGAGCTCGACCCCGCGATCGTGAACCTGCGGAACTTCATCACGGAAATCCGCCGCAAGAACGCGGAGATCCCGATCTACCTGTACGGCGAGACGCGCACGTCGCAGCACATCCCGAACGACATCCTGCGCGAGCTGCACGGCTTCATCCACATGTTCGAGGACACGCCCGAGTTCGTCGCGCGGCACATCATCCGGGAGACCAGGTCCTATCTCGACTCGCTGGCGCCGCCGTTCTTCCGTTCGCTCGTCGACTACGCGCAGGACGGGTCGTATTCGTGGCACTGCCCGGGCCACTCGGGCGGCGTCGCGTTCCTGAAGAGCCCGGTCGGGCAGATGTTCCACCAGTTCTTCGGCGAGAACATGCTGCGCGCGGACGTCTGCAACGCGGTCGACGAGCTGGGCCAGCTGCTCGACCACACGGGCCGGTCGGGGCGGCCGAGCGCAACGCGGCGCGCATTTTCAACGCCGACCACTGCTTCTTCGTCACCAACGGCACTTCGACGTCGAACAAGATGGTCTGGCACGCCAGCGTCGCGCCCGGCGACATCGCCGTCGTCGACCGCAACTGCCACGTATCGGTGCTGCACGCGATCACGATGACGGGCGCCATTCCGGTCTTTCTGCCGCCGACGCGCAACCACCTCGGCATCATCGGCCCGATTCCGCTCGAGGAGTTCCGGCCCGAGAGCATCGCGCGGCGCATCGAGGCGAACCCGTTCGCGCGCGAGGCGAAGAACAAGCGGCCGCGGATCCTGACGATCACGCAGAGCACCTACGACGGCATCGCGTACAACGTCGAGATGCTGAAGGAGACGCTCGGCAACAGCATCGAGACGCTGCACTTCGACGAGGCGTGGCTGCCGCACGCGGCCTTCCACGAGTTCTACCGCGACATGCACGCGATCGGCCGCGACCGGCCGCGCAGCAAGGACGCGCTGGTCTTCGCGACGCACTCGACCCACAAGCTGCTCGCCGGAATCTCGCAGGCGTCGCAGATCATCGTGCAGAACTCGCAGACGCGGGCGCTCGACCTGCCGACGTTCAACGAGGCCTACCTGATGCACACGTCGACGTCGCCGCAATACGCGATCATCGCGTCGTGCGACGTCTCCGCCGCCATGATGGAGCCGCCCGGCGGCACGGCGCTGGTCGAGGAGTCGCTGTCCGAGGCGCTAGACTTCCGCCGCGCGATGCGCAAGGTCGACGACGAGTGGGGGCGCGACTGGTGGTTCAAGGTCTGGGGCCCGGAGCGGCTGGCCGCCGAAGGGATCCGGCGCGACGACTGGATCCTCCGTGCGAACGAGAAGTGGCACGGCTTCGGCAACCTCGCCCCGGGCTTCACGATCCTCGATCCGATCAAGGCGACGATCATCACGCCGGGACTCGACGTGTCGGGCAGGTTCGCGAAGTCCGGCATCCCGGCGTCGATCGTCACCAAGTACCTGGCCGAGCACGGCGTGATCGTCGAGAAGACGGGGCTCTACTCGTTCTTCATCATGTTCACGATCGGCATCACCAAGGGCCGCTGGAACACGCTGCTGACCGCGCTGCAGCAGTTCAAGGACGACTACGACAAGAACCAGCCGCTGTGGCGGATCCTGCCCGAGTTCTGCGCGCAGCAGCCCAAGTACGAGCGCGTGGGCCTGCGCGACCTGTGCCAGCAGATCCACGACATGTACAAGGCCAACGACGTCGCGCGCGTGACGACCGAGATGTACCTGTCGGACATGCAGCCGGCGATGAAGCCGTCCGACGCGTTCGCGTGCATGGCGCACCGCGAGATCGACCGCGTCGAGATCGACGAACTCGAGGGCCGCGTCACCGCCGTGCTGCTGACGCCCTATCCGCCGGGAATCCCGCTGCTGATTCCGGGCGAGCGCTTCAACCGCACGATCGTCGAGTACCTGAAGTTCGCACGGAGCTTCAACGACACGTTTCCGGGGTTCGAGACCGACATCCACGGCCTCGTCGAGGTCGTCGACGGCGGGCGCAAGCGCTACTTCATGGACTGCGTGCGGCAGCGCAACGGGAACGGCGGAGGCTGATCGGGTCGCGGCCGCCAGCGCGGTGCTCGGCCGCGCCAGGCAGCACGCGCCGAAAAACCGAACCAGGCTCGGTTTGGACCACGAGGCGCCGGCTGCGAGTCTGCGGCGAGACTTCCACCCACCCGTACGGTCTGCGACCCCGGGTACCGGTTTCAGGCGGCGACGCGTGCCTTCGTGTCCGGCGCCAGCGAGCCGGCGACCGGCTGAGTCTTCGCACCGGCGTGGCCGGCCGCGGCCAGCAGCGACGCGAGCACGCACGAGGCCATTCGCACTTCCAGCGAGTCGTGCCGCGTGGGAACGACCACCGGCACCCGCGCGCCGACGACGATCCCGGCGGCCAGGCCGCCCGCGAGCGCGAGCAGCGTGCGCAGCACCATGAGCGCGCTTTCCATCGAGGGCCCGATCAGGACGTCGGCGCGGCCGGCGATCTCGGACTTGACGCCCTTGCCGCGCGCCGCCTCGGCTGAGAGCGCGCTGTCGGGCGCGAGCGGGCCGTCGACGACGGCGCCGTGGAACAGGCCCTGCATCGCCATTGCCTTCAGCGCGACCGCGTCCGTGGTCGAGCGGAATGCGGGCGCCGGACCATCCATTGCCGCCAGCAGCGCGACGTTCGGCGTCGCGGCGCCGATCGCCGTGGCCAGGTGGATGGTGTTCCGCACGATGTCGCGCTTCGCCGCGAGGTTGGGCGTCACGTTCATGTACGCGTCGGCGAGCAGCAGGCCGCGCGGCTGGCCCGGGATGTCGAGGAAGTAGGCATGCGAAAGGCGACGCTCCGTGCGCAGCCCGGACTCGGGAGCCGCCACGGGACCGAGCAGGTCCTCGTTGCCGAGGCTGCCGCGGATGAGCGCCGCGGCCTTGCCGTCGCGCGCGAGTTCGGCCGCGCGCACGCCGGCCGCGCGCGGGGCCTCGCCCGTGTCGACGATCGCCAGCCGCGAGATGTCGAGCCCCGACGTGTCGGCGACCGCGCGGATGCGCGCCTCGGGGCCGACCAGCATCGGATTGAGGTAGCCCGCGAACGCGCCCGCCAGCGCGACCTGCAGCGACTCGCGGTCGCACGGGTACACGACCGCGGCGTCGAGCGGCGGCAGCAGCCGCGCGCGGTCGACGAGCTTCTGGACGTGGGCGTGCACCGGCATCCGGCCAGCGTGGCCATCCCGTGCGACGTTGTCAACGGGGTACCGACGGGAGGCGCGCTGGGGGGCTTGCCCGGCGATCGCGGGATTGCTGCGACGCAACATGCGCCGTCCGTGCGCCGCTGCGGCGTGCGGCCGCGCGCGGGGCATCGCCGCGGTGCGCCGCGGGCTGTGGTGAAATACCCATCCTTCGTCGAACCGGGAGTGACGCGATGCGCGTGGGCGTACCCAAGGAGATCAAGGTGCTCGAGAACCGGGTCGGACTCACCCCGTCCTCCGTGCGCGAATTCGTCGCACGCGGGCACACGGTCGAGGTCGAGCACGACGCGGGCGCGGGCATCGGGCTCCACGACGATGCGTACGTGGCGGCCGGCGCGACGATCGCGCGCAGCGCCGACGCGGTCTTCGCCAACGCGGACATGATCGTCAAGGTGAAGGAGCCGCAGCCCGTCGAATGCCGCCGGCTGCGGCCGGGCCAGATCCTCTTCACGTATCTGCATCTCGCCCCCGATCCCGAGCAGGCGAAGGCGCTGATCGCGAGCGGGGCCATCTGCATCGCGTACGAGACGGTCACCTCGCCGCACGGGGGGCTGCCGCTGCTCGCGCCGATGTCGGAAGTCGCGGGCCGCATGGCGGTGCAGGCCGGCGCGTTCTACCTCGAGAAGCCGCACGGCGGCAAGGGCCTGCTGCTGGGTGGCGTGCCGGGTGTCGCACCCGGCAAGGTCGTGATCCTGGGCGGCGGCGTCGTCGGCACGCACGCGGCGATGATCGCGCTGGGCATGGGCGCCGACGTCACCGTGCTCGACCGCAATCCGGAGGCGATGGTCGCGCTCTGGAAGCAGTTCGGCCCGCAGCTCAAGACCGAGTTCGCGACGCGCGACGCCGTCGAGCGGCAGGTCACGCGTGCCGACCTCGTGATCGGCGGCGTGCTCATTCCCGGCGCGTCGGCGCCGAAGCTCGTGACGGCGGCGATGGTGAAGAAGATGCCGCCGGGCTCGGTCATCGTCGACGTGGCGATCGACCAGGGCGGATGCTGCGAGACGTCGCGGCCGACGACGCACGCGGATCCGACGTACGTGGTCGACGGCGTCGTCCACTACTGCGTGGCGAACATGCCCGGCGGCGTGCCGCGCACGTCCACGTTCGCGCTCAACAACGCGACGCTGCCGTTCGCGCTGGCGCTCGCCGACAAGGGGTGGCAGGGCGCGCTGGCCGAGGATCCGCACCTGCGCGACGGGCTCAACGTCGCGTTCGGGAAGGTCACGTGCCAGCCGGTGGCCGAGGCGCTGGGCTACGCCTTCGTCGATCCGCGCACGCTGCTGCAGTAGGCCGCACGCCGTCGGGGTCGGGCGCCGCGACCGGCGCATCCGCCGCAAGTCCTTGATTCTCATGACTCCCGGCGCCATGAGGGGGCGTTCCATGCAGCGCACGGAACCCGCCGGCTGTCATCGGGCTGTCATCGCCCGCCCCTATGCTTCGCGCTTCTTTCGCAACACGTGAGGAGCAGGACATGGGCATTGCGATGAAGGTGACGGTCGCCGCGTGCGCGGCGGCAATTTCGGGCCTGGCGCTCGCGCAGGGCGCGCTGGTCAAGATCGACGGCTCGAGCACCGTGTATCCGGTGACGGAAGCGGTGGCCGAGGAGTTCCAGAAGGCCGAGAAGAACGCGATCAAGGTGACGGTCGGCATCTCCGGCACCGGCGGCGGCTTCAAGAAGTTCTGCCGGGGTGAAACCGACATTTCGGACGCCTCGCGCCCGATCCTGAAGTCCGAGATGGAAGAGTGCGCGAAGAACGGGATCTCGTACTACGAGTTGCCCATCGCGTACGACGCGCTGACGGTCGTCGTCAATCCCAGGAACACGTTCATCAAGTCGATGACCGTCGCCGAGCTCAAGAAGATGTGGGAGCCGGCCGCGCAGGGCAAGATCACGAAGTGGAACCAGGTCAACCCGGAGTGGCCCGACGCCCCGATCAAGCTGTTCGGCGCGGGATCCGACAGCGGCACGTTCGACTACTTCACCGAGGCGATCGTCGGCAAGTCGAAGTCGAGCCGCGGCGACTTCACCGCGTCGGAAGACGACAACGTGCTGGTCCAGGGCGTGTCGCGCGACGTGAACGCGATCGGCTACTTCGGCTACTCCTACTACGTGGAGAACAAGGACAAGCTGAAGGCGGTCCCGATCGTCGAGAAGGCGGGTGCGCCCGCGGTCGCGCCGTCGCTGGAGGCGGTCGTCAACGGCTCCTACCAGCCGCTGTCGCGGCCGATCTTCATCTACGTCAGCGCGAAGTCGCTGGACAAGCCCGAGGTGCGCAAGTTCGTCGAGTACTACCTCACCCATGGCGAGAAGCTCGCCAAGGAGGTGAAGTTCGTGCCGCTACCGGCGAACGCCTACGCGCTCAACAAGGATCATCTCGCCAAGAAGAAGCTCGGGACGGTGTTCGGCGGCGTGGCCGAAGTGGGGATCAGGATCGAAGACCTGATGAAGCGCGAAGCCAAGATGTAACCGGCGCTGCGGGCAGGGGGCTTCGGCTGTCGAAGCCCCCTTTTTTCGTTCGCGGCCAGCGCAACCCGTGCTGCCTGCCGAAACCGGGTGACTATAATGGACTCCACGACAACAATGACGGGCCCCGGGCCGTCCGCCATGCCTACCGTGGTCAGCGCGCGCCTCGCGAAGAAGTTCTCGCGCAATCTCAGGGAGCGCGCGATCGAGGCGATCCTGTTCTTTGCCGCCTTCGTGTCGGTCCTGACGACGGTCGGCATCGTCTACGTTCTCGTCTCCGAGAGCGTCCACTTCTTCCAGCGTGTGTCGCTGTGGGACTTCCTGACCGACACGCAGTGGACGCCGCTGTTCGACGATGCGCACTTCGGCATCATGGTCCTGTTGTCCGGAACGATCACCAGTTCGCTGGTGGCGCTTGTCGTCGCCATTCCCATGGGCACGGTGATCGCCGTCTACCTGTCGGAATTCGCCACGCCCAGGGCGCGTGAAATCTCGAAGCCGATCCTGGAACTGCTGTCCGGGGTTCCCACGATCGTCTACGGCTACTTCGCGCTGCTGTTCGTTACGCCGATCCTGCAGGCGCTGATCCCCGGGTTGCCGGGATTCAGCCTGCTCGCGGCCGGGCTCGTGATGGGCATCATGATCGTCCCCTACGTGGCTTCGATCTCCGAGGATGCGATGCGCGCGGTCCCGATGGCGCTGCGCGAGGGGTCGTTCGCCATGGGGGCCACCCGGCTGCAGACGGCACTGCGGGTCGTGTTTCCCGCCGCCATCTCGGGGATCGCCGCGGCCTACATCCTCGGGATTTCGCGGGCGGTGGGCGAAACGATGATCCTCGCCGTCGCGGCCGGCATGCAGCCCAACCTGACATTCAACCCGATGGAATCCGCCGCCACGATCACCGCGTACATCGTTCAGGTCGCGCTGGGCGACCTGCCGCACGGCAGCATCGGCTACCAGACCATCTTCGCGGCCGGCCTGACGCTCATGCTGCTGACGCTCGCGTTCAATCTCGTCGGCTTCTACATGCGCAAGCGCTTCCGGGAGGCATACTGATGGCCGTCGTCGCACCGAACGCCACGGAGATCCGCGGCCTCATCCGGAAGGCGAAGCGCTGGGACGTCATCTTCGTTTCGCTCGGCATCGCCTGCCTCGGCATCGGCCTGCTGACCTTCGCCACGCTGTTCCTCGACATGCTGATCGACGGCTGGAGCCGGCTCAACCCGGAGTTCTTCACGCAGTTTCCGTCCCGCCGCGCGGGCCAGGCGGGCATCCTCTCCGCGTGGGTGGGAACGACGCTCGTCATGCTGGTGACGGCGTTCTTCGCCGTGCCGCTCGGAATCGGCGCCGGCGTCTACCTCGAGGAGTACGCGCCGAAGAACTGGGTCACCGACATCATCGAGATCAACATCACCAACCTGGCAGGTGTCCCCTCGATCGTCTACGGCCTCCTCGCCCTGGGCCTTTTCGTCTACACGTTCGGACTAGGGCAGAGCATCCTCACGGCGGGCCTCACGCTCGCCCTGCTGATCCTGCCGGTCGTCATCGTGGCCACGCGCGAGGCGATCCGCGGGATCCCGGGCATCATCCGCGAGGGCGCATACGCGCTGGGCGCGACGAAGCTGCAGACGGTCAAGGACCACATCGTGCCGTATTCGACGCCCGGCATCCTGACCGGCGTCATCATCGGAATGTCGCGCGCGATCGGGGAAACGGCGCCGATCATCACGATCGGCGCGTTGACCTTCATCGCGTTCCTGCCGCCGTCGCCGATCTCCGACGTCCCGCCGTTCGTCAATTTCGAGTGGCTGAAGGCGCCGTTCACCGTGATGCCGATCCAGATGTTCAACTGGACATCGCGCCCGGAGGCGGCGTTTCAGCACAACGCCGCGGCGGCGGGCTTCATCCTCGTGCTCATGACGCTGCTGATGAACGGTCTGGCCATCTGGCTCCGCTACCGTCTCCGCAAGAACATCAAATGGTGAACCCCATGGCAACCGCAACGCACGCGTCGATGCTCGGCAGCGCCAATCCGGGCGCCACGGCTCCCGCGGTTTCCGGCGATTCGCCGCCGCCGCTCAAGGCCGAATCGCGCGGCCTGGATTTCTACTACAGCAACAGCTTCCAGGCGTTGAAGTCGATCGACATGCCCGTGTACGAGAACAAGGTGACCGCGCTGATCGGCCCGTCGGGCTGCGGCAAGTCGACGTTCCTGCGCTGCTTCAACCGCATGCACGACCTGTACGCGGGGAATCGCTACGCCGGGCAGATCGTGCTGCACCCCGACAACACCGACCTGCTCGCGAAGGACGTCGATCCCATCGAGGTGCGGATGCGCATCGGCATGGTCTTCCAGAAGCCGAACCCGTTTCCGAAGACGATCTACGAAAACGTCGCGTACGGCCTGCGGGTACGTGGAATGACGCAGAAGAACCAGCTCGACGACAAGATCGAGGAATCGTTGCGCGGCGCCGCGCTGTGGGACGAGGTCAAGCATCGGCTGGGCGAGATGGGGTCGAACCTCTCCGGCGGGCAGCAGCAGCGCCTGTGCATCGCGCGCGCGCTGGCGACCGACCCGGAGATCCTTCTGTTCGACGAGCCGACCTCGGCGCTCGACCCCATCGCGACGGCCAGCATCGAGGAACTCGTGACGGAGCTCAAGAAGAAGGTGACAATCCTCATCGTGACGCACAACATGCAGCAGGCGGCCCGGGTGTCCGACTACACGGCGTACATGTACATCGGCGAGTTGATGGAGTTCGACAAGACCGACACGATCTTCTTCAAGCCGAAGCGCAAGGAAACCGAGGACTACATCACGGGCCGGTTCGGATGACCATGCGCGGAACCCCAGGAGCCCGGAAATGAGCGACCACACCAGCAGCCAGTTCGACTCGGAGATGGAGGCGATCCGGAGCGGCGTCCTCGCGATGGGGGGCCTGGTGGAGCAGCAGTTCCTGCGCGCGATCCGGTTCCTGCAGGACGACGAGCAGGAGCCGGGCGCGATCGACGCCGTCGGCGCGGGCGAGCAGCAGATCAACCAGTTCCAGGTGCAGATCGACCAGCAGTGCGCGCAGGTCATCGCGCGTCGGCAGCCGGCGGCGGTCGACCTGCGCATGATCCTCACCGTCACGAAGGTGGTGAACGACCTCGAGCGGATCGGCGACGAAGTCAAGAAGGTGGCGTACAAGTCCGCGCAGGGCCGGGGCGTCGAACGGTTGTCGCGCGTGCGTCACTACGAGGTCGCGCGCGTCGCCAACGCGGCGCTGGCGATGCTGCGCCAGGCGCTCAATGCGTTCGCCCGACTGGACGTCGAGGCGGCCGCCGAGATCGTCGACGAGGACGAGACGATCGATGCCGGGTTCGCGGCGATCCTGCGGCAGCTGATCAGCTACATGATGGAGGACCCGCGCACGATCTCGGGCGCGCTCGACCTCGTGTTCGTCGCGAAGTCGATCGAGCGCATCGGCGACCACACGAAGAACATCGCGGAGGCGGTCGTGCAGGTCGTCAAGGGCAAGGACGTGCGCCATGCGACGGCCGAACAGATCCGTGCCGAGGTCGCGGAGCCGTGATGCCGTCGGTGCTCGTCGTCGAGGACGAGCCGGCGATCCTCGAACTGCTGAAGGTCAATCTCGTGGACGCCGGCTTCGAAGTGATCGCGGCCGAGAGCGCGGAGTCGGCGCGCGAGCTGATCGACGCGGCGCTGCCCGACCTGTTGCTGCTCGACTGGATGCTGCCGGGGCAGTCGGGCCTCGCGTTGGCGAAGCAGCTGCGGTCCGATCCGCGCACGCGCGATCTGCCGGTCATCATGGTGACGGCGCGCGCCGACGAGGCCGACAAGGTGGCCGGCCTCGAGGCCTGGGTCGACGACTACGTCACCAAGCCGTTCTCGCCGCGGGAGCTCAAGGCGCGCATCAAGGCGGTGCTGCGCCGGCGGGCGCCGGAGGCGGCGCAGGAGCCGGTGACGGCCGGCAGCCTCAAGCTCGACCCGGCCACCCATCGGGTCACCGTCGGCGATGCGGTGGTCGCCATGGGGCCGACGGAGTTCCGCCTGCTGCGCTTCCTGCTGGCGCGCCCGGAGCGGGTGCACAGCCGCCGGCAGCTGCTCGACCAGGTCTGGGGCGATCACGTCTACATCGAGGAGCGGACGGTCGACGTCCACATCCGCCGCCTGCGCCTCGCGCTCGAGCCCCACGGCGCCGACCGGCTGATCGAGACCGTGCGCGGCAGCGGCTACCGGCTCGCCATGCCTAAATGAAGGACGCGATCCGCGCCGGGCTGCCGATGCCCGCCGCGGTCGCGGCGGCGATGCTGATCGTCTGGGCGATCGCGGGATCCGGATGGGCGCTCGCGGTTCTCGCCGGGGGAGCGCTCGCGATCGTCGCGTATCACCTCGTCAACATCCAGCGCTTGACGGACTGGGCGCGGGGGCCGCTCGACGCCGACGTTCCGCAGGGAACCGGCGCCTGGTCCGACGCGTTCGCCGCGCTCCATCGCCGCGCACGGACGCGCAACGCCTATCAGCGCGACCTGCGGCTGGTGATCGAGCGGTTCCGCGGCGCGGCGGAGGCGATGCCGGACGGCGTGGTGGCCCTCGACGACGGCAACCGGATCAAGTGGGCGAACCCGCGCGCGGTCGAGCAGCTCGGCCTCGACCTGGCCAAGGACCGGAACCAGCCGATCGTCAACATGGTGCGCACGCCGGAGTTTCTGGCCTACATGGAATCCGGCCGCTTCGGCGCCTCGATCCTCATGCGCGCGCCGGCGAACCACGACCGGATACTGTCGGTCCAGCTCGTCCCGTTCGCCGTCGCCGAGAAGCTCCTCCTGTCGCGCGACGTCACGGAAGTCGAAGCGGTCGCGACGATGCGCCGCGACTTCATCGCCAACGTCTCGCACGAGCTGAAGACGCCGCTGACGGTGATCTCCGGCTTCGTCGAGACGCTGCAGGATCTGGACCTCGACGCGCGGCAGCGCGATCGCTTCCTGCAGCTGATGCGCGAACAGGCCGCGAGCATGCAGCGGCTGGTGCAGGACCTGCTGACGCTGTCGGCACTCGAGAGCGAGCACAACCCGCTGGCCGAGGAGACGTTCGCGATCGTGCCGCTGCTGCTGCAGGTCTCGGCCGACGCGAAGGGGCTGTCGCACGGCGCGCACGCGATCGAGCTCGACGTCCGCGACGCGGCGATCGTCACCGGCGGCCGCGACGAACTCGGAAGCGCGTTCTCCAACCTCGTGTCCAACGCCGTGCGCTACACGCCCGCCGGCGGCCGGATCACGCTTGGCTGGCGGATCGGGCCGGACGGCCGCGGCATCTTCTCGGTGACCGACACCGGCATCGGAATCGGTCCGGAGCATCTGCCCCGGCTGACCGAGCGGTTCTACCGGGTCGACCGCTCGCGCTCGCGCGCCACCGGGGGAACGGGCCTGGGCCTTGCGATCGTCAAGCACGTGCTGCTGCGCCACCAGGCCGACCTCGACATCGCGAGCGAGCCCGGCAAGGGCAGCACGTTCTCGGTGCGGCTTCCGGCCGCGCGGGTGAGGCAGGGCCCGGACACCGGCGAAATTCTGCCGGCGGCCGCAGGCGAATCGGCGGCGGCGGGGCCGGTCCCGTAGCCGGCCGGCGGCGGCGCCGCAGCGGCCAACTCGTTGAAAGAAAATCGATAAGCCGGGCCCGCCCGGCCTCGCGCGCCGCCGCGGCCCGGTTTGACCGGCCGCGGCGAAAGCTGCTAGAATCGCATGTTTCTGCGGTGGAAATCCGCGGGAGGGGTTCCCGAGCGGTCAAAGGGAGCAGACTGTAAATCTGCCGGCTCTGCCTTCGAAGGTTCGAATCCTTCCCCCTCCACCATTCAGGAATCAGGTAACAGAGGTCAGGGATCAGCTCCATCGGCGTACACGGGGGCGGCGCATCGAGCGCCGTTACAGGCAAGCGGCGGTCGGCGCCCGGCGCTGAATGCGCCGCCACCGGAAGCCGGGCGGCATCTGTCGCCTGACTTCTGTTTCCTGTCTCCTGAACGCGGGTGTAGCTCAATGGCAGAGCAGAAGCCTTCCAAGCTTACGACGAGGGTTCGATTCCCTTCACCCGCTCCAACGAAGGTACGACGCGGCAACGGACGGCACGCGACGGCAGAAGGATTGAAGCTAAGCGCCCATGTAGCTCAGTGGTAGAGCACTCCCTTGGTAAGGGAGAGGTCGCGCGTTCAATCCGCGCCATGGGCACCACTCGGCGGACCGGGGTAAGCGCCTACCTTGGTCCGGGCTGAAACTGAGTCGAAGCGCGCGCTTGGGCGACCGCGACGAGCCGACGATTCGACTGGGAACAACCGGAAACAGCTGGAGACGACGATGGCCAAGGGCAAATTCGAACGGACGAAGCCGCACGTGAACGTGGGGACGATTGGGCACGTGGATCACGGGAAGACGACGCTGACGGCGGCGATGACGCTGGTGCTGTCGAAGCTGTTTGGTGGGGAGGCGAAGGCGTACGACCAGATTGATGCGGCGCCGGAGGAGAAGGCGCGGGGGATCACGATCAACACGGCGCACGTGGAGTACGAGACGAAGAACCGGCACTACGCGCACGTGGACTGTCCGGGGCACGCGGACTACATCAAGAACATGATCACCGGGGCGGCGCAGATGGACGGGGCGATCCTGGTGGTGAGTGCGGCGGACGGGCCGATGCCGCAGACGCGGGAGCACATTCTGCTGGCGCGGCAGGTTGGGGTGCCGTACATCATCGTCTACATGAACAAGGCGGACATGGTGGAGGATGAGGAGTTGTTGGAGTTGGTGGAGATGGAGGTGCGGGAGCTGTTGTCGAAGTACCAGTTTCCTGGGAGCAGACGCCGATCGTGATTGGTTCGGCGAAGCTGGCGCTGGAGGGGGACAAGGGCGAGCTGGGGGAGGGGTCGATCCTGAAGCTGGCGGAGGCGCTGGACAGCTACATTCCGCAGCCGAAGCGGGCGATCGACGGGCCGTTTCTGATGCCGGTGGAGGACGTGTTTTCGATCTCGGGGGGGGGGCGGTGGTGACGGGGCGGGTGGAGCGGGGCATTGTGAAGGTGGGGGATCCGCTGGAGATCGTGGGTCTGAAGCCGACGCTGAAGACGGTGTGCACGGGGGTGGAGATGTTCCGCAAGCTGCTGGACCAGGGGCAGGCGGGGGACAACGTCGGGGTGCTGCTGCGGGGCACGAAGCGGGAGGAGGTGGAGCGGGGGCAGGTGCTGGCGAAGCCGGGGTCGATCACGCCGCACACGAAGTTCAGCTGCGAGGTGTACGTGCTGTCGAAGGAGGAGGGGGGGCGGCACACGCCGTTCTTTCCGGGGTACCGGCCGCAGTTTTACTTCCGGACGACGGACGTGACGGGGTCGCTGCGAGCTGCCGGCGGGGACGGAGATGGTGATGCCGGGGGACAACATTTCGATCACGGTGCAGCTGATCCAGCCGATCGCGATGGAAGAGGGGCTGCGGTTCGCGATCCGCGAGGGCGGGCGCACGGTCGGCGCCGGCGTGGTGGCCAAGATCATCGAGTGACGGGAACGAACACAGGCCAGTAGCTCAATTGGCAGAGCGGCGGTCTCCAAAACCGCAGGTTGGGGGTTCGATTCCCTCCTGGCCTGCCACTCTCAGGGATCAGTGGTCAGGCATCAGGGATCAGAGGGTGGCGGTGTTTCCGGTGGCGCGACACGGGTCGCGATGACGGGTCGAGTGGTTTGAACGAAGGATTGGCGGGAGGTCGGAGCGAAGGGACGAAGGCTGGCACGGTGGAGTCCGCAGGAAGCTGCATCGCGACAAGTGTCGCGCCACTGGAAACGCAGTCGCGTCCGTTCCCTGTCCTCTGACTCCTGACCTCTGATATGGACAAGCTCAAGATCGCGCTGGCGGTGGTGTGCGTGGCGCTCGGCGTCGGGGGGTACTACTACTTCTCGGAGACCGCGCAGGTGCTGCGCGTGCTGATGGTGCTGGGCGGGCTGCTCGCGGCCGCCGGCGTCGCGTGGCTGTCGGCGCCCGGCAAGGAATTCTTCGCATTCGCGCAGGAAGCGTGGGCGGAGGCAGGGCGCGTGTCGTGGCCGACGCGCAAGGAGACGATGCAGACCACGGGGATCGTGTTCGCGTTCGTCGTCGTGATGGCGTTGTTCCTGTTCGCGGTGGACACGACGCTCGCATGGATCATCAAGTTGCTTACGGGCAGGACGGACGGATGAGCAAGAAATGGTATGTCGTCCACGCCTACTCGGGATTCGAGAAGAGCGTGCAGCGCGCGCTGCTGGAGCGCATCAGGCGGTCCGACCTGCAGGAGCAGTTCGGCCAGATCCTGGTGCCGGTCGAGGAAGTCGTCGAGATGAAGGCCGGAGCCAAGGCGATCTCCGAGCGCAAGTTCTTCCCGGGCTACGTGCTGGTCGAGATGGAGATGACCGACGACTCCTGGCACCTCGTCAAGAGCACGCCGAAGGTCACGGGTTTCGTGGGCGGCACGGCGAACCGGCCGACGCCGATCACCCAGAAGGAAGTGGACGCGATCCTGCGCCAGGTGCAGGAAGGCGTCGAGAAGCCGCGCCCGAAGGTGCTCTTCGAGAACGGGGAGGCCGTGCGCGTCAAGGAAGGCCCGTTCACGGACTTCCACGGCAACGTCGAGGACGTGAATTACGAGAAGAGCAAGCTGCGGGTGTCGGTGACGATCTTCGGACGGTCGACGCCGGTGGAGCTGGACTTCTCGCAGGTGGAGAAGGCTTGATATTCCGTCGCGCTGCGCGCGACGGAACATCCGTCCCCGTTGGAGCGTCGTCTTCGCGCCGCTCAACGTGGACGAAGGCCCCCGCCGTACGCGGGGGCGTTGAAGAGTCAAAGGCCCGGTGGCCTTGACGTGGTAATCGGGGAGGACGCCGCAAGCGTCCGTTTGCACCCATAACGGAGCACAGACATGGCGAAGAAGATCGTCGGTTTCATCAAGCTGCAGGTGCCGGCGGGGAAGGCGAATCCCAGCCCGCCGATCGGCCCCGCGCTCGGCCAGCGCGGCCTCAACATCATGGAGTTCTGCAAGGCGTTCAACGCGCAGACCCAGAAGGTGGAGCCGGGCTTGCCCATCCCCGTCGTCATCACGGCGTACGCGGACAAGAGCTTCACCTTCATCATGAAGACGCCGCCGGCGACCGTCCTCATCAAGAAGGCGGCGAAGGTGGACAAGGGCAGCAGCAAGCCGCACACGGACAAGGTGGGCAAGCTGACGCGCGCGCAGGCCGAGGAGATCGCGAAGGCGAAGATGCCCGACCTCACGGCCGCCGACCTCGATGCCGCCGTGCGCACGGTCGCCGGCAGCGCCCGCAGCATGGGCATTACCGTCGAAGGGGTGAAGTGATCATGGCCGAACTGAAGACCCCGCGCCTTTCGAAGCGCATGAAGACGGTCCGCGGCAAGGTGGACCGCAGCAGGTTCTATCCGGTCGACGAGGCGCTGAAGATCGTCAAGGAGACCGCCGTCGCCAAGTTCGACGAATCGGTGGACGTCGCCGTCAACCTGGGGGTGGACGCCAAGAAATCGGACCAGACGGTCCGCGGCTCGGTCGTGCTGCCTGCCGGCACCGGCAAGAAGGTGCGCGTCGCGGTGTTCGCGCAGGGCGACAAGGCCAAGGCTGCGGAAGAGGCCGGCGCCGACATCGTCGGCTTCGAGGACCTCGCCGCGCGGATCAAGGAAGGCTTCATGGACTTCGACGTGGTGATCGCGTCGCCGGACGCGATGCGCGTCGTCGGCCAGCTGGGCCAGATCCTGGGCCCCCGCGGCCTGATGCCGAATCCGAAGGTCGGCACGGTGTCGCCGGACGTCGTGCAGGCGGTGAAGAACGCCAAGGCCGGCCAGGTCCAGTACCGGACCGACAAGGCCGGCATCATCCAGTGCACGATCGGCCGCGCTTCGTTCACGCCGGAGCAGCTGAAGAGCAACCTCACCGCGTTGATCGAAGCGCTGAACAAGGCGAAGCCCGCCGGCGTGAAGGGCGTGTACCTGAAGAAGATCAGCCTGTCGTCGACGATGGGCGCGGGCGTGCGCGTCGACCAGTCGTCGCTCGCGACGGCGCCGGCGGCACAGTAGACGGAACGTACGGATTTTGAGGGAACGCCGGGGCCGCGAGGCGCCGGCGGACCGTCAAAGACCGCCGGGGCCCGGCATGCAGTCGGGCTCAAAACAGGCGGGGCGGGTCGGCGAAGGGTTCTTCTGATCCCTGATGCCTGATCTCCGATCCCTGACCCGGCGTAGATGGTGCCCCTCGGACAGGACTTTCCTGGACGAATGGTCACCGCAGCAGCACCGCACGCGGCAGTCGCGCGGGCGGTGTGAGGGCGACGTCGCTGCAGGTCATCGCCGCGGCGCCGATCAAGGAGAACTGACCGTGAGTCTCAATCTGCAAGAGAAGCAAGCGGTAGTCGCGGAGGTCGCGAAGCAGGTCGCGGGCGCTCAGGCCATCGTCATGGCCGAGAACCGCGGCATGGCCGTGGCCGACATGACGAAGCTGCGCGCGAAGGCACGGGCTTCCGGCGTGTACTTCCGGGTGGTCAAGAACACCCTGGTGCGCCGGGCGGTCGCGGAGACGCCGTTCGCCACGCTGGCCGACAAGATGGTCGGCCCGCTGGCGTACGGCATCGGCCCCGATCCGGTTGCCGTGGCGAAGGTCCTGAACGACTTTGCCAAGGGCAACGACAAGTTCGTGATCGCCGGCGGCGCCATGCCGGGTCAGGTGATGTCCGCCAGGGAGATCGCCGCGCTCGCGTCGCTGCCGTCGCGCGAGGAACTGCTCGCACGGCTCGCCGGCACCATGCAGGCGCCGATCGCCAAGCTCGTCCGGACGATGAACGAGGTGCCCGGCAAGTTCGTGCGCACCCTCGCCGCCGTTCGCGACGCCAGGCAGGCCGCGTGACGAACCGCATACCGCATCCAATCTTCAACCGTTTCGTTCCAGGAGCACATCATGTCCGCAGTCCAGACTGAAATTCTCGACAAGATCTCGTCGATGACCGTCCTCGAGCTCTCCGAGCTCATCAAGGCGATGGAAGAGAAGTTCGGCGTTTCCGCCGCTGCCGCCGTCGCGGTCGCCGGCCCCGCCGCCGCCGCCGCGCCTGCCGCCGCCGCCGAAGAGAAGACCGAGTTCACCGTCGTCCTCGCGACGGTCGGCGAGAACAAGGTCAACGTCATCAAGGCCGTGCGCGAACTGACGGGCCTCGGCCTGAAGGAAGCCAAGGACCTCGTCGACGGCGCGCCGAAGCCGGTCAAGGAAGGCGTCAACAAGGCCGATTCCGAGGCTGCCAAGAAGAAGCTGGAAGAGGCGGGAGCCAAGGTAGAAATCAAGTAGTGAAGTAGACAAGTCAGATGGGGTCCGAGGGCTGCCGCCCCGGACTCCATGGAAACATCCTGAACGCGCTGGTGGCGTAGGGATGCTGTAGATAAGTCAGATGGGGCCCGAAGGCTTCCGCCCGGACCCCATGGAAAAATCTGAACGCGCCGGTGGCGTTCGAAAAGCTGAAGTGGGGGAAATCGCGGGCGGAGCCCGTCGATTTCCTCTAGTAAGTGATGGAGGGGGGCGGTGGCTTTCGTTGCCGCCCCGCTTCGATCGGTGATCGAAGCGAAGGCGACTCGGTGCGTTGCCCGAGTCGCCTTCGCTTCGCTTTCCGAGTCGACTGCGGAAGGCAGGGTTGGTCGGGCGTCGCTGCAACGGCGACGTTGTCCGCCAGCGGCTGGTAGTGGCCAGCCACCAAGCCTGGAAACGCAAGGTTTCCGGACAGTCGAGGCAGCACCGGACGCGGCGCCCCGCTAGCGGCGCGCGGCATCCGCGAAGAAGCAGCGCCCGCGCGCGACCGCGCGGCTCACGGCACCAACGGAGACGGGAAGACCCAACGCTATGGCGACTACCACGGCTGTCCCCTATACCTTCACCGAAAAGAAGCGGATCCGGAAGAGCTTCGCCAAGCGCGCGAGCGTGCTGCCGGTCCCGTTCCTGCTCGAGACGCAGCTCGCCTCGTACCGCGCGTTCCTGCAGGAACACACGGCGCCCGACACGCGCAAGAACGAGGGCCTGCAGGCCGCGTTCACGTCGATCTTCCCGATCTCGAGTCACTCGGGCAACGCCCGCCTCGAGTTCGTCAGCTTCTCGCTGCTGCCGCCCGCGTTCGACGTGGTCGAGTGCCAGCAGCGCGGCCTCACGTACTGCTCGGCGCTGCGCGCGAAGGTCCGCCTCGTCATCATGGACAAGGAGGCGCCGAAGGACACGGTGAAGGAGGTGAAGGAGCAGGAGGTCTACATGGGCGAGATCCCGCTCATGACCGAGAACGGCTCGTTCATCATCAACGGCACCGAGCGCGTGATCGTGTCCCAGCTGCACCGGTCGCCGGGCGTGTTCTTCGAGCACGACCGCGGCAAGACGCACAGCTCGGGCAAGCTCCTGTTCTCCGCGCGCGTGATTCCCTACCGCGGCTCGTGGCTCGACTTCGAGTTCGACCCGAAGGACTTCCTGTTCTTCCGCGTCGACCGCCGCCGCAAGATGCCGGTGACGACGCTGCTGAAGGCGATCGGCCTCACCAACGAGGACATCCTCAAACAGTTCTTCCAGTTCGACACCTTCCACCTCGGCAAGGGCGAGTCCAGACTCGATTTCGTGCCCGAGCGGCTCAAGGGCGAGATGGCGCGCTTCGACATCGCCGGCAAGGACGGCAAGGTCGTCGCCGCCAAGGACAAACGCATCACCGCCCGCCACGTGCGCGAGCTCGTGGACAGCCACATCAAGTCCATCGCCGTGCCCAACGACTACATCGTGGGGCGCACGCTCGCGACGAACGTCGTCGACACGACGACCGGCGAGGTCATCGCGAAGGCGAACGACGAGGTCACCGAGGAGTCGCTCGGCAAGCTGATCGACGCCGGCGTCAAGCAGATCCAGACGATCTACACGAACGACCTCGACCAGGGGCCGTTCATCTCGCAGACGCTGCGCACCGACGACACGCCGGACCAGTACGCGGCGAAGGTCGCCATCTACCGCATGATGCGGCCAGGCGAGCCGCCGACGGAGGAAGCGGTGGAGACGCTGTTCCACGGCCTGTTCTTCTCCGAGGAGCGCTACGACCTGTCGGCCGTCGGCCGGATGAAGTTCAACCGCCGGATCGGCCGCACCGAGCTGAAGGGCCCGGCGAAGCTGACCAACGACGACATCATCGCCGTCATCAAGATCCTGGTCGACCTGCGCAACGGGCGCGGCGAGATCGACGACATCGACCACCTCGGCAACCGCCGCGTGCGCTCGGTCGGCGAGCTCGCCGAGAACCAGTTCCGGTCGGGCCTCGTGCGCGTCGAGCGCGCGGTGAAGGAGCGCCTGGGCCAGGCCGAGAGCGACAACCTGCTGCCGCACGACCTCATCAACGCGAAGCCGATCTCGGCGGCGATCAAGGAGTTCTTCGGCAGCTCGCAGCTGTCGCAGTTCATGGACCAGACGAACCCGCTGTCGGAGATCACGCACAAGCGCCGCGTGTCGGCGCTCGGCCCCGGCGGCCTGACGCGCGAGCGGGCGGGCTTCGAGGTGCGCGACGTGCACCCGACGCACTACGGCCGCGTGTGCCCGATCGAGACGCCGGAAGGCCCGAACATCGGCCTCATCAACTCGCTGGCGCTGTACGCGCGCACGAACGAATACGGCTTCCTGGAGACGCCGTACCGGCGCGTCGTCGACGGCAAGGTCACCGACCAGATCGACTTCCTGTCGGCGATCGAGGAAGGCCAGTACGTGATCGCGCAGGCCAACGCGAAGATCGACGCCCACGGCCGCCTCGCGGACGAGCTCGTGTCCTGCCGCAGCAAGAACGAGTTCATGCTGTCGACGGCGGACAAGGTCAACTACATGGACGTGGCGCCGTCGCAGATCGTGTCGGTGGCCGCGTCGCTGATCCCGTTTCTCGAGCACGACGACGCCAACCGCGCGCTGATGGGCTCCAACATGCAGCGGCAGGCGGTGCCGTGCCTGCGGCCGGAGAAGCCGCTCGTCGGCACCGGCGTCGAACGCACGGCCGCGGTCGACTCCGGCACCGCGGTGATGGCGCGGCGGGGGGGCAAGGTCGACTACGTCGACGCGTCGCGGATCGTCGTGCGCGTGCACGACGTGGAGACGGGCGCCGGCGACGTCGGCGTCGACATCTACAACCTGACCAAGTACAAGCGCTCGAACCAGAACACCAACATCAACCAGCGGCCGCTGGTGAAGGTCGGCGACGTCATCGCCCGCGGCGACGTGATCGCCGACGGCGCGTCGACCGACATGGGCGAGCTGGCGCTCGGGCAGAACATGCTGGTCGCGTTCATGCCGTGGAACGGCTACAACTACGAGGACTCGATCCTGATCAGCGAGCGCGTCGTCGGTGACGACCGCTACACGTCGATCCACATCGAGGAGCTCTCCGTCGTCGCACGCGACACCAAGCTCGGGCCCGAGGAAATCACGCGGGACATCTCGAGCCTCGGCGAGGCGCAGCTGGGACGGCTCGACGACTCGGGCATCGTCTACATCGGCGCCGAGGTCGAGGCCGGCGACGTGCTGGTCGGCAAGGTCACGCCCAAGGGCGAGACGCAGCTCACGCCGGAGGAGAAGCTGCTGCGGGCGATCTTCGGCGAGAAGGCGTCCGACGTGAAGGACACCAGCTTGCGCGTGCCGTCCGGAATCTCGGGCACGGTGATCGACGTGCAGGTGTTCACGCGCGAGGGCATCGAGCGCGACAAGCGCGCCCAGCTGATCATCGACGAGGAGCTCAAGGGCTACCGCAAGGACCTGAACGACCAGCTCCGCATCGTCGAGAACGACGCGTACGCCCGGATCGAGAAGCTCATCGTGAACAAGGTCGCCAACGGCGGCCCGAAGAAGCTCGCCAAGGGCGCCAAGGTCACGAAGGAATACCTGGAGACCGTCGCCCGTCACGACTGGTTCGATATCCGGCTGGCCAGCGAGGAGACGGCGCAGCAGCTCGAGGCGTCCAAGGACGCGCTCGCGAAGCTGCGCGACGACTTCGACAAGATGTTCGACCTCAAGAAGAAGAAGCTGACGCAGGGCGACGAACTGCCGCCGGGCGTGCAGAAGATGGTCAAGGTCTACGTCGCGGTGAAGCGGCGGCTGCAGCCGGGCGACAAGATGGCGGGACGCCACGGCAACAAGGGTGTGGTCTCCAAGATCGTGCCGGTCGAGGACATGCCGTACATGGCCGACGGGACGCCGGTCGACATCGTGCTGAACCCGCTCGGCGTGCCGTCGCGGATGAACGTCGGCCAGATCCTCGAGGTTCACCTGGGATGGGCGGCGAAGGGCCTCGGCCGCAAGATCGACGATCTGCTCAAGGCGCAGGCGAAGGCCGCCGACGTGCGCAAGTTCCTCGAGCGGGTCTACAACTCGACCGGCCGGCCGGAGAACCTCGCCGCATTCGACGACGGCGAGATCGTGCACCTGGCCGAGAACCTGAAGGGCGGCGTGCCGTTCGCCACACCGGTGTTCGACGGCGCGACCGAGGTCGAGATCAAGAGCATGCTCGACCTCGCGGGACTGCCGTCGTCCGGCCAGGTGCAGCTGCACGACGGCCGCACCGGCGAGGCGTTCGACCGCCCGGTGACCGTCGGCTACATGCACATGCTGAAGCTCCACCACCTCGTCGACGACAAGATGCACGCGCGCTCGACCGGCCCGTACAGCCTCGTCACGCAGCAGCCGCTGGGCGGCAAGGCGCAGTTCGGCGGCCAGCGCTTCGGCGAAATGGAAGTGTGGGCGCTCGAGGCCTACGGCGCCGCGTACACGCTGCAGGAGATGCTCACGGTCAAGTCCGACGACGTCAACGGCCGCACCAAGGTCTACGAGAACATCGTGAAGGGCGAGCACAAGATCGAGGCCGGCATGCCGGAGTCGTTCAACGTGCTGGTGAAGGAAATTCGCTCGCTCGCGATCGACGTGGACATGGAGCGGGACTGACGTCCCGCTCCAGGGATCAGAGGACAGGGATCAGGGATCAGAAACACCAATTCGCGCGTCGGTGCCGAACGGCAGCGACGGCGGAACTCGGAGAGTTCAATCGATGAAAGCACTGCTCGATCTTTTCAAGCAGGTCACGCAGGAAGAGGAATTCGACGCCATCCGGATCGGCCTGGCGTCGCCGGAGAAGATCCGCTCGTGGTCGTACGGCGAGGTGAAGAAGCCGGAGACGATCAACTACCGGACGTTCAAGCCCGAGCGCGACGGGCTCTTCTGCGCGAAGATCTTCGGGCCGGTCAAGGACTACGAGTGCCTGTGCGGCAAGTACAAGCGGCTGAAGCACCGCGGTGTGATCTGCGAGAAGTGCGGCGTCGAGGTGACGCTCGCCAAGGTGCGCCGCGAGCGCATGGGCCACATCGAGCTCGCCTCGCCGGTCGCGCACATCTGGTTCCTGAAGTCGCTGCCGTCGCGGATGGGCATGGTCCTCGACATGACGCTGCGCGACATCGAGCGCGTGCTGTACTTCGAGGCGTTCGTCGTCACCGACCCGGGCCTGACGCCGCTCAACCGCGCGCAGCTGCTGACCGAGGACGACTACCTGGCGAAGCTCGAGCAGTACGCTGACGACTTCCAGGCGCACATGGGCGCCGAGGGCATTCGCGAGCTCCTGAAGTCGCTCGACGTCAACCACGAGATCGACAAGCTCCGCAAGGAGCTCGAGACCACGGGCTCGGACACCAAGATCAAGAAGATCGCCAAGCGCCTCAAGGTGCTCGAGGCGTTCCACAAGTCGGGCATCAAGCCGGAGTGGATGATCCTCGAGGTGCTGCCGGTGCTGCCGCCGGAGCTGCGCCCGCTCGTCCCGCTGGACGGCGGCCGCTTCGCGACCTCCGACCTGAACGATCTCTACCGCCGCGTGATCAACCGCAACAACCGGCTGAAGCGGCTGCTGGAGCTCAAGGCGCCGGACATCATCGTGCGCAACGAGAAGCGAATGCTGCAGGAGGCGGTCGACTCGCTGCTCGACAACGGCCGCCGCGGCAAGGCGATGACGGGCGCCAACAAGCGGCCGCTGAAGTCGCTTGCCGACATGATCAAGGGCAAGGGCGGCCGCTTCCGGCAGAACCTGCTCGGCAAGCGCGTCGACTACTCGGGCCGCTCGGTCATCGTCGTCGGCCCGCAGTTGAAGCTCCACCAGTGCGGCCTGCCCAAGCTGATGGCGCTCGAGCTCTTCAAGCCGTTCATCTTCAACAAGCTGGAGACGATGGGCCTGGCGACCACGATCAAGGCCGCGAAGAAGATGGTGGAGTCGCAGGAGCCCGTGGTCTGGGACATCCTGGAAGACGTGATCCGCGAGCACCCGGTGATGCTGAACCGGGCGCCGACGCTGCACCGGCTCGGCATCCAGGCGTTCGAGCCGGTCCTGATCGAGGGCAAGGCGATCCAGCTGCACCCGCTTGTCTGCACGGCGTTCAATGCCGACTTCGACGGCGACCAGATGGCCGTCCACGTGCCGCTGTCGCTGGAGGCGCAGATGGAGGCGCGCACGCTGATGCTCGCGTCCAACAACGTGCTGCTGCCGTCCAACGGGGAGCCGTGCATCGTGCCGTCGCAGGACATCGTGCTCGGTCTCTACTACGCGACGCGCGAGAAGATCGGTGCGCGCGGCGACGGGCAGATGTTCGCCGACATCGCGGAGGTCACGCGCGCGTACGAATCGCGCCAGGCCGAGCTGCACGCGAAGATCAAGGTCCGCATCGTCGAGGTCGACCTCAAGGCCGGACCGGACGGCAAGGTGGAGAAGGTCGAGAAGATCACACGCCACGACACCACGGTCGGCCGCGCGCTGCTGTCCGAGATCCTGCCGCCGGGCCTGCCGTTCACGTACATCAACAAGCCGCTCAAGAAGAAGGAGATCTCGCGGATCATCAACGCGAGCTTCCGTCGCTGCGGCCTGCGCGAGACGGTAATCTTCGCCGACAAGCTGATGCAGGCGGGCTACTCGCTGGCCACGCGCGGCGGCATCTCGTTCGCCGCCGACGACATGCTGATCCCGGCCGAGAAGGCGGGAATCATCGCCGACGCGGAAACCCAGGTTAAGGAGATCGAGCAGCAGTACACGTCGGGCCTCGTCACGCAGGGCGAGCGCTACAACAAGGTCGTCGACATCTGGGGCCGCGCGGGCGACGACATCGCGAAGGCGATGATGGCGCAGCTGGGAACGATGGAAGTGACCGACCGCGAAGGCAAGCAGGTCAAGCAGGACTCGTTCAACTCCATCTTCATGATGGCGGACTCCGGCGCGCGCGGCTCGGCGGCGCAGATCCGGCAGCTGGCGGGGATGCGCGGCCTGATGGCCAAGCCGGACGGCTCGATCATCGAGACGCCGATCACGGCGAATTTCCGCGAAGGCCTCAACGTCCTGCAGTACTTCATCTCGACGCACGGCGCGCGCAAGGGCCTCGCCGACACCGCGCTCAAGACGGCGAACTCCGGATACCTCACGCGGCGACTGGTCGACGTCACGCAGGATCTGGTGGTGACCGTGGACGATTGCGGCACGACGAACGGCGTGCAGATGAAGGCGCTGGTCGAGGGCGGGGAAGTGATCGAGCCGCTGCGCGAGCGCATTCTCGGTCGCGTGGTCGCCGCCGACGTCGTCAACCCCGAGACCCAGGCGACGCTGTACGACCCGGGCACGCTGCTGGGCGAGGACGAGGTCGAGCAGATCGAGCTGCTGGGCATCGACGAGGTGAAGGTGCGCACGCCGCTTACCTGCGACACGCGCCACGGCCTGTGCGCGCGGTGCTACGGCCGCGACCTGGGCCGCGGGCACCTCGTGAACGTCGGCGAGGCGGTCGGCGTCATCGCCGCGCAGTCGATCGGCGAGCCGGGCACCCAGCTCACGATGCGGACGTTCCACATCGGCGGTGCGGCATCGCGGACGGCCGCGGCGTCGCAGATCGAGTCGAAGTCGGCGGGCACGGTCCGCTTCTCGGCGCTGATGCGCTACGTGACGAGCGGCAAGGGCGATCTGGTCGTCATCGCACGCTCCGGCGAAGTGACGATCCACGAGGACAACGGCCGCGAGCGCGAGCGCCACAAGGTGCCGTACGGCGCTACGCTCCAGGTGAAGGACGGCGACACGGTCAAGGCCGGCAAGGTGCTGGCGACGTGGGACGCGACCGCGCGGCCGATCATCACCGAGTACGCGGGCCGGGTGAAGTTCGAGCACGTCGAGGAAGGCGTGACGGTGGCGAAGCAGGTCGACGACGTCACGGGCCTGTCGACGCTGGTCGTCATCGACCCGAAGCGCCGCGCGACGAGCACGGCCAAGGGCGTGCGGCCGCAGGTGAAGCTCCTCGACGACAGCGGCGAGGAGATCAAGCTCGCGGGCTCCGACCTGCCGGTCAACATCACGTTCCAGCTGGGTTCGATCATCACGGTGAAGGACGGCCAGCAGGTCGCGGTGGGCGAGGTCCTCGCGCGGATCCCGCAGGAAACTTCGAAGACCCGCGACATCACGGGCGGCCTGCCGCGCGTGGCGGAGCTGTTCGAGGCGCGTTCGCCCAAGGACGCCGGCATGCTGGCGGAGGTCACGGGCACCGCGTCGTTCGGCAAGGACACGAAGGGCAAGCAGCGGCTGGTCATCACCGATCTCGACGGCGTCGCCCACGAGTTCCTGATCCCGAAGGACAAGCACGTGACCGTGCACGACGGTCAGGTCGTGAACAAGGGCGAGACGATCGTCGACGGCCCGGCGGACCCGCACGACATCCTGCGGCTGCTCGGGGTCGAGGCGCTCGCGCGCTACATCACCGACGAGGTGCAGGACGTCTACCGGCTGCAGGGCGTGAAGATCAACGACAAGCACATCGAGGTGATCGTGCGCCAGATGCTGCGGCGCGTGGTGATCACCGAGCCGGGCGATACGCGCTTCATCCGCGAGGAGCAGGTCGAGCGCTCGGAGCTGCTGGACGAGAACGACCGGGTCACCAGGGAGGACGGCAAGGAGCCGGCGCAGTTCCACCACATGCTGCTCGGCATCACCAAGGCGTCGCTGTCGACGGACTCGTTCATCTCGGCGGCGTCGTTCCAGGAGACCACGCGCGTGCTGACCGAAGCCGCGATCATGGGCAAGAAGGACGACCTGCGCGGGTTGAAGGAGAACGTGATCGTCGGGCGCCTGATCCCGGCCGGCACGGGCCTCGCGTACCACACGTCGCGCAAGAAGGCGAAGCTCGCCGGACCGGAGGCCGCGGCAGCGGCGTTCATGACCGAGGAAGAGCAGGCCGCGGCCGCCGCGACGCCGGCGTCGTCGGAGATCTCGGTCGACGCGGCGTAACGTTTGCCTGCGACGCAATGCATCGGGGCCGGCAGGCGACTGCCGGCCCCTTTTTCGTCGGTCGCGCGCCCGTCACCCCAACCCTCTCCCCGCTTTGCGGGGAGAGGGAGCGCAGTATCGGTCCTCGGCGCCCGGTCGCAGGCGTCCCGCCGAGCAACCCCCTCGCCCCGCGCAGCGGGGAGAGGGTTGGGGTGAGGGGCAGGCGTCGGCGGCGCCCTCAGTGCGGAGGGCTGTCGGCCGCCGCAAGCCCGCGCAGCGTATCGCGCAGCGCGTGGAAGAACTTCGGCGCGCGCAGCGACTTCAGCGCGAAGCCGCGCTCCTGCGGTGCGCCTTTCGCGCGCAGCATCGCGGCCACCGCGTGGCGGTCGGCCTCGTCCCAGTCGCGCAAGCCCGGAACCCCGGCCGCCACGGGCGCGACGAACGCGAGTCCGCGCCGCTCCGCCGCCGACCAGCGGGCCAGGTCGTCGATTCCGAGGTCCGCCGCGACGCGTTCGGCGAGCCGTTTCGCCGCCCGCTCGCGCGACCACACGGGAACGCTTGCCTGCATGCGCGCCGCCAGGGCACCGGCGTGCGGCAGCAGCACCTCGTCGAAGTGGTCGCCCGGGTCGAACCCGGGGAGGTCGAAATGGAGGTCGCCGGTCGCCAGCGCCTTCAGCGTCTTCGCGTCGCTGCGGTACTTCCGATCCGCGGCCATGCGCTGCGCCTCGCGGGCAGCGAGCCGGCGGGGGGCGGCAAGCGCGGGCCGGAATCCCAGCCGGTAGTAGAACCAGAACGCGCCGCTCGCGATCGCCTCCGCGTTTCCCGCGCCGAACTGGTACGGATTGACGATGAACCGGCCGCTGCCGTAGAGCGTGTGGAACGCGCGCAGCATCTGCGTCCACAGGAACGCGGCCTCGCCACCGCGGAACGGGTCGAAGATGTTGATGCCCGTGTTGGCCTGCCGGAAGAGCGGTGTGACGCCGCCGTAGCCGACCGGGACCCCGTTGCAGAACAGCAGGTAGCCGGTGTTCGTCTCGAGCGTCAGCCGGCGCTCGCGCGCGATGCCGATGACGGCCAGCGCCGCGCCTTCGTCGAGGTCGCACCACCAGATCTCGTCGAGGTTCGGATGGGTCATCGCGTTGACCTCGCGGCAGCGCGCCGCCAGCGCCGCCCGCGCGGCCGCCGCGACCTGGCGCGCCCGCGTGCGCGGCAGGCGTTCGATCGACGGCAGCGGCCGGAGTATGTCCGCCGCGACATCGGCGGCGGGGCGCCGCAGCGACGACCGGTACGCCGGCGCGCCGCCGGGCAGCGCATTGTGCGTGACCGACCAGCGCGACTCGCCGAGGCGCCACGCGACGGCGACCTCGGCGGCGTCCCATGCCTCCACCACCTGCGCCAGCCGCGCGGGCGTGGCGGCCGCGGACTCGGTCAGCCACTGCAGGTCGGACTGCGCACCGGACCGGCGGGCGCGCGCGATCCATTCGCGCGTCCCGAAGTCGCCGCCGGCGAACGCTTCGCCCTCCGCGCCGGCTGCCACTGCGCTCACGACGCCGTCGAGCGACGCCGGATCGTCGACGTTCCGCCAGTCGATCTCCGCTTCGCCCGGCGCTGCCCGCGCGAGCCAGTGGGCGACGGCGAACGGGTAAGCGTGCCGCGTCGTGGCGCCGGCGATCCCGGAGTCGTCGGCGCGCGCGCGCTCGCCGCGCGGCAGCTGCCGCACGCGCGGTCCGATCCCGCGCAGCATCCGCGCCGCGCGTCTGCGCACGGACACGCTGCCGGGAAATGCGCGCAGGAACAGGAGGTCCTCGTGCAGCGCGCACAGCGGCTTCCACGCCGTCAGCCGCAGCACTTCGAGCGCGGCGAGCAGCCGCAGCTTCTCGCGCTCGGCGTCCGCGCCGAACGCGCCGCGGACGGCGCGCAGGCGCGCGAGCAAGGCGGCGGGCGACGGCATCGCGGCGAGCGCAACCGCGCCGGTGCTACTCGAGGACGCGCATGCCGCCGACGTTGCCGCGGAACCGGCAGCTCTTGTCGCGTCCTTCGTACACGCCGGTGATGCCGCCCCGGTCCGCACGCAGCGACGTAAAGCGTGTCTCGCCGACGCCCAGGTGCGTGCACTCGTAGATCGAGTCGACCTCGCCGATCTGCCCCTGCTGCGTGTACTTGCCGGTGAACGTGCACGTCGGGAACCGCAGCACGAGGTCGCCGCCTTCCTGCCGGATCGTGAACGGACCCGGGTCGGTCGTGACGAGGCCGTTGCGCGCGGGGTCCTTGCAGTCGTAGGTGACGTCGCTCGTCGCGCCGATGTAGTCGCCGGCGAGGGTCTGTGTGGCGAACGTGAGGCGCCCGACCTGCCTGGTCACGAGGACGCCGTCGACCGAGTAGACGAGCAGCGCGTGCGCGGCATCGCCGAAGTCCACGGTCATCCGCCCGACCTGGCGGTAGACGACGAGCCGCGGATCGTACGGCTGCCCCAGCGCCGGTCCGGTCGTTTCGTACAGATCGCCCGCGTAGGACTTGGCGCCGTTCGCGCCGGTCGACTGGTACGTCAGCGTCGCCGAGTACCAGACCGCCCGCTCGCCCTTGTCGTAGGTGAACAGCGTCACGAACAGCGTGTCCGCCTGCTGGCTGACGTTGAGCCCCCAGCCGGGCTCGTCGGGCGCCGCCCACAGATCGCTGTAGTTCGTGACCGGCGTGGTCGCGTAGGCCCCGGACGCCGTCGCGACGGCGGCGGCGACGAGGAAAGTGCGGATGAGTCGCAGCGTTTGCTTCATGGTCAGGGTTCCGTGATGGGCGTTGGCGGATTCGCGCGCCCGTGCGGGCGCAGTGCAGAGGATGCCCGAGACCCGGCGCGGCGTCGACTGCCGCGCGCCGCGCTTGGCCGCGCGTGGCCGCTGTGGTATCAATCGACTCCGTCGCCGGCCCACGATCGCACCCGCTTGGACGCATCCGAACCGCGCCTGATCCGTGCCGCTGCGCTGCTCGCGGCGGTCGCGCTCGCGGGCTGCGCCGAGCGCGGACCGGCCGCCTACCAGGGATACGTCGAGGGCGAGTTCGTCAACGTGGCGGCGCCGATCGCGGGCCGCCTCGACCGGCTCGCCGTTCAGCGTGGCGACGAAGTTGCGGCCGCTGCGAGCCTCTACGCGCTCGAGGCGGCGAGCGAAGCCGCCGCGCAGCGGCAGGCTGCCGAGCAGGTGAAGGTCGCCGAGGCACAACTCGCCGACCTGAAGCAGGGCCGCCGCCTGCCGGAGCAGGATGTCACGCGCGCGCTGCTCGCGCAGGCCGAGGCGGAGGCGGGCCGCAGCGCGACGCAGGTGGCGCGCGACGAGGCGCAGTTCCGGATCGGCGGCATCGCCCGCGCGCAGCTCGACGACAGCCGCGCCGCGAGCGCGGTCGCGACGGCGCGGGTTGCGCAGCTCGCGAGCGAACTCGCCGTCGCACGACTACCCAGCCGCGACGATCAGGTGAAGGCGCAGGCGGCGCAGGTCGCCGCGGCGCGCGCGGTGCTCGAGCAGGCGACGTGGCGGCTCGACCAGAAATCGGTGCTCGCCACGCGCGCGGGACGCGTGTACGACACGCTCTACCGCGAAGGCGAGTGGGTGGCGGCGGGCAGCCCGGTGGTCCGGATGCTGCCGCCGCAGAACGTGAAGGTGCGCTTCTTCGTCCCGCAGGCGGTCGTCGGCGAGTTGAAGGTCGGGCGCGGCGCGGCGATCCGGTGCGACGGCTGCGGCGCCGACATCGCGGCGACGCTCACCTACGTCTCGGCCGAGGCGGAATTCACGCCGCCGGTCATTTTCAGCAACGAGACGAAGAGCAAGCTCGTGTTCATGGTCGAGGCGCGCCCCGCGGTCGCCGACGCGGCGCGGCTCCATCCCGGCCAGCCAGTCAGCGTGCAGCTGAAATGAGCGACGGTGCCGCCCGGGACGCCGCGGAAGCGCCCGTGCGCGGCGAGGCCCGCGCCGAGGTCATCGCCGTCCGCGACCTCAACAAGAGCTTCGGCGAGAAGCACGTCGTGGTCGACCTCTCGCTGACGGTGGACCGCGGCGAGATCTACGGCTTCCTCGGGCCGAACGGCAGCGGCAAGACGACGTCGATCCGGATGATGTGCGGGCTGCTGACGCCCGACTCGGGCAGCGGCACGTGCCTGGGCTACGACATCCGCCGCGACGCCGCCGCCATCAAGCGCAACGTCGGCTACATGACGCAGCGCTTCTCGTTCTGGGACGACCTCACGATCCGCGAGAACCTCGACTTCACCGCCCGCATCTACGCGATGGCGGACCGCCGCGCCGCGGTCGACCGCGCGCTCGAGGACCTGGGACTCTCGGCACGCGCCGGCCAGCTCACAGGCACGCTGTCCGGCGGCTGGAAGCAGCGGCTGGCGCTGGCCGCGTGCATGCTGCACCGGCCGCGGCTGCTGCTGCTCGACGAGCCCACCGCCGGCGTCGACCCCAACGCGCGGCGCGAGTTCTGGGAGGAACTGCACCGGCTCGCCGCGCAGGGCATCTCCGTGCTCGTCAGCACGCACTACATGGACGAGGCCGAGCGTTGCCACAAGCTCGCGTACATCGCGTACGGCCGGCTCCTCGCGCAGGGCACGGTCGCCGACGTGGTCGCGGCGCAGGGGCTGACCACGTTCGCGGTGCGCGGGCCGGACCTGACGGCGCTGTCGGAGCGCCTGCAGCGCATGCCGGGCGTGCAGCAGACCGTCGCGTTCGGCGAAACGATGCACGTGACCGGCGCGGACGCGGCCGAGCTCGCGCGGTCGCTGGGCGAGGCGACCGCGGGCGGCGCGTACACGCTCGAACGGATTCCGACCGGGCTCGAAGACGTCTTCATCCACCTGATGCAGGACGCGACCGACAACTGGGGCGGCAAGGCGGGGCACGCATGACCGTCGTGCCCGCCGGCCGGTCGTCGTGGTTCTCGTTCCAGCGCTGGTGGGCCATCGTGACCAAGGAGTTCCGCCAACTCCGCCGCGATCGCGTGACGTTCGCGATGATCGTCGGCATCCCCATCGTCCAGCTGGCGCTGTTCGGATACGCGATCAACACCGACCCCAAGCACATGCCGACCGCGCTGATCGTCGGCGACCGCAGCGAGTTCACGCGCAGCTTCGTGCAGGCGCTCGCGACCTCCGACTACTTCCGGATCACCGGCGAGTTGCCGGACGACGAGGCGGGCCGCGCGGCGCTGGCGCAAGGCATCGCGCAGTTCGTCGTGACGATCCCGGCCGACTTCACGCGCCGGCTGCTGCGCGGCGAGCGGCCGGCGATCCTGCTGGAGGCCGACGCTTCGGATCCGACGGCGACCGGCGCCGCGCTCGCGGCGACGCGCGAGATCGCGGCCGCCGTCGCACGCCGCGACCTCGTCGGGCCGCTGGCGGCGCGCAACGGATCACCGCCGCCGTTCGACGTCGTCGTCCACCGCCTGTACAACCCGGAGTCGATCACCCAGTACAACATCGTTCCCGGCCTGATGGGCGTGATCCTGACGATGACGCTGGTGATGATGACCGGCCTCGCGATCACGCGCGAGCGCGAGCGCGGAACGATGGAGAACCTGCTCGCGATGCCGGTCACGCCGCTCGAGGTGATGTCCGGCAAGATCGTCCCGTACATCGCCATCGGGCTCGTGCAGGCGACGATCATCCTGCTCGCGGCGCGCTACGTGTTCGCGGTGCCGTTCGTCGGCAGCGTCACCGCGCTGTACGGCGCTGCGCTGCTGTTCATCGCCTGCCAGCTGACCGTCGGCATCACGCTGTCGTCGCTGGCGCAGAACCAGCTGCAGGCGATGCAACTCACCTTCTTCTACTTCCTGCCGAACATCCTGCTGTCGGGCTTCATGTTCCCGTTCCGCGGCATGCCCGACTGGGCGCAGTGGCTGGGCAGCGTACTGCCGCTGACGTACTTCAACCGCATCGTCCGCGGCATCCTGCTCAAGGGCAACGACTGGCCGGACCTGTGGCCGAGCCTGTGGCCGCTCCTGGTGTTCGTGCTCGTCGTGATGGGCATCGCCGTGAAGTTCTACCGCAGGACGCTCGACTAGGATGAAACGGCCCCCACGCTCGCTGCGCTCGCTGCCCCCCGGGACGCCCTCGCGCGCGGGGCGAAGCCCAGGCTCGCAGAGCGCGTCCGCGCGCGCGGGCGGCGGCCGATACACCGGCGCCGGCATGCCCCGCAGCTCCAAGGAGGCCGCGGTAGGTCACTTCCTCGGGACGGCCCTTCGGAACTGACATGCGCGCGCGCGCCCTCGCTCTCCTCGCCGCGGCGCTCGCCGCCGCCGCCTGCACGGTCGGCCCCGATTTTCGCGTGCCCGATCCGCCGGCGGTCGACCGGTACACGCCGGCGCCGCCGCCCGCGGCACCCGGCATGCCCAGGCTCGTGCGCGACCGCGACATCCCGGCGCAGTGGTGGGAGGTGTTCGGATCGGCCGAGCTGGACGCGCTGGTCCGGCGCGCGCTCGCGCAGGGGCCGACCCTCGACCAGGCGCGCGCGCGGCTCGTCCAGGCGCAGGAACTGCGCACCGCGCGGCACGGCGCCGTCACGTATCCGCAGTTCGACGCGACGTTCGGCGCGCAGCGGCAGCGCATCGACCCGGCGACGTTCGGCTTCCCGCAGGCGCCGAATCCGGGGCCGTTCAACGTGTTCAGCGTCGGCGGCAGCGTCGCCTACCGGTTCGACCTCTTCGGCGGCGCGCGGCGCGACCTGGAGGCGCTGGCGGCGGAGGTCGATTACCAGGCCTACGAGCTCGAGGCGGCGCGCCTCACACTCGCGGCGAACGTCGTCGTCACCGCGATCCGGCGGGCCTCGCTGGCTGCGCAGGCCGAAGTGGTCGCGGGCATCCTCGCCGCGCAGCGCCGGCAGCTCGCGATCGTCGAGCGGCGCCACGGCGACGGCGGCGTCGCGTGGCTCGACGTGCAGAACCAGCGTGCGCTCGTCGCGCAGACCGAGGCGCTGCTGCCGGTCCTCGAAGCACAGCGTGCGCAGGCCGGACACGTGCTGGCGGTGCTGATGGGCGACCCGCCGGGCGCGGCGAGCGTGCCCGAGGTGCGGTTGGCCGAGCTGCACCTGCCGGCGGAGCTGCCGCTGCGGCTCCCCTCGGAACTGGTCCGGCAGCGACCGGACATCCGGGCGAGCGAGGCGCTGTTGCACAAGGCGAGCGCCAACGTCGGCGTGGCCACGGCCGACCAGTACCCGAAGCTCGTGGTCACCGGGGCCTTCTCGTCCGGGCAGCTCGACCTGTCCCACCTGCTCGGGAGCGGGATCAACATCTGGAACATCGGGGTCAACGCCCTGCAGCCCGTGTTCCGGCACGACGAACTGGAGGCGCGGCGGCGGGCGGCGGTGGCCGCCTACGACCAGGCGGCGGCCGGGTACCGGATCGTGGTGCTGCAGGGACTCCAGAACGTAGCCGACGTCCTGCGGGCGCTGGAAGCCGACGCCCTGACGCTGGCCGCGCGGTCGGAGCAGGCCGCCCGGGCGGACGACGCATTTCGGATCGCGCGTGCGCGGTACGACGCCGGCGGCGTGAGCCTACTTGCAGTCCTGGACGCCGAGCGGACCCGGCTGCAGGCCGAACTCGACCGGGTGCAGGCGCAGGCTGCCCGGAATGCGGACGCGGCGGCGTTGTTCCAGGCCCTGGGCGGGGGCTGGCAATCGGGGGCAGAGCCATAATGCTGGCGCGATGACCGCATTTCACCGGGCCAGAACCTTTCGGCGCCCTCATTACGGCTCGGACCCCGATTTCCCGACGGATCGCCCCGAAATTCGAGGCTGACCCCTGCCTCGACGTTGCGCCGCAGCAACGGCCCGGCCCGTGCGGCCGACCGCCCTGGGGCCGCCGGCGCTCGCAGTTGACCCAATCGCGGCTATGCGCCTATAATTGCAGTCTTTTCGCCCTCCGGACGCCGGCTTCAGCAAAGCCATGGCGAGGCCGCAGGCGCGACGCGTACCTGGCCGCGGGTCCCACGTCGGCCAAGGCGCGATAAGGGTGGCCCGGGTGCGGCGCCGATTCCCGCTGGGACGGCGCGTACGTGGGCCACTTTGATTTGCTGTGGCGGAAGACAGATTCGGTAACAGCGGCAACGAGTAGACGAAGCAGTTTCGCGAAGCCGGCGACGCGATGGCAGGAGCGCGACGCCGAGCCCTAGGCCATGCGGTTCCCGCCCGTCGGGCGCGCCGCACGAAACGGACAATCAGGATGCCAACGATCAATCAGCTCGTGCGGAAGGGCCGCAAGCCCGCCGTGTCGAAAAGCAAGGTTCCGGCGCTGCAACAGAGCCCGCAGAAGCGCGGCGTGTGCACGCGTGTCTACACGACGACGCCCAAGAAGCCGAACTCGGCGCTGCGGAAGGTCGCCAAGGTGCGGCTGACCAACGGCTTCGAGGTCATCAGCTACATCGGCGGCGAAGGCCACAACCTGCAGGAGCACTCGGTGGTGCTGATCCGCGGCGGCCGCGTGAAGGACCTGCCGGGCGTGCGCTACCACATGGTGCGCGGCGCGCTCGACACCGCCGGCGTCAAGGACCGCAAGCAGGCGCGCTCGAAGTACGGCGCCAAGAGACCCAAGGCGGCCTGACGGCCGCGTGCCGCCCCGGCGGCGTAAGAAAGGAAGAGGAAGATGCCACGTCGTCGTGAAGTCCCGAAGCGCGAGATCCTGCCCGATCCGAAGTTCGCGAGCACCGATGTCGCCAAGTTCATCAACGTGCTGATGGACAGCGGCAAGAAGTCGGTCGCCGAGCGGATCATCTACGGCGCCTTCGAGTCGATCGCCAAGAAGGGCGGCAAGGACCCGCTGGAAGTCTTCAACCAGGCGCTGCAGAACTCGCGGCCGATGGTCGAGGTGAAGAGCCGCCGCGTCGGCGGTGCCAACTTCCAGGTGCCGGTCGAAGTGCGCCCGGTGCGCCGCACGGCGCTCGCGATGCGCTGGCTGCGCGAGGCGGCGCGCAAGCGCGGCGAAAAGTCGATGGGCCAGCGTCTCGCGGCCGAACTGCTCGAGGCTTCCGAAGGCCGCGGCGGCGCGGTGAAGAAGCGCGAGGAAGTGCACCGCATGGCAGAAGCGAACAAGGCGTTCTCGCATTTTCGGTTCTAAAACAACAACACCTACGAAAAACCTCGGAGAAGCACCTCTTCACGAGACGGGGCAGGAGCTTTCCCGTCTCGACTCTGGAAGACGCTTTTCGGTTCTGCAGACCTATGCCCCGAACAACCCCGATCGAACGGTATCGCAACATCGGCATCAGTGCGCACATTGATGCCGGCAAGACCACGACCACCGAGCGCATCCTGTTCTACACCGGCGTCTCCCACAAGATGGGCGAGGTCCACGACGGCGCGGCCGTGATGGACTGGATGGAGCAGGAGCGCGAGCGCGGCATCACCATCACCTCCGCCGCCACCACCTGCTTCTGGAAGGGGATGGACGGCACGTTTCCCGAGCACCGGATCAACATCATCGACACGCCCGGACACGTCGACTTCACGATCGAAGTCGAGCGGTCGATGCGTGTACTCGACGGCGCGTGCATGGTCTACGACTCGGTCGGCGGAGTGCAGCCGCAGTCCGAGACCGTCTGGCGGCAGGCGAACAAGTACAACGTGCCGCGGCTCGCGTTCGTCAACAAGATGGACCGCGTCGGCGCCAACTTCTTCAAGGTCCACGACCAGATGAAGTCGCGGCTGAAGGCGAACCCGGTGCCGATCCAGGTGCCGATCGGCGCCGAGGACAAGTTCGAGGGCATCGTCGACCTCGTCCGCATGAAGGCGATCGTCTGGGACGACAAGACGCAGGGCATGAAGTACGAGACCCGCGAGATCCCGGCCGAGCTCGCCGAGGTGGCAATGGAGTGGCGCGAGAAGATGATCGAGAGCGCCGCCGAGGCCAACGAAGAGCTGATGAACAAGTATCTCGAGGGCGGCGAGCTGACCGTCGACGAGATCAAGCGGGGGCTGCGCCTGCGCACGATCGCGGGCGAGATCGTGCCGATGCTGTGCGGCTCGGCGTTCAAGAACAAGGGCGTGCAGGCGATGCTCGACGCCGTGATCGACTACATGCCGGCACCGACCGACATCCCGCCGGTCGCGGGCGAGCTCGAGAACGGCAAGGAAGGCGAACGCAAGCCGGCCGACGACGAGCCGTTCTCGGCGCTGGCGTTCAAGATCATGACCGACCCGTTCGTCGGGCAGCTGGTGTTCTTCCGCGTGTACTCGGGCGTCATCAACTCCGGCGACACCGTGTACAACCCGGTCAAGGGCCGCAAGGAGCGGGTCGGGCGCATCCTGCAGATGCACGCGAACCAGCGCGAGGACATCAAGGAAGTGCGCGCCGGCGACATCGCCGCCGCCGTGGGTCTCCGGGAGGCGACCACGGGCGACACGCTGTGCGACCCGCAGAAGGTCATCACGCTCGAGAAGATGATCTTCCCGGAGCCGGTGATCCACGTCGCGGTCGAACCGAAGACCAAGGCCGACCAGGAGAAGATGGGCGTGGCGCTCAACCGCCTCGCGCAGGAGGATCCGTCGTTTCGCGTGCGCACGGACGAGGAGTCCGGCCAGACGATCATCTCCGGCATGGGCGAGTTGCACCTCGAGATCCTCGTCGACCGCATGAAGCGCGAGTTCGGCGTCGAGGCCAACGTCGGCGCACCGCAGGTCGCGTACCGCGAGGCCATCCGCAAGCCGGTGCAGGTCGAGGGCAAGTTCGTCAAGCAGTCGGGCGGCCGCGGCCAGTACGGCCACGTGTGGATCAAGATGGAGCCGGCGGAAGCCGGCAAGGGCTTCGAGTTCGTCGACGCCATCAAGGGCGGCACGGTGCCGCGCGAGTACATCCCGGCGGTCGAGAAGGGCCTGCGCGAGACGCTGCCCAACGGCGTGCTGGCGGGCTTTCCGGTCGTCGACGTGAAGGTCACGCTGTTCGACGGCTCGTCCCATGACGTCGACTCGAACGAGAACGCATTCAAGATGGCCGCCTCGATGGCGTTCAAGGACGGCATGCGCCAGGCCTCGCCGGCGCTGCTCGAGCCGATGATGGCGGTCGAGGTCGAGACGCCCGAGGAGTTCATGGGCAACGTGATGGGCGACCTGTCGTCGCGGCGCGGCATGGTGCAGGGGATGGAAGACCTGCCGACCGGCAAGGCGATCAAGGCCGAGGTTCCGCTCGCCGAGATGTTCGGGTACTCGACCACGCTGCGCTCGCTCTCGCAGGGCCGCGCGACGTACACGATGGAATTCAAGCACTACAGCGAGGCGCCGAAGAACGTCGCCGAAGCGGTGATCAACAAGAAAGCGTAAGGAACTCAATCATGGCCAAGGGCAAATTCGAACGGACGAAGCCGCACGTGAACGTGGGGACGATTGGGCACGTGGATCACGGGAAGACGACGCTGACGGCGGCGATGACGCTGGTGCTGTCGAAGCTGTTTGGTGGGGAGGCGAAGGCGTACGACCAGATTGATGCGGCGCCGGAGGAGAAGGCGCGGGGGATCACGATCAACACGGCGCACGTGGAGTACGAGACGAAGAACCGGCACTACGCGCACGTGGACTGTCCGGGGCACGCGGACTACATCAAGAACATGATCACCGGGGCGGCGCAGATGGACGGGGCGATCCTGGTGGTGAGCGCGGCGGACGGGCCGATGCCGCAGACGCGGGAGCACATTCTGCTGGCGCGGCAGGTTGGGGTGCCGTACATCATCGTCTACATGAACAAGGCGGACATGGTGGACGACAAGGAGTTGCTGGAGCTGGTGGAGATGGAGGTGCGGGAGCTGTTGTCGAAGTACCAGTTTCCTGGGGAGCAGACGCCGATCGTGATTGGTTCGGCGAAGCTGGCGCTGGAGGGGGACAAGGGCGAGCTGGGGGAGGGGTCGATCCTGAAGCTGGCGGAGGCGCTGGACAGCTACATTCCGCAGCCGAAGCGGGCGATCGACGGGCCGTTTCTGATGCCGGTGGAGGACGTGTTTTCGATCTCGGGGCGGGGGACGGTGGTGACGGGGCGGGTGGAGCGGGGCATTGTGAAGGTGGGGGATCCGCTGGAGATCGTGGGGCTGAAGCCGACGCTGCAGACGGTGTGCACGGGGGTGGAGATGTTCCGCAAGCTGCTGGACCAGGGGCAGGCGGGGGGACAACGTGGGGGTGCTGCTGCGGGGCACGAAGCGGGAAGAGGTGGAGCGGGGGCAGGTGCTGGCGAAGCCGGGGTCGATCACGCCGCACACGAAGTTCAGCTGCGAGGTGTACGTGCTGTCGAAGGAGGAGGGGGGGCGGCACACGCCGTTCTTTCCGGGGTACCGGCCGCAGTTTTACTTCCGGACGACGGACGTGACGGGGAGCTGCGAGCTGCCGGCGGGGACGGAGATGGTGATGCCGGGGGACAACATCGGGATGACGGTGACGCTGATCCAGCCGATCGCGATGGAAGAGGGGCTGCGGTTCGCGATCCGCGAGGGCGGGCGCACGGTCGGCGCCGGCGTGGTGGCCAAGATCATCGAGTGACAGGGATCAGAGGTCAGGAATCAGGCATCAGACGCGCCGGCGTGTCCGGTGGCGCGGCGCAAGCCGCGATGGCGGCTGAACTTGCAATCGGGACTCAGAGGTTCACATGAACAACCAACGCATCCGCATCCGGCTCAAGGCGTTCGACTACAAGCTGATCGACCAGTCGGCGCTGGAAATCGTCGAGACGGCGAAGCGCTCGGGCGCCGTGGTCAAGGGCCCGGTTCCGCTGCCGACGAAGATCGAGCGGTTCGACGTCCTGCGCTCGCCGCACGTCAACAAGACGTCGCGCGACCAGTTCGAGATCCGCACGCACCTGCGGCTGATGGACATCATCGACCCGACCGACAAGACGGTCGACCAGCTGATGAAGCTCGACCTGCCCGCCGGCGTGGACGTGGAGATCAAGCTGCAGTAGTCAGGGATCAGAGGTCAGGCATCAGGTATCAGAAGCGGCGGCCGCGAAGCGCGGCAATCGGGCCCGGCATTGAGCCGGGTCAACTCGCGGTGCCCGGTCAATCGCAATCGGGCGCCTTGAAAGGAAAACGAAGATGAGTCTCGGACTGGTGGGTCGCAAAGTGGGCATGACCCGCGTCTTCACCGACGATGGCAACGCCATCCCGGTGACGGTGCTCGACGTCGCGGGCAACCGCGTGACGCAGGTGAAGACCCCGGAAACCGACGGCTACGCGGCCGTGCAGGTCACGTGGGGCAAGCGGCGCGCGTCGCGCGTCACGAAGCCGCAGGCGGGCCACCTCGCGAAGGCCGGCGTGGAAGCGGGCGTCGTCCTCAAGGAATTCAAGGTCTCGGCCGACGAGCTCGCGAAGTTCAAGGCAGGCGACGTCGTCGGCGTGGACACGTTCGCGGTCGGCCAGCTGGTCGACGTGTCGGGCACGACGAAGGGTCGCGGCTTTTCCGGCGTGATTCGCCGGCACAATTTCAGCAGCAACCGCGCGTCGCACGGCAACTCGCGCTCGCACAACACGCCGGGCTCGATCGGCATGGCGCAGGACCCGGGCCGCGTGTTCCCCGGCAAGCGCATGGCGGGCCAGTACGGCAACGTCGCGCGCACGACGCAGCTGCTCCGCGTCGTCCGCATCGATGCCGAGCGCGGCCTGCTGCTCGTCAAGGGCTGCGTCCCCGGCGCGGACGGAGGCCACGTCGTCGTGCTGCCGTCCGCCAAGACGCCGGCGAAGAAGGGGGCGTGACCATGGACCTGAAGCTCCTTTCCGGCAACGGCGAGAAGACCGCCACGGTGGCGGCGTCCGACGCGCTCTTCGGGCGCGAGTACAACGAAGCGCTGATCCACCAGGTCGTCGTCGCGTTCCAGGCCAATGGGCGCCAGGGCACGCGCGCGCAGAAGGGCCGCGCCGACATCAACAAGTCGCACAAGAAGCCCTGGGCGCAGAAAGGCACCGGCCGCGCGCGCGCGGGCCAGGCCAACAGCCCGTTGTGGCGCGGCGGCGGCAAGATCTTCCCGTCGTCCCCCGACGAGAACTTCTCGCACAAGGTCAACCGCAAGATGTACCGTGCGGGCGTCGCGTCCATCCTGTCGCAGCTCGTCCGCGAGGACCGGCTGGCGGTGATCGACGACCTCGCGCTCGACTCGCCGAAGACCAAGGCGTTCGCGCAGAAGATCAAGGCCTTCGGCCTGACCGGCACCGTGCTGCTCGTCACCGACAAGCTCGACGACAACATGTACCTGTCGTCGCGCAACCTGCCGGACGTGCTGGTGCTCGAGACCCGCGAGGTCGACCCGGTGAGCCTCGTGCGCTTCAACAACGTGCTGGTCACGCGCGGCGCGGTCGCACAGTTCGAGGAGATGCTCGGATGAGCGCGACAGACAGCAACGTCAAGAAGTACAACAACGAGCGCCTGATGACGGTCTTGCTGGCACCGATCGTGTCCGAGAAGGGCACGTTCATCGCCGACAAGCACGAGCAGGTGATCTTCCGCGTCGCGCAGGACGCCACCAAGCCCGAGATCAAGGCCGCGGTCGAGCTCATGTTCAAGGTTCAGGTGGCAAGCGTCCAGGTCGCGAACGTCAAGGGCAAGGAGAAGCGCTTCGGGCGCTTCATCGGACGCCGGCGCAACTGGAAGAAGGCCTACGTCTGCCTGAAGGAAGGCCAGGAAATCAACTTCGCGGTGGAGGCATAGGACCATGGCCCTCGTCAAAGTCAAACCGACGTCGGCGGGTCGCCGCGCGCTGGTGAAGGTCGTCAACGCGGGCCTGCACAAGGGCGCGCCGGTGGCGTCGCTGGTCGAACCTCAGAAGCGCGGGTCGGGCCGCAACAACAACGGCCACATCACGGTCCGCCACAAGGGCGGCGGCCACAAGCACCACTACCGGGTCGTCGACTTCAAGCGCAACAAGGACGGCATTCCGGCCCGGGTCGAGCGCCTCGAGTACGACCCGAACCGCAGCGCCAATCTGGCGCTCCTGCTGTACGCGGACGGCGAGCGCCGCTACGTGATCGCGGCACGCGGCGTGGCCGTCGGCACGCAGCTGCTGTCGGGCAGCGAGGCCGGCGTGAAGCCGGGCAACTGCCTGCCCCTGCGCAACATCCCGGTCGGCACCACCGTCCACTGCGTCGAGATGCAGCCGGGCAAGGGCGCCCAGATCGCGCGTTCGGCCGGCGCCTCGGTGCAGCTGCTCGCGCGCGAGGGCATCTACGCGCAATTGCGGCTTCGCTCCGGCGAGATCCGCAAGGTGCACGTCGACTGCCGCGCCGTGATCGGCGAGGTCGGCAACGAGGAGCACAACCTGCGGTCGATCGGCAAGGCCGGCGCCATGCGTTGGCGCGGCGTGCGCCCGACGGTCCGGGGCATTGCCATGAATCCGGTCGACCACCCGATGGGCGGCCGCACCAACGGCGGCGGGGGGCGGCACCACCCGATGTCGCCGTGGGGTACGCCGGCCAAGGGGTACAAGACGCGCAAGAACAAGCGGACCGACGGCATGATCGTGCGCCGGCGCCACGCGACGAAGGGGTAAACGGAAATGGCTCGCTCAATCAAGAAGGGTCCGTTCGTCGACGGCCACCTGATGGCGAAGGTGGAGAAGGCGCGCGCGATCAACGACAAGAAGCCGATCAAGACCTGGTCGCGCCGCTCGACGATTACGCCCGATTTCGTCGGGCTGACCGTCGCCGTGCACAACGGCAAGGCGCACATCCCGGTCTACGTGTCGGAGAACATGGTCGGCCACAAGCTCGGCGAATTCGCGCTGACGCGCACCTTCAAGGGCCACTCGGCCGACAAGAAGGTCGCGACGCCGGCGCCGCCGCGGAAGAGGTAAGGAGCCCACGATGGAAACCAATGCCACGCTGCGCGGCGTGCGCCTGTCGGCCCAGAAGGGCCGGCTGGTCGCCGACCAGATCCGCGGACTGCCCGTCGGCCGGGCGCTCGATCTGCTGACGTTCAGCCCCAAGAAGGGTGCCCGGATCATCAAGCAGGTACTGCTGTCGGCGATCGCCAACGCCGAGCACAACGACGGCGCCGACATCGACGAGCTCAAGGTCAAGACGATCTACATCGACAAGGCCGCCGTGCTGAAGCGCACCAGCCCGCGCGCCAAGGGCCGGGGCAACGTGATCAGCAAGCAGAGCTGTCACATCCACGTCGTCGTCGGCGACGGAAACGAGGGAAAGTAGGTCATGGGACAGAAGATCAATCCGACCGGGTTCCGGCTTGCCGTCACGCGCAACTGGGGTTCCAAGTGGTTCGCGAACAGCAAGAACTACGCGGGGACGCTCGCCGAGGACATCCGCGTCCGCGAGTACCTGGGCAAGAAGCTCGCGCACGCCTCCGTGGCCAAGATCACGATCGAGCGGCCGGCGAAGAACGCACGCATCACGATCCACAGCGCGCGTCCGGGTGTCGTCATCGGCAAGAAGGGTGAGGACATCGAGACGCTGCGCTCGGACCTGCGCAAGATGATGGGCGGCGACGTCGGCCTCAACATCGAGGAGATCCGCAAGCCCGAGATCGACGCGCAGCTCATCGCCGACTCGATCGCCCAGCAGCTCGAGAAGCGGATCATGTTCCGCCGCGCGATGAAGCGCGCCATGCAGAACGCGATGCGGCTTGGCGCGCAGGGCATCAAGGTCATGTCGTCGGGCCGGCTGAACGGCGCCGAGATCGCGCGCCGCGAGTGGTACCGCGAGGGCCGCGTTCCGCTGCACACGCTGCGCGCCGACATCGATTACGGGTTTTCCGAGGCGCGCACGACCTACGGCGTCATCGGCATCAAGGTCTGGGTGTTCAAGGGTGAGCGTCTCGCGCACAACGCCGAGCCGGTGCAGGCGCCAGCACCCGCACCGGACCTGCCGAAGCGTCCGCCGCGTCGTCCGCCGCCGCCAGGAGCGAAGAATGCTGCAGCCAGCTAGAAGGAAGTACCGAAAGGAGCAGAAGGGCCGCAACAAGGGCGTTGCGACCGTCGGCAACAAGGTGAGCTTCGGCGAGTACGGCTTGAAGGCCGTCGGTCGCGGCCGCCTGACCGCGCGCCAGATCGAGGCGGCCCGGCGGGCGATGACGCGCCACATCAAGCGCGGCGGCCGCATCTGGATCCGCATCTTCCCGGACAAGCCGATCTCGCGGAAGCCGGCCGAGGTCCGCATGGGCAACGGCAAGGGCAGCCCCGAGTACTACGTCGCCGAGATCGTGCCGGGCAAGGTGCTCTACGAGATGGACGGTGTCGACGAGGCGCTGGCGCGCGAGGCGTTCGCGCTCGCGTCGGCCAAGCTGCCGATCCGCACTACGTTCGTGCACCGGCTGATCGGCGGATGACGGGAGCGACCATGAAGAAGACCGATACCAAGAAGGCGCTCGCGGCGAAGTCGCCGGTCGAGCTGCAGACGGAGCTCGAGGCGCTGCTGCGCGAGCAGTTCGGCCTGCGGATGCAGGCGGCGACGCAGCAACTCACCGACAACTCGAAGCTGAAGACGGTGCGCCGCGGGATCGCGCGCGTGCGCACGCTGATGCACCAGAAGGCGGGCCAGGCATGAACACGGAATCGCAGGCCAAGAACGAGGGCGCCGCGGGCGCCGAGCGCAGGACGCTGATCCAGACGTTCGTCGGGCGGGTCGTCAGCGACAAGATGAACAAGACGGTGACGGTGCTGGTCGAGCGGCGGGTCAAGCACCCGCTGTACGGCAAGATCGTCATGCAGTCGCGCAAGTTCCACGCGCACGACGAGAACAACGAGTGCAAGACCGGCGACCTGGTCGAGATCTCGGCGACGCGCAAGCTGTCGAAAACGAAGGCGTGGCGCGTGTCGAACGTGCTGGAACGGGCGACGCCGGTCTGACGTTGCGGGAGGCCGCCCCGCCCGGCCCGAGGCCGGGAAAGGGCCGGTTTTCATGGGGTTAGCCCCGGATATTCGAGCCGCTCGGGGTTGCGGAGGCAGGCAAAACCTGCCATAATTTCAGTTTTCGTCCGTCGCGGATCCCGATTGCGGGCGCCGCGAAGGTCCATCCCCGGGGCGCCTCGCGCAAGAGGCAAGGGCGCCTCCTCGAGCGGGATCCAAAACTGGCCGCCGCCGCAGCGAAGTTCCGGAAGTGGCCGCCTTCGGGGTGCCGAGCGATCGGTGCCAGGGGGCGGACGGCGGGTTAAGTTGGAGAGCTTGCAAAATGATCCAGATGCAGTCGGTGCTGGACGTCGCCGATAACACGGGCGCGCGTTCGGTCATGTGTATCAAGGTGCTCGGCGGCAGCAAGCGCCGGTACGCGCACATCGGCGACGTGATCAAGGTGTCGGTGAAGGACGCGGCGCCGCGCGGACGCGTGAAGAAGGGCGAGATCTACAACGCGGTCGTCGTGCGCACCCGCAAGGGCGTGCGCCGCGCCGACGGCGCGCTGATCCGCTTCGACGCGAACGCCGCCGTGCTGCTCAACGCCAAGCTCGAGCCGATCGGCACGCGCATCTTCGGGCCCGTCACGCGCGAGCTGCGCACCGAGCGGTTCATGAAGATCGTCTCGCTGGCGCCGGAAGTGCTCTGACGCGCCGGCCGACAGTCAACTGCTGCAGCGACGGAACAGGGAACAGCCATGCGCAAGATCAAGAAGGGCGACAACGTCGTCGTCATCGCGGGCCGCGACAAGGGCAAGCGGGGCGACGTCGCGCGCGTCGTCGACGACCGGCACGTGATCGTGAACGGCGTCAACAAGGTAACCAAGCACGCGAAGCCCAACCCGATGAAGAACCAGCCGGGCGGCATCGTCAGCAAGGAAATGCCGATCGACGTGTCGAACGTCGCGATCTGGAACCCGGTGACGCAGAAGGCGGACCGGATCGGCATGCGTCTGCTCGAGGACGGCCGCAAGGTCCGCTTCTTCAAGAGCAACGGCGAGCAGCTGGTCTAGGACCCGATCAGGACAAATCATGGCCCGCTTGAAGGAAGTCTACAAGAAGGAAATCGCCCCGGCGCTGACCAAGCAGTTCGGCTACAAGTCGCCGATGGAGGTGCCCCGCATCACCAAGATCACGCTGAACATGGGCGTGGGCGAGGCGACCGGCGACAAGAAGATCCTGGACAACGCCGTCTCCGACATGCAGAAGATCTCCGGCCAGAAGCCGGTGGTCACCAAGGCGCGCAAGGCCATCGCCGGCTTCAAGATCCGCGAGGGCTACCCGATCGGCTGCATGGTGACGCTGCGGCAGGAGCGGATGTACGAATTCCTCGACCGCTTCGTCACGGTCGCGCTGCCGCGCGTGCGCGACTTCCGGGGAATCTCGGGCCGCGCGTTCGACGGCCGCGGCAACTACAACATCGGCATCAAGGAACAGATCATCTTTCCGGAGATCGAGTACGACAAGATCGACGCGCTCCGCGGGATGAACATCTCGATCACGACGACTGCGAAGACCGACGCCGAAGCCCGCGCGCTGCTCTCCGCGTTCCGTTTCCCGTTCAAGAACTGAAAGAGCACGCCATGGCCAAGCTGGCACTCATCAACCGCAACGAGAAGCGCAAGAAGCTCGTCGCCAGGTACGCGAAGAAGCGCTTGTTCCTGACGGCGATCATCGCCGACCCGAAGGCGTCCGACGAGGCGCGGTACGAGGCGCGCCTCAAGATCCAGGCGCTGCCCCGCAACTCGAACAAGACGCGGCTGCGCAACCGCTGCGCGCTGACGGGACGCCCGCGCGGCGTCTACAGCAAGTTCGGCCTCGGCCGCAACAAGCTCCGCGAATACGCGATGCGCGGCGAGATCCCCGGCATCGTCAAGGCCAGCTGGTAGCCCGCAACCGAGGACCACGCATGAACATCACTGATCCCATCGCCGACATGCTGACGCGCATCCGCAACGCGCAGATGACGGAGAAGGCCACCGTCGCGATGCCGTCGTCCAAGGTCAAGATCGCGATCGCCAAGGTGCTGCAGGACGAGGGCTACATCGACGGCTTCAAGGTCGGCGGCGAGGACGCGAAACCGGTGCTAGAGATCGCGCTGCGCTACTACGCCGGCCGCCCCGTGATCGAAAAGCTCGAGCGCGTGTCCAAGCCCGGGTTGCGCATCTACAAGGGCAAGGACGAGATCCCGCGCGTGATGAACGGCCTCGGCATCGCCATCGTCTCGACGTCGCAGGGCGTGATGACGGACCGCAAGGCCCGCGCCACCGGCGTCGGCGGCGAAGTGCTCTGCATCGTCGCGTGATGACGACCCCCACGCTCGCAGGCTTCGCCCCGCTCGCTGCCCCCCGAGGGGGAAGGTCAGTCGGTCGGGGCGGCCCTTCCCGACTGACAGGAAACTGAGGAACAGGAACCATGTCCCGCATCGGCAACAACCCGGTCAAGCTGCCTCCGAAGGTCGAGGTCACGCTGGCGGCCGGCGAAATCAGGGTCAAGGGCCCGCTCGGCGAGCTCGCGCGCTCGTTCGGCAGCAACGTCTCGATCGAGAAGGACGGCGACCAGCTCGTGTTCAAGGCGGCCGACGACGCGGCGCGCGCGATGAAGGGCACGCTGCGCGCGCTGGTCGCGAACATGGTCAAGGGCGTGACCGACGGGTTCTCGCGCAAGCTGACGCTCGTGGGTGTGGGTTACCGCGCGCAGGCGGCCGGCGACAAGGTCAACCTGACGCTCGGGTTCTCGCACCCGATCGTCCACGCGATGCCGACAGGTGTGAAGGTCGAGACGCCGGCGCAGACCGAGATCGTGGTCAAGGGCATCGACAAGCAGGCCGTCGGCCAGGTCGCGGCGGAACTGCGCGCCTACCGTCCGCCCGAGCCGTACAAGGGCAAGGGCGTGCGCTACGCCGACGAGCGCGTGGTGATCAAGGAAACGAAGAAGAAGTAAGGCACGAACGGAGCCGATATGGACAAGAAGCAAGCTCGCAGCCGCCGCTCCCGCAAGACCCGGGTGCGCATCGCCCTGCAGCGCGCGACGCGGCTGGTCGTCAGCCGCTCGAACTGCCACATCTACGCGCAGATCATCGCGCCCGAGGGCGACCGCGTGCTCGCGAGCGCCTCGACGCTGGAAGCGGACGTGCGCCGGGACGGCAAGGGCGGCGGCAACAAGGCCGCCGCCGAGATCGTGGGCGCACGGATCGCCGAGAAGGCGAAGGCGCTGGGGATCGAGGCGGTCGCGTTCGACCGTTCCGGTTTCCGCTTCCACGGCCGCGTGAAGGCGCTCGCGGATGCCGCGCGCGCCGGCGGCCTCAAGTTCTAAGGATCAGGCAGACATCCCCATGGCCCAACAACGTTCAGGTGGCAGGCAGCAACAGCAGGACGACCGCGGCGACGGCCTGCGCGAGAAGATGATCGGGATCAACCGCGTCACCAAGGTGGTGAAGGGCGGCCGGATCCTGGGCTTCGCGGCGCTGACCGTGGTCGGCGACGGCGACGGCCGCGTCGGCATCGGCAAGGGCAAGGCGAAGGAGGTGCCGGTCGCCGTGCAGAAGGCGATGGAAGAGGCGCGCCGCAGGATGGTGAAGGTCAGCCTCAAGAAGGGCACGCTGCACCACGCGGTCGAGGGCCGCCACGGCGCGACCAAGGTGTTCATGCAGCCGGCGGCCGAGGGCACGGGCGTGATCGCCGGCGGCCCGATGCGCGCCGTGTTCGAGGTGGTGGGCGTGACCAACGTGCTCGCCAAGTGCCATGGGTCGACCAATCCGTACAACCTGGTGCGCGCGACGCTGAACGGCCTGCAGCGATGCAGCGCGCCGGCCGAAATCGCCGCCAAGCGCGGCAAGACGGTCGAAGAGATCCTGGGAGCGTAGTGGACATCCCCCCACGCTCGCGGCAACAGCAAGGGCGCCGCTCGCTGCCCCCCAGGGGGCCGGCGCGCCCCTCGGGGCGGCCCTGCGGGACGGGCGCCGTGGTATCACGCGTCACGGAGTAACAACCAAATGGCAGATGCGAAGAAGATCAAGGTGACGCTCGCCAAGGGCGTCGCCTGCACACGCAAGGATCATCGCGCGACGGTGCGCGGTCTCGGCCTGAAGTGGACCAATCACACGGTCGAGGTCGTCGACACGCCCTGCACGCGCGGCATGATCAACAAGGTGAGCTACCTGCTCCGCGTGGTCGAGCAGTAAGCGCGGGCAACGGGAAGAGAGAACGCCATGCGACTCAACACGATGAAGCCGGCCGACGGCAGCAAGAAGAACCGCCGCCGCGTCGGGCGCGGCATCGGCTCCGGCCTGGGCAAGACCGCCGGCCGCGGCCACAAGGGCCAGAAGTCCCGCTCGGGCGGCTTCCACAAGGTCGGCTTCGAAGGCGGCCAGATGCCGCTGCAGCGCCGGCTGCCGAAGCGCGGTTTCGTGTCGCTCGCGAAGAACGACAGCGCGGAGATCCGCCTGTCCGATCTGCAGCGGCTGCCGCTCGCCGAGGTCGACGTGCTGGCGCTGAAGGCCGCCGGCATCGTGCCGGCGTCGGCCAAGACCGTGAAGGTCATCAAGACCGGCAAGCTGGAAAAGGCCGTGAAACTGACCGGCGTGCTTGCGACCAAGGGTGCCAAGGCGGCCATCGAAGCCGCCGGCGGCAGCGTGGCGTAGCGCCGCGCGCAGTTCGGACAGGGACGAAAGAAGGCTACGTGGCCACTGCCAACCCGGCGCTGAAGAGCGGCAACAAGTACGGCGACCTCAAGCGACGCCTGTGGTTCCTGCTGGGCGCGCTCGTTGTCTACCGGATCGGGACCCACATCCCGGTGCCGGGCATCAACGCGTCCGTGCTCGAGGACCTGTTCCGCTCGCAGGAAGGGGGCATCCTCGGGCTGTTCAACGTGTTCTCCGGTGGCGCGCTGTCGCGCTTCTCGATCTTCGCGCTCGGGATCATGCCGTACATCTCGGCGTCGATCATCATGCAGCTGTGCACGGTGGTCATCCCGACCCTCGAGGCGCTCAAGAAGGAAGGCGAGGCGGGCCGCCGCAAGATCACGCAGTACACGCGCTACGCGACACTGGGCCTCGCGCTGTTCCAGGCGCTGGCCATCTCGGCGGCGCTGGAGGCGCAGCCGGGCCTCGTGCTCGATCCGGGCGTCGCGTTCCGCATCGTGTCGGCGGTCACGCTGGTCACCGGGACCATGTTCCTGATGTGGCTGGGCGAGCAGATCACCGAGCGCGGTCTGGGCAACGGCATCTCGCTGATCATCTTCGCGGGCATCGCGGCGGGGCTGCCGTCGGCCATCGGGCAGACGCTGGAACAGGCGCGGACCGGCGCGTACTCGATTCCGCTCGTGCTGGGCATCGTCGGCCTGGTCGTGCTCGTGACGGCGTTCGTCGTGTTCGTCGAGCGCGCGGTGCGCAAGATCCTGGTCAACTACGCGAAGCGCCAGGTCGGCAACAAGGTCTACCAGGGGCAGAGCTCGTTCCTTCCGCTCAAGCTCAACATGGCCGGCGTGATCCCGCCGATCTTCGCGTCGTCGATCATCCTGTTCCCGGCGACGATCGCGCAGTGGTTCGGCTCCGGCGAGGGCACGATCTGGCTGCGCGACCTGGCGGCGACGCTGGCGCCCGGGCAGCCGATCCACGAGATCCTCTACGCGGCGGCGATCATCTTCTTCTGCTTCTTCTACACGGCGCTGCAGTACAACCCGAAGGAGACGGCGGAGAACCTGAAGAAGGGCGGGGCGTTCATTCCGGGCTACCGTCCGGGCGACCAGACGGCCAAGTACCTGGAGAAGATCACGCTGCGGCTGACGCTGCTGGGCTCGCTCTACCTCGTGATCGTCTGCTTCATCCCGAACTTCCTGATCGCGTGGAAGAACGTGCCGTTCTATTTCGGCGGGACGTCGCTGCTGATCATCGTGGTCGTGACGATGGATTTCATGACGCAGGTGCAGGCGTACATGATGTCGCAGCAATACGAGAGCCTGCTGAAGAAGGCCAATTTCAAGGGAGGCCTCCCGACGCGATGATCCTCGCCCCTTTCGCCTCGCCGGCACGCGGACGAGCGGAAGCAGAGTGAGTCGCTGCGCGAACTGGTCATTGCATGGCGAAAGAAGACACGATCCAGATGCAGGGCGAGGTCGTCGAGATGCTCCCCAACGCCACGTTCCGCGTGAAGCTGGAAAACGGTCACGTGGTCCTTGGGCACATTTCGGGAAAGATGCGGATGCACTACATCAAGATCCTGCCGGGCGACAAGGTGACCGTCGAGGTTTCGCCGTACGACCTGTCCCGGGCGCGGATCACCTTCCGCGCGAAATAGGCGTCAGGAATCAGCAGTCGGGAATCAGGCATCAGATGCGCCGGCGTTTCCGGTGGCGCGCCACGAAGGCGCGGTAGCGAGCGGAGAAGCAAATGAAGGTACTGGCATCGGTGAAGAAAATCTGCCGCAAGTGCAAGATCATCCGGCGCAACGGCGTCGTGCGCGTGATCTGCACGGATCCGCGGCACAAGCAACGCCAGGGCTGAGCCCCGGGCGCGCGACACACAACTTCAGGACAGGTTTAAGACATGGCCCGTATTGCAGGCGTCAACATCCCGAACCACGCGCATGCGGTCATCGCGCTGCAGTCGATCTACGGCATCGGCCCCACCCGCGCGAAGGCGATCTGCGCGGCGACCGGCGTCGCGCCGTCGACGAAGATCAAGGACCTCTCGGACAGCGAGATGGACAAGATCCGCGAGCAGGTGGCGAAGTTCTCGGTCGAGGGCGACCTGCGCCGCGAGGTGACGATGAGCATCAAGCGGCTGATGGACCTCGGCTGCTATCGCGGCTCGCGCCATCGCAAGGGCCTGCCGGTCCGCGGCCAGCGCACGCGCACGAACGCGCGCACGCGCAAGGGGCCGAAGAAGGGCCGGACCGTGGCGCTCTCCAAGGGCGTGACCAAGTAACGGCGCGCGGACGACAGACAAGGATCATCGACGATGGCACAGCAACCCTCGCAGAAGGCAACCGCGGCGCGCGCGCGCAAGAAGGTCAAGAAGAACGTGACCGAAGGCATCGCGCACATCCACGCATCCTTCAACAACACGATCATCACGATCACCGACCGGCAGGGCAACGCGCTGTCGTGGGCGACGTCCGGTGGCGCCGGCTTCAAGGGCTCGCGCAAGTCGACGCCGTTCGCCGCGCAGGTGGCCGCCGAGGCCGCGGGCCGCGCCGCGCAGGAATGCGGCGTGAAGAACCTGGAAGTGCGGATCAAGGGCCCCGGCCCGGGCCGCGAGTCGGCCGTGCGCGCATTGAACGCACTGGGAATGAAGATCTCCAGCATCACCGACGTGACGCCGGTGCCGCACAACGGCTGCAGGCCGCCGAAGCGCCGCCGCATCTAGTTCACATTCACATACAGCAAACCAGGATAGCTATCGTGGCTCGATACATCGGACCCAAATGCAAGCTGGCGCGACGGGAAGGCACCGACCTTTTCCTGAAAAGCGCGCGTCGATCGCTCGACTCCAAGTGCAAGCTGGACACCAAGCCGGGCCAGCACGGCGTGAAGTCCGGGATGCGCCAGTCCGACTTCGGCAATCAGCTGCGCGAGAAGCAGAAGCTGCGCCGCATGTACGGCCTGCTGGAGCGGCAGTTCCGCCGGTACTTCGTCGAGGCCGCCCGCCGCAAGGGCTCCACGGGCACGAACCTGCTGCAGCTGCTCGAATCGCGGCTCGACAACGTCGTCTACCGGATGGGCTTCGGCTCCACGCGCGCCGAGGCCCGCCAGCTGGTCACGCACTGCGCGATCACGGTCAACGGCCGCAAGATGAACGTCCCGTCGGCGGTGCTGAAGGCCGGCGACGTGGTCGCCGTGACGGAGAAGTCGAAGGGCCAGCTGCGCATCCAGGATTCGCTGCAGCTCGCCGAGAAAGTCGGCCTGCCGTCGTGGGTCGAGGTCGACGCGAAGAAGATGACCGGCACCTTCAAGGGCGCGCCCGACCGTTCCGAATTCGGCCAGGACATCAACGAGAGCCTGGTGGTCGAACTGTATTCGAAGTAACCGGCACTAGGCGTTCGCGCAATTCCGGCGCCCCCTCCGGATTCGCAAGAGGATTTCGCATGCAGAGCAACGTTCTGTTGAAACCGCGCATCATCGATGTGCAGTCGACGTCGCCGTTCCACGCCAAGGTGGTGATGGAGCCGTTCGAGCGCGGCTACGGCCACACGCTCGGCAACGCGCTGCGCCGCGTGCTGCTGTCGTCGATGCCCGGCTACGCGCCGACCGAGGTCAAGATCACCGGCGTGCTGCACGAGTACTCGGCGCTCGACGGCGTGCAGGAAGACGTCGTCGACGTCCTGCTCAACCTCAAGGGCGTCGTGCTGAAGCTGCACAACCGTGACCACGTGATGCTGCGTCTCGCCAAGTCGGGCGAAGGCGTGGTGACCGCCGCCGACATCGAGCCGAACCACGACGTCGAGATCATCAATCCCGACCACGTGATCGCGCATCTGACCGCCGGCGGCAAGCTCGAGATGGAGATCCGCGTCGAGAAGGGCCGCGGCTACCAGCCCGCGACGGCGCGCGTTAAGCCGGAGGGCGGCCGCACGATCGGCAGCATCCTGCTCGACGCCTCGTTCTCGCCGGTCCGCCGTGTCAGCTACGCGGTCGAGTCCGCGCGCGTGGAGCAGCGCACGGACCTCGACAAGCTGGTGCTCGACATCGAGACCAACGGCGTCGTCGAGCCGGAGCAGGCGGTCCGCTACGCGGCATCCGTGCTGGTCGAGCAGCTGTCGGTGTTCGCCGACTTGAAGGGCACGGACCAGCCGTCCGCCGAGCGGACGTCGCCGCAGGTCGACCCGATCCTGCTGCGCCCGGTGGACGACCTCGAGCTCACCGTGCGTTCCGCCAACTGCCTGAAGGCCGAGAACATCTACTACATCGGCGACCTGATCCAGCGCACCGAGACCGAGCTCCTGAAGACGCCGAATCTCGGCCGCAAGTCGCTGAACGAGATCAAGGAAGTGCTCGCGTCGCGCGGCCTGTCGCTCGGCATGAAGCTCGAGAACTGGCCGCCCGCCGGATTGGACCGGCCGTAGCCCGGATCGGCCAAGACCAAGAACCGAGCGCGGTGCGAAGCCGCGCCGCAACTCGAAGGACCAGTGCCATGCGTCACCGTCACGGACTGCGGAAACTCAACCGCACCAGCAGCCATCGCCTCGCGATGCTGCGCAACATGACCAACTCGCTGTTCACGCACGAGGCGATCCGCACCACGCTGCCCAAGGCGAAGGAGCTGCGCCGCGTTGCCGAGCCGCTCATCACGCTCGCGAAGGTCGCGACCGTGGCGAACCGCCGCGTCGCGTTCGACCGCCTGCGCGATCGCGACGTGGTCACCAAGCTGTTCAACGAGCTGGGCCCGCGCTACCAGTCGCGCCCGGGCGGCTACCTGCGCATCCTGAAATTCGGCTTCCGGCAAGGCGACGCGGCGCCGATGGCGCTGGTCGAACTGGTCGGGCGGCCCGAGGCTGCGGCGGAGCCGGAAGGCGCCAAGTCCGCGTAAGGCGGGACGCACACGACCGCGCGCCGCGGCGGGACGAAAGTCCCCGCGGCTGGTGCGCGGGGGCGCAGCAACAGGAGAGCCGGGCCGTGCGCCCGGTCTTTTTTTGCGCGGCGCCGCTCGTCGTGTAGGATGAAGCGGTTCCCAACGCCCATCCCATGACCGAAACGATCCTCGTGACCGGCGGCGCTGGCTACGTCGGCTCGCATATCGTCGTCGAACTCGCGCATGCCGGCTACGCGCCGGTCGTGCTCGACAGCTTCGTCAACAGCACGCCCGCCGTGCTGCCCCGGCTGCAGGCGCTGGCCGGGCGGCCGGTGCCATGCGTGACCGCCGACGTGCGCGATATCGCGGCTCTGCGCAGCGTATTCCACGACCATCCGATTGCCGGCGTCGTCCACTGCGCCGGGCTGAAGGCGGTCGGCGAGTCGGAGGAGCGGCCGCTCGCCTATTACGACGTCAACGTCGGCGGCGCCATCGCGCTGGCGGAGGTGATGGGCGAAGCCGGGGTGGCCACGGTCGTCTTCAGCTCGTCGGCGACCGTCTACGGACAGCCGGACGATCTGCCGGTGGCCGAGGATGCGCCGCTGCGCCCGCAGAGCGTCTACGGGCGCACGAAGCGCGTCGTCGAGGACTTCCTGCGCGACCTCGCGCGGGCGAACGCCAACTGGCGCATCGCGGTCCTCCGTTACTTCAATCCCGCGGGCGCACATTCGTCCGGCATGCTGGGCGAGGCGGCACGCGGGCGACCGGCCAACCTCGTCCCGCTGCTGTGCAAGATCGCCGGCGGCGAACTCGCGGAGCTCGCGATCCACGGTGGCGACTGGCCGACGCCCGACGGCACCGGCGTGCGCGACTACCTGCACGTGCAGGACCTGGCCCTGGGCCACGTCGCCGCGTTGAAACATCTCGCCAGGGCGCACGGTGCCGTCACGCTGAACCTCGGGACCGGGCGCGGCCACTCGGTGCTCGAGGTCGTCCACGCGTTCGAGGCGGCCTGCGGGCGGACGATCGCGAAGACGATCGGCCCGCGCCGGCCGGGCGACGTCGCGATGTACTACGCCGACCCGGCGCGCGCCGGGAAACTGCTGAACTGGAAGGCGACCCGCGACCTCGACGCGATCTGCGCGGATGCCTGGCGGTGGCAGAAGAACGGGGCAGCGATGCGGCCGGGCTGCATCGGGCGGCCGGCCCCGCTACTGCACAGCGCGGCGCACTCCCGGCTCGGTAACGTGCCACGAAAGCCCGATTGGAGTCCGGCGCCGCTCGTGCCGTCCGATCGGAGCCCTGCGGCGAAGCCTTGCCGGAGTCAATCGGTCGCGGCCATCGCGGCGACCTTGAGCGCCTCGCCGCGGATCTGCTCGGTCAACTGCGCCTTCAGCGCCGAGAACCCGGGCGTGGTCTTCACCGTGTACTGGCGCGGGTGCGGAATCGTCACCGGCAAGTCGGCCTTGATCCGACCGGGCCGCGCGCTCATGACCACGACGCGGCTCGCCATGAAGATCGCCTCCTCGATGTCGTGGGTGACGAAGAGGACAGTCTTGCGGTCGGATTCCCAGAGCGAAAGCAGCAGCTCCTGCATCAGCGATCGCGTCTGGTTGTCGAGCGCGCCGAACGGCTCGTCGAGCAGCAGGATCTTGGGGTCGTTGGCGAGCGCGCGCGCGATCGCGGTACGCTGCTGCATGCCGCCCGACAGCATCTTCGGATAGTGGCGCTCGAAGCCGGTCAGCCCGACCTTGTCGAGCCAGTACCGGGCGATCTCCTGCTGCTTCGCCTGCGGCATTGCGCGCTCGCGCAGCCCGAAACAGACGTTCTCGCGCACGGTGAGCCACGGGAACAGCGTGTAGCTCTGGAACACCATGCCGCGGTCGACGCCGGGGCCGGTCACCGGAGCGCCGTCGAGCAGCACGCGGCCCGCGGTCGGCGCGTCGAGCCCGGCGACGATGCGGAGCAGCGTCGACTTGCCGCAACCGGACGGCCCGAGGATCGTGATGAAGTCGTTGTCGGCGACCCGGAGGCTGATCGGCACCAGCGCCTCGGTGGACGGGCCGCCGTGCACGCCCGGGAACGTGCGGGTGACACCCTCGACGATCAACTTGCTCATGCGCCCACGGAAACGCCTTCTGGTTTGCCCACTTGAACGCGAAGTCGGACACGAGGCCGATCAGGCCGATGACGATGATGCCGAAGATGATCTGGCCGGTGTTCAGCAGCGCCTGCGAATCGGTAATCATGTGACCGATGCCCGACGAGGCGCCGATCAGCTCGGCGACGATCACGTAGGTCCACGCCCAGCCGAGCACGAGGCGCAGCGTCTCGGCGATCTGCGGCGCCGCGCTGGGCAGCAGGACGCGGCGCACGATGCCCGACGCCGTCGCTCCCAGCGTATAGGCGGCCTCGACCAGATCGCGGCGCGTCGAGCCGACGATGACCGCCACCATCAGCACGATCTGGAAGAAGACGCCGATGAAGATGACGAGCAGCTTCTGCGTCTCGCCGATGCCGGCCCACAGGATCAGCAGCGGAATGAACGCCGACGCGGGCAGGTAGCGCGCGAAGGACACGAACGGCTCGAAGAACGCCTCGACCGGCTTGTACGCGCCCATCGCGATGCCGAGCGGGACGCCGACGATCGCGGCGAGCACGAAGCCGCCGAGCACGCGCCATACGGTGACGCCGACGTCCAGCGCGAAGCCGTGCTTCGCGAAGAGCGCCCAACCTTCCTCCAGCATCGTCAGCGGGTCGGCGAGAAACGTCTTCGACACGAAGCCGCCGAACGTGGCGAAGCTCCACGCGGCGACGAACACGAGGAAGAACGCGATGCCGAGCGCGACCTTGCGTGGCCGGCTGACGGGGACGAGCGGCTTCACGGGCGATTGCCTGACCGCAGGCGGTCGATGCCGGGGGCCGACGCCCTCGCCCAACCCTCTCCCCGCATGCGGGGAGAGGGCGCGAGTCGGGCGGCGTCGAACGGGTGGGAGGCGGCCGCGGCGCTATTGAATGAATCGCGTGTCGGCCAGCTTGGAGAGGTCGGGAATCTGCCTGATGATGCCGATCTCGAGCAGCAGGTCCGCGGCCTCCTTCGAGAACTGCGCGTGCGGCCCGGCGAAGAACGCCTTGTTCGCGGCGCGGTCCTGCCAGCGCAGGAACTTCTGCGATGCCTCGAACTGCTCCGCGGACTGCTTGACGTCGGCGCCCATGATCTCGAAGCTCTTCTTCGGATCCTTCGCGATCATGTCGACCGCCTCGAAGTAGCTGTCGGCCAGCGCCTTGGCGGCCTTCGGGTTGTCGGCGAGGAACTTCGGCGTGCAGCCGAACGTGTCCATGATCATCGGATAGTCGAGCGTGGTCGCGATGATCTTGCCGGCTTGCGGATTCGTGCGCACCGTGGACAGGTAGGGCTCGTAGCTCATCGCCGCGTCGTTCTGGCCGGCGACGAACGCCTGCGCGGCCGGGCCGGGCTCGAGGTTGACGACGGTCACGTCCTTGACCGACAGGCCGTTCTTCTTGAGGAACCACGCGAGCGTGAAGTACGGCGCGGTCCCCGGCGCCGACGCGGCGATCGTCTTGCCCTTCAGGTCCGCGATCCGCTGCACGTTGTTGCGGACCGCCATGCCGTCGGCGCCGTAGCTCTTGTCGAGCTGGAAGATCTGCGTCGTCGCCACACCATTCGCGTTCCAGATGATCCACGTCTCGACCGTCGTCGCCGCGCACTGGATGTCGCCGGAAGCGATCGCGAGGTGGCGGTCCTTCTGCGGGATCTTCCGGATCGTCACGTCGAGGCCGTTCTTCTTGAAGATGCCGGCCTCCCTGGCGAGCGTCAGCGGCGCGAAGCCGGTCCATCCGGAGATGCCGATCGCCACCTTGGTATCCTGGGCGGCCGCGGTGGCGGCGCAGGCGAGCGCGGCGACGAGAACGGATGCGGAGCGGGGCAGGCGCATGGCGGAATTCTCCTCGAAAGTGTCGAACCCGGCAATCTAGGCGCACCGGCGCGGTCCTGTCAACGCGGTGCAGCGCGCGGGTTTACAATCGCCGGGCGCGTGCACGCGCCCCACGACGATCGCGCCGCCATGCACCAATTGCTGACACCTGCCGACTACCGCCGGATGCCGTGGAAGAACGGCGGAGGCTGCACGGTCGAGATCGCCACCGAGCCGCCCGGCGCGGGGACCGCGGCATTCGTCTGGCGCGCCAGCGTCGCCGACATCGAGCGCGACGGTCCCTTCTCGGTGTTTCCGGGCGTGGACCGGACGCTGGTGCTGCTCGACGGCAAGGGGATGCGCCTGACGAGCGACGGCGGCTCGCTGGAATTGCGATCGGCGTTCGACCCGGTGCAGTTCCCGGGCGAGTCCGCGCTTCACTGCGCGCTCGTCGACGGTCCCACCCGGGACTTCAACCTGATGGTCCGCCGCGATGCCGCGTGCGGCGACGTCGTCGTCGTGCGCGGTGCGGGGCGCGCGATCGGGCCCGCGCGGACGCTGATCTGCTTCGCGGCCACCGGCGCAAGCGAGTGCCTGCTCGCCGGATATCCGCCGACCCCCGTGCCACCCGGGCACGCGCTGCTCGTCGCCGCCGAGCGCGGCGCGGCTGCGCCCGCCGTCCACGTGCTCCCTGCCGACGCGAGCGCCGTCGCCCTGGTGGCCGTCGTCCGCGACCCTGCGACCGCGCAGTGAACTACTTCGCTCCGAGCGCGCTGCTTCCGGATGGCTGGGCGGACGCGGTCACGATCGACGTCGACGACACCGGCACGATCGTCGCGGTCGGCTCGGGAGCGCGCGCCGACGGCCGCGAGGTGCTCGCGGGTCCTGTCGTGCCGGCGATGCCCAACGCGCACTCGCACGCGTTCCAGCGCGCGCTCGCGGGCCGCACGGGGCGCACGGCCGCGGGCAACGACGACAGCTTCTGGACCTGGCGGCAGGCGATGTACGCGTTTCTCGACCGGGTCGACGCCGACGCGATCGAGGCGATCGCCGCGCAGGCGTACGTCGAGATGGCGAAGGCCGGCTACGCGAGCGTGGCCGAATTCCACTACGTCCACCACGATCCCGCCGGCAAGCCGTACGCCGACCCGGCCGAACTCGCGTGGCGGATCGTCGCGGCCGCCGCCACGGCGGGAATCGCGCTCACGCTGCTGCCGGTCTTCTACGCGCATGGCGGCTTCGGCGGCCTGCCGACGACCGCGGGTCAGCGGCGGTTCGCGCACACCGTCTACACGTTCGCACACCTGTACGACCGGCTGCGCGCGGCGGCGGATCCGCGCGGCTACGTGCTCGGCGTCGCGCCGCACAGCCTGCGCGCCGTGACTGCCGACGAACTGGGACAGGTGGTGCGCCTCGCGGCGCCCACGGCACCCATCCACATCCACGCAGCGGAGCAGACGCGCGAGGTCGACGACTGCTACGCGTGGAGCCGGATGCGCCCGGTCGAGTGGCTGGTCGCGCAGGCGAAAGTCGACGCGCGCTGGTGTCTCGTGCACGCCACGCACATGACCGAGCGCGAGGTCACCGCGCTCGCGGCGAGCGGGGCCGTCGCCGGCTTGGCGCCGACGACCGAGGCGGACCTGGGGGATGGCACGTTTCCCGGCGTCGCCTACCTGGGCGCGGGCGGGCGTTTCGCCGTCGGCAGCGACTCGAACACGCAGATCTCGCCGTTCACCGAGCTGCGCCAGCTCGAGTGGTCGCAGCGAACGCGCGCGCGCCGCCGCAACGTCCTGCCGACGGCCGCCGGCGCGACGATCGGCGCGTCGCTGTGGGCGGCCGCCGCGTGCGGCGGCGCACAGGCGCTCGCGCAGCCGACAGGCACGATCGCGGCCGGGCAGCGCGCCGACCTCGTCGTACTCGACACGCGCGACCCGGCGCTGGCGGAACAGGCGCGCGACGACGTGCTGGACGCCGCGATCTTCGGTCCGTGCCGGAATCCGGTGCGCGACTTGCTCGCGCGCGGCCGCTTCGTCGTGCGCGACGGGCGCCACGTGACGGAGGACGCCGTGTTCGCGCGCTATCGCGCGACGCTCGCACGCCTCCGGCAGGGAGCCGCGGCGTGAGCCGCGACGCTCGTCCTCGCAGTCGAGTAGCCCGGTGAGCCGGTTCGACCTGCTGCTGGTCGACGTGCACCTCGCCACGATGCAGGCGGGCGGCGCCCCGTACGGTGCCCTGCGGGACGGCGCGGTCGGCATCGCCGACGACCGCATCGCATGGATCGGCCGCCGCGTCGACCTTCCGCGCGACATCCCGGCGACGCAGACGGTCGGCTGCGGCGGCGCGTGGCTGACGCCGGGACTCGTCGACTGCCACACGCACATCGTCTACGCGGGCAACCGCGCAGGCGAATTCGAGCGGCGCCTCAACGGCGCGTCGTATGCGGACATCGCGCGCGAAGGTGGCGGCATCAACGCCACCGTGCGCGCGACACGCGCGGCGGACGAGCGCGAGCTCGCGGCGCAGAGCATGCCGCGGATGGCGGCGCTGGCCGGCGAGGGCGTGACCACGATCGAGGTCAAGTCGGGCTACGGGCTCGAGACGGCGGCCGAGCTGAAGCAGCTGCGCGTCGCGCGGGAGCTGTCGGCCGAACTCGGCATCGCCGTGCGCACGACGCTGCTCGCCGCGCACGCGGTGCCGCCGGAGTTTGCCGGCCGCGCCGACGACTACGTCGACTACGTCTGCGGCGACACCATTCCGGCGGCCGCGCGCGCGTGCGTGGCCGACGCCGTCGACGCCTTCTGCGAGGGCATCGGCTTCACTCCGGCGCAGACGCGGCGCGTGCTTGCGGCCGCGCGCGCGCACGGACTGCCGGTGAAGCTGCACGCGGACCAGCTGTCCGACACGGGAGGCGCAGGCCTCGCCGCCGCCGCGTCCGCGCTGTCGGCCGACCATCTCGAGTACACGAACGACGAAGGAGTGGCGGCGATGGCGGAGGCGGGTACCGTCGCCGTGCTGCTGCCCGGTGCGTTCTACGCGCTGCGCGAGACGCGCGTGCCGCCGGTCGCCGCGCTGCGCCGCCGGGGTGTGCCCATGGCCGTGGCCAGCGACTGCAATCCGGGCACGTCGCCGGTGACCTCACTGCTGCTGATGGTCAACATGGCCTGCACGCTGTTCGGTCTCACGCCGGAGGAGGCGCTCGCCGGCGTGACCGCAAACGCAGCGCGTGCGCTGGGGCTGGCCGACCGCGGCACCCTCGCGCCCGGCCTGCGCGCCGACCTCGCCTGCTGGGCGATCGCCGAGCCGGCCGAACTCGCCTACCGCATCGGCGGCAACCCGAACGTCGGCGCCGTGCGCGCCGGCCGCATCGCGCACTGGAGCGTGGGATGAGCCTGTGGACGCTGCAGCGGGGAGAAGGCCCCGTGATCGTGAACGTGCCGCACGCGGGCACGCACGTGCCGATGCTGCTCGCGCCGCTGCTCGCGCCCGAGGCGCGGACGCTGCCCGACACCGACTGGCACGTCGAGAAACTCTACGCTTTCGCCGCGGAGGCCGGTGCGACGCTGATGTGCGCGACGCATTCCCGCTACGTCGTCGACCTCAACCGCGATCCCTCCGGCGCGGCGCTGTACGCGGGCGCCGACAACACCGAGATCTGCCCGACGCGGACGTTCGCCAACGCACCCGTCTACGCGGCGGGGACGACGCTCACGGCGGACGACGTCGGTGCGCGGGTGGCGGGCTACTTTCTGCCGTACCACGCCGCGCTTGCCGCGGAGGTGGAGCGCGTCCGGGCGCGGCACGGCTACGCGGTCCTCCTCGACGGCCACTCGATCCGCTCGGTGGCACCGCGGTTCTTCGCGGGGCGCCTGCCGGACCTCAACCTCGGCACCGCCGACGGCGCGAGCGCGGCGGCTGCGGTGCAGGCACGCGCGGCCGCCGAACTGGCCGGCGCCACCGGATTCACGCACGTGGTAAACGGGCGCTTCAAGGGCGGCTGGATCACGCGGCACTACGGACGGCCGGCGCAGGGCATCCACGCGCTGCAGCTCGAAGTCGCGCAAGCCTGCTACATGGACGAGGAACCGCCTTACCCGTGGGATGCGGCGCGTGCGGCGCCGCTCGTGCAGGTCCTGCGCCGCCTGGTCGCGGCGCTCGCCGCGTGGCGTCCGACCGCATGATCCGCTTCTACGTCGCGCGGCAGCGCTTCGACGCGTGGCTGGTGGCCGACCGGCTGAACCAGGTCGGCATCCGGGCGCATGTGTTCAACCAGCACGCGTCGTCGATCGTCGGGGACGTTCCGCCCGAAGTCGCGCAGCCGCAGGTGTGGCTCGAGCGCGAGTGCGACCTCGAGCGCGCCCGCATCGTGCTGCGCGACATCGAAGCGGCGGGAGAGTCGCGCGCGAGCCGCACGTGTGGCGCGTGCGCCGAGGAGTCGCCGGCGAACTTCGACCTGTGCTGGAAGTGCGGCGCGGCGCTGGGCTGACCTTTACCGCAACCGGTGACTGCGCTCGCAAGACTACCGTCGTCCCCGCGAAAGCGGGGACCCGGTGTCGTGCGAGGAGAGTCGCTGGGTTCCCGCTTTCGCGGGAAGCCGGTTGTTCAGGTCCCCCCTTCGACCGGCATGCCGCGCGCCACCCACTCGGGCAGGCCGCCGCGGAACCAGTAGACGGACTTGAACCCCTTCGCCGCAGCGACCTTCGACGCCTTGTACGACTTCCAGCACTCGGCGCCGTTGCACGCGAAGATCACGGGCTTGGCCGGATCGAGCTTCGCGAGCCCGGAGAAGTCGTCGGCGGCCGGGTCGAACGCCACGTCCTTCAGGCTCTTCTCCACGTAGGGTATCCACTGGGCGCCCTTGACGTGGCGCTCCTTGTACTCTTTCTCCGAGCGGACGTCGACGAACACGGCGCCCTTGCGAATCAGGTCGTCGGCTTCGGCGGCGGACACGCGCGTTGCGCCGGGCAGCTGGCCGGGCGTGAAGTGGCCGAGTCCGGCGACGTACTCGTAGCTCGCGCCTTCGGGCCGGTACGCGACGCGCCCGATGCCGCCGACGTACGAGCCGGGCGCCTCGAACCACGCGATGAGCTTGCTGCGCGCGGGATCGGGGAGCGCGCGCTTGACGGCGACCGTCATGCCTCCAGGCACCGACTTCGAGGTCAGGATCGGTGCGCCCTTGCCCGGGTTCTGCCGTGTCCACGCCTCGACGTCCGAGCGCCTGGCGACCGTCGCGTCGACGATCCCGGCCGACAGCGCGAGCAGCCCGGCGCCGGATGTCTTGCGGTACATCACGTCCTGGAAGACCTTGAGCGACTGCCCGGACTCGTTGAGCATCCCGCGCGCGATATAGGTGCCCACGGAGTCCTGCTGCGTCAGGTAGATCTTGCCGCCCTTGAGGTCCGCCGGCGCACGCACGCCGGGGCGCGCCACGAGCATGTAGGGCTCGTCCTTGCCGGTGGCGCCGACGATGTCGTAGCCGTGGGCGAGCGCCGACGCCGCGACGTGCGCGGGCGCGATGTAGACATCGAACTCGCCGGTGCGCGTCGCGCGCATCGCGTTGCCGAGGTCGTCCGACTTGATCACCTTGACCGGCCGCCCGGAGACATTGCCGAGCGAGTTGGCGATCGTCGTCGGATTCACGACCAGTCCCTCGGAGTCCGACGGGTCGTAGGCGATCAGGATCTTGATTTCGCCCGTCCCCTGGGCAAATGCCGGCCACGCCAGCGCGAGGCCGAAGGCAATGCGTGCGACGAAGCGAAGCATGGTGACCCCCTCTCGTGCAAATCGGCGTCCCGGCGCTCCGGAAACGCCCGTCGTGTTGCGGCGCAATACCGGTCCGGTGCGCGGCGCGGAGTACACGCGCTCACCCGACAGCACAATCCCACCTATGAGCAAGACTCGTGCCGTCGCCGCGCCCACGAGCCGGCCGTCGCACCCCGCAGATGCGAACGATACTCCGTTGCGGCCGCGCGCCAAGTCCGGCGCGCGGACGGACCCCGAGCCAACCGAGGGGCGGCATTCGCGGCGACCGGCGCGCCGCGCCAGCCGCGCTCACGTCCAGAAGTACCGCGTGAGATGGAAGAAGACCGGCGCGGCGAAGACGACGGAGTCGAGCCGGTCGAGCATGCCGCCGTGCCCTTCGATCATGTGGCCCCAGTCCTTGACGCCGCGGTCGCGCTTGATTGCCGACAGCACGAGCCCGCCGAAGAATCCCATGACGTTGATCGCGAGCGCCATCAGCGCCGCCTGCCAGGGGCTGAACGGCGTGATCCACCACAGCGCGGCGCCGATCGCCGTGGCCGAGGCGACGCCGCCGACGAGACCCTCGACGGTCTTGGACGGCGAGACCTCCGGAGCGAGCTTCGTCTTCCCGAACAGCTTGCCCCACACGTACTGCAGAACGTCGCTCGACTGCACGACGACGACGAGGAACGCGATCAGCAGCAGGTTGCGGCCCTCGTAGCCGGGGATGTCGAGCGTGAGCAGCGCCGGTACGTGCGAGAGGCAGAACACGCTGATCATGAGCCCCCACTGCATCTTGGCCGTGCGTTCGAGGAAGCGCCGGGTGTCGCCGGCGGCGACCTCGAGGATCGGCAGCAGCAGGAACGCATAGACGGGAATGAAGATCGAGTAGAGGCCGTACCAGCCGGTGTACACGAGCGCGTACTGCACGGGCAGCACGAAGAAGAAGCCCGCGGTCAGCGCCAGGTAGTCGGCGCTGCGCGTGTACGTGAGCGTCATGAATTCGCGCAATGCGGCGAACGAGATGAACAGGAACAGCAGCGTCACGCCCGGCCGGCCGAACAGGAAGGCGAAGCCGATGACCCCCACCATCACCCACCACGCCTTGATGCGCGCGTTGAGGTTGTCGATCGTCGGATGCGGCGCGTGCTTCGCCACGGTGAGCTTGAGTACCCAGCCGATCAGCGACGCGACGACGAGGATCGCGCCGATGCCGGCGAACAGCGACCAGGTCTGCTGCTGCGGCGTCATTCGGCGGCCGGCATCAGCGCGAGCAGGGCGGCGCGCGTACGGTCGACGAACGCCGCCTTGTCCTCGCCGGGCTGCAGCGTGATCGGGGCGCCGACGGTCAGCGTGCACAGCAGCGGCACCGGCAGCAGGCGACCCTTCGGCATCACGCGGCGCGCGTTCTCGATCCACACGGGCACGAACTCGAGGTCGGGTCGGGCGCGCGCCAGGTGGTAGATGCCGCTCTTGAACGGCAGCAAGGCCTCGTCGGTGGTGTTGCGCGTGCCTTCGGGAAACACGATCAGCGAGTCTCCCGCGTCCACGACGACCTCCATCTGCCGGATCGGGTCCTCCGTGCGCGCCTTCGGGTTGCGGTCGATCAGCACTGCACGGATCACGCGTTCGGCGACGTAGGTGCGCAATCGCCCCTGCCTCCAGTAGTCGGCGCCGGCGACAGGACGCGTCCGCGCGCGCAGGTCGGGCGGCAGGCAGGCCCAGATCAGCGCGAAGTCGCCGTGGCTGCCGTGGTTCGCATAGTAGACGCGCGGGCCGGCGGCCGGCGCGCACCCCTGCCACAGGATGCGGGCGCCGGTCAGCGCCTTGGCGAGCACGCACAACCCGCGCCCGACCAGCATGTCAGTCGCGATGGGCCGTCCCGAGCGACTGACCTGCCCCCTCGGGGGGCAGCGAGCGCAGCGAGCGTGGGGGCTGTTTCATGCTAGTCGCGATGGGCCGTCCCGAGCGAATGACCTGCCACGGCCTCCTCGGACAGGCACGATGGGCGAACGTCCGCGTGTCGGCCGTCGCCCTCGCGCGCGGACGCGCTCTGCGAGCCTGGGCTTCGCCCCGCGCGCGAGGGCGTCCCGGGGGGCAGCGAGCGTAGCGAGCGTGGGGGTCGTTTCATCCGAGCATCGTCGGATCAGGTGAGCAAATCAGTGCAGCGCGATGGTGCCCGCCACCGCGACAAAGAGCAATCCCTGCGCGGTGGTCAGCCACGCGAGGATGCGCATCAGTCGCAGCGCGCCGCGGCAGCGCGTGTCCCAGTCGCGGCTCTCCTTCCGGTCGGGCAGCATCCCCACGCCGCGCAGCGCCCGGTCGAGGTGATCGGTGCGGAAGCCGGACTTGTGCACGGCGTCGACCAGCTCGGCGAACACGCGGGCGTCGAACCGCACGCGCAGCGCCATCCACTTGGCGAAGAGGCCGAGCACGATCACGCAGGCGAGCGCGAAGGCCGCGGGCGCGTCCACCGGCTGCACCTGTGCCAGGACAGTGCCGGCGACGGCCGCGAGCGTGAAGCCCGTGGCCAGCGTGTCGATCGTGGCGGCGGCCGCGAGCGCGTCGGCGGTGAGCCGCAGGCGCCACGCGAGCGATTCGTCGATGGTGTCGGTGAGCGTCATGGTGGCGAGGGCATCCGGAATGCGCGCAGTGCGCGCGCGTGGCGATCGTCGAGCACGGTGTGCGCGCGCGCTGCCCGGACGCGTGCGAGCGCCGCGTCGACGCTGCTCGCGCGACCGGTCGCCAGCAGCCAGGCGGCGGCGGCGCAGGCGCTGCGCGAGAATCCCAGCGCGCAGCAGACGAGGACGGGCCCGCGCGCGCGCGCGCGCTCGATCGCGTGCGCGGCGTCGGCCAGCGCGGACGGCGTCGGCGCGGTGAGGTCGAGCACCGGCACGGCGTCGACGGACCACGCGCCGCGCGCGGTGGGCAACTCCGCGGCGAGGTCGACCACACCCGCGAACCGCGCCGCCCGCGCATCGCGCGCCGACGGCGACCGGCCGACCCACACGCCGTCGCCGACGGTGACCGGCGCCGGGTGGCGGCGCGTCCACCAGCGCGAGTTGAGCCAGGCGCCCGCCAGGTACGGCGCGAGCAGCCAGCGCGCGGCCAGGCTCAAGCGCCCGTCCCGGCGCTTCTGGAAGCCGGCGGGACCCAGGCTCGCGTAACACAGCGCGACCAGCGCGAGCGAGGCCGCCGGCCATCCGAGCCACAGCGCCCAGCCGCCGACGGCGATGGCCACCCCCACGCAGGCGAGGGCGCCGGCGCCGTAGAGCGCGGCCAGCCGGTGACGCGCAGGGTCAGTCACCCGCCGCCGCGCGTGCCAGGGCGAGGCTACGCCGTCTTCGGGCAACGGCCAGAGCCACACGGCGAGCCACCCCAGCGCGAAGCCGGTGGGAATGTCGATGAAGTGGTGCTGGTACGTGGTCAGCACGGAAACCCCGATCAGCATGAACCATGCGTCGAGCAAGATGCGCGCCAATCCGCGGACGCGGCGGGCGTAGAGCACCCACAGGATCACCGCCAGCGCGATGTGCAGCGACGGGATCTGGTTGTACGGGAGGTCGAACGCGAACAGCGCGTCGAACATCGCGCCGAACAGGCCGTCGGCGGCCGGCCGGTCGAACGAGAACCGGTGCGGTGCCGCGACGAAGCACGCGACGGCGAAGAGCTGCGCGGTCAGCAGGCGCTTCGCGTGCGCGTCGAGCTCGCGGCGCGATGCGCAGACGAACAGCGACAGACCGTACAGCGCGTCGATCGACCAGTACGGGACGATCGTCCACGCCCAGAACGGGATCGCGCGCTCCCAGCCGAAGGCCAGCGCGGGCACGGCCGTGCGCTGCGCGGCGGTCCAGTTGGCGAAGCCGTAGGTGACGAAGAAGAACGGCGCGAGGAACAGAAGCCAGGCGAGCGCGCGCCGCCAGGGGCGGCCGGACCCGGCCGTCACAGCCTGCGCGCGAGCGCGACCGTGAAGATGCCCCACGCGTCGATGCGCTGCGCGACCTTGCGGAAGCCGGCGGCGGCGACCAGCGCGTCCATCTCCGCCTGCGTGCGCCGCCGCATCACCCACGCCTGTCCGTCGCGGTGGCTCGTCAGCGCGCGCGCGATCAGCTCGAGCTGCGGGTGCCACGGCTGGCACGTGTAGACGAGCAGGCCGTCCGGCGCGATGGCGTCGGCGAGCCCGGAGAGCGACGTCAGGACGGCGGCATTGTCGGGAAAGAGCTCGTAGAGCCCCGACACGACGCCGACGTTCGGCCGCGGCGACAGCGCAGCGAGGCTCGCGCGGTCAAACGCGTCGCCGTGCGCGAACGACGCGATGCGCTCGAGCCCGCGCGCGCGGATCAGCGCGTTGCCCGCCGCGACGTTGCGCGCGTCGTAGTCGCGCAGCAGGATCGAGTCCGGCGCGGCGTCGGCCGAGGCGACCGCGTCGACCACGTAACGCCCGTGTCCGGCAGCGATGTCGACGATGTTGACGGGGCCGCCGGCGCGGCGGCGATCGGCGATCGCCTCGCGCAGCAGCTCCTCCACGTGCCGCTTGCGCACGCGGATGCCGCGCCAGCCGATCGATTCGAGGTACGTGCGGTCGATCATCCGGCCGAGCGGCGTCACGCCCGCGGGTTCGTTGCGGTAGACGTAGTCGAGCGTGCTGCCGGAATCGAAGCCCGTCGCGTGCCCGAGCGCCACCCCGTGCGACAGCAGGCCGCCGAAGCGCAGCGATGCGCGGGTCATCATCCAGTAGAGCCCGCGCGGCGAGTACGCGGGCAGCGGGGCGGCGAGCGCGTCGGCTTCCTCGCGCGTGAACCCGGCTTGGTCGGCGGTCGTGAGGTCGGGACGCGCACCTGCTTCCGCAAACCGGCGCAGCACGAACGAACGGATGCGGTCGAGCGCGGTCGCGCGGTCGCGCTCGCCCAGCGTGTCGTGGTAGAAGCCGTGCAGCACGTGCCGCTCCTTCACCGCCGCGCCAAGTCGATCGAAGAACGCGTGCTGCGGGCCGTGGTGAACGACCCAGTCGGCGCCGGAGACCAGCAGCTGCGTGGGCACGACGATCGCCTGCGCGTCGGCGACCACGCGCTCGGCCGTGTCGTAGAGGCCGAGCAGCACGCGCACCGAGATCGCCTTCGCGAGCAGCGGGTCGGCGTCGTAGCTCGCGATGCGCTCCGGGTCGCGGGTGAGGAACTTCGCCTTCACGTAGCTCGTGACGAAGAAGTTGCCGCGCAGCTTCTGCATCAGCGCGAGCCCGGGCCGCGCGAGCGGCACGTAGAGCTTGACCTTGAACGCCGGCGAGGCCAGCGTCATGCAGCGGATGCGCGGCGCGTAGTCGTGCGCCCACGCGGCCGCGAGCACGGCGCCCACGCTCTGCGCGATGACCGCGACGTTCTCGGCGGCGAACCCGTGAACGGCGGCGATGTGATCGACGAACGTCTGCACGTCGCGCACCGAGTCGGTGATCGACGGCGAGTCGCCGCGCGCGCCCGGCGAGCGGCCGTGCCCGCGCGCGTCCCAGGCAAAGAAGTCGAAGTCCGGCAGCCCGAGTTCGTCGGGCAGGTGCGCCATGCGGCCGGAGTGTTCGTGGCCGCGGTGCAGCAGCACGATGGCGCCGCGCGGCTGCGGCGCCGTGGCCGGCCAGTGCCGGTAGAAGAGGTCCACGCCATCGTGCGTGCGGAACGTCCGCTCGCGGGCGGTGCGCTGCAGGACGGCGCGGGCGGCGGAGTCGTTCATCTCACGTGTTCTCGGCCAGGCCGCGACGCACGCGGTTGACGACGGTCGCGACCAGCAGCGCCGCCATCGCCGGCATCGCCCAGGCGGCCCAGGCGGGCAACGCTGCCGACAGGCCGATCCACAGACCGAGCGCGCCGAACACGAATGCGCGGTCGCTCTTGCCCATCGGGCCGTCGTAGCGGCGCGACGCGCCGGCCAGCGGCCCCAGCGCGCCGGCGTACTCGGATATCACCGCGAGCACGATCACCGCGCCGGTCCACAGCGGCGAGAATGGCGCCACGAACGCAAATGGAAGATACAGCGCGGCGTCGGAGATCACGTCGGTCAACTCGTTCAGGTAGGCGCCCAGGCGGCTCTTGTGGCCGAACTCGCGCGCGAGCATGCCGTCGATCGCGTTGAACGCCATCCGCACGAACATCCACAGCGGGATCAGCAGGAACGGCCAGCGCTCGGGCGCGCGCACCGCGACGAAGAGGCCCAGTACGACCGAGACGACGGCAGCGGCGACCGTTACCTGGTTCGCGGTGACGCCGGCGCGCGCGAGGGCGCCCGCCAGCGGGCGCAGCAGCGCCTGGAAACGGGGCTTCAGGGCATAGATGGACAACGCATCGCGCTCCGGCAGCGGCGCGCGCACCGACCGGAAGCCGGTGCGCCGCGCGGTTGCGCGCAGTCTACCGAAACGTCGCGATGGCCGACAGCGGCTTGCGCACGATGTCGGGCACCGTGGCATCCGGCGCCGGGTAGCCGACGACCAGCAGCACGAACGGCCGCTCGCCGGCCGGCCGGCCGAGGATCTCGTTGAGGAACGCCATCGGGCTCGGCGTGTGCGTGAGGCAGGCGAGGCCGGCGTGGTGCAGCGCGGCGATCAGCATGCCGGTCGCGATTCCGGTGGAGTCGACCGGGTAGTACTGCTTGACGCGTTCGCCATCCGCGCCGACGTCGTACGCCTTGTAGAACACCGCGATGAGCCACGGCGCCGTCGTCAGGAACGGCTTCTCGGCGTCGGTCCCGAGCGGCGCGAGCGCGGTGAGCCACTCGCGGGTCGCGCGGTGCGCGTAGAACTCGCGCTCCTCGGACTCCGCGCCCTCGCGGATCCGCCGCTTGAGTTCTGCGTCGGACACCGCCACGAACTGCCACGGCTGCTGGTTCGCGCCGGACGGCGCGGACCCCGCGGCACGCAGGCAGTCCTCGATGATCTCGCGGGGGACGGGCTCGTCGGTGAACGCGCGGACGCTGCGCCGGCGCTGCAGCAGCGCGTTGAACGCGCGGGCGCGCTCGCGCATCTGCGCTTCGGGGAGCCGCTCGTACGTCGCGAGCGGCACCGGGCGGTGGGTGCCCGCCACGGCTACGCGCGCGGGTCGTCGAGCAGCGCGCGCGCCTTCTCGACGCCGGCCGCGGCCGCGTCGGAATCGACCGGCGCCTCGCCTTCCTCGGTGCCAACGTTGCGGCTGCGCCGGCGGAGCACGGCGATCCAGATGGCGCCGCCGCCCAGCAGGAGCAGGAACGGGCCGGCCCACAAGAGCCACGTCGTGCTCTTGACCGGCGGCTTGTAGAGGACGAAGTCGCCGTAGCGCTGCACGAGGAACTGCTTGATCTCCTCGTCGTTCTTGCCCTGCGCCGCGAGGCCGTGCACCTCGCGCCGCAGATCCTCGGCGAGCGGCGCGTTCGAGTCGGCGAGCGACTGGTTCTGGCAGACGAGGCAGCGCAGCTCCTCCTCGAGCCTCTTCAGGCGTGCGTCGAGAGCCGGGTCCTTCTGCGCGAAGGCCGGTCCGGAGAGGGCCAGCGACGCGGCCACCAGCAAAGCGGGGAGGGTGCGCATCATGCGTCGAGCTGTGTGTCCGGGTTCGTCGGGTGCGGCCGTCGCATTCACGCTTTCTGCAACTCGCGGATGAGAGGGAGGATCTTCTGCTGCAGCGCCTCGGTGGTGATCGGGCCGATCTGCTTGTAGCGGATGATGCCCTGCTTGTCGACGACGAACGTCTCCGGCACGCCATAGACGCCCCAGTCGATGCCCACGCGCCCGTCGGCGTCCACGATCGACAGCCGGTACGGATCGCCGTGCTGCGCGAGCCAGGCCTTGCCCAGTTCGTTGCGGTCCTTGTAGTTGAGGCCGATCAACGGCACGACGTTCGCCTTGGCGAGCTCGACCAGCAACGGGTGCTCGACGCGGCACGACACGCACCACGACGCCCACACGTTGAGCAGCCAGACCTGCCCCTTCATGTCGGCGGTCGAGAGCTTCGCCCCCGGCTCGTGCAGCTGCGGCAGCGTGAACACCGGCGCCGGCTTGCCGATCAGCGGCGACGGCACCTCGCGCGGATCGCGCGACAGGCCGACCCACAGGAACACGACGAGGACGACGAAGACGGCGAGCGGAATGAGCAGGCGCAAGGATTTCATGATCTCGGATTCATCTCAATGGTGCGCGCGCAGTTTCCTCATGCGCGGGCCGTACCCGTCATCGCCGCGAACTTCTCCTTGACGGCGAGCCGGTACCGGCGATCGGTCATCGCGATGAACCCGCCCAGCGCCATCAGCAGGCAGCCGCCCCAGATCCAGTCGACGAACGGCTTCACGTAGAGTCGCAGCGCCCAGGCGCCCGACACCCCCTTGTCGGTGACCGGCTCGCCGAGCGACACGTAGCGGTCGCCCAGGAAGCCCGTGTCGATCGCGGCCTCGGTCATCGGCATGCCGGTCGCGTTGTAGATGCGCTTCTCGGGACGCAGCGTCTTGACGAGTTCGCCGTTGCGGCGCATCTCGACCACACCCGACATGCCCGCGTAGTTCGGGCCGTTCACCGGTACGACGCCGCGGAACGTGAAGTCGTAGCCGGCCACGCTTTCGGTCTGCCCGACGTCCATCGTGACGTTCTTCTCGATGCCGTAGCTGTTCACCATCGTGACGCCGACGATGAACGCGGCCACACCCAGATGCGCGAGCAGCATGCCGTACCACGCAGCCGAATTGGCGGCGAGCTTCGCGCCGAGGCCCTGCTGCGGCGCGTTGGCAAGCCGCTGGATCACCAGCGTCGCCGTCGCGGCGACGATCCACAGCGCGAGGAAGAGCCCGATCGCGATCAGCGGCGACCAGCGGCCCATCGCGAACGGGATCAGCACGGCGGTGACGACGGCCACGCCCAGCGCCCACTTGAGCCGCGTCCACAGGTCGGGCAGCTCGGCGCGCCGCCAGGCGGCGATCGGACCGATGCCGATCAGGAACGCGAGCGGCGCCATCAGCGGGAAGAACACCGAGTCGAAGTACGGCGGCCCGACGGAGATCTTGCCGAGGTTCAGCGCGTCGAGGAACAGCGGGTACAGCGTGCCGAGCAGCACGCTTGCCGTCGCGACGATCAGCAGCACGTTGTTGGCGAGCAGCAGCGATTCGCGCGACACCGGGGCGAAGCCGGCGCCGCCGCCGACCGTGCCGGCGCGCGCCGCGTACAACGTCAGCGAGGCGCCGATCACGATCACGAGGAAGGCGAGGATGAACACGCCGCGCGCCGGGTCGGTCGCGAACGCGTGGACGGACGTCAGCACCCCCGAGCGCACGAGGAACGTGCCGAGCAGCGACAGCGAGAACGCGACGATCGCCAGCAGCACCGTCCAGCTCTTGAACGTGCCGCGCTTCTCGGTGACGGCCAGCGAGTGCAGCAGCGCGGTGCCGACGAGCCACGGCATGAACGACGCGTTCTCGACGGGATCCCAGAACCACCAGCCGCCCCAGCCGAGCTCGTAGTACGCCCACCAGCTGCCGAGCGCGATGCCGATGGTCAGGAACGACCACGCGGCGGTCGTCCACGGCCGCGACCAGCGTGCCCACGTCGCGTCGAGCTTGCCACCGATCAGCGCGGCGATCGAGAAGGCGAACGCGACCGAGAACCCGACGTAGCCCATGTAGAGCATCGGCGGGTGGATCACCATGCCCGGGTCCTGCAGCAGCGGATTCAGGTCGCGCCCTTCCGGCGCCGCCGGCACGAGGCGCAGGAACGGGTTCGACGTGAACAGCATGAACAGCAGAAAGCCGATGCCGATCAGTCCCATCACGGCGAGGACGCGCGCCTGCAGCACGGCGGGCAGGTTGCGCGAGCGCAGCGCGACGACCGTCGCCCAGCCGGTCAGCATCAGCACCCACAGCAGCAGCGAGCCCTCGTGCGAGCCCCAGGTCGCGGCGATCCGGTACTGCAGCGGCAGCTGCGTGTTCGAGTGCTGCGCGACCAGCTCCACCGAGAAGTCGCTGGTCGCGAAGCTCCAGCCGAGGCAGACGAACGCGAAGGAGACGAGGATGAACTGCACGATCGCGGCCGGCCTGGCGATCGCCATCAGCGCGGCGTCGCGGCGGTGGGCGCCGACCAGCGGCAGCGTGCCCTGCGCGACGGCGACGAGCAGCGCGAGGATGAGCGCGAAGTGGCCGAGTTCGGGGATCATTGGGATTCCTTCAGCGTCGACACCGACATGCCCTTGCCCTTGTGCGCCTGCTCGACGGCGGCGGCGGCCTCCGGCGGCATGTAGTTCTCGTCGTGCTTGGCGAGGACCTCGGTCGCGCGGAACGTGCCGTCGGGCCCGAGCGAACCCTGCGCGACCACGCCCTTGCCCTCCTTGAAGAGGTCGGGCAAGAGGCCGCTGTACACGACCGGCACGCGCTGCGCGGTGTCGGTCACGACGAACGTCACCTCGACCGAGTTGGGGATGCGCTTGACGCTGCCGTCCTCGACGAGGCCGCCGATGCGGAACGGACGGCCCTGCGGCGCCTCCTTCTGCGCGACCTGCGTGGGCGTGAAGAAGAACACGAGGTTCGACTGGAACGCGTTCAGGACCAGCGCGACGGCGACGCCGAGCACGGCGACCCCGGCGGCGATCCACGCGAAGCGGCGATGGCGAGCTTTCATTTCGGTTGCTCCGGACGCGTGGCGGCGGCGAGCCGGGCGGCAGCCCGGCGGCGCGCGCGCACGCTGACGATTTCGACGACGATTGCGATGGCGGCCACGCCGTAGGAGCCCCAGACGTAGAAGGCGTAGCCGCCCATCGCCAGGAATTCGCTCATGCTTCGGTCCTCATGCGACGGCGCTCCGCAACTTCGGCAGTTCCGCGACCCACGCCGCGCCGCGCTCGCGCTCGAGAATGATCGCCTGCACGCGCCACAGCACGACGGCGATCGCGTAGAACCACGCGGCGAACGACATCACCAGCATGCCCAGCAGCATGATCGAAGCCATCTTCGGCGCCGCGGTGAGGCTCACGGACGCACCCTGGTGCAGCGTGTTCCACCACTGCACCGAGAAGTAGATGATCGGGATGTTGACGCTGCCCACGATCGTCAGCACCGCGCACGCGCGGTCGGCGCGCCGCGGGTCGTCGATCGCGCTGCGCAGCGCCATCACGCCGAAGTACAGGAACAGCAGGATCAGCTCGGACGTCATCCGCGCGTCCCACGCCCAGTACGTGCCCCACGTCGGCCGGCCCCACAGCGCGCCGGTCCACAGCGCAACGAACGTCATGATCGCGCCGGTGGGGGCCAACGCCTGCGCCATCATCGCGGACAGCCGCGTGTTGAACGACAGCGCCAGCACGCTCCAGAAGCCCATCACCAGGTACACGAACATCGACATCCACGCGGAGGGCACGTGGATGAAGATGATCCGGTACGCCTCGCCCTGCTGGAAGTCGGTCGGCGCGATGCCGAAGCCGATCCAGAGGCCGGCGACCGTGCACAGCAGCGCGGCGCCGGCGAACCACGGCGCCATCATGCCCGCGAGCGGGTAGAACGCGGCCGGCGACGAATAGCGGTAGAGGCTCATCGTTCGTATGCGGTCAGTCGAGAGCGATCCGGATGCCCGCCGCCGTCGCGAACGGCGCGCCGACGAACGCGAGCAACAGTCCCGCGCCCAGCAGCGACAGGTTGGCCGACGCGGACAACCCCGCGCGCACGGCGTCGGCGGCACCCGCGCCGAAGATCAGCACCGGCACGTAGAGTGGGAGGATCAGCAGCGCGAGCAGGCTGCCGCCGCCGCGCACGCCCAGCGTCAGCGACGCGCCGATCGCGCCCAGCAGCGACAGAATCGGCGTGCCGATCAGCAGCGACAGCGTGACGACCGTGAGCGCCGGCACGTCGAGGCCATACTGCAGCCCGAGCAGCGGCGCCAGCACGACGATCGGCAGGCCGGTCGTCAGCCAATGCGCGAGGATCTTGCCGAAGACGAGGGCGGGCATCGGGTACGGCGACAATGCGATCTGCTCCAGCGTGCCGTCGGCGAAGTCGCTGGCGAAGAGCCGCGGCAGCGACAGGAGCGACGCCAGCAAGGCGGCGACCCACAGCACGCCGGGCCCCATCGTCGCGAGCAGGGTCTTCTCCGGCGACGACGCCAGCGGGAACAGCGTGACCACGATCACGTAGAACAGCAACTGGACGCCGAGTTCCGCCCGCGAGCGCAGCGCGAGCTTCAGGTCGCGTGCGACGGCCCACCGCAGCGCGCCGAAGGCGCCGTACGGCGATTCCGTAGCGGTGGTTGCGGTGGCGCTCATCCCATCACGAGCCGGTCGACGGCGTCGGTCGGCAGGTCGAGCGGCTGGTGCGTCGCCGCGATCACCGCGCCGCCGGAGTCGAGTTGGCGCGCGATCAGTTCGGCCAGCAGGCCCAGTCCCGTCGTGTCCAGCGCGGTGGCCGGCTCGTCGAGCAGCCACAGCGGCCGCGCGAGCAGCGCAAGCCGGGCGAGACCGATGCGTCGCCGCTGTCCCTGCGACAGCACGCGCGCCGGCAGCAGGCGCTTCTCCGCGAGCGCCGCGGCGGCGAGCGCCGCACGCAGATCCGCGTCGGACGGCTCCGCGCCCGACAGCGAAACGAGCGAGCGCAGGTTCTCCTCGGCCGTCAGCTCGTCCTTCAACGCCGCGAAGTGACCGGCGTAGAGCGTCTCCTCGCGCAACCCGGCCGCGTACGGCACGACCGCTTCGCCGCGCCAGCGGATCGTGCCGCCGGCCGGCAGCGTCAGGCCGGCCAGGATGCGCAGCAGCGTGGTCTTGCCGGTGCCGTTGGGTCCCGTGATCACCAGCGCCTTGCCCGCAGCCACGCTGAAGCCCAAGCCCGCGAACAGCATCGAGTCGCCGCGGCGGGCGGCCAGATCCTGCGCTTCGAGGAGGGCGGGTACGGTCACGGGACGAGAGCGGGGCAGGCGCCGGGTCGGGGCGCGCGGTGTTTGTCGTAAATTGTTGATTATACAATGAAATGACGATTCGCCGTCAGGGCACGACGCGGTCGATGGTCACGCGGATGTCGCGGGCGCCGGGTGCCACCGGCGCGCTGGTCCCGGTCAGGTCGCCGGGCTGCAGCATCGCGTTGCCGGACTTCGACACCCGCGCCTCGACGACGATGCGCTTCGCCTTGGAAATGGTCGTCGCGTCGGACATCGCCATCGCGTCGCTCATCGAGAACGACTTCGGCAGATCGGAGCCCGAAAGCTTGAGCGCGGCCAACGGCATCCGCGACCCGTCGGGGTCGCGCGCGAGCACGAATACGGTGTCGCCGGGCGCGATCCTGCCGGCGAGCCTGGGGTCGATCTCGACGCGGCCTTCGATGGTCGCCGCGCCGGGTGTCGCGGGCGAGGCGGGCAATGCGGGCGACGCGGTCGAAGCGGACGGCGCCGCCCTGGGCGACGGCGCGGCCACGACGGCGGCCGGCGACGCGGGCGCCTTCGCGGCCGCGGCGCTCGACGGCGGCGGCGTCACGCCGATCTCCTTCAGCGCCGCGTCGACCTCGGCGACGTTGGGGCTGTCCGGCGGCAGGCTGGCGCGCAGCTTCGTCCACAGCTTCGCCGCGGTGGCGCGGTCGTTGCGCTCGAGCGCGGCGGAGCCGGCCAGCGCGAGCGCCTTCTGGTAATCGGGATCGACGGCGAGCGCCTTGTCGAGAAGCTCGGTCGGGAGGCCGCCCAGCGTTTGTCCCTGCGACTGCGCGACCGCCTCCGCCCACTCCGTGTAGACGATGGCGTTGGGCGGCAGGCGTTTGGCGGCCTCGCCGTACGCCATCGCCGCCGCCTCGAAGCGGCCAAGCACGCGATAGGAGCGGCCGAGCATCGCCCAGCCTTCGCCGTCGTCGGGATTGGCCTGCAGCCGCTTGGCGAGGCCGTCGACGATCGACGCCATCTGCGGATCCTGGGCCGGGTCCTTCAGGTTGGCGTGGCCGACGGCCGCGGTGGGCGCCGCCGCCGTCAACGCTGCCGGGTTGCCGATTGAAAAATAGATCGCGCCGGCAACGACGGGCACCAACGCGACGATGACGATCGCGGCGATCCAGCGCGGGTGCTCGTTGACCGGGCGCGCCCCCGCTGGGGCATCCTGCTGCAATTCCGCGCCGAAACGCGCGGCCAGGTCGGCCAACGCGGCGTCGCGCTCTTCCGCGGTGATCGCATTCGCCGCGAAGTCGGCCTCGATCTGCCGCTTGTGGTCGCGGAACACCGCCGTGGCCGCCGAGGCGTCGCCCGGGCCATCGACCGCGGCGCGGCGCCGCAGGAGCGGCGGGACGAGGAACGCCAGCGTTCCCACCAGCAAAGCGAACGCGAACAGCCAGAAGATCGGTGACGAGACCATGCCCGGTGGGGCGCGGGCACGCGTTTCGCCCCGCGCGGGACGCCAAGGAGGAGCCCGGATTATAACCGTGGGGGTTACACCCCATTGTTGACGCAGCGCAGACTCCCGGCGGGGCACCGGGCGCGGCGGGCCGTTGGATTATCATGGAAAGCCCAGCCCCAGCTGCGCACGGAAAAGCCACCATGCCGGACAAGGAAATCCGCGAGGCCTCGCTCGAATACCACCGGCTGCCCACGCCCGGCAAGATCGCGCTGACCGCCACCAAGCAGCTCACGAACCAGCGCGACCTCGCGCTCGCCTACACGCCCGGGGTGGCCGCCGTCTGCGACGAGATCGTCCGCGACCCGCGCGAGGCGTCGAACCTGACCGCGCGGGGCAACCTCGTCGCCGTCGTGACCAACGGCACCGCCGTGCTCGGGCTGGGCGCCATCGGGCCGCTGGCCGCGAAGCCGGTGATGGAGGGCAAGGCGGTGCTGTTCAAGAAGTTCGCCGGCCTCGACTGCTTCGACATCGAGTTGAACGAGCGCGACCCGGACAAGCTCGTCGACATGATCGTCGCGCTGGAGCCCACGTTCGGCGGCATCAACCTCGAGGACATCAAGGCGCCCGAGTGCTTCTACATCGAGCGGAAGTGCCGCGAGCGGATGAAGATCCCGGTGTTTCACGACGACCAGCACGGCACGGCGATCATCGTCGGCGCGGCGATCGTCAACGGGCTGCGCGTCGTCGGCAAGGAGATGGACCGCGTCAAGCTCGTCTGCTCGGGCGCGGGTGCTGCGGCGCTCGCGTGCCTCGACCTGCTCGTCAGCCTGGGGGTGCAGCGCGAGAACATCTGGGTCGCCGACATCGAGGGCGTGGTCTACGCCGGGCGCACCAAGCTCATGGACGAGCAGAAGGCGAAGTACGCGCAGAAGACCGACGCGCGCACGCTCGCCCAGATCCTGCCGGGTGCGGACGTCTTCCTCGGGCTGTCCGCGGGCGGCGTGCTGAAGGCCGAGTGGCTGCCGTCGATGGCGGCGTCGCCGTTGATCCTGGCGCTCGCCAATCCCGATCCGGAGATCATGCCGGACGTGGCGAAGGCCGCGCGGCCCGACGCGGTGATCGCGACCGGGCGCTCGGACTTTCCGAACCAGACCAACAACGTGCTGTGCTTCCCGTTCATCTTTCGCGGCGCGCTCGACGTCGGCGCCACGCAGATCAACGAGGAGATGAAGCTCGCCGCCGTGCGCGCGATCGCCGACCTCGCGATGGCCGAGCAGTCGGACATCGTCGCGCACGCGTACAACGTCGAGAACCTGCGCTTCGGCCCCGAGTACCTGATCCCGAAGCCGTTCGACCCGCGGCTCATCGTGATGATCGCGCCGGCCGTGGCGAAGGCCGCGATGGACACCGGCGTGGCCACGCGCCCGCTGGCCGACCTCGACGCCTACCGCGAGAAGTTGACGCAGTTCGTCTACCACTCGGGCCTGCTGATGAAGCCGATCTTCGCCGCGGCGAAGGCCGCGCCGCGGCGCATCATCTACGCCGAGGGCGAGGACGAGCGCGTGCTGCGCGCCGTGCAGGTTGTCGTCGACGAGGGGCTCGCGAAGCCGATCCTCGTCGGGCGGCCGGCCGTCATCGAGCGGCGCATCGAGCGCTTCGGCCTGCGCATCGAGCCGGGCCGCGACTTCCAGATCGTCAATCCGGAGTGGGACGAGCGCTACCGCGAGTTCTGGAGCGAGTACTACCGGCTGACGCAGCGCAAGGGCGTGTCGCAGGCGTACGCGCAGATCGAGATGCGGCGGCGGCTGACGCTGATCGGGGCGATGGCGATCCACCTGGGCTACGCCGACGGCATGCTGTGCGGCACGTTCGGCACGCACGAGCTGCACCGGCAGTACGTTGACCAGGTGATCGGGCTGCGCCGCGGCATCCGCAACTACGCGGCGATGAACGCGGTGATGATGCCCAACCGCACGGTGTTCATCGCCGACACGTACGTCAACGTCGATCCGAGCCCGGAAGAGCTGGCCGAGATCACGCTGCTCGCCGCCGACGAGATGCGCCGGTTCGGCCTGACGCCGAAGGCGGCGCTGCTGTCGCATTCGTCGTTCGGCTCGTCGACGCACCCGCAGGCGAAGAAGATGCAGACGGCGCTGGCGCTGATCAACGCGATGGACCCCGACCTCGAGGTCGAGGGCGAGATGCACGGCGACGCGGCGCTGTCGGAGGAGGTCCGGCTGGGGGCGTTCCCCAACTCGCGGCTGAAGGGCGAGGCGAACCTGCTCATCATGCCCACCCTCGACGCGGCGAACATCGCGTTCAATCTGCTCAAGGCGACCGCCGGCTCCGGCGTGACGCTCGGGCCGATCCTGCTGGGCGTGGCCAAGCCAGTGCACATCCTGACCCCATCGGCCACCGTCCGCCGGATCGTCAACATGACGGCGCTGACCGTGGTGGACTCGACGACGCAACGGCAGCGGTCGCTGCTGTGAGCGGGACGTTCGGTGCCCCGCGCCCGGCACTGCGCCCGCAATGGCTCAGGTGTCATCCCGACCGCAGGGAGGGATCTGTTGTTGCCGGGCGTCGCTGCGTCGGGTGAAGCAGATCCCTCCCTGCGGTCGGGATGACACTTGGTGGCGGTGGCAACGTCGCGCTGTCATACGGCACCGAATTCGCTAAGATTGCGCGTTGTCCTGCCCGTGGCCGGGTCCGAAGGCGAGCGCTGCGCCGCATCGGTGCAGTCGCTTCAGAAGCCGGCTGCGAGCGCCTCCCTTTCGTGCATCCCTCGGAGATCCTCCATGCGCCTGCCCGACCTCGTTCGCCGTGCCCTCGGCGCCGCGCTCGCCTTCGCGTGCCTCGCCGCCACCGCGCCTGCCGCCGCGCAGGACACGAAGATCGCATTCCAGCTCGACTGGCGCTTCGAGGGTCCGTCCGCACTGTTCCTGCTGCCGAAGGCGAAGGGCTACTTCGCGGCCGAGAAGCTCGACGTCACGGTCGACGCCGGCAACGGCTCCGGCAACGCCGTCAACCGCGTCGCGTCGGGGACCTACCAGATGGGTTTCGCGGACCTGGCCGCGCTGATCGAGTTCGTCGGCAACAACCCAACCGCGCCGAACAAGCCGGTGGCCGTGATGATGGTGTACGACTCCACACCCGCCGCCGTGTTCTCGCTGAAGAAGACCGGCATCAGGGCGCCGGCCGACCTGCAGGGGAAGAAGATGGGCGCGCCGGTGTTCGACGCCGGCCGCCGCGCGTTCCCGATCTTCGTCAAAGCCAACAAGCTCGACGCGTCGAAGATCGCGTGGACGGCGATGGACCCGCCGCTGCGCGAGACGATGCTCGTCCGCGGCGACGTCGACGCGATCACCGGCTTCTACTTCACTAGCCTGCTCAACCTCAACGCGCGCGGCGTCAAGGACGAGGACGTCGACGTGCTGATGTACCCGAAGTACGGCGTGAACCTGTACGGCAACGCGATCATCGTGTCCGAGCAGTTCCTGAAGGAGAAGCCGGAAGCCGTGAAGGCGTTCCTGCGCGCGTTCACCAAGGGCATGAAGGACGTGCTGGCCGACCCGGACGGCTCGATCCGGTACGTGAAGGAGCGCGACGCGCTGGTCGACGAGACGCTGGAGAAGCGGCGGATGCGGCTGGCCATCGACAGCGTCATCGCGACGCCGGAGGCGAAGGCTGCCGGGATCGGCGACGTCACGCCCGCGCGGCTCACCGACATGGTGACGCAGGTGTCGTCGGCGTTCGAATTGAAGAACGCGGTCAAGCCGGAGGCGGTGTTCAACCGCTCGCTGCTGCCGCCAAAGGCCGACCGGATGGTGTTTGCGAAGTAGCGGCTTCGTGACCGGCGGGCGCCCCTCACCCCGGCCCTCTCCCCGCTGCGCGGGGCGAGGGAGCGGTGGCGCGCGACGGTGCCGAAGTCCGCACAGGCATCCGCGAGTGATCTCCCTCTCCCGCTTGCGGGAGAGGGTTGGGGTGAGGGCGCATGACGCAGTCCTCCGCATTCGTCGACTTCCGCGACGTCGCGCTCGCCTACGAGGGCCACGCCGACTTCGCCGTCGAGGACATCTCGCTGTCGATCCGCGCCGGCGAGTTCGTCGCGATCGTCGGGCCGTCCGGCTGCGGCAAGTCGACGTTCATGAAGCTCGCGACGGGCCTGAAGCCGCCCACGAAGGGCACCGTCACCGTCGCCGGCAATCGCGTGACCGGCCCGCTGAAGATCGTCGGCATGGCGTTCCAGGCGCCGACACTGCTGCCGTGGCGCACGACGCTCGACAACGTGCTGCTGCCGCTCGAGATCGTCGAGCCCTACCGCGCGACGTTCAAGCGCGATCGCGCGCAGTTCGCGGACAGGGCGCGCGCGCTCCTCAAGACCGTCGGCCTCGACGGCTACGAGGACAAGCTCCCGTACCAGCTCTCCGGCGGCATGCAGCAGCGTGCGTCGATCTGCCGCGCGCTCGTCCACCAGCCGCAGATGCTGCTGCTCGACGAGCCGTTCGGCGCGCTCGACGCGTTCACGCGCGAGGAACTGTGGTGCATTCTGCGCGACCTGTGGGCGGCGCGGCGCTTCACGGTGATCCTGGTCACGCACGACCTGCGCGAGGCCGTGTTCCTCGCCGACACCGTCTACGTGATGAGCCGCCGACCGGGACGCATCCTCGCGCGGCGCGAGATCGAGCTGCCGCGCCCGCGCGACCTCGAGGTCACCTATTCGGATGCGTTCTCGCACATCGTGCACGACCTGCGTGAGCGCATCGGCGCGATCCGCCGCGAGCCGGCCGACGCATGACGACCGACCGGCAGCGGCGGCTGGAGCAGGCGGCACCGTGGATCCTGTCGGTGGCGCTGCTCGTCGTCTGGCAGGCGATCTGCACGCTGTTCGAGGTCTCTGACTTCATCTTTCCCAGCCCGTGGACCATCGCGCAAGCGCTGGTCGAGTACGCGAAGCCCATCGCGGGACACGCGTGGCAGACGTTCTGGACGACGATGATCGGCTTCGCGATCGGCGTGGCCGTCGGGCTCGCACTCGGCGTCGCCGTGGGCACGTCGCGCTTCGTCTACCGCGGCCTGTATCCGCTACTGGTCGCGTTCAACGCGATCCCCAAGGTCGCGTTCGTGCCGATCCTCGTCGTGTGGTTCGGCATCGGCACCGTGCCGGCCGTGCTGACGGCGTTCCTGATCAGCTTCTTTCCGATCGTCGTCAACGTTGCGACGGGGCTCGCCACCCTCGAGCCCGAGTTGGAGGACGTGCTGCGCTCGCTCGGCGCGCGCAAGAGCGACATTCTGCTGAAGGTCGGCCTGCCGCGGTCGCTGCCGTTCTTCTTCGCCTCCCTCAAGGTGTCGATCACGCTGGCGTTCATCGGCACCGTCGTGTCCGAGACCGTCGCGTCCAACGACGGCATCGGCTACCTGATGATGTCCGCCGGCTCGTCGATGAAGATGCCGCTCGTGTTCGCCGGCCTCTTCGTCATCGGCGTCATGGCGATGGCGATGTACGAGCTCTTCGCCGTGCTCGAGCGCCGGATGACCGGCTGGGCGCACCGCGGCGCGCACGCGAGCGGGTAGCGAGCCATTGTCAGTCATTGCCGGTACGAAGGATGACTCCTTCCACTGTGTCATCCCGAGCGCAGCGAGGATCTGCAGTTGGCGCGGTGGCAGCGTCCGCAAGCAGATCCCTCGCTGCGCTCGGGATGACAAAGTGAAATGACACGGTGGAGCATGCGGAGGTCCGAAACGATGACCACGTTCAAGTCCCGCCTGTTCTCCCCGCTGACGCTGCGCGACGTCACTCTGCGCAACCGCACCGTCGTCTCGCCGATGTGCCAGTACTCGGCGCACGGCGGCCTCGCCAACGACTGGCACCTCGTGCATCTGGGCCAGTTCGCGGCCGGCGGCTTCGGCCTCGTGTTCACCGAGGCGACGGCCGTGCTGCCGGAGGGCCGCATCACGCACGGCGACCTGGGGCTGTGGTCCGACGCGCACGTCGCGCCGGTCAGGCGCATCGTCGAATTCCTGCACGCGCACGGTGCGAAGTCGGGCGTGCAGCTCGCGCACGCCGGCCGCAAGGCGAGCATGCAGCGGCCGTGGTTCGGCAACGCGGCGCTCGGACCGGACGACGTCGCACGCGGCGACCATCCGTGGCCGATCGTCGGGCCGGTCGCGCAGCCGCACCACGAAGGCTGGCTGGTGCCGCGCGCGCTGACGCACGAAGGCATCCGGTGCATCGTCGACGCATTCGCCGCCGCCGCGCGGCGTGCGCACGAAGCGGGTGTGGACGCCGTCGAGGTCCACGGCGCGCACGGTTACCTCGCGCACTCGTTCCTGTCGCCGGTGGCCAACACGCGCCGCGACGAGTACGGCGGCGACCTCGCCGGCCGCATGCGCTTCGCACTCGAGATCGCGCGCGCCGTGCGCGCGGCGTGGCCCGCGGGCAAGCCGCTCTTCTTCCGCGCATCGACGTACGACGGCATCGACGGCGGCTGGTCGCTCGACGATTCCGTCGCGCTCGCGAAGGAGCTCAAGGCCATCGGCGTGGACATCGTCGACTGCTCCGCGGGCGGCTTCCTCGCCGCACGCCTGCCGTTCAAGCCCGGCTATCTCGTGCCGAACGCGGCGCGCGTGCGCGACGAGGCCGGCATCGCCACGCAGGCGGTCGGGTTCATCACCGATGCCGCGCAGGCCGAGGCGATCCTGGAAAGCGGCGCCGCCGACCTCGTCGCCGTCGGCCGCGAGGCCTTGTCCGACCCGCACTGGGCCGGCCGCGCCGCCGTGGCGCTCGAAGGCGACGCCGGCTGGGCGCTGTGGCCGGCGCAGTACGCGTGGTGGCTGGAGCGGCGGGCGGCGCTGATGCGCCAGTTCTGAGCTGCGCACGCGCGGCTGTGACGTGTTTCGCCGGGCGTGTCTCGTCGGTGCGCGAGCCGCCGTCCGGCCGCACCGGCCCGCGCGCGCAGACGGCGGCCCCGAGGCCGGACTCCGATCGGGTAAAATGTCGCCCCACCGGAGAGGTGGATGAGCGGTTTAAGTCACACGCCTGGAAAGCGTGCGAGGGTTAATAGCCCTCCGCGGGTTCGAATCCCGCCCTCTCCGCCAGTAGCCTCCCAGTCACCGATCCCCCGAGCGAAGCCAAGCGCGTTTCGAAGCCCGGGCTCCCTCCGCGGTGACGCGCCTGACCGTGACATTTCCGGCCCGCCAGTCCGCGTCCCGCGAGGGACCTGCCCGGGAAACCGGACTCAGGTCACGAACAGGTTCAGGTTGAACATCCGCTCCGCGAGCCACACCAGCGCCACCAGCAACGTGAGCACCGAGCCGCCGACGAACACGCCCTTGCGGTAGAGCGTCGTGTTGCGCAGCAGGTAAGCCACCGGCAGGAAGCACGCCACGATGACCAGCTGGCCGAGCTCGACGCCGACGTTGAAGCCCAGCAGCGAGAGCACCAGCGCGTCGCTGGGCAGGCCGAGCTCGGTCAGCACGCTGGCGAAGCCGAAGCCGTGAATCAGGCCGAAGCCGAAGGCCATCAGCCAGCGCCGTCGCTCGACCACCGGCCACAGGTTGTTGGCCGCGGCCAGCGCCACCGAGGCCGCAATGGCGGACTCCACCAGGCGCGACGGCAGCGCGATGATCTGCAGCGCCGCGAGCGACAGCGTGATCGAATGCGCGACGGTGAATGCGGTGACCACCCACAGCACGTCGGTGAGCGCCGCGCGCAACGAATCCACGCCGGTCCAGCGCCGCGACTGATGCACGAGCACGGCCGGCAGCAGCAGCGACAGCAGGAACAGGACGTGGTCGAAGCCGATCCAGATGTGAAGCGTGCCCTCGACCAGGTACCGGCCGAACTGCGCCCACCGCGAGGTCTCGCCGGGCTCGACGCTCAACGCACCGGTATCCGGCCCCAGCACCGACGTGTGCGCAACGCCATCGACCTCCAGCCGCAGCAGTCCGCGGTGCATCCGGTCGATGTCGAACAGGAGTCGGTAGCTCACTGCTACCGGCTGCGAGTCGGACGGGCACCTGCCGGCGAGTCGCAGCACCGCATAGGCGCCATCGGTGTGCCGGTCCACCAGGTGTTGCGCGACCTGCAACGCGCAGTCGCCGCCGCGTTCCAGCTTCAGCCGCGCCAGCGCCCACGCGGCGATGTCGGCGTGGCGCGCCTGCACTTCACCCCAGGTGATGTCGCCGTCGCCATCCGCATCGAGGCCGATGGCGAAGTCGATGTCGCGCAGCGCGATGTCCCACTGGCCGGTCACGTCGCGGCCCGCCACCTGCAGCGCCAGGTAGCTGTCGCTCGCCTTGTGCGCGCTGGCTGGCGCGGCAACCCATGCGCCGAGCGCGAGCACGAGGCACAGCAATGCGCGCCGCCGCATCATCGTGCCGACGCCGATTCCAGTTGCCGCAGGTGTGCGTCCTCGAATCCGCTGGAGCGCAGCCAGTCGCGCGCCGGTTGCGCGGCGGCGGGATCGCGGGCCGCGATGGCGGCCTCCAGCAACACGCGGGCGTCGCGCGGTTCGCGCTGCACGCGGTAGTTGGCGGCCGCCGCGGCGAGCGCTGCGGCCGGATCGCCGGCCAGGTGCAGCAGGTAGCGCGCCTCTTCGGCCCGATGGGTGGAGTCGCCGCGCGCCTTCGCCGCGGCGAACCGGTCCGCCAGCGCCTGCACGTGCGCCTTGGCGGCGGGCTGCTCGAGCGCGGTCTCGGCCAACGCGAGCCGCAGCAGCAGGCCGTCGGAGGCTTCCCATCCGGACAGCCACTTCACCACTTCGGCGGGGCGTTGCCGGTCCAGCAGGAAGTCGCTCCACGCGGCCAGCAGGTAGCCGTCGTCGATGCCGAGCGCGAGCGCGGCGCGGTAATGCTTCTCGGCCTCGTCCGGCCGCCCACGCCAGGCTGCCACCTCGCCCAAGCGGGTCAACAGCCACAACCGGTTGCCCGCGTCCCGGGTCTCGTCCAGCGCGCGGCGCAACGCGGCGGATCCGGCCTCCATCCGGCCTCCGTAAGCGTGGACCAGCCCGATGCAGCCGCCGTAGAGCGTGGCGCGGTCCAGCGCCAGCAGCGCGTCGCATTCGGTCTTCGCCGCCGCGTAGTCGGCCTGGACCAGGTAGATGGCGCCGCGCCAGGCGTGGGCCGAGGCAAATCGCGGGTCGGCCTCGAGCGCGCCGGCGAAGTCCTGCAGCGCGCCCTCGAAGTCGTGCCGGTACTGCCGCAACTGCCCGCGAACCACCAGCACGGCCGGGACCCGGCTCGACGCGAACGGCGCCAGGACCGCGTCGGCGTAGCCGATGTAGCGCGGATCGCCGCGCGCGACGGCCAGTTCGTAGTAGCGCCCGGCGAGCCGGGCGGCCGGGAGCGGATCGGCCGGAGATTCCCGGGCGGCCCGGGTCACGGCCGCCCGCAGGCCGGCCAGTTCGGCCCCCGTGGCGTCCCCGGGCCGCAGCGGCAGGCGTTCCAGCACCTCGGCCGGATCGGTGGGCAGGCGCGGGGCGGCCAGCAGGCGCAGGGGGGCCAAGCACACCCCCGCCAGGGCGAGCGCCGCCAACGCCGGCAGAAGCGCCCCGATGGCCCGTGCGAACAGGGGATTGACAGGGTGACTTGCGGTCATTCTTGCTCTAGACTCCCGCCCGCGTTCATAAGAACGTCCCATTCCAACCCAGACTCGAGAGCCCACCCATGAAGAAGCTGATGTCGATGTTGATTGCCGCGACCTTCGCCACCGCCTCCGTCGGCGCTTTCGCCGCGTCTCACGGCGGCGCGATGAGCGACGCGGACAAGGCCAAGAAGATGGAAGCGTGCAAGAAGATGGACATGAGCAAGGCCGACGACAAGATGAAGGCCGAGTGCAAGAAGCTGATGGAAGGCGACAAGAAGCCGGACGCCAAGAAGTAAGCAGGCTTCGCGTGCTGGCTCGTTCCAGCACCACGTCTTGAAAATCGGGCCGCGTGCCCGATTTTCTTTTGGCGTCGGCGGGAGCTGCCGCACGCGTCGGTCCGCGACCACCGAACGTCTCCGGCGGGATTTTACGCTGCAGGAACGTCCGACGTGGCATTCGCGGCTCGCCGAAGCGGATCGCAGGCGGCGCCGCGTCCGCGGGAACGGGAGGTCGCAGTGCCGGCGTTGCACGCGCCGCGCCGGCACGCTGGCGATGCGCCTTTCCGGCGGCGCCGGGCGGATTGCGCTACGATGAAGACGTCGTCACCGGAAGCGGATCAGGAGGTCCCCGATCATGCGTGCCGCACTCCCGGTCGTGCTGCTGCTCGCCGCCGCTCCCGCCTGGGCCGCCGCAACGAAAGTGGCGGAGGACGGTGGCACCGCGTTCTACATCGACCCCGCGACCGTGACCGCCGGCGGCTACGTGCGCCGCGCGCCGGTCGTGCAGGATTACGCCCAGCCGGAATCAGGCGGCGTGCGCTCGCGGCAGGTGCTCTACGAGGTGGACTGCGCCGCGGAACGGCTGCGCAGCGTCGCGGTGTCCGAGCACGACGAACCGATGGCGCAGGGGACGCGGCTGGGCTCCGTGGAGCGCACATCGGACTGGATCTACGTCGCGTCGAGGACCGGGAGCAGCCTGCCGCCACGGACGCCGTACCGGCCGATCGTCCGGTTCGTCTGCGCGCGCTAGACCGGCGACGAACTTCGGCGAGGGCGCAGCGCCGCACGATGCCGTTGCGCCGACCACCACGGACCGATTCGACGTGAGCAGCCTCGAGCGTGCGCTGGCGCGCGCCGTATCCGTGGAGGACCTGCGCCGCATGGCGAGGCGGCGGCTGCCGCGCCTGGTCTTCGAGTTCATCGACGGCGGCGCCGAGGACGAATTGACGCTCGCGGACAACCGCGCGGCGTTCGAGCGGCGGCGGCTCGTGCCGCGCGTGCTCGTCGACGTGTCGGCGCCGGACCCATCCGCCGCGATCCTCGGGCGGGCGTCCGCGCTGCCGTTCGTCATCGCGCCGATGGGCTCGTGCACGCTCGCGTGGCCCGGCGCGGATCTGGCGCTGGCCCGTGCCGCGGCCGCGCACGGGATTCCGTTCGCGCTGTCGACGATGGCCACGATCGGCATCGAGCAGTTGGCCGAGGCGGTGCCGGGGCGGCTGTGGTTTCAGCTCTACGTGCTGCGCAACCCGGACGCGAATGCGCGCCTCGTCGCGCGCGCCGAGGCCGCGGGTTACGAGGCGCTGGTGGTGACCGTCGACCTGCCGGCGGGCGGCAAGCGCGAGCGCGACCTGCGCAATGGCATCGCGATTCCGCTGCGACTCTCCGGCCGGCACCTGATCGAAGGCGCGACGCACCCGAAGTGGGCGCTCGGGATGCTCCGCGGCGGAATGCCGGAGTTCGTCAACGTGCGCGGCCTGCTCGGCGACGAGGGCGCCGGGCTCACGATCGCCGCGCGGGTCGGGCAGAACCTCGATGCGGCCTTCGGCTTCGACGACGTGGCGCGCCTGCGCGAGCGCTGGCCGCGCAAGCTGGTCGTGAAGGGCGTGCTGCATGCGGGCGATGCCGCGCGCATCGCAAGCCTGGGCGTCGATGCCGTCTGGGTCTCCAACCACGGCGGCCGCCAGCTCGACGGCGCCGTCGCGGCGGCCGACGCGCTGCCGCGCGTCGCGGCGGCGGTGCAGGGCCGCGCCGAAGTGCTGGTCGACTCCGGCGTGCGGCGCGGCATCGACGCGCTGAAGGCGCGCGCGCTGGGGGCAAGCGCGGTCGGCTTGGGCCGCGCGGTGCTCTACGGCGCGGCGGCCGGCGGCGAGGCCGGGGTCCGGCGCGCGCTGGAGATCCTGGCCGGCGAGCTCACGCTGGCGATGAAGCTCGCGGGGACGCCGAGGTTCGAATCCGTCGACGCCTCGATCCTCGATTCCTCGCGGGGCTGAACGAGGGCCCGGGCGTGCGGTGCGCGGCGCACCACACGCGGCCAGGTCCACAGGCCCCCCGCGTGGCCATTCCTCGCCCATCCTGCGGCGCGGTCTGCCCCGCGGGCCGACGCCGGTGCGCATGCACGTCCCATCGCGCAGGCAGGGGCACGATCCGTGCTTGTGGGAGCAGGTAGTCTGCCGCGAGCGCGCATTCTCCTGCCGAACGGCGCGGCGGTCGGTGGCCTTTCCTTGTCCGGGGATCGCATGCTGGTCAATTTCGCTGGTGCCGCGGCGGCGAGCCGGCCGCGGTCGCGTTCGGAGCCGCGCGCCAGGCGCCACGCGACGGCCGTAACGCTCCGGCGATCCGACCATGCCGGCACGGTGGTTCCGGCGTGGTGGTATGCGTTGCTGGTCGCGTGCGCGTGCGCGTTCACCGCGACCGCGCATGCGCAGACGATGTACAAGTGCCAGAACGCCAACGGCAAGATCGAGTACTCCGATCGCCCCTGCTGGTCGGGCTCGGAGATCAAGCGCATGACGCCCACCGGCGGGCCGACGCGGGAGGAAATCGAGCGGGCACGAATGCGCGCGGCGGCCGATCAGCAGCGTGCGGTGGAGCAGGAACGGCAGGCCGCGCAGGCGCGCAAGGCGGCGCAGACGCAGGCGCTCGCGACCGGCGGTGACGCCGCCGCCGGCGCGCCTGCGGTCCGCGATCCGGGGAACGAGAAGGCGCTGACGCACAGCCGCACGGGCTGGGACACGCCGACGCGCAGCGGCCAGGTGCAGGCAGGGGCGGACCGCGCGTATCGCGACGAGAAGGCGCGGCTGTCCGCGTCGGTCGCGCCGAAGCAGGCGCCGGTCGTCCCAAGCCCGGCGTCGACCGGTCCGGCGGTCGTCACGACGTGCGATGCGGGCGGATGCTGGGATGCGAGCGGTCGGCGCTACACGTCGTCGGGGTCGAGTCTGGTCCGCAACGATGGCAGGGTGTGCCAGCAGGTCGGTTCGACCTTGACCTGCAACTGAACCACTCGGGCCATCGTGCCATGACCGGTTGCGCAGCGGCTTGCTGCGGTCGCCAGTTGGCTTTTCGCATCGACCGCCCACGTCACAGCGAGCAGTCGGGCATGTGTCGGGGGACCTCCATCCCGGACCCGTTAGCAACGATGCTAACCGGCACGAATCACGGGTCCGTCGCCGCTGCGGGCGCGCCTGAGCCCGCGTAAGGCCCCTGGTGTGGCCATTCGAACGCCGTCCACCGACGCCAAGTCGCGATTCACGCCACCGGCGACGCCGGGACGCGGGCCTGCACCGGCGCGCCTCTTGCTTCCCGCGTGCTAGCATCGCCGGCCGAGGGGAAGGCGTGTCGCCCGAAGAACAAGCACGAGCCGACATCGACCGGCTGCTGACCGCGGCCGGGTGGACCGTCGTCGGTGTGCAGGACGCCGACATCCGCGCGAGCCGCGGCGTGGCGATCCGCGAGTTCCCGCTCGACCGGGGCTTCGGCTTCGCCGATTACCTGCTCTACGTCGACGGCAAGGCCGCCGGCGTGATCGAGGCGAAGAAGCGTGGCGCGACCTTGACCGGCGTGGAGATCCAGTCCGCGCGCTACGCGCAGGGATAGCCCGCGAGCCTCCCGGCGTGGCGCCGCCCGCTGCCGTTCGTCTACGAGAGCACCGGCGCGGAAACGCACTTCACCAACGCGCTCGACCCGGAGCCGCGCGCCCGCGACGTCTTCGCCTTCCACCGGCCGGAAATGCTGGCCGAGTGGATGCGCGGCCTGCCGCAGTCCTCGGTACTCTCCACCGGGGCGTCACCGCTATCCGACCACCAGGCCACACTCGCCCCGGCGACCTTCCTCACCCGCATGCGCGACATGCCGCCGCGCGCGCAGGTGGGATCGGCCCAGCGCCTATCGCGCCGAACGCACCCGAATCTCGACCCGCGCACCGACGGCCAGTGCGTACTTCTCGATCGTGTCGAGGGTGGGTCGCGCGACGCGGCCGCTCTCCAGGCGCGACACCGCGCTCTTGGTCGTCCACATGCGCTCGGCGACTTCGCGTTGCGACATGCCCACGGCGGTCCGGGCGGCGACCAGGTCGGTCACCAGCGTCTGGAGCGTGCGGTCGTTGCGCAGGGCGCGTGCGTTGCGGCGGCTCCGACGCGCATGCGCGATCGCGGCGAGGGCATGCGCCAGGGCAACCGGGGACGCGGGCATCGGGGGCTCGCACGGAGAACAGTACACATGGATGCTAACGCGCCGGTCGGGTGCGTCCATCGGCCATGCGGCCGAGTCCGGAACCGACGGGCGGTGCTGGCGGCGGCAAGTGCGCGGTTGCCGATGCGTCGATGTGGATCACGCGGATCGCTGGCGCGCGGGCCTGCATGTCGCGGCGCCCGATTGAACGGCCGAAAGTCGTCGGTCGAACCGCTTCCAACACGCGCGTGGGAGGCCAAAAATGGGCCTGTGGCGCGCGCATCCGCGGAAGAGGTCACCGGTGGTGCCGGTTAGCATCGTTGCTAACGGGTTGTACCGGAAGCCCCCCGCAGTGGCGAGCGGCGCCCTACCGTCGAAATCGGACGCCTGCGACCTGCGACGGTGCGAATCGGGTCACGGCTCGCTTCCTGGCCGAGCGCGCACACGGGGCCGCCGCAGAAGTCGGCAACCTGGGCCGCACGCGCGCTCCAGCCATCCCGCCCACGAGTAGACTGCAGTTGTGTTGTCACGCAGGGAGTCCCTCATGGACCGCTCGATGGTCAGGAACATTGCACTCGCAAGCTTCGCCGCCGGCCTCGTCGCCGGCACGGCCGGCTGCGACGGCCTCAACAAGCCCAAATTCGCCGACGTGGTCTCGGTGAAGGAGGCGAAGGAGACGATCCGCACGCCGCGCGAAGTGTGCGAGGACGTCGTCGTGCAGAAGAAGGCGCCGGTGAAGGATGAACACCGGTTGACCGGGAAGATCGTCGGCGGTGTGGCCGGCGGCGTCATCGGCCACCAGATCGGCGGCGGCACCGGACAGACGGTGGCGACGATCGCCGGCGCGGCGGGCGGCGCCTACGTCGGCAACAAGGTGCAGAAGAACATGCAGGACAAGGATGTCGTCACGACGACCGAGCGCCGCTGCAAGACCGTCGAGGACGTCAGCGAGAAGCTGCTGGGCTACGACGTCGCGTACAAGCTCGACGGCAAGGACGGCACGGTGCGGCTCGCGTTCGACCCGGGCAGGCAGATCCCGGTGAAGGACGGGCAGCTCGTGCCGACGCCGCCGGCAGCGGGCGGGAAGTAGGGCGTTCGCGAGGCGGCCGCGGGCTGGCCCGCCGTGGCCGAGTGCCACCCGCTGTAGCCGATGGCCGGGATTGAGCCCCGGGGAGCGCAGCGACGGGGGGGCCGGTGGCCGCCCCCCCCCCCGGGGGGGGCCCGGGGGGCCCCCCCCCGGCCCCGGGGGGGCCCCCCCCGGGGGGGGGGGGGGGCCCCCCCCCCCCCCCCCCCCCCCCCCCCCCCCCCCTTTCCGCGGCCACCCGCGGTCAGCCGCGCTCGCGCAGCAGCGCCATCCTCTGCCTCTCCGCGTTGACGAGGTGCCGGCGCATCGCGGCCCGCGCCGCGGCCGGATCGCGCGCGCGAATCGCGTCGAGGATGCGCCGGTGCTCGCCGATGTTGTCGCGCCGGCGCTGCATGGTTACGAACAGCGCCTCCAGCCGCGCGTTGAGCGGCTGGTGCCAGGCCGCCCACAGTTGCCGGACGATCTCGGCCAGCGCGGTGTTGCCGGCCGCCTCGGCGATCCGCGTGTGGAACAGACGGTCGCCCTCGGAGCGCGTGCGCGACGATCGCATGTCGTCGGCGAGGCGCGCGAACGCGCGCTCGATCGCGGCGATCTGCGCGGCGCTCGCGTTGCGAGCGGCCAGCGCGGCGGTCTCGGCCTCGATCAGCCGCCGCGCACGCAGCGTGTCGAACGGCGACACCTCGGCCGTCTGGAAGCGGAAGGCCGCGTGGCGCGAGCGCCGTCGTCGCGACCGGACGTAGACGCCCGAGCCGACGCGGATCTCGACGCAGCCTTCGAGCTCCAGTGCGCTCAGCGCCTCGCGCAGCGAAGCGCGCGACACGCCGAGCTTGCGCGCGAGGTCGCGCTCTGCGGGAAGGCGGTCGCCGACCCCGAACTCGCCGGTGGCGATGAGCCCGGCGATCGTCTCGGCGATGCGCTGGTACAGACGCGGCGCGGCGATCGGCTTGATCGACATGGGACGCCAGTGTGCCACCACGCCGGCCGGTGCGGTCAAGTCCCGGCACGCCGCCGCTCGTTGACACCGTGGACGCCGCCGCGTAGCCTCCGCCGATTGGTCTGAAAAACAGACCAGTGGCCGGCGCGCCCCGCCGTAGCGCGTTACCGGGAGCGATCACGCCGAGGAGCGCGATGAAGGAGCTGAAGACCTATCCGGAAGGCACGCCGTTCACAGGCACCATCGGCCGTACGGCCGGCGAATCGGATGCGGCGTGGCCGCAGCCGCCGCGCGCGAAGCCGGGCGCGCCCAACGTGCTCGTGTTCCTGCTGGACGACGTCGGCTTCGCGCAGCTCGGCTGCTTCGGCGCCGACATCCGCACGCCGACGTTCGACCGGCTGGCCGCCGGGGGCCTGCGCTACCGCGACTTCCACACGACGGCGATCTGCTCGCCGACGCGCGCGTGCCTGCTCACCGGGCGCAACCATCACTCCAACGGTGTCGGCATCATCCAGGAGATGGCCACGGGCTTTCCCGGCTACAACGGCATGGTGCCGCGCGAGAACGGGTTCCTGTCGGAGATGCTGCTCGCGGAAGGCTACGCGACGCTGGGCATCGGCAAGTGGCACCTGACGCTGGCCTCCGAGTACGCGTCCGGCGCGTCGAAGGCGCGCTGGCCGCTCGCGCGCGGGTTCGAGCGGTTCTACGGCTTCATCGCCGGCAAGACCAACCAGTGGGTGCCCACACTGGTGCACGACAACCACTACGTCGAGCCGCCGCGGCGCCCGGAGGAGGGCTACCACCTCAACGCGGACCTGGCCGACCGCGCGATCGAGTACCTGACCGACCTGCGCACCATCGCGCCGGACAAGCCGTTCTTCATGTACTACTGCCTGGGCGCCGGGCACGCGCCGCACCACGTCGAGCCGGAGTGGATCGAGCGCTACCGCGGGCAGTTCGACCTGGGCTGGGACCGCTGGCGCGAGCAGGTGTTCGCGCGGCAGCTGGCGCTGGGCGTCGTGCCGCCGGGCACCAGGCTCTCGCCGCGGCCGCCGTGGGTCAAGGCGTGGGACACGCTCTCCCCGGACGCGCGGCGGCTCTACGCGCGGCAGATGGAAGTCTACGCGGCGTTCCTCGAGCAGACCGACCACCACGTCGGGCGCGTGATCGACTTCCTCGAGCGGTTGGGCGAGCTCGACAACACGCTGATCCTGCTGGCCTCCGACAACGGCGCCTCCGCCGAGGGCGGCGAGCACGGCTCGTTCAACGAGAACCAGTTCGTGAACCGCGTCGAGCCGACGGTCGAGCAGAACCTCGCGCACCTCGACGACTGGGGCAGCGTGCGGTCGTTCCCCAACTATTCCTGGGGCTGGGCGTGGGCGGGCAACACGCCGCTGCGGCGCTGGAAGCGCTACCTGCACCAGGGCGGCATGAGCGACCCGCTGATCGTGCACTGGCCCAAAGGCATCCACGCACGCGGCGAGGTGCGCGGCCAGTACGCGCACGTGGTCGACATCGCGCCGACGATCCTGACGGCGCTCGGGCTCGAGGCGCCGGCGCAGTTGAACGGCGTCGCGCAGCGCCCGCTGGAAGGTGTGAGCTTCGCGCACACGTTCGCCGACGCGGCCGCGCCGACGAACAAGCGCGTGCAGTACTACGAGATGATCGCCTCGCGCGCGCTGTGGGCCGACGGCTGGAAGGCGGTCGTCGAGCAGCCGCAGGGCGACCCGCTGACGGACGAGATCCTCGCGCAGCAGAAGTGGGAGCTCTACCACGTCGAGCGCGACTTCTCCGAGTGCGAGGACCTCGCCGACCGGCACCCGGCGAAGCTCGCCGAGCTGGTCGAGCGCTGGTGGGTCGAGGCCGGCAAGTACAACGTCCTGCCGCTCGACTCGCGGATGCAGCTGCGCATGGGCGAGCGCAAGCCGGGCACGGCGCCGTCCGGCAACCGCTACGTGTACTACCCGGCCGGCGCGCCGCAGTTCCACTACACGGCCGTCGACGTCAAGAACCGGTCGCACACGATCACCGCCGAGGTCGAGATTCCCGACGGCGGCGCCGAAGGCGTGCTGCTCGCGCACGGCAGCTGGTTCGCCGGCTATTCGCTGTACGTGAAGGACCGGCGGCTCGCCTACGCGCACAACTATCTGGGTCTCGCCGAGTACCGGATCGACGCGACCGAGGACCTGCCGGCCGGCCGGCACACGCTGCGCTTTCGCTTCACGCGCACCGGCGAGCATTGCGGCCGCGGGGAGCTCTTCGTCGACGGGCGGCAGGTCGGCGAGGGCGAGATCCCGCACACGGTGCCGCACGTGATCGAGACGTCGGGCGAGGGCCTGTGCTGCGGCTACGACAGCGGGCTGCCGGTCACGCCCGACTACCGCGCGCCGTTCCGCTTCACCGGGCGCATCGAGCACGTCGTCGTCGAGATCGACGACGCGCCGCCCGCCGACGCCGAAGCGCTGCTGCGCACGGCCATGACCGACCACTGACGACAAGGAGAACGACGATGACCCGAACGCTGCTCCGCTGGCTGCTCCCGGCCGCCGCCGGCCTCTGCGCGGCCGCCGCGATGGCGCAACCGTACCCGTCGCAACCGGTGAAGCTGATCGTGCCGTACCCGCCCGGCGGCAACACCGACATCGTCGCGCGGCTGTACGCGCAGAAGCTCTCCGAGCGCCTCGGCCAGCCCGTGGTGATCGACAACCGCGGCGGCGCCGCGGGCACGCTGGGCGTGGGCATCGCGGCCAAGTCGCCGAACGACGGCTACACGCTGGTGATCGGCGACCTGGGATCGCTGGTGATCGGTCCGCTGTCGAAGCCTTCCATCGGCTACGACCCGCAGAAGGACTTCGCCCCCGTCGGCCTCGTGAGCACGGTGTCGATCGTCGTCACCGCCAATCCGAAGTCGGGGATGAACTCGATGCAGGATCTGCTCGCGCGCGCGAAGGCGCAGCCGGGCAAGCTCAACGCGGGGACCGGCGGGCAGGCGGGGCCGGGGCACCTCGCGCTCGAACTGCTGCGCACGATGGCGGGGGTCGACATCGTGCACGTGCCGTTCAAGGGCGGCGCGGCGGCCACGACCGCGCTGCTCGGAGAGCAGGTCGACGTCGTCATCGACGGCTCCGCGATGGGGCAGGTGAAAGGCGGCAAGCTGAAGGCGATCGCCGTCACGGGCCCGCGCCTGCCGGCGCTGCCGGACGTGCCCGGCATCGGCGAAACGGTCAAGGGCTACGAGTTCACCAACTGGTGGGGCATCCTCGCGCCGGCAGGCACCCCGGCGGCCGCCGTCGACCGGCTGAATCAGGAACTCGCGGCCATCGCCGCGATGCCCGACGTCCGCGCGAAGCTCGCCGACCTCGGCCTCGCGGCGAAGAGCAGCACGCCGCAGCAGTTCGCCGACCTCATCCGTACCGAGACCGACAAGGTCGCGAAGATCGTCAAGGACGCGGGAATCAAGTTCGAGTAGGCGCGCACCGCGCCCGGACCGGCGCGCCGCTGCCGCCACTGGCGTGCCGTCGCCTCCGGGCCGGCGATCATCACGCCGTGGCCGGTATGCGCGACGCGTACCGTCCCGGCGGGATCGTCCTTCACGCGCTCGTGGAACTGCGCGAACGGGGACCCATACCAGCCGCCGGCGAACACGCCAGTGCGCCACTGGCGGCCGACGCCGCCCGACCGGGATCCCGGCGCTCCGGCGAGGCGGCCGGTGGGGGACACTTCCGGGGCGCCGGAGCCCTCCCGGCCGAAGTTGCCCCCCCTCTGCGTCGGTCGCGGCCACCGCGGAAGAGCGGATCGCTGCAGATTTCCTTGCAGAAATTAAGCATTTCCCACGCGACCCGGAATAACCCTCACGAGTTTGACGTCAATTAAAGCGCTGTTCCGCATCCGAGGATTGAATGCGCGAAAACGGTGCGGGGTCGCGCCGTGACGAGGGAGACATTCGTGTCGACGACGCTGGAAGTGGGGAAGCCTGGATTCAGCCGCGAGCAGATTTCCGCGCTGACCGCGAGCACGCTCGCGTTTGCGGTGAACTTCGCCGTCTGGGTGATGTTCTCGGTCATCGGGGTCAAGATCAAGGCCGAGCTGAACCTCAACGAGACGGAGTTCGGCCTGCTGGTGGCCACGCCCATCCTTACGGGATCGCTGATCCGCCTGCCGCTCGGCATCCTGACCGACCGCTACGGCGGGCGGATCGTCTACTTCCTGCAGATGCTCTCGGTGGTGATTCCGACGTGGCTCCTGTCGTACGCGACCGAGTACTGGCAGTACCTGGTGCTGGGATTGTTCGTCGGCGTGGCCGGCGGGTCGTTCGCCGTCGGCATCGCGTACTCGGCGGCGTGGTTCTCCAAGGAGCGGCAGGGCACGGCGATGGGCATCTTCGGCGCCGGCAACGCCGGCTCGTCGCTGACCAAATTCATCGCGCCGCTGATCATCGCCGCGTCGGCGACGGCGTCGTGGCGGGCGGTGCCGCAGGTCTACGCAGTGGCGATGCTGGTGATGGCGATCCTGTTCTGGTTCTTCACGACGCCGGACCCGCTGCACCGGGCGGACTCGCCGCTGCGCAAGAAGCCACCCACGCTCGGCGAGCAGCTGAAGCCGCTGCTCGACGTGCGCGTGTGGCGCTACGGCCTCGTCTACTATTTCGTGTTCGGCGCGTTCGTCGCGCTGGCGCTGTGGCTGCCGCGGTACTACATCGGCGAATACGGCCTGCCGCTCGCGACCGCGGCGTTCCTGACCATCCTGTTCGACCTGCCATCGGGCGCGATCCGGGCGCTGGGCGGCTGGGCGTCCGACAAGTGGGGCGGCAACACGGTCACGTGGTGGGTGATGTGGATCAGCCTTGGCTGTCTGTTCCTGCTGTCGTATCCGCCGACGACGATGATCGTGCACGGGATCAAGGGCGACAAGTCGTTCGAGCTCGGGGTGGGGCTCGTGCTGTTCACCGTGCTGATCTTCGTCATCGGGCTGGCGCAGGGCTTCGGCAAGGCAAGCGTCTACCGCAGCCTCGCCGACCACTACCCGACCAACATGGGTGTGGTCGGCGGCATCGTCGGCGTCATCGGCGGGCTGGGCGGGTTCACGCTGCCGATCATGTTCGGCGTCGCCGCCGACGTCATCGGCGTGCGGTCCTCCTGCTTCATGCTGCTGACGCTGGTGGTCATCGTCACGATGATCTGGATGTGGGTCGGCGAGCGCAACGAGCGCGCGGCCATTCTCGACCAGCACGCCGACGCGCAGGCGGCGCTGGCCGGCGCCGAGCTCGGCGCGCGCCGGCGGCGGCACGCGCTCACCGACTGGCGGCCGGACGACGAGGGGTTCTGGGCGGCCACGGGCCGGCGCATCGCGCGGCGCAACCTGCTGGTGTCGATGCCGGCGCTGCTGCTCGCGTTCGCCGTGTGGGTGGTTTGGAGCGTGATCGTCGTCGAGCTGCCGCACATCGGCTTCAAGTTCACGACCACGCAGCTCTTCTGGCTGGCGGCGCTGCCGGGCCTGTCCGGTGCGGCGTTCCGCGCGCTCTACTCGTTCGTGGTGCCGATCTTCGGCGGCCGCAACTGGACGATCTGGAGCACGACGATGCTGCTGCTGCCGACACTGTGGATCGGCTTCGCAGTGCAGGACCCGACGACGAACTACGCGGTGTTCGCGGCGATCGCGCTGCTGTGCGGCCTGGGTGCGGGCAACTTCAGCTCGTCGATGGCGCACGTGAGCTTCCTGTATCCGAAGCGGATGCAGGGGACGGCGCTGGGCATGAACGCCGGCGTGGGCAACCTGGGCGTGGGCTTGGCACAGCTGATCGCGCCGATCGCGATGTACGCCGGCGCGCTGCTGATCCTGGGCGGCCGGGCGGAGACGCGCGAGGCCGCCGGGGTGGTCACGCAGATATGGGTGCAGAACGCGGGCTTCATCTGGGTGCCGTTCATCGTGCTGACGGTGCTCGCCGCGTGGTTCTTCATGGACAACGTCGCGACGGTGCGCGCGGACTTCGCCGAGCAGGTGGCGATCGTCACCAACCGGCAGCAGTGGCGGATGAGCTGGCTGTACACCGGGACGTTCGGCTCGTTCATCGGGCTCGCCGTCGGCCTGCCGATGCTGCTGTCGTCGCAGTTTCCGGGCGCGGATGCACTGAGGTACGCGTGGGCACTGCCGCTCGCGGGTGCGCTCGTGCGGCCGGTCGGCGGGTGGCTGTCCGATCGCGTGGGCGGCGCCAAGATCACGCTGTGGGTCTTCGTCGTGATGACGGCGGCGCCGCTATACGCGGCGGCGTGCCTGCCCGCCGCGGGCAGCGGCGGAAACCTGACGGGCTTCCTGCTGGCGTTTCTCGCGATGTTCATCGCGGCGGGTGTCGGCAACGGCTCGACGTTCCGCATGATCCCGATCATCTTCCGGACGCTGCGCGAGCGCGGCGTCGCGAACGCGAACGACGCGGCGGCGATGGAGGAGGCGCGGCGGATCGGCGCGGCGGAAGGCGCGGCCACGCTGGGCTTCAGCTCGGCGGTCGCCGCGCTGGGCGCGTTCTACATCCCGGTCGCGTACGGCTGGTCGATCGGCAGCACCGGCAGTGCGTTCGTCGCGCTGATCTGCTTCGCCGTGTTCTACGCGACCTGCGTGCTCGGGACGTGGCAGTGGTACGCGCGCAAGGGGGCCGTGGTCGAGTGCTGAGAGGTGTAGCGCGGGGCCGGTGAGAGGTCTGCGTTCGGCTCTGACGCCAGCCGCCCCTCACCCCAGCCCTCTCCCCGTTCCGGGGAGAGGGAGCCGCGCGCTTCGGAGGCGCGTTTCCCGGTACGCGAGCCGCGCGCTTCGGGGGCACGTTCCCCGGTACGCGAGCCGCGCGCTTCGGGGGCACGTTTCCCGGTACGCGAGCCGCGCGCTTCGACGGCGGCGCCCCGTGACTCGCGCGACGAAGGCGCCGCGCCCGGTCGTCAGCGGCAGTCGCGGATCCTGGCCGGCGGCGTGCCCGTGCGCCACTGCCACAGCGCGCCGTCGCGCGTCAGCGCGAGCGTGACATCGCTGCCGGCCGCTGCGCCGGCCACACCGTCGAGCGCCTTTCGCGGATCCGGGCCCTCGTGGCGGCCCCAGATCCAAAGCGAGCCGTCGGCACGCAGCGCGACCGAGTGGCTGGCGCCCGTCGCAATGCCCACCGCGTCGTCGTACAGCCGCCCCCAGACGACCGCGCGGTCGCCGAGGCCGTGGCGGCCGAGCGGTCCGTAGATGTTGCCGCCCGTCCCCCGCACCTCGCCGCTCTCGGTCAGCAGCAGCGCGTGGCCGGTGTGGCTCCTGACGTCGTGCACGCCGGAGGCCACGCGGATCCAATCGTCGCTGCGCTCGAGCCGGCCCGTCCCGAACTGGCCCCGGTGAGCGTTGCCGCGCGCGTAGAGTCCGCCGTCGCTCGCGACGTGGTAGTCGGTGCCGTCGCCGACCGACACGGCACGCGCACGGTCGGCCGTCCGCGTCGACCGGAACGCGCCGCGCACGCGCTCGACGTGCCACAGGCTGCCGTCGGCGCGGATCGCGAGGACGCCGGTGTGGCCGGCGGCGAAGGCCGCGACGCCAGTCAGCACCGTCTCCGCCGCGCGCGGATCGTCGCGCCAGGCCAGCAGCCGCCCATCGACCGTCAGCGCATACGCATCGTCCCTGCCGACGCCGACGGCGGTCACGCCGCGCACGGCCAGCGCGGGCGCGGCGCGCCCGGTCCACGCGTACGCGTCACCGTCGCAGATCGCGAGCTGGCGGTCGTAGTACGCGGCGAGACGCGGTGTGGAGCTGTCGGCATGCGCGGGCGTCGCCACGCTCGCCAACGGGACGAGCCATGCGAGTGCGAACGGCCAGACGCGGCCGCCCCTCGCCCCGACCCTCTCCCCGCTGCGCGCGGAGAGGGAGGGCAGGCCACGCGCGCGCTCAGGCGTCGGGCCCGTTCCCACCGGCCGCCAGAAACTGCGCCACGCGCACCATGCCCAGCGTGTCGCGCGAGCAGTAGGTGAGCAGCGCCGCGGCAAGCGCGTCGCGGCGCTCGGCGGGCGTGTCGGGCGCGATCATCGCGAAGTACACCGGCTCGACCATGTCGCCGCTGCGCACGTCGTCGAGGTCGGCGTAGTCCATGTCCGGCGCGATCGTCGGCAGCACCTTCTTGATCGACCACGAGCCCATCATGGCCGGATGGTAGTAGTGCGCGCGCGCGAGTTCGAGCAGGTCGAAGAGGCGCCCGGCCATGCCGGTGAGCGCGGGGGCCAGATCCGGGAACTGCTCGGCCAGTTGGCGCAGCACGCCGCCCTCGAACGCGGCGTTGTAGACCAGCAGCGGGCCGGTGGTGCCGATCGCGGCGACGAGGCTCTCGGCGAACGCGCGCCGCGGGTCCCCGCCGCCGCGGTCGAGGTACGGCGGCAGGAGCGTGACGGTGCCGTCCGCGTCCTGCCGGTGACACGACCACTGCATGGGGATCTTCTGGTACGGCCGCGTGCCCGGCCACAGCGGCACGGCGGGGCCGACCGTCTCGAAGTCGACGAACCAGCGCGGCCACGGCAGCGCCGCGAGCGCGGCGGCCGCCGCCGCGTCGAGTTCCGCCTCGCCGCGCAGGGTCGCCCGCTGGATGCGTTGGTGGACGTCCTTCTGCAGGCGCTCGGGCGGGACGTCGCGCAGGTCGGCGAAGCCCTCGGCGCGCAGCGCGCGCGCGAGCTTCGCGCTGTTCGGCAGCAGGCCGACCGGAAACTCGGCGCCGTCGGGCGCGCAGAACGCGACAAACTCGCACTCATACGGATCGGTGCACTGCGGACCGACGGCGACGTCGGGCATGGGACCGGCGGCGTCGCGCTGCGCGTCGGCGATCCACGCCGGGATCTGGTCCTGCAGGGGAGCGATGCTCTCCGTGACGTCGGCGTACGCGAAGAGGCCCTGGTAGTCGCGCCCGCCCGGGTAGACGAAACGGGTGTCGACGTGAGCCAGTTCGACGCGCTCGACGTCGAGCCCGGCGCCGCGCGCGACCCACGCCTGGATCGCGGCGTCCGTGACGTGGTAGTCCTTCACCTTCGTCGACGCCTTCACCTCGATCAGCCGCCAGCGCCGTTCGCGGCGGATCAGGATGTCGGCGCGCACGAGGATCGGTCCGGCGCGCAGCGCGGGCTCGAACAGCGTCAGGTCGCCCGGTTGCGCCAGCGCCTCCTGCGTCTCGCGCACGGCGGCGGCGAGGTCCGTCACGTGGCCGATCAGACGGCCCTCGGGATAGAGCGTGTGCGCGGCCGCACCGACCAGGTGGCCCTGCGCCAGCCGGTTCTCCACGGCCTCGGTGCGCTGCGCGAGTTCGGGGCGGTGGACCTGCAGCCACAGGCGCTTCGGGCACTGCCGGTGGGCGACGAGGCGGGACTTGGACAGGCGGACGGGGGCAGGCATGGGTGGCGAGCGCCGCGAAGCGCGGCCGCCGCATTCTCGCGCAGATTGACCCGTGCGGGCGTCCCGGCGGCGCACCTGGCGGGCAGGCGAGACGGCCGGGCGCGGACCTCGCCGTCACGGGTTCTTGTCCGGGATCAAGGCGGAGGGCCGGATTTGAGGCATAATGCGAATAGTTCTCGTTTGTGCCGAAGCTCTCAGGCCACCGCCCCCATGTCCCCGCTCATCGACCTTCATCCCGGCGACGACGCCACCGTCGCGGCCGTGCACGGCGACCTGCCGCTCCGCCAACGGCTGGCGGCGCTCGGCGTGCGCCCCGGCCGCGCGCTGCGGCTGATGCGGCGCGGTGCGCTGGCCGGGCCGCTGCACCTGCGCGTGGGCACCACCGACCTGATCCTGCGCCGCCGCCACGCCCACGCGATCCTCGTGCACCGCTGACCGGCGCCCGCGATGAAGCGGATCGCGCTGGTCGGCATGCCGAACACCGGCAAGTCGACGTTCTTCAACCGGGTCACCGGCGCGTCCGCGCGCGTCGGCAACTGGCCCGGCGTCACCGTCGATCTGTTCGCCGCGCGCGTGCTGCTGGGCGCGGACATGGTCGAGATCGTCGACCTGCCGGGCATCTACGACCTCGACGGGACGGCCGACGACGAGCGCGTCGTGCGCACGTTTCTCGCGAACACCGACGTCGACCTGATCGCGGTGATCGCCGGCGCGCCGCAGCTCGACCGGCAACTGCCGCTCGCGCTGCGCCTGCGCGCGCTCGGCGTGCCCGTCGTGCTGCTGGTCAACATGGCCGACGAGGCGCGGCGGATGGGCATCCGCGTCGACGTCGACGCGCTGCATCGTGCGCTGGGCGTGCCCGTCGCGCTGATGGCGGCCAAGCGCGGTGATGGCCACGCCGACGCGATGGCGCTGCTCGCGCGGGGCATCGCCGCCGACGGCGCCGCCCGCCGCGTGGCGGAACTGCCGCCGCGCGACGACGCCGCGATCGAGCGCGACGTCGCGTGCGTCATGGCGGCGGCGGTCGACATCCCGGCGCGGATGGCGCCCGGCGCCACCGACCGCGTCGACCGCGTGCTGCTGCATCCGCTCTTCGGCCTGCCGCTCTTCTTCCTGCTGATGTTCCTGGTGTTCCAGGGCGTGTTCACGCTGGGGAAGCCGTTGCAGGACGGCATGAGCGCGCTGTTCGACGCCGTGCGGCAGCACGCGCTCGATCCGGCGCTGGCGTGGCTGCCGGACCTCGCGCGCGGCTTCCTGCTCGACGGCGCGTGGGCGGGCGTGACCACGGTCGCCGCGTTCGTGCCGCTGGTCGTGCTGTTCTTCCTGTTCATGGCGCTGGTGGAGGACACCGGCTACCTGTCGCGCGCGGCGTTCCTCACCGACGCGCTGATGGCGCGGCTGGGCCTCGACGGCCGCAGCTTCGTGATGCTGCTGCTGGGGTTCGGCTGCAACGTCCCCGCCGCGATGGGCACGCGCATCATGCGCTCGCGCGGCCTGCGCCTGCTGACGATGCTGATCGTGCCGTTCTCGCTGTGCTCGGCGCGCCTGCAGGTGTTCGTGTTCCTCGCCGCCGCGCTGTTCGCGCCCGCGCTGGGCGCGTGGGTGCTGTTCGGGCTCTACCTCGCGAGCTTCGCGGTCGCGATGCTCACCGCCGTCGTGTTCCGCGGCCGCTTCCGCAGCGACGAGCCGTTCGTGCTCGAGCTGCCGCCGTACCGGCTGCCCACGCTGCGGCAGGTGAGCTTGCGCGCGTGGCACGAGGTGCGCCATTTCCTGCAGCGCGCCACACGCTTCATCGTCGCCGGTGTCGTGCTGGTGTGGCTGCTCACGCACCTGCCGACGGGTGTCGCGCCCGGCGGCCCGGACACGCTCGCGGGGATGTTGGGCCGGCTGGCCGAGCCGGTGCTGGCGCCGATCGGCATCGACGCGCAGCTCACGGTGGCGCTGATCTTCGGCTTCGTCGCCAAGGAGATCCTGATCGGCGCGTTCGCGGTGATCTTCGGCGCGGAGGGGCAGGGGCTCGCGACCGAACTCGCCGCGCGCATCGACGCCGTGCAGGCGATCTCGTTCATGCTGTTCACGCTGATCTACACGCCGTGCCTGTCGATGATCGCCACGCTGCGGTCGGAGGCGCGCAGCACGTCGTTCGCCGCGATGTCGGTCGGCTGGTCGCTGCTGCTCGCGTGGTGCGTGAGCTTCGTCTTCTACCAGTCGGCGCGTGCGCTCGGTTACTGAGCCCCCAGCTTCGCGCCGAGTCCGGCGCCCTGTCGGATCCGGGACATCGTTTACGGGTAGTCGTCCCCGCGGATGCGGGGACCCAGCGACGTAAACAACGTCCCCGATCCGACACGTACGAATGGACGCCGCTGGATTCCCGCTTTTGCGGGAACGACGGAGCGGGGGCCGTCCGGGGCACGAACAGACGCCGCCGGCCGCGTCGCGGTTTGACCGCCGTCAAACTCCCCACGACCCCGTGTAACGGTGTGTTGCAACCGTAAACACGGACCGGCGTTCTGCGTTCCAATGAGCATGACCGCGAGAGAGCGGCTGGCCCCGGACGACCGGGACCGTTCGGAACTGGCGATGGAGTCGATCATGAAGAAGCTCGGAATGGCAGTCTCGGTGGTGGCGTTGGCGCTGGCGGCGTCGGTCTCGATGGCGGGTCCCGGCGGCGGCTATGGCGCAGGCGCCGGATGCGGCATGGGTCAAGGCGCGGGCCCGGGCGCGGGCGGCGCGAACTGTCCCGCCGGGGGCGGCGGCGGTCACGGTCCCGGTTATGGCCGTGGCGGTGGCGGTGGCGGCGTGGGCATGTCGCTGCTGACGCAGGAAGAGCGGAGCAAGTTCCGCGAAGCGATGCACGGCGTGAAGACGGTCGCCGAGTGCACGGCGGTGGTCGAGCAGCGGCAGGCGCTGGTCGCCGAGCGCGCGAAGGAGAAGGGCATCGCCGGGCCGGCCGGTCCGCGCGGCAATCCGTGCGAACGGATGAAGGCGCGCGGCTTCATCAGCTGACGCTGCGACAGCGAAACGACGGGGACGATGCGCGCACATCGTCCCCGCCGGCAATCCGGGGATCGCAAAGGGACTCCCGACGTACGCGGCGTTCGGCGTGTTCCCGTAGCAGGCCAGGCGTGATGCGACGCGGAGACAACGACCTGAATCTTCGCGGCTAGGCCGCGTAGCCGAGCACCGCGACGAAGTGGCACGCCGTGCCGGCGAGCACGAACAAGTGCCAGACCGCGTGGCCGAAGCGGAACATCGAGTCGAACAGGAAGAATCCGGCCCCCACCGTGTACGCGATGCCGCCCGCCGCCAGCCACGCGATGCCGGCGGTGGGCACGTGCGTCAGCAACGGCTCGACGGCGAACACCACGAGCCAGCCCATCAGCAGGTACAGCGCCGTCGACGCGATCGGGTGCGCGAGGCGGCCGGTGGACTTGAGCGCGATGCCCACCGCGGCGATGCTCCAGACCGCCGCCAGCAGGGCGAATCCGAAGTCGCCGCGCAGCGGGCCGAGCGCGAACGGCGTGTAGCAGCCGGCGATGAACAGGAAGATCGCCGCGTGGTCGAGTTTCAGGAACACCCGCTTGGCCCGGCCCTCGGGCAGCGCGTGGTAGACGGTCGACACCGAGTAGAGTACCAACAGCGTCACGGCGAAGACGCTCGTGCCGACGATGTTGACCGCGGCGCCGTGCTGCGCCGTCGCGACCAGGAGCACCGGCACGAACACCAGCGCGGCCAGCAGGCCGAAGCCGTGGCTGATGCTGTTGGCGATCTCTTCGCCGAGAGTCTGCGCGCGCGAGGTCATGGTGTCCGATCATGGCACAGTGCCATTGCACCGCCATGACGACGCTTACGCACAAGCCATGCCAGGTGCTCCCGCCGCTCGTCGTGCGTTCCGTGCCGTTCGTCCCGCGGCTAGAATGCCGCCATCGTGCAGGAGGTGGAACGACCATGCGATCGAAGTCGTTACGTGCAGCGGTGATGCTGGGAACGTGGCTGGCCGTCGCCACCGGGGCGGGTGCCGCCGAGCGCGCGATCGTCAAGGAGGTCGTCGTCGCCGCCACGCCGCAGCAGGTGTGGGACGCGTGGACGACGCGCGCGGGCATCACGAGCTTTTTCGCGCCGGACGCGCGGATCGAGGCGAAGGTCGGCGGCGCGTTCCACGTCTACATCGATCCGCTCGCCGAGCCCGGACTGAAGGGCGCCGACGACATGCGCTTCATGGCGCTGCAGCCGCCGAAGATGCTTTCGTTCGACTGGAACGCGCCGCCGTCGCTGCCCGAGGTGCGCAAGCAGCGCACGTTCGTCGTCGTGCGCATCGAACCGGTCGCCGACGCGCGGACGCGCGTGACGCTCACGCACACCGGCTGGGGCGACGGCGGCGAGTGGGACAAGGCCCACGCGTACTTCGACCGCGCGTGGGGCAATGTGCTCGCCAACCTCGGGAAGCGCTTCGAGACGGGGCCGGTCGACTGGACCGAGTGGCTCGACATGCTGCGCAAGGCGCACGCGCAGCCGGCGGCGAAGTAGGCGGGATGCCCCACCCCAACTCTCTCCCTGCGGTGGGGGGAGAGGGGGCGCGCCGGCGCCGGCCGGACCTAATCGAGCCAGGCTCGACGTAATCGAGCCAGGCTCGGTTCGTTGTTCGTTGACGCAATCGAGCCAGACTCGGTTCGTTCAATCGAGCCAGGCCCGGTTCGTTCGATGCGCTGCGCAAGTCGCGCGCGCACCCGACGGCCGAGACGTTGGCACGACGTCTCCATGGGCCTCCCTCTCCCCGCGTGCGGGGAGAGGGTTGGGGTGAGGGGCGCACGCGGGCATGCGCGCGCTTGCGAAAATCCGCCGCGGCGCTAGCCGCGGGCCGGCCGCACGACCACCGGAAAGATCGCGTAGAAGTCGGTGCCGGGCAGCGGCGCCTTGACGTCGAGCACCCAGCGCACGGTGCCCTTGGCGCGCTTGTCGCCGATGCCGAGTGCGGTCGTCGGTAACCGGAACTCGACGGGGATGCCCTGCGACGAGCGCACCGATTGCGGATCGACCTTGCGCACGGCTTCCCAGCGGACGTGGTCGCGCGTGCGGCTCTCGCCCTTCATCGTGTCGAACGTCGTGATCGCCTCGACGCACTGGATCGTGATCGCGTACTCGCCGGTCGGCGCCAAGTCGGTCGCGGTCGTGATCCTTCCCTTGAGCGTTTCTCCGAGCGCGACCTCCTCGCCGTCCATGGCGAACGCCGTCCCGCCGAACTTGCGCGCGACCATCGTGCCGCGGATCGCGGAAACGAGATTCCACACGCCGATCGCGGCCAGCACGATCGGCACGAGGCCGAGCGGGTTGAAGTCGCGCGAGTTGAAGTCGTAGTTGAGCGACCCGCGGAACCACCACCACGTGCCGGCCGCGGCCGCGAGGAACAGGCCCGCCATGACCCAGTTCGTGGTCGCGTTGGCGCCGGTCGCGTCGCCGACGGCGTTCGCCTTCGCGGCGGGTGCGGCGGAGCGGGTGCCTCTCATCGGACCTCCCGGGCGGTCGCGTGGGCGCGGCGCCCACGGCCCGAATGATGCCACGCACTCGTGGCGCACGTCAGTCCTCGATCCTGCCCCGCGTCGCCTTGAGCGCTCCCCGCCGAACCTTCGCCTCGACCCGCCGCCGCTGCGACGCCTTGGTCGGCTTCGTCGGCCGGCGTGCCCGCGGCACGTGCGCCGCCGCGCCGACCAGCGCCTGCAGGCGCGCGAGGGCGTCGGCGCGGTTGCGCTCCTGCGTTCGGTGGCGCTGCGCCTTGACGATCACGACGCCGGCCGCCGTGATCCGCTGGTCGCCGCAGGCGAGCAGCCGCGCCTTGACGTCCTCCGGCAGCGACGACGCCCGGACGTCGAAGCGCAGGTGGACCGCCGACGACACCTTGTTCACGTTCTGCCCGCCCGCGCCTTGCGCCCGGACGGCCGTCCACTCGATCTCGGCCTCGGGAATCGGGATCGGCGGCGCGTCGCGCTTCATCGCTGCTCCAGCGCGCGCAGCGCTTCCGCCGCGGCGGGTGCCAGCGGATCGTCCTTGCGCACGGCGAGGCGCGCCAGCGTCGCGCGGTCGCGCGCTCCGCCGACGATGCCGAGCCCCGCGATCGCGTTCGCGCGGTAGCCGGTGGCGTAGCGGCGCGCCTGGTCGTCGACGTACGCCTGCCGCGAGGTGCGCGCGAAGCGCGCGAGGTTGTCGGCGGTGACGCCGTCGATCCGGTATTGCTGCAGCGGGAATCGCGCGAGCTCCGCGTGGCGAACCCGGGCGGCGGCCCGCACCTCGCGCACGGCTTGCGGCGGCGGGCCGTCCGTCAGCGCCCGGCGGAAGGCGGGCGCGAGCTCGGTGCGATGGCGCAGCAGCGCCTCGCGCAACGCGCGCTCCTCGTCGCCGACGCAGGTGGTCGTCAGCCAGCGGCCGAACGCCGCGTAAGCCTCCGGCGCCAGGCCGTAGCGCGGCTGCGCGGCGGCAGGCACCGCGGCGAGCACGGCAAACGCGAAGAGCGCGGCGTGCAGGCGGCGGGCGATCAGCGTGGGCATCGTCAGTCGGGCGCGTACGCGCCGTCGGCCCACAGGCGCCTGGCGACAGGCGGGCAGCCGAGCGCCGGCGTGTCGCGGTCGCAATCGCGCAGCGGCAGACCCGAGCGCAGTCCGTACACGGAGTTCAACGCCGAGTTCGACCGCAGGTGCGCGCGGAACGTCTGGCCCTCGGTCAGGTAGCGGCGGACGTTGCTCGCGGAATGCATGATGTTGGTCGCGTCGAAGTCGGCGGCCAGGTCGTCGACGTGCTCGAGCGCCAGGTCGTGCATGAGCTCGTGCGCGAGCAGCTCGGCGCCGGCGCCCGCGGCGATGGCCGCGAAGCCTCCGCCCACCGTGCACACGTTGCCGCGCGACGTCGAGCCGTCGACGAGGCCGACCACGTACACGTTGATGCGGCCGGCGCGCGCGCCGATGGCGCCCTGCAGCGCTGCGACGTTCGCGTTCGCGTTGCCGCAGGTGAAGGCGGCCCACGCGGAGGCGTTCGGGTTCGCCGTGGCGTCGACGATCTCCAGTGCCGACATCCGCACGCCGAGCCGCTCGTTGCCGAAGTAGAGCTGCGCGGTCTGCCAGAACGTGAGCGCTGCCTGCTGCGTGGTCGCCCACGGACCGGCGACGACCCAGATCGTCACCGGTATTTCCGGCAACGGCGCGAACGGAACGATCACCAGCTGGTCGGCGAGCCGCGTCGCCCACGTCACCGGCCGCACGGTCGGCGGGCGGTCGACGCCGAACGCGACGGCCTCGCCGCTGCCGCTGCGGGTACCGACGTCCACGCTGTCGCCGGGCATCGTGAAGCCGAGATGGCTCGTCGCAGCCGTGCTCGCCGCGTCGCTGACCAGCACGCCGAACGGCGACGCAGCGCCCGCGCTCACGCGCACCGTGGCGGTGCCGGGCGGCGCGCACATCGCGACCGCATCCGGCCCGTAGCCTTCGGCCACATGACCCTGCGCGATCATCTGCGCCTTGGCCGCGGCGTCGGCCGTGTAGCGGTGATTGGAGTCCATGCGCTGGTTCCACAAGCGGTACACGGGCGTCGTCCCCGCCGGGCACGCGCCGGTCGCCGCGTCCGGCAGCGCGACGAAGAACGCCTGCGCGGTCTCCAGCACGTAGCCGCTGTACCACGGGTCGGTCAGCATCTTCTGCGCGATCGCCGCGCACTCGGCCGGCGAAGCCGAGAAGAAGTGGGAGTCGCCGCGCGCGGGGGGCAAGTACCAGCGGCAGACCGGGCTCACGCTGCCCCCGCCGCTCGCTGCGCTCGGGTGCACCTTGAACGACAGGCCGGTGCGCGTCCAGCCGGGTGTGCGTCCACCGTCGAGCGCGTCGAGGTCGGGCTGCAGGTTGCTCACGAAGTAGTGGTCGAGCGCCGGGTGGCGGTACTCGACCGCCGTCACGGGTCGCGCGGGCATCGGCGCCGTGGCCCCGGCGTAGTTGGCGGCGACGTTGGGCGTCGGGAACCCGAGACGCGTGATCGCGTTGACGCCGTCCGTCGGCAGTGCGGCGTAGGTCACCTGGTCGGCACCGGCGAAGTCGAGCGTGGCCCCGTCCGTCGGCACGAAGCCGTCCGGCAGCACGTAGTCGGGGGCGACGAGGCCGAGCGCCGCCATGCCCTGGCTGCCCAGGAGCACGCGCCTGCCGGCGGTGGCGCTGTCGGGAAGGTCGCGCGGAAACGTGTAGCTCTTCGCTACGCCGGGGCGCGTGGCCTTGAACGTGCGGCCGGTCCAGTCGTTGCCACCCGCGAGGCCCTGCATCTCGCGCAGCACGACGAACTGCACGGTGCCGTCGGCATTCGAGTACACGTGCTCGATCGCGAAGCTGTCGAACGCCGCGTGCGCGGCACCGGACGCCAGCGCGGCGGCAACCACGATGATCGCCGACGGGCACCGGCCCGCCCGTCCACCGGTCATTTCATCAGTTGCAGCAGCGCGTTGGCCATGCCGGCCGGGTCGACGCTCACGCTCGCCGACGTCGAGCGCGAGCGGGTCGTCACGCTGCCGTCGGGATTGCGGGTCGTGCTGCTCGAGCTCGACAGCGTCGTGGACTTCTGGATCGGCTTCATGCCGCCCATCATGCCGATGCCGGCGGCGAGCGCGTTGCGCACCGCCGGATCCGTGCCGCCGGCCGCCGGCAGCGGACCGGATACCGGAGGCTGCGCGATGGGCGTCCCCGGCCCCGTCGGCAGCGGGCCGGCCGCGAGCCGCTTCTCGTACTCGCGCTGCTCGTAGGCGAACACGGTCGTCGTCTCCGGCCGTTCGTCGACCAGCACGACCAGCGGACGTCCCGTGTCGTCGTCCGGGCCGTAGAAGCGCGTGACCCCGTCGGGGCCTGCGACCACCTTGAACCCGAAACGGCGCAGACTCGCCAGGGCCTCCGGCCCGGTCTCGCCGGCGAACACGTACGCTTGCGCGATCAGGGCGTTGCGTCCGTCGAAGATGCCGCCGGCGGCGATCATGCCCGGAGTACCGGTCATCTTCCACGTCGTGAGCGTCAGGTCCGGCGCGATTCGCGCCATCTCGTCCGGCGGCCCCGCGACGTAGCGGACCTGGTCCAGCGACATCATGACGCTCACCTTGTCGAGTGTCGGCAGGTCGAGCGCGGCGGCAGCGGTCGCCCCGCAGGCGAACGAGAGCGCGGTCAGCGCACGGAGGAGGCCGCCCGCGGGGCGCCGGGCGTGCGGTGCGGAGCGCGACGGCGTCGATCGGCAAGGCAGTTGCGACATGGGGTGGCTTCCGTCGTGGGCGCCGGCAACGGCGCGGTTCACGGACATTCTTCCATCCGCCGCTGCCAAGACGCAAGCCGCGCCGCGCGCTCGTGCGGCGCGGCCGCGCGCGGGCGTGCTAGCGTGGCGCCTGCCCGCCATGGTACCGACACTGCGCATCCTACGTGCGATCCCGCCCGCCGCGCGGCCGTGGCTCGGCCTCGCGCTGTCGCTCGCGCTGGCCGGCACGGCGTCGATCCTGCTGCGGCAGGACTCGAACTGGGACCTCATGAACTACCACCTGTACAACGCGTGGGCGTTCGTGCACGACCGCCACGGCCTCGACTGGGCGCCCGCGCAGCTGCAGTCGTTCCACAGCCCGTTCCTCGACCTGCCCTTCTACGCGCTCGTCGCGGCCGACGTGCCGGCGCGGGCGATTGCGTTCGTGCTCGCGGTGCCCACCGGCATCGCGTGGTACTGCTTCGCGCGGATCGCCGCGGTCCTGTTCGCGGACCTCCCGGACGCCACGCGCACGCCGGCGATCGTCGCGGCGGTCGCGATCGGCGTCACGGCGCCGATGGCGGTGAGCCTCGTCGGCACGACGATGAACGACTGGTACGTGGCGATGTTCGTCCTCGCGGCGCTGTGGCTTCTCGTACGCGGCAGCGATCCGCTCGCCGCGCGCGCGCCCACGCTCGCGCTGGCCGGAGCGCTGGTGGGCACGGGTGCCGGGCTCAAACTCACCGGTGCGGTCTACGGCGTGGGGCTCCTCGCCGCGCTCGCGCTCGCCGCCGGTCCGTGGCGGGCGCGCGTGCGCGCGGTCGGCTTCTCCGGCGGCGCGATGGCGGCCGCGTTCGCCGCGACGGCGGGTCCGTGGATGTGGCTGCTGTGGCAGCGTTACGCGAATCCGCTGTTCCCCTACTTCAACGACGTGTTCCGCTCGCCGTGGGCCGACCCCGTCTCGTTCTCGGCGACGCGCTTCGGGCCCACGTCCGCCGCCGAGTGGCTGGCGTTCCCGTTCGTGCTGCTGGTGAAGCTCGAGCACTACGTGTCGGAGCCGGCGTTCCGCGACGCGCGGCCGGCGCTGCTGTACGCGCTGGCGCTGGCAGCGCTTGCCATCGCGCTCTTGCGGCGCGAGCGAACGCGGGCACCGGCCGGGAATCCGGCCGCGTGGCGGTTCGTCGCGGCGTTCTTCGTCGCGTCGCTGGTCGCGTGGGCAGCGCTGTACCGCATCTGGCGTTATCTGGTGCCGCTGGAACTCCTCGCGGGCGTGCTGATCGTCGGCCTGATCGTGCGCCTGACGCCGCCGAAGCGCGTCGCGGCGGCCCTGGCCGTGGCGTTCGTCGCGGTCACGATCACGGCGAAGTTCCCGACGTGGTGGCGACAGCGGTTCGACGGGCCGTTCCTCGCCGTCGCGCTGCCGCCGGTGCAGCCCGGCGCTCTCGTGCTGCTGGTTGCAGCCGAGCCCATGTCGTACGTGCTGCCGTCGTTTCCGCCGGACGCGCGCTTCGCCGGGCTGGTGAGCAACTTCAACGACCCGGACCGGAAGAACCGGCTGCAGCAGACGATCGCGGCGACGATCCGCGACCACCGCGGCCCGCTGTACTCGCTCGCGATCCCACCCGGGCAGGACGTGGGCGCCGGCGCGCTCTCGCAGATGGGCCTCGCCCGCCGGTCGTGCGCCGAAATCCAGACCAACCTGCGCGCGAGCCCGCTCGAGCTGTGCGAGCTCGCCCGTCCGCAATGAAACAGCCGCCACGCGCACCGCCCCGCAAGGGGCAGGTCGGTCCCCCGGGGCGGACCAACGGAACTGACACGCGGCGGAATTGGGTACCATGGCGCTCCATCGGGACCGTCAGGGGCCGCGCGTCATGACCCAGCAGGCGAAGATCCTCGTCGTCGACGACACGCCGGCGAACGTGAAGCTGCTGGCCGACCTGCTGGCGGTCAAGGGGTATGCGGTCGCCACGGCCAGCAGCGGCGAGGAGGGCCTCGCCAAGGTCGCCTCCGAGCGCCCCGACCTCGTGCTGCTCGACGTGATGATGCCGGGCATGTCGGGCTACGACGTGTGCCGGGAGCTCCGCGCCAATCCCGAGACGGCGCTGCTGCCCGTCGTGCTGGTCACGTCGCTCGACCCGCAGCAGGAGCGGATCAACGGCATCGCCGCCGGTGCCGACGACTTCCTCGGCAAGCCGATCAACCAGCCGGAGCTCTTCGCGCGCGTGCAGTCGCTGCTGCGCATCAGGCGGCTGCACGAGGAGACGCAGCGGCAGGCGGCGCAACTGGCCGAGTGGAGCGCGACGCTCGAGCGGCGCGTGGCCGAGCAGGTCGCCGAGAACGAGCGGCTCGCACGCCTGAAGCGCTTCTTCTCGCCCAAGCTCGCCGAGCTGATCGTCGACGGCGGCGGCGAGGACCCGCTGAAGAGCCGCCGGCGCGAGATCGTCGTCGTCTACACGGACCTGCGCGGCTTCACCGCGTTCGCCGAGACGACGGAGCCCGAAGAGCTGATGCGCACGCTGGGCGCCTACCACGCGGCGATGGGCCGCCTGGTGCTCGAGCACGAGGCGACCCTCGAGCGCTTCACCGGTGACGGCATGATGGTGTTCCTGGGCGACCCGGTGCCGGTCGAGAACGCGGCGGAGCGCGGCGTGCGGCTGGCGGCGGCGATGCGCGAGTCCGCGCTCGACCTGTCCGCGAAGTGGAAGAAGCGCGGCGTCGACCTGGGTCTCGGCATCGGCGTCGCGCAAGGCTTCGCCACCGTGGGCGCGATCGGCTTCGAGGGGCGGATCGACTACGGCGCCATCGGCACCGTGACCAACCTCGCGGCGCGGCTGTGCCAGCAGGCGAAGGCCGGCGAGATCATCCTGTCGCAGCGAGTCTACGCGGAAGTGAGCGAGGTGATGGAGGCGGAGGACCTGGGCGAACTGCAGCTGCACGGGTTCGCGCGGCCCACGCGCGCCTACCGCTGGGTGCGCGCGTTCGACGGCGGGTCCGCGGCGGACTAGGCACGACCGGCGCGACACCTGCATGCGCCCCGCCGACCTGCGCGTCCACATCCGGCAACTCTGTTGCCTGGGCGTGACGGGCGAGCAGCTGATGCCCACGCTGCTCAAGGCGGTGCGCCAGCTGGTCGGTGCGGACTCCGCCGCCTTCTTCTGGGTCGACGCGCACGGCGACATGACGTCGCTGTACGCCGAGCGCCTGCTGCCGGCGCCGGTGATGCAGCTCTACTTCGAGCGGTTCTACGACGCGGGGGAAAGCTCGTTCAAGCGGGCGTTCGCCGAGCGGGCGCGGCAGACCGATCCGGTGGTCGCGGTGTCGGCGACGGGCGCCGCGGAGCGCAGCGCGTACTACAACGAGGTGATGCGCCACCTCGACGCCCATCACGTACTCTACGGCGTCGTGCGCGAGCAGGGCCGGGCGCTCGGCCAGCTGTCGCTCTACCGGCCGAAGTCCGCGCGCACGTTTGCGAGCGCGGAGCGCGGCGAGCTGTCGGCGATCATGCGCTACGTCGCGCACGGCGTGTCGCAACGCGGCGCGGTCGGGTCGCCCGCCACGCCGCTGCTCGACACCGGCGACGATGCGATCCTGCTGATGGGCGACGACGGCCGCGTGCGCCAGATGCCGGCCGCGGCGCAGAAGCTGCTCGCGCTCGCCACGCACGGGAGGATCGGGCCCGAGGAAGGGCTCGCCGGTCTCGGTGCCGCCGCGCAGCCGATGCTGCAACGGCTGGCCACCGCGCTGCAACAAGCCCGGTCGGGCGCGGACGTCGGCCCGCCTGCGCTCGTCGTCGACAACGCGTGGGGCCGCTTCGTGCTGCGCGCGTACGCGCTGGCGGACGAGGCTGCGGCCGGCGACGCGCTGGTCGCCGTGCGCATCCAGCGCCAGGAGCCCGCGCTGCTCAGGTTCGTCGACGCGCTCGCCGGACTCGGGCTGTCGCCGCAGCAGCGCGAGATCGCCGCGGGCCTCGCGCGCGGGGCCTCCAACCAGGAGCTGGCCGAAGCGCTCGGTGTTTCTGCCAACACCATCGCGTATCACGTCAAGCAGCTCTTCGCCCGCCTCGACACGCACGACCGGCAGCAGATGGTGGGACGCGTCCTGGGGCCGGCAAGCCGAGCGCCGTCCGCGTGAGCGCCGCGGCCCGCTCCCACCTGCCCGGGTAGGGCCCGGGGGCGCCTTCGCGCGTACACTCGTGCCGCGCGCAGTCCGCGCGGATGAGGCAGAGGCGTCATGGACCGTCGCAGTTTTGCCAAGGTGGCCGGGGGTGGCCTGCTCGTCGCTGCGACGGGGGCGCGCGCGCAGCCGGCGCCGCGGGTCCGCCGACTCGGCATCCTCCGGCCGACCGCGCCGTTCGGCGACGACCGCATCGCCAACGGCATCCCGCGCGCGCTCGCGGAGCTGGGCTATGTCGACGGCGCCAACCTCGTCCTCGAGCAGCGGTATGCCGACGGCAGGGCGGCGGCACTGCCCGCGCTCGCGCGCGAGCTGGTCGCCCTGAAGCCGGATGCCATCGTCGCCGTCGGCGCCGCGTCGGCGCGTGCGGCGAAGGATGCGACCGCGACGATCCCGATCGTCATCTACGGCAACCTCGATCCGGTGGCGACCGGCTTGGCCGCAAGCCTCGCCCAACCCGGTGGCAACGTCACGGGCGTCCTGATTGCGGCGGACGGGACGCTGGCCGTCAAGAAGCTGGAGCTGCTGATGGAAACCGCGCCGAGCGCGGGCCGGATTGCGCTGCTCGCCCCGAGCGACCCCGGCTTCGCGCAGCAGCTCGCCGAGGTGCACGAGGCCGCCCGGGCGCTGCGCGCGGACCTCGTCGCCATCCCGGTGAAGGGCAACGACTTCGAGGGCGCGTTCGCGGCCATTGCGGCGGCCGGGTGCCGGGCACTCTTCGTCGGTGCGACGACGTACTTCGTCATCCACCGGCGGCCGATCATCGAACTCGCGCTCAAGCACCGGATTCCGGCGATCTGGGAGTGGCCGGAACAGGTCGAGGACGGCGGCCTCATGTCGTACGGCGGCAGCCTGACCGACACGTACCGGCGCCTCGCGCTTGCCGTCGACCAGATATTCAAGGGCGCGCGGGTGTCCATGCTGCCCATCGACCAGCAGACGAAGTTCCGGCTGGTCATCAACCAGCGGACGGCGAAGGCGATCGGCCTCGCGATTCCGCGGCCCATCATGTTGCGTGCCGACGAGGTGATCACGTGAGGCGCCGCACCGCCGTCCGGGCCCTCGGCCTGCTGCCGCTGTGTGCCGCGCGGCCGGCCTTGACGCAAACGCAGGTACGCCATCGCGTGGCCTGGGTGTCGACGGATCGCAAGGACCGGCCTTCGGAGAACCTCGAGGCGTTCCGCGGCGGCATGCGCGAACTCGGCCGTGTCGAGGGGCGCGACTTCGCGATCGAGGTCTGGTCCGGCGACGGCTCCGGCGAGCGCGTCGCGCGGATGGCGCCGGACATCGTCGGATCCCGGCCGGACGTCATCGTCGCGGCCGGCGGCCTCGCCCTGTTCCCGCTGCTCCGCGCCGGCGTCACGAAGCCGATCGTATTCTCGATCAGCGCCGACCCCGTCGAAGCGAAGATCGTCGCCAGCATGGCGCGCCCGGGCGGGAACATCACGGGCATCAGCCTGTTCACGCTGGCGCTCGTCGGCAAGCGGCTGGAGCTCGTCAAGGAGATCCTGCCGGGAGCGAAGCGCGTCGCGCTCATCGCCAATCCGCAGCACCCGGGCGAGCGGAAGGAATTGGAGGCCGCGCAGCAGGCTGCGGCGAAGCTTCGTCTGCACATCCGCTACTTCCAGGCCCGAAGCGGTGCAGAGCTCGAGAGCGCGCTCACCGACATCGCCCGCAGCCGCGACGACGCGGTGCTCGCTTTCGCGGACGGCTTCACGCTCGGCTTCGCCGGCCGCCTCGCCGAGTTCTCGCTCCAGCATCGCATCCCGACCGTCGACGGCTGGGCGCCGTTCGCGCAGGCGGGCAACGTGCTGATCTACGGGCCGGTCTTCGCCGACGTGTACCGCCGCCTCGCCGCGTTCGTGGACAAGATCCTCAAGGGTGCCAAGCCCGGCGATCTGCCGATCGAGCTGCCGACGAAGGTCGAGCTCGTGATCAACGCGAAGACGGCGGCCGCGATCGGGCTCACGATTCCGTCGGCGGTCCTGGCGCGCGCGGACGAGGTGATCCGTTGATCGCGCGGCGGCGGTTCCTCGCGCTCGCGGTTGCGACGGTCGCGGCGCATCGGCTCGCGACGGCGCAAACTCGCGGAAAGGTATGGCGGCTCGGGTACCTGGCGCTGGCGCCGCTCACCGACCCGCCATCGCCGGAGCGCTCCGCGTTCGTGGCGGCATTGCGCGAGGCGGGCTACGCGGCCGGCGACAACCTCGTCGTCGAGTATCGGTCGGCGGAGTCGGACCGCGAACGGCTGCCGTTTCTTGCCGACGAGCTGGTCAAGGCAAAGGTCGACGTGATCGTCGTGCCCTCCGTCGATCCGGCCCGGGCGGCGCTGGATGCGACGAATAGCGTGCCGATCGTCATGTTGGGCGTGGCCGACCCCGTGGTCTTCGGCCTGGTGGCGAACCTCGCCCGGCCCGGGGCAAACCTGACCGGCAGCTCGTGGCGATCGGTCGACATCATCGGCAAGCGCTTCCAGCTGCTGCGCGAGGTGCTGCCGCGCGCTCGCCGCGTCGCCCACCTGTGGAACCCGGACACGATGGCGGCCGCCGTGCTCCCGGCGGTGCAGGACGCGGCGCGCAGGAACGGCTTCGCGCTGGAGGAGGTGTCCATCACCAACGTGGGCGACCTGCAGCGGGGGCTGGAAGCGGTCGAACGCCGGCGACCCGACGCGTTGCACGTCACGCTGGACGTCCGGCTCGCCGCCTACCGGCAGTTGATCGCGCAGGCGGCGCTGGACTGGCGCGTGCCCAGCGTCGCGAACTACAAGGGCTTCGTCGACGCGGGCGGGCTCATGTCGTATGCGGCCGACCTTGCGGCGCTCTACCGCCGGGGCGCCGCCTACGTCGACCGCATCCTGCGCGGCGCCCACCCGGCAGACCTGCCGATCGAGCAGCCGGACAAGTTCGTGCTGGCGCTCAATGTCGGCACGGCACGGGCGATCGGACTCGCCATTCCGCGCTCGGTGCTGCTGCGCGCGGACGAGGTCGTTCGGTAATGGATCGGCGAACGGTGCTCGCGTCGTTGTGCCTCGCGTTGCCTGTTGCGGCCCACGCGCAGCGCGCACGGGTTCCGACGATCGGCTACCTGCTGGTGACGCCCGTCGTGGACCCGCCTTCGGGCGAACGGCAGGCGTTTCTCGACGGCCTGCGCGCATTCGGCCGGGTGCCCGGCCGAAACGTCGAGATCGTGTACGCGTCGGCCGAGGGCCATCCCGAATTCGTCGACGATGTCGCCCGCGATCTCGTGATGCGCAAACCCGACGTGATCGTCGCTTCAGGTGCCATTGCCGTGCTGGCGGCGCGGCGGGCCACCGCGGAGATTCCCGTCGTCATCATGGCGGTCGGCGACCCGGTCGGGATCGGCGCCGTGCAGTCGCTGTCGCGTCCCGAGCGCAACGTGACCGGTGTGTCGTTCCTCTCGAGCGACCTCGCGGGCAAGCGGGTGCAGCTGATGGCGGACCTGCTGCCTGCGCTTCGTCGCGTCGCCGTGATGTGGGATCCGCGCAACGCGAACGCGCAGTCGGAGGTGAACGCGACGTTCGCGGCCATCGCGCGGCTGGGCATCGCCGAGGCGCGATTCCCGATTGGTGCCGAGTCGGGCATGGCCGGCGTGCTCGAGCGGATTGGCGCCCAGCGGCCCGACGCACTGTACGTGGCCTTCGAGGGCGGGACGGTCATGGAGTACCGGACCGCCATCGCGGAATTCGGGCTTCGGCAGCGCTTGCCGGTGGTGTCGGGATGGAGCCAGCTCACCGAAGCCGGCGGCCTGTTGAGCTACGCGCCGGATCTTCCAGCCATGTTCCGCCGGTCCGCCTATTATGTGCACCGGATTCTCGAGGGCACGGTGCCGCGGGATCTGCCCGTCGAGCAGGCGAGCACGGTGGAGATGGTGATCAACCTGAGAACCGCGAAGGCGCTCGGAATTGCCGTACCGCAGTCGCTGCTGCTGCGCGCCGACCGGATCATCCAGTGAGGAGCCGGCGCATGTTCCTGCTCTGCGCGGTGGCACTCGCCACGGCGGACATCGCGCTCGCGCAACCGGCCGGCCCGGCGCATCGGGTCGCGCTGCTCTTGCCGGCGGCCACGCCCAACGAGGCGGCGTTCATGCAGGGGATGCGTGCGCTGGGCTACGAGGAAGGCCACAACCTCGTGATCGACCGCCGCTCGGCGGATGGGGACCTGACACGCCTGCCGGGCCTCGCCGCGGACACCGTGCGCAGCCGTCCCGACGTCATCGTCGCCTTCGTCACGCAGGCGTCGCTCGCGGCAAGGAAGGCGACGGCGACGATTCCGATCGTGATGGTGGCGGTCGCGGATCCGGTCGCGTCCGGGCTGGTCGGAAGCCTCGCGCGGCCCGGCGGCAACGTCACCGGCACGTCGGCGCAGTCGGCGCTTGTCCCCGGCAAGCAGCTCGACCTCATCCGGGAACTGCGCCCGAAGGCCGCGCGCGTCGCGCTGCTGTGGAATCCGGCCAACGCGGTCTTCCAGGAGCAGTCGCTGCACGAGGCGCGCGCCGGCGCGCAGCGGCTGGGGATCGAGCTGCGGCTGTTCGGAGCGCCGGCGCCGGTGGAGATCGACCGCACCATCGCGGCGATCGCCGCCGCGAAACCCGACGCGGTGATGGTGCTCGGCGACCCGATGTTCGTCGCCAACGCGCGGCGCATCGGCGAGCGCCTGCGCGAGCACCGCCTGCTCGCGGTCGGCGGCACCGGCGCGTTCGCGCCGGCGGCGATGCTCGCCGTCTACGGTCCCGACCTCGCCGAGTCGGCGCGGCGCTCGGCGACGTACGTGGACAGGATCCTCAAGGGGGCGCGACCCGGCGACCTGCCGGTCGAGCTCGAGACGAAGTACGTGCTCGTCATCCACGCGGGGACGGCGCGCGCCCTGGGCGTCGCCGTGCCGCCGGCGCTGCTCGCGCGCGCGCCGACGAGGTGATCCGGTGAACCCGCGACGCAGGGACGTGCTCGGTGGCGCCGGCCTCGCGCTGCTCGTCGCGGCACTGCCCGCGCGCGCGCAGCGCGCCGGCGCGCTGCCGCGCATCGGCTACCTGACGCCGGCGAATCCGCGCGCTGCCGCGTTCTGGTATGCGGGGCGCCTGGCCGAGCTTGCGCTGGCGCATCGGGTGCCGGTCTTCAGTACGAGCCGCCAGCTGGCGGAGGCGGGCATCTTCGCGAGCTACGGCGCGAACCTCGACCTCGTCGCGCGCCGCTCGGCGACGTACGCGCACGGGATCCTGAAAGGCGCGAAACCCGGCGACCTGCCGATCGAGCTGCCGGCGAAGTTCGAACTGGTGGTGAACCAGCGGACGGCCGACGCGCTGGGTATCGCCATTGCGCCGGCGGTGCTGGCGCGCGCGGACGAGGTGATCCGGTGAGGCGTCGCACCGCGCTCGCGTTGCTCGCGTGGGCCGCGCTGGCCGGCGCGCGGATCGCGCAGGCGCAGCGGGCGCCGGCGCCGCGCCGCATCGCGATGCTCTCGGGCTTCGCGGCGTCGGACACGAAGGCGTTTCTCGACCTCCTGCAGCCGGAACTCGACCGCCTGGGCTGGGCGGCAGGACGCGACGTGGTGCTGCTCCCGCCACGGACCGCCGACGGCCGCTACGAGCGCCTGCCCGGGCTGGCCGCCGAGGTCATCGCCGAGCGTCCGGACGTCATCCTGGTCCAGAGCGCGCCCGCCACACGTGCGGCGATGCAGGCGACCGCCGCCATTTCGATCGTGATGGTCGGAACGGGGGACCCGGTCGCCTATGGCCTCGTCGCGGACCTGCGCCGGCCCGGAGGCAACGTCACGGGCTCGAGCTACCTCGCCGACGAGTCGCTGGTCAAGACGATGCAGATCCTCAAGGAGGCGGTGCCGCGGATCGGCAGCGTCGCGCTGCCGTACAACCCGGGCAACGACGGTGCCGTCAAGACGGTGAAGGAACTCCCGCCGGCGGCGTCGGCGATGGGCATGAAGATGCAGGCGCTTCCGGTCAAGGGGCCGGCCGACTTCGACGAGATGTTCCGGCTGATCGCGCGCGAGCGCACGGAGGCCGTGCTGCTGGCGCCGGAGCCGCTGCTGCGGACGCACCGCGTGGCGCTCGCCGACGCGGCGCTGCGGCAGGGCCTGCCGCTCGCGATCGTCGGCGACCCCGCTTACCTGCCGCCGAACGGGCTCCTGTCCTACGGCCCGACGCGGCTCCAATACGCACGGATTACCGCCCGCTACGTCGACGCGATCTTCCGGGGCGCCAACCCCGCCGGGCTGCCGGTCGAGCAGCCTGCCAAGTTCGACCTCGCGATCAGCGTGCGCACGGCGAAGGCGCTCGGCATCGCGCTCCCGCCGTCGCTGCTGCTGCGCGCGGACGAGGTCGTGCAATGAGCAGGCGGGAGTCGAGGTATCCTTCGCTCCGGCGACGCCGATGGCCACGACCCGCGCGGCGCGCGGCGCGCGGCGCGCCCAGCGTGATCGCAATCGTCATGGACTCCGTCGAACGACCTGCGCGTTCCCGTCTGCGCTGCGCCGGTGGCGCGACGACGGTGCGCGCCCCGACGGCTGCGCGCGCCGGTGCGACGATCGGACTGCGGCAGCGTTACTCTGGCGAGGTGACGGAGTGATGCGCAACGGCGTCGCTGCGAAGGTGGACGCGGCGCGTACGTCTCCGGACGCGGCGTCGCCGGCCCCGCGCGCGTCGCGGCATGGCCGGCTGTTCCGCAAGTACCTGCTGCTCATCCTGACGCTGGTCAGCGGCGCGCTGCTCGCGTCGGGGGCGATCTCCGTCTACTTCGCCTACCAGGAGCACAAGACCGCGCTCGGCAGCCTGCAGCAGGAGAAGGCGATTGCCGCGGCTTCCCGCATCGAGCAGTACATCCGGCAGATCCAGCAGCAGCTCGCGTTCGCGGCGCTGCCGCAGCTCGACGCTTCCGACGTGGAGCTGCGCCGCATCGAGTTCCTGAAGCTGCTGCGGCAGGTGCCCGAGGTGACCGACATCGCGCAGATCGACGGCGCCGGCCGCGAGCAGGTCGCCGTGTCGCGGCTCGGGATGGACGTCCTCGCCTCCGGCAAGGACCGCTCGCAGGAACCCGCGTTCCGCGGCGCGAAGCGCGGGCAGCCGTGGGTCGGCCCGGTGTACTTCCGCAAGGAAACCGAGCCGTACATGACGATCGCGATCCGCTCGGGCGGCGACAACGGCCCGGTCACGATCGCCGACGTGAACCTCAAGTTCATCTGGGACGTGGTGTCGCGGATCAAGATCGGCGACAAGGGCAAGGCGTACGTCGTCGACCGCAACGGCTACCTCGTCGCCGATCCCGACATCGGGCTCGTGCTGCGCAAGACCAACCTGTCCGACCTGGCGCACGTGCGCGCGGCGGCCGAGCGGCAGGACTCGGACGACGCGGCGCTGCTGTCGAAGGACCTGGCCGGCACGCCGGTGCTGACGTCGATGGCGCCGATCGAGTCGCTCGACTGGAGGGTGTTCGTCGAGCAGCCGGTGGCCGAGGTGTACGCGAAGCTCAACGCGTCGATCCTGCGCACGGTCCTGCTGCTGCTCGCGGGTCTCGTGATCTCGGCGGTGGGCGCGCTGGCGCTCGCGCGCGGCATGGTACGGCCGATCCGCACGCTGTCGGAGGGCGCGCAGCGCATCGGCGAGGGCAACCTCGACCAGAACATCGAGGTGAAGACCGGCGACGAGCTGGAGGCGCTCGCCGACCGGTTCAACCGGATGAGCGCGCAACTGCGCGAGTCGTACGCCGGCCTCGAGCGCAAGGTCGACGAGCGCACGCACGAGCTCACCAACTCGCTCGAACAGCAGACGGCGATCAGCGAGATCCTGCGCGTGATCTCGAGCTCGCCGACCGACGTGCAGCCGGTGCTCGACACGGTGGCCGAGCGCGCCGCGCACCTCACCGGGGCTCCGTTCGCCCGCATCATGCTGGTTGAAGGCTCACGGCTCCTGCCCGCCGCCGAGTACTGGAACGGCAAGCTCACCGAGGACGCCGGACGGGGCGGCACGACGCCGGTGCCCCTCGACCGGTCGTCGATCTCCGGCCGGGCGGCGATCGATCGCGACGCCGTGCACATCGCCGACATCGCGCCGCTGCTCGCCAGCGAGTTCGCCGGCGCCGCGGAGAACATGACGCGCTTCGACTGCCGCGCCGTGCTGGCGGTGCCGCTGATGCGCGAGGGCGGCGCCTATGGCGCGATCGTGCTCGCGCGCCACGAGCCGGGCCTGTTCGCCCCCGACCAGGTCGCGCTGGTGCAGACGTTCGCGCGGCAGGCGGCGATCGCGATCGACAACGTGCGGCTGTTCAACGAGACCAAGGAGGCGCTCGACCAGCAGCGCGCGTCGGGCGAGGTGCTGGCGGCCATCAGCAGCTCGATCGCTGACACCGGCCCCGTGTTCGAGAAGATTCTCGCGAGCTGCGAGCGCCTGTTCGCCGGCAAGGTCGCGGTCATCAATCTCGTCGGCGAGGACGGGCTGCTGCGCCTCGGCGCCTATCACGGGCCCGGGCAGGAGAAGATGGAGGAGCTGTATCCGATGCCCTCCGACGAGTCCACGGCGACGGGCGTGGCGATCCGCCGACGCGTCGTCGTCCACTTTCCCGACGTGGAGCACGGGGAGGGCGTGCCCGAGCACGCCCGCGAGGTGTGGAATGCGATGGGCGTGAAGGCCGCGATCGGCGCACCGATGATCTGGGAGAACCGCGGGATCGGTTCGATCTTCGTCGGGCGCGACCACGCCGGCCCGTTCTCGGACAAGGACGTCACGCTGCTGAAGACGTTCGCGGATCAGGCGGTGATCGCCATCCAGAACGCGCGCCTGTTCAACGAGACGAAGGAAGCGCTCGACCAGCAGCGCGCGTCGGGCGAGGTGCTGTCCGCGATCTCGAGCTCGATCGCCGACACGTCGCCGGTGTTCGACAAGATCCTGACGAGCTGCGAGCGCCTGTTCGCCGGCAAGTTGATCGGCATCACGCTGGTCGGCGGCGACGACCTCGTCCGGATCGCCGCCTACCACGGGCCCGGCCGCGAGGAGCTCGACCGGATCTTCCCGGCGCCGATCGACGGCGACACCGGCACCGGGGTGGCGATCCTGCGGCGCGGCGTCTTCCACGTGCCCGACGTCGAAGGCGGAGCCGACATGCCCCCGCGGATGCGGCAGGGCTGCGCGGCGATCGGCGTCAGGGCGATCGTGTTCGCGCCGATGATGTGGGAGGGCCGCGGCATCGGCGCGATCTTCGTCGGCCGCGACCACGCCGGCCCGTTCTCCGACAAGGACATCGCGCTGCTGCGCACGTTCGCCGACCAGGCGGTGATCGCGATCCAGAACGCGCGCCTGTTCCGCGAGATCGAGGACAAGAGCCGCCAGCTCGAGGTCGCGAACCAGCACAAGTCGGCGTTCCTGGCGTCGATGTCGCACGAGCTGCGCACGCCGCTGAACGCGATCATCGGCTTCTCGGAGGTACTGCTCGCACGCTTCTTCGGCGAGTTGAACGAGAAGCAGGACGACTACCTGAAGGACATCCACTCGTCCGGCAAGCACCTGCTCGCGCTGATCAACGACGTCCTCGACCTGTCGAAGGTCGAGGCCGGGCGCATGGAGCTCGAGCTGTCCGAGTTCGACGCGCCGGCTGCGCTCTCCGACGCGATGACGCTCATCCGCGAGCGCGCGATGAAGCACGGCATCGCGCTCGGGCTCGACGTGACGCCCGGCATCGCGGCGATGACCGCCGACGAGCGCAAGTTCAAGCAGATCCTGCTCAACCTGCTGTCGAACGCCGTCAAGTTCACGCCGGACGGCGGCCGCGTCGACGTGAGCGCCACGCGCGACGGCGCGGGCCTCGTGGTCGCCGTGCGCGACACGGGCATCGGCATCGCGCCGGAGGACCAGCAGGCGGTGTTCGAGGAGTTCCGGCAGGTCGGCGCGCACTACACGAGCAAGGCGGAAGGCACGGGACTGGGCCTCGCACTCACCCGCCGCTTCGTCGAACTGCACGGCGGCCGCATCTGGCTCGAGAGCGCTCCTGGCAAGGGCTCCACCTTCTACTTCACCATTCCGGATCGTCCATGAGCCCGACCCACGGCGCGACAGCGCGGAGGATCGTCCAATGAGCCTCGTCCTGATCGTCGAAGACAACCCGCGCAACATGAAGCTCGTCCGCGACGTGCTGCAGGTCAAGGGGCACGCGACGCTGGAGGCGACCACGGCGGAGGACGGCATCGCGCTCGCGGTCGAGCGCCGCCCCGACCTCGTGCTGATGGACATCCAGCTGCCCGGGATGAACGGCATCGACGCGCTGCGGGTGCTGCGCGGCGACCCGGCGACGGCGACGATCCCGGTCATCGCCGTCACGGCGTCGGTGATGCAGCAGGACCGCAAGCTGATTCTCGAGGCCGGCTTCGACAGCTACCTCGGCAAGCCGCTCAATCTCGCCGAATTCTTGGCGGCGGTCAATGCGGCGCTCGAGAAGAAGAACGGATAATGCGGGCATCGCGTTCGTGAATCCAGGCTTGCCATGCAATTCGACACCGTCGTCATCGGTGCCGGCGTCTCCGGCCTCGCGGTCGCCCACGGGCTGCAGCGCCGCGGGCGCACCGTATCGGTGCTGGAAGAGGCGCCGCAGGCGGGCGGCGTCATCGCGACCGTCCGCCGCGACGGCGCGCTCTACGAGCGTGGTCCGAACAGCACGCTCGACACGTCGCCGCGCATCGCGGAGCTGCTGACCGAGCTCGGCATCGCGGGGGAACGCGCGGACGCCAGCGCGACGGCCGCCATACGGTTCATCGTGCGCGGCGGCGCCTTGCGCGCGCTGCCGACGTCGCCACCGGCTTTTCTCAAGACGAACGCGTTCTCGCCGGGCGCCAAGCTGCGGCTGCTGCGCGAGCCGTTCATCGCACCGACGCCCGCCGGCGTGGAGGAATCGATCGCTGCGTTCGTGCGCCGGCGGCTCGGGCGCGAGTTCCTCGACTACGCGATCGACCCGTTCGTCGCCGGCATCTACGCCGGCGATCCCGAGCGCATCTCGGTCGCCGCCGCATTCCCCCGCCTGCTGGCGCTGGAGCAGAAGTACGGCAGCCTGATCCGCGGCCAGATCCTGGGCGCGCGCGAACGCAGGAAGAACAAGGAGGTGGCCAAGAACGCGGCGAAGAGCTTCTCGTTCCGCAACGGGATGCAGACGCTGACCGACGCGCTGGCCGCCCGTCTCGCGCATCTTGCGTGCGGTGTTCGCGTGGCGCGGGTCGCGCGCGACGGCGCGGCGTATGTGGTCGAAGGAACGCACGGCAGCGAGCGGGTCGTACGGCGTGCACGCTCGATCGTGGTGGCGGCGCCCGCGCCCGCTGCGGCGGCGATCGTGGCGGGCATCGCGCCGGAGGCGGGCCGCGCGCTCGGGACGATCGATTACGCGCCGGTCGCGATCGTCGTCTGCGCCTACCGCCGCGCCGACGTCGCGCATCCGCTCGCGGGCTTCGGCTTTCTCGTGCCGAAGGTCGAGCACCGTGCGATCCTCGGCACGCTCTTCTCCAGCAGCATGTTCGACGGGCGCGCGCCCGGCGACAGGGTGCTGCTCACGACGTTCGCGGGCGGACGCCGCAATCCGGAGGTGCTGGGCATGACCGACGAAGGCCTCGGCGACGCCGTGCACGCGGAACTCGCCGACCTGATCGGCGCGCGCGCGGCGCCGGTGTGGCGCGAGATCGTGCGCTGGCCGCAGGCGATCCCGCAGTACGACCTGGGCCACCTCGAGCGTCTGCGCCCCGTCGAGGTGGCGGAGAGCGCGAACCCCGGGCTGTGGTTCTGCGCCAACTGGCGCGGCGGGGTGGCCGTCGGCGACCGCATCGCGAAGGGCGACGCGCTGGCGGGAGATGTCGACGCGTTCCTGCGCGACGCGAGTCCCGGCCGCGCGGCGTAGGGCGCACGGCGTTCCTCTCACCCCGACCCTCTCCCCACTGCGCGGGGAGAGGGAGACGCCTCGCGCGCGTCCGCGCGTCGACCGCGCGGCCACGCGCGCGCGATCAACCGAGCCTGGCTCGGTTTCCCGCGCGCGCCCACGACGCCGCATGCCAACGAGGGCCGCGCGTCCACGAATTGTCGAGCCTTGCTCGAGTTCCCGCGAGTAACCGGAGGAACCGAGCCTCGCTTTGCTTCCCGGTCATCGCGATCGACGCCCGGGCGCGCAACGAGTGCCCCCTCTCCCCGCGAAAGCGGGGAGAGGGCTGGGGTGAGGGGCGATGTTGCCGGAGCGCGACGCCGCCGAGGCTCACGCCGCGCCGACCTTCGCCGCGACCGCCGCGGCGAGGGCCGCGACGTCGATCGGTCCGCTTGCGTCGAAGGTCACGGCGGCGGCCACCTCGTCGGGGCCGAGCGGCTCGGCGGCGGCAAGCTGCCGCTCGAGTACCGCGAGTGTTGCTTCCGACGCGTCCGTTCCCGCGGCGTCACGGGCCGTCACACGCGCGCGCATGACGGCGGCCGGCGTCTGCGGGGCGAGGATCGCGAACGGCACTTCGAGCGTGGCGGCGAGCGTGCGGAACGCCGCGCGCTGCGCCCGCGCGAGAAAAGTCGCGTCGACGATGACCGGATAGCCGGCAGCGAGCACCGTGCGTGCGAGGTCCGCGAGCCGCGCGTACGTCCGCGCGGTCATGTCGCCCGCGTAGATGCCGGCCGCTGAGGCCCGAGCCCGAGCGGTCCGCGGCGGCGAGCCCCGCGAGGCGCTTGCGCTCCACGTCCGAGCGGATGCGGATCCAGTCGTCGGTCTCCGTCAGCCGCCCCGCGGCGAAGCTCTTGCCGCTGCCCGACGCGCCGCAGGTGATGGCCAGCGCCGCCCGCGGCGACTCCGCGCACGTTTCGGCGAGCGTGAGGTGCGCCAGGAATTCCGCGCGGTCGCGCCCGCGCGCGGCCGCACCGGTCTCCTGCGCGGCGCGGATCGCGGCGATCTTCGCGCGCACCATCGCTCGGTAGACGACGTAGAAGCGCAGCACGGCGAGCCCATCGTAGTCGCCGGTCGCCTCGAGGTAGTCGTTGACGAAGCGCTGCGCGAGGTCGCGCCGGCCGCGGTGGCGCAGATCCATCGCGGTGAACGCGACCTCGGCCATCACGTCGGTCCAGCGCAGCGCCGGGTTGAACTCGATGCAGTCGAACACGACGACGCGGCCGCCGTGGAGCACCATGTTCGCGAGGTGCAGGTCGCCGTGGCACTCGCGCACGCGTCCGGCGGCCAGGCGCGCGGCCATCGCCGGGGCGACCCGGCCGTGCTCGGCCCGCGTCCACGCATGCAGCGCGTCGACGCGAGGAGCCACGTCCGCCGCGCGCTCCAGCCTGCGTACGTGGTCGAAGTTGGCCAGCGCGTTGGCGAGCACCGCGGCGGGATCGCCCCACGGATCGTCCTTCGCCGCGGCGGGGGCCGCGGCATGGAAGCGCGCGACGGTGTGCGCGAGCTCGTCGATGCGCTCGGGCGGCAGCGCGCCGGCGGCGAGCAGGCGGTCGAGCTCCTGCGTGCGGTCGAAGCGGCGCATCCGCACCGCGTACTCGATCGGCGCCCCATCCCCGCCAACGCGCGGCGCGTCCGGCGTGCCGGTGATCGCGACGACGTCGAGGTAGAGTTCGGGCGCGAGCCGGCGATTCAGGCGCACCTCCTCGGCGCACGCGTGCCGGCGCTTCGCGAGCGTGGAGAAGTCGAGAAAGGTGAGGTCGAGCGGCTTCTTGATCTTGTACGCGAAGTCGCCGGCCAGCACGACCCACGAGATGTGCGTCTCGACGACGGCGACGTCGGCGATGGCGTGCGGAAACTGCGCCGGATCGCGCAGGCGCAGCGCGAGCGAGGGCGAAGCGGCGGCGGGCGGGGCCATCGGGGGCCGGCCTCCTGTCAGCCGGTCTGCTTTGGCGCCTGATCCGGAAACCGGTAGATCGTCGTGTTGAGATAGCGCACGACGTCGTCGACCTCGTCGTCGCTCCACCTGAGGTCGAGATTGCGCTGCCAGCGCCGCGTCTCGTCCGCCAGGGTCGTCCAGTCCGTCGCGAGCCGGCGTGCGCGCCAGTGCACTTCCTTCGTGTGGCACGCCACGCAGTGGGTCGTGTACAGGAGTTCGCCGCGCGACGGCGACTGCGCCGGCACCGCCGGGGCGAGGGCAAGCAACAGCAACACGACGGGAACGAGCGTCGGTTTCATCATGGATCGGCGCCGGGCGCCACGGGTGTCGTCGCCTCCATCATCGCACGCCGGCGCCGGCGGAGAGGTCCGCGCGCGCGATGGCGGCCGCGAGCTCGCGGTGCTCCGCGGATGCCGGCGGCAGCTGCGCGAGCAGCGCGCGCCAGTGCCGCGCCGCGGCGGCGAAGTCGCCCTCCTCGAAGGCGGCGCTGCCGGCCAGCTCGAGCGCCTTGGGATGCCCAGGGTCCCGCACGAGCGCCTGCGCCACCAGCTCGCGCGGACGACCTGCCAGCGTGCCGCCCTGCGCCATGCCCAGCGCGTCCGCGTACTCGCACCACACGCCCGGGTCCTTGCCGACGTTGGCGTTCGCCGCCAGCGCGTTCGCGTATGCGGTGGCGGCGTCGGCGAAGCGGTCGCCGGCGAAGTCCATGCGTGCGAGCAGGATCCAGCTCCGCGCGTCGCGCGGATTGCGGGCGACGTTCGCGGCGAGGTCCTCGCGCAGCACGCCCGCGGGCACGGTGTCGATGGCAGCCTGGGCATCTAGCGTGCGGCGCTCGTCCACGGCGCGGAAGTCGCCGAGCCACGCGTAGAGCGCTGCCGCAAGCGCGGGCACCAGCAGCGCGGCCGCGAGGCCGATGCGCTTCGCCGGCAGTCTGCCGGCGTCCGGTGCCGCCGCGTCCGCGGTGCGGCGCGCGCGCGCGCGCCGCGCGAGGAGCGGCCGCAGCACCCACGCGAAGGCCGCCGCGGTCATCGCAAAGGCGATGGCGCCGAACACGATCGACGCGGATCCGTCGGTGGTCACGGCCCGGTCCGCTCCAGAGAAAAAGGCGAGGCCGGAGCCTCGCCTTCGCAAGCGATCACGGACGCTTCTCGTCTTATTTCGGAGCCGCCGGTGCCGCAGGCGGCGGAGCCTGTTTCGCCTTGATCGCATCGTCGAGGATCTTGATGCCCTCCTGCGATGCGGCCACCGACCTCGCCAGCGATTCCTTCGCGAGGTCGAGGTTGTGGAACGACGCGCCGTTGGCGGCCGTCCACCACTCCCAGTTCGCGTGCGCCTCGCCGTGCTTGGCGCGTGCGGCCTTCAGCGCGTCCTCCGGCACGCCGGTGAGCTGCGCCGGGCCGAACTTGCCGATCAGCTGCGCCAGCCAGAACTCGGCGTTGCGCACCTTGCCCTGGTAGTGCGAGTACATCGACTCGATCACGTAGCGTGCCTGCTTCTCGTCCCACTGGCCGTGGCACTGCAGGCACGTCTCTTTGATGTAGTTCTTCGGGTTCGTCTGCCAGTGCGACGTGTAGAACTTGCCGGTCTTGGCGTCCTTCACGCGCGGCATGTGGCACTGCGCGCAGTCGACCCCCGCCTTCTCGTGCTTCGAGCCGTAATACGTCTCGACGTCGGGGTGCTGCGCCTTCCACAGCGCGGCGCCGGTGAACTGGTTGCGGAAGTCGCGGAACTGGATGTGGTCGTAGGCCTTCAGGATGTCGCCGGGGCCGACGAACGGGAAGTAGTTGGTCCGCTTGTCGGCCATCGGGATCGCGGCGCCCGTGTTCGGGTCGAAGCCGGGGTTGCAGTTGTACTCGACGTGGCACTGGCCGCACTGCAGCTTCCCGTCGTAGCGCTCGAGCATGCCGATCTTGCGCGTGTAGCCGCGCACGCCCAGGTCCTTGACGTCGACCTTGGTCTTGCGCGCGTCCTGCGAGTAGAGCGTCGGGAAGTCGGTGCGCGTCACCGCCTCGATCAGCGCGTCGCGGACGATGCGTGGCTTCGCAGCGTGCGGGTCGTGGCAGAAGATGCAGTTGAGCGCGTGGTTGACCGAGCGCGCGGCCTCGACCACCTTCGACGTGCGGCTCCACTTGGCGCCCGGCACCGGGTCGCCCATGAACGCCCAGTCGAGGATGTGGTCCTGCGTCTTGCACGACAGGCACACCGGGTTGGCGGCGGCCGCCGTGCCCGGCTTGAACACCTTCTGGTCGGAGTCGTTCGGGTACAGGTCGGTGACGACGTCCCAGACCTTGAAGTCGCCGGCGCCGGCCAGGTAGCGCCACGTCTCCTTCGGCGCGAAGCGCCCGCCGAACGCGCGGTCGACCACGTACTGGTCGAGCAGCGCGAACGTGTGCCCGCGCGGCAGGTTGTGTTCCTTGGTGAAACCGTGCGGCGTCATCAGCAGGTCGTACGCCGGGTCCGGCGCCGGGCCGGTCATCTGCTTCTTCTCGTAGCGCGCCGTGCGGTGGAAGTCCATCGTCGCGTACGACTTGTACTGGTTCTGGTGGCAGCCGCCGCACGTGGCGAGGTCGGTTTTCGTCGCCGGCCGCTTCTTCGAGTCGGCGAGGTGGTCGGCCGTGCCGTCGTGGCAGGCGTTGCAGCCGACGGCCTTGTGCTTGCCGCTGTCGTAGAACGCCTTGACCGGCGCGTGGCAGGCGAGGCACGCCGCAGCGTTGAACGACGCCTTGGCGGGCGCGGCCTTCGCCTGCGCGAAGGCGGTGCCGGCGGCGGCGGCGAGCAACGCGACGGCGGCCGCGGAAACGAGTTGCGCGAAGGTGCGTCCGGTGATCCTCATGGGTCGGCCTCGATCGTCGTTGGTCCTGCCGCAACCGGGGCCCGGGAAGCGCGATCGCGCGTGCAGCGCGATCGCGTCCCTTCCTCTCCCCCCGCTACATTGCCACGAGCGAGTCTAGCGGCCCGCCCCTGCTCCAGACAGGGGTGGACGCGCGACCTTTGATCCGAATCAAACGGCGAGCGGGAACTTTTCGCCGGCGGCCGCCGACGCTGCGACAAATTGCCGCGGGCCGCCGCGCCGCGCGCCGCTACTCGAGTTCGATGGCGTCGCCGATCGCCGCGATGCCGGCCTTTGCGCAGGTGTCGTCGGCGTCGCCGGCTGGTGCTCCGGACACGCCGATCGCGCCGACGAGCGCGCCCTTCGCGCGGATCATGATCCCGCCGCCGACGGCGACGACGCCGGACCACTCGCGGATCCCGCTCGACGGGCGGCCCGCCTGCGACGCCGCGGCAAGTTCCGTCGTGTCCGTGCGGAAGCTGACGGCGGTGGCCGCCTTGCCGATCGCGGCCTGGCTGGTGTGCCAGCCGGCGAGGTTGTCGCGCAGCAGCGCGAGCGGCTGGCCGCCACGGTCGACGACCGCGACCGCCACGGTGTACCCGTCCTTCTGGCAGCGGGCGAGCGCCGCCTGGGCCGCCTGCTGCGCCGCGGCCGTGGTCAGCGACTGGTAAGTGCCAAGAAGCTTCTGGCCCGTGGCGGCGGGCGCGAACGTGACGGCGACCGCGGCGGCTGCCGCGGCGATCGCGATTCTGGCGCGCATTGCTTCCTCCCTGTCCGGACAGACGTCGATGGCTGCGACGCGGCCACCGCTGTCCCGGCCGCGCCCCCGTACGTCGCGACGATAGCCGGATTGCCGGCACGCGCGTTGCGCCGGATCAAACGAACCGCAGGATGGCAGCGGGCGTCAGATGACCTTGGAGTACTGCGGTCCCTGCCTGCGCTCGCGCAGGTAGCGATCGAACGTCATCGCCACCGTGCGAACCAGCAGCCGGCCGCGCGCCGTGACGCGGATGGCGTTCGCGTCGATCTCGACCAGGCCGTCGGCGGCCGGCGGCGCCAGCGCGGCCAGTTCGGGCGCGAACGTCTCGGCGAAGCGGATGCCGTGCGCGCGTTCGACCTCCCCGAAGTCGAGGTCGAAGTTGCACATGAGCTTCTGTATGACGTCGCGGCGCAGGAGGTCGTCGGCGTCGAGCGTGACGCCGCGCATCACCGGCAGCGTCTGCGCGTCGAGCCGCGCGTAATACTCGTCGAGCGTCTTGACGTTCGCCGTATACGCCGCGCCGACCTTGCCGATCGCCGAGATGCCGAACGCGAGCATGTCGCAGTCCGGCTTCGTCGAGTAGCCCTGGAAGTTGCGGTGCAGCTTGCGCTCGCGCTGCGCGACCGCGAGTTCATCGCCGGGCTTGGCGAAGTGGTCCATGCCGATGTAGACGTAGCCGGCGTCGGTCAGCTTCTCGATCGCCAGCGCGAGGATCGCGAGCTTCGCCTGCGGCGGCGGCAGGTCGGCGATGGCGATGCGCCGCTGCGGCTTGAACAGGTGCGGCACGTGCGCGTAGCTGTACAGCGCGATGCGATCGGGCGAGGCGTCGATCACGCGGTCGAGCGTGGCGGAGAAGCCCTCGACCGTCTGCCGCGGCAGGCCGTAGATCAGGTCCGCGTTCACCGAGACGAACCCCGACCGCCGCGCGGCGTCCATCACGGCGCGCGTCTCGGCCTCGCTCTGGATGCGATTGACCGCCGCCTGCACCTCCGGATCGAAGTCCTGGATGCCGACGGAGAGGCGATTGAAGCCGAGCTCGCCCAGATACGCGATGGTGTCGGGCTCGACCTTGCGCGGGTCGACCTCGATGGACACTTCGGCATCGGGCGCGAAGACGAAGCGCGCGCGCAGCGCGTCCATCAGCGTCTTCATCTCGTCGCGCGACAGGAACGTCGGCGTGCCGCCGCCCCAGTGCAGCTGCACGACCGGCGGCGCGCCCTCGATCAGCGCGCTGACCAGGGCGATCTCGCGCTCGACGTAGCGAATGTACTTCGCCGAGCGGCCGTGGTCCTTGGTCAGGACCTTGTTGCACGCGCAGTAGTAGCAGATCGTGTTGCAGAACGGCAGGTGCACGTACAGCGACAGCGGCTGGTCCGGCCGCTCGTGATTGCGTTGCGCGAGGGCCTCGACGTACTGCGCCGGCCCGAAGCCGTCGTGAAACCGGTCGGCGGTGGGATACGACGTGTAGCGGGGCCCGAACTGGTCGTATTTGGCGACCAGGCCGGCATCGAACGCGAGGGCGGGAAGGGGCATCGTCACGGGGGGCGTCACAGGGGAGGAGTGTGCCCGGCGGCCACCGGGACGGGCTTGCGGCAAGTCAAGCCGGGGCTGCCCGTCCCGCATTCTCCCCTGAATGGCCAAGCCGCCTCAACCCGCGACGTCTTGTCCATGATTTCCGCATGGTCTTGCCGCACTCATCGACCGCCGGCTCGGCTTGAAAGCCCCGGCCGCCGACGCCACGTGCCGTCCATGCCGCTTGACCGGCCTTCCCACGGCGTCCCGGCGTCGGGGGATCAGGCCCCCGAACCCGACGCCGGACTCCTCGACGCCTATTCGCGTGCGGTCAGCGAGGCCGCGGCGCGCGTGGCGCCCGCGGTGGCCCACGCGCATCGAGCGGCCCCGCGGCAGACGGGGCGGCGAGGGTGCGGGGTCGGGCTTCCTCATCACGCCCGACGGCTACCTGGTGACGAACAGCCACGTCGCGTTCGGGGCCGCGGCGATCGAGGTGACGCTGCCCGACGGCCGCGCGGCCGCGGCACAGGTGGTCGGCGACGATCCGGACTCCGACCTCGCCGTGCTGAAGGTGGCCGCCGGCGATCTGGCGTGGATCCGCTTCGGCGACTCGGCGCGCGTGCGCGTCGGCCAGGTCGCGATCGCCGTCGGCAGTCCGCTGGGCTTCCACCACACGGTGACCGCGGGCATCGTCAGCGCGCTCGGTCGCTCGATGCGCGCGCAGACCGGCCGCCTGCTCGATAACGTGCTGCAGACCGACGCGTCGCTCAACCCCGGCAACTCCGGCGGGCCGCTGGTCGACGCGCGCGGCGACGTCATCGGCGTCAACACTGCCGTCATCCGCGCGGCGCAGGGCCTGTGCTTCGCGATCGCGTCGTCGACGGCGGAGCGGGTCGCGAGCGCGCTGATCCGCGACGGCCGGGTGCGGCGCGCGCGGCTGGGCGTGGGCGGCCAGACGTTGCCGCTGCCGCGCCGCGTGGTGCGCCACTTCGACCTGCCACGAGACTCGGGCGTGCGGGTGGAGTTGGTGCAGCGGGGATCGCCCGCCGCGGACGCGGGCGTGGCGCACGGCGACGTCATCGTCGCGCTCGACGCCGTACCGGTGCCGGACGTCGACACGCTGCAGAAGCTGCTCGCGGCCGACGCCATCGCGCGGCCGCTCGCGCTGACGGTCGTGCGGCGCGACCGCACGCTGACGCTGACCGTCACGCCCTCCGAGTCGGTGCGGCGCGGGCGCTAGCGCGGCGTCCGCTTTGCAGCCCACGCGCTCCTGTGCAACAATCGTTCCAACTCATACTGCATCAAGGTGGCATCGATGCTGGACCGTGACGGCTATCGCCCGAACGTCGCCATCGTCATCGTCAACGGCAGGAACCAGGTTTTCTGGGGAAAGAGGATCCGCGAGCACTCGTGGCAGTTTCCGCAAGGTGGCATCAATCCCGGTGAAACGCCCGAGAGGGCGATGTACCGGGAGTTGCGCGAGGAGGTCGGGCTCGAACCCCAGCACGTGAAGGTTCTCGGCCGCACGCGCGACTGGCTGCGCTACGACGTTCCGCAGCACTGGATCAAGCGCGAGTGGCGCGGCAGCTACCGCGGCCAGAAGCAGATCTGGTACCTGCTGCGGCTCGTGGGCCGCGACAACGACGTGAGCCTGCGCGCATCCGACCATCCGGAGTTCGACGCGTGGCGCTGGCACGACTACTGGATCCCGCTCGAAACCGTCATCGAGTTCAAGCGCGAGTCGTACCGGCGCGCACTGCTCGAGCTCGAGCGCTTCCTGCATTCGAAGCCGCAGACGCGGCGCCAGCGCCTGTACGGCGTCCCGCATCCGGAGATGCCCGAGTCCTACGCCGAGCCGTTCGTGCCCAGTGCGAAGTAGCGTGTTCGAACGGCGCGGACGACTTCCTCGCGCGACTCGAACCCGCTACTTCTCGCACGACCCGACGCGCCTGGCGTTGAGCGCCATGGCGATCGGCACGCCGAGGTTGTTCTTGTCCAGCACGGTGACGTTCACCCTGCCTTCGTAGCTCTCCGCCGCGAACACGATTTCGGCGCGGCCGCGCGTGGTCAGCGCGTCCTTCGTGCAGGCGAGGTCGTAGGTCGCGCGGTCCGGTGTGCGCTTGACGTTCGAGAGCTTGCACTGGCCGTCCGGCCGCGGCAGCGTCCTCTCGCCGTCGTCGATGTCCTTCTGCGAGATGCACTCGCGCGCGGCGGGCACCGTCTGCGGCTTGCCGTCGACCGTCACGGTCATCGTGAGCTCCCACAGGCCGGGCTGCATCGCCGCGAGCGCGGGTGCGGCCGGCAGTCCGAGGGCGGCGGCGAGGATGAGGAGACGCGGTCGGGCGGCAGTGTTCATGGCGGACATCGGCGGAGGCGGGCGCTCGATGATACGCGTTGCGGCCGGGTGACCGATCCGGCGGCGGCCGAGCGTTGGCCCGCAGCCGACAGCCGTCGTGGCCGCTAGCCGAGCAGGACCAGATTGTCCCGGTGAATGAGTTCGACCTCGTCCACGTAGCCCAAGATCGACTCGATCTCCGCCGACGGCCGGCGCACGATCTTCGCGGCGTCCTGCGCGCCGTAGTTGACGAGGCCGCGCGCGACCTCGCGGCCGTCGGGCGCGAAGCAGCCGACGACCTCGCCGCGGTCGAAGTCGCCGTCGACGGCGGTGACGCCGATCGGCAGCAGGCTCTTGCCCTCGACCGCGAGCGCGCGCACGGCGCCCGCGTCGAGCACGAGCCGGCCCGCGAGCTGCACGTGGTCGGCCAGCCACTGCTTGCGCGCGGCCAGCGACACCGGCGGCGCGACCAGCGCCGTGCCGACTGCCTCGCCCGCCGCAAGGCGCGTCAGCACGTCGGGTTCGCGGCCGCACGCGATGACCGTGGAGGCGCCCGAGCGCGCCGCGCGCTTCGCGGCCAGCACCTTGGTCAGCATGCCGCCCTTGCCGAGCGCGCTGCCGGCGCCACCGGCCATCGCCTCGAGCGCGGGGTCGCCGGCGCGCGCCTCGTGGACGAATGTCGCGTCCGAGTGCTTGCGCGGATCGGCGGTGTAGAGCCCCGGCTGGTCGGTGAGCAGGATCAGCACGTCGGCCTCGATGAGGTTCGCGACCAGCGCGCCGAGGGTGTCGTTGTCGCCGACGCGGATCTCGTCGGTGGTGACCGTGTCGTTCTCGTTGATGATCGGGATCACCGCGAGCGCGAGCAGCGTGCGCAGTGTCGTGCGCGCGTTGAGGTAGCGGCGGCGGTCGGCCAGGTCCTCGTGCGTCAGCAGGATCTGCGCCGTGTGCAGGCCGAACTTCGCGAACGCGGCCTCGTACGCCTGCACGAGGCCCATCTGGCCGACCGCCGCCGCCGCCTGCAGTTCGTGGATCGCGCGCGGGCGCGTCACCCAGCCCAGCCGCCTGACGCCCTCGGCGATCGCGCCCGACGACACCAGCACGACGTCGCGCCCGTCGCGGCGCAACCGCGCGATCTCGTCCGCCCAGCGCGCGACCGCGCCGTGGTCGAGGCCGCGGCCCTCGTCGGTGACGAGGCTCGACCCGACCTTGACGACGATCCGCTTCGCCTGCGCGACGACGCCGCTCATGATTCCGCGTCCGTCGTCCGGCGCCGGCGCGTGCGCACGGGCGCCGGCGACACGACGACCGGCGCTTCGTCGGTCGCCGGCGTTTCCGCCACGGCCGCCGACGGGTGCTCGTCGAGCCACGCCTGGATCGCGAACGTCAGCGCCGTGCACCCTTCGCCGTTCACCGCGGCGATTGCGTGCACCGGCCCCTTCCACCGGTACGCCTTCACGAACGCCGCGATGCGCCGCGCCCGCTCGTCCTCCGGGATCAGGTCCAGCTTGTTGAGCACCAGCCAGCGCGGCTTTTCGTAGAGCGCAGCGTCGTACCGCTTCAGCTCGCGGACGATCGCGCGCGCGTCGTGGACGGGGTCCGCCGATTCGTCGAGCGGCGCCAGGTCGACGACGTGCAGCAGCAGGCGCGTGCGCGCGAGGTGGCGCAGGAACCGGTGGCCGAGCCCGGCGCCGTCGGCGGCGCCCTCGATCAGGCCGGGGATGTCGGCGACGACGAAGCTCTTCGCCTCGCTCGTGCGCACGACGCCCAGGTTGGGGGCGAGCGTCGTGAACGGATAGTCGGCGACTTTGGGCCGCGCGGCCGAGATCGCGCGGATCAGAGTCGACTTGCCCGCGTTGGGCAGGCCGAGCAGGCCCACGTCGGCCAGCACCCGGAGCTCGAGCTGCAGCCGCCGCTGCTCGCCTGCCTCGCCCTTCGTGAACTGCCGCGGCGCACGGTTGGTGCTCGACTTGAAGTGCAGGTTGCCCAGACCTCCCTTGCCGCCCTTCGCGACGAGCGCGCGCTGGCCGTCGCGCGCGAGGTCGACGATGCGCTCCCCGGTGTCCGCGTCGCTGATCACGGTGCCCACCGGCATCCGCAGCACGACGTCGTCGGCGCCGCGGCCGTACTGGTCGGCGCCGCGGCCATTCTCGCCGCGCTTCGCGCGGTGAATGCGCGCGTACCGGTAGTCGATCAGCGTGTTGATGTTGCGGTCGGCCACCGCCCAGATGCTGCCGCCGCGGCCGCCGTCGCCGCCGTCGGGCCCGCCGCGCGGCACGTACTTCTCGCGGCGGAACGACGCGGCGCCGTTGCCGCCGTCGCCGGCGATCACCTCGATCGTGGCCTCGTCGAAGAACTTCACGGTGTCCTCCTGTAGAGCACGAAGCGCTCGGTGTCGTCGCCGCGCCGGGCCCCGCTCCAGATCGCCGTCCAGCCGGCCGGCGGCTCGGGTTCGCCGGGCAGGCGGCCGTACTGCACGACCAACAGGCGGCAGTCGTGGTCGGCGCGCACTTCCTCGCGCACGGTGTCGATGCCGGCGAAGTAGCGAAACACCGCGCGCTGCGGCTCGCCCAGGTTGCGGCTCGCGAGGCACGCGTCGCGCGGCACGCGCATCGCCACGTTCTCGACGGTCCACCGGTACGTGCGGCGCGAATCGAGGTACGGCAGCCAGATCGTCGTCGCGAGCCCCCAGATCAGCGTGACGCCCGCCGCCCAGTTGAGGATCGCGCGGCGGTTCGAGCGGCGCGCCGGGCGCACGAGAACGACCCACAGCACGGTGAGCCCGGTCGCGGCGAGCATCGTGCCCAGGTGGAACGACGGCCGGTAGCCGGTTTCGGTGTCGCGGAACAGGCGCGCGACGCTGGCAGTCATGCCGCCGACGTACGCGTCGATCCACAGGCCCCACATCACCATCGCCAGCAGCCCGAACGTCAGGATGCCGAACCAGTCGAGCGCGCCCGAGAAGCCGCGTTTGAGCGAATCGACCTCGAGCGCAGCGAGCAGCGCGAGCGGCACGAGCAGCGGCAGCGCGTTGACGAGCCGCGCTTCGGGCATCGCGAGCAGGCTCGCGAGGATTACGAGCGCGAGCACCCCGGGGATCACGATGCCCGGCTCGCCCAATCCGCCGTTGAAGCCGCGCCCGCGCAGCCACAGCAGCCACAGGATCAGGGGCAGCGACGGCCACGCGAACCACAGCAGGTTGCGCAGGTAGTACACCGGCTCCGCGGCGCCCCCCGGCCACGCGACGAAACTGGCCAGCGACTCGCCGCTCCACCACAGCGCGAAGAGCGCCGGGTCCCGCGCGTGCAGCGCGAGCGGCCACGGCAGCGCGAGCGCGAGCGCCACGGCGAGCGCGACCGCGAGCGTGAGCGCGTACGCCCGACTGCGCCACTCCGGGCCGCACGCGGGCAGGATCAGCGCGGCCACGGTGAGCCACAACGGACCCAGCACGCCGCGCCCGAGGAACGCGACGGCGACGCCGGCGCCGAGCGCGACGCCGCCCCACGCCGGGCGCCGCAGCGCGAGCGCGAAGCCGAACAGCGCGACTGCGACGCCGACGGTGAGGACGAGCTCGGGCGACAGCACGTGCGCGCGGTCCCAGAAGCCGATGCTGCCGACGAGGATCAGCACCGGCAGCCAGCGGAACGCACGGCCGTTCAGCTCGCGGCTCGCGAAGCCGGTCGCGACGAGCACCACCGCGAGCGCGACGCCGGCGAACATCCGCGCGGCGTTGTGGACCTGCAAGGGCGGCGAGAAGGCCCCGATGGCGAGCGCGCCCCCCATGTACGCGAGCGGCGGCCGCGGCACGTAAGGCTCGCCGCCGAGCGTGGGCACGACGAAGTCGCCGGCGCGCGCCATCTCCGCGGCGACCCCGATCGACGTCGCGTCCTCGGTCTTCCACGGATCGTGGCCGGCGATGCCGAGCGCGACCCACGCCGCGCACAGCAGCACGAGTCCGAACTGCTTGAACGCGCGGTACGGCGCGGCCGGACTGACCGCTTCGGGGTCGACCGGCTCGGGAACGTAGGGGCGAGGGGCGCGCATGCTGCGAGGGACGGCAGGGCCGATGCTACACCACGGCCGGAAGCGAAAAAGGCAGCCGAAGCTGCCTTTCCCGTGGCACGGCGCGGCGCTGACCGGCGTTACGCGGTCTTGGCGGGCGCCGACTTGCTGTAGCGCTGGCGGAACTTGTCGATGCGGCCCGCGGTGTCCATCACCTTCTGCTTGCCGGTGTAGAACGGATGGCACTGCGAGCACACTTCGATGTGCAGCGCCTTGTTCGAGGCCGTCGAGCGCGTCGTGAACTGGTTGCCGCAGCTGCAGGTGACCTGCACTTCGGCGTACTTCGGGTGGATGCCTTCTTTCATCGTGTCCTCTCCGGTGCCGGACTCGCTTGCCCGCGGTGGTCGTGCTCGCGGACGCGCCGCCCCTGATGACCGCCTGTCCGTGTGGCCGATGCGGCCAAGAATGGCGGAAAGCCTTGAATTATCGCCGATTTTGAGTGTTTGGGCAAGATGGGGGCGCGCGGACCGGCCTGCAAGGCGGGGAGCGATTCGGCTTTGCAAACAGATGCTTATGCCTGGTGCTGGGTAGCTGGGTCGAGCCGGTCCGAGCCGCGCGCCCCTCACCCCGATCCTCCCCTGCAGGGCGCGCCATCGCTGGCAAGCGATGGCCGCTCGAGCGGCGCCGAGCGGGCTCGGCGCAACCCTGCTCGCGCGCCCGCTCCGCGGGGCGAGGAAGCGAAGCCGCCGGCGCAGCCCCGCCCGGGCGACTCAGCCCCGCCGCATGCTGTCGAAGAACTCGGCGTTGTTCTTCGTCGCCTTGACCTTGTCGAGCAGGAACTCCATCGCCTCGAGCTCGTCCATCGGATAGAGCAGCTTCCGCAGGATCCACACCTTCTGCAGGATGTCCGGCTTGAGCAGCAACTCCTCGCGGCGCGTGCCGGAGCGGTTGACGTTGATCGACGGGTAGATCCGCTTCTCGGCCATCCGGCGGTCGAGGTGGATTTCCATGTTGCCGGTGCCCTTGAACTCCTCGTAGATCACGTCGTCCATCCGCGAGCCGGTGTCGATGAGCGCGGTGGCGATGATCGTGAGCGAGCCGCCTTCCTCGATGTTGCGTGCGGCGCCGAAGAAGCGCTTCGGCCGCTGCAGCGCGTTGGCGTCCACGCCGCCGGTCAGCACCTTGCCGGACGCCGGCACGACGGTGTTGTACGCGCGCGCGAGGCGCGTGATCGAATCGAGCAGGATCACGACGTCCTTCTTGTGCTCGATCAGGCGCTTCGCCTTTTCGATCACCATCTCGGCGACCTGCACGTGCCGGGTGGCGGGCTCGTCGAACGTCGACGAGACGACCTCGCCCCGCACCGAGCGCTGCATCTCGGTGACTTCCTCGGGCCGCTCGTCGATCAGCAGCACGATCAGCATCACGTCGGGGTGGTTCGCCGCGATCGAGTGCGCGATGTGCTGCAGCATCACGGTCTTGCCGGACTTCGGCGACGCGACGAGCAGCCCGCGCTGGCCCTTGCCGATGGGCGCGATGATGTCGATGATGCGGCCGGTGATGTTCTCCTCGGCCTTGATGTCGCGCTCGAGCACCAGCGGCTTGTCCGGGAACAGCGGCGTCAGGTTCTCGAACAGGATCTTGTGCTTCGCGTTCTCCGGCGGCTCGAAGTTGACCTTGTCGACCTTGACCAGCGCGAAGTAGCGCTCGCCGTCCTTCGGTGTGCGGATTTCGCCCTCGATCGTGTCGCCGGTGTGCAGGTTGAAGCGGCGGATCTGCGACGGCGAGATGTAGATGTCGTCGGTGTTGGCGAGGTAGGACGTGTCCGGCGAGCGCAGAAAGCCGAAGCCGTCCGGAAGCACCTCGAGCACGCCGCCGCCGAAGATCGACTCACCTTTCTTCGCCTGCTGCTTCAGCAGCGCGAAGATGAGGTCGTGCTTGCGCATCCGGTTGGCGCCCTCGATCTCGTTCGCGTTGGCGACCTCGATCAACTCGGACACGTGCTTGGACTTGAGTTCGGATAAATGCATGGTGCGGGCAGGATGGGCGTGCCGGAACGGCAGCGGGGCGGCCGTCGGTGCGGCCGGGAAGGCGTCAGGGGCGGCTTCGGGATCGGGGCGTCGCGTGAACTTCGCGGCGGCGCCCGGGCGATTCAGGCTGCAGGGCGGTGGGTCAGGACGAGATGCACACCGCGCTACGGGACGGCAGACTATAGCGGATGCCGGCGCCTGTCAACTGACGGCGCCGGCGCCGTGCGCCTAGAGGTTGCTGTCGAGGAACGCCGTCAGCTGCGACTTGGTCAGCGCGCCGACCTTCTGCGCGTGCGCCTGGCCGCCCTTGTACAGGATGACCGTCGGGATGCCGCGGATGCCGTACTTGCCGGGGGTGGACGGATTGGCGTCGATGTCGAGCTTGGCCACCGTGACCTTGCCGCCGTATTCCTTCGCGATCTCGTCTAACACCGGCGCGAACATCTTGCACGGGCCGCACCACTCGGCCCAGAAGTCGACGAGCACCGGATTGCCGGATTGCAGGACGTCCTTGTCGAAGGTCGCGTCCGAAACGTGCTTGATGGCCTCACTCATGGGAATTCCTCTAGATTTCCGGGTCGCCGGGACCGAATCCCTGGCGCCCGCACCGCGGCGGAACGCCGTTGGTCGCACCGCCGCCTCCGAGGCTTACGGTAGCCGAAGCCCGCGCGCCGCGCAAGTTCACGATGTGCTTTCCGGGACTTGGGGACGCTTCTGCTAGAATTCAACGCTTTCCGGCCAAGAGGGGCGGCCGACCCCGCCGCGCTGTCCATGACCTACGTCGTCACCGAAGCCTGCATCCGCTGCAAATACACGGACTGCGTGGACGTCTGTCCGGTCGACTGCTTCCGCGAGGGCCCGAATTTCCTGGTGATCGACCCGGACGAGTGCATCGACTGCACGCTGTGCGTGGCCGAGTGCCCGGTCGAGGCGATCTACGCGGAGGACGACGTCCCCGACGACCAGCAGCGCTTCAAGGCGCTGAACGCGGAGCTCGCGAAGGTCTGGAAGCCGATCATCGAGCGCAAGCCCGCACCGCCCGACGCCGACGAGTGGAAGGGCGTGCCGGGCAAGTTGCAGCACCTGGAGCGCTAGCGCCCCGGGAGTGTCGGGTTTGACCGCGACCCGACGCTCCCCCTAGAATCGCGCGGTTTCACCCGCTCCGCGTCGCCGCATCGAATGCGGCGGCGTCCAATCCCGAACCACGACGGACCCCATGAACCGATTCGCCGTTTCCGCCGTCCTGTCAGCCGCGGTGCTGGCTGCCCCGCTCGCGCTCGCGCAGGCGCCCGCGCCCGCCGGCGACCCGCTGAAGGGCGCGCAGAAGGTCCAGATGTGCCAGGGCTGCCACGGCATCGTCGGGTGGCGCACCGCGTTCCCCGAGGTGTACCGGGTCCCCAAGCTGTCGGGCCAGAACGCCGCCTACATCGTCGCGGCCCTCAAGGAGTACAAGAACGGCAACCGCGCGCACCCGTCGATGAAGGCGATCGCCGCGTCGCTTTCCGACGCCGACATGGCCGACCTCGCCGCCTACTATTCGCAGACGCCGCTCACGACGGCGAGCAAATGACCATGAACCTTCGCATTCTGACCTGCGCCGCCGCGTTCGCGGCCCTCGTCCCGGCCGGTGTGGCGGCCGCCGACATCGAGGCCGGCAAGAAGAAGGTGCAGGAAGTCTGCGCCGCCTGCCACGGCATCGACGGCGGCCAGCCGACCACGCCCGAGTACCCGAAGCTGTCCGGCCAGTATCCGGACTACCTCGCCAAGGCGCTGCGCGACTACAAGTCGGGCGCGCGCAAGAACGCGATCATGGCCGGCATGGCGGCGGGCCTGTCCGACAAGGACATCGAAAACGTGTCGGCCTACTTCTACACGCAGCCGTCGGTCCTCGCTTCGAAGTACTGACGGCCGGGCCGCGGCGGCCGCGATGGCGCTGCGAGTCATGCGCACGGCGCTGCGGCGGCACCGGATCCTTCGCGCGAAGCTGGCCGAGTTCCGCTGCCACGCACGGCTTGCGCGCGCGGAGTTCGAGGCCGAGCGCCTCGCCCGCTTCCGCCGCCACCTGGCGCACGCGCAGCGGCACTCGCCGTACTACGCCCAAGTACTGCGCGAGGGCAGGATCGACGTCGCCGCCGCGACGCCGGCCGACCTGCCGGTCCTGACCAAGGACATCCTGCGCGACCGTTTCGACGACATCGTCACCGACCGCCGCGTCACCAGCGCGGGCGTCGAAGCGTTCCTCGCCGGCTCCGACGATCCGCGGGAACTCTATCTCGGCCAGTACCGCGTGCTGCACACGTCGGGCACGTCGGGCCCGCGCGCGCACCTCCTGTTTTCCGAGGGCGACTGGGTGCGCGGAATGGCGCAGATGCTGCGGCCGGCGATGCGGCCGCCCGGCAGCGGCGCGCTGCGCCCGTATCGCATCGGGTTCTACGGCTCCACGCGCGGGCACTTCGGGGGCGTGTCGATGGCGACGCCGGCCGGCAACGACCTGGTGCGGTTCGTCGTGCGCGCCCACCTGTTCGAAGTGGACGAGCCGCTGGCGCAGACCCTTGCCGAACTCGACCGGTTCCGGCCGGACTTCCTGGTCGGCTACGTGGCCGCGCTCCGGGTGCTGGCGGAGGCGCAACTCGAGGGGAGGCTCGCGCTCGCGCCGCGCGCGGTGCACGGTGGCGGCGAGGCGATGACCGCCGCCGACGCCGCGTTGCTGCGGCGGGCGTTCGGCGGCGACGTGCGCAACAACTACGGCTGCACCGAGCACCTGATGATGGGGCTGTCCACGCCCGACGGCGGCCGCATGGTCGTCTACGACGACGACCTCGTGTTCGAAATCCGCGACGATCACTGCCTCGTCACCAACCTCTACAACGAGACGCTGCCGCTGTTCCGTTACCGGATCGACGACGTCGTGCGCCGCGCCCCCGGCGACGACCCGCGCTTCCCGTACCTCGCGCTCGAGGCGATCATCGGCCGCAGCGAGGCGCCGCTCACAATGCGCAACGACGACGGCGCGCCCGAGGCGCTGCTGCCCTATTCGCTCATCGCTGTTTGCGTGCCCGACGTCATCGGATTCCAGGCGCGCATCGACGGCGACGCCGCGCTGACGCTGCGCGTTCGCGTCGACCCGGCCGCCGGCGCGCAACGGCGCGCGACGGCGCTCGCCGCCATGCGCGGCAGGGTGCGCGGCCTGCTCGACGGCAAGCGGATGCGCGGCGTCTCGCTCGCCGTCGAAGAGGCCGCGACGCTGCTCCCCGACCCGCGTACCGGCAAGCTCAAGCTGGTCGTCGACGCGCGTGCCCCGCGCTGAGGCGCCCCTGACTTCCGCCGCGCGCATGCAGTAACATGCGGCTCGCGCCGCAGGGAGCCCGACGGGCCGCCGCGGCGCGACTTCCGAAAGATCCGATGGACGCCGCCCCCGCACGCCAGCACTACCCGGACGAACTGCTGTCGCAACACCTGCGCAGGATCCTGCCCGACGTCGAGCCGCCGGTGCTGGAGTCGCTGCGGCAGCGGGTCGAGTGGGTCGAGGTCGCCGGCGGGCAGACGCTGATGGCGCAGGGCGAACCGGGCGACTCGATGTATCTCGCGATCAGCGGCCGGCTGCGCGCGTACGTGCGCGCCGCCGACGGGTCCGAGCGGATGGCCCGCGAAATGGGGCGCGGCCACACGATCGGCGAGATGAGCCTCTTCACCGGCGAGCCGCGCGCGGCGACCGTCGTCGCGATCCGCGACTCGGTCCTCGTGCGGCTGCCGAAGCCCGAGTTCGACCGGATCCTCGCGAGCAGCGCGCAGCTCTCGATCGCGCTGACGCGCCAGATCATCGGGCACCTGCGCGACGCGAAGCCGCGGTCCGATCTCGCCCGGCCGGTGATGATCGGCATCGTGCCGGTCACGGCGCGCGTCGATCCGCGCGCGTTCGCCGAGCAGCTGGCCGGACACCTGCGCCGGCATGGGCGCGTCCGCGTCCTCGACGCCGCGACCGTCGACCGCGAGCTGCGGGAGGAGGGACTCGCGCAGCGCGAACACGGAGATGCGCAGGCCGACCGCCGGGTTGCGCTGCTGCTGGAGGAGATCGAGGCCGGCCACGACTTCGTGCTGCTGGTCGGCGACGACCGCCCCACGCCGTGGACACAGCGGTGCAGTCGCCACTGCGACGAACTGCTGCTGCTCGCCGACGCGGGCGAGCCGCCGGCGCTGCACGCGATCGAGACGCAGTGCCTCGACCGCCGCCCGCAGCGCGCGGAGGCGGCCGAGATCCTCGTCCTGCTGCACCGGGAGGACGCGGGGTCGCCGCGCGGCACGCGCGCGTGGCTCGACCGGCGCGCGGTCTCCCACCACGTGCACGTCCGCCCGGCGCTCGCGCGCGACATGGCGCGGCTCGCGCGGATCCTGAGCCGCAATGCGGTCGGCCTCGTGTTCGCCGGCGGGGGCGCGCGCGGCTTCGCGCACCTCGGCGTCCATCGCGCGCTCGCCGAGCACGGCATCGACGTCGACTACGTCGGTGGCACCAGCATCGGCGCCACGATGGCCGCCTGCGTCGCGTTCGACCGGCCGCTGGAATTCGTGCTCACGCACGCCCGCCGCGCGTTCGGCGCCAATCCCACCGGCGACTTCAACTTCATTCCGCTGCTGTCGCTGATCAAAGGCCGCCGGCTGCAGAAGGTCCTGCGCACGGCCGTGCACGACTTCGCCGGTTTCGACGCGAACGTCGAGGACCTCTGGAAGAACTTCTTCTGTGTGGCGACCAACTACTCGCAGGCGCGGCAGCACGTGATCCGGCGCGGCGACCTCGCCCGGGCACTGCGGTCGAGCGTCGCGATCCCCGGCGCGCTGCCGCCGGTGATCGCCGACGGCGACCTCCTGTGCGACGGCGGCACGTTCAACAACTTCCCGGTCGACGTGATGCAGCAGATGCACGGCGTCGGCAGGGTCATCGGGGTCGACCTCGACTTCCGCAAGCCGCGGCGCATCGAGTTCGACGAGGTGCCGGACGGCTGGACGCTGCTGCGCGACCGCCTGCGGCCGCGCGGCCGGCGGCGCTACCGGCTGCCGTCGCTGATGTCGTACCTGATGAACATGACGATCCTCTACAGCATGTCGCGGCAGCACGACGCGCGCCGCATGACCGACCTGTATTTCAACCCGCCGCTCGAGCGCGTGGGCATGCTCGAGTGGAGCCGGTTCGACGAGATCGTCGAACTGGGGTACGTGCACGGGCTGGAGGTCCTGCGGCGGCAGCACGACGCGGCAGGCGCCCTCGGCGCAGCGCAATGAGCGCGGCCGTCGCACTCCAGGTCTGCGCCCACTCGCGGGACGACGGGTGGGGTGCGGGGGCCGCTCGTGGGGAGGAGCAACGTGGCTGACGACATGCGAGGCAAGGGCGAGAGCGCCGGGGACTTCCTGACGCGCGTCGCCCGCGGGCTGCTCGACCGGATGGGGCCGGGCGGCGGCGCGGCGTCCGCCCCGGCAGAACCCGCGGCGCCCGCGCTCGACCCGCGCGTCGCGCCGTACGCCGCGAAGGTGACGACGGTGGAAGACGCCGTCGCGCGCATTCCCGGCGGCAGCCACGTCTTCGTCGGCACCGCGTGCGCGACGCCGCGCACGCTCGTCGGCGCGCTGGAGTCGGTGCCGGCGCCGCCGGCGGACATCGAGCTCGTCCACTTCATCACCAACGGCGCGGTACCGCACGACGGCGAAGGGCGCGCGACCACCCGCTTCCGGCACCGCACGTTCTTCGTCGGCTCCGACATGCAGGCTGCGGTCCGGCAGGGCCTCGCCGAGTACGTGCCGATGTCGGTCGCGCGCGTGCCGCAGCTCATCGCCATCGGCCGCATCCGGGTCGACGTCGCGCTGATCCAGGTGTCGCCGCCGGACGAGTTCGGGTACGTGAGCCTCGGCATTTCGGTCGACGTGCTGCCGGCCGCCATCGCCAAGGCTGCGCTCGTCATCGCCGAGGTCAACCCGGCGATGCCCCGCTCGATGGGCGACTCGACCGTGCACGTGAGCGAGATCGACTGGCTCGTGCCGGTCGACGCGCCGCTCGCCGAATACGTGCACCCGGCCACCGAGCCGCAGGTGGTCGAGCGCATCGCCCGCTACATCAGTGGCATCATCGAGGACGGCGCGACGCTGCAGATCGGCCTCGGCCGGGTCACCAACGCTGCGCTCAAGTACCTGGCCGACCGGCGCGACCTCGGCATCCACTCGGACGTGATCACGGACGCGATCATCCCGCTGCTCGAGAACGGAATCCTGACCGGCCGGCGCAAGTCGCGGGAGCGCGGCAAGATCGTCACCAGCTTCGCGATCGGCAGCCGCCGTCTGTACGACCTCGTCGACCGCAATCCGCTGTTCTCGTTCCAGCCGATCGACGTGGTCTGCCACCCGGTGACGATCGCCGCGCAGCACCGGATGGTGTCGGTGACGCAGGCGTTCGCGATCGACCTGACCGGGCAGGTCTGCGTCGACCAGCTCGGAGGCGATTTCTACAGCGGCATCGCGGCGCAGGGCGAGTTCCTGCGCGGCGCGTCGCGCTCGGAGGGCGGCAAGGCGATCATCTGCCTCGCGTCGACCAGCGACGACGGGACGGAGTCGCGCGTGCGCCCGGCGCTCGCGCCGGGCGAAGGTGTGACCGTCGCACGGACCGACGTCCACTACGTGATCACCGAGTACGGAATCGCGTACCTGTTCGGCAAGTCGATCCGCGAGCGCGCGATCGCGCTGATCGAGGTCGCGCACCCGAAGTTCCGGGTGGACCTGTTCGAGCGGGCGCAGGCCATGGGCTACCTGCCCGAGGCGCAGACGCTGAAGAACATGCGCGCGTACCCGGTGGAGGAGGAGGTCACCGTCACGCTGAAGGACGGGCGCAGCGTGCTGCTGCGCCCCGCGGTGTCGACCGACGGCAACGGTGTGCGCGACCTCTTCCACAGCATGTCCGAGGCGGACGTGTACACGCGCTTCTTCCGCAAGGTGCGCGAGCTGTCCGGGCAGGACGTGCAGCGCCTGTGCAACGTCGACTTCGAGAACGAGGTCGCGTTCGTCGCGGTCACGGGGCCGCGCGAGAACCCGGAGATCGTCGCGCAGGCGTGCTACTTCGTCGACCCGTCGACCAACCTGGGCGAGACGGCGTTCATGGTGAGCCCGCACTGGCAGGGCTGCGGGCTCGGCGCCGCGCTGCAGAAACGGCTGGCCGAGCACGCGGCCGCCCGCGGCGTGCGCGGGTTCGTCGCGGAGATGCTTTCCACCAACGCGAACATGGTTCGACTCGCGCACACGGGCACGGCCAACGTGTCGGTCGAGGCCGCCGGCACGACGGTCCGCGTGACCGCGCTGTTCTAGTCCCCCCGAAACGCGCTGCGCGCGTCTCCCCCGGAGGGGGCGCGATCTCGGGAGCGGCCCTTCGATCGCCGTCGATCCCCCGCGCGGTCGGGGCGCGATCTCGGGAGCGGCCCTTCGATCGCCGTGCTGATCCCCCCGCAACGCGCTGCGCGCGTCTCCCCCGGAGGGGGCGCGATCTCGGGAGCGGCCCTTCGATCGCCGTTTTCGCGCTATCGGCTGCGCGCGAGGCAGTCGAGGTAGAGCTGCCCGTCCGGCGGCGTGCGTGTGCGCTGCGCCTGCCACACCACCTCGCCCAGGCACTCAAGCACCGCGTGCAGCGCCGCGTGCTCGTCGCCGCGCGCGGCGCGAATGCGCTCGAAGTGGGCGCGGATGCCGGGCGGCTGGTCGATCGCGAGCTGCTCGGCCACGGCGAGGTGCAGCGACAGGTGCAGGAACGGGTTGACTTCCCCCGCCTCGGGCCGGTAGTCGCGGTCGGCGTGACGGTCCGGGTCCTCGAGCGTGGGGTGGTACTCGGGATGCAGCGCGATCAGTCCGGCGGCGACCTGCTCGAGGCCCGCGAGCGGCGCGCCGGCGCGGTGCTTCGCCCACGCCTCGATCAGGAAGCGGCGTGCCTCGTCGCGCGACGGGTTGAACACCTCGCGTCAGTCCTTCAGGGGCCGCGGGGGCGCGGCGCCCGGCGTCTTCGGCCGGTACTCGCACAGGTCGCGGATCACGCACTGCGGGCACTTGGGCGACCGCGCGACGCACGTGTAGCGGCCGTGCAGGATCAGCCAGTGGTGCGCGCCGCGCTTGAACTCGTCGGGCACGAACTTCTCGAGCCTGCGCTCGACCTCCTCGACGTTCTTTCCCGGCGCGAGGCCCGTGCGGTTGGCCACGCGGAAGATGTGCGTGTCGACGGCGATCGTCGGCTGGCCGAACGCCGTGTTGAGCACGACGTTGGCGGTCTTGCGGCCGACCCCCGGCAGCGCCTCCAGCGCCGCGCGCGACGCCGGCACCTGCCCGCCGTGGTCACGCACGAGGATCTCGGAGAGCGCGACGACGTTCTTCGCCTTGTTGCGGAAGAGCCCGATCGAGCTGATGTACGGAATCAGCCCGTCCACACCCAGCCGTGCGATGGCCGCGGGCGTGTTCGCCTGCGCGAACAGCCGCTGCGTCGCCTTGTTCACGCTCTTGTCGGTCGCCTGCGCCGACAGCACGACGGCGACGAGCAGTTCGTAGGGCGTCCGGTGGACGAGTTCGGTGGCCGGGTCGGCATTGCCCGCGCGCAGTCGCTCGAAGATCGCGCGGCGCCTGGCGGGATTCACGGTGCAATCCCCCTGGCGACGCGGTCCAGGCGCGCGAGCCGCGCCGGTGTCACGCCGCGGTCGTCCTTCAGTAGCGCGTGCGCCTTCGCCGCCCACGGCGCCGCCGCCTCGAGATCGCCCCGCGCGACCGCGATCTCGGCCAGTTCCTCGTACACATAGCCGTCCGGCGCACCGGCAAGCTCGATCTCCGCGGCGAGGGCGCGCTGGATCGCTTCCGCCTCGTCGAGCGCGCCCAGCGCACGATGGCCGCGCGCGACCGTCCACTTCGCGATGCGGATCGTGCGGGCGTCGCCGGCCGCCTCGCGCAGCGGAACCGCCCTTTGCCAATGGCCGAGCGCCGTCTTCGCGTCGCCGGCGGCGAAGTACGCCCAGCCGATGTTGTTCTCGAGCGGCGCAGCCCAGCCGCGTGCGCGCGGGTCGGCCGAGGCTGCCGCCGCGGCGAGCGCGCGCAGATTCCACTGCAGCCGCTCGGGGGCGGGTGCCGCGATGCCCAGCATGTGCAGCGCGTCGACGCGGTAGAAGTCGGCGCCGGGCAGCGTGTCGCGCTCGCTCGCGGCGAGCGCGTCGGTGAACAGCGCGACCGCCGCCGCCTTCTCGCCCGCCGAGTTGCGCGTGCGCCCGCGCTCGAGCAGGTAGCGCACGCGCACCCGCGCCGGCGCGGCGTCGAGCCGCGGCGCGACGCCGGCGAGCGCGGCGTCCGCCTCGGCAAACCGGCGGCGAAGCGAATACGTGCGCGCGATCTGCGTGGTCGCCTCGAGTGCCTCGCGCGATCCCGGCGGATGGCGCGCGAGCTCGGCCCGGAAATGCGCCTCGGACTCGGCAGGCTGGTCGAACGTCCACAGCGCGTCGAGCCGCTCCGAAAAATCCGCGGGTGCGTCCGCGGCGAGTGCGGTCGCCACCATCGTCGCGAGCGTGAGCGCCCACGCGCGACCGCAAGCGACGCGGCGCGTGGGCGCTTGCATCACTTCCCGCGCCGCGCGCGGGCGCGCGCGAGCGCCGCGGCGATCGCCGCCGTGCGCCGCGCGCGCTCGGCCGACGCGTCGGGCCTTCGGTTCGCGATGCGCTCGCGCCGGGCCAGCCGCGCGGCGCGAGCGTCGTGCCGGGCCCGCGCCGCCTCGGCGTCGGCCGGCGTCCACGCGCGGCCGGCGTCCACCATCGCGATGCAGTCGACGGGGCACGGGGCGACGCACAGCGCGCACCCCGAGCACAGCGACGGCAGCACCGCGTGCAGCCGCTTCGGTGCGCCGATGATCGCATCGACCGGGCACGCGTCGATGCACAGCCGGCAACCGATGCAGCGGGCCTCGTCGATGGCCGCGACGAGCAGCGGGCCGTGCGCGCCGCACGCAGGGTCGAGCGGGGCGCGCGATCGCCCGGTCAGCGCGGCGAGCGTGGCGATGACCGCATCGCCGCCGGGCGGGCAGCGATTGATGGCGGCCGCGCCCGCCGCGATCGCCTCCGCGTACGGACGGCAGGCGACGTAGCCGCAGCGCGTGCACTGCGTCTGCGGCAGCGCAGCGTCGACGCGCGCGGCGAGCGCGCTGCGGGCGGCATCCATGCCTTGGATTCTAGCGCGGCACGCACGCGCGTTTGCTAGACTGCGGCAACGGTGCCGCGCGACCTGCGCCGCGCCGCCGCCCATCGTGATCGCGCGTCCCGAGTTCCCGCCCGCGCCCCGCGTCGAACGGGCGCTCGACCGGCGGCTGCACGCGCGCTTCGCCGCGGCGATGCTACGGCTGCTGGGTTGGCGGGTCGTGCTCGCGCAGCCGGTGCCGTCGCGCTGCGTGATCGTCATCTATCCCCACACGTCGAACTGGGACTTCGTCGTCGGCCTGCTCGCGAAGTGGATGCTCGGATTGGAACTGAACTTCATCGGCAAGCACACGCTGTTCGCGGGACCGCTCGGCCCGTTGTTCGCGCGCTGGGGCGGCATTCCGGTCGACCGCCGCGCCAGTACAGGCGTGATCGCGCAGCTCGCGTCCCGCTTCGCCGACGGCGCGGTGTGCCGGCTGGTGATCGCGCCCGAGGGCACGCGCAGCCGCACCGCCTGCTGGAAGAGCGGCTTCTACCACCTGACGCGCGCGGTCGACGTGCCGCTGGGGCTCGCGTTCATCGACTACGCGCGGCGCGAGATCGGCGTCGGCGCGTACGTGGCACTCACCGGCGACGTTGCCGCCGACATGGCGCGCATCGCCGCGTTCTACGCGGACAAGCGGGGCCGGCGGCCCGGGAACGCCGGGCCGGTGCGCCTTGCCGACGCGACGGGCCCCTAGCTGTGAAGTTTCGGGACGTTGTTGCCAAGAGGCATGATCTCGGGACAATCGTCGTCCCCGCGCAAGCGGGGACCCAGAGTCGTTGCCCCGCGCGCGTGCCAGGCGATTGCCCCGCGCGCGTCCCAGGCGATCCCAAGAAACTGGGTCCCCGCTTGCGCGGGGACGACGACCCTGGGCATGCATGCGGCACATTCAAGACGGCAACAACGTCTTGGCGGTTCACACCTAGCCCTTGCGCGTCTCGCCGCGCGTCGTGTAGTCCGCGGGAATCCTGAACAGGTCCGGTGCGGGCTCGGCGCGCTTGATGTTGGTCAGCCGGTAGGTCGTCTCGCCGGCGCGCGGGTCGCTCGACTTCGCGAACACGACGACGTGCAGCTCCGGCGAGAACCAGCGCTCGCTCGTCACCACGATCGGCTTCTCGTTGCCGATCGCGCCGGCGGCAATCGTGTGCGTCGTCAGCGTGCCGTCGGCCTTGATGCCCTCGAACTCGCGCGTGCCGAGGCTCTTCGTCTCGCCCTTGCCGCGCGGCACGAGCGGCAGCGTGAGCGGCGGCAGCGGCGGCGCGGGCGGCACCGCGCCGGCCTCGCCGCTGCGGTCGACCCGGATCACCTCGACGTGCACGTCCCGGCCGTCGGTCCCGTCGCCGCCGCTGCGGCGGACGATCACCCGCCCGGGCTGGACGTCGACGTTGCGCGCGCCGGCCGTCCACGCCGGCGCGGGCGGCGCGGCGGCGCCGGGCGGCACCGGGGGCTCGGGCGGCGCCGGCAGCCGCGGCAGCCGCGTGGCCGTGCGCTTCGACTCGTTCAGCACGATGCTGCGTCCGTCGATCGGGTCGTGGATGAACGTGCCCGAGCGGCCGTCGCCCTTGCCTTCCTGCCGCGTGCGCCCGACGCCGTCCCGGGCCAGCAGCATCGTCACCTTCTTCACGATGCGATTGCCGTCCGGCAGGACCTGCACGGTCTCGGTGACCGCCTCGGCCGTGTACGGCGCGTTCTTGATGATCTCCCGCGGATGGCCGAACTCGTTGCCGACGAACGCCCACGACGACGGCAGCGACATGAGCCCCTCGTCGAACGCGACCCACGTCGCGTCGTCGCGCGCGCGTCTGGCCATTTCCCTGGCTTGGGTGGCCGCCTCCGTGGCCTGTGCCACCAGCGCGCCGACATCGGGCACGGCCGGTGCCGGCGGTACGGCCGCGTCGCGCTGGCCGGTGGTGTTCGCCGCGTGGACGGCACCGCCACCCGCGAACGCGAGGGCGACGAACGTGGCGGCGAGCGGGCGACGGTGGAAGATGGCTGACATGAGGGACTCCTTGACGGGACTCAGTAGATGAAGCGCACTGCGAGCACGGAACCGTCGCGGCGCACGAGCAGTTCGGTGTCGATGGCGTCGGCGGCGAGCGCCGGGTTCACGGGCAGGCCGAGCTGCGCGAGCGTCATCCGCGGCAGGCGCGCCGGCACGACCATCGCGTCGCCGGCGCGTTCGATGTCGGCGATCGGCACGACGGGCATGAACTCGGCGGTCGCGCTCGCCGACGGCACGGCGGGCTCGGCGACGACCGCCTCCGGCGGCAGCGAGCGCACGACGAACGACAGCACGGCGATCGATGCTGCGAGCGCCAGCGGCCACGCGAGCCAGCGGTCGCTGGCGGTGCGCCGTCCTGCCGCCTGCGGGTTGCGCCGGGCCGCACGTGCGACGGCCGCGGCGATCGCCTGGTCGGTCGCGGTCGGTGGCAGCGCGTCGGCCACGGACGCCCGGAGTGCGGCGAGGCTGCGGTCGAGGTCGGTCGGGGCGGGTAGCGGGACCATCGTCATCCCTTGGCGGCGTTGGCGCGCGAGGGCGCGGCGTCGAGCCAGCGCGCGAGGAGGCCGCGCGCGCGGGAGAGCCGCGAGCGCACGGTGTTGAGCTCGCAGCCGCAGATCGCGGCGGCTTCGGCGTACGAGCGCTCGGCCAGTTCGACCAGCACCAGCACGTCGCGGTAGTGCGGCGGCAGCGCGGCGATGGCCGCGCGCAGCCGGGCGAGGTCGCGCTGCGCGTCGAGCGCCGCCTCCGGGGCCGGGAGGTCGAGTGCGGGGCCCGGCGGCTCGCCGTCGTCGTCGTTGGCGACGTAGCGGGCGTCGGCGCCGGTCCGGCGGTGCACGAAGTTGCGCGTGATGCCGAGCAGCCACGGCTGCAGCGCTCCGCACTCCGGCGCGTAGTCGCCGGCCCGGGTCAGCAGGTGGACGAACACGTCCTGCGTCACGTCGGCCGCCACCGATGCCGAGCCGGACCACATCAGGGCGAAGCGGTACACCTGCGCCCGATGGCGCTGGTACAGCGGCGTCAGCGCGGCCACGTCCCCGCACGCCACGCGCGCGGCGAGCGCGGCGTCGGTCGCCTGCAGGCGGTCGGAAAGCTCGGTGGGCATGTCAGTTGCGATGGGCCGTCCAGGGCCGGCCCCCGGGGCGGGGGGGGGGGGGGGGGGGGGGGGGGGGGGGGCCCGGGGCCGGGGGGGGGGGGGGCCGGGGGCGGGGGGGGGGGGGGGGGGGGGGGGGGGGGGGGGGGGGGGGGGGGGGGGGGGGGGGGGGGGGGCGCCCGAGCGACTGACCTGCCACGGCCTCTCGGTCAGGCACGGCATGCGGATGGCAGCGTGTCGGCCGTCGCCCTCGCGCGCGGACGCGCTCTGCGAGCCTTGCCTCCGGCCCGCGCGCGAGGGCGGCTCGGGGGGCAGCGAGCGCAGCGAGCGTGGGGGCTGTTTCATCCTAGTTGCGATGGGCCGTCCCGAGCGACTGACCTGCCACGGCCTCCTCGGTCAGGCACGGCATGCGGATGGCAGCGTGTCGGCCGTCGCCCTCGCGCGCGGACGCGCTCTGCGAGCCTTGCCTCCGGCCCGCGCGCGAGGGCGGCTCGGTGTGCAGCGAGCGCAGCGAGCGTGGGAGTGGTCTCATCCTGGGGCGGGGATCGGCGGTCTTGCGCGTATATTCTCCCCGAGCCGCCGAAAAGTTCCCGCCTGCCATGACCGACCTGCACGCGCCCGGCGTGGCGTCCCCCAGTCACGATCACGCGCACGCCCACGGTCCCGGCGACCACCACGGGCACGGTGCGCCCGGCAACGGCAACCGGCGCGCGCTGTCGATCGCGCTGCTGCTGACGGCGGGCTTTGCGCTGGTCGAGGCGGTCGGGGGCTGGCTGGCCGGTTCCCTGGCGCTGCTGTCGGACGCCGGCCACATGGTGACGGACGCGGGGGCGCTCGGTCTCGCACTCTTCGCCGACGCCATCGCGAGGCGGCCGCCGTCGCGCCGCGCGTCGTACGGATACGGCCGGGCCGAGGTGCTGGCCGCGTTCGTCAACGCGATCGCGATGCTGGCCGTGGTCGCCGGAATCGCGATCGAGGCCGTGCGCCGGCTGCTCGCCCCCGCCCCGGTGGCCGGCGGGTGGGTGATGGCCATCGCTGCGGCGGGGCTGTGCGTCAACCTGGTCGCGGCGTGGGTGCTGGCGCGCGCGTCCGGGTCGCTCAACACCCGCGGCGCGCTGTTGCACGTGATGGGCGACCTCCTGGGGTCGCTGGCGGCCATCGTCGCCGGCGGCGTCATCGTCGCCACCGGCTGGACGCCGATCGACCCGCTGCTGTCCCTCGTCGTCGCGCTGCTGATCCTGCGCTCGACGTGGCAGCTGCTCCGGCAGTCGACGGGCGTGCTGATGGAGGGGGTGCCGGCGCACCTCGACTACGACGCGATCGGGCGCGCGCTGGCCGCGCTGCCGGGAGTCACCGGCGTGCACGACCTCCACGTGTGGAACATGTCGGCGGAAGGCATCGCGCTGTCGGCGCACATCGGGCTCGCGCACGGCGACGACTGGCCGGCCACGCTGGCGCACGCGAAGCGGCTGCTCGCGACCGACTACGGCATCCGGCACACGACGCTGCAGCCGACGTGGCCGGTCGGGCCGCTGGTGGGCGACGACCGGCGCGTGATCCCGGTCGTGCCCTTGGGGTCTGACCCTTAACGGGCGCGGCGGCAGCGACTCGCGCCGGCGCTTCCCGTTAAGGGTCAGACCCTTGCCGCGATCCCCGGGCGCATCCGCGGGACGGCCCCTCGTCACGACGAAACCGACTCCGGCCCGGCAGCGGGCGGGGGGTCCCGCCTACAGCCACTTGAGCTTCTTGAAGTGGTAGTAGAGGTACGCGTCGGCCGCGATCATCACGGCGATCGCCAGCGGATAACCGAACGCCCACTGGAGCTCGGGCATGTTCTCGAAGTTCATCCCGTAGACGCCGGCGACCATCGTCGGCACGGCGATGATCGCCGCCCACGCGGCCAGCCGCTTGGTCACCTCGTTGTCCGACAGCGAGATCATGCCGAGGTTGACCTGGATCGCCGTCGTCAGCATTTCGCGGATGCCCTCGACCGACGCCTGGATCCGGTGCAGGTGGTCGTAGACGTCGCGGAAGTACTCGGTCATGCCCGCACACACCGCCGGCACCCGGCCGCCCTGCAGGCGTCCGGTCGCCTCCATCAGCGGGTCCACGGCGTGCTTGACCACCATCAGCTTCTGCTTCAGCGCGTACAGCGCCTCGATGTTGGAACGCGCCGCGTTGCGCTCGAAGATCTGCGCCTCGATCGACTCGAGCTCGGTCTCCAGCGCGTCGATGACCGGGAAATAGCGGTCGACGATGTTGTCCATCACCGCGTAGAACACGTAGCCCGCCCCGTGCCGGAGCAGCTCCGGCTCGCGCTCGCTGCGCGCGCGCACGGCCGCGAAGCCGACGTGCGTGCGGTGGCGCACCGTCAGCACGTAGTTCGGCCCGACGAAGATGTCGACCTCGCCGGTGTGCAGTTCGTCGCTGCCGTCCGGCCCCTTCTCGTGCTCGAACGTGTGCAGCGCGGCGAAGAGCTCGTCGCCGTACTCCTCGATCTTCGGCCGCTGGTGCCCGCGCCGCGCATCGTCGACGGCGAGCTCGTGCAGGCCGAACTCGTCGGCCATCTCGTCCAGTTCGGCGTTCGACGGCTCGAACAGCGCCACCCAGACGAAGCAGTCGGGGCGGCGCACGTACTCGCTGATGTCCTCCGGCGGGATGTCGGCGATCTTCTGCCCGTTCTGGTAGGCCACACAGCTGATCAGCATGGGGGTCGGGAATGCCGCAGGGGAATCCCGGCATCATAGCCGGCTGCCGGCCGGCCGCAACTGACCCCGGGTCAGTTGCCTGGCGCCGTGCGCGCCGCCCGCCGTCCGCGCCCGCGGTTTGGACGCCGGTCACGCGGGGGGTAACATCGTGACCCCCGTCCCGTCCGCCCGTGCCGATGATCATCCCGTCGCTGCTCGACACCGACCTCTACAAGTTCACGATGATGCAGGTGGTCCAGCATCAGTTCGCGGAGGCGCAGGTCGAGTACCGCTTCAAATGCCGCAACCCCTCGGTCGACCTGACGCCGTACGTGGCGGAGATCGAGGCGGAGATCGGCGCGCTGACCGACCTGCGCTTCACGCAGGCCGAACTCGACTACCTGCGCGGCTGGCGGTTCTTCAAGAGCGACTTCGTCGACCTCCTCGGGCTCTTCCACCTCGACCGGCGCTTCGTGAAGGTGACGCGGATTCCGGGGTCGGACCGCGAGATCGACATCACGATCAAGGGACCGTGGCTGCACACGATCCTGTTCGAGGTGCCGGTGCTCGCGATCGTGTCCGAGGTCTACTACCGCAACACCGTGCCGCAGCCGGACTTCGCCGAGGGCCGGCGCCGGCTCGCGGCGAAGATCGCGCAGGCGAACACGCTGCCCGGACCCGACTTCAAGATCGCCGACTACGGGACCCGCCGCCGCTTCTCGCGCGCGTGGCACGACGAGGTCGTGCGCACCCTGAAGCGCGACATGGGCAGGCACTTCGTCGGCACGAGCAACGTCCGCTTCGCGATGGACCACGGGCTGACGCCGCTGGGCACCATGGCGCACGAGTACCTGCAGGCGTGCCAGGCGGTCGGGCCGCGCCTGCGCGACTCGCAGTCGTTCGCGTTCAACATGTGGGCGCGCGAGTACCGCGGCGACCTGGGGATCGCGCTGTCCGACGTCTGCGGCATGGACGCGTTCCTGCGCGACTTCGACCTCTTCTTCTGCAAGCTCTTCGACGGCGTCCGCCACGATTCCGGCGACCCGTTCGAGTGGGGCGAGAAGCTGATCGCGCACTACCAGAAGATGCGCATCGACCCGCACACGAAGACGATGGTGTTCTCCGACAGCCTCAACGTCCCGCTGGCGATGCGGCTGTACGACTACTTCAAGGGCCGCGTGCAGACGTCGTTCGGCATCGGCACCAACCTCACCAACGACCTCGGCTACGAGCCGCTGCAGATCGTCATCAAGATGACGCGCTGCAACGGCCAGCCGGTGGCGAAGATCAGCGACGAGCCGTCGAAGACGATGGACTACGACCCGTCGTACGTCGCGTACCTGCGCGAGGTGTTCCAGGTCCCCGAGTCGCCACCCGCCCCGGCGCGGGCGCCCGCGCCGGCCCCGGTCTGACGCCGGCCGCCCGTCCGCGGCGCGCGAGCCGGGACGGGGAGTGTTCCGGATTCGCAACGCGGCGCACGGGAGGCCGCCCGCGGCCGACGGGCGCGCGAGGGCGGCGCGGACCCGCGGTGTAGGATAGCCGGATGGCGACGCCTGCCTCCAACGTCAAGCCGACGCCGCCCGCCGCGGGCGGCACGCCCCCTGCGGCCGGCGCGCGGCCCGGCAAACCGGCCGACCGGCGCCTGCGCGCCGACGACATCCTGAAGCTCATGGTCGCGGACGGGCTCATCCCGCAGGCGGAGGCCGAGCGGGTGGCAAAGTCGCGCACGCACCAGTACGAGCATCCGCTGGAGCTCATCGCGGCGCAGCGGTGGAAGTCCGCCAAGCCGCCGGGCAAGCTGCTGACGCTCGAGGTGCTGGTCGAGTGGCTGGCGGGCAAGCTCAAGGTGCCGTACTTCCACATCGACCCGCTGAAGATCGACCTCACCGCCGTGACGGCGACGATGTCGATCGCGTACGCCGAGCGCTTCCGCATCCTGCCGGTCGCCGTCGACCGCATGACGCTGACGGTGGCGACCAGCGAGCCGTTCGTGCGCGCGTGGGCGGACGAACTGGAGCAGATGATCAAGCTCGACGTCCGGTTCGTGTTCGCGAACCCCGTCGACATCCGGCGCTACCTGGGCGAGTTCTTCACGCTCGCCCGCTCGATGAAGAAGGCGCAGGAGACGAGCAAGGGCGACGTCTCGCTCGCGCGCAACTTCGAGCAGCTCGTCGAGCTCGGCAAGCACGGCCACCTCGACGCCAACGACCAGCACGTCGTCCACATCGTCGACTGGCTGTGGCAGTACGCGTTCGAGCAGCGCGCGTCCGACATCCACGTCGAGCCGCGGCGCGACGTCGGGCTCGTCCGCTTCCGCATCGACGGCGTGCTCCACCAGGTGTACGCGATACCGCAGCCGGTGCTGATCGCGATGACGTCGCGGATCAAGCTGCTCGCGCGGATGGAGATCGTCGAGAAGCGGCGGCCACAGGACGGGCGGATCAAGACGCTGTCGCCGGAGGGCACCGAGGTCGAGCTGCGCATCTCGACGATGCCGACCGCCTTCGGCGAGAAGCTCGTCATGCGCATCTTCACGCCCGAGGTGGCCATCCGCGACTTCGCCGACCTGGGTTTCACGCCGGACGACCGCGACCGCTGGGAGCGGATGATCAAGGAGCCCAACGGGATCATTCTGGTCACCGGCCCCACCGGCTCCGGCAAGACGACGACGCTCTACACGTCGTTGAAGCACATCGCCACACCGGAGGTGAACGTCTGCACGGTCGAGGACCCGATCGAGATGATCGAGCCGATGTTCAACCAGATGCAGGTGCAGCCGGTGATCGGCGTCGACTTCGCGACCGGCGTGCGCACGCTGATGCGGCAGGACCCGGACATCATCATGGTCGGCGAGGTGCGCGACCGCGACACGGCCGAGACCGCCGTGCAGGCGGCACTGACCGGGCACCTCGTGCTGTCGACGCTGCACACGAACGACGCGCCCACCGCCGTCACGCGGCTGCTCGACCTCGGCGTGCCGCCGTACCTCCTGTCGTCGACGCTGCTCGGCGTGATGGCGCAGCGGCTCGTGCGCACGCTGTGCCCGCACTGCAAGAAGCCCACGGACCCGCCCGACGACGAGACGTGGCGCGCGCTGACCGCACCGTGGCGCGCCGACAAGCCGGAGACGATCATGGCCCCGGCCGGCTGCCTCGAGTGCCGGATGACCGGGTACTACGGGCGCATCGGCCTGTACGAGATCATGTTGATGACGCCGGCGCTGCGCAAGCTCGTCACGCACGACGCCGACGACCGCGCGATCCGCGAGCAGGCGTACAAGGACGGCATGAAGCCGCTGCGCGTGTCCGGCGCGATGAAGGTCGCCGCCGGCATCACCACGGCCGAGGAAGTCCTCAAGGTGGCGCCGCCGGCGTGACGGCTCCAAATCACTCCGCGCTTCGCGCTCCGTGATTTGGAGCCGAAGTAGTCAGCGGGGAAAGCTTCGGAGCGGCCGGGCGCTTTCCCCGTAGCTAATGCCACGAAGCGCGCCGATCACAGGTCGCTTCGCTCCCAGTTCAGTGGCGCGCGCATGCACACTGACTGCCCCTGTGTGCGTCTGCGCATTGCACTCTCCCTGCCGAAGGCTGGCAGCTCGCATACGCGAGCTACCGAGCGGGGAGCGCAGCGACTCGCGAACGGCGCGCTTCGTTGCCTTTGTCACGCGAAAACCGCACGGCCGCCCGAAGGTTTTCGCGCGGACATCTTCGTGAGCAGATCGCGGAAACGATTTCTTCCCGCGATTTGCTCACGCCGGGATGAACTTCAGCGCGACACCGTTGTTGCAGTAGCGCTTGCCGGTCGGCTTGGGACCGTCGTCGAACACGTGGCCCTGGTGCCCCTCGCAGCGACGGCAGTGGTACTCGGTGCGCGGGTAGATGAGCTTGAAGTCGACCTTCGTCGCGACCGCGCCGGGGATCGGGGCCCAGAAGCTCGGCCAGCCGGTGCCGCTGTCGTACTTGGTCTCGGACGTGAAGAGCGGCAGGTCGCAGCCGGCGCAGACGAACGTCCCCTTGCGCTTCTCCTTGTCGAGCGGGCTGGTGAACGCGCGCTCGGTGCCTTCCTCGCGCAGCACGTGGTACTGCTCGGGCGTGAGCACCTTCTTCCACTCCGCGGCGGACTTCACTACCTTGTCGGCGGCGGCAGGGGCTTGTGCCGAGGCAGCGCGGAGCGTGGCGGTGGCGGCCGCGAGCGCAGCGGCGCCGGTGGTCAGGAACGAGCGTCGGTTCATGGCGATTTGGACGAGGCGTCCGGGTTTGGGTTCCGTAAAGTCGTCCGGATACGCGATTCCCTTACGGTCGGACGCATCGGCCCACATGGTCTGGCGGAGGCGGTGAGATTCGAACTCACGGAAAGGTTGCCCCTTCGCGGGTTTTCAAGACCCGTGCCTTAAACCGCTCGGCCACGCCTCCCTCCGCGCGTGCAGGCGACACCTTGAAACCGGGACGCGCGCCGGCATCTTAACACCGGGGTTTCGCGGGCGGCTTGTCCCTGTCGTGCGCGTCGTTGAAACCCGGAGCGATTCTGCTAGTCTAAGCAGTCATGCCCCCTCGGGGGTGTTTTCGGAGGCTTCATGGAAACCAAGTTCGAACCCGTCATGTCCGGTCGCCGCGCGCCGGTGGCGCCGCTGCCGACCATGTCGTCCGGCGCGGGCGATGCCACGCTGCCGATCTCCCAGAACGCGGTCCTGCGCAACACCTACTGGCTGCTCGCGCTGTCGATGCTGCCGACGGTGGCGGGTGCGTTCGTCGGGATGCAGTTCAACTTCGCCGCGGTGTTCCGCTCGGCGCCGATCATGGCGCCGCTGCTGATGTTCGCGGCGATGCTGGGCTCGCTGTTCGTCGTCACCCGGCTGCGCAACAGCGCGTGGGGCGTGGTCGCGCTGCTCGGCTTCACGTTCATCGCCGGCGTGTTCCTGACGCCGATCCTGACGGTCGCCGCGGGCTTCCGCAACGGCGGTCAGCTGGTCGCGCTCGCCGGCGGCATGACGGCCGCGATCTTCTTCGCCATGGCGACGATCGCCACGGTGACGAAGAAGGACTTCTCGTTCATGGGCAAGTTCCTCATGGTCGGGCTGGTCCTGCTGATCGTCGCGTCGCTCGCCAACCTGTTCTTCCAGGTCCCGGCGCTGTCGCTGACGATCTCGGCGATCGCGGTGCTGCTCTTCTCCGCGTATATCCTGTACGACGTGTCGCGGATCGTGGGCGGCGGCGAGACCAACTACGTGATGGCCACGCTCGGCCTGTTCCTCAACATCTACAACCTCTTCATCAGCCTGCTCAACATCCTGCTGGCCTTCACCGGGCAGCGCGAGTAACCGTACGGCACAGCATGTCGAAAGGGGGCGCCGGCGACGGCGCCCCCTTTTCCTTTCGTGCGCTACCGGCGTCAGTCGAACACGGCGATCGACTCGACGTGCGCCGTGTGCGGGAACATGTTGACGACGCCGGCCGCCGCGAGCCGGTAGCCGCGGTCGTGCACCAGCACCGCGGCGTCGCGCGCCAGCGTGCCCGGCGCGCACGACACGTAGACGATGCGCCGCAGGGCGCCCACGTCGTCGCGTCGCGGCAGCGCCTTGACGAGCTCGACCGCGCCCTCGCGCGGCGGGTCGACCAGCGCGCGGTCGAGCCGGCCCAGCGCGGCGATGCTTTCCGGCGTCGCGGCGAACAGGTTGGCGACGGCGAACCGCGCGCGCTCGGCGAGGCCGTTGCGCGCTGCGTTCTCGCGGGCGCGGGTGACGAGCGCCGCGCTGCCCTCCACGCCGATCGCCTCGGCGCCGCGCCGGGCGATCGGCAGCGTGAAGTTGCCGAGCCCGCAGAAGAAGTCCGCCACGCGCTCGCCCGGTTGCGGCGCGAGCAGTGCCATCGCGCGGCGCACCAGCACGCGGTTGATCGCGTTGTTGACCTGCGTGAACTCGGTCGGGCCGAAGGGCATCGACACGTCGAACTCGGGCAGGCCGTAGGCGAGCGACGCGTGCGGCGGGTGGAACGGCGCCACGCTCGCGGGACCGCCGGTCTGCAGCCAGAACTCGACGCCGTGCGCGTCGGCGAACGCGACGAGCCGCGCCTCGTCGTCCGGCGAGAGCGGCGCCAGGATCCGCAGCACCAGTGCGTACGCGGGGCCGGCCTCGCGCTCGCCGACGGCAACCTCGATCTGCGGCAGCCGATCGCGCACCGACAGCGCGCCGACCAGCGCGCGCAGCGCGGGCAGCAGACCGGAGAGCTTCGCCGGCAGCACGTGGCACTCGGTCATGTCGGCGACGAAGCTCGAGCGGCGCTCGTGGAAGCCGATCAGCACGCCGCCCTTCTTCACGACGTGGCGCACGGAGAGCCGGGCGCGCAACCGATACTCCCACGCCGGTCCCTCGATCGGCGGCAGCATCGTCGCGGCCCGCACGCGCCCGATGCGCGCAAGCGCATCCTCCAGCGCCCGCTGCTTCGCGGCGACCTGCAGCGCCGGGTGCGCGTGCTGCAGCGTGCAGCCGCCGCACACGCCGAAGTGCGGACAGCGCGGCGCGACGCGCGCCGCGCTCGCGCTCGCGATGGCGGCGACGCGGGCGACGGTGTACGAGGGCTTGTCCTTGAGGACCTCCACCGTCACGCGTTCGCCGGGCAGCGCGCCCTCGACGAACATCGCCTTGCCGGCGACGCGGGCCACGCCGCGGCCCTCCTGGTCGAGGGAGTCGATGACGACGGGAGCGACGGGGGCGGGAGGCGGCACGCGCGGGCAGTCGCGCAGCGAAGGGCACGCGACCGCGCGCGAATTGTACCGGCGCACGATCGCCCGGGGCCGCTCCGGTAAACTGCGGACGATGAAGTTGCTCGCGTTCGACACTTCGACGCACTGGCTGTCCGTCGCCTGCGGCGACGGGCACCCGTGGCGCACGCGCGGGGAACCCGCCGGGCAGGGCCACTCCGAGCGGCTGCTGCCGCTGGTCGACGAAGTGCTGGCCGAGTGCGGGTGGACGCTGCCCGACCTCGACGCCATCGCGTTCGGCGCCGGGCCCGGGTCGTTCACCGGCGTGCGGATCGCGTGCGCGGTCGCGCAGGGGCTCGCGTTCGGTTCCGGCCGGCCGCTGGTGCCGGTGCCCACGCTGGAGGCCGTCGCGCAGCACGCGTGGCGGCTGCACGGCGCCACGCACGTCGTCGCCTGCCTCGACGCGCGTATGCGCGAGGTGTACATCGCCGCGTACGAGCGCGCCGGCGACGCGTGGCAGGTGCGGGTGCCCGCGGCGGTGCTGGCGCCGGCGCGGGTGACGCCGCCCGGCGGCGACGCGCGCTGGAGCGGTGCCGGCGACGGCTTCGCCGCGTACCCGGAGCTCGCCCCCGCGCTGGAGCTCGCGCGCTTCGATGCCACGGTGACGCCGGATGCGCGCGCGATCGCCGAGCTGGCGCTGCCGCGGTTCGCGGCCGGCGAAGCGGTCGCCGCGGCGCACGCGCTGCCGCTGTACGTACGCCACCGGGTCGCGCTGACGACGGCGGAGCGCGACGCCGGCGTCCGCCTCTGAAGCGGTCGATGGCCGCGCTGCCAAGACCGTTCCTGCGCGCGCCGGTCGAATGGCGGCCGATGCGCGACGCCGACATCGGCTACGTCGCCGCGCTGGAAGCGCAGATTCACGCAGCGCCCTGGACCGCCGGCAATTTCCGCGATGCGCTCGCCGCCGGCTACAGCGCGCAGGTCGGCGAGCGCGAGGGCCGGATCGTCGCCTACGGCGTGCTGATGCTTGGTCCGGGGGAGGCGCAGTTGCTCAACCTGTCGGTCGTGCCGGACATGCGCCGGCAGGGACTCGGCCGCGAACTGCTGACGCGCTTTCTCGCCGACGCCGTGCGCCTGCACGCCGAACTCGTCTTCCTCGAGGTGCGTGTGTCCAATGCCGGCGCGATCGCACTGTACGCGCACAGCGGGTTCGAACCCGTCGCCCGCCGCACCGCGTACTATCCGCCCGCGCCCGACGGCTCGCGCGAGGACGCGCTCGTCATGCGACGGATCGTCGGGGCGCCCGGAACGGCCGACGCCTGATGGCCACGCGCGACGATGTGCTGCGCGAGCTCGGCCTGACGCCGCGGTGGCGGTTGCGGACGACGATGCCGGCGCCAGCCGTCGCCGTCGCCGCCAGCGTCGCCGCCAGCGTCGCCGCCGACGCGCCTGCGGCGTCCCCGCCGCCGACCGATCCCGACGGGACCCGCGAGGTCCGCATTGCGCGACTTGCCTGGGACGCATTCGCCGCCGACGTCGACGCGTGCACGGCGTGCGGACTCTACCGGACCCGGCACAAGTCGGTGCCCGGCGTCGGCGACCGGGACGCCGAGTGGCTGTTCGTCGGCGAGGCGCCCGGCGCGGAGGAGGACGCCCGCGGCGAGCCGTTCGTCGGGCAGGCGGGGCGCCTGCTCGACAACATGCTGGCGGCACTGGGCGTGGCGCGCGGTCGCAACGTCTACATCGCCAACGTGCTCAAATGTCGCCCGCCGAACAACCGCACGCCGGAGCCGGCCGAGGCGGACGCGTGCCGGCCCTACCTCGAGCGGCAGGTCGCGCTGCTGCGACCGAAGCTCATCGTCGCGCTCGGCAAGAGCGCCGCGTCGCTGCTGCTCACCACCGACGCCACCATCGCGAGCCTGCGCGGCCGCGTGCACCGCTACCGCGGCGTGCCGCTGGTCGTCACCTACCACCCGGCGTACCTGCTGCGCAACCTGCCGGACAAGGCGAAGGCGTGGGAAGACCTGCTGCTCGCGCGGCGGACCGTCGCGCAATCGGCCCGGCCCGACCCCGCGGAACCGCCGTCCGTGCCCTGAGAGCTTGCGCGGGGCCGCGCCGCGCCCCATATTGCGTGGTGCGGGCCGCTTCAGGCCCGGTCGCCAGGAGTCCGGAGGAACCATGGTAAGAACGATCGCCGCCCTCGCCGCCGCCGTTGCCGTGATGACGCTGTCCGGCTGCGGCTACAACCAGCTGCAGACGCAGGACGAGGGTATCAAGGCCGCGTGGTCCGAAGTGGTCAACCAGTACCAGCGGCGCGCCGACCTCGTGCCCAACCTCGTCAACACGGTCAAAGGCTACGCCGCGCAGGAAGCCGACGTGCTGACCGCGGTGACCAACGCGCGCGCGAACGTGAGCGCGATCAAGGCCACGCCGGAGCTCGTCAACGATCCGGCCGCGTTCCAGAAGTTCCAGCAGGCGCAGGGCCAGCTCACCAGCGCGCTGTCGCGGCTGCTGGTCGTCGTCGAGAACTACCCGAATCTCAAGTCCGACGCGCTGTTCCGCGACCTGCAGTCGCAGCTCGAAGGCACGGAGAACCGGATCACGGTCGCGCGCAAGCGCTACATCGACTCGGTGCAGGCGTACAACACGACGGTGCGCCAGTTTCCGACCAACCTGACGGCGATGCTGTTCAACATGGACGTCAAGCCGAACTTCGCCGTCGAGAACGAGGCCGCGATCAGCGCGCCGCCGAAGGTCGACTTCGGCAAGACGCCGGCCGCGCCCGCCGCGCCGCCGGCCGCGCCGAAGACGTCCGAGGCGCCGGCGACGAAGACCGCCGAGGCCCCGGCGGACGCGGCGCAGGAGCTCCTGAAGAAGGGGTACTGAGCGCGGCGCCGCTACCGCAACGAGGCGCGCAGACGCCGCGGAACCCTGTTCCCCGACTTCCTCCGCGCCTCGGCATCTCCTTGTGAAACCGAAGCTCACGATGCGCGGCGCGCTCGCGGCATTGGCGCTTGCGCTCTTCGCCGGCGCGGCGCACGCGTGGGAGGCCGGCACCGACGGCCTGGCGCCGATCCCGCCGCTCTCCCAGCGCGTCACCGACGTCACCGGCACGCTCGCCGCAGGCGACGTGCAGGCGCTGTCGGCGAAGCTCGCCGCCTGGGAGCAGGCGACCGGCAACCAGCTCGCCGTGCTGATCGTGCCGTCGACGCAGCCCGAGCCCATCGAGGCCTACGGCATCCGCGCGGCCGACGCGTGGAAGATCGGCCGCAAGGGGCAGGACAACGGCGCGATCCTCATCGTCGCCAAGAACGACAAGAAGCTGCGCATCGAGGTCGGGTACGGCCTCGAAGGCGTGCTGACCGATGTGACCGCCAAGCGGATCATCGCCGACACCATCGCGCCGGACTTCCGGCAGGGGCGGTTCGCGCAGGGAATCGCTGCAGGCGTCGACCGGATCATCGCCGTCGTGAACCAGGGCGAGCCGCTCGCCGCGCGGCCGGCGGCCAAGCCGGCGCCGAGCCGGGACTTCCCGCTCGAGATGATCCTGATCGTCCTGTTCGTCGTCGTGCCCGTGCTGGGCGCCATCCTGCGCCGGATCTTCGGCCGCCCGCTGGGGTCCGCGGTAGGCGCGGGCATCGTCGGCGCCGGCGCCTGGGTGGTGTCCGGCACGCTCGTCGTCGCGATCTTCGCGGCGATCGTCGCGCTGGTCGTCCTGCTGTTCATGGGCGCCGGGACCGGACTTGCGCGGCGCGGCGGCGGTGTCTGGACGCCGACCGGCGGCGGTTGGGGCGGGGGTGGCGGCTGGAGCGGTGGCGGCGGCGGCGGGTTCTCCGGCGGCGGCGGCGGCTTCGGCGGCGGCGGCGCGTCCGGCGGCTGGGATTAGGATGAGACGACCCCCACGCTCGCGGTACTCGCTGCCCCCGGAGCCGCCCTCGCGCGCGGGGCGAAGCCCAGGCTCGCAGAGCGCGTCCGCGCACGAGGGCGGCGGCCGACACGCTGGCCTTGGCATGTGGTGCGGGACCGAGGAGGCCGCAGAAGGTCAGTCCCTTGGGACGGCCCGGCGGGACGGAGAACGACCCCCGCGCTCGCGGTACTCGCTGCCCCCGGAGCCGCCCTCGCGCGCGGGGCGAAGCCCAGGCTCGCAGAGCGCGTCCGCGCACGAGGGCGGCGGCCGACACGCTGGCCTTGGCATGTGGTGCGGGACCGAGGAGGCCGCAGAAGGTCAGTCTCTTGGGACGGCCCGGCGGGACTGACGATGGCCACGAAGCCGATCGCGCGCGCGCGCCGCCTGTGGCGGCACCTCGTGACCGACCGCGGCCACGTCCACGCCGCGTTCCCGCCCGAGGAACTCGTCCGGGTCGAGAACGCGATCTCCGAGGGCGAGCGCACGCACTCGGGTCAGGTGTGCTTCGCGATCGAGGCCGCGCTGCCGGCCGCCCGGGTATGGCAGCGCGTCTCGCCGCGCGAGCGCGCGCTGGAGGTGTTCGGCCTGCTGCGCGTCTGGGACACCGAGCGCAACGACGGCGTGCTGGTCTACGTGCTGCTCGCCGACCGCGACGTCGAGATCGTCGCCGACCGCGGCATCCACGCCCGCGTCGGGCAGGCGGCGTGGGAGGCGATCTGCGTGCGCATGGAGGCGCTGCTGCGCGAGGGGCGCTACGCCGAGGGCATCGCGCTCGGCGTGAAGGAAATTTCGGCGCTGCTCGCCACCCATTCTCCACGCGGCGGCGACGACCGCAACGAACTCTCCGATCGCCCGATCATCCTGTGACGTGATCGAGTCGCCGCGCGACTCGATCCCGAATCAAGTCAGCACGATCGGCTTCGGGCGGCCGGGCGCCGATCGTGCAGCAACGGCTGGAAGCGCGCCGTTCAGATGCCGCTTCGCGGCCTTTCAGCAGCGCGCGCATGCGCGCTGACAGCCCCGATCGCAGGCCGGCGCCAGGTACGGCACTCATCGAAGGCAGTCAGTCCACCAGCGCGCGCGCTACCGAACGGCGAGCGCAGCGGCCTCAAGAGCGGCGCGCTCCATGTGCGTTCCACGCGAAAGTCGCCCGGCCTCGGCTCTCTGCACGTTACCGATGACGGGGATGCCTGCGTATCGCCTCGCGGCGCCGACTCGCACTCGCCGACGATCCCAGCTCCGCGGGGCCCCTCGCCGGCTGCTCGCGTCGCCGCCCGAAGCCGTTCCCGCTGACATCTTCGACCGCGATTCGCGGGAGCGGCCGCGCAGCGGCCCGAAACGCGATTCGCGGGCGCCGCTAGTGCACGCGCCCGTCCCCCTCTTCCGGGATGAGCCGGAGCGAGTCGACCTTGGACTGGTTGTGCAGGTGCCGCCACAGCACCAGCAGCATCGTCGCGGCGACGAACAGCCCGAACAGCACGATCGCCCGGTTGACGCTCATGCCGCCGCGGACCATGAACAGGTACATGCCCACCATGACGAGGATGCCGATGTTCTCGTTGAAGTTCTGGACGGCGATCGAGTGGCCGGCGCCCATCAGCACGTGGCCGCGGTGCTGCAGCAGCGCGTTCATCGGCACGACGAAGAAGCCCGCGCACGCGCCGATGGCGACCATGAGGACGATCGCGATCGGCAGGTTCGTCACGAAGATCATCGCGATCACGATCAGGCCCATCGCGACCCCGATCGGCAGCACGGACACCGAATTTCGCAGGGCGACGAAGCGCGCGGCGAGCACGGCGCCCACCGCAATGCCGGCGGCGACCACGCCCTGCAGGTACGTCGCCTGCGACAGGTTGTAGCCCAGCGCCCTGGCCGCCCAGTCGATGACGATGAACTGCAGCGTGGCGCCGGCGCCCCAGAACAGCGTCGTGGTGGCGAGCGAGATCTGCCCCAGCTTGTCCCGCCACAGCAGCGCGACGCAGTGCGCGAACTCGCGGATCAGGAAGAACGGGTTCTTGCTCGGCACGCGGTGGTCGACGCCGGTGTCGGGGATGTACCAGTTGAACACCGCCGCGATCACGTAGAGCAGGGCGATGATGAGGATCGCCGCCTCCGGAGGCGTGTCGATGCCGGACTCGAAGTTGGGGATGTCGAAGCCGAGCATGAACGACGAGGCGCGGTCGCTGACCAGAAACCCGCCCGCCAGCACTCCGAGGATGATCGAGGTGACCGTCGTGCCCTCGATCCAGCCGTTGGCGACGACGAGCTGCTTGGCCGGCAGGAGTTCGGTCAGGATGCCGTACTTGGCCGGCGAATACGCGGCCGCGCCGAACCCGACCACCGCATAGGCGAGCAGCGGGTGGACGCTGAACAGCATCAGCATGCAGCCGACCACCTTGATGGCGTTGGTGATCAGCATCACGCGGCCCTTGGGCATCGAGTCGGCGAATGCGCCGACCAGCGGCGCCAGCACGACGTACGAGACGACGAAGCACTGCTTCAGCGCCGGCGTCATCCACGGGGGCTCCTCCATCATCCGGAGCAGCGCGATCGCGGCGATCAGCAACGCATTGTCGGCGAGCGACGAAAAAAACTGCGCCGCCATGATCGTGTAGAAGCCGGCCTTCATTTCCTCGAGTGGTCGTGATGCGCCGTGCGCGGCGGGCTTGCCCCCGCGTCCGACGCGCGGGCCGGAAGGGGCCGCGCCGGTCGGATGGTTATAATGACTGTCGTCGCGCGGCCCGCGCTTTATACCATGTTTGCGCGCGGCCTCCGTCGCCGCGGCGCAGCATTCCGCCGGGTGGCACGGCGGCTGCCACCCGCGAACCCGGCCGAACGATTGCTCCCCGACCCGCAACGAATGGCGCGCCCGCTGTACGCCCAAGTCAACCTCGCTGCGCTGCGCGCCAATCTGGCGCGCGCGCGCGCGCAGGCGCCGGGCACGCAGGTGCTGGCCGTGGTCAAGGCCAACGCCTACGGGCACGGCCTCGCGCGCGTGCTGCCGGCGCTCGAGGACGCGGACGGGCTGGCCCTGGTCGAGCCCGAGGCGGCCTACGACCTGCGCGAGCGGCGCTATACGCGGCGCATCCTCATGCTGGAGGGGTTCTTCGCCGAACGCGAGCTGCCCGAGTTCGCGCAGCGCCGGCTCGCGACGGTCGTGCACGACATGGAGCAGGTGCGGATGCTCGAGACCGCCGTGCTGCCGCGTCCGCTCGAAGTGTTCGTCAAGGTCAACACCGGCATGAACCGGCTGGGGTTCCGCCCGTCCGAAGTCGCGGCCGCCTGCACGCGTCTGTCGTCGTCGCCGTCGGTGGCCGCGCTGCGACTGATGATGCACTTCGCGCGCGCCGACGAGGACGACGGGATCGCGGAGCCGATGAAGGTCTTCGACGGCGCGTGCCGCGGGTTGCCGTACCCGCGGTCGCTCGCGAACTCGGCCGGCATCTTCCGCTTCCCGGAAGTCGGCGGCGACATCGTGCGGCCGGGCATCATGCTCTATGGCGCCACCCCTTTCGCGTACGACACCGCCGACATGCTCGGCCTGAAGCCGGTCATGACGCTGCGCTCGACGCTCGTCGGCGTGCAGGAGCTCAAAGCCAACGAGAGCGTCGGCTACGGCGCGGCCTACACGGCGTCGCGCCCGCACCGCGTCGGCGTGATCGCCTGCGGCTACGCCGATGGCTACCCGCGCCACGCGCCGAACGGCACGCCGGTGCTCGTCTGCGGCAGGAAGGTGCGCATGGCCGGGCGCCCGTCGATGGACATGGTCACGGTCGACCTGACCGACGTGCCCGAGGCGCGCGTCGGCAGCCCGGTCGTACTGTGGGGCGAGGGGCTGCCGGTCGACGACGTCGCGAGCGCCGCGGCGACGGTCGGCTACGAGCTCCTGTGCGCGGTCGCGCCGCGCGTGCCGTTCGTGACGAGCGAGGTCGGCAGCGTCGACCTCGAGCTCTAGTCCATCGGGAGACCGCATCGTGTACACGATCGTCACCGGCGCCGCCGGCTTCGTCGGGTCGAACCTCGTCCGCGGGCTCAACGACCGCGGCGAGACCGACATCATCGCCGTCGACAACCTGACCAATGCGGACAAGTTCCGCAACCTCGCCGACTGCGAGATCGCCGACTACCTCGACAAGGACGAGTTCCTCGCGCGGCTCGCCGCCGGCGACTTCGACGACGACGTGGCGGCGATCCTGCACCAGGGCGCGTGCTCGGACACGATGGAGACCGACGGCCGGTACATGATGCGCAACAACTACCGGTACTCGGTCGCGCTGCTCGACCACTGCCAGAACAACGACATCCCGCTGCTCTACGCGTCGAGCGCTTCGGTGTACGGGGCGGGCACGACGTTCGTCGAGCGCCGCGAGCACGAGGCGCCGCTCAACGTCTACGGCTACTCGAAGTTCCTGTTCGACGAGTACGTGCGGCGCGCGCTGCCCGACCGCACGGCACAGATCGCGGGCTTCCGCTACTTCAACGTCTACGGCCCGCGCGAGCAGCACAAGGGCCGCATGGCCTCGGTCGCGTTCCACTTCTTCCACCAGTACTGCTCCGGTGGCCGCGTGCGGCTGTTCGAGGGGTCGGGCGGCTACGCGGCCGGCGAGCAGCGGCGCGACTTCGTGTCGGTCGCCGACGTCGTTGCCGTCAACCTCGAGTTCCTCGACCACCCGGAGCGCTCGGGCATCTTCAACCTCGGCACGGGTCGCGCGCAGTCGTTCAACGACGTCGCGGTGGCGACGGTCAATGCGTGCCGCAAGGCGGAGGGCCGGCCGCCGGCGACGCTCGTGGAGCTCGTGCGCGAAGGCGCGATCGAGTACATCGCGTTTCCACCGCAGCTCGTCGGCAGGTACCAGAGCTACACGCAGGCCGACCTGACGCTGCTGCGCGGCGCTGGCTGCAAGGTGGAGATGGCGCCGGTGGAGGAGGGTGTGGCCGCCTACGTCGAACGGCTGATGGCGGACCGTGGCGCGTCCCCCGTAACGTGAGCGAGCGCTGCCCGCCGCGCCGCCACTCCGGCGCGCGGCGCGAGCAGCGGTATCGCCAATCACGTACGGAGGTATGCCATGACCAAGCTTCTGTGGGCGCTCGCGCTGGCGCTCGTGACGCAACTCGGACTCGCGCCCGGCGCGGCCGCCGCCGTCAACATCAACACGGCCACCAGGGACGAGCTCGTCGCCCTGCCGGGCATCGGCCCGGCGAAGGCGCAGGCGATCGTCGACTACCGGAAGGCCAACGGTCCGTTCAAGTCCGTCGACGACCTGAAGAACGTCAAGGGCATCGGCGCCAAGCGCATGGAAAAGCTGCGCAGCGACGTCACCGTCGGCGCGCCGCAGGCCAGGGTCGCCGCTGCCGGCGCCAAGCCGGACGCCAAGGGCCCCGGGCCCGCGGTGAAGGGCGACGTGCGTGCGAGCGGCGACGTGCGGGCGGCGAGGTAGCCGGGCGCCGCGGTCGATGCCGCTGCGCGCCCGGACGACGGCGTCAGGCCGGCCGGCCGGCGTCGTCGAACAACCCCTCGAACAGCGCGGTGCTCAAGTACCGCTCGCCCGAATCGGGGAGCACGACGACAATCGTCCTGCCGGCGTATTCGGGTCGCTTGGCGAGGCGCACCGCGACGGCCGTCGCGGCGCCGCAGGAGATGCCCGACAGGATGCCCTCCTCGCGCGCCAGCCGGCGCGCATAGAGGATCGCCTCGTCGTTGGAGACGGTTTCGACGACGTCGACCAGCGACAGGTCGAGTACCTGAGGCACGAAGTTCGGCCCGATGCCCTGGATCTTGTGCGGAGCGGGCGCAAGCGGCAGGCCGGCGCGCGTCTGCGTGAGCAGGGGGCTTGCCTCCGGCTCGACCGCGACCGTCACGATCGGCCTGCCGCGCTTGACCTTGAAGTAGCGCGCGACGCCGGTGATCGTGCCGCCGGTGCCCACGCCGGCGACGAACACGTCGACGTTGCCGTCGGTGTCGTCCCAGATCTCCGGGCCCGTTGTCGCCTCGTGGATCGCCGGGTTCGCGGGGTTCTTGAACTGCTGCAGCAGCACGTAGCGGCCGGGGTCGGACGCCACGATCGCCTCGGCCTTCGCGATGGCGCCGGTCATGCCCTTGGCGCCCTCGGTGAGGACGAGCTTCGCACCGTACGCGACGAGGAGCTTCCGGCGCTCGACGCTCATGGTGTCCGGCATCGTCAGCGTGAGCGGGATGCCACGCGCGGCGGCGACGAAGGCGAGCGCGATGCCGGTGTTGCCGCTCGTGGGCTCGACGATCTCCGTGCCGGGCCCGAGCAGCCCGCGCTGCTCGGCGTCCCAGATCATGGCAGCGCCGATCCGGCACTTGACCGAATACGCGGGGTTGCGCCCCTCGATCTTCGCCAGGACCGTCGCCGGCGCGCCGTCGACGACGCGGTTGAGGCGCACGAGCGGCGTGCGGCCGATGGAGCGGGAGTTGTCGGGGTACCAGTGAGCCATCGTGGGTTCTCCAGTGGAGGCGGCTGTCAGGGAGTCGGCGCGGGCATCCGGGGGACGTGCGGACGGCAACAAAGCGCGCGCTCGCGCGCGTCAGTCGCGCGCGCGCAGCTGCGCGAGTCGCGCCGCCGCCCGCAGCAGCGTCTCGTCGCGCTTGGCGAAGCAGAAGCGGATCACGCGGTGGTCGGTGCCGTCGCGATAGAACGCCGACAGCGGGATCGTGGCCACGCCGATCTCGCGGACCAGCCGCTGCGCGAACGCGGCCGCCGGCTCGTCGCTCACCCTCCCGTAACGCGCGAGCAGGAAGTAGCTGCCGGCGCACGGCAGCAACTCGAGCGGCGTGCCCGCGAGCGCGTCACGCAACAGGTCGCGCTTGGCCGCGAAGAACGCCGGCAGCGTCTCGTATCGCCGGGGATCGTCGAGGAAACGCGCCAGCGCGTGCTGCATCGGGCTGCTGACGGTGAACACGGTGAACTGGTGGATACGCCGGATCTCGGCGCTGATGGCGGCGGGCGCCAGCGCGTAGCCGACCTTCCAGCCCGTCGCGTGGAACGTCTTGCCGAACGAGCCGATCACCACGCTGCGCACGGCGAGCTCGGCGTGACGCGCGAGGCTCTCGTGCCGCGCGCCGTCGTACACCATGTGCTCGTACACCTCGTCGCCGACGACGACGATCGGCGTGTCGCGCGTGAGCCCCGCGAGCGCGTCGAGATCGGCGGCCCCGAGGATGCTGGTGCCCGGGTTGTTCGGCGTGTTGACCACGATGAGCCGCGTGCGCGGCGTGACCGCGTCGCGCACGCGGTCCCAGTCGATCCGGTAGCCGGGAAACGTCAGCGGCAGCGGCACCGGCTTCGCGCCCGCCGCCAGCACCGACGGCAGGTAGCTGTCGTACGCCGGCTCGAACACGATCACCTCGTCGCCCGGATGCGCGAGCGCCTGGATCGACGTGAAGATCGCCTGCGTCGCCCCGGAGGTCACCGTCACCTCGGTGTCCGGGTCGTACGCGCGACCGTAGAGGCGCGCCGCCTTCGCCGCGATCGCCTCGCGCAGCGCGAACACGCCCGGCATCAGAGGGTACTGGTTGTGCCCGGCGCGCATCGCCTCGGCGACGAGGTCGATCAGCGCCGGGTCGATCGGATAGTCGGGAAAGCCCTGGCCCAGGTTGATCGCCTCGTGCTTCTGCGCGAGCGCCGACATCACGCTGAAGATCGTGGTGCCGGCGGCGGGCAGCTTGGAGCGGAGCGCGACGTGTGCTGGGACGTCCATCATGGCGGGTGGGCGAAACGGTGCGATGGCCGCATTATGCCGGGCCGGCATGGCAGGTGCGCCGGGCGGGGCGCCGCGTGCGCGGGCCGAGGTTACAATGCGCGCTCGCAGCCACGGCGAACGCGCATGTATCCGACGCTCGAATCCACGATCGGCAACACGCCGCTGGTGCGCCTGCAGCGGTTGCCGGGCGCGACGTCCAACGTCGTGCTCGGCAAGCTCGAGGGCAACAACCCGGCCGGCTCGGTGAAGGACCGCCCGGCGCTGTCGATGATCGTCGAGGCCGAGCAACGCGGAGACATCAGGCCCGGCGACACGCTGATCGAGGCCACTTCCGGCAACACCGGCATCGCGCTCGCGATGGTGGCGGCGATGAAGGGCTACCGGATGGTCCTCGTCATGCCGGACAACCTGTCGCTCGAGCGCCGGCAGTCGATGACGGCGTTCGGCGCGGAGCTGATCCTGGTGACCAAGGCGCAGGGCATGGAGGGCGCGCGCGACCTCGCCGAAAGGATGCGCGCCGAGGGCAAGGGCTTCATCCTCGATCAGTTCGCCAACCCCGACAATCCGCTCGCGCACTACCGGACCACCGGCCCGGAGATCTGGCGCGACACGCGGGGGCGGATTACCCACTTCGTGTCGGCGATGGGCACGACCGGGACGATCATGGGCGTGTCGCAGTACCTGAAGCAGATGAACCCCGCCGTCACGATCGTCGGCGCGCAGCCGGCCGAGGGCGCGTCGATTCCGGGCATCCGCAAGTGGCCGGACGCGTACCTGCCGAAGATCTTCGACGCGCGGCGCGTCGACCGCACCGAAGCGGTGACGCAGCAGGAGGCGGAGGATACGATGCGGCGGCTTGCCCGCGAGGAGGGCATCTTCTGCGGCGTGTCGGCGGGTGGCGCGTGCGCAGTGGCGTTGCGGGTCGCGCGCGAGGTCCGCGACGCGACGATCGTCTTCGTCGTCTGCGACCGCGGCGACCGGTATCTGTCGACCGGCGTGTTCGCGCCGTGACGCCGGTCCTCGTCTTCGACATCGAGACCGTCCCCGACGTCGCGGGCATCCGGCGCCTCTCCGGCCTGCCGCCCGAACTCGACGACGCGGCGGTGCGCGACTGGTTCGCGCAGCAGCGGCGCGCGGCCACTGGCGGCGACTTCGCGCCGCACTACCTGCACCGGGTTGTCGCGATCGGCTGCGCGCTGCGCACGGCCGGCGACCTCAAGGTGTGGTCGATCGGCGAGCTCGACGACCCCGAGCCCGAGCTCATCCGGCGCTTCTTCGACGGAATCGAGCGCTTCACGCCGCAGCTCGTGTCGTGGAACGGCGGCGGCTTCGACCTCCCGGTGCTCAACCACCGCGCGCTGATCCACGGCGTGGTTGCGCAGAAATACTGGGACTGGGGCGACGACGACCGCGACTTCAAGTGGAACAGCTATCTCGGCCGCTATCACACGCGCCACCTCGACCTCATGGACGTGCTCGCGATGTACCAGCCGCGCGCGAACGCGCCGCTCGACGCGATGGCGCAGCTGTGCGGCTTCCCCGGCAAGCTCGGCATGGACGGCAGCGAGGTTGCCGCGGCCGTGGCCCGCGGCGAGCTCGCGCAGGTGCGCGACTACTGCGAGACCGACGTCCTCAACACGTACCTCGTCTACCAGCGGTTCCGGCTGCTGCGCGGCGAGATCGCCGCCGGCGAGTACGCGAAGGAGATCGCGTTCGTACGCGAGAAGATCGGCATGATGGGTGCGCCGCACTGGCAGGCGTTTCTCGCGGCCTGGCAGGCGGCGTAAGGCCGCCAGCGCGTCAGCCTGCGGTCAGGTACGGCACCGGCGCGAACCGCCCCCCCAGCGCGTCGTACGAGTCGATGCCCCACCAGCGTTCGAGCACCGTCGCATACACGGCGCGGAAGTCGAGCGCGTGCGCCGGATTGCCGTCGGCGGACAGCCGCGCGAGGTCGGGCGGCGCGCCGTAGAGTCCGCCGGTCACGCGGCCGCCGAGCGCGAACTGGACGTTGGCGGTGCCGTGATCGGTGCCGCTGTTCCGGTTCTCCTTCGGGCGCCGGCCGAACTCGGCGTACGTCAGCACCAGCGTGTCGTTCCACTTGCCGAGCTCGACCAGCGCCGCGCGCAGCGCGGTGAGCCCGTCGGCCAGCTCGGCCAGCAGCCGGGCGTGCGTCGGCGGCTGGTTCGCGTGCGTGTCGAAACCGGAGAGCGTCAGGCGCACGACCGCAACACCCCACGGGTTGGCGATGATCCGCGCGGCGGTCTTCACCGCGTTGCCGAAGCCGTTGCGCGGAAATTCGGTCGCGAGCGCAACCTTCGCGTCGAGGTGCGCCGCGGCCTGCACGATGTCCGCTTCCACCTTGAGGATGTGCGCGAGCGCCCGGTTGCCCGCTGCGGCCGCGGGCTGCGCGAGGCGGGCGCGGCGCAGGAACTGCCCGGTATCGGCGATGGCGAGTGCGCGGGTGTCGCCGCCCGCGAGCGGACCCAGGTCGTTCGTGCCCACGACGACGCCATCGGAGGCGAACGTTCGCGGCACCGGCGCACCCTTGAACGCGCGCGTGAGCCAGCCGTCCTGCAGGTACTCCTCGCTGCGGCTTGCCGTGTCCCAGATCTCGATGGACCGGAAGTGCGACAGGTTGGGCTCGGGATAGCCCACACCCTGCAGCACGGCGAGCCGGCCCTCCTGCCACAATGGGGCGAGCGACGCGAGCGATGGGTGGAGTCCGGCGTGCTCGGAGAGCTGGACGACGTCGTCGCGCGCGACGGCGATCGTCGGCCGCAGCGCGTAGTACGCCGGGTCGGCGAAGGGCACCAGCGTGTTGAGGCCGTCGTTGCCGCCCTTCAGCTCGACCAGCACGAGCAGCATGCGATAGCGGTCGGCCGGGGGCGCCGCGGCGATGGCGACGCCGACGCCGCCGAGGCCGGCCAGCGGGACGGCGGGGATGCGCAGCCACGGCAGCGCGACGGATGCGTGCAGGAATTCGCGGCGGTTCATGGCGGGGCTCCTCGCTGTCGCGGACTACTTGAGCTGATACGCCGGATCGAGAAGCGCGGCGCGTACGAACGCGGCTGCATCGGCGTCGGCCGCCGGCGGCAAGGCGGTGACCGGGGGCAGCGGCAACAGCAGCGATTGCGCGGCGCGCATCTTCGCGGACGGCGTGGCGCCGGGCTGGCGCGCGACCCACTGCGCCGCGTCGAAGCCGAGGTTGCGCATGCCGGCGTCGACGCGCTGCGCGAACCGGCGTGCGCGCGCCCGGTCCTCGTCGGCCGCGCCGGCCGGCGCGGCCGCGGATTGCGCCACTCGCGCCGGCGCTGCCGCGGAGTCGGCGGCCGCGTCCTGCGCGAGCGCCTCCGGCGACGCGCGCAACTCGCTCATCGCATCCGGCGCCGCGTCGTCGCTGCGGGCGACGCGGTCGAGGAACTGCTTGCGCGCGAGCAGCGTGTTGCTGTTGATCCACGCTTCGCCGCCGGGCCACCCCTTGACGTTGGGCGGCGAAAACAGGTTCTGCCCCATGCCGGCGCTGGCGACCGCGAACGCCACCGACGGCGGTGGCGCGAGTTCGAGCTGGCGCAGCGTGCCGACGACGACCTCGACCGGGCTCTTCACCAGCGTGCCGCGGTTGCCGGCCGCCCAGAACGCGTCGCACAGCAGCAGCTCGCGCAGCGCCGCACGGATGTCGTAGTCGCGAACGCGGAACACGTGCGCGATCCGCTTCGCCTCGGCCCGATCGGGGTCGGCGCTCACGAACTCACGCCACAGCTTGGCGGTGACGAATTCCGCAACGCGCGGCTGCGCGAGGATCGCATCCAGCACGGCGTCGCCGTCGAGACGGCCGGAGCGGCCGAGGACGGTCTTCGTGCCATAGTCGTGGAGGCCGGGGCGAAAGAGGTAGCGACCCGTTTCGCGGTCGAGACTCCAGCCGGTGAACGCGCGCGCGGCCTCCTTGACGTCCTGCTCCGTGTAGTGGCCCTCGCCGAGCGTGAAGAGCTCCATCACCTCGCGCGCGAAGTTCTCGTTGGGCTGGCCGCGGCGACTTTGCGCGACGTCGAGGTAGACCAGCATCGCCGGCTCCTTCGACGCCGCGCGCAGCAACACCGCGAAGTTGCCGAGCGCGTGCGCGCGCAGCGTCACGTTCTGCGCGTACATGAGGCGCGCGAAGCGGACCTTCTGCTGGCTCGACACGAAGTGGTTGTGCCAGAACAGCGTCATGCGCTCGGTCAGCGGCGAGGTCGTGACGAGCATCTCGTGCACCCACCACGTGCGCAGCTCCAGCCCCTGCCGGATGTTCTGCTGCTGGAACGCGCGGCGCTCCGCGACAGTCGCGGACTCGCCGCGCGGCGCGCGCAGCGGGCCGACGTCCAGCGCCCACCCGGGCGCGGGCGTGATGGCGTCGGTACGCGTCCCCTGCAGCAGCTCGGCTACCGCCTGCTCGCGGGTCAACGCCGCGTAGCGGCGAACCTCGGCGTCGGTCGGGCCGAATCCGGTGCGCGCGAGCAGGTGGCGGGCGTCGTCGGGTCCCATCGGCGCGGGACCGGCGTGCGCGCAAGCGGCCGCGACCAGCCATGCGAGTGCCGCGAACAGTCGTGTCCTCATGCTGCCCTCCTCCGGACGTTGCTGTCCTCAACGGCGGAGTCTATGCGCGTGTTGACGCCGACGCTGGCGCAAGCTGTAACCGGCTGTTTCGGGGGGGCGGCGGCGACCACCCATGTCCCGGCCTTCCGTGCGGGGCGCGCCATCGGAAAACGTGCGATGGCCGTTCGAGCGGCGCCGAGCATGCTCGGCGACCCCGCTCTCGCCCCGGCGGGGGCGAGGGCGCTGCAGGCCGGAGGCTGCCTACAACTGCACGGCGCCCCGCGCGATCTCGATCACGCGTCCCGACACGCGGATGCGGCGGTCGGCGGTGACCGTCAGGCCGAGCCGGCACGGGCGGCCGATGGCTTCGCCCTGGTCGACGACAACCTGCTGGGGCAGCGCGGCTCCGGTCGCAAGCAGCCAGCCGCCCAGGTTGGCGCAGGCCGAACCGGTGCCCGGGTCCTCGATCACCGAGCCGTGCTTCGGAAAGAAGAAGCGGGCGAGCACGCGATCGCCGTCGCGCGCGAACACGTAGGCCATGGCGCGCTGGCCGTTGCTGCCGTGCCGCTGCAGCGATTCGGCAGTGGGCGCTGCGCGGCGCACGGCGGCGAACGTCGCCAGAGGCACCACGAGCTGCTCGGATCCGGTGTCCACCCACAGCGGCGCTCCGCCGAGGTCCGCCGCTTCGAGGCCGAGCATCGCGGCCAGCTCGGCCGGCGAAGCGGCGGGTGCGCGATGCCGCGGCGGGTTCGCCGACAGCGTCCACACGTCGCCTTCGGCTGCGACCGGAATGACGCCGGCCTTCATCTCCAGCGTCAAGGCGTCGCCTGCCCCCGCGAGATCGCGCACGACATGCGCGGTGCCCAGCGTGGGGTGGCCGGCGAACGGCATCTCGAACGTCGGCGTGAAGATGCGCACGTGCGCCGTCGCGCGGGACGACGGCAGCACGAACGTAGTCTCCGACAGGTTGAACTGCAGCGCCAGCGCCTGCATCGTCGCCCCGTCCAGGTCGCGCGCGTCCTCGAACACGCACAGCGGATTGCCGGCGAGCGGACTCTCGGCGAACACGTTGACGATCCGGAACGGATAGGCGCTCATGCGACGGTCTCGGGAGCGGGTTGACCCACGGCGCGCACGACGGCGCGCGCGAGGGCACGGAACGCGTCGACCGCCAGGCCGGCAGGCACGGCGACGTGCGCCTCTCCGATGCGCGGGAAGTTGCGCTCGATCGAGCGCGTGTACATGGGATCGTAGTGGCGGCCGAGCAGCTCGCCGACCAGCGCGTCGAAGTCGCCGGCGCGCGCCGCCGCGATCCAGCGCTCGACGGTCGCGTGGCCGTGCAGCGGCACGAGCAGCGCGAGCCGCGCGGCGAGCGCCTCCGCATCGGCGAGGAAGTGCGCGTACTCCTCCTTCAGCAGCGCGACGCGCAGCGGCAGCGGCGTCTCGACGCGCACGCACGCGGACGCGCGCATCGTCGCGAGCAGCGCTTCGGGCAGCTGCACGGTCCCGATCTTGCGGCTCTCCGACTCGACGAACACCGGCAGCGCGGGATCGAGGCCTTCCAGTGCGGCCAGCAGCTGGCTCTCGAACCACTTCTGCGACGGCTGCGGGTCGTCCGGCAGGTCGCCCAGCAGCGAGCCGCGATGGCGGGCGAGGCCTTCGAGGTCGAGCACCTGCGCGCCGACATCGGCCAGCGCCGCGAGCAGCCGACTCTTGCCCGAGCCGGTGAGGCCGCAGATGACGACGTAGCGAAACCGTGTCGGCAGAGACTCCAGGGCCGCGACGACGTGCCGGCGGTAGGCGCGGTAGCCGCCTTCGAGCTGCACGGCGCGCCAGCCGATCTCGCGCAGCATGTGCACCAGCGCGCCGCTGCGCTTGCCGCCGCGCCAGCAGTAGACGAGCGGCGCCCAGTCGCGCGGTTTCCCCTGGCAGTGGCGCTCGATGATGCGCGCGATGTTGTGCGCGACGATCGCGGCACCGCGCTGCTTGGCGGCGAACTCGGACTCGCGTGCGTGCAGCGTGCCGACCTCGGCGCGCTCGGCGTCGTCGAGCACGGGCAGGCTCACGGCGCCGGGAATGTGGTCGTCCGCGAATTCGGACGGGCTGCGCACGTCGATGCGGTCGGGGTGCGCGGCCAGCGCCTCGATGCCGACCTTGGCGCCCTGCGCCGCGCGCGCGGGGACGTTCGCGTTCACTTCGACAACAACGGCTTCAGCGCCGGCCACACGTTGTCGAGCAGCCGCGGCTGGGCCTCTGCCGTCGGGTGGATGCGGTCGGACTGGAAGTACGCCATGTCCTCGCCGAACCCCTCGAAGAAGAACGGCACCAGCGGAATCCGGTGCGCCTTCGCGACGGCGGTGAAGACCTCGCTGAACTCGCGCACGTACGCGGGTCCGTAGTTGGACGGCATCTGCATGCCGACCAGCAGCACCTTCGCCTTCGCGCGCTGCGCGAGCGTGACCATCGCGTCGAGGTTCTCGCGCGTGGCCGCGAGCCGGCCGCCGCGCAGCGCGTCGTTGCCGCCCAGCTCGATGATCACGATCGCCGGTTGATGGGCGACGAGAAGTGCGGTGAGCCGGGCGCGGCCGCCCGCGGTCGTGTCGCCGGTGATCGACGCGTTGACGACCCGGTACCGATAGCCCTGGGTCCTGAGCCTGGCGGCGAGCAGGTCGACCCACACCGTGCCGGCGGGCAGGCCGTAGCCGGCGGAAATCGAGTCGCCGACGACCAGCAGGACCGGCTCGCGCGGCTCTGCGAACGCCGGCAGCGCGACGACCAGCGCGGCCAACCACGCACAGAGCACGGAACGAAGCCGCACGCGCGACGTCGAAGTCGAGGCTGCCATGACCGCGGATTGTAGCGTGCGGGCCCCGGCGCTTCCCGAGGCGGGTCGCGGCCGCACGTTACAATGCCCGACGAGGGCATGCCGCGGGCCCTCGGCGGCCTTGCAAAACCACGCGGTGGCCGCATCTGCGAACGGGCGCCCGCCTTCCCGAGCACGCGAATCCATGAGTGAATCCATCATCCGCGCCGAGGCGCTGACCAAGGTCGTCACCAGCGGCGACGCCCCGCTGACCATTCTCGACGGCGTGTCGTTTGCGGTCGAGCCGGGGGCGTCCATCGCCATCGTCGGCGCGTCGGGCTCGGGCAAGACGACGCTGCTCGGCCTATTGGCCGGGCTCGACCGGCCGACCTCGGGCGAGGTCCACGTCGGCGGGCAGGCGCTGTCGGGGCTCGACGAGGACGCGCGGGCCTCGCTGCGGCAGCGGCTGCTGGGCTTCGTGTTCCAGTCGTTTCAGCTCCTGCCCGCGCTGACGGCACTGGAGAACGTGATGCTGCCGCTCGAGCTCGCCGGCGCCGACGACGCCGAGGCGCGCGCGCGGTCGTGGCTCGACCGCGTGGGCCTCGCCAGGCGCGTCACGCACTATCCGCGGCAGCTGTCGGGCGGCGAGCAGCAGCGTGTGGCCATCGCGCGCGCGTTTGCCGGCGAGCCCAGGCTGCTGATGGCCGACGAGCCGACCGGCAACCTCGACGGCGCGACGGGCGTCGAGGTCGCCGACCTCATGTTCCGCCTCAATCGCGAGCACGGCACGACGCTGGTGCTGGTCACCCACGACGTCAGTCTCGCCGGGCGCTGTGGCCGCCGCCTGTCGCTCTCCGGCGGGCGGCTCGTCGGCGACGAGCGCGCGGCCGCCTGACGCCGACGGCCATGCGTACGATCAGGCTCGCTTTGCGCCTGTTGCGCCGTGATTGGCGCGCCGGCGAGCTGCGCGTGCTGGTCGCAGCGCTCGTGCTCGCCGTCGGCAGCGTGGGCACGGTCGGTTTCTTCGCCGATCGCGTGAAGAGCGCGTTGACCACGCAGGCGAACCTGCTGCTCGGCGCCGATCTCATGATCTCGGGCGACCGCGCGTTGCCGCCGGCGTTCGACGCCACGGCGCGCGCGCGCGGACTCGCGACCACACCCGTCATCCGCTTCAACAGCATGGTGCCGCCGCCGGCGACCGCACCGGTCGACGCCGCGGCGGTCCTCACCGACGTGAAGGCGGTCGGCGCCGGCTATCCGTTGCGGGGCGCGGTCGTGCTCGCCGACCCGGCGCGGCCCGACGGCACGGTGGCCTCCGGCATTCCCGGACGCGGCGAAGCGTGGCCCGATCAGCGGCTGGCCGATCGGCTCGGCGTGAAGATCGGCGACCGGATCTCCGTGGGCGAGTCGACGCTCACGGTGACCGCGATCGTGCAGCAGGAACCCGAGGTCGCCGGCATCGTGTTCGCGCTCGGGCCCAAGCTGCTGCTCAACGTCGACGACGTGCCTGCGACGAACCTGCTGCAGCCGGGCAACCGCGCGACGTGGCGCCTGCTCGTCGCCGACACCGCGAGCGCGGGCGCGCTCGACGCGTACCGCACGTGGCTCGGCAACGAGCTCAGACCGGGCCAGCGGATGGAAACCGTGCGCGACCTGCGGCCGGAAGTGCGGCAGACGCTCGAGCGCGCCGAGAAGTTCCTGGGCCTGGCCGCGCTGGTGGCCGTGCTGCTCGCAGCCGTCGCGGTGGCGCTGGCGGCGTCGCGCTACCTGCGCCGCCACCTCGACGCCGCGGCAATGTTCCGCTGCTTCGGCGCGCGCGTCGGGCAGACGCTCGCGCTGTTCTTCGTGCAGTTCCTCGTGCTCGGCGTGCTGGCGTGCACGCTCGGCGTGCTCGTCGCGCTGGCGGGCCAGCAGCTGCTGGTGTCGCTGATGGCGTCGGTCGTCGCGAGCGAACTGCCGTCGCCGACGTGGGTGCCCGCCGCGACGTCGTTCGCGACCGGCGTGCTGCTGCTGTTGGGCTTCGCGCTGCCGCCGCTGGTGGCGCTTGCCAGCGTGCCGCCGCTGCGCGTGCTGCGGCGCGACCTGCCGCGCCCGCGCGCGGGCGGCGTGCTCGCCTACGCGCTCGGTGCCGCGACCGTCGCGCTGCTGATCGGGTTCCAGGCCCGCGAGGTGCAGGCGGGCCTCATCATGGTCGGCGGCGTGGCCGGGCTGCTGCTGGCCTCCGCGCTGGTCGCGTGGGTGCTGCTGGCGCTGCTGAAGCGGCTGCCGCAACGCGGCGTCACGTGGCGCTTCGGGCTCGCCAACCTGCGGCGGCGCGCGTTCGCGTCGAGCCTGCAGATCGGCGCGCTGGCGCTGGGCCTCATGGCGCTGCTGCTGCTGACGGTCGTGCGCGGCGACCTGATGCGCAACTGGCGGGCGAGCCTGCCGCCCGACGCGCCGAACCAGTTCCTCATCAACGTGCTGCCCGACCAGGTCGCCGACGCGCGCGCGCAGCTGGCCGCCAACGTCGGCGCCGACGTCGCGTTCCGGCCGATGGTGCGCGGCCGCCTCGTGGCGATCAACGGCGCCGAGGTCGACACGAAGAAGTACACCGACACGCGCGCCCGCCGGCTCGCCGAGCGCGAGTTCAACCTGTCGTGGGCGGACACGCTGCCGAAGGGCAACCAGATCGCGCGCGGCACGTTCTGGGCCGCAGGCATGCGCGCCGAGGACGCCGGGATGTCGCTCGAGGAGGGCATCGCCGACACCCTCGGCGTCAGTCTGGGCGACGCGCTGACGTTCGACATCGCCGGCAGCCGGGTCGCGGCGAAGGTCACCAGCCTGCGCAAGGTCGACTGGGACAGCTTTCGCGTGAATTTCTTCGCGCTGTTCCCGCCGGGTCCGCTCGAGGCGATGCCCGCGACCTACATCGCGGCGTTCCGCGCGCCGGAGGGCAACGGCGGCTGGCTGCCCGCGCTCGTCCAGAAGCACCCGAACATCCTCGCGATCGACATCGGCGAGATCGTGCGGCAGGTGCAGGGCATCATGGACCACGTGTCGCGCGCCGTGGAGTTCGTGTTCCTGTTCACGCTGGCCGGCGGACTGCTGGTGCTGCAGGCGGCGATTGCCGCGACGCAGGACGAGCGCAAGTTCGACGCCGCGATCCTGCGCACGCTCGGCGCCTCGCGGAGGCAGCTGCGCGCAGCACAGGTCGCCGAGTTCCTGCTGCTGGGGGCGCTGGCGGGCATCGTCGCGGCCGCCGGTGCGATCGCCACCGGCTGGGCGCTCGCCGACCGCGTGTTCAGGATCCCGTTCGAGGCGAATCCGATGGTCGTCGTCTACGGCGTTCTGGGCGGCGCCGTCGCGGTGACGCTGGCCGGCTGGCTCGGCACGCGCGCGACGACACGGTTGCCGCCGCTCGCCGTGATCCGGCAGCTCGGCTAGCATGGGCGCGATGGACGAGAGCCGCGCGGCGCAGCCGACGCCGTACGAGCAACTTGGTGGCGACGCCGGCGTGCGCGCGCTCGTCGACGCGTTCTACGACCGCATGGACCTCGAGGAGGCCTTCGCCGGCATCCGCCGGCTGCATCCGGCGAGCCTCGACGGCTCGCGCGACAAGCTGTACTGGTTTGTCTCGGGATGGCTGGGCGGGCCGCAACTCTACGTCGAGCGCATGGGCCACCCGCGGCTGCGCGCGCGGCACCTGCCGTTCCCGATCGCAACGGCCGAACGCGACGCGTGGCTCGCGTGCATGCGCATGGCGATGGCCGACGTCGCGGTGCCCGTACCGCTCGCCGAATCGCTGATGAACGCGCTCTTCGGCACCGCGGACTGGATGCGCAACCGCGACGTCTGACGGCGCGCGCCGGCTGCGGTGCCGCCGCGAAGCGTCAGAGGCGCACCGCCGCGTCGCGCAGCCTTCCCTTCAGCGCACCGAAGCGCCGCCGGTACTGCGCCGGCGACATCAGCACCTTGCGCCGGAACAGCCGCGTGAAGAAGCTCGGGTCCTGGTAGCCGACCTCGAACGCGATCGCCTCGACCGGCGTGTCGCCGGCCTCGAGCATCTGCTTCGCCTCCTCGAGCCGCAGCGTGTGCACGTACTCGAGCGGGCTCATGCCGGTGGCCTGCGCGAAGCGGCGCTTGAACGTGCGCTCGGGCAGCCCCGACAGCGCGACCATCTGTGCCACCGGCGCCTCGCTCTGGTAGTTGCGCGCCGCCCACTCCTGGCAGCGCGCGATCGCCGGGTCGCTTGCCTGCGCGCCGTGGCGCAGCGACGCGTAGGAGAGCGGGCTCGTGGTGTTCCAGTCGATGAGGTTGATGCGCGCGACCTGCATCGCCGCCTCCGGCCCGGCGAAGCGGCTGATCAGCGCGATCACGAGCTGGTACCACGAGATGCCGCTGCCGGCCATGACGATGCGCTGGCCGGCGCCGGCGACGATGAGCCCGCGCTCCGGGTGCCAGCGCGTGTTCGGGTACTCGCGGCGCAACGCGTCGCAGAACGCCCAGTGCGAGGTCGCGTCGAGGCCCTCGAGCAGACCCGTGCGCGCGAGCAGCACGGCACCCGAGCAGGCCGATGCGACGGTCGCGCCGCCCGCGTGGCAGGCGCGGATCCACGCGACCTCGGCGTCGTAGGCGCCGCCCATCGGCTCGCCGGGCGCCACCATCAGGTCGGTGATGCACACGACGTCGGGCCGCGGGCAGTCGGCGAACGACGCGTCCGGCGCGATGCGCACGCCGTTGGCGCCGGTCACCGGGGCACCGTCGCGGCTGACCACGAGCGGACGGAACGGGGACTCGCCTGTCGCGCCGTGCAGCGCCTGCCAGTCGCGAACGACGCCGGCAAAGGCGTCGTAGAAGCCATACAGCGTCGCGGCGGTGACGCCGGGCATCGCGGGCAGGGCGACGGTGACGGTCCGGGCAGGCATGGGCGTGGCCGAAATGGACTGTATTTTGCCGATTCGCACATGGCGCGCATAGGCGGGCGCCGGCACACTCGGGGCGCCCGGGTGTCGGTGTGCGATGCCCGTCGAAACGGAGATCCGTCATGCCTGCCCCGCTCGAACTCTTGCGCGATCCGGCGACGCCCATGATGCCTGCCGTGCCCGTCGCTCTGGTCGCCGCCGGGCGTCCTCTGCACGGCCGTCGCCTGCTGCGGGTGCTCGACGTGCAGTCGGTGCGCGACGACTCCAGGCCATCGGCACCCCAGAACTGCAACGTTTCTGCGAAAGGAACCGGACATGAACGCGCTTTGTGACGCATCGGAATACGAGGTGACCGGGGCCACCGCCGCGGCGCTCGCGCACTACGAAGAATCGGCGCACCAGCTGCGCTGCCTCGTCGGCGACCCGCTGGCCACGATCGACCGCGCGCTCGCTGCGGCGCCCGACATGGCGATGGCGCATGCGTTGCGCGCCTGGCTGCACCTGCTCGGCACCGAGCCCGGTGCGCTGCCCGAGGCGCGCGCGTCCGCCGCGCGCGCCGGGCGGCTCGCCGCCACCGAGCGCGAGCGCCTGCACGCGCAGGCCGCGGGGCTCGTCGCCGGCGGCCGCTGGCGCGACGGTGCTCGCGCGCTCGAGGACCTGTCGGCGCGCTACCCGCGTGACCTGCTCGCGCTGCAGGCGGGCCACCAGGTCGACTTCTTCACCGGCGACGCGCGGATGCTGCGCGACCGCATCGCGCGCGCGCTGCCGCACTGGAGCGCGGACGTGCCCGGCTACCACGCCGTGCTCGGCATGCACGCGTTCGGGCTCGAGGAGACCGGTGACTACCTGCATGCGGAGCGCGAGGGCCGCCGCGCCGTCGAGCTGCAGCCGCGCGACACGTGGGCCTGGCACGCCGTCGCGCACGTTTGCGAGATGCGCAACGCGCCGGCCGACGGCATCGCGTGGCTCGAGCCCAACAGCGCGCACTGGGCGACCGACAGCTTCTTCGCCGTCCACAACTGGTGGCACCTCGCGCTGTTCCTGCTCGAGCAGGACCGCCACGACGACGTGCTGGCGCTGTACGACCGCGCGATCGGCGGGCCGGCTTCCGGCGTCGTGCTCGACCTGATCGACCAGAGCGCGCTGCTGTGGCGCCTGCTGTTGCGCGGGGTGGACGTGGGCGACCGCTGGCAGCCGCTCGCCGACCGCTGGGCGCCGGCGGCGGACGGCGGCAACTACGCGTTCAACGACCTGCACGCGATGATGGCGTTCGTCGGCGCCGGGCGCGCCGATGGCGAGGCGCGCGTGCTCGCCGCGCAGCGCGCCGCGATGGCCGGCGACGGCGACAACCGCGCGTTCACTGCCGAGGTCGGCCACGCTGCCGCGCTGGCGCTGCAGGCGTTCGGCCGCGGCGACTACGCGTCGGCGGTGCGCCTGCTGCGGCCAATCCGCTCGCACGCGCATCGCTTCGGCGGCAGCCACGCGCAGCGCGATCTCCTCGATCTCACGCTGGTGGAAGCCGCACTGCGCGGCGGCGACCCGGTCCTCGGCGGCGCGCTCGCGGCCGAGCGGGTCGCGCTGCGGCCGGCGAGCCCCTTCGCGCGGCGCCTGTTCGCGCGCGCCGGCGGCGCGGCGACGGCCTGAGCACGGTCGGCCGCGCGCAGCCGCGGCCGACCGCGAACCTCCGCTACTTCGTGCGCCGGACCATCTCGCCGATGATCGCGGTGAACTGCTCGGTCAGCTCGTGCTTCAGGAAGTCCTTCGACAGCGCCAGGGCGGCCAGCCCCGAGGGGACGAGCTCGAGCCGGTAGTTGAGCTGCGTGCCCGATCCTTCGGCCGACAGCCGCATCAGCGACTCGAGGCGCTTCATGCTGCCCTTGGTCTGCGTCGCCTTCACGGTCTTCTGCGGATCGAGCACCATCTTGCGCGCGCTGACGTATGGAAAGCTCGCGATCCCGAACCTGGCCACGCCGCGCTGCTCGATCTCGAGCACGTTGCCGTCGCGCGCGAGGACCTTGCTCTCCTTCACGTTGGGCACCCAGCCTGCCATCTTGTCGAAATCCGTCAGCACGTCCCACGCGACCGGCTGTGGCACCGGCGCGAACATCACGACGTCCGCGACATAGCCGTCGTCCTTCTCGGCGATCTCGATCGAGCGGATCGGCGACTGTGCCGATGCGGCGCCGACGCCCGCCAGCAGCAGCACGGACAGCGCGAGGCGGGTGAGCGCCGTTCGTGCGCGGCACGTGTGGTCGGGTACGGCACCGGGCACGCCGGCAGCGCGGCAGCGGGTCGTCATCACTCCGCCTTGAAACCGGATGCTTTCACGATCGGTCCCCACTTGGCGTAATCTTCGGCGAGCACCCGGGCGAACGACTCGGGCGAGCCCGTTGCCGGATCCATGCCGAGCTTCGAGAGCTTTTCGGCGACGTCGGGCGAGGTCAGCGCCTTGTTGATCGCGGCGTTGAGCGCGTCGACGATGGGCTTCGGCGTTTTCGCCGGCGCGAAGAAGCCGAACCAGCCCATTGCCTCGACGCCGGCCACGCCCAACTCGCTGAACGTCGGCACGTCGGGCAACGCGGTGGAGCGCTTCGCACCGGAACTCGCGAGCACCTTCACCTTGCCGGCGCGGTGCAGCTCCGTCAAGTCGGCGATCGCGTCGATCGCGACCGGCACCTGGCCGCCGACCAGGTCGTTCAAGTACGCTGCGGAGCCCTTGTAGGGCACGTGCACCATCTCGACGCCGATGCCGCGGCCGAGCAGCACGCCGAAGAAGTGCGGCAGGCTGCCGGCGCCGGACGTGGCGTACGCGGCCTTGCCCGGGTTAGCCTTCGCCCACGTGGCGAACTCGCTCCACGTCTTCGCGCCGCTGGCAGGACCGGCGGCGATGGCGAACTGGAATGTCGCGCCCAGCGCGACCGGCGTGAAGTCCTTGACCGGGTCGTACGTGATGTCCCTGTACACGTGCGGGACGACCGCCATCGGACCGATCGGCATGACCATGAGCGTCGTTCCGTCGGGCGCGGCTGCCTTGACCGCGTCGGCGGTGATCCGTCCGATCGCGCCCGGGCGGTTCTCGACGATCACGGGCTGGCCGATGGCGGGCCCCATCTTCTCGGCGACCACGCGCGCGATGATGTCGGCGGTGCCGCCGGGCGCGAAGCCGACGAGGATCTTCACCGGCTTGTCGATCCGGTCCTGTGCGTGCGCGGTTCCCGCGCCGGTGCCGGCGGCGACGGCGCACAGGAGCACGCTGGCGGCCGTCGCCGCCAATGTACGCTGCATGGCTTTCCTCCTCGCTGCGGGCGATCCGCTCGGGCGGCGGCTTTCGTCCCGCGCCGAGTATACGGCGAACCGGCGGTCGATTGCGACTGCCTGCCCACGCCGCTCTCGCGCCTTCGCCGCGGCGCCGGCGCGCGCTTGACACGTCGGGCGCCGCTCCCGTACCGTGCCTCGCACACTTCCGGGGATTCCACATGTCCACGCTCCGCCTTGCACTGCGCGCGCTCGCGCTGGCGTGCCTCGTCGCGCTCGTCGTTCCGGCGGCTGCGGCGCAGTCGTCGTATCCGACGCGCCCGATCAGGATCGTCGTCCCCTATCCACCCGGCGCGCTGACCGACCTGCTCGCGCGGGCGATCGGCGAGCGCCTGGGGACGTCGCTGAAGCAGCCGGTCGTCATCGAGAACAAGCCGGGGGCGGGCACGCTGGTCGGGGCGGAACTCGTCGCGAAATCGCCGCCGGACGGCTACACGCTGCTGATGGCGACCAGCACGACGCTCGGAATCAGTCCCGCGCTGTATTCCACTTCGCCGGTGAACCCGGTGCGGGACTTCGCGCCGGTGTCGCCAGTGGGCACGGTCAACTTCTTCCTCATCGCCAATCCGGCGTTCCCGGCGAAGAACGTCGCCGAACTGATCGACGTGGTCGGGCGCAACCCGGGCCGGTTCAACTACGCGTCGGTGGGCAGCGGCAGCCCGCACCACCTGTTCATGGAGACGCTCAAGAAGGAGTACGGACTCGTGCTGCAGCACGTTCCGTACAAGGGCACGGCAGCGGCGATCCCGGATCTTCTCACCGGCAACGTCCAGGTGATGTTCGCCGACGCCACGATCGCCGTGCCGAACATCCAGGCGGGGAAGGTGACGGCGCTCGGCACGTCGGCGGCCAAGCCGACGACCCTCGTCCAGGGCGTGCCGCCGATCGCCGCGACGGTGCCGGGCTTCGACTGGCAGGCATGGCAGGGCATCGTCGCGCCCGCGGGCACGCCGAAGGAGATCGTCGCGAAGCTGTCCGACGAGTTGCAGCGGATCCAGGCCACGCCGGAGTTCCGCGAGCAGCTCGTGAAGTTCGGCATGGAGCCGTTCGCGCCGCAGACGCCGGAGCAGTTCGCCGCGATGATCGCGGCCGAGCAGCCGCGGTGGGCCAAGGCGATCAAGGATTCGGGCGCCAAGGTCGACTGACCGCAGCGCCGGAAGTCGTCCGCGTAGGAGGGGGATCCAGCGTGCCTAGCCCGGTCATCGACGTTCACACCCACTGCCTCACCGAGGCCTGGTTCGACCTGCTCCAGCGGCACGGCGGACCGCGTTACACGGTGGCCGAGGTTGCCGGCGGCCTGCGCGCGATCCACCTCGACGGGGCGCCATTCATGACGCCGGTCCCGGCGATGTTCGACTACGACCTGCGCCTGAAGACGATGGACGCCTGCGGCGTGGACGTCTGCGTCGTGTCGCTGACGTGCCCCAACTGCTACTGGGGCACGCCCGCGGTCAGCCTGGAGGCGGCACGGATCATGAACGACGACATGGCTGCCGCGCGCACCGCGCATCCGGATCGCCTGCGCTGGTTCGCGTCGCTGCCGTGGCAGCACGCCGATCTGGCGCTCGCGGAGCTCGACCGCGCGGTCGCGGCGGGCGCGTCGGGCGTGATGGTGCTCGCCAACATCGGCGGCATGCCGTTGACCGACCCTGCGTTCGCCCCGGTCTGGGATGCGATCGACGCGAAGGCGCTGCCGGTGCTCGTGCATCCGACCGCGCCGCCGGGCGTCGCCGACATGGACATGGCGCGCTTCCAGCTCACCGCGTCCATCGGCTTCACGTTCGACACCTCGCTCGCGACGGCGCGGATGATCTACGACGGTTTCTTCGAGCGCTACCGGCGCGTCAGGATCATCGCCGCGCACGGCGGCGGCGCGCTGCCGTACCTCGTGTCGCGGATGGACCAGTGCTTCGCCAACATCCCCGCGTGCCGCGAGAAGATCGCGCGCCGGCCGAGCGAGTACCTGCCGCAGATCCACGCCGACGCCGTCGTGTTCGCGCCCGAGGTCCTCGACCTCTGCCTGAAGGTGTTCGGCGCCGACAACGTGATGTACGGCTCCGACTATCCGCACACGATCGGCGACATGCCCGGTTGCCTCGCACGCGTCGACGCCCTGCCGGACCTGGCGCGCGACAAGGTGCGCGGCCGCAACGCGCAGCGGGTGTTCGGGTTCTGACGACTGCGCTGCCGCGACGGCGCGGCGCTACTCCGGAAACGAGCCCAGGATGTACACGGCTTCGGTCAGCGCCGTCGGCTTGCCGAATGCGCTGAACCAGCGGCTGAAGATCTCGTCGATGGCGTCGCTGGAAAATGTCTGCGACAGCGCCGTGTTCACGGCGAGCCGCAGCGAAGCGTCGCCGCGCGGCAGCGCGATGCCATAGGGCTCGTACGACAGGAGGTCGCCGAGCAGCGCCAGTGCCTTGGGGTCCTTCGACCTCGGCGTCAAGCCGACCAGCAGCACGGTGTCGCTCGCGAAGGCGTCGACGCTCCCGGCGTCCAGCGCGGCGATCGCCTCGTCGCTGCTGCCCACCTGCACCACCGTCGCCTTGATCTGCCGGCGCGCGAGCTGGCTGGACAGCGCGCGCTCGTTGCTCGTGCCCCGCACGGCAGCGACGCGCTTGCCCGCGAGGTCGGGCAGCGACTGGACGCCCGCGGCGGACCGCGCGAGCAGGCCCGTGGTGTTCATGAAGATGACGCTGGAGAAGTCGACGGCCTTCATCCGCGATAGCGTGATCGTGCTGGCGCCGCACTCGAGGTCGGCCTGGCCCTTGGTGATCGCGTCGAAGCGCGTCTGCGTCGTGACCGGCACGTACTTGACCTTGAGGCCGGTGATGCCCAGCTGCCGCTCGATCGATGCGACGATGCGCCGGCACAGGTCGATCGTGAATCCGGCAGGTTCCTTGCCGGCGTCGACGAAGCTGAACGGCGGTGCGTCCGTGCGATGCGCGATCGCGATGGACTTGGTGGCGGCGATCTGCTTCAAGCGGCCGTCGAGCACTTGCGCCGAGGCGCACTGCGTCCCCGCGAGAAGTAAGCCAAGCACCAGCGATGTCGTACGCACCATCGAATCGTCCCCTGGACAGTCGCCGAAAGCGGCGCGCCACCATACCGGTTTTCGCCCACCGCGGCAAACCACGCGGCGCCGGACGCGTGCCGCGCCGCCGCCCGATCGCCGTCGTCACGACGTCCCGGTCGCGAGCGCCGTCGCGGCCGCGCAGGTGTGTCCGATACGGCCGGTGCTGCTGCTGCAGGCGTCCGCCTGCGGCGAACCGGGGCTGCCGGTCGGCAACCGCGTACCTCCGGCTCGGCTCGGCCTGCCTGCCGGGATCGTCGCGCGGTTGGCCCGACGCTCGCGGCCAGCGCGCCGCGGGCGGCGGCGACCCCCGCGGCGGCGACCCCCGCGGCGGCGACACCCGCGGCGGCCCACGGCGACCGGCGCCGCCGCCGATCGTCCATGTCCGGCCCGGGCCGCCGGGCGGGCGCGGCCGGGCACAAAATGCATTGAATTGCAGTCATAATGCACGCTTTGCACCTTCCGGCTCGACATGGGCACGTTCTCCGACAGCCTGACCCTCGCGGCGGCGCTGGTCGCGCATCTCGACCCCAGGTTCGTCGACATCGTCGCGTTGTCGCTGCGCGTCAGCCTGACCGCGACCGCGCTGGCCGCGTGCGTCGGGCTGCCGCTGGGTGCGGCGATCGCCGTCGGGCGCTTTCCCGGCCGCCAGGCGCTGACGGTCCTGCTGAACGCGATGATGGGCTTGCCCCCCGTCGTCGTCGGCCTCGTCGTCTACCTGCTGCTGTCGCGCGCGGGACCCCTCGGCGCGTTCGGCGTCCTGTTCACGCCGGCGGCGATGATCGTCGCGCAGACGATCCTGATCACGCCGATCATCGCCGCGCTGTCGCGCCAGGTGGTCGCCGACGCGTGGGGCGAGTACCGCGAGCAGCTGACGTCGCTCGGCGCCGGCACGTTCTCGGCAGCGCTGACGCTCATCTGGGACACGCGCTACTCGCTCGCGACGGTGCTTCTGGCCGGCTTCGGCCGCGCGATCGCCGAAGTCGGCGCCGTGATGATCGTCGGCGGCAACATCGACGGCGTCACGCGCGTGATGACGACGACGATCGCGCTCGAGACGAGCAAGGGCGACCTGCCGCTGGCGCTGGCGCTCGGCATCGTGCTGATCGCGATCGTGCTGATCATCAACGCGCTGGCGCAGTACACGCGCGAGTGGGCGCGCGTGCGCTATGGCTGACGTGGCGTCCGCGGGTGGTTTGCCGATCGTCTGCGCCGGCGTGGCGGTCGGGCACAACGGGACCCGCATCCTCGCGGACGTCGACCTTGCCGTCACGCGCGGCAACCTCACGCTGATCCTCGGTCCCAACGGTTCGGGCAAGAGCACGCTGCTGCGCGTGCTGCACGGGTTGCTGACGCCGACCGCCGGCACGATTTCGTGGGGTGGCGCGTCCGTCCGGCCGCGGCGGCATGCGATGGTGTTCCAGCGCGCCGTGCTGCTGCGCCGCTCGGCCGCCGCGAACATCCGCTATGCGCTCGACCTGGCCGGCGTGCGCGGCGCCGAAGCCGAATCCCGGATCGACGATGCGCTCGCTGAAGTCGGGCTGCGCGCGCTGGCGGGCCGGTCCGCGCGCGTGCTCTCCGGCGGCGAGCAGCAGCGCCTGGCGCTCGCGCGCGCGTGGGCGCTGCGCCCCGAAGTCCTGTTCCTCGACGAGCCGACGGCGAGCCTCGACCCGAAGGCGAGCCGTGCGGTCGAGGAAATCGTCCGCGGCATCCACGCGCGCGGTACGACGGTCGTGATGACCACGCACAACCTCGCGCAGGCGAAGCGCCTCGCCTACGACGTGGTGTTCCTGCACGAGGGCCGGCTGGTCGAGCAGTCGCCGGCCCAGGGGTTTTTCAACGCGCCGCGCACGTCCGAGGCGGCCGCTTTCCTCGAAGGAGAACGATTGTGATGCGACGTCAACTGCTGGCCGGGATGGTCGGGGCGCTTCTCGTGCTGGGCACGCCGGCAACCGGTGCCCAGGAGAGGTTCATCGTGGTGTCGTCGACGACGTCGACCGAGCAGTCGGGCCTGTTCGGCCACATCCTGCCGCTGTTCGAGAAGGACACCGGCATCAGGGTGCGCGTAGTGGCGCTCGGCACCGGGCAGGCGCTCGACATGGCCCGCCGCGGCGACGCCGACGTCGTGTTCGTTCACGACCAGGTTGCCGAAGAGAAGTTCGTCGCCGACGGCTTCGGCGTCAAGCGGCTGCCGGTCATGTACAACGACTTCGTGCTGATCGGGCCGAAGGGCGACCCCGCGAAGATCGCCGGCGGCAGGGACATCCTCGCCGCGCTGCAGAAGATCGCGGCGGCGCAGGCGCCGTTCGTGTCGCGCGGCGACAAGAGCGGCACGCACGCGGCGGAGCTGCGCTACTGGAAGGCCGCGGGCGTGGACCTCGATGCGAAGAAGGGTACCTGGTACAAGGATACCGGCTCCGGCATGGGCCCGACGCTCAACACGGCCTCGTCGATGAACGGCTACGTGCTGGCCGACCGCGGCACATGGCTGTCGTTCAGGAACCGCGGCGACTTGGCGATCCTGGTCGAGGGCGACCAGAAGCTCTTCAACCAGTACGGCGTGATGCTCGTCAATCCGGCGAAGCACCCGCACGTGAAGAAGGACCTCGGCCAGCGGTTCGTCGACTGGATCGTGTCCCCGCAGGGGCAGGCGGCGATCGCCGGCTACAAGATCGGCGGCGAGCAGCTGTTCTTCCCGAACGCCTGCACCATAGCAGCGTGGCGAAAGTCCCCGGTGTCATCCCCGAGAAGCGCAGGGACCCGGGATCTTGCTTCGCGCAATGCCAGTCGGTCCAACAGCAGGGCCCTCGCCTACGCTGGGAACGACGCCCGATGGTGCGAAATCGGATCGTGCTTGCCGGTTCCTGCTAGGCATTGAACACGACGCGTCCCGTCGCCCGCACGTCGTAGCCGCCCATCGCGTCCGCCTGCGCGGCGAACTCGGGCGTGCGCGCGAACCCGAGCAGCGCCTGCACCGGCGGCTCGAAGTAGTCGCGCCGCCGGACGACGAGGTCCAGCCGCTCCCCGGTCAGCGGAATGAAGGCGAGGCCGTGCGCGCGCGCGGCGGCCTCGACGCCGACCCCGGCGTCGGCCTTGCCGTCGCGGATCGCGGCGGCAAGGTCGGTCTCCGCGTGCGCGGGACGCGCCGTCCACGCGAGGTCGCCGGGCGCGACGCCCGCCTGCGCGAGCAGTTGCAGCAGCAGGTGCGCACTGCCGGCCTCGGCCTGGCGGCCGACGATCCGCGCCCGCTTGCGGGCGAGATCGGGCAACCCCTTCACCTTCAGCGGATTGCCCGCGGCCAACAGCAGGCCCTGCACGCGCTGCGCCCACTCGACGAGCACGATGTCGGCGCCGGGAAGCTGCGCGCGCACGAGCGGCACGTTGTACTCGCCCGTGGCGGCGTCGCGCCAGTGCATCGCCGCGACCGTAGCCTCCAGGCGTGCGAGGCGATCGAGGCCCGCGCGGCTGCCGCACGCGAGCACGGCGAGGCCGCAGCCCGATGCGCGCGCCGCCCAGTCGAGCAGGGGGTCGTGACTGCCGGCGACGATCGGAGGCGGGCCGGCCTCCGGTCCGGCCGCCGGCGTGCCCGCCTTGCCGGCAAGCCATGCTTCGATCTGCGCGCGCGGGAACAGCAGCTTGCCGGTGGCGCGGACGTGCGGCAGCGCGTTGGTCTTGACGAGATCGTAGACGCGCCGCTCCTTGAGGCGCAGGTACGCGGCGACCTCGCGCGTGTCCATCATCGCTGACGCGGCGGGATCCGGGGCGGCGGGCGGTTTGCGGGATCGCGGCACGCGCCGATTCTCGCACGCGACGGCGTGCGTGCGTCAGCGCGAGGCGAAGCTCGCCTCGCGGCCGACGAGCCGTGCGACGCCGGCGAGCGCGGCGGCCGCGAGCAGCGCGGGGACGGCGAACGACAGCGCGAGCTGCGCGAGCGGAACCGCCTCGCCGCGCAGCGCGAGCTTGAGCAGCATGTACTGGCCCGACACCGGGACCAGCACCAGCCAGTCCGGCTCCCGCTGCTGCAGGAAGAGCTGGATCGCCGGCACCATCGACACGACGAACATCAGCACCGAGACGTTTGCCTGCGCTTCCTTGAACGTGCGCCCGCGGCTGCCGACGTACAGCAGCACCGCCGGCATCAGCAGGATCATCGGCGCCAGCACGAAGAGAAAGCGGCCGAACTCGCGGGCGCCGAACAGAAACGGCGCGCCCACCGCGGGCAGCGGCGCGAACGCCAGCGTCAGGTAGAAGCCGGCCAGCGTGACCACCACGACCAGCGCGTTGAACAGCACGACGGCGAGCCACTTGCCGACGACGAGCTCGCCCGGACGCGCCGGCGTCATCAGCAGCGGCTCGAGCGACTGGCGCTCGCGCTCGCCGGCGGTCGTGTCGAGCGCGGCCGCCATCCCGCCCATCACCGACGCGAGCAGGCCATAGAACGCGACCAGGAACAGGATGAGCGCGCCGGACTGCTGCGGTGTGGCGAGGTCGACGTCCTCGACGTCGAGCGGGTTGCCGACACTCGGCGCGACGCCGCGCAGCAGCAGCCGCTGCGTGCCCCACTGCCGGTTGTACGCGCGCAGCAGGTTCTCCGCCTGCCGGATCGACGCCTGCGCGCGGTCGCGCGAGCGGTCGGACACGAGCCGCACCGTGCCCTGCTTTCCCTCCGCGACGTCGGCAGCGAATCTTTCGTCGACGACCAGCACGACGTCGAGGTGGCCCGCACGGACCTTTGCCTCGTAGTCCGGCGGCGCGGGTATCAGGATCGCCTGGTTGCGCTCGAGGAACGCGGCCAGCGCCGGCGCGTGGTGGACGCCGACGACGGGCAGGTGCAGCTCGCGCGCGCGGTCGGCCTGCCGCGCGATCAGGTTGAAGATGAGCACGAGGAAGATCGGCCCCGCGGCCGCGGCGGTCAGCAGCGACACGAGCAGCGTCCGCCGGTCGCGCAGCGCGTCGCGGACCTCCTTGCGCAGGACCGCGGCGACGCGCCACAGCGGGCTTGCGCTCATCGCGCTGGCCCGGGTCGCGCACGGCACGCTGGTGCGCCGCCGTACTTCCTCTCCCCGCATGCGGGGAGGGGATTGGGACGAGGGGTGCCGGCCGGCATCACGCCGCCAGCCCCTCGCCGCTGCCCAGCAGCGTCACGAACGCGTCTTCGAGCGTGGCTGCGCCGCTCTGTGCGATCAGCGCCTGTGCCGTGCCGTCGGCGACGACCCGGCCCGCGCCGAGGATCACGATGCGGTCGCACAGCGCGGCGACCTCCTGCATCACGTGCGACGAGAAGAGCAGGCACTTGCCCGCGGAGCGCAGCGAGCGCAGCTGCTCGCGCAGCGCGCGCGTGCTCATGATGTCGAGGCCGTTGGTCGGCTCGTCGAGCAGGATGGTCGCCGGGTCGTGCACCAGTGCGCGCGCGATCGCCACCTTCATCCGCTCGCCCTGCGAGAAGCCCTGCGCCCGGCGGTCCGCGAGCGGCGCGAGGCCCAGCGTGTCGATCAGCGCGTCGACCCGGGCGGACAGCGCCGGCCCGGGCAGCCCGTGCAGCTCGCCGTAGTAGCGGATGTTCTCGCGCGCCGTCAGTCGTGGATACAGGCCGCGCGCGTCGGACAGCACGCCGATGCGCTCGCGCACCGCGTAGCGGTCGCGCACGACGTCGAGGTCGCCGATGCGTGCGGTGCCGGCGTCGGGCACGATCAGCGTGGCGAGCATGCGCAACAGCGTGGTCTTGCCGGCGCCGTTGGGGCCGAGGAGCCCGGTGATCTCGCCGTCCCGCGCGACGAACGAGACCTCGCGCACCGCGTGCACTTCGCGCTTCCGGCCGAACGATTTCGCGAGGCGGTCGATCGCGATCACGGCTGCGGACCGAGGCGGTCGGGCCAAAGCGGAGGCGGGCTGCTCTGCTCGAGCCGGGCGATGCACGGCTCGGGCAACTTCGCCACGCTGCCCGCGGCGACGAACGCGCTGACGAGCCGTGGCGCGCATGCGTGCGGCGACACGATGTGCCCGTAGCCACGGGCGATCACGTGGCGGCTGTTGGGGAATCCCGTCGCCACCGCGGCGCCGTACGCGGGCGGCGTCACCGGGTCCATGCCGCCGGACAGGAGCAGCACGGGCTTGTCGCTGCGCACGGGCTCCGCGAAGTCGGCGGGCATCCGCCCGCGCGGCCAGACGCCGCACACGGCGATCGTCTGCTCGGCGAGCCGCCGCGTCGGCAAGCCGGCAAGTGCCTCGCCTTCGCTGCCCGGACGAATGCGCGGCACGTCCTCGGCGCACGTCACCGAGAAGTGGAGCGCCGCGTTCATCTGCTCGGCGAGGTTGCCGGACAGCGCCGGGTTGGCGGCGAGGAGCGGCGCCAGGTCGCCGGCGGCTGCGAGCGCCAGCATCTCCGGCAGCAGGCTCACGGTCTCCGGGTTGTACGTGAGCGGCTGCAGCGCGGCGAGCACGACGTCGAACGTGACCCGGTGGCGCTCCACGGCGCCGGTGCGCGGGTCGACGATCTCCAGGTCGCGGCCGGAAGGCCCCAGCGCGTGCTCGATGCGGGCGAGCGTGTCCGCGACGTCCGGGTGCGCGCGGCGGCACGCCGGCGACGCCGCGCAGGCGTCGAACACGGCGTCGAGCGCCGCCTCGCGCGTGTGCCAGACGTCGAGCGTGATCACCATGTCGGGCGGCGCGACGCCGTCGAGCGTGACGGTGCGGACGGCATCGGGGTGGCGGCGCAGGTACGCCTGCGCGACGCGCGACCCGTAGCTGCCGCCCCAGAGGTTCCAGCGCGCGTAGCCCAGCGCGACGCGCACCGCCTCGAGGTCGACGATCCACGCCGTCGTCGTGTACTGCGCGGCGTCCACGCCCTGCGCGGCCAGCTCCTGCGCGCACTGGCGGGCGCGCGGCACGGGATCGGTCTCGAACACGTCGTCGTCGCGCGGGCGGAACGCCTGGCACGTCAGCGGCGACGAGCGCCCGGTGCCGCGCTGGTCGATCAGTACGATGTCGCGCGTGCGGCGCAGTTCGGCCAGCCGCGCCGCGAACGGCGCGAGGTACGACGCGGCCTGTCCCGGGCCGCCGGCGAGGATCAGCAGCGGATCGTCCTTCGGCGTCAGCGTGTTGGCCGGCAGCACCGCGGCGAAGATGCGCAGCTTCCGGCCGTCCGGGCGGTCGCGGTCCTCGGGCACCTCGAGCTCGCCGCACTGCGCGGCGGTCGCGAAGTTCGGCAGCCGGCAGTCCGCGAGCGCGAGGCTGCGGCGCGGCGTGCCGTCGCTGCCGCATCCGGCAACCAGCGCCGCGGTGGCCGCCACGACGGCGACGAGGGCGAAGCGGAGCGGCCACATGGGCGCCGATGGTAGCAAAAGCCGGCGCGTATACTTCGCACCCCGCACCCCTGCCGACCGCCATGCGCCCGCCGGGCTGCCCCGAGGACCGTGGCGTCCCGTGCGCAGGCGAGCGCGGCGCGAAGGTACCCCAATGAGCGCGCACGATCTCGAACCCGGCATCGTCACCGACCTGACCGACCGCCTGAGCTACGGCGGCTACCTGCGGCTCGACCTGCTTCTCGCGGCGCAGCAGCCGCGCTCGCGCGGCGCCGACGGCGCGCCGCGCCACGACGAGATGCTGTTCATCGTCCAGCACCAGGTCGCCGAGCTCTGGCTGAAGCTCATGGTGCACGAGCTGACGGCGGCGATCCGGTTCGTGCGCGCCGACGCGCTGGAGCCGTGCTTCAAGATCCTTGCCCGCGTCAAGCTGATCCAGAAGCAGCTGTTCGAGCAGTGGGCGGTGCTGGAGACGCTGACTCCGTCCGAATACGACGCCTTCCGGCCGGCGCTCGGCACGGCTTCGGGCTTCCAGTCGGCGCAGTACCGCGCGCTCGAGTTCCTGCTCGGGTGCGAAGCACGCGGGAATGCTCGAGGTGTTCCGCCACGACGCCGCGACGTTCGCGACGCTCGCGCGCTGCTGCACGCGCCGTCGCTCTACGACGAGTTCCTCCGCCACCTCGCGCGCCGCGGGCTGCCGGTGCCAGCCGCCTGCGTCGAGCGCGACTTCACGCAGCCGTACCGCCGGGAGCCCGAGCTCGTGCCGGTGTTCAAGACGATCTACGAGCATCCGCGCCAGTGGTGGGACGCCTACGACATGTGCGAGAAGCTGGTCGACGTCGAGGAGGGCTTCCAGCTCTGGCGGTTCCGCCACATGAAGACCGTCGAGCGGATCATCGGCCACAAGCCGGGCACCGGCGGCTCGTCGGGCGTCACGTACCTGAAGCGTGCGCTCGACGCCCCGTTCTTCCCGGAGCTGATCGACGTGCGTACGGTGATCGGAGCGAAGTAGCCGGGCGTGGACGAGCCGATGAGCACGCCTGTCACGACCGTCGACCGCATCGAGGCCGCCGTCGCGGCGCTCGGCGACGGCCCGCTGACGGAGTCCGCGCTGCAGCGGCACGTGGCGCCGCTGTTCGCGCGCGTGCGTGCGGCGTGGTGCGATCGCGTCTATCTCGCGAACCACTCGCTGGGTCGCCCGCTCGACGCCACCGACGACGACGTGCGCGAGGGCATGGCCGCGTGGTACGCGCACCTCGGGGGCGCATGGGACGCGTGGGAGGCCGAGATGCAGGCGTATCGGGCGCGGATCGCGCGGCTGCTGGGCGCGCCGCGCGCGGATTGCGTCGTGCCCAAGACCAGCGCCGGGCAGGGGCTGCGCGCGATCCTCAACACGTACGACACGGTGCCGCGCGTGGTCGCCACGCGCGGCGAGTTCGACTCGCTGGACGTGATCCTGCGCGAGTACGTGCGGCGCGGCCGCATCGCGTTGACGCTGGTCGAGCCCGGCGCGGACGGTGCGTTCGCGAGCGACGCGATCGTCGCGGCGATCGGCGCGCGCGCCGACCTCGTCGTCGTGTCGCAGGTCGTCTTCAACACCGGCCAGCGGATCGCCGACCTGCCGATGATCGTCGCGGCCGCACACGCGGCGGGCGGCCGGATCCTGCTCGACGTCTACCACTCCTTGGCCGTGTTCCCGGTCGACGTCGCTGCGCTCGACGTCGACTTCGCGGTCGGCGGCGCGTACAAGTACCTGCGCGGCGGCCCCGGCGCGTGCTTCCTGTACCTGCATCCGCGCCACCTCGACGGCTCGCTGCGCACGCTCGACACCGGCTGGTTCGCCAAGCGCGATCCGTTCGCGTACCTGCGCCCCGATCCGCCGGAGTATGCGAGGGGCGGCGACGCGTTCCTCGAATCGACCCCGCCCGTGCTGCCGTTCTACCAGGCGCGCGCCGGACAGGTGCTGGCGCTGGCGCTGGGCGTTCCCCGCATCCGCGAGCATTCGCTCGCATTGCAGCGGCGGCTGGTCGGGCTGGTGAACGAGCAGGCCGTGAGCGTGGCCGGCGGCACCGACGACCGCGGCGCGTTCGTCACCATCACGGACCCGGACGCGGAAGGGTGGTCGGTGCGGCTGCGCGCGGCGGGCGTCTGGACGGACGCCCGCGGCCCGCACCTGCGGCTGTGTCCCGATATCCTGACGACCGACGCCGAGATCGCGCAGGCGGCTGCCGCCGTGGCGGCTACGCGCCCGCGGCGCGAATGATCAGCCGCACGACCAGCAGCAGCGTCAGCACGAGTCCCAACCCCATCGCGACGCCGACCAGCACGACCTGGTGCGGCCGGACGGTCACCGCGTCCTTGCGCATGGCGCGGCCCTTGCGGACGCCGAAGAAGCTCCAGAATACCGCGCCCACCACCTCGGTCATCCTGGCCGGGCGCGGCGGCACGGGCGGCTCGCCCTGCGTGGCAGGCGGGAATTGCGGCTGGGGCGCGGACTCCGACTCGGGCTCGGGCTCGGGGGTGGGCATGGCGATATGGCGGAAGCGTCGCCGGCAATCGTAGCATCGAGCGTGCGCCCCGCCGGCCGCGCGTCCCGGTCCGCCGGCTCCCGGTTCTCCCTGTTGAAATTGCAGGCATTTTCCCCATATTCACAGGAAGCCCGAACAATCAAGGACCTCCGATGCGCTTCGACAAGCTCACGACCAAGTTCCAGCAGGCCTTCGCCGACGCCCAGAGCCTCGCGCTGGGCAACGACAACGGCTTCATCGAGCCGCAGCACCTGCTCGCCGCCCTGCTCGCGCAGGAGGACGGCGGCACCACGTCGCTCCTCGCCCGCGCCGGCGTCGCGCTGCCCAAGCTGCAGGCGGCGCTGAAAGGCTCGATCGAGCGGCTGCCCAAGGTCGAGGGGCAGGGTGGCGAGATCAGCGTCTCGCGCGACTTGAACAACCTGCTCAACCTGACCGACAAGGAAGCGGTCAAGCGCGGCGACCAGTTCATCGCCAGCGAGCTCTTCCTGCTCGCGCTCGCGAACGACAAGGGCGACACCGGCCGCCTGCTGAAGGAAGCGGGCCTCACCCGGAAGGCGCTCGAGGACGCGATCGCCGCGGTCCGCGGCGGCGCCGGTGTGGACAGCCAGGAGGCGGAGGGCCAGCGGCAGGCGCTCGACAAGTACACGATCGACCTCACCGCGCGGGCACGCGAAGGCAAGCTCGACCCGGTGATCGGCCGCGACGACGAGATCCGCCGCACGATCCAGATCCTGCAGCGGCGCAGCAAGAACAACCCGGTGCTGATCGGCGAGCCCGGCGTGGGCAAGACCGCGATCGTCGAGGGCCTGGCCCAGCGCATCGTCAACGGCGAGGTGCCGGAAACGCTGAAGGACAAGCGGGTGCTGTCGCTCGACATGGCGGCGCTGCTCGCCGGCGCCAAGTACCGCGGCGAGTTCGAGGAGCGGCTCAAGGCCGTGCTGAAGGACATCGCGGCCGACGAGGGCCGCACGATCGTGTTCATCGACGAGCTGCACACGATGGTCGGCGCCGGCAAGGCCGAAGGCGCGATCGACGCCGGCAACATGCTCAAACCCGCACTCGCGCGCGGCGAGCTGCACTGCGTCGGCGCGACCACGCTCGACGAGTACCGCAAGTACGTCGAGAAGGACGCCGCGCTCGAGCGCCGCTTCCAGAAGGTGCTGGTCGACGAGCCGTCGGTCGAGTCGACGATCGCGATCCTGCGCGGGCTGCAGGAGCGCTACGAGATCCACCACGGCGTGGACATCACCGACCCGGCGATCGTCGCCGCGGCGGAGCTGTCCGCGCGCTACATCACCGACCGCTTCCTGCCCGACAAGGCGATCGACTTGATCGACGAGGCGGCGGCGCGCGTGAAGATGGAGATCGACTCGAAGCCCGAGGCAATGGACAAGCTCGAGCGGCGGCTGATCCAGTTGAAGATCGAGCGCGAAGCCGTGCGCAAGGAGAAGGACGAGGCGTCGAAGAAGCGCTTCGACCACATCGAGGACGAGATCACGCGCCTCGAGCGCGAGTACGCCGACCTCGAGGAAGTGTGGAAGGCCGAGAAGGCCGACGTCGTCGGCACCCAGCACATCAAGGAGGAGATCGACAAGGTCCGCCTCCAGATGGACGAGGCCAAGCGCAAGGGCGACTGGCAGAAGATGTCGGAGCTGCAGTACGGCAAGCTGCCGCAACTCGAGGCGCAGCTCAAGAAAGCCGACACCGCGCTCGCGAAGGAGCAGGCGAAGAAGCCCCGGCTGCTGCGCACGCAGGTGGGCGCCGAGGAGATCGCCGAGGTCGTGTCGCGCGCGACCGGCATCCCGGTGTCGAAGATGATGCAGGGCGAGCGCGAGAAGCTCATCCACATGGAGGACAAGATCCACACGCGCGTCGTTGGCCAGGACGAGGCGGTGCGGCTCGTGTCCGACGCGATCCGCCGCTCGCGTTCGGGCCTGTCCGACCCCAACCGGCCGTACGGCTCGTTCCTGTTCCTCGGACCCACGGGGGTCGGCAAGACCGAGCTCACGAAGGCGCTCGCGGAGTTCCTGTTCGACTCCGACCACATGATGATCCGCATCGACATGTCGGAGTTCATGGAGAAGCACTCGGTCGCGCGGCTGATCGGCGCGCCGCCGGGCTACGTCGGCTACGAGGAAGGCGGCTACCTGACCGAGGCCGTGCGCCGCAAGCCGTACTCGGTGATCCTGCTGGACGAGATCGAGAAGGCGCACCCGGACGTGTTCAACGTGCTGCTGCAGGTGCTGGACGACGGCCGCATGACCGACGGGCAGGGCCGCACGGTCGACTTCAAGAACACGGTCATCGTCATGACGTCGAACCTGGGGTCGCACAAGATCCAGCAGATGGCCGACGCGGGCAGCGAGCAGGCGCTGGTCAAGATCGCGGTGATGGCCGAGGTCAAGCAGCATTTCCGGCCGGAGTTCGTGAACCGCATCGACGAGATCGTCGTGTTCCATCCGCTGGACGAGGCGAACATCGCCCGCATCGCGCGCATCCAGCTGAAGGCGCTCGAGGAGCGGCTGCGCAAGCTCGACATCAGGATGAACGTGACCGATGCCGCGCTGGCGGCCGTGGCGAAGGCGGGCTTCGATCCGGTGTACGGCGCGCGGCCGCTGAAGCGGGCGATCCAGCAGCAGATCGAGAACCCGCTGGCGAAGGAGATCCTGTCCGGGAACTATGCGCCGGGCGACACGGTCCATGTCCGCGACAAGGGCGGCGCGATCGTGTTCGCGAAAGCGTAACGAAATGTTGCGATGCTGCGTCCTGCCGGTGCGCGTGCGAGCGCACTGCCGCGCGGCGCGACATGCCGGATGGGCATGCGCGCCGCGCGGCCGCGAGGGCGCGCCCGGCCCGCGGATTCCTTGATCCGCCCCAAGGTGCTGCCGGCGGGCAGGCGCGACACTGGGGGCCTCAACATTCTTCGAGGGCCGTCAGCGATGCCCCTGCGCAACACGTCCACGTCGTTCGGCGCCATCGCCCGTGCCTTCCACTGGGCCATGGCGCTTCTCATCATCGTCGCGATCGCGCTGATCGAGCTGGCCGAATTCGCGCCCAAAGGCAGCGCGCTGCGCCGCGGCATGTTCAACGGGCACATGCAGGCGGGGCTCGTCGTGCTGGCGCTGGTCTGGTTCCGGCTCGCGTGGAAGCTCGGCAACGCCGAGCCGGCGATCGTCCCGGCGCCGGCGGCGTGGCAGCGGCGCGCCGCACACGCCGCCGAATGGACCTTCTACGCGCTGATGGTCGCGCTGCCCGTGCTCGGTGTCCTGATGATGCAGGCGGACGGGAGGGCCGTCGCGCTGCTGGGCCTATCGCTGCCCGTTCTCGTCGGCGCCGATGAGGGACTCGCGCACCGGCTGGAAGACGTGCACGAATGGCTCGGCAACGCGCTGATCGTGCTGATCGGTCTGCACGTCGCCGCCACCGTCTGGCACGGCGTCGTGCTGCGCGACAACACGCTGGCGCGTATGCGCTGACGGGGCGGTCGCGCTGCATCGCGCGCGGCGCACCGGGCCGCGCGTCGCACCCACGCGACTTGGTGCGAGCCTCGGTTGACTCACCCTCGCCGCAGGCTCGCGCCTGCACTTCGCGACGAAGACGGCGACGCGTGCCCGGACCCGCGTGCCGGGCGCCGCGCGAATCCCGCTCATGTACGAACCACGATGATCTGCGCATCGTCGGCGTGCTCGACGACGAGCGTCCGGACCCGGCCTTGCCATAGCGATTGCAACAGCGAACTCTCGTCCGCCGAGGCGGTGCCGGCGACGCAGCGCGGCATGAGCGCGGCGACGCGCGGATCGGACGGGATGCGGTCGAGCCGGGCGGACACGATGGCGGCGGCACCCGTGTCCACGCGCGTGAACCGAATCTGGCCCGGGATGTCGACGCCGAAGAACAGGAGCCCGCGGCGATCGAAGTGCCCGCCGATGCCTTTGAAACCGGTGTCGTGGGTCGCGCCGGTCAGGAAGCTCGCGACGTTGGCAACGACGCCGGCCACGCCTTCCTGTCGGTCGCCACGCAGTTCGACTTTGATGCCTCCGCGCTCCGGCAACGTAGCGGGGTACAGCGCACGCATGGCGGCACGGGTCATCAGGTAGGCGGACGCCACGGTCGGACACGAGTGCCCGGCGAGCTTCACCGTGTCGGCGTAGCTGTACTCGAGCACACCGTCCTCGGCTGCGCCGAGGACGCGGGCGAGCGGGTCGCGCACGGTGATCCGGGGCGCGGCGGCGAAGAATTCGGGAAAGCGCATGGTCGGGGACTCCCTGGGATCGGCGGGGTTGCAATTCCGCTGCCGCGAATGTAAGATAGTACTTGATTACTTACTTTCGAGCAACCATCTGGATGCCATGGATGCCCCGACCGCGCCGCGAACGATGCCCCGGGTCCGCCTGAAGACGGACGAGCGGCAACGCGAAATCGTTGCCGCGGTGTTGTCGCTGGCGCGCGAGCGAGGCCCGGATTCGATCACGACCCAGGCGATCGCCGATCGCATCGGCGTCACGCAGGGCGCGCTGTTCCGGCACTTTCCCGACAAGCAGGCGATCTGGCTCGCCGTCTTTGCCTGGGTACGTGAGTCACTTGCCGCCGTGCTCGATGCGGCAGTGGCGAAGACCGATTCGCCGCTGGGCAAGATCGAGCGCGCCTTCCTCGCCCACGTCGCGTTCGTCGCCGCGAACCCCGGCGTACCGCGCGTCCTGTTCCACGAGCTGCAGTACCCGGGCGACTCGCCGGTACGTGCCGAAGTGGCCAGGATGATCGCCGCCTACAGCAAGCGTCTGGCGTTGCTCTTCGCCAACGCCAAGTCGGCGGGCGAGCTTCCTGCCGATCTCGATGCCAACCTCGCCCCCGTGCTGTTCATCGGCGCCGTACAGGGCCTGGTCATCCAGTCCGCGCTCGCCGGCGACGAGGCCGCGATGATCAAACGTGCCCGGCAATTGTTCCCGTTGCTGCTCCACGGATATCGCGGGCGGAGAAAGCCGTGAACCTGCGCCTGGGCCGCAAGACCGTACTGATCGCTGCCGGCATCGCCGGCGTGCTTCTGCTCGGCTGGCTGGCGACGAGCCAGGGCCCGCTCGCGCCGACCAGGATCACGCTCGCCAAGGTCGAACAGGGACCGCTGGCGGCAAGCACGTTCGGCATCGGCACGGTCGAGGCACGCCGCGGCTATGCACTCGGGCCGACGGTGGCGAGCCGCGTTGCCCGCGTGCTCGTGGACCAGGGCGACGTCGTCGAGAGCGGGCAGTTGCTCGCCGAACTCGATCCGGTCGATCTGGGGGATCGCGTCGTCAGCGGGCAGCTCGCGGCAGAACGCGCCACCAGCATCGTCCGCGCGGCCGAGGCGCAGCTCGCCGAGGCGCAGAGCCGCGCGCAAATCGCCGTCGCGAGCGCGCGTCGCTCCAACGAGCTGCGCGCGCAGGGATTCGTCAGCCAGGAGGCCGCCGACGCCAAAGGACACGAAGCCAATGCGGCGAAGGCGGCCGTCGATGCGGCGACAGCTCAACTGGCCGCCGCGCGGCGCGACCACGACCGGGCGTTGTCCGATGTCGCGGGCGTCGGCAAGCTGCGCGCGCAGGCGCGGCTCACGAGTCCCGTCGACGGCGTGGTCAGCGCGCGTCTGGTCGAGCCCGGAACCACGATCGTTGCCGGGCAGGCCGTGCTGCAGGTCATCGACCCGGCGACCCTGTGGATCAAGGCGCGAATCGACCAGGGCCAGGCCGGCGGCGTGCGCGTGGGGCAGTCCGCCGAGATCGTGTTGCGCTCGGACCCCAGGCGCACCTATCGTGGAGAGGTCCAGCGCGTCGACTGGGTGAGCGATGCGGTGACCGAAGAGAGAATCGTCAACGTCGGCTTCGCGGTGCGGCCGGAAGGGATTTCGGTCGGCGAGCTGGTCGAGGTGACGATCCGCACCGCCGAGCTCGCCAATGTGCGCTCGATACCGGCCGCGGCGGTGAAGCGGCTCGATCGGCAGGACGGCGTCTGGCAACTCGCCGACGGCCGCGTGGAATTCCGGCCGGTGAAGGTGGGCATCACGACGCTAGACGGGCGCAGCCAGATCGTGGACGGCCTGAACGTGGGCGACGAGGTCGTCGTGCACAGCGAACGGGCGCTGAAGCCGGACGCCAGGGTCAGGATCGTCCCCGCGATCGTCAGCGCCAGTCCATGATCAACCTCGCCGGTCGCGACATCCTGTATGGCTGGGGCAAGTTCGTCTTCACCGGGCTCGGACTCGGCCTGCTCGTCGGTCTGACCCTGTCGATGGCGGGCATCTATCGCGGATTGGTGGACGACGGCAAGGTGCTGCTCGAAAACGTCGGCGCCGATCTCTGGGTCGTCCAGCGCGACACGCTCGGTCCCTACGCCGAGCCGTCGAACGTGCGCGACGATGCCTACCGGACGCTGCTCGGCGTGCGGGGTGTCGCGGAAGCCGGCAACGTCACCTATCTGACGATGCAGATCCGGCATGAAGGCAGCGATGTCCGCGTGATGCTCGTCGGCTTCGAGCCGGGGCATCCCGGGGAACCCGGCTACCTCGTGGCCGGTCGCCCGATCACGCGCTCGCACTACGAGGCGATCGCCGACGTCAAGACGGGGTTACGGCTCGATGATCGCATCCGCATCCGCCGGCACGAGTACACGGTGGTCGGCCTGACCCGGCGCATGGTGTCGTCGGGCGGTGACCCCATGGTCTTCGTGCCGTTGCAGGATGCGCAGGAAGTGCAGTTTCTCAAGGACAACGACGCGCTGGTGAACGAGCGGGCGCGCACCGCCGCCAATCCGGCGTTCAACCGCCCCGGGGTGCCGGGACTGCTCGAGGCGGTGCAGGCGAGCCAGGCCAGCAGCCGCACCGTGAACGTCGTCATGCTGCGACTGGCGCCGAACGCCGACGAAATCGTCGTGGCACGCGAGATTCGGCGCTGGAAGCATCTGGAAGCGTACACGCGAAACGACATGGACGAAATCCTCGTCGCCAAGCTGATCGCCACGTCGGCGAAGCAGATCTTCATGTTTCTCGTCATCCTGGCCGTGGTCAGTGCGGCCATCGTTGCCTTCATCATCTACACGATGACGCTGAACAAGGTGCGCGAGATCGCCGTGCTCAAGTTGATCGGCGCGCGCAACCGCACCATCGCCGGCATGATCCTGCAGCAGGCTCTCGGCCTCGGCGCCATCGCCTTCGTCGTCGGCAAGACCGCGGCCACGCTGTGGGCGCCGATCTTCCCCAAGTACGTGTTGCTGCTGCCCGGGGACGCGGTGCTGGGCGCCGTGCTCGTGCTGGTGATCTGCGCCTTCGCGAGCATCGTCGCGATCCGCGCCGCGCTGCGCGTCGATCCGGCCACGGCCATCGGGGGCTAGGGTCTTGGTCCATCCGGCAATCGAAATCAGCGGCTTGACCAAGCGCTACGGCGTGGGCGACGCGGCGGTCGACGCGCTGAAAGGCGTAGACATGATCGTCCGGCCCGGCGAGGTCGTGGGACTGATCGGTCCCAGCGGCTCGGGCAAGAGCACGCTGTTGAAATGCCTCGGGGCGGTGATCGAGCCCACGTCCGGCCGCATGTCGCTTGCCGGCGAGACGATCTACGACAACGGCTGGAAGGTGGCCGATCTGCGCGCGTTGCGGCGCGACCGCATCGGCTTCGTGTTCCAGGCGCCCTATCTCATCCCGTTCCTCGACGTGACCGACAATGTCGCGCTGCTGCCGATGCTCGCCGGCATGTCCAACGGCAAGGCGCGCGACCGCGCGCGCCAGATGCTTGCCGCGCTGGATGTCGGTCATCGCGCACAGGCGCAGGTGCCCCAGCTATCCGGCGGCGAGCAGCAACGCGTCGCAATCGCCCGTGCGCTGGTCAACCAGCCGCCGATCATCCTCGCCGACGAGCCGACGGCGCCGCTCGACAGCGAGCGGGCGCTGACCGTGATCCGCATTCTGAACGAGATGGCGCAGCGGTTCGGGACCGCGATCATCGTCGTCACGCACGACGAGAAGATCATCCCGACGTTCCGGCGGATCTACCACATCCGCGACGGGCGCACCTATGAGCAAGCGGGCGAGGCGCGCGCGGCCTGAAAGCGGTGCGCGATCGACTGCGGCAGGACAGGCCGGGAGGCCGCAACGACGGACCGCCCACGGTCGTGGCGGACACGGTCATCACGAACGCGTCGGTCCGAAGCGAGGCCGGCTCGGGAACGCGCCGATCGAATACGATGTCGTCGGGCGGCAGCCGGAGCACGCGCTGGAACCGGTCGGCCTCCGGCGCGCCGGAAGCCACCCGCGGCCAATGGACGCCGTCGAGCGCGGCGCACCCGAACGGCGCGGACTGGCCCGCGCGCATGTTGACGGCGACGCGCGGCATTCGATCGCGTCCGTGTCAGACGTACGGCGCCGCGTTGCGGGCAGGCGTCGCGAAGAAGCTCGCCAGCGCTTCGCCGATGCGCGCCCACCACCGGGGCGCCACGGTCCGCTCCGACTTCCGCGTCGGCAGCCGCGGCGGGAGGACGGTGCCGATCGCGCAGAACGTCGCTTCGTTCTGCGCCTCGACGAGCGTGAGGCCGTTGCGCTCGACCACCCAGTTGTCGCCGGCGCGCAGCACGATGTCCTGCGTGTCGTTCTGCTGGGTGATCCATACCGTGCCGCGCGTCACGCGCAGCGTCGTGCCGCGAACGTCGGGCAGCTGCAGCATCTCGCGGGCCGCGAGGTCGATGATCGTTGCGTGATTGAAGCAGGCCATGGCGGTTCTCCGTTGACATGCGTAGAATGCATCCGGCTCCGGGGCGGCCCCGCTTCGGGCTCCGGGCCCGCCGGCGGCGGATTTCGCTACCGGGTGAAGCGAATTGTCGGCGCGGGGCCGCCGTCGCTCAAACGTTGAATGCGCATGTCTCGCATGCGCTGTGGGAATGCAAAAGACGCTGCGCGGCCTGCCGTCGCTCGACTTCCTCCGCGGCTTCGAGGCCGCCGGGCGCCGGCTGTCCTTCACGCTGGCCGCCGAGGAACTCTTCGTCACGCAGTCGGCGCTGTCGCGGCAGGTGAAGGCGCTGGAGGACGCGCTGGGGGTGGCGCTGTTCGAGCGCCGGCACCGCGCGCTGGCGCTCACGCCGGCCGGCGCGGCATTCCACCGGACGGTGACCGAGAAGCTGCGCGACCTGGCCGCCGCGGCCGACGCGGTGCGCGTCGCCGAACGCGAGCCAGGGCTCACGGTGTCGACCACGGTGTCGTTCGCCGCGCTGTGGCTGATCCCGCGACTGCCGTCGTTTCGCGCGGCGCACCCGGCGATCGACGTCTACGTGTCGGCCGACGACCGCGTGATCGACCTGGCGCGCGGCGACGTCGACGTCGCCGTGCGGTACCTGACCGACGCGGGCGCTCCCCGTGGCGCCGTGCGGCTGTTCGGAGAGCGACTGCTGCCGGTCGCGAGCCCGGCGCTCGTCCGCCGCGGCCCGCCGCTCGAGGCGCCGGCGGACCTCGCGCGCCACGTGCTGATCCATCTGGACGATCCGGGCGGCACGATGCCGTGGCTCAACTGGCCGGCGTGGCTCAATTCGAACGGCCCGCCGGGCTTGAAGCCCGTCGGGTCGGTCAAGTTCTCGCTGTACGACCAGGTGATCCAGGCGACGGTGGCCGGGCAGGGCGTGGCGCTCGGCCGCATTCCGCTGATCGCCGAGTACATCGCCGACGGCCGGCTCGTCGCGCCGTTTGCCAGGCGCTACGACTCGCCGCGCGGCTACTTCGCGATCGTCGCGCCGCACGCGGCGGCGCGACCGGAGGTCGCCGCGTTCGTCGCGTGGCTGCGCGGCGAGGCCGTGCGTCGCGCCGGGAGCGAGGCGGGGGGCACGCGCGCGCCGCGCGCGGCCAAGGCGGCGACGCGATGAACCCGAAGGGCCGCCCCGGGGGCGAATGCCGGAACGCGCAGCGCGAAGGTAGCCCGGCGAGCGCGCCGATTCCCGAGCGACACATGCCGCTCGCGCCGTCGCCGTGGGTCGTGCGCTTCGGGCACCTGATTGCGCCGGGCGCGCGCGTGCTCGACCTCGCGGCCGGATCCGGGCGCCACGCGCGCTACCTCGCTTCCCGCGGCGCGCGCGTGCTCGCCGTCGACCGCGACGCGGACGCGCTCGCCTCGCTCGCCGGCGTACCGGGCGTCGAGACGCGCGTGTGCGATCTGGAAACGGGCGTGTGGCCGCTCGCGGGCGAGCGGTTCGATGCGATCGTCGTGGTCAACTACCTGCACCGCCCGCAGTTCGCGCACCTGCGCGCCGCGCTCGCGGTCGACGGTGCGCTGCTGTACGAGACGTTCGCGCAGGGCAACGAGATGTTCGGCCGGCCGGCCAATCCCGACTTCCTGCTGTGCCCGGACGAGTTGCTGACGCTGGCTCGCCTGCCGCCGGCGCCGCTGCAGATCGTCGCGTTCGAGCAGGGGACCGTCGACGACGGGACGCGATGCGCCGTCGTGCAGCGGATCGCCGCCGTCGGCGGCGGGCGGACGTGGCCGCCGGCCCTGACGGCCGCCGCGTCAGGCTGATCGCCGCGACGGCGCGGCCAGCGCCAGCAACCACGCCGGGTACCGCCCACGCAGTCCGGCAAGCGCGTCGCCGGCCGCGCCGCGCCGATGCCGCTGGCGCGCCGGACGCGGCGGGCGCTCGGAAGTCGCCATCGCCCGCGCGAAGCCGGATTCCCGCGGGGACGTCAGCAGCACGACCGTCGGCGTCATCGCCTCGACGATGGCCGTTCCGCGCCGCGTCAGGCGGAAGCCTTCCGACTCCGCAAGCACGATGTCGTCCGCCGCGCCCTCCTCGGTGATCCAGACGTCGCCCTGCGCGACGTGCACGTACACGGCGTGCGGATCGACCAGCCGCAGCGTTTCGCCCGTGGCGAGCGGCACGCAGTCGACCAGGAATTCGGTTCGAGGCGCGGGATTTCCCGCATTCATGGCGGACTCCTGATCGGGCGCGGAGGCCGCATGGGCGGCATTCTGCGCGTGACGCGTGGATTGCGTGGCCGGGTCGGCCGTGCTCGCTTCGATCATGGTTGCGGCTCCTCGTGTCATCGGCGCAGGTCGCAGGCGCGATACCCCGCCGCAGCGGCCGCCGCGCGACCCGTCGCCGCGCTCGCCGCCCTGGGATCGCATGCTGGGCGGCGCACGTATCGGCCCGATGTCGGTCAGCGCGTCGTGTGTAGCGGATTTGTTGCCGCGGCGAACGGTGGCGTGGCGCAGCCGCACGATCCGGCGCCTTGGCGCCGGTGCGCCAACGCGCGATCGGCACCGGGACGCGCCGCCGCCGTGCGCGCCCGGTTACAAGTCGGCAACACACGGCGCGCGGCGCGACATCGGCGCGCTACGCGCGGCCGCGACGATGGCGGCACGCGGCGCGAAGGTCCACGCCGCGCTGCGCCATGGCCCGCGGCGCGTTCGGCGGGGCCGCAGTGGAGACCGGACATGCATACGAGCTTCGATGGCGAGATCTTCCCGGGCGGCGAGCACGCCGTCGCACACGCGCGGCGGCGCCCGGACCGGGATCTCCACGCACTGCCGGATGCCGTCGCGCCACGGCGTGCGCGCGAGATCGGCCGCCGGGTGCGCGCGCTGGAGGACGCCTGGGCGCTGCACGCGAACGCGGCGAACGGGTTCGGCGCCGGGGAGACGGTCGCCTGGCCGCAGGACGCGTGACCCGGCCGGCGGACCCCGCGCGCCCCGCGGGTCCGCGCAGTTGCGTCACGGAGCCGGCGCAGCAGCCCCGAGAGCGGGAACGCGACGCGCGCCGCGCGGTCGAACGCCGCAGCGGCAGCCGTCTGCCGAATACGGTAAAATGACCTATTTGGCTCAAGCCCTTGCATGCTGACAGGTAGCCTGGTTGCCATCGTAACGCCGATGCAGGAGGGAGGCGCCCTCGACCTGCCCGCGTTGCGCCGCCTCATCGACTTCCACGTCGCCAACGGGACGTCGGGCATCGTCATTGTCGGGACGACGGGCGAGTCGCCGACCGTCGACTTCGACGAGCACTGCCTGCTCATCAAGACCGCCGTCGACCATGCGGCCGGCCGCATTCCGGTCATGGCCGGCACCGGCGCCAACTCCACGGCGGAGGCGGTGGAACTCGCCGCATACGCCGCCAAGGTGGGCGCGAATTCGCATCTGTCGGTGGTGCCGTACTACAACAAGCCCACGCAGGAAGGTCTGTACCGGCACTTCCGCACGATCGCGGAGAAGGTCGCGCTGCCGATGGTGCTGTACAACGTGCCGGGCCGCACGGTCGCGGACCTCGCCACCGAGACTACGCTGCGCCTGGCGCAGGTGCCCGGGATCGTCGGCATCAAGGACGCGACGGCCGACGTCGGCCGTGGCAGCGAACTCATCAAGGCGCTGGCCGAGGCCGGCCACCGCGACTTCGCCGTGTACAGCGGCGAGGACATCACGGGCCTGCCGCTGATGCTGATGGGTGGGCACGGCGTGATCTCGGTGACCGCCAACGTCGCGCCGAAGCTGATGGGGCAGATGTGCGCGGCGGCGCAGGCCGGCGACGTCGCGACGGCGCGCGCGCGCAACGACCGGCTGCTCGCGCTGCACCGCAGGCTGTTCGTCGAGGCGAACCCGATCCCCACCAAGTGGGCGCTCGCCGAGATGGGCCTGATCCACAACGAGCTGCGGCTGCCGCTGGTAAAGCTGTCGCCGCAGTTCCACGACACGGTCCGCGCCGCGCTGCGCGACGCGGGTTGCCTCGCGCAAGGTTGACGATGGGCTCAATGACCATGGACACGATGCTTCGCCCCCACGTGCGCGGCGCGCTCGCCGTCGCGCTGCTCGCGACGGCGCTCGCCGGCTGCGAATCGCTCTCGAGCATTTCGCCGACCAAGCGCATCGACTACAAGTCCGTGTCGTCGACGCCGTCGCTCGAGTTGCCGCCCGACCTGACCACGCCCAAGTACGACGACCGGTACAAGGTGTCGACGGCCACCGGGCTTGCGCAGGCCGGCGCCAACCGCGGCACGCGCTCGGAGTTCCTGCCGACGTCGCCCGACGCGCGGATCGTGCGGGCCGGCAACGAGCGGTGGCTCGTCGTCAAGGCCACGCCCGAACAGGCGTGGAACACGTCCCGCGAGTTCTGGCAGGAGCAGGGATTCGTGCTCGCGATCGAGCAGCCGCAGATCGGCGTGATGGAGACCGACTTCGCCGAGAACCGCGCGGACATCCCGGCCGACTTCCTCCGCCGCACCGTCGGCAAGTACGTCGACGTCTTCTACTCGACGTACAAGCAGGACAAGTTCCGCACCCGCATCGAGCGCGGCACCGACCAGGGCACGGTCGAGATCTACATTTCGCACCGCGGGATGGAGCAGGTGCCGACCGCCAAGATCGACAATTCGTCGCCGGCCGCGTTCGCGTGGGCGCTGATGCCGCCCAATCCGGGCCTCGAGGCGGAAATGCTGACGCGCCTGATGACCAAGTTCGGCGCGCCCGAGCCGGCGGCGCGGGCGGCGGTCGTGCAGGCGGCGATCGCCCCCGAGCGCGCGCGCGTCGAGCGCGGCCCCGACGGCATCTACAAGCTCACGGTCGACGACCAGTTCGACCGCACTTGGCGCCGCGTGGGCCTGGCGCTCGACCGCGCGGGCTTCACCGTCGTCGACCGCGACCGCTCGAAGGGCGTCTACTTCGTGCGCTTCGGCGACCCGGACGACATCGCGGCGAAGAAGAACAGCGAAGGCTGGCTCACCAAGCTGCAGTTCTGGAAGTCCGACGAGAAGGACAAGCCCGACCAGTACCAGATCGTCGTCGCGGAGGCGCCGCCGAACAGCGTGGTGAGCGTCGCCGACCCGGCCGGCGCGCCGGACAAGACTGCCGCGAGCGAGAAGATCCTCGCGTTGCTCAAGGACCAGCTGAAGTAGCGGCCGGACAGGCGCCTCCAAAGGTGCGCTTCGCCTCGATCGGCAGCGGCAGCGAGGGCAACGGCCTCGTCGTCGAAGCGGGCGCCACCCGCATCCTGATCGACTGCGGCTTCGGCGTGCGCGATGCCGCCGTGCGGCTCGCGCGCATCGGCGTGGCACCCGACACGCTGTCCGCGATCCTCGTCACGCACGAGCACTCCGACCACGTGGGCGGCGTGCCGGCGTTCGCTGCGCGACACCGCATTCCCGTCTGGCTGACGTTCGGCACGTTGTCGGTCGTCGGCGAGCGGTTCGCCGGCATGGAGCGCGTGTACGGCTTCGACAGCCACGACGACTTCGTGATCGGCGACCTCGAGGTCCGGCCGTTCCCGGTGCCGCACGACGCGCGCGAGCCCGTGCAGTTCGTCGTGACCGACGGCGCGCACCGGCTGGGTGTGCTGACCGACCTCGGCGTGGCGACTCCGTGCGTCGAGCAGAGCCTCACCGGCTGCGACGCGCTGGTGCTCGAGTGCAACCACGACCTCGACCTGCTCGCCGGCAGCGACTACCCGGCGTCGCTCAAGGCCCGCATCGCCGGCCGCTTCGGCCACCTGCACAACGAAGGCGCGGCGGCGCTGCTCGCCGCCATCGACACGAGCCGGCTGCAGCACATCGTCGCCGCGCACCTCTCGCAGCAGAACAACACGCCGGCGAAGGCGCGCAGCGCGCTCGCCCGCGCGCTCGCCTGCGCCGAGGACTGGATCGGCATCGCCGACCAGGCCTCAGGCTTCGCGTGGCGCGCGCTCGCCTGACCACCGCACGGGAAACCCGATGGAAAAGAGAAACGAGCTCTACCGCGGCAAGGCCAAGACCGTCTACGCGACCGACGACCCGCATCGTCTCGTCATGCACTACCGCGACGACGTGTCGGCGTTCGACGGCGTCAAGCTGGCGAAGCTCGAGCTGAAGGGCGAGACCAACAACCGGATCAACGCGTTCGTGATGGGCAAGCTCGCCGAGGCGGGTGTGCCGACGCATTTCGTGCGGATGGTCAACGAGCGCGAGTCGCTGGTGAAGGCGATGAAGATGGTGCCGGTCGAGTGCGTCGTGCGCAACGTGTGCGCCGGGTCGATGGCCAAGCGCTACGGCATCGAAGAGGGCACGCGGCTGGCGGAGCCGATCTTCGAGTTCTTCCTCAAGAGCGACGCGCTGCACGACCCGCTGTGCAACGACGACCACATCCGCGTGCTCGGCTGGGCGAGCGCCGACGAGATCGGGCAGATGCGGGCGCTGACGCACCAGGTCAACGCGGTGCTGAAGCCGCTGTTCGCGAGCGCCGGCATCGACCTCGTCGACTACAAGCTCGAGTTCGGCCACCCGACCGACGACCCGCGGGGCCCGCTGGTGCTGGGCGACGAATTCACGCCCGACGGCTGCCGGCTGTGGGACGCGCGTACCGGCGAGAAGCTCGACAAGGACCGGTTCCGCCGCGACCTGGGCCAAGTCATCGAGCACTACCGCGAAGTGGCACGCAGGATCGGCGCGCCGCTGTAGGGATCGGTCGTGTGGCGGGTCGCGCGCCCGGCGTGCGGCCGGCACGCGTCCCACGCCGGCGTCGCTCGGCTCGGGGGGTGACGCCCTCGAACATCACCTTCGGGCCGCCCATTGTGGCGTGCGCGGTCCGGCGCTTCAGGTTGTCACTTGGCCGCGCAGCAGTGGAAGAGCCCGTCGCCGGTCGCGCTCATGAGCCCGGCCGGATCGCGGCCGCGCGACGGGTGCGCCGCGCTCCACCAGATCGCCCACGACGCCTCGACCGGTCCGCCGCGATCGAGGGGGCCGGTCATTGCCGCGCCGTCGGTGTCGCCCTTCGGCGGTCATCGTGCCGGCGCGTGCCGTCAACGCCGGTGTCGACGTTGCACTGCGGCGACGTTGCCGAGGTCGGTCAATGCCGTGCGAGGTGGAAACGCGGGTGGCCGCGGCATGATCGCGTCCTCCCGTCGATGCCGCGCTCACGCGCCGCAACGACAAAGGCCGGCATGCGCCGGCCTCTGGTTGGTGCGGGAACCTGCGCGGTTACTTCTTCGGCGCTTCCTTCGCGGCGTCCTTCGGCGGCTCCGCGGCCGGGGCGGCCGGCGCCGCAGGGGCGGCACCGGGAGCCGCAGCCGGTGCGGCGGCGGTCGCGGGCGCCGCGTCGGCCGGCTTCGCGTCGGTGGCGGGCGCCGGTGCCGGCGCCGGAGCGGGTGCAGGCGCCGCGGCCGGGGCCGGCGCGGGGGCCGGGGTCGACGCCGGGGCCTTGTCCTGCCCGCAGGCGGTGAGCGCGATCGCGGCGATGGCCGCGGCGAGGAGCGACTTGTTCATGTTCATTCCTTGAAGGTGAAGGGGGCGAATCGCAACGATGTCCTGGCACGCGCAGCGTTCGCGGACGGTGCCATGCGGCGACGCGCAAACTACACCGTCGATGTTAACACGAACACGTTATGAATCAAAGTGCTGGAGCGCCTATTGTCGATGGCGCGTTGCAGCATTCACAACCCGAGAACCGAGGCGCTCAGCCCCGGTTCGCCGGTTGCCCAGATCTGCTCGAACCGGGTGACCAGCGGGCGCGCGAGTTGGGCTTGCTCGATCGCGAACGACGCGCGCGGCTGGTCGAAGTGAAACCGGTGCAGGAAGTGGCGGCCGTCCGCGATGACCAGCGGATCCATCGCGCTGCGCGCCTCGGCGCCGGTGCGGTAGACGGTGATGGCACCGGAGTGCAGCCGCTGCAGCGCGAGCAGTCGCGGGCAGGACGTCTCGAGCCAGCGCGTGTCGTGCACGATGAGTTCGATGCGCGGATGCGCCGCGCGGCGCAGGAATGCGGCAAGCCTGTCGGCACGGGCGGGCATCTGCCAGCCGCCCTGCGACAGGTCGACGTCGAAGATCTGCAGGCGGTGCCGCGCGAGGTCGATGAGTTCGTCGATCGCCGCGGCCTGTGCGGCCACCGTGTCCAGGACCGACTCCCGCGGCTCGAGGGGGGGTACGTCGTCAGGCGAGGTGGGCGTAGCCATGGCGATAGCCTTCGTGGACGAGTGCGACTTGCGCGGGAGACAGCGATGCGGCCCGCCGCGGCGACAGCGCGCGCGCATTCGCGAGCGCCGCGAGCGCGGCGCGGTCGCCCGCGGGCCACGCATGGGCTTCGCCGTTGACGTAGACGCACGCGTCATCGTAGAGCCACTGCGTGCGCCGGTCGAGCACGAGCCCGCGCCGGCGCGCCGCCGCGGCGAACGCGGCGCGCGCGAGCGGCCGCGCCGGCGGCGCGAAGAAGACCGACGGCTTCGGCTCGGACAGCATCGTGCCGAGGAAGCGCTCGACGGTCGCGCGGTCCCAGCGGACGGCGGCCAGCGCCTGCGCGACCCGCCGCTGCATCGCGGCGCCGATGCGCGCCGGCTCGCGTGCCGGCTTCGCGTCCGGATCCGCGTAGCGGCCGGGCAGGTCGACCCGGTCGCGCAGGTAGTCGAGGAACGCCTGCGCGAGTTCCGTGTGCGACGCCGCGCGAAAGCCGATCGAGTACGTCGTGCAGGCATCGATGGCCACACCGTCGTGCGCGTAGGCCGGCGGCAGATACAGCATGTCGCCGGGTGCGAGCACGGCGTCGTGCTGCGGCGTGAAGCGGCGCAGGATCTTCACCGGCAGGCCTGGCTTGAGCGTCAGGTCGTCCTGCATTCCGTAGCGCCACCGGCGCCGGCCGAAGCCCTGCAACAGGAACACGTCGTAGGAGTCGAAATGCGGGCCGACGCCGCCGCCCGGGGCCGCGTAGCTCACCATGAGATCGTCGAGGCGCGCATAGGGCAGGAACGCGAAACGGCGCAGCAGCGCGTCCGCGGCGTCCGAGTGCAGGTTGATGCCCTGCACGAGCAGCGTCCAGTCGCGCGCCGGCAGCGCCCTGAACTCGGCCTTGCGCAACGGCCCGTGCGCAAGCGTGTAACGGGCGCCGTCGCGCACGACGAGGCGGGACTCGACGTCGTCGCGCCCGGCGAGCGCGACGAGCTCGTCGCGGGTGAAGAGTCCGGCGAACCCCGGGAGTGCGGCGCGCACGAGCAGCGCCTGCTTGTGCCAGTGCGACGCGAGAAACGCGCGCGGCGTGCGCTGGCCGAGGAGTGCCAGGCGGGAGGCAAGGCGGGCGGTCATCGGCGTTAGCGTATCACCGGGCAACCGCCGCGCAGGGGGCGGGTACAATGCGCCCGCCGCCGTCATGCGCGATGCGCCGTTGCCGCCGCGCGACCGGGCTGCGGCCCCACCCGACCCCACGCCGCGAGCCTTCGATGAACATCTTCGCCAACACCGTCGTCACCATTTCCTTCAAGCTGTTCGACGCCTCCAACAAGCTGCTGGAGGAGTCGCCGGAGCCGCTCACGTACCTGCACGGCGGCCACTCGGGCATCTTCCCGAAGATCGAGGAGGCGTTGAACCACAAGCAGGTCGGCGAGTCGATTTCGGTGACGCTCGAGCCCGACGACGCGTTCGGCGAGTACGACCCGCAGATGATCCGGATGGAGACGCTGGCGGACCTGCCGCCGGATGTGACCGTCGGCGGCTACCTCGTTGCCGAGCAGGACGGCCGCGAAGTGATCTGGCGCGTCACCAGCATCGCCGAGGGGAAGGCGGTCCTCGACGGCAACCACGAACTCGCCGGGCAGCGGCTGCGCTTCGACTGCACGGTGATGGACGTGCGGCCGGCGACGGCCGAGGAGATCTCGCACGGGCACGTGCATGGGCCGCATGGGCATCACCACTGAAGTGGTGATGGTGTAGACAGGTCACTTGGGGTCGCGAGGCTCCGCCCGCGACCCCAACGGAAAAATCGACGCCGCGACGGTGGCGTTCGAGAAGCTGAAGTGACAGGAATCGCGGGCAGAGCCCGACGATTCCTGCGGAGAGTGGTAGACAAGTCACTTGGGGTCGCGAGGCTCCGCCCGCGACCCCAACGGAAAAATCGACGCCGCGACGGTGGCGTTCGAGAAGCTGAAGTGACAGGAATCGCGGGCAGAGCCCGACGATTCCTGCGGAAAGTGCTGGCTGTGCCGGTCGGAGCGAGCGATGCCCGCTACAGCAGCTTCTTGAGGGCGTAAAGGGCGTCGAGCGCTTCGCGCGGCGACAGCGCATCGGGGTCGAGCGCGGCGAACCGCTCCGCGATCTGCGTGGCGCGCGGGTCGGCGACCGCGCCGGGCGAGGCTGCCTGGGTGGGCGCGGCGAAGAGGTCGGACTGGTGCTCGCTGCGCGCGGAGAACTGGTCGAGGCGCGCGAGGTACGCCTTCGCCTGCCGGATCGTCTCCACCGGCACGCCGGCGAGCTTCGCGACCGACAGCCCGTAGCTGCGGTTCGCGGGACCGTCGGCCACCGCGTGCAGGAACACGATGCCGTCCCGGTGCTCGGCGGCGTCGAAGTGCACGTTCGCACAGCCGCGCATCTCGGCCGCGAGCGCGGTCAACTCGAAGTAGTGCGTGGCGAACAGCGTCAGGCAGCGATTGCCCTCGCCCAGCCGGTGCGCGATCGCCCACGCGAGGGCGAGCCCGTCGAAGGTCGACGTGCCCCTGCCGATCTCGTCGATCAGCACCAGCGACTCGGGTGTCGCGCGGTTCAGGATGTACGCGGCCTCCGTCATCTCGACCATGAACGTCGAGCGGCCCCCCGCGAGATCGTCGGCGGCGCCGATCCGCGTGAAGATCGCGTCGAGCGGTCCCAGCGTCGCCTCGGCGGCCGGCACGAACATCCCGCAGTACGCGAGCAGCGCGACGAGCGCCGTCTGCCGCATGTACGTCGACTTGCCGCCCATGTTCGGCCCGGTCACGATCAGCAGCCGCCGGTCGCCGCCCAGCACCGTATCGTTGGGCACGAAGTGCTCGACCTGCCGCTCGACCACGAGGTGCCGGCCGCCGCGGATCGCGATGCCCGGCTCGAGCACGAACCGCGGGCGCACGAGCGCCAGCGCGTCGGCGCGCTCGGCGAGGTCGGCGACGACGTCGACCTGCGCGAGCGCAGCGGCCGCCGCCTGCAACGCCGGGATCGCCGGCACGAGCTCGCGCAGCAGCGCGTCGTACAGGAGCTTCTCCCGCGCGAGCGCGCGCTCCTGCGCCGACAGCGCGCGGTCCTCGAACGACTTCAGCTCCGGCGTGATGTAGCGCTCGGCGTTCTTGAGCGTCTGCCGCCGCCGGTAGTCGTCGGGGATCTTCGCGACGTGCGCGTTGGTGACCTCGATGTAGAAGCCGTGGACGCGGTTGTACTCGACCTTGAGGCTCGCGATGCCGGTGCGCTCGCGCTCGCGCGCTTCGAGCGCCACCAGGAACTCGCCGCAGTGGGCGTCGATCGCGCGCAGCTCGTCGAGCTCGGCGTCGTAGCCGCCGGCGATCACGCCGCCGTCGCGCACGATGGCCGCCGGCTCGGGTGCGACGGCGCGCGTCAGCAGGGCCTCCCACCGCGGATCGACGGCCAGCACCGCGCGCGCGGCGGCCAGCAGCGGCGCCTCGAACGCAGCGAGATCGGACGCGAGCGCGGGCAGCTTCGCGAGCGTGTCGCGCAGGCCGGCCAGGTCGCGTGGCCGCGCGTTGGCGAGCGCGATGCGCCCGACCACGCGCTCGACGTCGACCGTGCGCTTGAGCGCGCCGGCGAGCGCGCGCGCGATGCGCGGGTTGCCGCGCATGGCGTCGATGGCGTCGTGCCGCTCGCCGAGGTGCGCCTGCGCGCGCAGCGGCTGCGTCAGCCATTGCCGCAGCAGGCGGCTGCCGGCGGCGGTCGCACACCCGTCGAGCAGCGAATGCAGCGTCGGCGCCTCCTCGCCCGACAGCGTCGACGTGATCTCGAGGTTGCGGCGCGTCGCGGGGTCGAGCGCCACGAACGCGCTCGCCACTTCCACGGCGAGCGTGCGCACGTGCGCCAGCGCCGCCTGCTGTGTGGCGCCGGCGTAGTGGAGCAGCGCGCCGGCGGCGCCCACCGCGAGCGGCGCCTCGTCGGCACCGAAGCCCGCGAGGTCCATCGTGCCCAATTGCTTCGCGAGCGCGCGCCGCGCCGCCGCGCCGTCGAACTGCCAGACCGGCAGCGACCGCAGCGGCGGCATGCGGCCGCGCACCGCCGGTGGCGGCGCGTCGTCGGGCAGCAGCAGCTCGGCCGGCCCGATGCGCTCGAGCACGGCGGCCGACTCGTGCTGCGGGACTTCGGTCAGCGTGAACGCGCCCGACGCGAGATTGAGCCACGCGATGCCGGTGCGCTTGTCCGCAGGCAGCAGCGCCGCGAGCAGGCAGTCGCGCTTGGCGTCGAGCAGGTTCGCGTCCGTCAGCGTGCCCGGCGTGACGATGCGCGCCACGCGGCGCTCGACCGGCCCCTTGGACGTCGCGGGATCGCCGAACTGCTCGACGATCACGACGGACTCGCCGACCTTCATCAGCTTCGCGAGGTAAGGCTCCAGCGCGTGGTACGGCACACCGGCCATCGGGATCGGCGCGCCGGCCGACTGCCCGCGCGCCGTCAGCGTAATGTCGAGCAGGCGCGCCGCGCGCTCGGCGTCGGCGAAGAAGAGCTCGTAGAAGTCGCCCATCCGGTAGAACACCAGCTTGTCCGGATGCTCGCCCTTGACGCGCAGGTACTGCTGCATCATCGGCGTGTGGGCGGCGAGCGCGCGTTCCGGCGAGGGCGCGGCGGCGTTCGGCGCGGTCGGATTCATCGCGCGATTATAGCGGCGGCACAGGTGCGCCTCCGTGCCGCAGGCGGGTGCGCGGACGGAGGTGCGTCAGGGCGGCGCGGCGATCCGTCCGGCAATGCGATAACGCTCGCCACCCTCGGGCGTGACGATCACCATTTCCGCAGTCGCCGGATTCACGCCGGTGAACGCGAGTGTGGTCGAGCCGTGCGTGAACATGAGCACGTTGCCCTGCTTCGGCGCGGCGGCGACCAGAGCGCGGAACTGCACGAGCTGCCGCTCGCGGTTCTGCGGGTACTCGAACAGGTTGGCGAGCGCGGGCTCGATACGCGGCGCCATCCCGGTCGCGAGGCGCGCGGTCTCCACGGCGCGGCACCATGGCGACGAGAGCACGCGCGCGACCGGCACGCCACGCTCGCGCAGCGCGCTGCCGAGCCGCGTGGCCTCCGTGCGACCGGCCTCCGACAGGTTGCGCTGCGTCGCGCAGTCGTCGATGCGGAACCCCGGCGGATCGCCCACACCCGGGTCGGTGACCGCGTGGCGGATCAGCACGATCTGCCCGCCCTGCCTGAGCAGCGCCCACAGCGCATCGTCGGCGTGCGCTGGCCACGCCGCGAGCAGCACGAGCAGCGACAGGAGGGCACGGCGAACCATGGCCGCGAGCTTACGCGGCCTCCGCGATCCGCGCGACTGGACGCGTGCCGGCGCCCGACGGGCTTGTTCGTGCACGTCGGGCGTGGCACCCTCGCGGCACCCTCGACCTTCGTTCCTGCCGATGCCCGAGCGCGACCCCCCCGAGTACGACCCTGCATCCCATCCGCCTGCGGAAGCGCCGCCGCGCCGCGAGTTCCTCAAGGCCTCGGCCGCCGCCGCCGGTGCTGCGTTCCTGTCGTCGTGCTTCGGCGGCAACGGCGGCGATGAAGCCGCGCCGCTGCCGGGCGCGCCGGAGGTCGACCCGCTCTCGCGCATCGACCACGTGGTCGTCGTGATGTTCGAGAACCGGTCGTTCGACAACGTGCTGGGGTACCTGTACTCCCAAGGACCGGCGCCGGCCGACTGGCCCGCCGTGCTGCCGGTGCCGCCCGCGGTGCCGCGCAGCCAGTCGTTCGAGGGGCTCTTCGGCAAGTCGCTCGACAACCAGCACGCGTCGAAGAAGTACGCCGCGCATCCGCACGCCTTCGATCCGGCCGCCGTGCCGCAGAAGGCGTCCGACTGGTCGCATCCGGACCCGAATCCCGGCGAGGGCTTCGAGAATGCGAAGGAACAGATCGCCGGCGGCGCGATGTCGGGGTTCGTCGCCAATTACGCGAAGAAGAAGCCCTCCGGCAGCGAGCTCGACGCGATCATGGGGTCGTACGCGCCGGCGCAGCTCACCGTCATGGCGGGACTCGCGCAGGGCTTCGCGGTGTTCGACCACTGGTTCGGCGCGGTGCCGTCGGAGACGTATTGCAATCGCTCGTTCTTCCACGCCTCGACGTCGTCCGGCTACGCCGACAACCAGCCCGCGGACAAGTGGAAGAACAACACGGCGCGCACGATCTTCGATCTCCTCGCCGAACGCACGCCTCGCGTCGACTGGAAGGTGTACTTCGAGAAGCCGACCTCGGCGTCGGAGCAGACCGAGTATCCGCATGGGCTGACGGGGCTCGTGCATCCGGCCGTCAGCGGAAAGTACCCGGAGCGCTTCGTCGCCTTCGAGGACTTCTTCACCGACGTGAAGGGCGGCAAGCTGCCGCCATACTCGTTCCTCGAGCGGCTGTACGGCGGCTCGTACGACTACCATCCGCCGCAGGACGTGCGCAACGGCGAGGAAGTGCTGCGCACCGTGTACGAGGCGATCCGCACGAGCGGGACGACGGGCGCGCGCGACTACACGCACAACACGCTGCTGCTCGTCGTATTCGACGAGCACGGCGGCACCTACGACCACGTGGCGCCGGGACCGGCGCCGGCGCCGCCCGCGGCGGCGAGTCCCTCGGAGCTCGGCTTCGACTTCAGGACGCTGGGGCCGCGCGTGCCGGCGATCGCGATCTCCGCGTACACGCAGGCCGGCACCGTCGTCAACGCGCCGATGCACCACGCCGCCGTCATCCGCACGCTGTGCCGGAAGTACGGGCTGCCGGCGCTCAACGCGCGCGACGCCGACCCCAACGGCGGCGACCTCGCGTTCGCGCTGAACCTCGCCGCGCCGCGCCCGGCGGCGGCGTGGCCCGCGTATCCGGCGAGCGTGAGCCCCGCGGCCGGGTGACCGGCGTCCGGCGCCGGGGTTGTCGCTGCGCGGCCGCCGTGGCACGCTCGCGCCTCCGTTCCCCCACGACGATCCCGCGATGACCGACCGCAAGCCACCGTCCGACGAATCCGCGGCAGCCGACGGCGCCGCGCCCCGCCGCGAGTTCCTCAAGGTCTCTGCCGCGGCGGCCGGCGCCACGCTGCTGTCGGCGTGCTTCGGAGGCGGCGGCGACGACGGCGACCCGAACGCCGTCGGCGCCGTTGCGGTCGATCCGCTCACGCGCTTCGACCACCTCGTCGTCGTCATGTACGAGAACCGGTCGCTCGACAACGTGCTGGGCTGGCTGTATCCGGCGGGCAGCGGCTTCGACGGGCTGGCCGACCACAGCTACACCAACCCGGTGCCCTCGTACATCGACGACGGCCACGCGTCGGTCGCGGCGCGGAAGAGTCCCGGCACCGACGCCGACATGCAGAACCCGAATCCCGACCCCGGCGAGCCGTACCCGCACGTCAACACGCAGCTCTTCGGCACGGTCGCCCCGGAGGCGAACCGGTTCCGCGCGGCGGCGGACATGGCGGCACCCTACAACGCGCCGCCGGCGGGGACGCTGGCGACGATGCAGGGTTTCGTGCAGGACTACTGCAACACGTTCGTCTCCACCAACGGCCGCAACCCGACGTTCGACGAGTATCGCGTGATCATGGACGCGTTCACGCCGGAGCAGCTGCCGGTGATCTCGACGCTCGCGCAGTCGTTCGCCGTCTACGACGCGTGGTTCTGCGCGGTACCGTCGCAGACGTACTGCAACCGGTCGTTCTTCCACGCGTCGACGTCGTCGGGCTACGTGCTGAACGAGCCGTACCAGAAGTGGGTGCTCGGCAACGCCGCCCCGACGATCTTCAACCGGCTGCAGGACGCCGGGCGGACGTGGCGCGTCTACTTCGACGAGACGCAGCTCGTGCCGCTGACCGGCCTCATCCACGCCGCGGTGCTGGCGCCGTACTTCAAGAGCCACTTCGCGACGATGCAGGACTTCTACGCCGACGTCGCCGGCGGCACGCTGCCCGACTACGCGTTCGTCGAGCCGCGGATGCTGTTCAACCACAACGACATGCACCCGCCGGGCCCGCTGGTCATCGGCAACGTCTCGATTCCCGATCCTTCGGACGTGCGCTGCGGCGACCTGCTGCTGCACCAGATCTACAGCGCCGTGAAGGCGAGCGCGTCGGCCAAGGGCTCGAACGCGCTGAACACGCTGCTGCTCGTCACGTTCGACGAGCACGGCGGCTGCTTCGACCACGTGCGGCCGCCCGGCGCGAAGATGCCGGAGAAGATCCAGCCGGCCGGCGAGATGGACTTCTTCTTCGACCGGCTCGGCGTGCGCGTCCCGACCATCGCGATCAGCGCGTACACGGGCGCGGGTACGATCGTGAAGCGCCACGTCCACCACGCGGCGGTGATCCGGTCGCTGTGCCGGAAGTTCGGGCTCCGGAACCTGACGGAGCGCGACGTCGACGCGCCCGACCTGTCGGACGCGCTCAACCTCGCGGCGCCACGCGACCCGGCGTCGTGGCCGGTGACCGTGCCGCCACCGCAGCCGCCCGGCTCGGGCGTTACGGACCCGCTGTCGCCGCAGCTCGCCAACGTCCCGCTGAACGAGCTCGAGCAACACATCCTCGCGACGGCGGTCGCTTTCTTCACCGGCAAGGAACCCGACCGCAGCGCGCTGCCGAAGACGGTCGGTCCCGCCTACCAGATGCTGCAGCCGCTGGCCGCCGGCGTCTTCGGGGGCGGCTGATCCGCCGATGGCGTCGCTCGCCCTGACTCCGGGCCGCCTCTCGCTGCCGGCGCTGCGCGCGATCTGGGCGGAGGGCGCGCAGCTCGCCGTCGATCCGGCGGCGCGCGCGGCCGTCGACGCCGCGGCGGCCGCCGTCGCGCGCGTGCTCGCCCACGGCGAAACGGTCTACGGCGTCAACACGGGCTTCGGGCTGCTCGCGCGCACGCGGATCGACGATGCCCGGCTGGCCGAGTTGCAGCGCGCGCTCGTGCGCTCGCACAGCGCCGGCACCGGGCCGCTGCTCGACGACGCGACGGTCCGCCTCGTGATGGCGCTGAAGGCCGCGTCGCTCGCGCGCGGGTACTCGGGCGTGCGGTGGGAGGTGGTCGAACTCGTCGTGGGCGTCGCCAACGCCGGCATCGTGCCGTGCATCCCGGCGCAGGGTTCGGTCGGCGCGTCGGGCGATCTGGCGCCGCTCGCGCACCTCGCGTCGGTGCTGATCGGCGAGGGTGAGGCGCGGGTCGGCAGCCGCGTGCTGCCGGGCGCCGCCGCGCTCGCTGCTGCCGGCCTGACTCCGGTCGAGCTCGCACCGAAGGAGGGGCTCGCTCTGCTCAACGGCACGCAGGTGTCGACGGCGCTCGCGCTGTCCGGGCTGTTCGCGGCCGAGCGCGCGCTGGCGGCGGCGTTCGTGGCCGGCGCGCTCACCGTCGACGCGTGCCTCGGCAGCGACACGCCGTTCGATCCGCGCATCCAGGCAGTGCGCGGGCACCGCGGGCAGCAGGATGCGGCGCGCATCTACCGGGACCTGCTCGCCGGCAGCGCGATCCGCGCGTCGCACGTCCACTGCCATCGCGTGCAGGATCCGTACAGCCTGCGGTGCCAGCCGCAGGTGATGGGCGCCTGCGTCGACCAGATGCGGCACGCCGCGGCGGTGCTGCTGACGGAGGCGAACGCCGTGTCCGACAACCCCCTCGTGTTCGCGGAGACGGGGGAGGTCCTGTCCGGCGGCAACTTCCACGCCGAGCCGGTCGCGTTCGCCGCCGACGGCCTGGCGCTCGCCATCGCCGAGATCGGCGCGCTGTCGGAGCGGCGCATCGCGTTGCTGATGGACACCAACATGTCGGGGCTGCCGCCGTTCCTGGTCGAGGACGGGGGCGTCAACTCCGGCTTCATGATCGCGCAGGTGACGGCGGCCGCGCTCGCCTCCGAAAACAAGGCGCTCGCGCATCCGCATTCGGTGGACTCGCTGCCGACGTCGGCCAACCAGGAAGACCACGTCAGCATGGCCACCAACGCGGCGCGCCGCCTGCTGCCGATGGCCGGCAACGCGTCGGCCATCGTCGCGATCGAGCTGCTGGCGGCGGCGCAGGGCATCGACCTGCGCCACCCGCTCGCGACTTCTGCGCCGCTCGCCGACGCGCATGCCCGTGTGCGTGCGTGCGCGGCGCGCTGGGATGCCGACCGCGCGTTCGCGCCGGACCTCGCCGCCGTGCGCGCGCGCGTCGAGGCTGGCGAGTTCCTGCCGTACGTTCCCGCCGTGCTGGAGCAGGACTAGACTACGCGGGAGGAGGATGCCATGCGCCGAGACGACCCCGACACGCTCGCGACCCCGCAACCCGGAACCCGCTACGCCGACCGCACGATCCGCGCGCCGCGCGGCACGGCGCGCACGGCCAAGAGCTGGCTGACCGAGGCGCCGCTGCGGATGCTGATGAACAACCTCGACCCCGAGGTTGCCGAGAACCCGAAGGAGCTCGTCGTCTACGGAGGCATCGGCCGCGCGGCGCGCAACTGGGAGTGCTACGACGCGATCGTCGCCGCGCTGCGCGAGTTGGGCGACGACGAGTCGCTGCTGATCCAGTCCGGCAAGCCGGTCGGCGTGTTCAAGACCCACCCGGACGCCCCGCGCGTGCTGATCGCGAATTCGAACCTCGTGCCGAAGTGGGCGACGTGGGAGCACTTCAACGAACTCGACCGCAAGGGCCTCATGATGTTCGGCCAGATGACCGCGGGCTCGTGGATCTACATCGGCAGCCAGGGCATCGTGCAGGGCACGTACGAGACGTTTGCCGAGGCCGGCCGCCAGCACTACGGCGGCGCGCTCGCCGACAAGTGGATCCTGACCGCGGGCCTGGGCGGCATGGGTGGAGCGCAGCCGCTGGCCGCGACGATGGCCGGCGCGTCGATGCTCGCGATCGAGTGCCAGCCGTCACGCATCGAGATGCGGCTCGCCACCCGCTACCTCGACACGCAAGCGCGCGACCTCGACCACGCGCTGGCGCTCATCGCGGAAGCGTGCGCGACGCGGCAACCCGCGAGCATCGGACTGGTCGGCAACGCCGCGGAGATACTCCCCGAGCTGGTTCGGCGCAACGTGCGGCCGCACATGGTCACCGACCAGACGTCGGCGCACGACCTCGTGTACGGCTACCTGCCTGCCGGCTGGAGTGTGGAGCGCTGGCGCGCGGCGCAGGCGGACCCGGCGCAGCACGCGGCGCTCGTCGCTGCGGCGAAGCGCTCGTGCCGGACGCACGTCGAGGCGATGCTGGCGTTTCACCGGCAGGGCATCCCGACGTTCGACTACGGCAACAACATCCGGCAGGTCGCGTTCGACGAGGGGGTCGCCGACGCGTTCGCATTCCCGGGGTTCGTGCCGGCGTACATCCGCCCGTTGTTCTGCGAAGGCAAGGGTCCGTTCCGCTGGGCCGCGCTGTCCGGCGACCCCGCGGACATCCACGCGACCGACCGCAAGGTCAAGGCGCTGTTCCCGGGCAACGCGCATCTGCATCGGTGGCTCGACATGGCCGGCGAGCGCATCGCGTTCCAGGGCCTGCCGGCGCGCATCTGCTGGCTCGGCCTGGGCGAGCGGCACCTGGCGGGCCTCGCGTTCAACGAAATGGTGCGCACCGGCGAACTCAAGGCGCCGATCGTCATCGGCCGCGACCACCTCGACACCGGCAGCGTCGCCTCTCCGAATCGCGAGACCGAGGCGATGCGCGACGGGTCCGACGCCGTGTCCGACTGGCCGCTGCTCAACGCGCTGCTCAACACCGCCGGCGGCGCGACGTGGGTGTCGCTGCACCACGGCGGCGGCGTGGGCATGGGCTACTCGCAGCACGCCGGCGTGGTGATCGTCTGCGACGGCACCGACGCCGCCGCGAAGCGCATCGAGCGCGTGCTGTGGAACGACCCCGCGACCGGGGTGATGCGGCACGCCGACGCCGGCTACGCGAAGGCGATCGAGGTGGCGAAGGCGCAGGGGCTGAAGCTGCCGATGCTGTAGCGCGGCGCCGGTCCATCTGCTGCCCGGTGGCGCCTGCCGCACGGACCACGGCGCGCGAATGCCCACTGTCGTCGTCCCCGCGAAGGCGGGGACCCAGCGGCGTTCGACGCGGGCGTGCGCAGCGCCACGACACTGGGTCCCCGCCTTCGCGGGGACGACGGATCTTGGGTGCGTCGCGGGTGGCGTCGCTACTTGCCGGGCGCCGCGGCCGGTAGCTTGGGCGCCGCGGCCGGTACCTCGGGCGCCGCGGCCGGTACCTCGGGCGCCGCGGCCGGCGCCGGCGCCGTTGCAGGTGCCGTGGCGCGTGGCTCGCGGATGCCCTCCTCGATCCGCCCGATCATGTATGGATAGAACGGGTTCGACGACATCCGGATCAGCGAGTCGAGCGTGACGATCAGCGTGCCGCGCTCGCCACGCAGCGCCATCGCACCGAGCTGCACGCCGTAGTCGTCGGTCGGGTCGGGCCGCATGCCGTACAGCGAATCCTCGATCGGGAACGGAATCGCGACGTGCGACAGCGAGTAGACCTCGACCGGATACACGAGCCCGAGCGGCCGCACGGTTTCGTTGGTCGCGCCCGCCTCGGTCACGCGCTCGACCACCTCGTCGCTCTTGTCGTCGGCGTTGGTGATCACGACGGAGCGGAAGTTGCGCGGCGGGTCCGGCAGCAGCCGCGCGAGCATCGTCTCCGTCGTCGGCCGCAGCAGCGTGCCGAACTTGGCGCTGCGGTTGACGTCGAACAGCACGAGCTCGCTGCCGTTGTTCGGCAGCTGCTGGTAGAACGCGGTGACGATCGCGCGCGTGCTCACCGTGAAGTCCACGACCGACTGGAACGTGATCGCCGGCGGCAGCTCCCCGAGCCGGTTCGCGCGCGCGAGCCGCGTGATCTGCTCCTGCAGCGCGCGCGTGAGCAGCGACGACTGCCGCCCGCCGTTGATCGGGAACGAGTTGTACTTGAACGGGTTGAACTCCGGCACGATGCCGAGCCAGGACGCCTTGGCGAACGCCGGGAACACGGCGGGCCAGCCGAGAAAGCCGGCGAAGCGCGCCATCTCGGTGACGCCGATCATCGGCGAGATCAGCACCAGGCGGTCCGGCCGCGACAGCGACTTGTCCTCGAGCGCGTCGAGCGCGTACTTGAGCGCGAGCGCACCGCCGTTGGAGAAGCCGACCAAGTGCAGCGGCGCGGCCGGCCCGGCGCGCCGGCGTGCCTCGCGCACGGCGAGCCGGGTCGCCTCGGCCCAGTCCTCCCAGTCGACGTCGGTCAGGCCCGCGGGAACCGTGCCATGCCCCGTCAGTCGCGGTGCGACCGCGACGAAGCCGTCGTCGCGGTAGCGGCGCGCGACGTGGCGCAGGCTGTAGGGCGAGTCGGTGAGCCCGTGCAGCAGCACGACCGCGCCCCGCGGGGTCCCGGCCGGCGCGAGGACGTACGAGCGGTTCCAGTCGGTCGAGAGCCTGGGCGGATAGACCGGGCTGCCCTCGAAATACCGGTTGGCCGGCACGCGCTCGCCTTCGGGCAGGCGCTGCGTCACGTTGTCGCGCACTTCCGCAAACGCGCGGTCCTCGGCCGCGAGGTACTTCGTCCAGTCCGCCTTCGCCAGGTCGTCGGCCTTGAGCTCGTGCGGCACGAACGTGTGCCACGGTTCGAGCGGGTCGCTGCGCCAGGCGTCCCAGGAACGCACGCCAAGCACGGTCACCACGACGACGCCGACCAGCGCGGCGCTCCACTTGAGAAATCGCAGGGCGTTGCGGGTCATGGCGCGGTCGTCGTGGGCGAGGGAAGGCAAATGCTTCGGCGGGCTGCCATTGTTTCACGGCGGCGCACCTGCACGCCGGCGGCCTGTTACCTGTGCCGGTCGGGAACGTGGTGATCGACGACGATATTGGCGACGACCCTGGCCCCGCCCTCGTCGACGACGTAGAGGACGAACGGGCGCGGCGCGCCGTCCTTCGGCAACGCGTACATGTAGAACGCGAAGCCGCCGTGGCCGAACGCGTCCGTCGTCTGCGTGACGGTGACGCTCCTGCCCAAGCCCGGCGCCTGCGCGAAGAACGGCACGACGCGGGTCTCGAGGTTGCGGCGCACGGCCTCCGCGCCGACCCGGGCCGTCATGCTCGGACTGATCGTCTGCGCGAGCGCCGCGACGTCGCCGGTGCGCGCGAGCGCGAGCCAACGGTCCGCGTAGGCGCGATACGCCGCGGCGCGCGCCTGCATGTCGAGGTAGTCGGCCGGCGCCGCGCCCGCGCCGGCGGGCGCCTGCGCCGCCGCCGCGGAGGCGCAGAGCCACAGCGCGAGCAGCGTGAAGCGCCAGGACCGCGCGATCATCGGGTTCGACATGGCGGGTCGTACGGGAATGGTCGGGGTGAGAGGATTTGAACCTCCGGCCTCTACGTCCCGAACGTAGCGCTCTACCAGGCTAAGCTACACCCCGAGTTTTTGTGCGGCGATTCCCAAGGCCGCGGGCGGGATCGGCGTACGGCGTTCCGCGGCGGTCGCTGCGCTCTTGCTCGGATTCTCAATACGTCCGGCGCGCGGCGAAGGACGTCAATTCTAGCAGACTTTTCCGATGCGGCGAATCCGGAAGGCCGGCCAGGCACTCGGCCGCGCGGCGGACTTCCACGTCGGCGCGCGCCTGCGCGTAGGCCAGCGCGCCGGTGCGGTCGAGCGCGGCCATCACCGGCGCAAAATCCGTGAGGCCGCCGCCGCCCACCGCGTGCCGGATGACCGCGGCCTCCGCGGACGTGCCGACGGCGAGGGCGCGGATGAGCGGCAGCGTCATCTTGCCCTCGGCCAGGTCGTCGCCCAGGTTCTTGCCGATGGCGTCGGTGCTGCCCGAGTAGTCGAGCACGTCGTCGACCAGCTGGAACGCGGTGCCGACGTGCATGCCGTAGCGCGCGACCGCGTCCTCGGTCGGGGCGTCCGCGCCGGCGAGGACGGCGCCCAGCCGCGCCGCAGCCTCGAAGAGGCGCGCGGTCTTGCGCTGGATCACCATCAGGTACGCTTCCTCCGTGAGGTCGGCGTCGCCGGCGTTCATGAGCTGCAGCACCTCGCCTTCGGCGATCGCGTTCGTGGTGTCGGCGAGGATCTCCAGCACGCGCATCCGTTGCAGGCCCACCATCAGCTGGAACGACCGCGAGTACAGGAAGTCGCCGACCAGCACCGACGCCGCATTGCCGAACTGCGCGTTCGCCGTCGCGTGGCCGCGCCGCAGGTCCGATTCGTCGACGACGTCGTCGTGCAGCAGCGTGGCCGTGTGGATCATTTCGATCACCGCGGCCAGCGTGTGGTGCTCGGTGCCGCGGTAGCCGGTGGCGCCGGCCGCGAGCAGCAGCACCGCGGGCCGCAGCCGCTTGCCGCCGCCGGCGATGATGTACTCGGCGACCTGCCGGATCAGCACGACGTCCGAGTGCAGCGAGTCGCGCAGCACGCGGTCGACGCTGTCCATGTCGGCGCCGATGACGGGCGTGAGGAACGGGACGGTCACGGAAAAGGGGCGAAACGCGGGCTTCCTGGCGGTTGCGGGGCGCCGGCACCCCCGGCCGGCGCCGGGAAAGCGACGCCTTTCGGCCGTTCGCGGCCCCTCGGCGCTGTCGCCGCAACGTGCGTGCGGGGCACCTCTGCGGGTCGCGGGCTCGAATCGGGCGCCATTCTACCCGATCGCCGGGGTTGGCTCGGCGCGCCGCCGCCGCCTTGCCGCCGCTTTGACAGCCCGACGTGTTCAGCCTTATAATTCAAGGCTTTTCCGCAATCCCGGCGGGAACGGGCGCAGCGCGCGCCGGCAGCGGCGGGAAGCCAACACAATCGGAGTCTCTCATGTACGCGGTCATAAAAACCGGCGGCAAGCAGTACAAGGTTGCCCCCGGCGAAAAACTCAAGGTAGAACAGATACCGGCGGACGTGGGCGCGGAAGTGATCCTCGACCAGGTGCTCATGGTCGGCGAGGGCGAAAGCGTCCGTCTGGGTCAGCCCACCGTCGCGGGTGCGACGGTCAAGGCCACGGTCGTCGCGCAGGGGCGCGGCGAGAAGGTGAAGATCTTCAAGATGCGCCGGCGCAAGCACTACCAGAAGCACCAGGGCCATCGGCAGAGCTACACCGAGCTCAAGATCGAAGCGATCGTCGGTTAAGGAACCCTCACCATGGCACATAAAAAGGCAGGCGGCAGTTCGCGCAACGGGCGCGACTCGCACGCCAAGCGGCTCGGCACCAAGGTGTACGGCGGCGAGGCGATCCGCGCCGGCGGCATCATCGTCCGGCAGCGCGGCACCAAGATCCACCCCGGCGTCAACGTCGGCATGGGCAAGGACTTCACGCTGTTCGCGCTCGTCGACGGCAACGTGGAGTACCGCACGAAGGGCGCGAAGCAGGACAAGTTCGCCAACGTCGTCGCGGGCAAGCCCGAAGCCGTCTGACGCGAGGCGGGGCGCACCCGAGGAGCCCGGCCGCGTGCCGGGCTTTTCGCTTTCCGGGTCGCCCTTCACCCCGACCCTCCTCCCGCTCTCGCGGGGCGAGGGAGCGCTTCGATACGCGTCGGCGTCGCGACGAGGTTCCCCCTCTCCCGGCGTGCGGGGAGAGGGTTGGGGTGAGGGTCGCTTGACGCAGTGCAAGTCCGGCGCCGCCGCGGCGCGCTACGCTTCGCACTCGCGCGAATCGCCGTCGCGCCCCGCCACCGGAGGAACCCGCATGGTCCTGCTCGAATTCTCGATGACGCCGCTGACCAAGGGCGAGAGTGTCAGCGCCTACGTCGCCCGCTCGCTCGACATCGTCGACCGGAGCGGTCTGCCGTACCAGCTGACGCCGATGGGCACCATCATCGAGGGTGAGTGGGCCGACGCGATGGCGGTGGTGACGCGGTGCTTCGAGGCGATGCGCGCCGACTGCGACCGCGTCAGCACGCAGATCCGCATCGACTACCGCGCGGGGCCCGGCGGCAGACTCAAGTCCAAGGTCGAGGCCGTCGAGCAGAAGCTCGGACGCAGGCTCTCGACGTAGCGTGAACCGGCGTCAGCGCGCGTGGCAGGGCAGCTCGACAGTCCGGCGCGGCGCCGCGTCGGGGCCGACGCCGACTTCCTCGCACAGCGCGCGCGCGAGTTCCTCGTAGGATTCCTTCGAGCCCCGCTCCTCCTGCGCGCGCTCGATGCGCCGGTAGTCGTCCAGCAGCGCATCCTGCGTTTCCGGCAGGATCACCTGCTCCGCCATCGGAAACAGGATGTTGTCTTCCTTGTAGATGTGCTGCGTCAGGAGCTCCGCGTACCCGCGGGCATAGTCGATCACCTTGTCGGCCATGTCCGTCTCGCCGGCGGCCCAGCGCTCGGTCGCGCGACGCAGTCCGGCCGTGAGCTCGCGCGCCCGGTCGTGCTCCTCCATCATCATGCCGACCGGTCCGTCGTCCATGGGCATGCCGCCGCGGGCCATCGCCTCGAACAGTGCGCCTTCCTCCTTGCCGTGGTGCCACCCGTCGGCGAAGTTCGCGATGAACCGGGCGGCGTCGAGGAAGAACCCGGCCCGCACGGACTCACCTGCCTCGAGCCGGTCCGCCGCCGCGTCCAGCGCGGCGATCGCGCGCTCGATGACGCGGTGTTCGGACGACAGGATGTCGGTCGCTTGCATGAGACGGCTCCTCGCTCGATGGCCGGCGCGGGTCGCACGGCCAGCCCAGTCTGCACGCGGGCGCGGCGGGCGGACACGATGAAGATCAAGAATTTCGCGGCGGGCCGGCCACACCGAAGGCAGGGCCATTCGCCGCGCGCCGCGCTTGCGGCGGCGGTTACGCGGAAACCGGGCCAGGCTCGGTATCCGGAACGCTGACGGTGCAGCGCGTTCCGGTTGAACGTGTCCGAGAGATGTCGAGTTGGAGCTGGCCGGCGGTGCGGTGCGCGGCAGGCGATCGCCCACCACGAAGCTCGGTGGCGCGGTGCGTGCCGGCGATGCGGCGCCGGCACGGGCGCGCATGGCGGCGCACGCCGCGCGCAATCTCCTGCTTGCGCTAACGATCGCGGCGCGGCACTCTGAGTGCCTCGCGGGATCGGACCCGGTCGTGGCCCGATCCGGACGCGTGCAACCGCGGGAGAGCCGTGCCGCCAATGGCCCGCTTCGCCGTCAGGTTCGCATTGGGCGTGGGCCTGTTCGTTGCCTTCGTGCAGGCGGGGACGGTCGCGCTCGCGTGGTGGCGCGGCGAGTTGCCGCAGCCCGCTCTCGGCGACTGGCTGTGGATCGCCTCGCTGCCGGTCCTGGTCGCCGCGTACCTGCGCTGGTTCTCGGTGTTCCGGCCCGGGTGCGACGCGTGCGCCGCCGGCGAGCCGGAACGGCCGCCCGGTCCGCGCGGGCCTTAGGCGCCGGGCCTACCGCCGCTCCATCCAGTACTGGATGCCGATCGCGAGCAGCGTGAACGCGGCCAGCGGGAACGCGGCGGCGAACAGCGGCGGCCAGTTGTTGAGCACGCCCAGGTAGGAGAACAGCCGCTCGATCAGCCAGAACGCGAGGCCCAGCATCGTGCCGGCGAACAGGCGGAAGCCCACGCCGCCCTGCCGGCGCTGGAACTGGGCGAACGGCAAGGCGAGCAGCATCATCACGAGTACGGCGACCGGGTAGAGCACCTTCGACCACAGCGCGATCTCGAAGCGCGACGTCTTCTGCGCGCCGGTGTCGAGCACGCGGATGTTGTCGTAGAGGGTGGACAGCGCGAGCTTCTCCGGCGCCACCTGGTAGACGGTCAGGATCGACGGCTGCAGCACCGACGGCCACAGCCACGTCGGCAGCGTCGACACCTTCGCGGAGTCGCGCCCGATCTCGGTGACGCTCACCTTGTCGAGCCGCCAGTGGCCGTCGCCCGCGAAGCGCCCGGACTCCGCGCTGCGCACGGCGGTCAGCCGCAGGTCGCGGTCGAACTCGTAGATGCGCACGCCGACCAGCGTCATGTCGGCGAGCACGGTGCGGATGTTGACGAACGTGTAGTCCTGCTTGAACCAGAAGCCCGACTCGAACTGCTGCGCGACGACGCCGGTCGCGCCGCCCATCGCCGCCGCACGCACGTTCTGGGCGAGCCGCTCCGACTGCGGCGCCACGTACTCGCCGGCGAGGAAAGTCGCGATCGCCAGCGGGAAGCCGACGCGCAGCACGGCCCAGACCACCTGCAGGATCGACGCGCCGGACGCGCGCATCACGGTGAACTCCGAGTTCGCGACGAGCTGCGAGATCGCGAACAGCGTGCCGATCAGCGCGGCGACCGGGAACAGCTCGTAGAGCCGCGACGGGACGTGCAGCGCGACGAACAGCAGCGCACCCGTCAGCGTGTAGCTGCCGCGGCCGACGTCGCGCATCTCGTTGATGAGGTCGAAGAACGTGAACAGCCCGATCAGCGCGACGAAGATCAGCAGCGTCGAGAACAGGACCTCGCGGCCGATGTAGCGCGTGAGCGTGCGCATCGGCGGTCAGGCGGCGCGGCGGCGCAGGCTGCCCAGCAGGCCGGCGATGGACAGCTGGTGCCGGAACAGCAGGAACACCACGGCGAGCGCCACCAGGTGGGGCAGGGCAAGGCCGGCGGCGAGGCCGATCGTTCCCTGCGCGATCATGCTCTGCACGATGTTGATGCAGTTCGTGTAGAGCATGTAGAGGAACGCGGCCGCGATCAGGTTGAACGACCGGCCCATCCGCGGGTTGACGTAGGCGAGCGGGATCGCGAGCAGCGTCAGCACCAGCGCGAGGATCGGCACCGACAGCCGCCAGAACAGCTCGGCGCGCTCGCCGCGCCCTTCCGCGACGAGCAGCGCGGCGGTCGGGATCGCCTTGTTCGACGTCGGCAGCGCCCGCGCCTCGGCGGGCTCGATGCGACGGCCGAGCCGGTCGAACTCGATCAGCCGGAAGTCCGCCGCGCCGGGCTTCCCCTCGTAGCGGCGGCCGTCCTCCAGCACGACGAAGCGGTCGCCGTTCCCCTCCTCGACCAGGTGGCCGAGCCGGGCGACGGTCGTCGCGTCGCGGCCGTCCTCGACCGAGTGCAGGAACACGTTGCGGATGCGGCCGTCGACCGGGTTGATGCTCTCGATGTAGACGACGATGCCCGCGCGCCGGAACTCGCGGAACAGGCCGGGCGACAGGAACGTGAGCTCGTCGCGCGACTCCAGCTGGCGCTCGTACTCGAGCTTGCGCTGCTCGGCCCACGGGGACAGGAACAGCGACAGCAGCACGATGGCCACCAGGAACGGCGCGGCGAAGAGCAGGATCGGCTTCAGGCAGGCGGTCAGCGACTGGCCGGACGTGAACCACACGACCATCTCGCTGTCCCGGTACCAGCGGGACAGCGTCAGCAGCACCGTCAGGAACAGCGCGACGGCGAGCAGGATGTTGAGGTAGAACATCGCGTTGAACCCGATCAGCGCGAGCACGCCGTCGGCGGCGATCGCCCCGCCGGCCGCCCGGGCGAGGATCCGGATCACCGACTGGGTGAACAGGATCGCGAGGAGCACGACGAACAGGCCGACGACCGTCGTGGTCAGCTCCCGCGTCAGGCTGCGGCGGAAAATCATGACGCGGGGAAAAGTTTTGACTTTTTGGCGGTGATTTGCCGATAATGCTCGCCACGCCTTGTAACCGTAACAAAACGCGGAAGCAGGAGACGAGGGATCGTGATGGAATTTACCATAAAAAGCGGAAGTCCCGAGAAGCAGCGCAGCGCCTGCGTCGTCGTCGGGGTGTTCGACAACCGCAAGCTGTCGCTGTCGGCGGAGCTCATCGACCGCGCCAGCAACGGCTACATCGGCGAGATCATCCGCCGCGGCGACATGGAGGGCAAGCTCGGCTCGACGCTGCTGCTGCACAACGTGCGCGGCACGCTCGCCGACCGCGTGCTGCTGGTCGGCCTGGGCAAGGAGCGCGACTTCCGCGACCGCGAGTTCCGCGCGGCGATCCGCGCCGCGGTGAAGCTGCTGAACGAGACCGGCTCCTACGAGGCCGTGCTGTACCTGACCGAGGAGAAGGTCAAGCGGCGCGAAGTCGTCTGGCGCGTCGAGCACGCCGTCGTCGTCGCGATGGAGGCGGTGTACCGCTTCGAGCAGATGAAGAGCCAGCCCACCGAGGTGCGGCGGCCGCTGCGCAAGCTCACGCTGTCGGTGCCGCAGCGCTCGGACCTCGCGGCGGGCGAGAAGGCGGCCGCGCAGGGGCTCGCCATCGCGCACGGCATGGACCTGGCGCGCGACCTCGGCAACCTGCCGGGCAACGTGTGCACGCCGGCCTACCTGGCCGAGCGCGCGACGCAGCTCGGTGCCGAGTTCCCCGACATCGTCGTCAAGGTGCTCGAGCGCAAGGACTGCGAGGAGCTCGGCATGGGCTCGTTCCTGTCGGTGACGCGCGGCAGCGAGGAGCCGCCCAAGTTCATCGTGCTCGAGTATCTGCACTCGCAGCGCAGGCAGGCGAGGCCCTGCGTGCTGGTCGGCAAGGGGATCACGTTCGACACCGGCGGCGTGTCGCTCAAGCCCGGGCTCGACATGGACCAGATGAAGTTCGACATGTGCGGCGCCGCGGCGGTGCTGGGCACGCTGCGCGCCATCGCCGAGATGAAGGCGCAGGTCAACGTCGTGGGCCTCGTTCCGGCCTGCGAGAACATGCCGTCGGGCCGCGCGACCAAGCCCGGCGATATCGTCACCAGCATGTCCGGCCAGACGATCGAGGTCCTCAACACGGACGCCGAGGGGCGGTTGATCCTCGCCGACGCGCTCACCTACGCCGAGCGCTACGAGCCCGAGGCGGTCGTGGACATCGCGACGCTGACCGGGGCGATGGTGATCGCGCTGGGCCACGTCGCGAGCGGCCTCTTCTCCAACAACGAGACGCTCGCGCGGGCGCTCACGACCGCCGGCGACGACGCGTTCGACCGCGCGTGGCAGCTGCCGCTGTGGGAGGATTACCAGGAGGCGCTGCAATCCAACTTCGCCGACTTCGCGAACATCGGCGGCCGCCCCGGCGGAAGCATCACCGCCGCGTGCTTCCTGTCCCGGTTCACGAAGAAGTACGACTGGGCCCATCTCGACATCGCGGGCACGGCGTGGAAGGATGGCAAGGAGAAGGGCGCGACCGGGCGGCCGGTGCCGCTGCTGGCGACGTGGCTTCTCGCGCAGGAGAGCCCGGCGGCGTGAACCCGAAGGGCCGCCCCGAGGGTGAACACCGGAGCGCGCAGCGCGAAGGTAGCCCAATGAACCCGAATGGCCGCCCCGTGGGCCGAGGTGTCCGATGAGCCGGAGCGCGCAGCGCGAAGGTAGCCCAGTCAGGCGCGCGCCGCCGGTACGCGGATGACGACGATCGACTTCTACACGCATGTCGCGGACCCGCTGGCGGTCGCCGCGCGGCTCGTCGCGAAGGCGCTCGCCGCGCACGGCAGCGTGCGCGTGCTGACGCCGGACGCTGCCGCCACCGACGCGTTCGACCGCATGCTCTGGACGGCACCGGCGACCGGCTTCCTGCCGCACTGCCGGATGGACAGCCCGCTGGCCGGCGAGACGCCCGTCTGGATCGACCACCGCCTCGAGCACGCCGGCCCGGCGGCCGTGCTCGTCAACCTGCACGCCGAGCCGCCGCCGTTCTTCTCCCGCTTCGAGCGGCTGGCGGAGATCGTCGGCGTCGACGACGTGCCGGCGGGCCGCGAGCGGTTCCGGTTCTATCGCGAGCGCGGGTACGAGATGCGCACGCACGACCTGCGCGAACTCGGGTAGGCCCGTGCCCACGGCGCGCGAACTGCTCGAGCAGGCCGACGCGCTGATGCGCCGCAACCGCGTGGCGGCGCTCGACGACATCCCGGTGCTGACCGACTCGGTGCCGATGTCGGGCGACCGCGTGCCGCCGCCGCACGGACCCGACGCGCCCGTCCCGGCTGCGCCGCCTGCGGCAGGTGCACCCCGTGCGCCCGCGGCAGCGGGCATCCCCACGCTGACCGAGCGCGCCCCGCCGGGCGGGCCGCACGAGCCTCCCGACTCGATGCTGCAGGAAGGCGGGGAGCCGTCGGACTGGCTCGACATCGAGGGCGGCGAACCATCCGTCGTCGGCGAGGCCCCCGATTCCGTCGCGATCGTGCCGCCGGTCGAGCACGTGCGGGTGTCCGACGAGGCGCTGCTCATGGCGGCGGAGCACGAGGAAATCGAGCTCACGACCCCGGCCGAGGACGCCTTCGACGACGAGTTCGCGCCGCGCGAGTCGCCGCGCGACGTGGCGCCCGAGCCGCACGAGGAAATCCGCGACGCGGATCTGCCCGCGGCTGCGTGGGCCGCCGCGCGGGAGTCCGTGCCCATGGCCCCGGTCGCCCTCGAGGCGGTCGCGGAAGCGCCGGCGCCGACCGCGGAAGCTGAAGGCGCGCCGCGGGCCGTGGCGGACGCGCCGCCAGGGGCACAGGCGGACGACGCACCGGAGGCCGCGGCCCGGGCCGAACCCGCAGCGCAGACCATTACACCGCTACCGCCGGAATTCCTGCCGGAGGTCGAACCGGCCGCGATGCCGGGGATGGCCGGTCCGGACGCCGAATCGATCGCCGCTGCGTCCACGTTTGCCGCGCCGGTGCCGGCCGAGACCGCCGTCGGCGCATCGTGGCTGCCCGAGCCGCCGGCCGCCGGCGCCGCAATGCCGCCGCCCGCGCATCCGGTCATCGCCGAACCGGAACCCGCGGCGCCGGCGGCGAGCGCCGCCGACGACCAGGCGAAGTGGGACGCGATCGCCGAGGAGGTGCGCGTGCAGGTCCTGCAGCGCATCGACCTCTTCACCGACACCGGACTGCGCGACCAGCTGGGCCAGCGCCTGAAACCGATCGTCGACCGCGCGAGCGCGGACCTGATCGCGACGATCAGCCTCAACCTCGGCGAGCTGCTGCGCGCCTACGTCGCCGAGGCCATCGAGCGCGAAATCGAAAGCTGGCGGCGCAGCCACTGACGGGCGCCGGCGATACGGCACGGCCGGGCGCCGATGGCCGGCGTTGACGGCAGCGACCAACCCTGGTGTAAGATGCGGCGCATGAAGTCCCGGATCGCCGTTCCCGCCGCAGCGCGCTCGTACGCGTTTGCGTTCTATTTCTGGTCGAACGAACCAGAGGGGCAGGCGCGACCGTAGGCTTCCGGCAACAGCGAAACTCGAGGATTCCACGATTCGGGCGGCCCCAAAGGCCGCCCGAATTTTTTTCCCAGCCGAGACCGCAATCGAGGAGTCGTACCATGGATGCCCCAGTCGACGCAGCAAGAGCCGCCGTGCCGCCCGTGCAGCCGCCGCGGGGGGGAACGCCGTATCCGCTGGTCGCGCGCGAGGCGCGCGGCGGCGATGCCGCCGTGCACGTGCGCGGTGTGGCCATCGGGGGCGATGCGGTGCAGGTGATCGCCGGGCCGTGCTCGGTGGAGACCGAATCGCAGATGCGCGCCGCCGCGGCAGCGGTCGCGGCCGGCGGCGCCGCGATGATGCGCGGCGGCGCGTTCAAGCCGCGGACGAGCCCGTACGCGTTCCAGGGCGCCGGTCCGGACGGACTCACGCTCCTCACCGCCGCGGCGATGCGGCACGGGCTGCCCGTCGTGACCGAGCTGACCGACGTGCGGATGCTCGACGCCTTCCTGCGCGCCGGCGTGGACGCGATCCAGGTCGGCACGCGCAACATGCAGAACTACGACCTCCTGAAGGAGCTCGGCCGCGTCGACGTGCCCGTCGTGCTGAAGCGCGGGATGAGCGCCACGATCGCCGAGTGGCTGCTGGCGGCGGAGTACGTGGCCGCCGGCGGCAATCGCCGGATCGTGCTGTGCGAGCGCGGCATCCGCACGTTCGAAACCGCCTATCGCAACGTGCTCGACGTGACGGCGATTCCGGTGGCCAAGCGCGAGACGCACCTGCCGGTGATCGTCGACCCGTCGCATGCGGGAGGGAAGGCATGGCTGGTCCCCGCGTTGGCGGCGGCCGCGGTGGCGGCCGGTGCGGACGGCCTGCTGATCGAGGTGCACCCGGTTCCGGCGCAGGCGTGGTGCGACGCCGAGCAGGCGCTGACGCCGGGCGAGTTCGCGGCACTGATGCGCACGCTGCGCGCGGTGGCGGCGGCCACCGGACGATCGCTCGGCGGTGATCGCGTCGCGGCGACGGCGCAGCGCGAGGACATCCCGAGCGGGTGCGCGCAACCCGGCCCTGGCGGATCGCGCGCACCGCGAATGCGCGCGCGTGCGTCGGACATTCGCGACGCGGTGCGCTAGATTGGCGGGATGTTCGAGCTGACGAACGTCTCGCACGGCTACGGCGCGACGCACGCGGTGACCGTGCCTGCGTGGCGCGCCGGCGCCGGCGAGGCGTGGCTGCTCGCCGGGCCCTCGGGGTGCGGCAAGTCGACGGTGCTGCACATCCTGGCCGGCCTCATCGTCCCGGCGCAGGGCACCGTCGTCGTGGCGGGCACCGACGTCCGTGCGCTGTCCGAGGGCGCGCGCGATCGCTGGCGCGGATGCACGATCGGGCTCGTGCCGCAGCGGCTGCACCTGGTCGGCGCGCTCGACGTGCGCGACAACCTGCGGCTCGCGCAGTCGCTGCCGGGAATGCCGCAGGACGACGCGCGCATCACGGCGCTGCTCGCAGCCGTCGGCGTGGCCCACCTCGCGCACCGTTACCCGCGCGAGCTCTCGCAGGGGCAGGCGCAGCGCGTCGCCGTCGCGCGCGCCGTCGTCAACCGGCCCGCGCTGCTGCTGGCCGACGAGCCCACCGCCAACCTCGACGATGCCCACGCGGCGCAGGCGCTCGAACTGCTGCGCACGCAGGCGATCGAGGCCGGCGCGACGCTCGTCGTCGCCTCGCACGACCGGCGCGTGCGGCCGCTGCTGCCGCGCGAGTTCGCGCTGCCGGTCGAGGATGAACCGCTGTTTGCACAAAGAGACGCAGAGACGCCGAGGAGCGAAAGCCGGGGCCGCCTCGGCGCCTCTGCGCCTTCTGTGAAAGAGCCGGGGCGATGACCGCGCTGCGCCTCGCGCTGGCGTACGCGCGGCGGCGGCCGCTGTCCACGCTGCTCGTCGTCGCGCTGCTTGCGATCGGCGTGGCCACGGTCACGCTGACGCTGCTGCTGTCGCGCGAACTCGCCGACCGGCTGACGCGCGACGCCACGGGCATCGACCTCGTCGTCGGCGCGAAGGGCAGCCCGCTGCAGATCGTGCTCGCGGGCGTCTATCACGTCGACGTGCCGCCCGGGAACATCCCGCTCGCCGCCATCGGCGAGCTGCGCGCGAATCCGCTGGTGCGGGAAGTGATTCCGCTCGCGCTGGGCGACAGCTTCCGCGGCTTCCGGATCGTCGGCACCGAGCCCGCACTCGTCGCCCATTACGGCGCGACGTTGCGCGACGGCAGGCTGTGGCAGGCGCCGCTCGAGGCGGTCGTGGGCAGCGCCGTCGCGGCTGCGACCGGCGTCGGCGTCGGCGCTGCGTTCGCGGGATCGCACGGGCTCGCCGAGGGCGGTGGCGAGCACGGCGATGCCCGCTACCGCGTGACCGGCGTGCTGGCGCCCACGGGTACCGTGCTCGATCGCCTCGTGCTGACCGCGCTCGACAGCGTCTGGGCCGTGCACGAGCACCACACGGGCGAGGAGCACGACGAAAACGAGGCGGAGCCGGAGCGCGAGGTGACGCTGGCGCTCGTCCGCTACGCGAGCCCGCTGGCCGCGGCGACGCTGCCGCGCGCGATCGACCGCGACACCGCGCTGGTCGCGGCGTCGCCGGCGTACGAAACGGCGCGGCTCATGACGGTGTTCGGCGCCGGGCTCGACCTGATCCGCGCCTTCGCGCTGCTGCTCGTCGTGGCGTCGGGGTTCATGCTGTTCGTCGCGCTCGCGCAGGCGCTCGAGGACCGCCGCTACGACCTCGCGATCCTGCGCGCGCTCGGCGCGTCGCGGCGCCGCGTCGCCTCGGTGCTGCTGATCGAAAGTCTCGCGCTGACGCTCGTCGGCACCGTCGCGGGCATCGCGCTCGCGCACGCGGCCGCACTGGGGATCGGTCTCGTGCTGCCCGACGCCGCGCCGCTCTCCGCGGCGGCGCGGCGGTGGTTGCCCGAGGAGTGGGCCGTCGTCGCGCTGGCGCTCGGCGCGGGTATACTGGCCGCACTGTGGCCGGCGTGGCGCGCGATGCGCGTCGACGTGGCCGCCGTGCTCGCCGACAACTAGGATGAAACGACCCCCACGCTCGCTGCGCTCGCTGCCCCCCGCGGGGGCAGGTCAGTGGCTCGGGGCGGCCCGTCGCCACTGACATGAACGCGAACCGCCTCCTCGTGCTTGCCGTGGCCGCGCTGTGCGCCGGCCCGGCCGCGGCCCTCAACACCGGGGTTCCGGGCTCGGGCCTGCCGACCGCGACCGACTATTCGAGCGCGATCCTCCCCGAACGCCCGGGCGTGGTCTCGTGGAAGACGCTCTCGCAGGTGGAGCCGGTCAAGCAGGGCGGCAAGATGGTGGCCGAGTTCGGCAAGGACGTCCTGGCGCTCGACCGCAAGGACGTGAAGGTGCAGGGCTTCATGATTCCGCTCGACATCGGCGAGAAGCAGAAGCGCTTTCTCATCTCCGCCGTGCCGCCGCATTGCTCGTTCTGCCTGCCGGTGGGCCCCGACGCGATCGTCGAAGTCGTGGCGAAGACGCCGGTCGCCTACACGTTCGACCCGATCGTCCTGTCCGGCCGCTTCGCGGTCGTCAAAAACGATCCCACGGGCGTGCTGTACCGGCTTGCCGACGCCATTCGCGTCGACGCGGCCGCGCCTGCGCTCAAGTAGGCGCTCGCGCGACGGCGGCGCACGCCGCGTTTCCGCGGCGGCGGCGCTCGCGAATCCGCTATAATTTCAAGCTTTTACCGCACGACGATCGCGCTTGCGCGCGGCGTCGCCGACCATGGAACTCGCGAAGAGCTTCGAACCGCTGGCCATCGAGGCCAAGTGGTATCCGATCTGGGAGGCGAGCGGCTGTTTCCGGCCGCTGATGCAGGCGGGCGCGCCGCCGTTCTGCATCCAGCTGCCGCCGCCGAACGTCACCGGCACGCTGCACATGGGCCACGCGTTCCAGCAGACGCTGATGGACCTCATGATCCGCTACCACCGGATGCGTGGCGACGACACGCTGTGGCAGGTCGGCACCGACCACGCCGGCATCGCCACCCAGATCGTCGTCGAGCAGCAGCTGAAGGCGGGAGGGCGCACGCGGCACGACCTGGGCCGGGCGGAATTCGTCGAGCGCGTCTGGGCGTGGAAGGAGGAGTCGGGCTCGGCGATCACCGAGCAGATGCGCCGGCTGGGCACGTCGGCCGACTGGACGCGCGAGCGCTTCACGATGGACGAGGGCCTGTCGGCCGCCGTGCTGGAGACGTTCGTCCGGATGTACGAGGACGGCCTCGTCTACCGCGGCAAGCGCCTCGTCAACTGGGACCCGAAGCTCGGCACCGCGGTGTCGGACCTCGAGGTCGACAGCGAGGAGGAACAGGGCAAGCTCTGGCAGATCCGCTATCCGTTCGCCGACGGCGAAGGGTCGCTGGTGGTCGCGACCACGCGGCCGGAGACGATGCTGGGCGACGTCGCCGTCGCGGTGAACCCCGCCGACGACCGCTACCGCGCGCTGGTCGGCAAGCAGGTGACGCTGCCGCTCACCGGGCGCACGATTCCGGTGATCGCCGACGACTACGTCGACCGCGAGTTCGGCACCGGCTGCGTGAAGATCACGCCGGCGCACGACTTCAACGACTGGCAGATCGGCCAGCGGCACGGCCTCGCGCCGATCCCGATCCTCAACCTCGACGCGACGATCAACGACAACGCGCCGGCGCAGTACCGCGGGCTCGACCGCTACGCCGCACGCAAGGCGGTGCTCGCGGACCTGACCGCGGCCGGGCTGCTGGTGTCCGAGAAGGCGCACACGATGGTCGTGCCGCGCTGCGGGCGCACCGGCGAGGTCGTCGAGCCGATGCTCACCGACCAGTGGTTCGTCGACATGCGCCGCAAGGCGCCGGCCGGCCACCCCTACTTTCCCGGCCGTTCGATCCAGGACCTGTGCCTGGCCGCCGTGAGCGAGGCGGGACTGCCGGCCGGCGCACCGGGCAGCGGCGAGCGCGTGCGCTTCGTGCCGGCGGAATGGCTGTCGACGTACCTGCACTGGATCAACAACATCCAGGACTGGTGCATCTCGCGCCAGCTGTGGTGGGGCCACCAGATTCCCGCGTGGTACGACGAGGCCGGCAACGTCTACGTCGCGCGCGACGAGGCCGGCGCGCGCGCGCAGGCGCGGGCGAAGCTCGGCCGCGAGCCGGGCGAGTTCCGCCGCGACGACGACGTGCTCGACACGTGGTTCAGCTCGGCGCTCTGGTGCCATTCGACGCTGGGCTGGCCGGAGGCCACGCCCGAGCTCGCGAAGTTCCTGCCGTCGTCGGTGCTGGTCACCGGCTTCGACATCATCTTCTTCTGGGTCGCGCGGATGATCATGACGACGACCTACTTCACCGGCCACGTGCCGTTCCGCGACGTCTACATCAATGCCATCGTCCGCGACGAGGAAGGGCAGAAGATGTCGAAGTCGAAGGGCAACGTGCTCGACCCGCTCGACCTCATCGACGGCGTGGACCTCGAGACGCTGGTGGCCAAGGCGACGTCGAACATGATGGACCCGCGGCAGGCCGAGCGGGTCGAGAAGCGCACGCGCCGCCAGTACCCGAACGGCATCCCGTCGTTCGGCGCCGACGCGGTCCGCTTCACGTTCGCCTCGCTCGCGACGTTCAACCGCACGCTCAACTTCGACTTGAGCCGCTGCGAGGGCTACCGAAACTTCTGCAACAAGCTGTGGAACGCGACGCGCTTCGTGCTGATGAACGTCGAAGGGAAGGACTGCGGGCAGGACGAGGCGCAGCCGAAGTCGCTGACGTTCGTCGACCGTTGGCTTCTCGGGCGGCTGCAGCGGGCGAAGCACGACATCGCGACCGGCATCGAGCAGTTCCGGTTCGACCTCGCCGCGAAGGCCGTCTACGAGTTCGTCTGGGACGAGTACTGCGACTGGTACGTCGAGCTCGCCAAGGTGCAGCTCGCCGACGCCGACGCCAAAGGCGACGCCGCAGCCGCGCGCGGGACCCGGTCGATGCTCGTGCGCGAGCTCGAGGCCACGCTGCGACTCGCGCATCCGTTCGTCCCGTTCATCACCGAGGAGCTGTGGCACTCGGTGGCGCCGCTCGCGGGGAAGTCCGGCGCGACGATCTCGACGCAGCCGTTCCCGCGCGCGGACTTCGACCGCGTCGACGCCGCGGCCGATGCGCGCATGACGCTGCTGAAGGAGATCGTGGCCGCTTGCCGCGCGCTGCGCGGCGAGATGAAGCTTTCACCGGCGCAGCGCGTGCCGCTCTTCGCCGCCGGCGACGCCGCGCTGCTCGGCGAACTCACCCGCTACCTGCTGCCGCTCGCCAAGGTGTCGGATGTGCGCGTCGTCGACGAGCTGCCGGCCTCCGACGCGCCGACGGGTGTTGCCGGCGGCTGCAAGCTGATGCTGCACATCGAGGTCGACCCGGCGGCCGAGCGCGAGCGGCTCGGCCGCGAAATCGCGCGGCTCGAAGGCGAGATCGCGAAGGCGAGCGCCAAGCTCGGCAACGACGGGTTCGTGGCGCGCGCACCGGCGGCCGTCGTCGCGCAGGAGCGCGCGCGGCTGGCCGGCTTCACGAGCACGCTCGAGAAGCTGCGCCCGCAGTACGAAAGGCTGCGCAGCTAGCTCGTTGACCGTCGCGGAAGTGCACGACCGCTGCTCCGTCGTTCCCGCGCGAAAGCGGGAACCCGGCGGCTTGGCGCGATCGACGCCGGGTCCGCGCCGCCGCGGGGACGACAGGGGCCATGCGTATGCCGTCGGACAGTTCGGTAAAGAACAGCAGCCTCAGTTCCGGTCGCGCGCGAGGTACCCGGTCACCTCCTCGCGATCGTGGTAGAGCTGGCGCAGGCGCAGCGTCCAGTGCGCGCCCGTCGGCCGCAGGACTGCCGCCATCCGCTGCTCGCACCGCTGCACCTCGTCGTAGCGCTTCTTCATCGGCAGCTTGAGGTTGAAGATCGCTCGCCGGGCGGCCCCGTCGGCGATCCATGCGGCGACCAGATCGGCGATGCGCAGCGGCTGCTCGACGATGTCGCAGACGAGCCAGTCGACGGGTCGACGCGGCCGCCAGTGCAGCCCATCGTCGCGGACGTGCGTGACCAGCGGATCGCCGGCGACCTCGCCGCGCAGTCGGCCGTTGTCCACCGCGGTCACCCGCAGTCCCCGCTGCACGAGCTGCCACGTCCATCCGCCGGGCGCCGCGCCCAGGTCGACGGCGCGCTGCCCGGCGCGCAGCAGGCGCGTTTCGTCGTCGCCCAGGAATGCAGCGAACGCCTCGGCGAGCTTGAGCGTCGAGCGCGACGGGGCGCCGCGGGGCATCCGCAGCCGCGGAATGCCGAGCGGCCAGTCCCCGTGTTCGGCGAGCGCGGTTCCGACGAACGCACGTTGGCCGTCCGCCAGGAACACCCGCAGCCTTCGCGGCGCGCGCTCGTCCAGCGCGCGCCGCGCCCGCAGTTCGCCCTCGACGCGCGGCGCCAGCGCGCGCGCGAGCGGCGAGAGCGCCTTGCCCTCGTTGGTATCGGGGTACTCGAGCCACACGCTGCGCCACGGCGGCGCGTGGGAACGCTGCTGCGCCAGCGTCTCGATGGCCGCGACGAGCGGCGTCACGCGGTCGACGCGGGCGCCTGCCGCGGGTGCGGCCGTCAGCGCGACCGCGTCGCCGCCGATCGCGATGGCGCGCGCGAAGACCGGCGGCGCCGCCGCGCAGGCGCGGTCCCACGCGGCGACGTCGACGTGCGGCGAGCGCGCGACGACGCAGGCGGCGCCGGGATGCGCCTCGACGTCGAGCCGGATGGCTGCGCGCGCTGCGATGCGGGCAAGGTCGAGACCCGCTTCGGCTTCGAAGCCCGCGCGGCAGTACGCGAAGACCGCGGCCGGAGACGTCATCGGCCGGCAGCCCGGGACGCTGCTACGCGCTCTGTGGCTCCGGCGCCTTGCGTTTCATCAGCAGCGCCGGGATCGGCCTGGCCTTGCCGCCGTGCTGGCCGCGACCGCGGTGCCCGTGCTCGAGCGCGGACGCCGCGTCGGCGGAGGCGGCCGCCGGCCGTGCCGGCAGCGGCTGGTCGGGATTGAGCGCGTACGCATCCTCGCGCTCCTGCTCGCGCGCGCTGCGCGCGGGCGTCGGGCGGGACGCGGCGGCCGGGCGCTCGCGCCGCGGCGCTTCCCGCTCCACCATCCGCGGCGACTCGCGGTCCGCAACCCGCGGTGACTCGCGGTCTGCGGCGCGCGGCGCCCGCGCGGCGCGCGCGCGCGTCAGCGGCGCGCGTGCGGCCGCGGCGGTCGGGTCGAAGCCCTCGAGGCGCACGACGTCGACCTTTTTCCGTAGCAGCCGCTCGATGTCGGCGAGGTACTTTTCCTCCTCCGGCGCGACGAACGAGACCGCCTCGCCGCTGGCCCCCGCGCGGCCGGTGCGGCCGATGCGGTGGATGTAGTCCTCCGGGACGTGCGGCAGCTCGTAGTTGACGACGAGCGGCAGGTCGTCGATGTCGAGGCCGCGCGCCGCGACGTCGGTGGCGACCAGCACCTGCAGCTTGCCTTCCTTGAACGCCGTCAGCGCGTCGAGCCGCGCCAGCTGCGTCTTGTCGCCGTGGATCGCCGACGTGGCAAGGCCGTCCTTCTCGAGCTGGCGCGCGAGGCGCGACGCGCCGTGCTTGGTGCGGACGAAGCAGAGCACCTGCCACAGGTTGCGCGACGTCACGAGCTGCGCGAGCAGCGCGCGCTTGGCTTCCTGCGGGCACTTGTAGACGGCCTGCGTCACGGTCTCCGCCGCCGTGTTGCGGCGGGCGACCTCGATCAGCTGCGGCTCGTTCAGCAGCTGGTCGGCGAGCTTCTTGATCTCGCCGGAGAACGTGGCGGAGAACAGCAGGTTCTGCCGCTTTGCCGTCGCGGGCAGCAGCGCCATGATCCGCTTGATGTCCGGGATGAAGCCCATGTCGAGCATGCGGTCGGCCTCGTCGAGCACGAAGATCTCGACCTGCGACAGGTTCACGCTCTTGTGCTCGATGTGATCGAGCAGGCGGCCGGGCGTGGCGACGAGGATCTCGACGCCGGCGCGGACGATCGGCAGCTGCTGCTTGATGTCGACGCCGCCGAACACGCACGTCGACCGCAGGCCCGTGTACTTGCCGTACTCCTTGATCGCCTGCTCGACCTGGATCGCGAGCTCGCGCGTCGGCGCGAGGATCAGCGCGCGCACCGGGTGGCGGGCGGGCGAGGGACTCGTGTTCGCGGACGGCTGCAGCCGGTGCAGGATGGGCAAGCCGAAGCCGGCGGTCTTGCCGGTGCCCGTCTGCGCGCCGCCCATGACGTCGAGTCCGGCCAGCACGACGGGAATGGCCTGCGACTGGATGGGCGTGGGTGTGGTGTAGCCGCTCTCGGCGACGGCCCGCAGAATTTCCGGGCTCAAGCCGAGCTCGTCGAAGCTCGAGGTGCTCATGAAGACTCCTGGCGCGGCCTACCGCGCGGAGCGCGGCTTCCGGTCCAGGCAGCGTGTCAAAGACGTTGCGTGGGGTGTGCGACGCAGGTCGGGTCGGGCGGGAAGCCCCTGCAAGACCCGGCTGCGCGCGGGGTGGGCGGTGACCGGAACGGCCGCCCGAAATGGCATTGTAGCCTAAGTTGCGGATTTTTCAAAATTTTTGTGGCGTGGCCCGGCACTTGCATCGTATAATCAAAGGCTTTTGCTGCGGTGCACCCAAAACGCCGCACTGCGCTGCCCCGACACCGGACCCGTCCATGACCTCCTCGCGCCGCCCCGTTCGCGCCCACGTGCGCAACATCGCGATCATCGCCCACGTCGACCACGGCAAGACCACGCTCGTCGACAAGCTGCTCGTGCAGGCGGGCACCTTCGCCCGCCACCAGCAGGTCGCCGAGCGGGTGATGGACAGCAACGACATCGAGCGCGAGCGCGGCATCACGATCCTCGCCAAGAACTGCTCGATCGACTACGCGGGCCACCACATCAACATCGTCGACACGCCGGGGCACGCCGACTTCGGCGGCGAGGTCGAGCGCGTGCTCGGCATGGTCGACGGCGTGCTGCTGCTGGTCGACGCGGTCGAGGGACCGATGCCGCAGACGCGCTTCGTCACGATGAAGGCGCTGCAGCAGGGCGTAAAGCCGATCGTCGTCGTCAACAAGGTCGACCGCCCCGGCGCGCGCGCCGAGTGGGTGGTCAACCGCACGTTCGACCTCTTCGACAAGCTGGGTGCGACCGACGATCAGCTCGACTTTCCCGTCGTGTACGCGTCGGCGCTGAACGGCTGGGCCACACTCGACGTCGCCGTCGCCAAGAGCGGGCAGCCCGAAGGCGACGCGTCGATGAAGCCGCTGTTCGACACGATCCTGTCCGCGGTGCCGCCGCCCGAAGGCGAGGTCGACGGACCGCTGCAGTTCCAGGTGAGCGCGCTCGACTACTCGAGCTACCTCGGCCGGCTCGGCATCGGCCGGATCCGCCGTGGCCGGATCGCGCCGGGACAGGAGGTTGCGGTTCTGAACGGCCCGCTGGCCGAAGGCGCCGTGCCGAAGAAGGCGAAGGTCGGGCAGGTGCTGGGCTTCTCGGGGCTCTCCCGCGCTCCCGTGGCCGAGGCGATGGCCGGCGACATCGTGCTCGTGACCGGCATCGACGACCTCGCGATCGGCACCACGCTGGCCGCCATCGACGCGCCGGAGGCGCTGCCGCCGATCAGCGTCGACGAGCCCACGCTGTCGATGTATTTCCAGGTCAACACGTCGCCGCTCGCCGGCCGCGAGGGCAAGTACGTGACGTCGCGCAACATCCGCGAGCGCCTGCAGAGGGAACTGCTGACCAACATGGCGCTGCGCGTCGACGAGACCGGCGACACCGACGCGTTCCTCGTGTCCGGCCGCGGCGAGCTGCACCTGACCATCCTCATCGAGAACATGCGCCGCGAGGGCTACGAGCTCGCCGTGTCGCGGCCGCGCGTGGTCATGCGCGAGGTCGGCGGCGAGATGTGCGAGCCGTACGAGGCGCTCTCCGTCGACGTCGAGGAGGGGCATCAGGGCGCGGTGATGGAGGCGCTCGGCGCACGGCGGGCCGATCTCCTCGACATGGCGTCCGACGGGCAGGGCCGCACGCGGCTCGACTACCGGGTGCCGGCGCGCGGCCTCATCGGCTTCCAGGGCGAGTTCATGAACCTGACGCGCGGCACCGGCCTCATGAGCCACGTGTTCGACGACTACGCGCCGGTGAAGGGCGACATTCCCGACCGCCGCAACGGCGTGCTCGTCTCGGCGGAAGACGGCCCGGCTGTCGCGTACGCGCTGTGGAAGCTGCAGGAGCGCGGCCGCATGTTCGTGTCGCCGGGCGAGATGCTCTACGAGGGCATGGTGATCGGCATCCACAGCCGCGACAACGACCTCGTCGTCAACCCGATCAAGGGCAAGCAGCTCACCAACGTCCGCGCGTCGGGCAAGGACGAGGCGATCGCGCTGACGCCGCCGATCGAGCTCACCCTCGAGTACGCGGTCGAGTTCATCGCCGACGACGAGCTGGTCGAGATCACGCCGAAGTCGATCCGCATCCGCAAGCGCTTCCTCAAGGAGCACGAGCGGAAGAAGGCGGCGCGCGAAGCGGCGTAATGCATTCGAAGCGAAACCCGGAGCGATGAAACCGCTCCGGGTTTCGCTTCGAGTGATGTCAGCGGGAAAGTCTTCGGGCGGCCGGGCGACTTTCCCGCGGCAACGGCAACGAAGCGCGCCGTTCACAAGCCGGCTTCGCCGGCCGTTCGGTAGCGCGCGTGTGCGCATTGAATGCCATTGCGCACGTTTACGTCTCGCGACGCGAGCAGACTTCCTGGCATGATCCGCGCCGTCCTGTTCGACCTCGACGACACGCTCGTCGACCACCGCGACGCGACGCGCGCGGCGCTGGCGGGTGTGCGCGCGAGGTTTCCCGCGTTCGCGGCGATGCCGCTCGACGAACTCGCCGCGGCGAACCAGCGCATCCTCGAGGCGCTGCACACCGACGTCGCACTTGGACGGACGACCGCCACCGATGCGCGCATCGAGCGCTATCGCCGGCTGTTCGCCGCCGCCGGCCAGCCGGACGGCCGCGCGGGCGCAGCGGCGGAACTGCACCGGCGTACGTATGTGGCGGCACGGCGGCGCGTCGACGGCGCGCTGGAACTCGTCACCGCGCTGCGCGCGCACGTGCGCGTGGCCGTGGTCACCAACAACACGGTCGCCGAGCAGCGCGAGAAGCTCGCGAGCTTCGGCTTCGCGCCGGAGATCGACGCGCTCGTCACGTCGGAGGAGGTCGGCGTCGCCAAGCCGGACGCGCGGATCTTCAACGCCGCGCTCGCGCGGGTCGAGTGCGACGCGGCGGCCGCGGTCATGGTCGGCGACTCGTGGCACCACGACGTGCTCGGCGCCGTCGCCGCAGGCCTGCGCGCCGTCTGGTTCAACCGTCACGGCGGCGCCCACCCGGACCCGTTCATCGCGCCGCAGATCGAGTCGTTCACGCCGACGGAAACGGTCGCGGCGGCGCTGCTCGCCGCCAGCCGCGGCCGCCCGGCCGCCCTATAATCCGGCGGCCATGGCCGCCCCCGCCGGACCCGTCGAACTGACCCCCGCGCGCGTCGCGTACACGGCGACACGACGAGCGCTCGTCGGCGAGGCGGGAGTCGCGGTCGTCGTGATCACTTCCTCGCCGAGCCGATGTGTCTCAACCCGCACCGCCGCGGCGGCCCGACGCTAGGCGTCGCCGCGCAGGTGCACGGCACGCTTGAGCGCCGCCGGTCCGCACGCCACGGCTGTGCGCGGAGCGAGGACCGTGCCGCTACGGCACTACCATGGCACGCGGGTACCGGTGAATGTCGCGCTCGTTATTCCGCTACGCCGCTCCGGCGGATACGCGTAGAGCAGGTCCATGGTCAGCGTGTTTCCGGCCACGGTTCCCGTCCCGTGGAAATCGCCATCGAACGGATTCCCTCCACACTGGCTTGCCACCACGCGGATCTGCATCTGCGTCGGGTCGTTCGGGCTGATCCTCGCCCTGAAGCACTTGCCACTGGTGGTGGCGAGGGCGTACAGCCAGTCGCCGGGACCCGTCCGCTGCGTAATGTAGAACGTGTCGGGCCCGGAGTCATAGCACCGCGGGTACGGATAGTTCACGCAGAATGTGTACAGGCCTGTGAATGCGCCAACCGGATCGAACGCGGGTGGCGGCGGCGGCGGTGGCGGCGGTGGCGGCGGCGTGCCCGATGCCGTGATCGCGAAGCAGTCCTCGTTGCCTTCGGCGGCACCGGCGTAAGTCCAGTCGACGTGCACGCAGACCTGCTGCGGCGAGGTGCCGGTGGGAACGTCGTAGGTGAACGACGCCTCGCCGGAAGCGCTCGCATTGGCTGCGGAGGGCGTCAGCGTGCCGACCTGCGGCGCCACCGCGAACGCGAGCGTGGGCTGCTGGTCCATGCCGTCGCCGGCGAGGCGCACGCGGAAGGTGGCCGACCGGCCGGCCTGCAGCGAGGCGAGGTCGGCAACGTAGCTGCCGCCCGCGAGGTGGGTGAGCTCGGTGCGGCTGCGCACGTCGCGCGAGAGCTGGCGCGAGACGTCGAAAGCGTCGAGCGACGGGTCGACGGCCTGCGCGGCGAGGCGCGCGTGTGCCTCGAGGTGGCCGCGCGACCCGCCGTCGAGTCCCGCGATCTCGACCTGCCGCGACAGCGTTCCGGTGCCCACCACCTCGTTGACGAGGTTGGTGGGGCCGCCGACCGAGTTTCGCGTTTCGTCGACTTCGAATACGAGCGGGATGTCGCGACGCGGCAGCCCCGACGCGAACAGTACTCGGGCCTCGAGCCGGATCGTGTTGCGCGGTGGGCTGCCGCGCGCGAACGCGGGCGGGCCATCGAACCGGTCGATCTCGACGTGCATGCACTGGAACACGAGGTCCTGGCCATTGGCGAGGTCGGGCGCGACGGCGGTAAGGTCGAACACGCCCTCGTCGACCAGCAGGATGCCGGCAAGGCGCGTCGTCTCGCGGACCGGCGCGAACGGGTCCGGTTCGGCGCCGGTGCAGGTGGCGAGGATGCGGCGGGCGTGCGTGATGGCCACCAGCCGCGCAGTGGTCCGCCGCGCCGCGATCACCGGCGCGAGCGCCTGCTCGCGGCCGTAGCTGACGACCATCGCCTCCCACGCCTGCCAGTCGGCGACGGCGAACTCGAAGTAGTCGAGGGGACCGGTCTGGGCGACGGCGAAGCCGTTCAACACCGCCTGGGACCACGCGTTGAGAGCCTGGTCGATCGTGGCGTCGAACTGCGCCTGGTCGATCTGCACGTTCGCCAGCGCGTTCAGCGCGACCGCGATCTGCTGCTCGGCGCGCGCCTGCGCGTTCGACGGCGAGAAGCTCGCCATGCTCGGGACACCGGCCGCGCTCGCGCTGCCGCCGCCGCTGAAGTGGCTGACGAGGACGGTCGCCATCTGTTCGTCGATCTGCCACGGCACGAGGTGCATGTCGACGCCGTCGCCTTCGTAGAGGAACGTGGCGAGGTCGGCGGCCGCGGTGCGCAGCGGCATCGACAGCGCGGCCGGCACGAGCAGCGTGAGTCCGCTCGGTTCCAGCTGGACGGCGTCGAAGACGGGGCCGAGGGGCGAGCCGGTGAGCGCGACCAGCGGCGACATCGAGATGGCGACCGGCGCGAGCAGCGCACCGGGCGGGATCGCGAGCGTCACCGCGCCCACCGTCAGCACGCCGCCGGCCGGGCCGATGGTCTGCGTCACGGTGCGCGTGCGGTCGACTTCCGGCCGCACGCGGCCGTCGAAGCGCACGGTGAGCGAGCCGCGGGCGACGATGCCGCCGGGATTCGTGACCTCGAGCGGCAGCGTGCCGACCGGGCTCAGGGCCGGCACGACGAACTCCAGCCGCGAGCCGAGCGCGACGTCGGGCGTGATCGGCTGCCCGCCGAGGCGCACGGTGGCGTTGCGGGCGCCGAAGCCGTGCCCGGTGACGACCACGCGCTCCGAACGGTTTGCGGGGTCGGGACTGACCGATTTGATCACCACCCCGTTCGCGACCGGTGCTGCCAGCACCGGCGCCCAACCCGCACCGGCGAGCGCGAGTGCGCCGGCGAGGCAGGCCCCTGCGGCCAGCGCGGGCAAGCGGCGCGCGCGTCGGGTGCGCGGCGGCGCGGGGCGCACCCGGGGGGCGCCTGTCGACAAGGCGGGACTCACGGTCGTCATGGTCATGTCCTCCCGGTGCAGGTGTGTCTGCTGCGGCGCGGCGTCTGACGTACGTGTCCCGCGCCGAGGCCGTCAGGTCGAATCCCAGGGCCGGTCGATCTCGAGGAAGCCCTCCGCGTCGGGGAGCAACGTGACGTGGCTGCCCGCCGCCACGAAGCGCGCAGCAATGCCCCGCCCGCCAGTGCCGACGCCGATAGCCGCCGCGCCCCGCGCCGTCGCCGTCTCCGCAGTTGTCGTAACGAGAGGCCCGAGCACGTGTCGGGTCCGTTGCCCGCGCGTTAGTAGCCGCGTGTCCTTATCGGCTCCGGAAAAGCGGCTGGCAAATCGATCAGGTATTCCAGGGCGTAGGCCGTCGCGGTCCCCGCTGCCCGCGTGCAGTCGGAACCGAAGCCAGCGGAGCGATAGGCAATGGACTCAGGTGTCGCGGCGGCCACCCAGAGAACGCCATTCAGCGTGGCGGAGTGACGAGAAGCCCCGAAGACCTTGTTGCCCCGGATATAGGGAGTTCCCACGCAATTTATCTCCGTGTAATAGATGTACGTCGGCCTGTCGAGGAAACGATAGGCGTGTTCGTCGGTTACCTCGACCTCGGCGCCCGCCAGTTCGCCCTGACCGTTGACGGAGACGAGGGCGATGCCAGAGGGTCGACCAGTGCCATCGGCGCCGACGTAACCCGCGGACAGGAACGTCGCCCCGTTTGCGGCGACGAAGACCCACCCCGGCCCGGGCAATCCTTCGGGTCCGGCCGGTCCGGCGACGCCTTGCGGTCCCTGCGTTCCCGCAGGTCCTGCCGGCCCCTGTGACCCGGTGGGTCCGACCGGCCCGGCCACGCCTTGCGGTCCCTGCGGCCCGACCGGCCCCGTCTGGTTCCACGTCATCGGCGCCTCGTTCGCCTTGCACGCTCCGTTGTTGGCGAAGCGCATGTTGCCGTCGTCGTTCTTGACGCATACGCGAATCACCGTCGGCGCGTGCGCTGCGACACCGGTACCGATGGCCATCGCAGCCGCCGCCAGTACTATCGAATCGAGTCTCATCTTCGCCCCCTGTTGATCGTTCGGTCGCGTGCCGCTCCGGTCCGCGCGGCACGACTGCGCGGCACGCCTGGGCGCCGCCAGTCCGCACGCCGTGAATGTGTTAGGGCGATGTCGTAAAGTCCGCAGGGATTTCTGATATTTTCCTTAGGGCGGCCGGCAAGGCCGCGACGCCAGCTCCGCGGCCGAAGCGACCTTGAGGCGCGGGGAATGGGCGAGGGCCTGCGCGTGGGTTCGACGATGCCATGCCACCCGGCCGAAGTCCGGGCGGATCCCGCGCGCCTGCGCGTGATCGGCCCCAACGGAACGTTCCGGCTCGAGCCGCGCGTGATGGACGTGCTGGTCACGCTGGCCGCGCGCGCGCCGGAGACCGTTGCGCGCGAGGCGCTCATCGACCTGGTCTGGGGGCGGCGCCGCGGTCGCCGACGGCGTCCTCTCGGGGTGCATCCCGCTTCTGCGGGACTCGCTGGGCGACGACCGCGCGCAGCCGCGGTTCATCGAGACGCTCTCCAAGACGGGCTGCCGGCTGCAGCCGCCGGTCGCGTACGTCGACGAGGCCGCGCCGGCGCGCGAGGCGCTGGTCGGAGGCGGTCGTGCCGCTGGCGCGGACATTCGTGCGACGGTTCGAGGCGTACCTGCCGCAACAGCGGCATCCGATCCGCCACGGCCTGCACGCGAACAGCGCGTTCGGACTCGTGTTCGCGCTCGACTATCCACGGTCGGCCGGCGCGCTCGCGCTCGCGGCGGCCTGCTTCGTCGCGGCGAACGGGTGGTTTGCCTCCGACCGCGATGCCCCGGTGAGCTGGGAGCCGTCGGGCACGGACCTTCTGTCGCCCGCGCTGATGGAGGCGAACCTGATGCGGCGTGTGCTGGCGCCGGCCGACTTCGCCGAGTGGCTCGACGGCTTCCTGCCCGGACTCGCCGGCGCGGCGCCGCCGGCGCTCTTCACGCCCGCCGCGGTCGGCGACCGGTCGGACGCGTACCTCGTGCACCTCGACGGCCTCAACCTCTCGCGCGCCTGGTGCATGCGGGAGATCGCCGGCGCGCTTCCTGCCGGCGATCCGCGGGCGGGCGTGCTGCGCGCCGCGGCGGACGCGCACGCTGCCTCCGGAATGGCGGGCCTCGACGCTGGCGACTACGCCGGCACGCACTGGCTGGCGACGTTTGCGCTGCTGGCGGCCACGCCCGAGACCGCTGCCGGGGATGCGGCTGCCTGCTAGACTTCCCGCACGATGACCGAGCCCGTCCTCTACGCGCTGTTCGCGACGCTCTGCCTGCTCGTCCTGCTGGCGGCCGCGGTCCTCTGGCGGATCGCGGCGCTCGCGCGCGAGCGCGACGAGGCGTTGCGCGAGAGCGTGCGCGCGGCCGCCGACCTGCGCGCGAAGCTCGACGCCGTGGTCACTCAGATCGCCCACGTCGAGCGCGACATCCGGCAGGACCTCGCCAACACGCGCGCCGAGCAGGGGCACGCGGCGAGCGGACTGCGCACGGAGGTCGGCGGCGCCATCGGCGCGTTTCGCGAGAACACGCAGCAGCTGCTGACCGACATGTCCGGGCTGCAGCAGCGGCAGCTCATGGGATTCGGCGAGCAGCTCGCCAAGCTCACGGTGTCCAGCGAGCAGCGGTTCGAGGCGGTGCGCGTGGCCGTCGAGCAGCGGCTCGACGCGCTGCGCGCCGACAACGCGGCGAAGTTGGAGCAGATGCGCGCGACCGTCGACGAAAAGCTGCAGACCACGCTCGAGCAGCGGTTGGGCGATTCGTTCAAGATCGTCTCCGACCGGCTGGAGCTGGTGCACAAGGGCCTGGGCGAGATGCAGACGCTCGCGACCGGCGTGGGCGATCTCAAGCGCGTGCTGACCAACGTGAAGAGCCGGGGCGGGTGGGGCGAGGTGCAGCTCGCCACGCTGCTCGCGGAAATGCTGAGCCCCGGGCAGTACGCGCAGAACGTCGCCACGCGTCCCGGCCGGAACGAGCGCGTCGAGTTCGCGATCCGCTTTCCCGGCCGCAGCGAGGATGGCGCGCCGTGCTGGCTGCCGATCGACGCCAAGTTCCCGCTGGAGGACTACCAGCGGCTGCAGGAGGCGATCGAGCGTGCCGATGTCGCCGCGGTCGAGGCGAGCCGCAAGGCGCTCGAGGCCTTCTTCCGCGACGAGGCGAAGAAGATCCGCGACAAGTACGTCGAGCCGCCGCACACGACGGACTTCGCGATCCTGTTCGTGCCCACCGAGGGCCTGTACGCGGAGGCGGTGTCGCGTCCGGGCCTCGCCGACGGCCTGCAGCGCGACTACCGCGTGATGCTCGCCGGCCCGATGAACCTCGCGGCGATGCTCAACAGCCTGCAGCTCGGCTTTCGCACGCTGGCGATCGAGCAGCGGTCGACCGAGGTCTGGCGCGTGCTGGGCGCGGTCAAGACCGAGTTCAACAAGTTCGGCGACATTCTCGCGAAGACCAAGGAGAAGTTGGACCAGGTCGGCAGGACGCTGGACGACGCGGGGCGCAAGAGCACGACGATCGCGCGCAAGCTGCGCGACGTCGAGGCGCTCCCCGAGGGCGAGGCGGACCGGCTGCTGACCGGCGACGCCGGGCTGGTCCTCGACGCGGAGCCGCTGCCGCCGCCGGACGCGAAATAGCGCGAGCGCGGGGATGATCACGGCACTGCGCCGCTGGCGCCAGCGGCGGATCCTGAAGACGCAGGCGATCCCCGAAGGGCTCTGGCGCGACGCGCTGGAGGCGCTGCCGTTCCTCGCGATCTACCGCGACTCGGAGATCGCGCGCCTGCGCGAGAAGTGCGTGCTGTTCCTGGCCGAGAAGAGCATCGTCGGTGCCCGCGGCCACCAGGTGACGCCGCGGCAGCGCGTCGTCATCGCGCTGCAGGCGTGCGTGCTGGTGCTCAATCTCGACCTCGCGTTCTACGACGGCTGGGAGAACGTAATCGTCTATCCGGACGAGTTCGTGCCGGGGTGGGAGTGGGAGGACGAGGCGGGGGTCGTCCACACCAACGACGAGCCGATGGCCGGCGAGGCGATGGAGGGCGGCCCGGTGATCCTGTCGTGGGCGGACGTCGAGGCGAGCCAGGACTGGGACGCCGCCGGGATGAACCTCGCGATCCACGAGTTCGCGCACAAGATCGACATGCGCAACGGTGCGGCGAACGGCTGTCCGCCGCTGCCCGCCGAGATGCCGCCGCACGTCTGGAAGCGGACGATGCTGGCCGCGTACGAGCACTTCCAGGCCCGCGTCGCGCGCGGCGAGCGGACCGCGATCGATCCGTATGCGGCCGAAAGCCCCGCCGAGTTCTTCGCCGTGCTCTCCGAGGTGTTCTTCGTCGAGCCGCGGCTGTTGCGCCACGAATACCTCGCCGTGTACCAGCAGTTCGCGCGGTTCTACCGGCAGGAGCCCGCGGCGCGGTCGGAGCTGCTCATGGATGCGTGAGGCGTGCGGGTACGAATTGCGGGAGGAAAGCACTCCCGCAATTCGTACCCGGAGAAGTCAGCACGATCGGCTTCGGGCGGCCGGGCGCCGCTCGTGTAGCAAAGGCAGGAAGCGCGCCGCCGCCTCGATGGATGGTTGGCTCCACGACCCTGCAGGTGGCGTCGGCGCCCGCTCCTCGCAGAACGCGCCCTGCGCGCCCGCTTCGCCCGCTCGGAATGGCGTCCCGCAGGTCGCTTCGCTCCCGTTCGCCGGGACGAGGGAGCGAAATGGCGCTATCCGGCGACCAAGACTCCTGTCCTCGCCGGACGCAGCAGAGAGGTCGGGGTGAGGGGCGCGTCGCGCTACGCGCCTGAAGGACGCACCGCCGACTTCGGCCGGAACGCCTTGCACACGTCGTCGTTCGTCTCGATGTACGGTCCGCCGATCAGGTCGATGCAATAGGGCACGGCGGGGAAGACGCCGTCGAGCGTCTCCTTGATCGCCTTCGGCTGGCCGGGCAGGTTGAGGATCAGCGCGCGGCCGCGGACGACGCCGACCTGGCGCGACAGGATCGCGGTGGGGACGTACTTCAGGCTCACCTGCCGCATCTGCTCGCCGAAGCCCGGCAGGACCTTGTGCGCGACGGCGAGTGTCGCCTCCGGCGTGACGTCGCGCGGTGCGGGGCCGGTGCCGCCCGTGGTCAGCACGAGGTGGCAGCCGGCGACGTCGACCAGGTCGACCAGCGTGCGCTCGATCACCGGTTGTTCGTCCGGGATGAGCCGCTGCGCCATCTTCCACGGCGACTTCAGCGCGGCGGTGAACCACTCGGTGAGGCCGGGCAGCCCGCGGTCGACGTAGACGCCGGCGGAGGCGCGGTCGGAGATCGACACGAGGCCGACGAGCAGGGTCGGGTCGGGGTTCATCGCGGTGCGTCCTCGGAGTGAGTGGGCGCGTCCGCGGCCCCACCGGCAACGGCTTCGCGCAGCGCTCGGAACAGCGCCCGGTACCGGTGCGGCGGACCGCCGCGCGCGCGCTCGGCCCGCGCGTCGCGGACCAGCGCCGCGAGCGCCGCGTGGTCGGCGCCGGGGTGGACCGCGGCGAAGCGGGCCAGCGCGCCGTCGTCGGCGATGAACGCGTCGCGCCAGCGCTCCACCTCGGCGAAGCGGGCGTGATCCTCCGTCGTGCCGGCCGCCCAGCGCTCGAGCGCAGCCCGGATCGGCGCGGGGTCGACGTCGCGCATCAGCTTGCCGATGTACTGGAGCTGGCGCCGGCGCCCCTCGTGGGCCCGGATGCCGCGCGCCTCGGCGATGGCGTCGACGAGCCGCTCCGGCAGGTCGAGCTCCGCGACGCGCCGGGCGTCGAGCGCCACCAGCGCGCAGCCCAAGTCCTGCAGGTCGTGCATCGCCTGCTTGCGGCGGGTCTTGGACGGTGCCGCCGCCTCGGGGGCGGTCGGCGGCGGCGCGCGTTCGGGGCGGTGCATCGGCCGGGCGAATGTGGGGGCGGCGGGCGCCGGTTTCGGGAGAGAGCGTTTGCTATGATAGCCGACCGGGTTTGCGCCGCTTCCTCGGGAGCGCCGTACGCGCCCGACAGACGGCGCGGCATTTGACAACGGCAACCTTCGATGACGACCAGCCTCGATACCGGCAAGCCCGCGGCGACCCCGCACGGCGCGACCCGCGGCGGCGCGCACGCGCGCCACTTCCCCGTGCCGACCGCGGAACTCGAGCGGATCGCGGCCGCCGTGCTCGCGGCCGCGCGCAGCGGCGGCGCGACCGCGGCCGAGACCGAGGTGTCGCAGGGCATCGGCCAGAGCGTCACCGTGCGCCAGTCCGAGGTCGAGACGATCGCGTACAACCGCGACAAGGGCATCAGCGTCACCGTCTACGCCGGCCAGCGCCGCGGGCACGCGAGCACCGCCGACTTCGGCGACGCGTCGATCGTGGCGACGGTCGCGAAGGCGCTGGCCATCGCCCGCTACACGGCCGAGGACCCGGCCTCGGGGCTCGCCGATCCCGACCGGCTCGCGCGCACGTGGCCCGACCTCGACCTCTACCATCCGTGGGACCTGCCGGTGGAGGCGGCGATCGAGATCGGCCGGGAGGCGGAGGCGGCGGCGCTCGCCGTCGATGCACGCATCACCAACAGCGAAGGCGCGACCGTGTCGCGCAGCGAATCGGAGTTCGTCTACGCCAACAGCAACGGCTTCGCCGGCGGCTACCGCAGCTCGTGGCACCACATCGACTGCGCGGTGGTCGGCGACGACGCCGGCGCCATGCAGCGCGACTACTGGTACACGGCGGCGCGCGCACCGGCCGACCTGCAGGGCGCCGCGGCAGTCGGGCGCGCGGCCGGCGAGCGCACGGTGCGCCGGCTGGGCGCGCGGCAGATGCAAACGACGGAGTGCCCGGTCCTGTTCGAGGCGCCCGAGGCCGTCGACCTCCTCTCGTTCTTCGTGCAGGCGGTGTCGGGCGGCAGCCTGTACCGCAAGTCGTCGTTCCTGCTCGACTCGCTGGGCGCGCAGGTGTTCGCACCTCACATCCGGCTGCGCGAAGAGCCGCACCTGCCGCGCGCGCGCGGCAGCGCGCCGTTCGACAGCGAAGGTGTGGCGACCGCACCGCGCGACGTCGTGCGCGACGGCGTCGTGCAGGGCTACTTCCTGGGCTCGTACTCGGCGCGCAAGCTCGGCCTGCAGACGACCGGCAACGGCGGCGGCGCGCACACGCTGGTCCTCGACCACGGACCCGACGACCTGCCGGCGCTGCTCGCGCGGATGGGCCGCGGCCTCTTCGTCACCGAGCAGCTGGGACAGGGCGTCAACCTGGTGACCGGCGACTTCTCGCGCGGCGTTGCCGGCTTCTGGGTCGAGGACGGCGCGATCGCGTATCCGGTCGAGGAGATCACGATCGCCGGCAATCTGCGCGACATGTTCCGCGACATCGTCGCGGTCGGCAGCGACGTGGAACGCCGCGGCTCGCGGCACACGGGGTCCATCCTCGTCGGCCGCATGACGGTGGCCGGGCGTTGACCGGATGCCCGCCGCGCGGGGACGGGGGCACGCGGCGATGATGCCGGCGGCCGGACTCGTCAACTGGTTCCGGTCGTTCTCGGACCCGCTGGGCAGCGCGAGCAATGCCGCCCGCTGGATCGGCCAGCTCCCTACGGTCGACGCCGCCAACGTGCAGAAGGAGACGCTGGAGCTCGTCGCGTCGTTTCCCGGCGCACGCAAG